>NZ_LGDV01000216.1 GCF_001280015.1 Streptomyces sp. MMG1121
TTGAGGGTCTTGGCGCCCAGGCCGCTGATCACGGTGATGCAGTCGCCGGGGCGGGCGGAGTAGGACCGCTCGTTGACGAAGATCCGGCCTTCCCTTCTGTGCTCCTCGTGGCCCCGGCCTTCCTCGCGCCGGCCTTCGTTGCCCTTGCCTTCGTTGCCCTTGCCCTGGCTTTCATTGTTGTTGTTGTTGCTGTTGTTGTTGCCCTGCCCGGAGTTGCCGCCGAAGGGTGCCTGTGGGGCGGTGGCCGGGGCGACGGCGGCCGGGGCCGCCTGGGGCGCCGGCGAGGAGGCCGCCGAGGCGTAGGTGATGCCGGTGACGGCGAGTGCCGCGGCAGCTCCGGCAGAGGCGGTCACCATGGTGGAACGAGCGAGCTTCATGTCGCTTCTCCCGTCTTGTATCTCGGAGATGTCGGCTCGTCAGCCGACTGCGATCAAACGTACTCACAGCTGTCATATCGGTCATATCGAAAATCCGAGACGGGGAGCCGATCGGGGTATATGTGGCGCCGTCCGTCTCTCGGTCGGGATGTGAAGTACCCAGAGAAGAAAGGGCGATTAAATGACAATTAGGCCGTCCGGATGATCTACTGACGCCCGCTCACCCCATGGCCACCGCGTGTCGCTGCGAAATCCCCGCGCCGATCCGTGTTAGAGGATTGGCTGTTCCGAAGGCGGGCTGGCGGGGGATCGCACAGTGGCGGTGAGTCAGGTGTCCCGGGGGCCGGTGCCGCCGCAGTGAATCCCTGCAGTGCCACACGCCCTGACCTGGGTCTTTTCCGGTCGGCTGGACGGAAGCGCGATCGGTGTCGTTCAGCCGACCGGTGGTGGCGGCGTGCCGATGAGGTGGGCGGCGCGCGGTGCTTCGCGGCGTACGGGCGGAAGCGCGCCGGTGTCCGGTGCTGAGGTTTCGGCAGGTCGGTGTTTCCCCGCAGCATTCACTGTCCGGCGAATCGGGATCCGCCTGCCCGGGTTACGGGCGCCGCCGGCCCGTGCAGGACGGATGAGCAATAGTCCCCGAGTTCCGCGTTCGTCTCCCGGTTCCCGGCACGGATGAAGGTGCCTGGACCTGGGGCTATTTACCTCGTCCGGATGGCCACAGGCTGTTCTGAGCCATCCTCGTCCGTAGTGCGTAACCCCCATCTCTGTCGGGATTCCTTCAGTCTGGGTGAAGTCGTGGAGGCGTGGGTTGGCTCTGGCCGTAGTGCGCGATCTGCGCGAGCACCGGGCGCCGGTGAGCGCGGAGGAGCTCGCCGAGTTCGGGACCGATGTGCTGGCGGGGTTCGTGCTCGCGCTGGCCTTGGCCGGTCTGGTCGACAGCACGATCCGCAACGAGACCAACCACCTGGAGCTGATCCGGGACTGGCTTGGCCGTCCGCCGTGGGAGATGGAGCCGGCCGACGCAGACGTCTATTTCGGCAGGGTGCTTCGCGACGCGAAGCCGTCGACGCGGACTGGGCGGGCGGGTGTGCCGGCGGTGTTCTTCCAGTTCCTTGAGTGCCAGTTCCTTGAGCTGCGGCACAAGGTCGAGCTGCACAACCTGACCGGCCGTGTGGTGGAGTGCCGGCTGGATGAGATGAACCGGCCGCGGGCCTCGGCGGAACCACAACTGCGGATCCCGGCCGGCGAAGCGGAGATCAAGGTGCTGTTCGCCGGATGACGTGAGGAGCTGGTGACCTGCCGCAAGTTCGGCCCAGCCGCCCGCAATTACGCGGTGGCCCGGCTGGCGGCGGATCTGGGGCAGCTGATCAACGAGGCCCGGATGCTCGACTTGGACGACGTCCGGTGGGAGCTGGGCCAGTTCGGCAAGCTCAATGTCCGGCACGGCAAGGGATCCCGGCGGCGCGGGCCGAAGCCGCGGCTGGTGCCGCTGATCAACATCGCCGACCGCAACCTGCGGTGGTTCATCGAGGATGTGTGGGGCCACTTCGACGGCTACCACACCCGGCCCGGTGCCTTGCTGTTCCCCTCCGAGCGCAAGAACCGGGACGGCAGCTTGAAGGCGTCCTGCACCAACCACTACCGGCGCGGGCTGATCAAGCTGTTGGACGTGCTGGAGTTCCGCTCGTCCAACCACACCCACCGGCCGGTGATCGAGGCGTTGGCGCTGGTGGCCCGGTACGCGGCGGCGGGCAACACCACGGACTACCCGCTGGGCGAGACCGTGCCGGTGCACAAGGCGATGGCCGGGGACTGGGCCGAGGTCGTCCACCGCACGGACAAGCGCGGCCGGCGCCGGGTGGTGCGGATGGTCTACGAGGTCGTCGCCTTCCAGGCCCTCCGCGACCAGCTCAAGTGCAAGGAGATCTGGGTGGTCGGCGCAGTCAAATGGCGCAACCTCGATGAGGATCTGCCCCAGGACTTCGCCGAGCGGCGCGAGGGGAACTACCGCGAGCTGCGCAAGCCGCTGGACGCGGCCGACTTCGTCGACGAGCTGCGGGAGCAGATGACCACCGAGCTGACGCTGTTGAACGATGGGATGCCGCGCTTGAGCTGGCCGGACGTCGCCGAGCGGAAGTCCGGGGCGATCCGGCTGAGGCCCAGCCCGAGCCGAAGAACCTGCGCAGGATCAAGGGCGAGGAGAAGCGCCGGTGGTGCATCGTGCCGCTCATCGACATGCTCAAAGAAGCCGATCGCCCGCGGCACCGAGCTGTAGGGCCAGGGCTCGACCGCGGTCGCCTCCGACTCCACGCACGTGCGCGCCTACGACCAGAACCTGTTCACCGAGTGGCACTCCCGCTACGGCTGCCTCGGGGTGCTCATCTACTGGCACGTGGAGAAGAAGTCGCTCGCCATGCACTCCCAGCTGATCAACTGCACCGTCTCCGAGGCCGCCGCGATGGTCGAGGGCGCCACGCGGCACGGCACCACCATGGACGTGGAGGCCAACTACACCGATGCGTATGGCCAGTCGGAAATCGACTTCGGCCATCCCGAGGCTGCTGAACTTCGACCTGCTGCCCAGGATCAAGCGGATCAACAAGGTGAAGCTGTACCGGCCGTCGGCCGTCGCCCCGGAGGCCTACCGCGCCTCGCTGCGGCGCTGACCCGTCCGATCCGCTGGGAACTCATCACCCAGCAGTACGACCAGATGATCAAGTATGCGACCGCGATCCGTACGCGTACCGCGTCGACCGAGGCGATCCTGCCGCGCTTCACCCGCAACGCCTCCCATCCCACCTACACGGCGATGCTGGAGGTCGGCCGCGCGCAGAAGACCATGTTTGTGGCCCGTTACCTGCGGCTGCGGGATTTTCAGCGGGAGATCGAGGACGGCCTGCACGTGATGGAGTCCTCCAACGGCGCCAACTCCGTGATCGCCTACGGCAAGGGCGGGGAGGTCGCCTTGAACCGGCGCGACGAGCAGGAGATGTTCGTCCTGTGCCCGCGCATCCTGCAATCCGCCCTGGTCTACGTGAACACCCTGATACTCCAGGACATCCTCGGCGAACTGGAACGGGCGGACCTCCTCACCCCGCCGACAGGCGCGGCCTGACCCCGCTGTTCTGGTCCCACGTCCGGCCTTACGGTGACGCGAACCTCGACATGGACACCCGTCTCAACCCCACCGCGGCGACCGTTCCGCGGCCCCGCGCCGCGGACAGCGAGCCCGCCCGATCCGCCGCGGAGAACGCATGAACCTGCTCCGATACATGCCCGGTCCGGGCCCCGCCGACATCTGGCCCGGCGTGACTCCGACACGTGGCTGCCCCAGGCCCTCGCCTGGACAACGGTCCTGGTCCTCGATCCCCGGAGGGGTGTCGGAAGTCTGTCGGCGCTGGCCGTGATCTGTAGGCGGTGTGTCGGTGGAGCTTGCGACCGTGGTCGGGATGGTGCTCCCCACGAGCACACGTTCCCTCAGAGCAAGGAGCCTGCCCTCATGCTTCCCGCATCCCAGAGCCGACCGTGGGACGTTCACCGGCTGCCGTCTGCCGAGGGCAGGACCGTTTTGGTGACCGGAGGTAACGCCGGGATCGGCTACTTCGTCGCGGAGCAGCTCGCCGCCACCGGAGCCGTCATCGTCCTCGGCAGCCGGGACGCCGCGAAGGCCGACACCGCCATGGCCTCTATCCATGCGCGTGTCCCCGGTGCTCGCGTACGGCACCTTCAACTGGACCTCGCCGACCTGTCGTCCCTGCAGACCGCCGTGGATGCGCTGGATCTCGACCATCTCGACGCGGTGGTCCACAACGCCGGGGTCGCGCTCGACGATCCGCCGCGTCGAGAGACCGGGGACGGCCACGAGCTGATGTTCGGCACGAACCACCTCGGCCACTTCGCGCTCACCCGGTGGCTGGCCCCCCTGCTGTCCGCGGCGCCGGAAGGTCGCATCGTGACGGTGGGAAGCTTCGCCGCACGGTCCGAGCGACTGGACTTGGGTGATCTGCAGTCGAGACAGGACTACCGGCCCAAGCGCACCTACGGCCGGTCGAAGCTGGCGCAGATGTGCTTCGGTTTCGAGCTCGATCGCCGCCTGCGCGCCGCCGGCAGCACGGTACTCAGTGTGGTGGCCCACCCCGGCGGCGCACTGGACGCCCTCACCCCGTCGTGCCCGCCGGTACACGTGACAACCCTCGCGAAGCGACTGCGGGCCATGCCTGCGGGGCTCGTGGTGCAGGGCAAGGACGCTGGAGCATGGCCCGCAGTCCGTGCCGTCCTCGACTCGGAGGTGGCAGGAGGACAGTTGTGGGGACCGAGGGTCTTCGGCCTGCGTGGCTCACCACGGCGAGAGCCCGTCCCCTCCCATATGGCCGACCGGGCCGTCGCGGCCCGCCTGTGGGACGCCAGCTGTGAGCTGGCCGACACCGATCCGCACCTCGGCTTCCGCCTCCGGTAGACGCGGAACGGCACTGGCCGGGTCGCCCGGGAGAATCTCACCCCCGGGCGACCCGACCAGCCAGCAGTTCTGCTCCGCAGCGGGTCTGCCGGGGCACGGCCCGCGGCTCCGGCAGAAGCACCGCTGCGGTGCCGCGAACTCCCCGCGGCGCCCGGCCATCCGTGACTGCCTTTCATGCCTGGCCCGTTGAACTCTTCCAGGTCAAGCCACCGGCCGACGCGCCCCTCCACCCGGCCGACCTCGGGGTCCTCAGCCCCTACCGGGCCGAGAACGTGCTCCGCTTCGGCGAGTACACCAACGACACCCTCCACATAGCCCCACCCGCCTGCAACCCAGCCCTGCACACCGGCGCGGAGCGGTGAGCAGAGGGAGGGCCGCCACTGAGCCGTAGAATCACGCTGGCCCGTCGCGGTCAGGTGCTTGGCCGAGGAGGGAAACATGACAGTGGTGGTCACGTCCGCGGGAAAGATCCGCGGGACGAGCCGGGACCAGATCACGTGCTTCCAGGGGATCCCGTTCGCCGCCCCGCCCGAGGGCCCGCTGAGGTTCCAGCCCCCCGCGCCGCCCTCACGGTGGGACGGTGTCCGTGACGCCATCGCGTTCGGGGCCGCGCCCCCGCAACTCGCCCCGGCGCCCGGGGCACCGGCGATGTGGCGGCCCGGGGACGGGCTGGACTGCCTGACCGTGAACGTGTGGACCCCCGACCCCGGTGCAGCCGGCTTGCCGGTCATGGTGTGGATCTACGGAGGCATGTGGAAGTACGGCTCGGCGAGCATGCCGCAGTACGACGCCTCCGCGCTCGCGGGTTCGGGTGTCGTCGTGGTGACCTTCAACTACCGGGTCGGCTTCGAGGGCTTCGGCCACCTGCCGGGCGTCGCGGACAACCGCGGGCTGCGCGACCAGATTGCCGCCCTTCAGTGGGTCCAGGACAACATCGCCGCGTTCGGCGGTGACAGCGCGAATGTGACCGTGTTCGGCCAGTCGGCCGGAGCCGCGTCCGCCGTCCTGCTGTCTTCCGCCCCCGCGGCGCGTGGCCTGCTCCGGCGCGCGATCGCCCAGAGCATCCCGGCAGGGGCCCGCACCCGCACCGAGGCCCATGCGGTCACCGCGGCGATCGCGCAAGCCGCGGACGTCCCCGCGACCCAGGACGCGCTGGCCTCACTGCCGCCCGAGGCGCTCCTGGCGGTCCAGGACGCGCCACTGCGCAGCCCAGAGGACGGCTTCACCGCGTTCGGCCCCGTCGTCGACGACGACCTGGTGACCGGACAGCCCTGGACCGCCTTCGAGGCGGGCGCGGTCAGTGACGTCGACCTGGTCTGCGGGTTCACCCACGAGGAATACCGAGGCCAGGGCCCGGTCCCCGCGGCGAAGGACATAGACCTGCGGCAGGTCACCGAAGCCGTCGGCCTCGGCAAAGACGCAGCCGCCGCCTACCGCGAGAACTACCCGGGGCTCCCCGACAACGCCCTGTTCACAGTGGTGCTGTCCGACGCGCTGGTGCGGATGCCGACCACCCGCGTCGCCCAGGCCCACGCACGCGCCGGCGGCCGGACCTGGCTCTACGACTTCACCTGGCAAGGCCCCTCCCTCGGGGCGGCCCACGGCGTCGACGTCCCGTTCACCTTCGGCAACCCCAACAGCCGTTACGCGGCACGGTTCCTGGGCTCACCACCGTCCGCCGACTTCGCCGACCTGTCCGAGCGCCTGCGCACGGCCTGGACCTCCTTCGCACGGACCGGCGACCCCGGCTGGCCGCGCTTCACCCCCGACCAGCCCACCACAAGGCTCTGGAACCTCCCGCCCGCCGACATCGCCTACCCGCTCGAAGCATCCCGCCAGATCTGGGAACGCACCGACCCCGCATAACAACCCCGGCCGCACGACACCGGCCCGCCGTCGCCAGCCGTTCCGCCGGCCAAGAAGCATCACTCTTCGTAATCGCCTAACGGGCAGGCCTCCGCCCCGAACAGGTCCCTGGCCTTGGGAAGGCATGGTTCGGCGGGCCGTTGCGTCAGTGCGCTGCGGCGGTCAGCCCGGCGCGGTGGATATGGGTGTGCTCGGCCACGCGCCGGCCGAGGTGGCGGGCGGTGTTCAGGTCCGCGTCGTGGACGGCGGGGGTGTCGTTGAAGCTCTGCGCACCGGCGCCGAGGTAGAAGCCGAGGCGGTTGTCGTCCTGGGGGCTGGACGCGGTGGTGTTCCAGCCGGGCAGGAGGCCCAGGCTCACCCAGAGCATTCCGTGCTGGGCCGCCAGCAGCGCCAGGTACTGCAGGGTGTGCATCTTGTCGCCGCTCATGGAGCCGGAGTTGGTGAATCCCGCCGCGAGCTTGTCGCTCCAGGCGCGGGTGCTCCACCGCTTGCTGGTGGCCTCGGCGAAGGCGTGGAAGGCCCCCGATGCGGAGCCCATGTAGGTGGGGGTACCGAAGATGATGGCGTCCGCGGCATCCATCAGCTCCCAGTCGGCGCCGCTGAGGGAGGCGACGTCCAACCGCTGGACGTGCGTTGCGGCGATGGAGCGCGCGCCGTCGGCCACGGCCGCGGCGATCTGAGCGGTGTGGCCGTAGCCGGAATGCGACGCGATGACGATCGAGATGTCGGACACGGGTGTTCCTTTTCTGCCGCGGTGGCGGCGTGTTCAGTGGTGGCGCCGGCAGGCGATGAGCTGCCCGCTGCGGCGACAGGTCGTGCTGATCCAGGCGTCGGGTGCCGGGGGACCGGGAACGGTGCGGCACATGCCCGGGTGTCGCGGGCAGGCGCCGGCCGCCCTCCGCTTGGATCGGTGTTCCGGTTTTGAGCGTAACACCGATAGGGCGGTGATACGCAATATGAGATATCGTTGTTCCATGAACGAGGAACGACGCGCCGCTCGACGCCACGTGCTGCAAGTGGCCGCCAAGCTGTTGGAGGAGGATGGCAGCGAAGCGGTCTCCACGCGCGCCGTCGCCGCAGCCGCGGGCACAACGGCCCCCGCGCTCTACCGGATGTTCGACGACAAGGACGGACTCCTGGCCGAGTTGGCCGCCTACGGATTCGAGATGTACCTGGCCGAGAAACGGGAGGCCTTGGCGCTGACCCCCGACGACCCGGTGGCCGATCTCTACCGCGGCTGGGACCTGCACGTCGACTTCGGAGTACAGCACCCCGCGTTCTACATGCTCATGTACGGCACGGTGCGGCCCGGGCTGCGGCCCCCGGCCGCGGACGAGGCCCACGCCCTGCTGGTGAGGCTGCTGGGCCGGGTGGCCGAGGCCGGACGCCTCCGGATTCCGGTGGAGCAGGCAACCCGCGTCATCCACGCGGCGACGACGGGGGCCACGCTGGCGCTGATCGGCGAAGAGCCCGCGCAGCGGGACATGACCACTTCGGCACGACTGCGAGACACCGTCATCGCCTCAGTCACCACGGACTCGCCCGCCCCATCCGGCTCGGACCTGGCCTCGCGCGCACTCGCCCTTGATGCCGCACTCGAAACCGCGCTGACCGCCGAGCCCCCGGCCGCCGGATCTGGGGTGTTGCTGCGCGACACGGAGACGGCTCTGCTGCGTGAATGGCTGCGGCAGTTGGCCGGCTGAACCGGCCGCCCGCCCCGCAGGTTCGCGGACCGGCTGACCGCCATCGTCTAGGTCGTGCAGGAGGCGCTGCGCTTCCCCCGTGCCTTCGACGGGCCGCGCCACTTCCTGCAGGCGACGGCCACGATGGCGGCCTGCACACCCTCATAGCCGGCGACACGCACATCAACCCGCTCGGCAACATCCCTCACGCACTGGACAGCGCCCAGTCCCGAGTCAAGATGCCGCCCCCTGCCCTCCAACACTCCGCACATTCAGCCGGTCCCTCCGGCGATTCCTCCCGACCCGCGGTTCCCCCAGCTCACGCCCAGCCAGGGGCAGAACTTCCAGACCTTGCTCGACTCGCTACGCAAGGGCGACGTCTCCGTCGGCAGACCTCCCGCACGCCCGCCGACCCGAAGGAGTACCTGCTGTGGCCGCCACCTCGCCCCTCGCCATGGTGTGTGCCACGCCAGGTTTGCCGGATCTCAGGCTGGAGTCGGCCCCGGTCCGGAGTAACGAGTCCTGTCGTGCGTGCCCGCGTTCGGACTTGACGTGGTGGGTGGTCATCCCGTCCATCCGGTGTGGTGGAGCCAGTCCTCGAAGGTCATCAAGTCGGGGTGCAGGCGGCGCAGGAGGTTGATGTCCCGGTCTCGGGTGTAGAGATCACGGTCGGCGAAGAACTGGAACATCGCTGCGTAGTCGTGGCTGAAGTCGGGGACGGTGGCGCGCAGGTCGTCATGCGGCATCGGGATGTAGGTGCTGGGGGTGCCCGTGACCTGAGCGAAGGTGGCGGCGATCTCGTCGCCGGTGAGGCTGTCGCCGATCACCGCGAGGTCACGGGCACCCCAGGACTGCCAGTTGTCGAACATGTGGCAGGCGAACCAGGCGATGTCGTCGAGGGCGACGAGCGGGTAGTGGGCGGCGCCGAGGGGGAGCCTGAAGGTCAGGCCGCCTCGGCCGTCCGGTCGGGGGGTGAGTCGGTCCCGCAGGTTTTCGAAGTACGGCGCCGTGGTCAGCACCGAGACGTGGTCCGTGTACCAGCCGTCGGTCTCCTTTCGGAGCATTTCCTCCGACCGCATCAGATCGATGTGGGCGGCGACGGCGGCTTTGCTGTCGAAGTGCGGGACGGGACGGCCGGTCAGGGACACCGCGCTGTCCAACGAGGACCAGATGAAACGCTCCACGCCGGCCCGCTCCGCGGCGGCCAGCAAGTGCAGCCCTTGCCGATACTCACCCACGGCGCTGCCCGTCGCGAAGAAGTCGGTGTTGGCGAACACGCGGTCGGCCTGCCCGATCAGGACCTCGAGGGCCGCCGAGTCGGAGCGGACCAGTCGCACGCGGTGGGGTGCGGTGGCGGCGAGTTCGGTGGCGTGGGCGGACTCCGGGTGGCGCGTGGGGACGGTGATGGTGGCGTCGGTGGTGGTCAGTAGGTGTTGGATCACGTGGCTGCCCATGGCTCCGGTGCCGCCGACGACGAGGACGTGGGTCATGGAGTTCTTCCTTGCTGTGTCAGAACGTGTTCGGCCACCTGGGCGTGGGTGGCGACCCAGACATCGCCGGACTCACGGATGTGGTCGAGGATCTGGCCGACCATGCCCGCGAGGAGCGGTCGGCCTGCGACGTGGGCGTGGATGGTCAGGCGGAAGACGCCTGGACCGGGGGCGGCGAGCATCTGGTTCAGTAGCTCATGGTGCAGGTCGCGGTAGGCGTACGGGTCGGCCGCGGCGTCGCGGACGTCGGAGTGGTCGCTGTGCATGAGGGAGACCAGAGGACCGTGTGCGGTGGACAGGACCTGCGGGAGGTCGTGGTCGCCGTGGTCGCCGGTCCAGCGGTAGCCGGCCTCGGCGAGCAGATCGACAGTGTGCCTCGAACCGGTGGCGCGTGGGCTCATCCACCCCGTCGGTCGAACGCCGGTGACTCGGCGAAGGATGTCGGTGCAGCGACGGATATTGGTCCGCTCGGCATCGACATCGAGCAGGGCGGGGACCACGTCCTGGGCCCAGGAGTGTGCGGCGATCTCGTGACCCGCCTCGTGCACGGCCTTGACGGTCTCGGGGTGCCGCTCGGCCACCAGTCCGTTGACGCCGACGGTGGCGGGCAGGTCACCGAGGACGTCGAGCAGCCGCCAGATGCCGGTGGTGACGCCGTAGTCCGCCCAGGAGGTGCTGTGCGTGTCGTCGATGCCGGACAGCGGCCACGCCGCGGCCATCGGCGCGTAGGCGGGCCAGTACCCGGGTGACCACAGCTCCAACGCGACGGTGACCAGCGCGACGATCTTCCGCCCGCCCGGCCATTCGGTCTCTGCTCTCACTCGGTTCCCCTGTTCGATAGCTTCTGCCGTGGACGCTAGTGAGGCGGTAGGTACCTCCAGGTTCCTGGCAGCGGGCTACCGTCGGGGCATGCGTGAGTACTCCGGCAGTGTCTTCCTCGCCGACTGCCCGGCTCGGCTGGCGATCGAGATCATCGCCGACAAGTGGGCGGTGGCCGTGCTGTTCGCGTTGAGTCGGGAATCGTGCAGACACGGCGAGCTGGTCGACCTGATCGGCGGAATATCGCGGAAAGTGCTGACCCAGACGCTGCGGCGGTTGCAGGGGTACGGCCTGGTCGACCGCCACGCCGAGGCCGGGAAGGTCGAGTACGTACTGACCGACTTGGGCCGGACGCTAGTGAAGCCGATCGCCGTGCTGACTGAGTGGGCTCACGAGCACGGCGCGGCCGTGGTGGGATTCCAAGAGTCCAAAACGGACTAAGCGTACGCGGCATCCCCTTCACGTCCGCCGCCGCCGTTCGAGCGCAGACGGTGCTTGGGGTGGGATGCGGGCGACGAGCTGTCCCGGTCCCGGCCCGCAGGCACCGGCACGGCGAGCACCGAGGCGTTCACCAAGCTGAAGACCGACAACGCTCGGCTCGGTCGCGAGAAACGCGACCTCGTCCACCAACTCGCCCGCGCCATCGCCGCCATCCAACGCCTCAGCGCCGACAACGACCACCTGCGCACGGCCTTGCGCGACGCCCGATCCGTCATCGCCATCCCCCCGGCGCCACGCTGAGCCCCCGTCTCGGCCAGTCACTTGAGCCGCACGGCCGACCCGCACCCAAGTCGGCGGAACTCCCCCGGCCGACCAGTGGGACGTCCCGGACACAGAAGTCGTCGCGAACACGATGCGGCCGGACGGGGTGGTGCCACCATCCCGCACTGTCGCGGGTAACACCAGCATCGACCTCCATCACCACCTCCAGACCGACACAACCGGTCATAAGCGGATGAGAGCCGGACCGGCTGAGCCGTAACACCGTGGTCCACGGGGCGCCATTGGGTGGGGAGGATCGCCCAGCCCGAGCTCGGCCGGCCAGGACCCGTACGTGTCGTCCGGGTTGTCGGCCAAGCTCGATCCTCATCTCACGGCCGTCCGGCGCTTTCCGCGGCTGAAGGCACGGTGGGTGCCTGTCGCGATCACTGATTCCTGTTCGCGCGTCAGGGGTGCTTCCCGGTGCGTCGTCGAGGATCCTTGCGGACCAGGCCGCCGGAGACCGGCGTGGTACCGAGGTCGCTGTCGCCGTCCTCGTGGCGCAGGACCCAGTCGTCGAGGTCGAGGGCCACTTCCAGCGGTTCTCTGGCCATGTAGGCGCGCAACCTACTCGCCTCATCGGCGGCTTCGACCCCTTCGGAGGAGAGCAGTTCCCGGAAGGTTTCTTCAGCCATCGCGAAGCGCGCCAGGGCGGTACGTGGAGGCACCTCCAGGACGTCGCCGATGAGCTGCCAGTCGGCACCACCCATCCGCTCCAGCACGGCAGCGGCCTCGAAGAACCGCTCTGCGGCTGAGAGCACCCGGGCGGCGGCAAGCACGTTTCCTGGCGAACGGTTGGTGCCGTCGGGGTTCAGCTCGTGCTTGCCGATCGGGACGGCTGCACGCGCAAGGTCGGCCAGTTCGCATGCCTCGTAGGCCATCACCAGTCTCGCTCGCGCCGCATCCGTGTACGGTCCAGTGGCTCCCGTGTCGTCTTCGCTCATGCCAGTCAGCCTTGGCTCTCGATGATGGGGATGATCAAGCGCGGCTTCGCTGCATGGTCAGCCGCGCAGGAAATACAGGACGGTCGTGGTCGCGGCGGTGGTCAGGATGACGCTTCGCAGCAGCCAGGCGGGGAGACGGCGGGCGAGATGAGCGCCCGCGAAGCCGCCGGCCACTGCGCCGATCAGCATGGCCGTGAGGAGGAGTGGAGCGCTCAGTGCGTCCGAGGCGACCAGGAACAGTGCGGTCGCGCTGAGATAGACGGCCGCGAACTGCGCGATCCGCATCGGGTTGCTGACCGCTGCGTCGAGGCCGAGGCCGATGGTCCACAGGGCCAGCATCATGATGCCTACGGCTCCGCCGAAGTATCCGCCGTACACGGCGAGGAAGAACTGTCCGATCAGGATGGTTCGGGAACTCATGCGGATCGAGCGTCCCAGCGCACTGCTCAGCAGCTGGGAGAGACGGCGTCCGCAGGCGAGGAGCACTGTGGCGAAGGCGAGCAGCCACGGCGCCGCGGCGTCGAACGACGATGCCGGCAGTGCCAGCAGGAGGCCGGCGCCGACTCCGCCGCCGATCGCACTGATCACGGTCAGCGCCTTTGTGGACGCCGCCCCGACCGGGGTGAGTTCGCGTCGGTACACCCACGCGCTGGTTACGGCGCCGGGCACGAGGGCGACCCGCGACAATGCGTTCGCCGTCACCGGCGACAGGCCGAACGCGACGAGTGCGGGCAGCGCCACGAACGTGCCCCCACCGCCCATGGCGTTCAGTACTCCGGCGGCGACACCGGCCAGCAGGACAAGCAGCAGATCGGACACACGCCGAGCATCGCCTCGTGACCGACGGGTTCACAATGTGTAATCGGCACACCCAGTCTAAGTCTGAGACATAGGCTGGCAAGGTGCGCTATGACTTGGACGACCTCCGGCTCTTTCTCCATATCGTGACGGAGGGGTCGATCACAGCAGGCGCCCACCGGATGCACCTGAGCCTGCCCTCGGCCAGCGCCAGGGTGCGCTCGCTGGAGCACCACGCCGGCGTGACGCTGCTGATCCGCGGTCGGCGGGGCGTGCGGCCCACGCCGGCGGGGACGACCCTGGCCCGCCACGCGCGCGACGTGCTCGACCGGACCGCGCGGCTCGAGAGCGCCGTCGCCAGCTACACCCGGTCCCCGACCGCTCCGCTGACCCTGCTGGGCGGCGGCTCCGCGATGCACCGCCTTGTGCCACAGGCCCTGGTCTCGTTCCTCCGGGCGCACCCGGACGTCGACGTCACGGTGTCCGAGAGCCGCACCCCTCAGACCGTGCGGATGCTCGCCGACGGCGAGGCGGACTTGGGAGTCGTCCTCGACGACGAGGCCCGCGACTGCGGCCTGCGCATGGAGCCGCTCGGCGACGACTCCCTCGTCGTGATCGGCCAGAGCGGAGGGATCCTCGCCGGACGGACCGCGCTGACCTACGGCGAAGCCTCCGAGCACCCTCTCGTCGGACTCAACGCCGGCTCCTCGCTGCGCCGCTGGATCGAGAAGCACCTCGGTCCACATGCTCCGGTGGTGCGTTACCGCACCACCGTCGCCAACCTCAACACCCTCCTCGCCCTCGTTGCCGCCGGCGTCGGGCTCGCCGTCGTACCGCGTCGCGCTGTCGACACCCACCAGGGGCTCGACGTGTGCGAACTGCAGGACCCCTGGGCCCGCCGCCACCATCTGCTGGCCTGGGGCGTCAAGAACCGCGCCTCGCCGGCCGTCGCGGCGCTCGCCGAGCACCTCCGCCATGCAGCACTGCCCGAACCCTTCCCCCGCACGGCACACCACGACCCCGCCGGTTTGCGGCCCTTCCACGACGGCTGACCGAACACCGGACACGCACCGGGGCACCGAGCACCCGGACCCGTGTGCCGAACCGGCGCGGCACATCAGCCCCGCTCGGGAACACCTCTGGAGGATCGGTCCATGTATCTGGACAAGGATGTCGCTGCGTTCCGGGTCTGCGGATCGCACGGAGGCGTTGGCGATACCGGCTCGGGTTGGTTCCACCTTAAGTGTTAGATCCAAGGGGCCGACGGCACCGCACGCTGCACATCAGGAACGATACTGGCCGCGCAAGATCGTCGGCGCCTGACGCTTGGGGAAAGAGTTCTCAACGCCCAGAGTCTCGCTCGGCGAACACGGGATATGGCGAACACGAGATATACGGAGGCACCCATGAAGGCGATCATCGTGATGGATCAGGCCGCGGAAGCAGCCGGGATCACGCTCGCGGAGCGGCCTGAGCCGACGCCGGCGATCAACGACGTCGTCGTTGAAGTCCACGCGTCGGGCTTCGTCCCCGCTGAGTGGGAGTGGCCCTCGACATGGGTCGATCGCTCCGGTCACGATCGCGCCCAGGCGATCATCGGCCACGAGTTCGCCGGAGTGGTCTCCTCCCTCGGTTACGGCACGACGGGACTCTCGCCGGGACAGCGGGTGTTCGGGATCACGGACTGGCACCGCGATGGAACGCTGGCCGAGTACGTGGCCGTGGAGGCACGCAACCTTGCGCCGCTGCCGGGGAACGTCGACTTCACGGTGGGTGCGAGTCTGCCGATCTCCGGCCTGACCGCGTGGCAGGGCCTGTTCCAGCACGGTCGTCTGCAGGCAGGGCAGAGCGTCCTCGCACACGGCGCCGCCGGCGCGGTCGGATCTGTGGTGACACAGCTCGCCCGGGAGTTCGGCGCCTATGTCATCGGTACCGGTCGGGCGGCGGACCGCCAGGCGGCGCTCGACTTCGGCGCTAACGAGTTCCTCGACCTCGAGCACGAGGATCTCAGCGACATCGGCGGGGTCGACCTGGTCTTCGATGTCATCGGCGGTGACGTCCAAAGGCGCTCGGCGAGCATCATCCGCTCTGGTGGGACGCTGGTGTCGGTGGTCGGACCTGTTGAGGCTCGTCCTGTCGACGGATTGGCCGTCGACTTCGTCGTCGAGTCCGTTCCGGGTCAGTTGGTGGAGATCGTCGACCGGGTAAGGGACGGGCGCCTTCGCACGCACATTGCAACAGTGGTGCCCCTCGACGACGCCGTCCCCGCGCTCAACCCGACCGAGCGGCGCAGGGGCAAGACCGTCATTCGCGTACGCCCCTGAGCGATCCGGAACAAGCCAACAGCGCCGTCATACTGACATCCCACTGGCGAGATGGACACCCGAACCGACGCCGACGACGTCAGTGGGATCGCTCAGTGCGCACCACAGCGACTTGGTCGCGCTTCCCGAGGCCGAACGGCGATCGCCTTGTATGAGGACATGACGTTGGTTACGCCTGCGCGTAGTCGCCGGGCTGGCGGTTGGCCTCCAACTGCACCGTGAGGCCGGTGGTAGTTGTAGCGGATGTTCCAGACGTCAAGGGCATCTCGGCGCTGATCCTCCGAGGCCCAGCGACGGGCGTAGGGGAACTCTTCGGCGATGATTCGGTTGTAGCGCTCCACCTTGCCGTTGTGGCGAGGCGTGTACGGCGTGATGCGCTGGTGTCGCGCCCCGAGCATGGCCCGGGCGAATGTGCCGGCGCGGTAGCAGGCGCCGTTGTCCGTGACGATGCGTTCGATACGGACGATGCCGTGGGCTGCGAACCAGGCCCTGGCGCGGTGCAGAAACGCGATGGCGGTGACGGCCTCCTCGTCGGGCAGCGCTTCGGTGTAGGCAAGCTGATTGGAGCCGTCGACGGCGGAGTGCAGGTAGACGTAGCCGCCGCGTGCGCCGTTGTTCTTGCGCCGCTCGACAGTCTTGGCCTGACGGCTTCCGCGCCCGTGGACCCGCCAGCCACCGCCATCTGGGATCCGGCCGACCTTCTTCACGTCGATGTGGACCATGTGTCCCGGACGGCGAGCGGTGATCTTCCGCGGTTCCCGGTTGAGGTCGCCGCTGGGATCGATGGACCGGCGCCGGTTCAGGCCGAGGGCGAGCAGATGCCGCGACACGGTGCGGCGACTGAGTGAGATCCCTTCGGTCTGGAGCTCGAATGCGATCCGGAAGGCGGACCACTTCTCGGCACGGCGGAGTGCCTCGATCCTGGCGACGACATCAGAGCTCGTGGCCGTTGGCTGGCGCCGAGGTGTGGAGGAGCGGTCTAGCAGCCCGAGTTCACTGTGCTGACGGTAGTGGTTGACCCATTTCGACGCGCAGGCACGGGAGATCCCCGTCTCGGCTGCCACGTGGGCGATCGGGCGGTGCTGACAACGCTGCACGAGCCGAAGTCGTCCCTCGGGGGACGGCGGAGCATTGCGGTGAAGCACAGGCGTTCCTAGCGCCAGGGATCGAGGGCCAGCTTGCCCCGGGTCTGGCCCGCTTCGAGTTGCTGAAGCACTGCCGGTCCTTCGGCCAGGGGATGCACGTGGGGGGTGCCGGGCGGGTAGACGCCGTGGGCGATGAGAGCCTCGATCTCGACGAGCAACGACTGGTACAGGGATGGGGCCACGACCGCCAGCGCGCCGATGTGCAGGCCCTTGATCTGAACCTGGTGGGTGAAGACCAGGTCGTGCGTGGTCAGAGTGGCGTCACCGGAAGCGGCTCCGAACACGACGATGCGTCCGGTGAAGGGCTTGGTAACCGACAGGCTGGCCTCGAACGTGGCCTGGCCCACCGATTCCAGGACCAGGTCGACCCCGCCTGTCAGGCGGGTGACCTCCTCAGCCAGATCGGGGCGTCGACTGTCCAGCACCTCGTCGGCGCCGAGGGCTTTGACGGTGCCGTGCTTCTCCGGCGAGGCCGTCGCAATCACCCGCGCACCGTAGTGGCGGGCGAGGCGAACAGCAGCCTGCCCGACCCCGCCGGCCGCGGCATGAACGAGCACCGCCTCACCCGTCGTGATCTCGCCCAACGGCTTCAGTGCCGCCAACGCGGTGGCCCAGTTCAGCACCAGACCGAGAGCCTGGGCATCGTTCCAGCCGGAAGGCACGGGAAGTACCCCCGCGGCCGGCATCGTCATGTACTGCGCGAAGGCGCCCGGGCCGGCTCCGACGACATGGGTGCCGAGCGGCAGCGGCTTCTCGACGTCCGCGCCGACCCCCACGATCTCACCGGCCGCCTCAAAGCCCGCCACGTAGGGTGCCTGCGGGCCTCCTCCGTAGGTGCCGTGGGTCTGCATGACATCGGCGAAGTTGACCCCAGCAGCGCCGACGCGGATCAGGTACTCACCGGGCCCCGGGGCAGGGCAGTGGTGATCCGTCGCAAGACTCAGGTCCTTCGGCCCACGGTGTGACCGCTGGACCAGTGCTCGAACGGTCTGCTTGGCGGCGTTCTGCTGCTCGTTGATCTCCATGAACCAAACGTAGGAACCTCACACTTACGTCAAGGTCAAGCGGCCGTCAGAGATCAGTAGGGCGGGCCTCTCTCAGGTAGGCGTCCAGTGCCGCCTGCTGATCGCTGAGAACGGCAATGCGAGCAGCGAGCCGATCGCGATAGCCCTGCACCTCGTGCAGGAACTCCGCGCACACCACCTCGGTGCTGGCATCGGATCCGTCAGTGAGGCTGGGCAGGACTTCCCTGATCAACCTCACGGGCAACCCGGACTCCAACAGCGACCGGATGACGCGCACCCGATCGATCGTGGACTGGCAGTAGTCACGGAACCCATTGCTGAAACGCCCAGGGACGATCAAGCCCTCGTCCTCGTAGTGCCGCAACGACCGCGCACTCACACCGCTGACTCTGGAAGCCTCGCTGATCTTCATACCTGCAGCCAACGTCCAGCCGCACCGCAATCTTCCGGCACTCGCTGCGACGAGTTGAAGACCTGCTTGATCATCAACACATGACCACCACGACGACGCGTTCAACCTCGTAGGCCCGACGATCGGGATGGGGCGACACGCCTGATAATCGCGCAAAAATATGCACTAAACATGGAATGTGGTGCAATGTTGCATATTTGATCTCTCCGTAGGAGGAAATGCCATGGCGGGCAAGCCCAGCATTGTCTTCGCCCACGGACTCTGGGCGGATGGGTCGTGCTTCAACAAGCTCATCCCCACGCTCCAGGCTGAAGGGCACGAGGTTTTCGCCTCACAGCACGGCCTCGACTCGCTCAAAAGCGATGTCGCGTGCGTCAACTTCACGCTCAACCACGTCCCCGGCCCGATCGTGCTAGTCGGTCACTCCTACGGTGGGACCCTGATCACCAAAGCGGGCACCCACGACCGCGTCGGCGCTCTGGTGTATATCGCCGCGCTCGCCCCAGACGAGGACGAGACGTCGCAGGAACAGCTGGACAAATTCCCCGGCACGCCCATCTTCGAGCACGTGGACGTTGCCGACGGCCGCGTGTGGCTCAAGCCCTCGGGTGTCCCGCACTTCTGCGGCGACCTCCCGGAAGCGGAGCAGAAGCTCGTCCTGGCGACGGGCGCTGTGCCAGCGGCGGACCTGTTCAACCAGCAGGTTCCCGGTACCGCCTGGCGGACGAAGCCAAGCTGGTTCATCGTCGCCAACAACGACCATACCGTGCACCCCGACCTGGAGCGGTCCGTTGCCGAGCGCATGGGCGCCAACGTCCGTCCCGTGGACAGCAGCCACGTTCCCATGCTCTCGCATCCCGACTTCGTCCTCGATGTGATCCGTGAGGCCGCGAAGTCCCTCGATGCCTAGGCCAAGCCGACAACGACCGGCCGCAGCGCAACACGCAAGGAGGCGCCCCCGGACCGACTGGGCCGCCTCCTTGCAGCGACATCACGCTTTCAAGCTCAGTAGTTGCCTCCTGCGCGAGGCGTTGCCCTCTGGTGAGAAAGGCGTGCGCTTCCCGCCGGAGATCCTCGGGGAGCCAGGCTGTCAGGCTGTGGGCCCGTTCGTCAGCGATGGGGTCGCCGGCGGTGGGCTCGTGTGCGAACAGCAGCAGACACAGGGCAGCCGCCGGTTCAATGGGCGCCAGTCCGTATTGTGTGCCATTGGTGGAGGATCTGGCCGGGATGGCGATTCCTTCGGCCTCCAGGTCGCCGTAGTAGACGATGCGATGGACCCTGGATCTTCCCGTGCTGGGGTGGTGCTGGAAGACCTGACCCCTCGGCACCCTCCATCACCCCTGTTCATCCCTACCGTGCCGGGATCGAGCCGGGATGGGATGAGCACTCCCGTGCCGGGCCGTGCACCGTCCGGTGCCCGGCAGCGGGGAGTTTGGGGGGCGAGCGGCGCCTCCTCGCGCTACCTTCACGGCTCCGAGGCTGCATGCGGAAGCCAATCTGCACCGGCCCGACGCTGTCGATCTACTAGCCGCGGAGGGGAAGGTGTCGGGCCTGGAGCTGCGAGACACCATCTCCGCCGCCAGTTAGAGCTCCTAACAGAGGCGTTGGACGTGTTTGTAGGTGATCAGGCAGGGGGCGAGGCCGAGGAAGGCTTCGTGGATGTCGTCTCGTCGCTCGCAGCGGATGCGTAAGCGGCGGAAGCCGTGGAGCCAGGAGGTGGTCCGCTCCACGACCCAGCGGGAGATGTCCAGGTCGGTGCCGCGTGGCCGGCCTCGTTCGGTGATCGCGGGGCGGATGCCGCGCTGCCGCAGCAGGCGACGGTACTTGTCGTGGTCGTAGCCGCGGTCCGCCAGGAGCATGTCGGGCCGGCGTCTGGGCCTGCCGACGACACCGGCGGCCGGGGGCACCTTGTTGGGCAGGGGCGGGAGTTGGGTGACGTCGTTGCGGTTCCCGCCGGTCAGTGAGACCGCGAGCGGGATGCCCTGCCCGTCGACAAGGACGTGGTGCTTGCTGCCCGGCCGTGCGCGGCCGACCGGGCTGGGACCGCTTTTGGGCCCCGGCGGGCAGCCTGCACGTGGGAAGAGTCGATCACCGCCCTCGACCAGTCCAGCTTCTTCGCCGACCGCAGCTTCCTCAGCAGCACCAGGTGCAGTTGGTCCCACACGCCGGCTTCGTTCCACTCGGCCAGGCGCCGCCAGCAGATCATCCCCGAACCGAAGCCCAGTTCCTGGGGCAGGTACTCCCACTGGATCCCGGTGTGCAGCACGCACAGGATCCCGCACAACGCCTGCCGGTCCGGCACTCGCGGTCGGCCCGAGACCAGCTTCGGCCCCGGCTTGGGCAGCAACGGCTCGATGACCAACCACAGTTCATCGGACACAATCCATGGCCGCGACTGACGCTTCCCCACGATCCGACCAACGAGCAGACAAGCCAATGGTTACTTGATCAACAACCTCTATTAGGGCCTCTTAGAAAGCCACCAGCAGCACCCGGTCGGCAAGCGGCAGACACCATGGCCGCCCCATGCGCGGCCCACCGCCACCCCGCTCCCGCACCACCTTCAACAACCGCTTGAACTGCCTATCCGCAGCCCCGTGAACGTCTCCACCCACAACGGATCAGTCCTCAACACCCCACGCATGCAAGGGAAATGCCCTGATCGCGGCCTTCTGTAGCACGCTTCAACGAAACAGGCCCTCGGGTCAGTTCATCGACGCATATTGACAATTACTCGCCCAACAGCTCGGTTTCGACAAGCACCGCCTCAACCTGCTGGCCAAGAAGTGGGGCATCGAGACCCGCCCGAACAGCGCCACCAGCAACCCCTTCGCGCTCCTGCCGGACGCGCCGGTCCTGTCCGAGTCGATGGCGGCCATCAGCAACGTCCGCAACTGCGTCGAACGCCATAGCTGCCTGGTCCGGCTGTCCGGCCAACGCAACCTCTGCGCAGCCGCCAGGAACCTCGGAACGCTACCGGCGACGCTCACACATCAGCTGCATGCCCTGGAAAGGGCCGCAGGCGTTCAGCTGATCGAACGGACCAGCCCCCTCTCAGTCACCCCCGCGGGCACCGCCCTCATCCACGAAGCAGAGCACCTGCGCAGCCTCGTGGACGCAGTGCAATCCTCCGTCACCTGACCGGCGGCCCGACCAGCATCACGACACGGTCCGCCTCGACGTCGAACCCGAGGACCGGACGGTGATGAAGGCCTTTGAAGGCAACCACAGCTGCTTGGCTCGGTCCCCAGCCCTGCTCATGTTCCCCACTCGGCAAGGTGGCTGGTGCCGGATAGTTGCTCCGCCTCTCCTCTCAGTGGTCCGCGGCATGGGACACGCCGTTGCGAGGGGGTGTTACCGGCGCCGGGCGGAAGCTGTCGTGCCGGGAGTGAGTCCCAGTTCGGCCTTGGCCTGTCGGGTGCGTTCGTCGGCGAGGACTTCCGTCCGGCCCGTCTCGACGGCAGCGAAAGCCTGCTCGGCAATCGCTTCCGGAGTGTTCTTGGGACCGGTGACATGGGCGGCCATGTCCGTGTCGATGTAGCCGCAGTGCACGCCGACAACGAGGACGCCGGTGTCGTGGAGTTCACCGCGGATCCCGTTGGTCAGGGCCCAAGCCGCGGCCTTGGAAGCGCTGTAAGAACCCATCGCTGGGTTGGTGAACCAGCTTGCGATGGACAGTACGTTGACGATGGCGCCAGGCGAGTTGTCTATGAGCAGCGGGGCGAAGGCACGGCACATGGCGAGCGTGCCGAAGTAGTTGACCTCCATCTCCGCGCGGGCGGCGTCCGGGGCGGGCGCGGCCAGCAGGGGGCTGTCGGTAAGGACACCGGCGTTGTTGACCAGCAAGGTCACGTCGGAGCACGTCTCGGCTGCCGCGGCCACCTGGGTGGGATCGGTGATGTCGAGGCGGACCGGGATCACGCCGGGCTCGAGAACTGAACGCGGGTCGCGGGCCCCGCCGTAGACGCGCTGTGCGCCGCGTTGCAGGAGCAGCCGGGCCATCACCTGTCCGAGCCCGCGGTTGGCGCCGGTCACCAGTGCCATTGCCCCCTGGATCTGCATGGTTTCCCCGTCTCAGCCAGCCGATTGGTCGACAGATTCCCGATCACGTAGTGGACCATTTGAGATGAACGGCGGTCTCGTGGAACCCCAGAGCGCGATAGAAGTCGGCCGCCCTCCGGGTCGGCACGGTCACCTCGACGTCCTTCGCCTCTCGGGCCTTTGCCTGCGCGGCCCGGATCAGCGCGGAACCCGTACCGCGGCCGCGCATGGGCTGGGCCACGGTGAGTTCGAGCAGTTCGAGGACCGTTCCCCCGGCGAACAGTGTGGGCATACGCACCGCGAGCAGGTACCCGACCACGCACGAGTCTTGCTCGGCGACCAGGAACTCGGCGCTGCCATCCGAGGCGGCCTCGATGATCCGGGGGAACGTGGCGTCGTCGAAGACCATTCGGTCGGGCCGATAGCTCGTCACGAACCCGCTCAGCAGACGGTAGATGTCATCGGCGTCCGAGGGCGTGGCGTCGCGGATAGTCGTCATGTCGGCTCGTCCGCCGGGAGGTCGGCGATCGACGCCGTCGTGGCCCCCGGGACGGCTGCCGTGAGTTCTGCCGCCTCGATCTCGATACTGCTGTCGGGCCGACCGCTGCCGCAGTGCACACGTCCCAGGTTGCTGACCGTCCCGTCGAACACCACCACCGCAGCCTGATCCGCGGACACGGGACACACCCCGCCCGGCTGCATCCCCGCCCGCGCCAGCCGCCCGGCATCGGCGGGAGACAGGTCGCCTCGGCGGATCCCGGCTGCGCGGGCGAGGGCGCCGTACCGTAGCCGTGCATGGCCGGGCAACGCTGCCAGCAGGAGACGGTCCTCGGGGGTGACGAATGCCAAGGTCTTGACGGTCTGGTCCAGCGGAACGCCCAGCGCGGCGCAGACCTCCACCGGGCTGGTCACGTCAGGGTGCTCGTGCAGCCGGAAGGACACGCCGAGCGAAGCGAGGATCTCCGGTGGACCAATGGGCGCGGTAGCGTTCACCTCGCCTAGATTACCGTGCACAGTACGGGAGTTGATCGCCGTTAGTGGAGAAGAAGTCGGCCACACCGCTCAACCGGGACCTACCCGCGGTTGAAAGCGCAACCCACGATTGCTAAAGATCAGCCGATCGGCCCACTGCTAACGCAACATGGAATCCGGAGTTTCAGCAGGACCCGCTGCTAGCGGAGCGACTCAACCTGCACATGCGCGTCCACGAATGGGGCGCGAGCGAGACCCGCACCTGCGGGACCGGCGCTTGCGCGGCTGTGGCTGCGGATCTGCTCCGCCAGGGGACCGATCCCACCGAACCAAGACGCACCGAACGCTACGCCGTCGGCGTGCCGGGCGGACGGCTCCACGTCGCCCTCCAGCCCGATGGCGACTTCGAACTCAGCGGGTCTGCACGGATCACAGCCACGGGTATGGCGCGTCTCCACGACGCTCCGTGAGAGCGACGAGTGACAGGCCGTCCGCTTTAGCGATCAGGACTTCAGGTCCCGGTCGGACCGGTGGGCCAGCTACAGATGCCGAAGCCGGGCGCAGCGGGCAGTGACCTGGGCACGCCAGCGCTCCTGGACGGTGTGTTCGTCGTCGAGCCACTGTATGGCGGGTCCGTCGGGTCGAGGGCGGTCGCCTATGGCGGCCGCGATGACGACGTAGTAGGCGAAGTCCCCGTTCATGGTCGCCTCGCGCAGGCCGGCGACCGTGACGGCGAGATCGTCGTGTTCGCCGCGTACGGCATGGTGGAAACTGAGGGCGGTCTCCAGGAGCGGGAAAAGCCAGGTCAGGCCGGAGACGTCGATCTGTGTGCGCAGCATAGAGGCACGGTTGGTGATGTCGCGATCGGTGCCGGCATCGCGTACAAGGCTGGCGACCTGGGCAATCGGAACGGCGGCCTCCGTGACCAGCCGTGCGGGATCCAGACCGTGCGTGGGCGCGCGCTACGTCCTCGCATGAGACGGCCACAGGTTCTGCCCTTCTCGTCGTCGTTTCTACGGAGCGGACCCGCGATGGCTTGCTTTGGCCGCGGCCGAGGGACGGCACGGCAGCCGAAACCCCCGGTCGTCTTCAATGACATGATGCGCATCTCGCTCGCCGCCGCAGCGACGCTGCCCGAGCTGTCCGCCGTCCCAGCGCGCCTCGTGAGCGCCCCATACGTCAGCGTCGCGCAGTTGGCCAACCCCCGACGACCTGAACACCGTGCTGACCGCCGACCAGCCCGAGACGCACCCTGATGTCGTCGCCGGTACGGCCACCCGACCGACGCCGCCGACGCTGCGGTGCTGTCCGGCGAACCCGCCGTCGTGCGCGTGGACGACGAGGGCGCCGCCGAGCTGGCCGCCGCCCCATGATGGGAGCATCCTGCCGACTCCTTGGCGGCGGCCGACGTTGAGGCCATCCGCCGCTCCGCCAAGGCCCTGGGCAAGGAGGCCGGCCCCCAGGATGTGCGGTGCTGGGCCGTGGCCGACCGCGACCGCGCCGAGGCCCTGACTCTCCGTCTGATGACCAATGGCAAAGCGAAAGCGGCAGGCGTACCCCGAAGCCGTCACCCAGGCCCACGCCGACTTCGCCGAACCCAGCACCGCTGAAGAACCGCAGCGGGCTCACCGCCAACCGCTGCCTGATTGATCCCCCGACGCCGGAGGCGGTGACCGGCAAGCCGGGCACTCTGAACCCGTCTTTGAACTTCTGACGATGTCGGTCTTGCGCCTCGTTGCTGGGCCCGCTGCGCATCACGCCCACCAGGCAGTGGCGTCTCAGTCTCAGCGGTGTGGCAGGTGGCCCTGCGGAGAGCTTTCCGGTGCCCCACGCGCGGTAGTGGCGCGTCTTTCGGGTGTGGGATGGCGGGCGGATTCTGCCCAGTACCGGGCGGGCCGGCGTTCCCCTTATCTCACACTTGCCGCATGAACCTCTGTGCCCACATTCCGGGGGACGCCTCACCGCCTGGGCGCGAGAACGCCCGGGCAGTTCGCTATTCCTGCTGGTCAGTGGCGTGTTCGTGAGTGTACTGGGCTGATGTGCCGTCAGGTGCGAGCGGCCGCCTTCGCCCGTGCCTGACGACGGCGCCGTGCCGCGGACCGCTGCCCCTCCTCCTCCTCTGAGCCGCCCGCACCGGGTGCGGCCTGCGGCACATCACCCGCAGGACCGGTCCCTGCTCCAGCAGCGGAACCCCCTTTTCCTCGGTCAGGGCCTGTTCGAGAGCGTCCAGGGTCTCCCCGGCGATCGCCAGGCCCGCCGATTCGTGATGAGCCCGCACGATCGTCGAATCCACACTGACCAGTTCCAGTCCGACCCGCCCACGTGCCGCTGCCTCGGCGATCAGGCCCTCCATGAGCGCCTGGAACACGCCAGCCTTCGACCAGGCGTTGAACCGCGAGTAGACCGTGGACCAGGGCCCGTAGCGCTCCGGAACATCACGCCAGCCACTGCCGGTGCGAAACCTCCACAGCACCCCGTTGAACTGGTCCCGCACCCGCCGGGGCAGCGGACCCGTCGCCGCCACCGGCAGACGGCCCTCGATCAACTCCCACTCGGCATCCGTCACATCAAAACGCGCCACACGCGAGTTTTAGCAGCCCCGACCGGCGCACGACCCAGCCTCAACAAGAACCGAACCCCGAACAGCCTCTAGTGCAGATCGTCGTTCTCGCCGATCTGGTGAGGCGTCCCCTGTGGTACTCCGGGGACGCCTCAGGCTGACGGGCGCTCCGTGCGGGCGACACATGAACGAAGGAGCTTGCCGCCGCAGATCCTGCACGTGTCCAGATTGACGCTGCACACCCGTTTCCCCTGGTGGGCGGCGGACGCTGGTTCATGGAGTCGCCTGAATCGTGGTCAGCGCACTGATCCGCGGGTGGTCGTGGTCAGGTCCAGTTCCAGTTCTGGGGCGCGTCCCCGTGTCGTCCGTCCGGGAGGGTCGGGGAGTAGTAGTCCCAGACCAGCACGGGGTCCCCGTTCTGTGACGGGTCGGTGCCGCCGTAGTTCTTGGCGTCCATGAAGTCGAAGCTGCCGCCGGAGTCGGCGCCGCTCTGCAGCCGCGCCCACCCGTCGTAGTCACCGAGGAGCTGGTACCAGACCTGGTTCGCTTCAGGCTGTCCGTTGTTGGTGATGCAGTGCCACAGCTGGACCAGGTGCCCCTTGTAGTCGTTGGGGATGTTGTCGTAGGTACCACCGCTGATGTCCATGTCCAGACACAGGCCGCTGCGCTGGTTGGTGATGGTGAACGCGGGTACGCCACTGGGGGTACTGACAGGGTGGAAGATCCACCCCTGCTGCGCCTGGCCGTTGCAGACCCACATCTGCACCTTGTCACCGTCTTTCGACGGATCCTGGTGCGGGTCGCCGGGCGCGTACGCGGCGTCCAGGCACATGTTGCTCGCGAAGGGTGTGTGAAGCTGCCAGTTCCCCGGGCTCGCGTGGGCCGTCCCCATGCCCACGTCGACCATGACCAGCGCTGCCATCGCCGCTACGGCACTGAGCTTGACGGTCTTCTTCATGGTTTCCCCCTGTATCGGACAGAGTACGGCGAGTGGTCGTTCGCCTGTGCCCGCATGCGGTGCTACGCGCGGTACTTCCGGCCGGATCGCCCCTGCGGTGCCCGGCCCGGCGTCGGACGGGCACGGCAGAACCTACGGTGAATGAAGGCGGTGCGAAGGACGCCGTTGCACAGTGAGGCGGTCCCTCCGGTGCCAGACCGCACAGCGAGCCCCTTTGTCCGCCTGTGGGAGCCCCGGATACGCTCCGCCCGAACGGATTCGGCAGTCTCTCGGGGGAGTGACATGCACGGTCATGATCCGCGAACGGACACGGCGGCAGCTGGACGGGCTCGGCGGGCCGACGACGTGCTGGACATGCAGCGCGCAGCCCGGAAGGGTGGCACCACGCTGCTGCTCCGCTGGCTGGCGGGCCGTACCGGGGCCGCCGTCCTCCTGGTCAACCGCTCGGGCGCTGCCGCCTCCCCGCCCCCTCTGCCCTTCGGCAGGGCCGAGCACGATCTCGTACTGCACGGGGTCCGGGAGGCCACCGCGCGAGGGCTCAGGTCCATGACCATCGACGAGCAGGACCTTACCTGCGTCGTCCTTCCCCTCGACGGCCCGCCAGGCGTCCGCGCGCCCTTTCTCGCGGCCGTGGTGCCACGGCCGGTGCCACCCGGCCTGCCGCTCCTGCTCGCGGATGCCGCATCCGGACTGAGCCTGTGCTGGCAGCTGGAGCACACCCGGCAGCAGCAACGCCGGCTCCGGGACGCAGACGCGCGGCTCCGGGAAGCCGTCGTGCACCTTCTGATGAACGGTCAGGTGACCACCGCACGCCAGGTCGCGGGGGCACTGCGGCCCGCGCTGCCCGACGTGATGCGGATGTACGTCATCGAGGGACCGCACACGCTACGCAGGGCGGTCGCGGACGGGTTGGCCAAGACGGTCGGCAACGCGTGGATTGTGCAGTGCCCCGTGTACGCCAACCACCTGATAATGCTCGCGCCGGCCGACTACGAGAGCCACGCCGGCACGCCTGCCGAGCCGGCCTGGCCCCGCTCCGTGGCGGAGACCTGCTGCATCGGAGTGAGTGACCCGGTGCCCTTACGCGACACCGCCAGCAGCTACGCCCAGGCCTTCCACGCCCTGGCCGCGGCACGTCACTGTGCTGAGCGACGCGCCTCGTTCGCGGCCCACCCCGACCTGACACTCACCATCGGGCCGGCCGCGGAGGCCTGGGCCGCGTCCTTCCTCGCGCCGCTGCGCGCCCACTGCGCACGGCGTCCGCAGGACCCGGACAGCGGGGAACTGCTGGCCACCGCCGCGTCATGGCTGAGTTTCTCCTCCCATGCGGCGACCCATCTGAAGATCCACCGCAACACCCTGACGGCGCGTCTCACACTCATACAGAAGCTGCTGGGCCTCGACCTGGACCGGCTCGCCGATCAGGCTGCACTGGCTCTCGCACTACGCGTGAACGCCGCAGGCATCCCGCCCCGCCCGGAGCATCGCACGTCGGACGCCGGGGGGACGGCACCCTCCTTGGACGAACTCCTCGCGTCGCCCCACGTCGTGGCGTGGGCACAACGACAGTTCCATCCTGTACGGACGCCGGGCGTCCCGGTCTCCATCGCGCAAACGCTCGCCACCTGGCTTAGTTTCGATGGACGTATCGGTCCGACGGCAGCTGCGCTGTCCGTCTCGGCATCCGCGGTACGCAAACGCCTGGCACGGAGCGAGGCACTGCTCCAGCGCTCCCTGCTGCGTTCCCCGAGCGCCGTCCACGACCAGTGGCTCGCACAACGCGCCCTCGACTTGGCCGAGCGGAGCACAGCCCCACGTACCGCTTTGCCGGCCTCTCCCGGCACATAACCCGGCCGGGGTCTCCAGGTGGAGAACAACTTCGCTCTCCGATGGCCTGTAAAGCTTCCTCGGCAGGTGGCGACGTGCTGATGCTCGACTTCCGCATCACGAGAAGCGACGCGACTTGCACCTGATCCACCGCTTCTGCCGGCGGAGGCCGTGCGGCCCGGTGGGCGCCGACGAACAGTTGCTCGCCCGGCAGCTGCTCTTCGTCCGCGCGCCTACGTGTCGAGGAGGGCGGCGACGAAGATGTCCTCGCTGGTGAGCCGCCGTCCTGAGAGGCCTTGTTCGTGGTGGTAACGCAGGAACGTGTCGACGGCCTTGCGGTTGGCGCCCCTGTCGTAGGGCCACCAGTCCTCGCCGAGCAGGCGGCGGTTGTCTTCGAACAGTTTACTGAACCAGGGCGTGACGACGCTCATGTGCTGTTTGGCGGCGTCGTCCAGGTACCTGCGCTCGGCCAGCTTTCTGGTTTCACGGAACGCGCGGTAGACCGCGCGAAGCAGATCGGTCCGGTGTGCATGGTGGCGGCGGACCGCGATGATGTGCATAGGGGGATGATCCTGGTACGCCGGTAGTGGTCGCTCTCCACAGTCCCGTAGTCGGGAAAGGGCCGGGCAATCGACGATGCCCCGTTCACTACGGTCTGGGGGACGTCGACCGAGATGACGAGGCATTGTCAAATCCTGTGGACTGACCGGGCGCCAAATGACCGGTTGATCAAGCCAGCGGCTTGCGGTAACGGACGTACTCGTTCTGCCGCCGGAACCCCACGCTTTCGTAAAGATCGTAGGACCGGTGAGGATTTGCCGTGCCCGTGAACAGCCGCGCAGTCGTTGCACCCTGCTCGCGAAGACTTCGCAGCCCGTCCAGCAGCAAGACCCGGCCGATTCCGAGGCGTCGCTGGTCGGTCCGGACACTCAGCTCTTCGACCTCGCCCACAGTGTGGTGGTGACGGCGGATGGAGCAGAGGGCGACGCCGACCATGTCCTGCCCGTTCCACGCAGCTCTCCAGCATGCCGGGTCAGCGGTATGGACGAAGTCCTGGAAAGCCCATTTCTGAGTGAAACCGGTGTCCGCATACGAATCGACGACCGTTCTCCAGGCTGCACGGTAGTGGCTTGTCCCGATCGGCCCCGTCCGTATCCCGGCCGGCAGTTCGCTGCCCGGCTCGGGCAACTGCTGGAGATCGCCCAGCTTCAGCTCGACCAGGCTGAAGACACGTCGGTAGCCGGCTGCGAGCAGTAGCGCCGTGGCGTCCTGTGCGGAGGCCGCGGCGTTCGCGCCAAGCACTGCCGTCCGGGCTGTTCCATGCTGTTTGACGAGCTGGCGGACCCGCTCTTCGGCCCAGCTCAGCATGGCTGAACCGATGCCCTGACGGCGATGTTCGGGCAAGAGGTAGCCGCGGTGCAGATACAGCCACGTATCGTCCCGCTCTTGCCGCCACCGGATCGTCGAGTAGCCGACGACGCTCCCGTCGTGCACCACCAGGATCTGGTTCTTGGACGGCTCCTCCAGCTCGGCTGAGGATTCGGCGATCTCGGCCGCTGTCGGGAGCCCTTCCACAACCGAATGGGCGTCGGTCCGGTCCCGTTCAGCACAGCCCAGCCGCACCGCGGCCATGGGGCCGTGGTCTTCATCGCCGCGATACGGCCGGAACACGAAGCCGACCGGAAGGACCTGTCCTGGCGCGTCATCCGACATGACCGGATGATCTCGAACTTCGAGGCAGGTCCGCCACCCTGTTCGCCGCAGTCGTCTGCGGGCCGTTCGATGGCTTCGTCGGTGTAACGCGAGAACGGTTGATGCCGAGTTCGGGCAACAGATGTTGATGAAGCGGGTCCAGAATGTTGTCGAGTTCCGAGAACGGGGCGCCGAGGAGCGGCGTTGTCGGTGGGTTCTGCTGCCGTACTACCGGAGGACGAACCCGGCGATGGCGCACAATGCCCGACACGTGATCCGGACGGTGCTGCAAGAGGGCTGAGGCCAGAACGTGTTGGGACCGTACTGATCACAGCCGCACAGGCGCCTGATGCTGTTGGCCACCAGGATCGTCCCCGTCAGCAAACGCCGGCTTCACCGTCGCGCCCGGCGTCGTTGCCTCCGTGGCCCGCCGGCGGATGCGGTGCAGCGGTGCCGGGCATGCCCCGGAACCGCGCGAAGGGCGCTTGTGCCCCGGCCGCGTCGCGGTCGGATGATCCAGCCACTCCGTCGGGCCGCCAGGCGGAGATGTTCGTGTAGTGCTGGACCAGCGTTGCCCGGGTCCATGCGCCGTTGGCGTAGCGCATGGTGTGGAAGAGCGTGCCGCGGTCATCGACGGAGGCGAAAACGAGCTGGAGGTCTCCTGCCACGTTGACGGCGGTGACTTCCTGCAGCACGGTGCCGTTGAAGCCCGCGCGGTTGAAATCCACCCGCGCGTTGATGTCGTCCCAGGTGCTCCAGCGCCCGTTCGGGCTGCGGATGGTGTGGTACTGCGCGACCTGGCCGTTGGTCAGCACGACCATCTGCAGGCTGCTGCCGAATCCGGCCATGGCCACCCGGATCGGCATGCCCCAGTGGTGGGGAGTGCCGGTCCAGGACAGCAGGTTGCTCCACGGCGTCCACCTGCCGTTCGCGCCGAGCGCGGTGTGCAGAACGGTGCGGTGGATCTGGTCCACCGCGGCCACCTGCAGCCCTCCGCCGACTGAGGCGGCCGACAGGCTCTCGAACCAGTCGTTGCGGTAGGCGCCGCCCGGTGCCACCTGGCCGGGCACGGTCCAGGAGCCGTCGGACTGCTCCATGGTGTGCATCAGGCGGCCGTTGGTGTCGATGTACACCAGGCGCACGTGGGTTCCCACGGCGGCTGCCGCGAAGTAGTTCCGTGTCGGCTTGGAGGCCACCCGCACCGGCGCCAGGCCGTGCATCGGGGTGGGGGCGGCCCAGCTGTGGCGAGCCCGGAGTTCGCCACGCTGTGGGCCGCCCAGGATGTCGCCCTGCTGGTGACCAGAGAGTTCCGGGTGTACGGAAACCCGGCGGTGGGCCAGATCGTGTACTGGTGCACCACGCTCGCCGTCACCGCCACACCGGAGACCTACATCAACGTCTACACCCCGGCCGACGACATCAGCCGCGAGCGCGTCGAGTGGCTGCTCGCGCACCCCGAAGCGATACCGGCGCCGGCTCACACACTGACCGGCAGGTGGCCGCGCCGTGCGTCAGCACCCCGAAGGACTCGCGCGCTCGCCCCCTTCCGCCACAGGCCATGAACGAGCACCACGGCGGCCCATGCGCACGCCTCCTCGGGCCTGTGTCAGACGAGTGATCCAGGACTGGTCAGCCGTATCGTTGCAGCAGTCCGTCCACGTAATCCTCCAGCCGTTCTTCCAGCACCTCGGACGTCAGATCGTCCCGTCCCAGGTCACGCCACGGCCCGGCCAGCTTCGCCGCGTCGGGGCAGTAGTGCAGGGCGTCAAGCAGCCGCCAGTACAGATGGCCGGGGTCGTCGGCGAGGTCACGGCCGCCGTGTGCCTCGTACCGCTCGCGGAAGTCCAGCCCGTGCGCCGGCCCGTGCAGCAGCGCGAGCGCGGTCGAGCAGTGCGCCACGTCCAGGTCGGCAGGCCCCCACGAGGTCTCCACCCAGTCCACGACACCGGTGATCCGCAGCCCCGGCCCGTCTCCCGTGAACAGCACGTTCCCGGGGTGGAAGTCGCGGTGGAGAAAGCAGCCTTCGTACGGCGGCGGGTCGCGGCGGATCACGTCCAGGGCCCGGTCCCACAGGGGGCCGTCCGGGGTGCGCACGTGCTCCGGGGACGTCCACGCCTGGTACGTGCGCGGTCTCTCGGCCGGTACGACGCCGTGGACGCGGACGAGCTGGGCCGCGAGCAGGTCCAGGCGCCGGTCGAGGTCGTCCTCGTCCACGCGGACGCGGCCCGGCAGCGCGGACATCAACAGGGTCGGGTGATCGCAGTGTTCGGCCGTGGCGTCCACAGCGACGAACCCGGGAGCCGGGATGTCCTCCTGCCTGGCGAGCAGCGCCAGGACGGAGGCCTCGCGGGTCAGCAGCCCGGGCCCGTGGTGGCGGAAGAACGGCTTCACGAAGGTACGTTGCACCAGTTCCGTGCTGTCGTCGAGCGTGAGCCGGCGCATCTGGGAGCTCCAACCGCCGCACAGCAGGCGGGAGTCGGCGACGGAACGGCTGTTGCCGAGCTGCTTGGCCACCCACGCACGCGTGGCCGCCCAGCCACGGTCGTCGAGGCCGGTCAGCACCGCCTCCACGAACTTCCGCCGGTCCTCGCCGTGATCGCGGAACCACATCCCCAGCTGGTGCTGCGCGTCCGGAAGGTCGAACCGCGTGTACTGGGCGCGCGCGGCCAGCGCGTCCTGTACGGCCTCGGTCACCGCCGACGGGATCACCGCGTCCATGCCCGGCACTGCGAGCACCGCCCGGCCTTCGTACGCCCGCAGCACCTCAAGCGATGGCGCCTCCCGCCAACTGTCCGGCCGCCGGATAATGCCGCTGAACCGGCCGTTCCCGTCCCCGAAGGGCACGTCCCACGCCCTGGCGGTGTACAAGGCGGGTGCGCACAGCCCCAGCGCCGTCACTCGATCTCCGTAGTGCGCGACGAGATCGGCCACGGTTTGCCCGCTCATGCTGAATCCCACCAGGACCAGCGGCCCGTCCGTCCCCGCGTACGCGTCGATCACCGCGACGGCCTGCTCGAACCGCCGCCGCAGGCTCAACTCGCTCAGTTTGCCGGTGCTTTCGCCGTGCCCGGAGAAATCGAAGGCGACCCCTCGGCAGCCGTGGGCCACGAACTCCCGCACCAGGGGGAGCAGTCGCTCTGTGCTGCTGCTGCCTGCGCCGTGCAGCACGACGGCGGTGGCCCCGGACGGATCACCGCCGTACACACCGCTGAGCCGTTCGCCGTCGTGGTCGTGCGTGAAGTCGAAGAGCATGCCCCAATTCACTCACGCCGTGGTCTCCGTCTTTCGGGAGTGGCACCGTCAGTTTCCGACCCTGGTCGTCATCTGTCCTTCGAACTCGCCGAGCCACTGCTCCTCCTCGGCCTTCCATTCCTGGTACCCAAGTTGGTCCCGACCGTGGTCAGGGCAACAGCTGGCGTGTCGCGATCCAAGGCAGCAGCCAATCGCGCGCCAGGCCGGGCTGCAGATACTCGATGAGCCTCTCCAGGTGCGATGCCAGAGGGCGTTTAAAGTAGGCAGATTACCCTTGATGCCCTAGTGTGCTCGTCGCCAGGTGGGGGTGGTCTCGTCCGTTATGCGCCTGGTGAGGTTGTCGACCGAGGCGATGTGGATCATGGCTTCGGAGCTGGCGGTGAGTGTCTCGTAGTCGCGGGCCAGACGGCGGTGCATCATGATCTAACCGATACTCCGCTCGGCCACCCAGCGTGGATGACTTGCCCCGTTAAGTGAGCTTTAAGGGCGCCAGTTTTGGGATGTGCGCTCCCAGCACCCGCCTTCCAGTCCGCCGAGCCGACGAATTGGCCGCCCATTTACTCCGCTTCTTGAGCGTGAAGTCCGTCTGGTTTGAAGATCGGGCAGAAACGCCCAGCGGCAGCGGAACGGCATCGTCCGCCGCATTCACGATCACGCTACGGCGTGAGCCGGCGGAAGCCGTACCCCAGCGACCTGTCCGACGCCCGATGGGCCTTAATTAAGCCGACAGTGACGGCCTGGAGAGAAGCTCGGCTCGACCGCAGGCCCACCGGGCAGCCGGCCAAGGTCGACCTGCGCGACGTATTCAACGCACTCCTTTACGCAAACCGCACCGGAGCCCCCTGGAAATGCCTCCCGCACGACTTCCCCAACCACGGTACTGTCTACGCCTACTACGCCGCCTGGCGTCACGAGGGAATCCTCACCCAGCTCAACTCCGACCTGACCGGCCTGGCCCGCGTGAAGGAAGGACGCAAGCCCGAACCGACCGCTTGCGTGATCGACACCCAGAGCGTGAAGACCTCCACCAATGTGCCTCTGACCAGCCAGGGAACCGACGCTGGCCGCCAAGGAGATCGTCGGCGGGAAACGGGGCATCCTCACGGACGCGATCGGACTCATCCTCGCCGTGATTGTCACCGCCGTGAGCCTGTCCGAGAACGCCGTCGGAATGCAGCTCCTCGACCGGGCCAAGAAGACCTGCCCGACCATCTCCAAGAGCTGGGTCGACACAGTCTTCAAGAACGCCGTCGTCGAGCACGGCGCAGCCTCGGAATCGACGTCGAAGTCATCAACAGAAACCCGGGAGTTCGCGGATTCCACGTCGTCGAAAGGCGCTGGGTTGTCGAACGCAGTATTGGTTGGATCATGCTGCACCGGTGCCTCGCCCGAGACTACGAGACTCTGCCCGCCAGCTCCGAGGCCATGATCCACGTCGCCTCGATCGACAACCTCACCAAGCGCATAACGGACGAGACGACACCCACCCGGGGAGGAACTTACTAGGAGATAAAGGGCAATCCACCTAGATTAAATGCCCTCTTGGCAACGAAGGTGGTTCGTTAGCGGTGGATCAGTAAATCCATGATCCCGTTGATAGCGACTGCGTTCAGCAGCGATCCGTGTCGGGTCTTTTTGATCTTCAATCTCGGCACAACCGTCATGCCCGGCAGAAGTCAGCAAAGCACCCGCTCTGCCACCTCCCGGATCGTGTCGGCCAGCACCTCAGGGGCTGTGAGATGAGCAGCATGTCCCTGGCCCGCGAGTGTACGGACCTGCGCCCTCGGCAGGGTGACCGCCAGGTCGGCCAGTCGCTCCCGCAGGTGGGCCGGGCTCATGTCGCCCTCGACCAGGGTGGTCGGCACATCGAGCCGCCTGAAGCGGTCGACGCCGACTCCGAGCGCGTCGAGCGCGTCGGTGTCGGCCACCTGCCCTGCTGCCTTCGAAACGAACGCAGCCAGCGCCTTCGGATCCGCAACCAGTGCTTCGACCAATTCCGCCGGTAGTTGGACGATGTCACGCAGGTGGATCCGCATCACCTCATCCGGATCTCCTGCGGCGAGGGCCTCGCGGGCGCGCTGGGCCGCCTCCGCTCCGACCAGCGACCTGGTGGGCATCGGCGGCTCGTAGAGGAACAAGCCCGCGAACATCTCGGGCGCCAGCAAGGCGGCTTCCAGAGCGGCGACCGCACCCGAGGAGTGCCCGACCAGGAGCACGGGCCGGTCGAGGAGTCCGGCGATCGCCAGAACGTCCGCAGCCTCGACAGCCATTGAGTGCGTCGGCGGGATACTCGCTCCTGGGACATAGACGCGACGGGTCACCCTGACGACCCGGAAGTCGTCGGTCAGCGACCGTATGACGCCGTCCCAGGACGTGGCGTCCCCACCGCCCCCGTGAACGAGGAGCAGCGTCGGCCCTCTGCCGTTGTCGAGAGCAGTGATGGGCATGCCATCAGTGGAGGTTGTGACAAGCTCAGCCATGCGCGCAATTCTGCGCCGCTCGGCCTACGGCGCACCGACATTCCACCGACAGCGAAGGCCGGCGGGCGCAATGCCACCGCCCCGCACAGAACTGCTTCCGCGCCGCCGCAGGTGGCTCGGGTCTTCGGACCCCCGCCTGCCGACCCGCTCCGGGCGACGGCCCTGATGACTCTGACCTTGACTATCCTCGACGACCCGAACGCACATTCCGCCCTAGCGCGGCTCCTGTCCGGCCTGCCTTCGACCAGCACAGTGCACATCCGCATCCGGCAGCACGCCCCACACTGCTCACCCACCATGGCCGCGGTCATCCGCAGGAGCGTCCGACGCGACCGGCCCGTCGGCCAGCCTGCCCTCTTTCACACTGCGGCCGACTCGACCCCCATACCATCCCCGCCGTCCCGCCCGAACATCGGGCCGTCCTGCTGAACGATCTCAGCGCACCTAGACGGCAGCTGCAGCTCAAGACACGATTTCTGACTGGAGTACTAGGAGGCACCGCCCGCGGCGCCCACCGCTGTTCGCGCCGCCGCCACGAACGCCGCGATCGCCGGGTGCCTGCCGCCGCCCGCGCGGAAGGCGACCTTCGAGCGACGGAAGAGGGGTAGCCGGGTCAGGGCCACGCCCTCGGGGGTGTGTGCGGTGGCCATCTCCGGTACAAATCCGGCACCTTGCCCGATTGCGGCCAGAGCCAGGACCGTACGGAAGTCGTTGACCTGATGGCGGATGCGCGGCTGGAAACCGGCCGCCTGGCAGGCGCGCACGGCCATCGCGTGACCCGTCGTACCGTCCCGGGCCGTGATCCATGGGGACGCGGCCCACGGTCCGAGCAGCTCCGCCAGTGTGTCGCCGCGGGCGGCAGGACCGGTGGCGGGAGCGCCGCCCGTGGCCAGGTACATCGGCTCCTCCAACAGGGGCACCCGATCGACCGTGGTGTCCGGTGACGCGGGAACGAAGTCGTAGTCGTGGACGAGGGCCACGTCGAGTTCGCCGGCGCGCAGGCCGTCGGAGACTCGCGCCGAGTCGATCTCCTGCACCATCGGTTCCAGCGCGGGATGCCGCAGGGCTAGTTCGGCCAGCGTGGCGGGCACGATCGCGGGGCCGCCAGAGGGAAACGTCCCGATCCGCAGCGGCCCGCCGATGCCCTCGCGTGCCCCGGCCAGCTCGGAGACCGCCAGTTCGAGGCGTTCGAGAACGGCGTCGGCGTGGGTGACGAGAGTGCGGCCCGCAGGTGTGAGAACCACCCGTCTGCCACTTCGTTCCAGCAGGGGCACGCCGGCTTCGCGCTCAAGCACGCCCAGCTGCTGGGAGACGGCCGAGGCAGTGAAGGTCAGGGCCTCGGCCACGGCCGCGATGGTGCCGCGTCGGTCCAGTTCGCGCAGCAGGTGAAGACGTCGGACATCGAGCATAAGTTGATCTTATGCATAAGTGAAGAAACATGAACTGGATCTACTGGGTTTGTGTCGGTCAGGCTGGGTGCATGAAGCCCGAAGCGAACCTCACCGGCCTGTTTGTCCCCTTGGTGACTCCGTTCACCGACGACCTGCACCTCGCCCAGGACGCGCTCGCCTGCCTCGCCGACGAGGCGCTGTCGGCCGGCGGCGCCCGCGGACTCGTTGCCCTGGGCACCACCGCGGAGGCGGCCACGCTGACCACCGAGGAGAAGCGGGCCGTGGTCCGCACCTGCTCGGCCGCCTGCCGGGCACACGGAGCTCCCCTGATCGTCGGCGTGGGTACCAACGACACCGCCGCCGCCATCAGGACACTGCGGGAGCTCGCTCAGAGCGGTGACGTCAACGCGGCGCTGGTTCCCACGCCCCCCTACACCCGGCCAGGTGAGGCAGGAACGCTGGCGCACTTCACGGCACTCGCCAAACACGGGGGCCTGCCACTGGTCGTCTACGACATCCCGTACCGCACCGGTCAGCCCCTCAGCACCAGCACCCTGAACGCGCTCGGGCACCTACCGGAGGTCGTCGGGGTCAAGTACGCGACCGGCGCGATCGACGCAGCCGCCATGGAACTGCTCGGCTCGTCGGCACCGGGCCTCGCGGTGCTCGGCGGTGATGACGCCGTCATCGGGCCGCTGCTCGCGGCGGGTGCCCGCGGCGGCATCCTGGCGTCGGCCAATGTCCGCACCGCTGACTTTGCCGAGCTGATCTCGTTGTGGCAGCGCGACGCTGCCGGACCGGCCCGCAGGCTGGGAGCCGAGCTGGCCCGGCTGTCCGCCGCGCTCTTCGCCGAGCCGAACCCGACCGTGATCAAGGGAGTGTTGCACGCCCAGGGCCGCATCCCCAGCCCGGCCGTCCGGCTGCCGCTGCTGGCCGCCTCCGCCGATTCGGTCCGGCGGGCTGCGGACCTGGCCGCCACCCGGACCCACCACCAAGCCCACCAAGAGGCCGCGGCCTGACACGGGCACATGATCCCCGGGGATCCCCGTGGAATTCGATGTAAGCCGATTTAGAGCACCCAACAGAAAGCCTGGTCGTAGCCATATCCCCTTCCTGGCTGAGTCGGCGGTGCTGCGGGAGGCGCTCGGGCCCGAGCTGCACGAGGCCGTAGTGGCCGTCCGCCGCGCGGAGGCGGGGCTGTTCGCGATGTTCACCGACGCGGACGTCATCAAGGCCGTCCGCTGGCGGTATTGACTGGCTACTCCTCGGGCTCCCAGGCGATCAGCTGCTCGAACACCTGCTGGTCGCCCTCAATCTTCAGGTCGCTCAGCGTGAGGCGGCCCCAGACGAAGAGGAGCAGCTGCTCGGCCGTGCCCGTGGCCGAAGCGGAGGCGGGCGCGGCGTCGTCTGTGAGGGGTGCGGGCCAGGCGCCGGTGCCGTCCAACGCGAGGAGCCAGGAGCGGCCCTCGGAGGCGTGGTAGTGGATGATGGCGGCCTCATGCGGCCAGGCCGCCGGGGTGGAGTTGCAGGTGTCGAGAAACTCGGCCACGCCGTCGATCGCGACGTCCGCCGGCACCGGCTGCACGGCGCCTGTGGCGAGCTGGGCGTCGTAGGTGTGCACCAGCACCTCGTGCACCCGGCGCCGGGCAACACCCCAGGCATTCGCCGGCGACACGCCGGCGCCCCACCACGCCCAGCACTTGCGCTCCGGGCCAGCCTCGCGCAGCGCATTCAGCAGCAGCTCGTTCGACTCGGCGTACCAGGCCAGCAGCGCCTCGAGCTCGCGCGGCACCTCCGCGGCATCCTTGGCCGGCGGAGCCTCGGCCGGGCCTGCGGCGACGATCGCGGCCCACCAGCGCTGGCCCCTACCCAAGTGCTGCACCAGATCGAACAACGTCCACTCGGGGCAGGACGGCACCGGTGCGTCAAGGCTGCGCGCGGCGGCAACCGCACGACGGAACGCGGCCGACCGCTCGTCGATCAGTTGCAGCAGGGTGGAAAACTCAAGACTCTCTGTCACATCGCTTACCTACCACCCCAGCTCAGCCGACCGCACCCTATTTTCCAGGCCGTCAGCTGCGGGAGTTAGAGCACGTGATAGAAAGCCTGGTCGTAGCCATATCCCCTTCCTGTCTGGCTCGTTGAACGAGTCATGGGGAAGGGGAACGGTCCTCCGCGGATGGTGCCGGATGACCTGTGGGGGCGGATCGAGCCGTTGCTGCCGGTCAGGCAGCGGCGTCCGCGCCATCTCGGCCGGCTGCCACTGGACGACCGTGGTTGCCTGCAGGGCATCCTGTTCGTGCTGCACACCGGGATCCAGTGGGAGTGGCTGCCGCAGGAGCTCGGCTTCGGGTCCGGGATGACGTGCTGGCGACGGCTGCGGGACTGGCACGAGGACGGGGTGTGGGACCGGCTGCACCAGGTGCTGCTGACCGAGATGCACCGTGCCGGGAAGCTGGACTGGTCCCGGGCGGTGATCGACGGCTCCCACCACCAGGCCCGTCGGTGCGGCCCAAAACCGGGCCGAGCCCGGTCGAGCGTGCCCGGCCCGGCTCGAAGCACCACGTCATCACCGACCCAGGCGGCACCCCGCTCGCCATCCCCCTGACCGGTGGCAACCGTCACGACATCACCCAGCTGCTGCCCCTGCTCGACGCGATCCCGCGGATCCGCGGAGTGACCGGTCGCCCCCGTCACCGGCCGCGGCAGTTGTTCGCCGACCGGGGCTACGACTTCGACAAGTACCGTCGCCTCCTGTGCATGCGCGGCATCAAGCCGGTCATCGCCCGACGCGGAGTTCTGCACGGCTCCGGCCTGGGCTCGGTCCGCTGGGTAGTCGAGCGGACGAACGCGTGGATCCACGGCTTCCGACGGCTACGGATCCGCTGGGAGATCCGCGACGCCATCCACGGGGCGTTCCTGAAGCTCGCCTGCTGTGTGATGACCTACAGGCGAGTCCAGGCAGTGTGTTAGCTCCTCTTACGCCCGTCCGCTCCCGTGCCACCACTCGCCCCACGTGGGCGAGTTCCCCAGGCGGCCGAGGCGGGCGGGCCCGGTCCATGCAGCGTTGCTATCACGGGGCTCGGCCTTGCTCGAGCGTGCCCATCTTGCGCGGCGCCTGGATGGCGAGCCGTCAGGCTGGCTCGGCCCATCGGTGTGCCGTTCGACGGACAGGCGCCACAGGGAACTGTTGGCCGATCGGATCACGCGAGGATTCGCTGCCCCTACGGGGCCAAGCAACGGCCGCGGGGCAGATTTGTGCCCTCTTGACGTGGGCTGCCAAGACAGCGTTGCGCAGCCATGTGCCGTCCACCAACCATTGCGTCCTGTCCTTGCTGCGCCCAGCCGGATGCGGTGGCGACAGCTTGTCTTGGCACCGGGCTCTGTCGACTCGCGCCCTGAGAGGCGTGGCTCAGAGGGGCTCCGGACATTTTCCAGGCGTAATCCGGCCAGTGCAGAAGCTGACCTGATCGTACTCGAACAAATCTTTTGTAATTGACGGCAACTCCAAGTCGCGGGCAGCCTCGCAGTGGAAAAGGCGGCATATGGGAGAGGTGGAGAGTGGTAGACGAAAATGGGAAATCCGCCGACGAGCCTTACGTAATCCGCGGCCGAGGCAAGGACAAGGCCCCCTCGGGCACCTTCGCGCTTTTCGCCGACGTCAACTACAACGTGGGCGGACCACGGGACAAGATCCTCGTCATCCCGGCCAAGGGCACGGCAAACAACTTCAGCGATTACGGATTCGATCAGAGCGATGACGGCGTAAGCTCCGTCGTCAACAACACCAACAACGACAACATCCTCTTCACACGCACCAATCAGGGCGGCAGCCAGTTGCCCGTCAAGGCCGGCACGTCGATCGACGACATGACGAAGATCCCCCTGGCGGGCAGCCCGACCAGCACGTGGAACGACCAGGCGCAGTCCGCCCTCGCCTTCGCCCAGCCAGTGCCGCTCCCTGTCTTCACCGCTCCTGCGGCCGGCGCGCAGACTGAAGACCGCCGCCAGCCCGTCCAGGGCACAGCTGCCCCCGACGTGCAGCAGGTGCTGCTCTACGAGGATGCCAAGCAGTTGGGCACCCTCCCGGTCAAGGACAGCAAGTGGGAGTACACCCCGGACGCCGACTGGCCGCTCGGGCAGCACAACCTCGCCGCCATGGCCGTGCGCGACGACGTGACCTCGGGCAAGGCGTATCTGCGCTTCTACGCTACGCTCCCGAGCCCCGTCGTGGACGTCACGTCACCCAAGAGTGGCGCGGAAGTCGACACCGGAGTCTCGATCGACGGCGTCGCCTTCAACGCCGATTCGGTGAACCTCACCGAGGGCAGCACCAAGCTCGGCAGCGCCAAGGTGAACGGCCAGAACTGGTCCTTCCTCCACGAAGGCGGGTGGAGCCTGGGCAGCCACACGGTGACGGCGAAGGCCGTGCGCGGCAGTCAGGAATCGGAACCCGACACGGTCACCTTCACCGCGGCGAAGAAGAATCTCACCGTGGACTACAAATTCAACTCCAGCTGGCAGGACTGGGAGACCCAGAAGTACATCTACTCCTACGACATCACCATGTACGCCGGTGAATCCGACGTGAGGCACTGGAATGTCGGGTTCGGCCAGCTTCCGGTCGGGTCGGTGCTCTACAAGGAGTTCACCAACGCCTTCTGGGGAATGATCATCGAAGACGGCTCCAACGGCGACGTCCTCCTCGGCTCGCCCCCCGAGGGCATCCACGTCGTCCCGAAGGGTGGCAAGCTGGATATCCGCGTCCTCGTGCTCTACCCGACGCAGGACGAGGCGTACAAGCACCTCTACGCCCTCTTCGCCAAGTCCCTGTCCGAGTAGCGGCGACCGCCGCCTGGCCCGGCGACGCCCTGTGGGCGCCGCCGGGCCTCTCCGCACGCCCCATTGTTCCGACCGATCCACCCGCACACGCGAGGCAAGACCATCGGTGGACCCGGCATCACCGACGAAGCCACGCTTCTCATATCCTCCCCATGCGAGCTGGTAACAAGATCTTGGAGGTAGTCGTCGAGGAATGGGGCGTGTACGGGACTTTGGGCAAGTCCTGGACTTTCACTTGGTGTTGAGCCGGTCCTCGAAGAAGAGTGAGAACTGGTTCAGTGATTCTTCCAGTGCGCCGCGACGTGGTTGATATCGCGCGCCCTGGGGTGATCTGTTCGCAACGGCGAGGTAGAGCACCTTCACAACAGCGCAATGGCCCCGGCGTCTCGACGAGCAGGTCGCCGCGTTCCGTAACCGGCCCCTGGACCAGGGCCCTTACGCCCCTTACGCGTTCTTCTGGGTGGACGCACTGACCCAGAAGGTCCGCGAGGGCGGCCGGATCATCAACGTCCACGCGCCGATCGCGGTTGGTGTCAACGCCGACGGCCACCGCGAGATCCTCGGCATCGACGTCGTCACCGCTGAGGGCGGCGCCGGCTGGATCGCCTTCATACGCTGCCTGGTCGCCAGCGGTCTGTCCGGCGTCCAGCTGGTCGTCTCCGACGCCCACGTTGGTCTGGCCGACGCGATCTGCGCCGTGTGACCGGCGTCCCGTGGCAGCGCTGTCGCACCCAGTACGCTCGCGCGTTGTTGAGCCAGGTGCCCAAGTCGGCCCAGCTGTGGGTGGCCATGCCGCTGCGGGCCGCCTTCGAACAACCCGACACCGACACCGACGCCGTCCAGGCCAAGATGCGGCACGCCTTGGATGCCCTGGAGGCCAAGTTCCCCAAGGTCGCCATCCACTTGGACACCGCTCAGCACGAGCTCCTGGCGTTCACCGGCTTCCCGCGCGAGCTCTGGCGGCAGATCTGGTCGAACAATCCCCAGGTACGGTTCAACAAGGAGATCCGCCGTCGCACTGACGTCGTCGACATCTTTTCCGGCCGCACCGTCCTGATCCGCCTGGCCGGCGCAAGCCTGGCCGAACAGTACGACGAATGGACCGAGGCCCACCGCTACATGGGGCTCGACCTGCTGGCCAAGGCCCGCCTCCACCCGATCGAGTCAGAAACCGACGAGACCGACCTGACTACCGAACTCACCGCATAGCCCCGGAAGACGTCTCCAGGACGACGCAGACGTGCTGACCTCATGGGGCCGGTGCTGCGCCTCCGCACGTCCGCCCTGTCCAGCTATGTGGCGAGGTCAGGAGAGCACCGGACGGGGTCTGACGGTGCGCGGGCTGAACGCGGCGTGATTCTGACGCACTCCCCGCCCGCCGGTCAGGGCCGGAGGCCCAGCGTCATGTCGTACGACGTCTCCTTGCCGCCCCGCAGCCAGGTGATGCGGAGCCGCAGGCTGCTCGCGTCCGGACACAGGGAGGGCTGGGCGGTGAGGCTGCCGTCGGTGTGCGTGCCGTCCGGATGGGTGCCGTAGGCGCCACCGCGGTCGTCGTACTCGTTGCCGAGGTCGTCCAGGGCCTCGATGAGCGGGAGTACGGGGGTCCCGGTCCCGGTCTCGGTCTCGGGGAGCGGTGGTGTGACCCGGTAGTGCAGGGTGAAGGAGTCGTCCCCGTGTTTCAGCCGGGTGATCGTCAGCTCGTGGCTGCCTTCCAGTATCGGCAGGACGAGGAGTGGCGGCTTCCTGGACACGGGGATCTCCTTCTTGTCGCGGTCGACCCTAGGCGTTGAGCCGGTCGTGTGCCACGGGGCTCCCGATGGCGTAGTGGACGTATTCGCGGACCAGCCGGAAGCCGGCGTGCCAGGCGAGGAGCCGGCTGGCACGGTTGTGGTGGGAGCAGTTCCAGCTGGGCGTGCGGCCGCGGGCCGTGATGTCCGCGCACAGGGCGGTGACGCAGGCGAGGGCGAGATGGTGGCGGCGGTCGGGGACGGTGTAGACGGCCACATCCTCGTAGCCGGTGCCGCGGAAGTAGGTGCAGGCCACCGCGAGGATGCGGTCGGCGCGGTGCACGGCGGCCCAGGCGTGGCCCGAGGCGGCCAGACCGAGTGGTCCGCCCCAACTTTCCGAGATCCAGGACGCGTCGGGGCCGAGGGCGTGTACAGCCTCGGTGTCCGCGGGTTCCAGGTGTCGTAGGGTCACGCCGTGTGGGACGGTGGCGCGCTGTGGGGTGGTCTGGAGCGTCCAGACCATGCGTTCCCACGGGGTGAGCCGGTCGAAGGCGGCGCCGAGCGCGGGCAGGAACCGGGCCGGGGCCTCGACCCGGTTGTCGGCCAGCGGGGCGAGGAGGCCGGGCGCGAGGTCCTCGGGGCTGCCGCGCAGCACGACGTGGCCGGCGCAGGCGACGGCGACCGTGCGCGGCCGGAGTGGCTGGTCGGCCCACCACCGGCCGATGCCGGTGGCCAGCACGTGCTCGCCGATCGTGGCGGGGCCGGGGGAGTGGGTGGGAAACCAGCGCGCGAGCACCCGTGCGTCCGGTGGCGAGACCTCGATCATCCTTGCCTCTGGGAGTGGGGGAGCGGGATAGCGGACCGGGCGGGCGACCAGGGTTTGCCACCCCGTCGCCCGCCCTGGGGTGGACGGCGAACGCCGCCCACTTCCTCGTCAGCCCTGGCCGGCCTTGCTCCCGTGATTGGCCTTCTTCTTGCGGCGGTTCTTCTTCTTGCGGGCGCGCTTCGACATGTACGTCCACTCCTTTGTTGTTGGTGAAGGTTCTTCAGGCGGTGCGGCCGACCAGCAGGTCCGCCAGCTTGTTCAGGCGGCGGACCGTGCGGTCCTCCGTCGCGGCCGGTGCCGGGGCGACCCGCTCGTCGC
>NZ_LGDV01000217.1 GCF_001280015.1 Streptomyces sp. MMG1121
CGTGCGCGCCGCGCCGACGATCTCCCCCCCCCTGGCCCCACCCGCCGGCGCGCCGTGCACGTACGGCACGGGGGCCGGTGTCGGGGTGTGGCCGGGCGGGACCTGGCCGGGGGGTGGAGCGTAGCCCTGCGGGGGCGTGGCTCCGACGGGCTGGGCGTAACCCTGCGGGGGCGTGGCTCCGGCCGGCGCTGCGAAGCCCTGGGCGGCGGGCTGCGACACGGGGGCCGGGGCGGGTACGGGGGCGGCAGGAGCAGGCGCGGGGGCGGCCGGGGCGGCGAACGCGGGCGAGGCCGTGGCCTGGGCCGGCGGGGCGAAGCCCGGGGCGGCGCCGGTCTGCGGCTGCTGCGGGGCGGCGGGCGCCTCCTCCTCCAGCACCTCGCCGCCGAAGTTCTTCAGCAGCGCCTCCAGTCCGCCGTCGAAGCCCTGTCCGACCGCGGCGAACCGCCACGCGTCCTTGAAGTAGATGTCACCGAGCATCACGGCCCGCTCGGTGGAGAACTCCGCGCCGGTGAAGGAGTACCGCGCGACCTCCTCACCGCCCGCCACGATGCGCAGGTAGCCGGGGGCGACCTGCGACATCTGCCCGGCCCCGTCGATGGTCGCCGTGAAGGACAGCTTGCGGATCTGCGACGGGATCCGGTCCAGGGTGACGCGGAACGACTCCGTGTCGCCCGCCTGGGCACCCAGCAGTTGGATGGACTCCTCGGGGGACTTCGGCTGGTTGAAGAAGACGAAGTACCGGTCGTCCGAGAGGCGCTCGTCGCCGTCCAGACCGAAGCAGCTGATGTCGAAGGTCAGTCCGGGCCCGGAGATCTGCACGCCTACGTACAGATCCGTGCCCGCCGTCAGGTCACTGATCCTGGCCTTGTGGCCGCGTTGGAATTCCCTGGCCATGCGTTACGACCGTCCCCCATCCCGATGTGAGTGCGTCGCGCCAGGCTAACGGCAAAGTCCGACAACGAACGCAGCCGGTACAGACCCGGTACACAACCGCGCCCGGGGGCGCGTGAACGGCGCCCGGCTCACTCCCCGCGCGCGCCGGGCACGTGCGGCAGCCGTTCGGCCGCGACGACCCCTTCGAGATAGCCGCGGGCCCGTTCGGTGCGCGGATAGGCCTCCAAGAGCCGCCAGAAGTCCGGCCCGTGACCGGGGACCAGCAGATGCGCCAGCTCATGGCAGAGGACGTAGTCGATGACGTACTCGGGCATCCCCTGCAGCCGGTGCGAGAGCCGGATGCTGCCCTCGGCCGGGGTGCACGAACCCCAGCGGGTGTTCTGGTTGGTGACCCAGCGCACGGAGGCGGGACGCGCCCGGCTGTCGAAGTACTGGGCCGACAACCGCTCGGCCCGCTCGGCCAGCTCGGCGTCGCCGAGGACCCGTTTGCTCTCCTGGGCGGCGAGTTTGTCGAGCATGACGGTGATCCAGCGCTGCTCCTCCGCCTTCGACATCCGGGCGGGGATCAGCACGACGGTGCGATCGCCCTCGCGGTACGCGGAGACCGTCCGGCGGCGCCGGGAACTCCTGCGGACCTCGATCGCGCTCGCCCCCGAGCCGATGGGCGACTGACTCGTCGTACTGCGCTGTGGCATTCCGGCGCGGTGCAGTGGGTCGGCGGGCACGCCCTGACGTTACCCGTTGGGCACGGGCAAAGTCCCGGCTCCGGAACGGTTCGATGCCGATCCCCCACCATGCGTTTGATTTCTATGATTCCTACGACTGATCCGCACATCCGGTTTGCACGAATCCGCCCATCCGATTTGGCACTCTTTATCCAGCTCCTCCCTCTCCATCTGGACGGATTTGAGGATTTCTCTCGAACAAATCGACTTTCCATGACCAACTGTGCGACCGAATTACCGCCAAGCGACCGGTTTATATGACAAACACCCCTGCCCTGTGGATAACTCTCGCCACCGGTCGGGCGGACGCGGCATGCTGGCAGGCGTCGGCGGGGCGTGACCGGCTCCACCGGCGACGAGGACGTTCCGGGATGCTTCAACGGACGGGGGCCAGTCATGCATCCGGTGATGAAACCCGCGCTGCGGCGCGGCTGGCGTGATCGCGACACCGTGCAGTTCGGTATGACCCCGGCGCACGCGCAGACACTGGGGCCGATGGACGCGGCGACGCGCGGCTTCCTCGACCTGCTCAACGGCACCCGCGGGCTGTCGCTACTGCGCGAGGAGGGCCGCCGCATGGACCTGCCGGCCGGCCGGATCGACACCCTGCTGGAGCGGCTCACCCGCGCGGGCCTCGTCGACGACGCGCGCGGCGGCGGACCGGCCGCGGACGCGCTGCGCACGCAGGACGAGGTCCTGAGCCGACTGCGCCCCGACCTCACCTCGCTTTCCCTGACCACGGCCGAACCGGGCGGCGCGCTCGCCCGGCTCGCCGCCCGCCGTGCGCTCAGCGTGCGGGTGGACGGCGCGGGACGGGTCGGCGCCGTGCTGGCGTCGGCGCTCTCGGGCGCCGGCGTCGGCGAGGTCGACGTGCGCGACACGGGACGCGTGGAGCCCTGGGACGTGGCCCCGGGCGGGCTGCCCGCCGAGTCGATCGGTGAGCGCCGGGACGCGGCGGCGCGGGCCGCCGTCCGCCGCGCGGCACCGCACCGCCCGCGGCGCCACGCCCACTCCCCGGGCTCCGGCGCCCGGGACCCCGGCCTCTGCCTGGTGATCGTCACGCCGCGGGACGACGTGGCCGTGTACGCACCCGACCCGGTCGCCGCGGAGCCGCTCATGGCATCCGGAACGCCTCATCTGTACGCCGGTGTCGTGGAAGGCACCGGGATCGTCGGTCCGCTCGTCCTGCCCGGCGAGTCCAGCTGCGCCGGCTGCCTGCACTTCGACCGCGGGGACCGGGATCCGGCCTGGCCCCGGCTGATCGCCCAGTGGCGTTCCGCGCGGGCCCGCCGGGTCGGGGCCTGCGATCTGACGCTGGCCACGGCGGTCGCCGGACTGGCCGCGGCGCACGCGCTGGCCTTCCTCGACGGGGAACCGCCGGTCGGCGCGGGAACCCGTTGGGAGGTGTCCCTGCCCGGTCTGGACTGGCGCGCCCGACCGGTCCGGGCGCATCCGGCATGCGGATGCGGAGCGGCGGAGCAGGCCGTGGAGAAAGCCGAGGAGAAAGCCAAGGGGGAGCACTCCTCAACCAACGGGAAGCCGCGCGCGACAATGGCGGTGCAACGGCCGTCGACGGAGCGACGAAGCGAGTCAGGCGCGGCGCGGCCGACTGGGACTTGGAGGGCGCATGTCTGATCTTCCCCGGAAGGCGGTCACCCGTACCGCCAAGCTCGCCGCGCTCCCGCTCGGCTTCGCCGGCCGGGCCACCTGGGGGCTGGGCAAGCGGATCGTGGGCGAGTCCGCGGAGATCGTCGGCAGAGAGCTGCAACAGCGCACGGCGGAGCAACTGTTCAAGGTGCTCGGCGAGCTGAAGGGCGGTGCGATGAAGTTCGGGCAGGCCCTGTCCGTCTTCGAGTCCGCGCTGCCCGAGGAGGTCGCCGGTCCCTACCGCGCGGCACTGACCAAGCTCCAGGAGGCCGCACCGCCGATGCCGACGCGCACGGTGCACGCCGTGCTCGCCGAGCGGCTGGGTGCGGACTGGCGCGATCTGTTCGAGGAGTTCGAGGACAAGCCGGCCGCCGCGGCCTCGATCGGACAGGTGCACCGGGCGGTGTGGCACGACGGCCGCGAGGTGGCGGTCAAGGTCCAGTACCCCGGCGCCGGCGAGGCCCTGATCTCCGACCTGGGCCAACTGAGCCGCTTCGCCCGCCTGTTGGGCCCCCTGATCCCCGGCATGGACATCAAGCCGCTGATCACGGAGCTCAAGGACCGCGTCTCCGAGGAGCTGGACTACGCGCTGGAGGCCCAGGCCCAGGCCGTGCACGCGGAGGAGTTCGCGGACGACCCGGACGTGGTGGTCCCGGCGGTGGTGCACCAGTGCGAGCAGATCCTGGTCACGGAGTGGATCGACGGGATTCCGCTGTCGGAGATCATCACGGATGGCACCGAGGACCAGCGCGACCGCGCCGGCCAGCTCCTGGCCCGCTTCCTGTTCTCGGGCCCGGCCCGCACCGGCCTGCTGCACGCCGACCCGCACCCGGGCAACTTCCGCCTGCTGCCCGGCGGCCCGTCCGGCGAGGACGACTGGCGGCTCGGGGTCCTGGACTTCGGCACGGTCGACCGGCTCCCCGGCGGCCTGCCGACACCGATCGGCGTCTCGCTGCGGCTGACGCTGGACGGCGACGCCGAGACGGTCTACGAACTGCTCTGCGCGGAAGGGTTCGTGAAGGAGTCCATAGAGCTGCACCCCGACGCGGTGCTCGACTATCTGCTGCCGATCATCGAACCGGCCCGGGTCGAGTCCTTCACCTTCACCCGCACCTGGATGCGCAGCCAGGCCGCTCGCATCGCCGACCCCCGCTCCCCCGCCTACCAACTGGGCAAGCGCCTCAACCTGCCCCCGTCCTACCTCCTGATCCACCGGGTGACCCTGAGCACGATCGGCGTCCTGTGCCAGCTGGGTGCGACCGTACGGCTCCGGGAGGAACTGGAGGAGTGGCTGCCGGGCTTCGTTGCCGAGGCGGACCTGGCCGGGGATGACCTGGCCGAGGAGGAGGCCGCGGAGGCGTGACCCGGCGCGAGGGCTCACCACCAGGCCGAGTCCAGCCGCCCCTCGATCGCCCGTAGGTTCTCCCGGGAGCAGACGTCGCAGAAGTACTGGCGGATGCCGTTCTCCACGGAGCAGGTCCAGGTGGCCGGCTGGGGGCCGTCGGCCGGGGCGCCGCAGCGGGCACAGGTGAGGGGAAGCCGGGGCTCCGTGGTGGAGCCGCCCTGATCACTGCCTCCGGGAGGACTCGTCACCCGGTGACGATAACTCCGCACCGGCCGATCGTCGTGCACAACGCACCGCGGGGACCGGTCCGTTCGGCCGGACCGGTCCCCGCGGGGAAGTCTTCGCCTCCCTGAGTCGGGAGGCCACCGCTTCTCGGGTGTGATCGTTACTGCATGACGGCCATGGCGAGCGCGCGGCGGGCACGGAGCGAGGCACGCTCGGCCCGGCGCTGCATCCGCTCGGCGACCACCAGGCGCAGGGCCCGGCGCTCTCTCCCGGCGTCATGGAGTCGCTCGTGCATATGCGCACGAGCCAGGGCTTCTTGCATGAGTTGCATCTCACGGTTCCTGTTCTGGCGCGCTTCGGTCGCGCCGGTGGTGGTGAAGTCTGTGGTCGCGGAGCCTGCGAGCTCGCTGGTGGACGGCTTCATCGGGGCCTGCTTCTTCGGGTCGTGCGTGAGGGGGCGGTCGATCGTTCCTGCGGTGCTCATGCCGTGACCGGGTTCTTCCGCGGGCGGCCACGCGGCCGCTTCCGGGCGACGACGACACCCTGGACGAACAACTCGCCACCCCAGACGCCCCAGGGCTCACGCCGCTCCTTGGCGCCGGCGAGGCAGGCCTCGATCAGCGGGCAGGTGCGGCAGAGGGACTTGGCGTACTCGACGTCCGCCGGCGACTCCGCGAAGAAGACCTCCGGGTCGTAGGAACGGCAGGGGACGGGTACGCCGAGGTTCTCGATGGCGTCGTCGAGCGCGGTGAGCGCGGTGAGGGGGATCAAGGTGGAGTCCTCCGTGAGGCCGGGCGGGGGGATCGTTTGCGAAGGCGGTACGGACGGGGCGTGCGCTTCGAGTTGCACGGTTGGTCTTCCTCGTCTGGTCGTTCCGGCCGGTTGACCGGGTGTCGGCTTGGTACCGGGTTCTCTTGTCCCGAGGCCCCTTCGCTCCGTTTCCCTCTTGAGGGAAAACAGAAGGGCCGCGGATCCCGGGTGGGGTTCCGCGGCCCTGAAGGCGCCGGCCTGATCGGCGATCAGGCTGGATCACTCCAGGGTTTTGGCCCACGGAAGGCCCACATCAGGTGGTGCGTCGTCTGCTTCCGGAATCCGGCACCGGCTGCCGCAAAGGCATAGGCATGTGCCTGTGCCGCTACCGCTTCCAGTGCCTTGGTCGGTCGCTCATTGCGCTCACGCACCGGAAGAGCCGTGAGAGCAGGGGAGGACGCCGGACGGACGGCACGAATGCCGGACAGACCGGTGCCCTGGTTCGAGGCGCCGAGCATGCACGTGGAGACGGTCGAGCGATCGGTCAGTTTGGCCGTGCTGATGGTGCTGGTGGTGATGCTGATCACTGGACTCGCCTCCTCTCGGCGTCTTGGGGACTGGGGTGAACCAGTCCGTTCGGATATGCAAGTACATCACGGAGCCAGGGCCTTCGAGAAGGCCGCTGCTTCCGTGCCTAGAACCTATGGGGATTGCTGGGGCATGCGCAAACTATTTTTTCGACGAGTTCGTATCAGTCGTCCGCGTCGGCTTCATTGACGTCCTGACCTGCGCAGATGGACAGAACATCGGTCCCGTAGCTGCGCAGCTTGCGGCTGAGGACACCGGGGATGCGGGAGAGTTCGGCGGAGTTCTCGGGCCTCGCCTCGGCGATGGCCATCAGGGTGCGGTCGGTGAAGACGCAGAAGTCCGGCTGTCCACTGCGCTCGGCCTGGACGGCCCGCCATGCGCGGAGGCGTTCGTAGAGCCCTTCGTCCATGTCCGACGGACAGTCCTCGCAGCGCATCAGCTTCATCTCGCCCGCCTCGGTGAGCGTCCGGCCGCAGACCCGGCAGCGAGCAGGGGTGCGCTGGGCCCGGCGGGGCACGGCGGCGGTGTCACGGCCGGCGCCCCGTTCGACGCCTGCCGTGCCGCCCGTGCCGGGTCGGCCGACCGTGGCGGTGGTGCCGGGGCGCAGGCCGTCGAGGAAGCGGCTGGGCCTGCGATTCGGTCGCCCGCCGGGTGAGCGGGACAGGGCCCAGGAAACGTGGAGCCGTTCCCGCGCACGGGTGACGCCGACGTAGAGGAGCCGGCGTTCCTCCTCGATCTGCTCGTCGGTCTTGGCGTAGGTGATGGGCAGCATGCCCTCGGCGACACCGACCAGGAAGACGACGTCCCACTCCAGACCCTTGGCCGCGTGCAGGGAGGCGAGGGTGACGCCCTGGACGGTGGGGGCGTGCTGGGCGTTCGCGCGCTCGTCCAGCTCCGCCACGAAGTCGCCGAGGGTGGCCGTCGGACTGGCGGCGGCGAGGTCGTGCGCGAGGTTGACGAGCGCGGCCAGGGACTCCCAGCGCTCTCTGACGGCGCCGGAGCCGGCCGGGGGCGTGCTGGTCCAGCCTTCCCCGGACAGGACGGCACGCACCTGGGAGGGCAGGTCGACGGCGTCGTCCAGGAGGGAGTCGTTGCCGCCGAAGCGGGCCGCGCCGCGCAGGGCGATGCCGGCCTTGCGGACCTCGGGCCGGTCGAAGAAACGCTCGGCGCCGCGCAACTGGTAGGGGACGCCGGCGTCGGCGAGGGCCTGTTCGTAGGTCTCGGACTGGGCGTTCGTACGGAACAGGACGGCGATCTCGGCGGCCGGGACGCCCGCGTCGATCAGCTCGCGGATGCGGCGGGCGGCGCCTTCGGCCTCGGCGGGCTCGTCGGTGTACTCGGTGTGGACGGGCTCGGGGCCGGGGGCGCGCTGGGAGACCAGTTCCAGCCGGTGGTCGGCGGCACGGCCGTGGCCCTGGGCGAGCAGGCCGTTGGCGAGGCGGACCACCTGGGGGGTGGAGCGGTAGTCACGGACCAGCTTGACGACGGTGGCGTCCGGGTGCTTGGCCCGGAAGTCGAGCAGATGGTCGGGGGTTGCTCCCGTGAACGAGTAGATGGTCTGGCTGGCGTCGCCGACGACACACAGGTTGTCGCGGTCGCCGAGCCACAGCTCCAGCAGCCGCTGCTGGAGCGGGCTGACGTCCTGGTACTCGTCGACGACGAAGTGCTGGTACTGGGCGCGGACCTGTTCGGCGATGTCGTGCCGGTCCTGGAGGACGGCGACGGTCAGCAGCAGGACGTCCTCGAAGTCGATCACCGCGCGGTCGCGTTTGAGGTCTTCATAGGCCGCGTAGAGGTGGGCGATCTCGGCGGGAGCGCGGGGGGTCTCGCGGCCGGTCTTCGCAGCCGCGTACGGGTAGTCGGCGGGGACGGTCTGGGTGACCTTGGACCATTCGATCTCGGCGGTCACGTCCCGCAGCTCGCCGCGGTCGAGCCGGGTGCCACAGGCGGCGGCCGCGTCGGCGACGAGCTGGATCTTGCGGTCGATCAGCCGGGGCATGCCGCCACCGATCGCTTTCGGCCAGAAGTACTGGAGCTGGCGCAGCGCGGCGGAGTGGAAGGTGCGGGCCTGGACGCCCTGGGCCCCGAGCTGGCGCAGCCGGCCGCGCATCTCTCCGGCGGCGCGGTTGGTGAAGGTGACGGCGAGGACGCTGGAGGGCTGCAGGATGCCGGCGCGCACTCCGTAGGCGATGCGATGCGTGATCGCCCGGGTCTTGCCCGTGCCCGCTCCGGCCAGGACGCACACCGGGCCGTGCAGCGCGGTGGCCACCGCGCGCTGCTCCGGGTCGAGCCCTTCGAGCACCGCGTCGGCAGAGTCCGGTACGGGCGGGAAGAGGGTGGAGTGCGTTGCTGCTGTCACACCGCAATGCTGCCAGGTCGCCCGGGACTGCCGTGACCGTTGTCCACAGGCGGGCACTCGTTGTCGTACTAATGCGGCAGGTGTCACAGGCGCCTGTGGACAAACCCGGGTGGGCACGGGTGGGAGGGTGTATACCCCGGGTGGGAATGGCGGGCCCGTCGCGTACGTTCTTCTGCCGGACGACCTTTCCGAGCTGCCTGAGGAGCGCGAGAGACATGCAGGGCACTGTGACGATGTACAGCACAACTTGGTGCGGCTACTGCCAGCGGCTGAAGAAGCAGCTGGAGCGGGAGGGCATCGCCTACACCGAGATCAACATCGAGCAGGACCCCGAGTCCGCCGCTTTCGTGGAGAAGGCGAATGGCGGAAACCAGACGGTCCCGACCGTGCTCTTCGCGGACGGCAGCACGCTGACGAACCCCTCGCTGGCCCAGGTGAAGCAGAAGATCAGCGCGTAATCGCAGCGCGGTTGCGCGGAAAAGCGGCCTCCGAGGTGTCCTCAGGGGCCGCTTTCTCGTGTGTTGTCCCACACCAGCGTGTATCGCCACAGCAGTCTGCGGCGGAAGCGGCAGCCCGGCAGCAGACGGCGGGCCGCCCCGCGGACCTCGCCCCAGTGCATCGCCGAGTCCTCCATGGGCATACCGGCCGGGCCGCGTCTACCGCCGCGCAGACGCGCGTAGGCGAGGCTGGCCGGCAGCCCGCAGCCGCTGATCACCCGGTCGAGCACGGTCTCGTTGCGGGCCATCCCGACGACGACCAGCCGGCCGCCGGGTGCGACCAGCCCGGTCAGGGCGTCGATCGCGGTCACGAAGGGGGCGTGGTGCACGACGGCGACCGCGCTGACGAAGTCGTAGGCGCCCGGCGCGAGCGCGGTGTCGTCCAGGTAGTCGGCCTCCACGAAGACGACATTCCCGGGGTGCCGGCCGGCCGGCTGCCGGGCGCGGGCCTGCCGGATCATCTCCGGCGAGCGGTCCACGCCCGTCACCGTCTCCGCGCGGGGTGCGAGCTTGTGGCCAGGAGGCCGTCGCCGCAGCCGACGTCCAGGGCCGTGCGGCAGCCGTCGGGTACGGCCGCCGGCACCGCCCGGTGGTGGTGGACGTTGTGGTTCCAGTACGGGTCACCGGCCACCGGTGCGGGTCTCAGACGAAGCTGCGTGTCGGCAGCGGCTTGCCGTACCACATCTCGATCAGGCGGGCCGCGATGGAGATGCCGTAGGGCGGCATGACCTCGCCGGTCTCGAAGGCCTCGTGGAGCTCCTCGCGGGAGAACCAGCGCGCCTCGTGGATCTCGTCGCCGTCGACGTCGATCTCGATGGACGTGGCACGGGCCATGAAGCCGAGCATCAGGCTGGACGGGAAGGGCCAGGGCTGGCTGGCCACGTACTCCACGGAGCCGATGGTGACGCCGACCTCTTCGGACACCTCGCGGCGCACCGCCTGCTCGATGGACTCGCCGGGCTCGACGAAACCGGCGAGCGTGGAGAAGCGGCCCTCGGGCCAGTGCACCTGGCGGCCGAGCAGGATGCGGTCGTCCGCGTCGGTCACGGCCATGATCACGGCCGGGTCGGTGCGCGGGTAGTGCTCGGCGCCGCAGGCCTGGCAGCGGCGGATGTGGCCGGCCGCCGCGATGACCGTGCGCTCGCCGCAGCGGGAGCAGAAGCGGTGGGTGCGCTGCCAGTTCTCCAGGCCGACCGCGTGCACCATGAGGCCGGCGTCGCGCGCCGACAGCAGCAGGCCCGCCTCCCGCAGGCCCGCGGGGCGCGCGGACTGGTCGATGCGGCCGGGCAGCGCGTCCTTCTGGAGCGCGAAGTAGCTGACGCCGTCCTCGTCGATGCCGAGGAAGTAGCGGTGCGCCTCGGTGAGCGGGGCCTCGAAGGAGGGCGTCATGACGAGTTCGGTCCGGCCGTCCGGAGTCTCGTCGATGAGTACCTGGCCGCCGGAGACCACGAAGCAGCGGGTGGTGGGGTGACTCCACGCCGCCGCGAGCCAGGCTTCGTCGAGCCGGTGGTGGGCGGCGCGGTCGATGCCGCTCGGTGCGGTCAGCGAGATGGGTCGATCGTCTGTGTCGTCGGTCCAGGTGGTCACGGGTGCTTCCAACTCCCCCAGTGCAGCGGTTCGTTCGGCGGGCGGTTCGGCGGGACGTACGGCGTGGGGCACCGGGCCGGGCGCGGGCGGGGCGGTCCATCCAGTGTGCCCCGCGCGCGGGGCCCTCCCGTGCAGCGCGGTCCGGTCAGGGCGTGGGACGCCAGTTCTCGGCCAGGTCACCCCACAGGTAGGCGCTGGTCTCGACGCCCTTGAGCAGCAGGTCCAGCTCGACCTTCTCGTTGGGGGCGTGCCAGCCGTCGGAGGGGACGGAGATGCCCAGGAAGAGCACGGGGGCGCCGAGAACCTCCTGGAGGTCGGCGGCGGGCCCCGAGCCGCCCTCCCGGGTGAAGCGGACCGGTGCCTCGAAGGCGCGGCCCATGGCGCGGACCACGGACTGCAGGGCGGGGTGGTCGAGCGGGGTCAGGCACGGGCGCGTGGCCGAGCCGAAGTCGATCTCGCAGCGGATCCCTGCGGGCACCTGCTCCGCGACCCAGGCACGGACGGCCTTCTCGACGTGGTCCGGGTCCTGACCCGCGACCAGCCGGAACGAGAGCTTCACCAGGGCCGAGGACGGGACGATCGTCTTGCTTCCGGCGCCCTGGTAGCCGCCGCCGATGCCGTTGACCTCGGCGGTCGGGCGGGCCCAGATGCGCTCGAGGGTGGTGAGCCCGGCCTCGCCGTGGGTGGCGCGGGACTTGGCGGTGCGCAGCCAGCGCTCCTCGTCGAAGGGCAGCTCGGCGAAGAGCTCGCGCTCGCGGTCGGTCAGCTCGACGATGCCGTCGTAGAACCCGGGGATCGCCACGCGCGCGTGCTCGTCGTGCAGGGCGGCGACCAGGCGGGCGACGGCGGTGGCCGGGTTGGGTACGGCACCGCCGAAGGAGCCGGAGTGGATGTCCTGGTCGGGGCCGTACAGGCGGATCTCGCACTCGGCGAGGCCGCGCATGCCCGTGCACACGGTCGGCGTGTCCTCGGACCACATGCCGGTGTCGGAGACGACCACGGCGTCGGCGGCGAGCCGCCCCGCGCGCTCCTCGACGAGGGCCCTGAAGTGCGGCGAGCCGGACTCCTCCTCGCCCTCGATCAACAGCTTCAGGTGGACCGCGGGCGCCGTGCGGCCGGTGGCGGCGAGGTGGGCGCGGACGCCGAGCGTGTGGAAGAACACCTGGCCCTTGTCGTCGGCCGCCCCGCGCGCGTAGAGACGGTTTCCGCGGACGACCGGCTCGAAGGGGTCGCTGTCCCAGCCGTCCTCGCGGGCGGCGGGCTGCACGTCATGGTGGCCGTAGACGAGGACGGTGGGCGCCTCGGGGTCGTCCGCGGGCCACTCGGCGAAGACGGCCGGAGCGCCGGGGGTCTGCCAGACCTCGACCGTCGGGAAACCGGTCTCCTTGAGCTTGGTGGCGAGCCAGTCGGCGCTGCGCCGTACGTCGGCCGCGTGGTCGGGCTGCGCCGACACGGACGGGATGCGCAGCCATGCGGCGAGATCGTCGAGGAAGGTGGCGCTGTGCTGCTCGATGTACGTGCGGACGGCGCTGTCCGGGGTCTGGCTCATGCTCACGAGCCTATCGGCCCGCACCGACAACCTCGGCGGGCGGTTCGTCACACTCGGGTTGTCGGATGTGCCACTCCGGCGTCTTCCGTGAGGAGCCGTTCGAGGGCGGCCCGGTCCGGCAGGCCCGCCGGGCGTACGACCTCGCCGGTGCGCACGTAGAGGAACGCGACCGTGACCGATTCGGGCGGCACGCCCTGCTGCTCGGCCCAGGCCAGCCGGTACACGGCGAGCTGGAGCGGGTCGGCGGTGCGGGTGCGGCCGGTCTTCCAGTCGACGATCTCGTACGTCGCCTCGTCGCCGTCGTCGTTCTTGTAGACGGCGTCGATCCGGCCTCGTACGACGCGGCCGGCGATGGTGAGCTGGAAGGGGGCTTCGACCCGGTACGGGGTGCGCCGGGCGTACGCGGTGCGCTCGAAGGCTTCCTTCAGGGCTTCCAGATCCTGTTCGTCGGCGATCTCCGCGTCGCTGCCGGGCAGCTCGTCCGGTTCCAGGAGGGGGAGCATCAGCTCCTCGAAGCGGGCTTCGACCCAGGCGTGGAACCGGGTGCCCCGGCGCGCGGCCGGTTGCGGGGGGCGCGGCATGGGGCGCGCGAGTTCCTGCGCAAGCCCGTCGGGGTCCTGGGCCAGGAGCAGCAGCTGGGACGCGGTCAGCGTGGCGGGCAGGGGGACGTCCGTGACGGCCTGCCGGGCGCGCAGCAGCTCTCCGGCGAGCGCGTCCAGGTCGCGGTCCCAAGAGCCGACGGCGCGGGCCTCCTCCGGGGTGAGGCGGGTGTGCTGCGGCGGCCCGGCGGGGCGGGGGCGGTGTCGTGGGGCGGACGCCTGGTCCGGGACCGTCGGCCGGGCGGTGTCCCGGCCGGCGGGCTCGTCGGCGTCGTCCATGGGTACGGCGTCCACGGCGTACGGCAGCTCGTCGTCAGGGAAGGCGTCCTCGTCGTACGGGAAGTCCTCGTCGTATGCGTCCGCGTCGTACGGCTCCTCGTCGTACGGGAAGTCCTCGTCGTGCAATTTCTCGTCCGGCGGTGTCGGCCAGTCCGGGTCGTCGAAGGCGGCGGGGTCGTGGGCGGCGGGCGGGCGGCCGGTGTCCTGGGCGGTGAGGCCGTCCAGGTGGGCGAGGACGGTCTCGGCGGCCGCACGGCGGCGGGCGAGGGCGTCGTCGTCGAGCGGGAGCGGCCAGACCTGGTCGGCGGTCGCCGTGTGCAGGGCCGGGTTCTCCTCGTCCTCGGCGGGCTCGTCCGCCCACTCCTCGATCTCGCCGTGACCGGCGGCGCAGTGGTCGTACAGGGCGTGCAGGAAGCCGGACGGGCCGCGCGGCTTCTTCTGGCTGGGCCCCCACCAGTGGCCGGATCCGAGCAGGAGGGAGCGGGGGCGGGTGAAGGTGACGTAGCCGAGGCGGAGCTCCTCGGTGTGCTGGTGGTCCTTCATGGCCTCGTGGAAGGCCTTCATGCCGCGCGAGTCCCAGCTCTCGGCGTCGGGCAGGGTGTCGGCGTCGCCGCGCAGGGCGTGCGGCACCACCTTGGCCTGCGCCGTCCACTTCTCGCGGCCCTGGGCGCTGGGAAAGGTGCCGTCGACCAGTCCCGGGACGGCCACGACGTCCCACTCCAGACCCTTGGACTTGTGGGCGGTGAGCACCTTGACGGTGTTCTCGCCGCCGGGCAGGGCGTTGTCGAGGCCCTTCTCGTACTGGGCGGCGGTGCGCAGGAAGCCGAGGAAGGCGAGCAGGGTGGCCTCGCCGTCGCTCGCCGCGAAGGAGGCGGCGATGTCCAGGAAGTTGGACAGGGTCTCGCGGCGGCGGGCGGCCAGGGCGTGCGGCGACGCCGACAGCTCCACCTCCAGGCCGGTGACGGCGAGGACCCGGTGCAGGACGTCCATCAGCGGGTCGGACAGGGAACGGCGCAGGTCGCGCAGTTCGGCGGCCAGGCGGGCGAAGCGCACGCGCGCGTCCGCGGAGAACGGCAGTCCGTCGTCGGCCCCCTCCTCGAAGTCCCGCTCCACGGGCGTTTCGAGGAAGGTGTCGAGGGCGTCGGCGAGTGATATCACCTCGGAGGGGTCGACCCCCTCGACCGCCGCGGCGAGCCGGCGGTCGGGGTCGTCGGTGTCGCCCGCGCGCGCGTGGGCGACGAGGAGGCGGGCGCGGCGGCCCAGCAGGGCGAGGTCGCGGGGGCCGATGCGCCAGCGCGGCCCGGTCAGCAGGCGCACCAGGGAGGCGTTGGCGCCGGGGTCCTGGAGCACCTCGCAGACGGCGACGAGGTCGGCGACCTCGGGCAGGTGCAGCAGCCCGGACAGGCCGACCACCTCGACCGGGATGTCGCGGGCCACGAGGGCGCCCTGGATCTCGGCGAAGTCGGTCGCCGTCCGGCACAGTACGGCGATCTCGCCGGGGGCCGTGCCGGTGCGCACGAGGTGGGCGAGGGAGTCGGCGAGCCAGTCGATCTCCTCCGCGTGGGTGGCCAGCAGGGCGCAGCGGACGGTGCCGTCGCGCTCGGCGCCGGGGGCCGGGCGCAGGGCCTCCACGCCCGCGTGCATGGCGCGCAGGGGCTCGGCGAGGCCGTTGGCGAGGTCGAGGAGGCGCCCGCCGCTGCGGCGGTTCTCGCTGAGCGCCTGCCGGGTGGCGGGGCGGCCGCCGGGGTGGGCGAAGTGCGCGGGGAAGTCGTCCAGGTTGGCGACGGAGGCTCCCCGCCAGCCGTAGATGGCCTGGCAGGGGTCGCCGACCGCCGTCACCGGGTGGCCCGTGCCGCCGCCGAACAGGCCCGCCAGCAGTACACGCTGGGCCACGGAGGTGTCCTGGTACTCGTCCAGGAGCACCACGCGGAACTCGTCGCGCAGCAGGCGGCCCACCTCGGGCACGCGCGCGAGGCGGGCGGACAGGGCGATCTGATCGCCGAAGTCGAGCAGGTCGCGTGCGCGTTTGGCGGCCCGGTAGCGCTGGACGAGGTCGGCGAGTTCGTGGCGGGCAGCGGCCGTCTCGGGGACCTTGCGCAGGTCGGCGTTGGTGAGTTTGGCGCCCTTGAGGGTGCCCAGCAGGTCCGTGTCCCAGGCGCGCAGCTCCTCGGGGTCGACGAGGTGCTCGGCGAGTTCGGAGTCGAGGGCGAGCAGGTCGCTGACGAGGTCGGCGAAGGAGCGGGTCAGCGCGGGGTAGGGGCCCGGGGCCTCGCGCAGTACGCGCGCGGCGAGCTGGTAGCGGGTGGCGTCGGCGAGCAGCCGGGAGGTGGGTTCCAGGCCGATGCGCAGGCCGTGGTCCTTCAGCAGCCGACCGGCGAAGGCGTGGTACGTCGAGATGACCGGCTCGCCCGGAGGGTTGTCCGGGTCGATGACGTCGGGGTCGGTGACGCCGGCCTTGACCAGCGCCTTGCGGACGCGCTCGGCCAGCTCGCCGGCGGCCTTGTTGGTGAAGGTCAGACCGAGGACCTGTTCGGGGGCGACCTGTCCGGTGCCGACCAGCCAGACCACGCGGGCGGCCATCACGGTCGTCTTGCCCGACCCGGCTCCGGCCACGATCACCTGCGGGGCGGGCGGCGCGGTGATGCAGGCCGTCTGCTCCGGGGTGAACGGGATGCCGAGGAGCTCCTTGAGCTGCTCGGGATCGGTGATACGGGCGGACATGTGGCAAAAGGCTAGCGGCGGGCACTGACAGTCGGGGACGGATCGACTCCGCGGGGAGGGAGACGCGCAGGTCAGCGCTGGTGGTGCCATGCGTCACGCCCGCCCCGCGGTGGCTCACTCGACCACGTGCCGTCCCTCGGGCCGGGCGCTGCACGAGGCGCGGAACGCGCAGTGCGTGCAGTGCTGGCCGGTGCTCGGCGCGAACCGCTCGTCGAGGACCTTGCCGGCGGCGGTGGCGAGCAGCTCGCCGACCCACTCCCCCGACAGCGGCTCCTGGTTCTGCGTCTTGGGCAGGCTCTCGCCGCCGTCGCGTTTGGCGGCACCCTGGCGCAGGTGCACCAGCTCGGCGCCGCCCGGTTGGGGACGTACGCCGTCGAAGGCCTCGTCGACGGCGCCTTCGCGGACGGCCAGCTGGTACACGGCGAGCTGGGGATGGCGAGCCACCTCGGCGGCGCTGGGCGCCTGTTTGCCGGTCTTGAAGTCCACCACGTAGGCGCGCCCGTCGCCGTCCGCCTCCACACGGTCCATCTGGCCGCGGATGCGGACCTCGTAGTCGCCCGCTCCGAGGGTGACGTCGAAGTCCTGCTCGCTCGCCACGGGAGTGCGCCCGGTGCGGTCCAGCACGTGCCAGTTCAGGAAGCGTTCGAGCGCCACGCGCGCGTTGTCCTTCTCCTGCCGCGACTTCCAGGGCGCGTCGAAGGCGAGCGCGTTCCACACGGAGTCCAGGCGTTCCATGAGGACGTCGAGGTCGGCCGGGGTACGGCCGGAGGCGACCTCGTCGGCGAGGACGTGCACGACGTTGCCGAAACCCTGCGCGGTGGTGGCGGGCGCGTCGGCCTTCACCTCGCGGCCCAGGAACCACTGGAGCGCGCAGGTGTTGGCGAGCTGGTCGAGGGCGCTGCCGGAGAGCACCACCGGCTGGTCGCGATGGCGCAGCGGCACCTTGCTCCGCGTCGGGTCGTACATGCCCCACCAGCGATGGGGATGCGCGGACGGCACCAGCGGGCGGCCGTCCTCGTCGGCCAGGGCGGCGAGGCGGGCCAGGCGGCGGGCGGCGGCCTCCCGCAGCGCGGCGGACGCGCGCGGGTCGACGGTGGTGGCGCGCAGCTCGGCGACGAGCGCGGCCACGGACAGCGGGCGGCGCGGGCGGCCGGTGACGTCCCGGGGCTCGACACCGAGTTCCGTCAGGAACCGGGACGGCTGGTCGCCGTCCTCGGCCGGTGCCTTCACGGCGGTCACGACCAGGCGCTCACGCGCGCGCGTGGCGGCGACGTAGAACAGCCGGCGCTCCTCGGCGAGCAGCGCGCCCGGCGTGAGCGGTTCGGCGAGCCCGTCGTGGCCGATGCGGTCGGCCTCCAGGAGGGAGCCGCGGCGGCGCAGATCGGGCCACAGCCCCTCCTGGACACCGGCGACGACGACCAGCCGCCATTCCAGGCCCTTGGCACGGTGGGCGGTCATCAGGCGGACGGCGTCGGGGCGTACCGCCCGGCGGGCGAGCGTGTCGGCGGCGATGTCCTCGGCCTCGATCTCCGCCAGGAAGTTCAGCGCGCCACCGCCTCCGGTGCGTTCCTCCGCGCGCGCGGCGGTGGCGAACAGCGCGCAGACGGCGTCCAGGTCCCGGTCGGCGTTACGGCCGGCCGCGCCACCGCGCCGGGCCGCCCGCTCCAGACGCGCGGGCCAGGGGGTGCCCTCCCACAGGTCCCACAGCGCCTCCTCGGCCGTACCGCCGCCCGCGAGGCGTTCGCGGGCCTTGCGCAGCAGCGCGCCGAGGCGCTGCGCCCCGCGCGCGTAGGCGGGGTCGTGCACGGTCAGGCGCTCGGGCTCGGCGAGCGCCCGCGCGAGCAGCTCGTCGGAGGGCGGCGGCAGCGCGTTCCCGGCCGCCCGCTCCTCCTCGCGCAGCGCGCGGCCGAGCCGGCGCAGATCGGCCGCGTCCATGCCGGCGAGGGGGGAAGTGAGCAGGGTCAGAGCGGTTTCTGTGCCGAGCCAGGAGGTGTCCGTGGTGTGCTCCACGGCGCCCTCAGGGACACCTTCTTCGGCGACGGCTTCCTCAGGGGCTGCTTCTTCGGGGACGGCTGCTTCCGGGGACGGCCCACTCTCCGTGGTGAGTCCGCCGGCGCCCCCCTCGCGGCGCCCGGCCTCCGCCGTGGCCACCGCGCGCAGGGCCGTCAGCAGGGGGGCCACCGCCGGCTCGTGGCGCAGGGGCAGGTCGTCGCCGTCGACGTCCAGCGGTACGCCGGCCGCGGTGAGCACGCGGCGGAGGGTCGGCAGGGTATGGGATCCGGCGCGGACCAGCACGGCCATGTCACTCCAGCGGACGCCGTCCTCCAGGTGCGCGCGGCGCAGGATGTCAGCGACGTTGTCCAGTTCCGTACCGGGCGTCGGGTACGTGTAGACCTCGGTCTGGCCCCCGTCCCGTACGGCGGCCGGCTCGCGGTGGGCGCGCACCTTGTCGGCGGGCAGCCGGGTCAGCGGCATGCGGTGGGTGATCAGACGGGTGGCGGCCAGCAGGGCGGCGCCGGAGCGGCGGGAGGTGCGCAGCACCTCGACGGGGGCGGGACGGCCGTCCGCGCGCGCGAAGGCCGCCGGAAAGTCGAGGATGCCGTTCACATCGGCGCCCCGGAAGGTGTAGATCGACTGGTCGGGGTCGCCGAAGGCGACCAGGGTGCGCCCGCCGCCGGCCAGGGCGTGCAGAAGTCGTACCTGGGCGGGATCGGTGTCCTGGTACTCGTCGACGTACACGGCGTCGTACCGGGCGGCGAGCCGCGCGGCGGTCTCGGGGCGCCCCGCGAGCAGGACCGCACGGTGGACCAGTTCCGCGTAGTCGATCACGCCTTGCAGGTCGAGCACATCCAGGTACTCGGCGAGGAACGCGGCGGCGGCACCCCAGTCGGGACGGCCGGTACGACGGGCGAAGGCGTCCAGCGCGTCGGGGCCGAGGCCCAGCTCGCGGCTGCGGGCGAGGACGGCGCGGACCTCGTCGGCGAAGCCGCGCGTGGTCAGACAGGCGCGCAGTTCGTCGGGCCAGCGCACGTGCGTGAGCCCGAGCCGCTCCAGCTCGGGCTGTCCGGCGAGCAGCTCGCGGACGGTGACGTCCTGCTCGGGGCCGGAGAGCAGGCGCAGCGGCTCGGCGAACCGGTCACTGTCCTGGTGGGCGCGCACCAGGGCGTAGCAGTACGAGTGGAACGTGGTCGCCCTGGGCGCGCGGGCGGCGCCCATGCGCAGGGCCATGCGGTCGCGCAGGTCGACGGCGGCCTTGCGGCTGAACGTCAGCACCAGAATGCGTTCCGGGTCCCCGCCACCGGCGATCCGCTCGGCCACGGACTCCACCAGGGTGGTGGTCTTGCCGGTGCCCGGGCCCGCGAGGACGAGCAGCGGTCCGGACCGGTGGTCAACCACGGCGCGCTGTGCAGCGTCAAGACGAGGGGGATCCACCACGACCGGCGGGGTACGGACCAGCCGGTAAGCGCCACGGCTCCCCTGCCGCACAGGGGGGTGCGGCAGGCGTCCGGTGGAGGAAGAGGAGCTCACGTGGTTGGCCGGTCCTGGTGGTCGTGCTGATGGGCGGTCGGTCACGCGCGCGAGGCGGTGGCCAGGAGGTCGGGGGGACGGGTCCAGCCGACGCTACGCCGCCGATCCGGACGGAAGCAGAGTTTCCGCTTCTTCCCTCGCGGCGCTCGCGCCACGGGCGTCCCACACCTCTCGAACGTACGTCATGCCACGGACGTCCCCTCTGTCCCCCGTACGGGCCACAGGCTCCCCTCGACGGCATCCGATGGCGGAAGCTGTCAGGTGTGACCCTCCGCGCCCGCCCCGCCGTCCCACCGGGCCCGCCGCATGTCAAGCCGCGGCAGATGCCCCTCGGCACTCCTGCCCGCCTCTTTCAGCGGCGTGCCCTCCGTGCGGTAGTGGGCGAGGGCACGCAGCTCGTGCCCGGGCAGCAGCACCCCGTCGGCGCGCACGACACGCCACCACGGAACGGCGCCTCCGTAGAGGGCCATCACCCGGCCGACCTGGCGCGGCCCTCCCTCCTCGAGCCACTCGGCGACATCGCCGTAGGTCATCACGCGTCCCGGCGGAATCCGCTCGGCGACCTGGAGGACCCGCTCGGCGTACTCCGGCAGCGCGTCCGCGTGCCCCTCGCGGGTGTCCTCGGCAGGGCTCTGCTCGCTCATTCGTCCCATCCTGCCGCACTCCACCGACAGCACGTCCCGGTGCCGCGAGGACGGCCCTCTCGCCCCCGGACGGCGCTTCGGGCAGACTGTGCGCCCGCGCATCCGCACCCTGATGACCCCATGTGTCGGTGGGACATGCCACCATCGTGCGGGCGGTGACCGGTGATACGAGACCAAGAAGAGACCATGAATCAGCAGGGCGTGCACCCCGAAGGCGCGGCGGGCACCCCTGACGCCGCCGCGCGCCCCGGCGCCGCCGGCGGGAGCAGGGGCGACGCGGACGCACACCAGGAAGACACCGGTCCGCACAGGGAAGACACCGGTCCGCACAAGGACGACGCCACGCGCGCGCGTGGAAAGGATGCCGGGGCTCCAGAGAGCAACGGCACCCGCGCGCGTGCGGACGACACCGACGACACCGAGGGGGCGCACGTCCCGCAGAACACGCCCCCCGGCCACGGTCGGGACGCCGATGACGAACCGCACGCCGACGAGGTGGAGGGCGACGAACCGCTGCTCCCCGCGCGCGTGCACCGCCCGTCCGACCTCATGCGGCTCCTGGTGGGCGTGCTCGCCATCGCGGTGCTGCTCGCGATCGCCGCGTTCGCGCACGGCACCACCTCGGGCCTCGAACAGGACATCAACAAAGGCACCGGCCAGGCACCCGATCTGCTGATCAGGTTCGCGGGGCTGGCGTCCAGCATCGCGATCCTGCTGGTGCCGGTCGCCTTCGCGATCGAACGGCTGATCAAACGCGACGGGCTGCGCATCGCGGACGGCGTCCTCGCGGCCGTCCTCGCCCACGGGGTGACCCTCGCCACCGACCTGTGGGTCGCCCGGGCCGCCCCGGGCTCGATCCAGGAGGCGCTCACCCAGCCCTCGCCGGGCGACCTGCACGCCCTGACCGACCCCGTGCACGGCTATCTGGCACCCGTCATCGCCTATATGACGGCCGTCGGCATGTCCCGCAGACCCAGATGGCGCGCGGTGCTGTGGATCGTGCTGCTGCTCGACGCGTTCTCGATGCTGGTCACGGGCTACACGACGCCGTTCTCGATCATCCTGACGGTGCTGATCGGCTGGACCGTCGCCTACGGCACGCTGTACGCCGTCGGCTCCCCCAACGTCCGCCCCACCGGGCAGACTCTCATGGCGGGCCTCCGGCACGTCGGCTTCCATCCCGTCGGCGCGGCCCGCGAGGACGCCGTGGAGACGGAGAACGGCGACCGCGGCCGACGCTACTTCGTCACCCTGGAGGACGGCCCGCCGCTGGACGTCACGGTCGTGGACCGGGAACAGCAGGCCCAGGGCTTCTTCTACCGGGCGTGGCGCAATCTGACCCTGCGCGGTTTCGCCACCCGCTCCAGCCTCCAGTCGCTGCGCCAGGCGCTGGAACAGGAGGCTCTGCTGGCGTACGCGGCGATCGCGGCCGGCGCCAACGCCCCCAAGCTGATCGCCACCTCCGAACTCGGCCCCGACGCGGTCATGCTCGTCTACGAGCACACCGGCGGGCGCACGCTGGACTCGCTGGCCGACGAGGAGATCACCGACGAGCTGCTGCGCAACGCCTGGCACCAGGTGCGGGCGCTGCAGTCGCGGCGCATCGCGCACCGCAGGCTCGCGGGTGACGCCATTTTGGTGGATCGTTCCGGCACGGTGATCCTCGCCGAACTGCGCGGCGGCGAGATCGCGGCCGGCGAACTGCTGCTGCGCATGGACGTGGCCCAGCTGGTCACCACCCTCGCTCTGCGGGTGGGCGCCGAGCGGGCGGTGGCCTCGGCGGTCGGGGTGCTCGGCCCTGACGCGGTCGCCGACTGCCTGCCCATGCTCCAGCCGATCGCGCTGACGCGTTCCACGCGCGCGACGCTGCGCCGGCTGGGCCGCGAGCGCGCCGAGCGGGAACGCGAAGCGGTCCTGGAGGCGTCCCGGCAGGCGAAGCAGGCCCGCCTGGAGGAGGCGGCCGAGACGACCCGGCCCGTGCTCGAGAAGCCCGACAAGAAGACCGTCCGGGCCGAGCAGCGCGCCGAGCAGCGGGCCATCGACGAAGCCGTCGACGAGGCCCGCGAGGAGGACCTGCTCACCCAGATCCGGCACCAGGTGCTGCGGATCAGGCCGCAGGCGCCCGTGGAACCGGCCCGGCTGGAGCGGGTGCGGCCGCGCACGCTCATCAGCTTCATCGCCGGCGCGATCGGCGCGTACTACCTGCTGACGCAGCTCACCCACATCGAGTTCGGCACCCTGTTCGCCCAGGCCCAGTGGGGCTGGGTGGCCGCCGCGGTGGTGTTCTCCGCGCTCAGCTACGTCGCCGCGGCGATGGCGCTGCTGGGCTTCGTACCGGAGCGGGTGCCGTTCCTGCGGACCGTGGCGGCGCAGGTCGCCGGATCCTTCGTGAAGATCGTGGCACCGGCCGCGGTCGGCGGTGTCGCTCTCAACACGCGCTTCCTGCAGCGCACCGGCGTGCGCCCGGGGCTCGCGGTGGCGAGCGTGGGCGCCTCGCAGCTGTTCGGGCTCGGCTGTCACATCCTGATGCTGCTGTCCTTCGGCTATCTGACCGGCACCGAGAAGACACCGTCGCTGTCGCCGTCGAGGACGGTCATCGCGGGTCTGCTGACCGTGGCGGTGCTGGTGCTCGTGGTGACCTCGGTGCCGTTCCTGCGGAAATTCGTCGTCACGCGCGTGAGGTCGCTGTTCGCCGGTGTCGTCCCGCGCATGCTCGACGTGCTCCAGCGGCCGCAGAAGCTGATCACCGGCATCGGCGGGATGCTGCTGCTGACCGCCTGCTTCGTGATGTGCCTGGACGCCTCCGTCCGCGCGTTCGGCGACGGCACGACCTCGCTGAGCATCGCCAGCGTCGCCGTCGTCTTCCTCGCCGGCAACGCGCTCGGCTCCGCGGCGCCCACCCCGGGCGGTGTCGGTGCGGTCGAGGCGAGCCTCACGCTCGGTCTGATCGCCTTCGGCCTGCCCAAGGAGGTCGCCGCCCCGGCCGTTCTGCTGTTCCGGCTGCTGACCCTGTGGCTGCCGGTGCTGCCCGGCTGGCTGGCCTTCAACCAGCTCACCCGCAAGGGCGCCCTGTAGGACCGCGGGCCGTACCTCGTACGGCCCGCGCCCCGCGCGCCCCGGCGTGCCCGCCGCCACGATGGATGCATGGCGAACCCCTCCCGGCTGCGCGCCGCCGTCCTCACCACCACCGCCGTGCTGCTGTCCGCGCTGCTGGCCGGATGCGGCGACGGCAGCGCCAAGGACGGGGATCTCACGGCGCAGAAGCTGGACTGGAAGGACTGCCCGTCCCCGTCCCAGGCCGAGGGCGGCGGCACTGCTCCGTCCCCGCTGCCGAAGGGCGGCACATGGCAGTGCGCCACCATGAAGGCGCCCCTGGACTGGGGCAACCCGAAGGGCGACACGATCGACATCGCCCTGATCCGGGCCAGGACCAGCGGACCCGCGAGCAAGCGGATCGGCTCACTCGTGTTCAACTTCGGCGGCCCCGGCGGCAGCGGTGTGAGCACGCTGCCCGCGTTCGGCTCGGACTACGACGTCCTGCGCACCCGCTACGACCTGGTCAGCTTCGACCCGCGCGGGGTCGGCCGCAGCGCGCCGGTCAAATGCGAGAGCGACGACCAGCTGGACGTGTACTTCCAGCAGGACGCCACACCCGACACCAGCGCCGAGCGCACCCAACTGGTGGACCGCACCAACCAGTTCAACGCGGCCTGCGAGAAGAACTCCAAGAAGGTCCTGCCGCACGTGGCGACCACGGACGCGGCCCGCGACATGGACCTGCTGCGCCAGGTGCTCGGAGACGACAAGCTGCACTACTTCGGCATCTCCTACGGCACCGAACTCGGCGGCGTGTACGCCCACTTGTTCCCCCAGAACGTCGGCCGGGCCGTATTCGACGGCGTCGTCGACCCCACGCAGAACCCCGAGCAGAGCGCGCTCGGACAGGCCAAGGGCTTCCAGCTCGCGCTGGACAACTTCGCCGAGGACTGCACGTCGAAGACCACGCAGTGCCCGATCGGCGACACCCCGCAGGACGTGAAGAACCGCATCGCGAAACTGCTGAACGACCTGGAGAAGAACCCGATCCCCGGCATCCCCCCGCGCCAGCTCACCCAGACCGCCGCGACGAACGGCATCGCGCAGTCCCTGTACTCGAAGGACTTCTGGGAGTACCTGACCGAGGGCCTGGAGGACGCCTACGCCGGCGACGGCAAGATCCTCATGCTGCTCTCCGACGCGTTGAACGGCCGCGACCAGAACGGCCAGTACAGCAACCTCACCGCGGCCAACATCGCGATCAACTGCGCCGACGAGAAGCCGCGGTACAGCGTGGACTACATCCAGCGCAAGGTGCCCGAATTCCGCGCCGCCGCCCCGCTGTTCGGGGACTACCTGGCCTGGGGCCTGATCAGCTGCAACAACTGGGCCGTGCCGGGCGCCGCCGACCATCCCGACGTCAGCGCACCCGGGTCGGCACCCATCCTCGTCGTCGGCAACACCGGCGACCCCGCCACCCCGTACGAGGGCGCGAAGAAGATGGTCGACGCGCTCGGCAGGGGAGTCGGCGTCGAGCTGACGTACAAGGGCCAGGGGCACGGCGCGTACGACAGCAAGAACAAGTGTGTGCAGAGCACGGTGAACAGCTACCTGCTGAACGGGACGGTGCCCAAGGACGGGAAGGTCTGCTCCTGACGGCGACGGGGGCCCCGGGCGCCGTACGCGCCCGAAGCCCCCGCCATCCGCACCGGGAACCGGCTCAGTAGACCGGCTTGTGCGGTTCGATCTGGTTGACCCAGCCGATGACGCCGCCGCCCACGTGGACGGCGTCGGCGAAGCCGGCGGACTTCAGGACCGCGAGGACCTCCGCGCTGCGGACACCGGTCTTGCAGTGCAGGACGATCTTCCTGTCCTGCGGGAGGCTCTGCAGGGCGGTGCCCATGAGGAACTCGTTCTTCGGGATCAGCTTGGCGCCCGGGATGGAGACGATCTCGTACTCGTTCGGCTCGCGGACGTCGATGATCTCGATGTTCTCGCCGTCGTCGATCCACTCCTTGAGCTGCTTCGGAGTGATCGTCGAACCGGCGGCCGCCTCCTGGGCCTCCTCGGACACGACGCCGCAGAAGGCCTCGTAGTCGATGAGCTCGGTGACGGTCGGGTTCTCGCCGCAGACCGCGCAGTTCGGGTCCTTGCGGACCTTGACCTGGCGGTACTGCATCTCCAGGGCGTCGTAGATCATCAGGCGGCCGACCAGCGGCTCGCCGATGCCCGCCAGGAGCTTGATGGCCTCGTTGACCTGGATGGAGCCGATGGACGCGCACAGCACGCCCAGGACGCCGCCCTCGGCGCAGGAGGGGACCATGCCGGGGGGCGGCGGCTCCGGGTAGAGGCAGCGGTAGCAGGGGCCGTGCTCGGACCAGAAGACGGAGGCCTGGCCGTCGAAGCGGTAGATCGATCCCCACACGTACGGCTTGTTCAGCAGCACGCAGGCGTCGTTGACCAGGTAGCGGGTCGCGAAGTTGTCGGTGCCGTCGACGATCAGGTCGTACTGGCTGAAGATGTCCATCACGTTCTCGGCTTCGAGCCGCTCTTCGTGAAGGATCACGTTCACGTACGGGTTGATGCCCTTGACGCTGTCACGCGCCGACTCGGCCTTGGAGCGGCCGATGTCGGCCTGGCTGTGGATGATCTGGCGCTGCAGGTTCGACTCGTCGACCTCGTCGAACTCCACGATGCCGAGCGTGCCCACGCCCGCGGCGGCCAGGTACATCAGCGCGGGCGAGCCCAGGCCGCCGGCGCCGACACAGAGCACCTTGGCGTTCTTCAGCCGCTTCTGCCCGTCCATGCCCACGTCGGGGATGATCAGGTGGCGGGAGTACCGGCGGACCTCGTCTACGGTGAGCTCAGAAGCTGGCTCGACCAGGGGTGGCAGCGACACGGGGACTCCGTTGGTCGGTCAATCACTACAGTTGTTCTCCCCGTAACACTGCCACGGCCTTCTTCATTCCGAGACACCTGTTCCGATACGCGAGACGATTTCGTCCCAGTAGCCGGGCATCGTCTCCCAGGGGTCGGTGCGGCCGCCCCGGTCCGTGCGGTCGGTGATGTAGATCGTCGCGGCTCCCTGCCAGCGGGCGATGCGCAGTGCCTCGTCCAGATGACCGCGGGGTACGCCGTGCACGAAGTGGCAGAAGCGGTCCGGCGGAAAGTCGGCGGTCCACTCGGCGACCTGCGACCAGCGGTAGTCGGACCAGGAGCCGGAGAAGGTCACCAGCTGGTCGGCGTTCTCCGCGTAGCCGGGGTGCGGGTGGCTGCCGTGGCCGAGGACGATGTGGGCGCTGTCACTGATCGCCCGGAGCGTGGTGACGGCCCGGCGGACCTCGGGGAGCGCGGTGCGCTCGGTGGGGCAGCGGTCCAGCAGGAAGCCGTCGACGCGGTACCAGTCGAGGTGGCGGTGCGCGTCGCCGAGCAGGTCGGCGAAGGGGCGGGCGCCGTAGGTGACGTCCAGCTGACCGAGGACGCGGACGCCGACGTTGCGCAGTCGGCTCACGGCCTCCAGGCAGTGCGGGTCGGGGCGGGTGCCGGGCCCCGCGGACACGTTGAGGACCACCCAGTCCAGCGGGGTGCCCGGACGGGCGAGTTCGGCCCACTGGGCGGGGGCGACGAGCGGGTGGGCGTAGCCGGGGACGCCGAGTGCGGTGCGCAGGCCGGTGCTCGTGGCGCCCGCTGTGGTGCTGGTCAGATGCGGCATGCCGCCTCCATCCAGATGTCGGCCAGGGATTCTTCGAGGTTGATGCGGGGCCGCCAGCCGAGCCGGTCCCGCGCGGTGCGCACGTCGGCCTGCTGCCAGCTGCCGCAGCCGTCCGGGTACGGGTAGGCGACCGGGGCCGCGTGGTCGGGGTCGGAGCGGGGGTGGCCGATCGTGGCGCGCAGCGGCCCGGGCGGGGCGTCGAGTTCGTGCAGGGCGCCGCCGTACCCGGCGACCCGGGCGAGGACGGCGGCGGCGTCGCGGAGCCGGACGGCGCGGCCGGAGCCGATGTTGATGACGCCCTGCGCGGCGGAGAGTGAGGCGGCGTGCACGGCGCGGGCGACGTCGCGTACGTCGATGAAGTCGCGCTGTGCGCCGAGCCCGCCGAGCTTGAGTTCGCCGTCTCCGGACTGCATGGCGCGGCGCATGGCCTCGGCGAGCCGGCCCAGCGGGGAACCGGCCGGGGTGCCCGGTCCGGCCGGGGAGAAGACGCGGAGCACGACGGCGTCCAGGCCCGAGCCGAGGACCAGTTCGGTCGCGGCGAGCTTGCTGACGCCGTACGGACCGCCGGGACGGGGCACGGCGTCCTCGGCGGTGGAGGAGCCGGGCTGGCTGGGTCCGTACTCCGCGCCGCAGCCGATCTGCACCAGGCGGGCGCCGCAGCCGCTGCGGCGCAGGGCCTCGCAGACGGTGGCGACGGCGACGGTGTTGTGCCGGGTGAGTTCGCGGGCGCCGCCACGGGTGGCGCCCGCGCAGTTGACGACGACTCCGGGGTGGACGGCGTCGAGGAAGCGGGTGAGTGCGCCCGGGCTGCCGCTGGCGAGGTCGAAGCGGACGTCGGCGTCGTCGCCGCGGCCGAGCGCGGTGAGCTGGACGGCCGGGTCGGCGAGCAGGCGGTCGGCGACGAAGCGGCCGATGTATCCGTTGGCTCCGATCAGCAGGACCCTCATCGGTCGGCTCCCGGGGTGTGCGCGCCGGCGGAACCGGCCGTGGCGAAGGCTCCGGTCGTTGCGGGCGCTCCGGCGGTTCCGGTGGCTCCGGACGCTCCGGGTCGGGAGGTGGTCATCTGGTCTTCTCCTTCGAAGGGGTGGCGCGGGTGCCTGCGGCGGTGGGCCGTCGGCGGAGGGTTCACTCGGGGGCTCCCGTGGGCGCGTGTGCCGAGGCCTGGGTGAGGGTGCGGCCGGCGTGCAGGAGCAGGGCCAGGGCCGCGACGCCGCAGGCGAGGGCCGGGACGGCGGCGACGCCCCACGTGTTCACGAGGGTCCGGACGGGGGTCGCCAGCAAGGCGCAGCCGGGCAGCCGGCCGGCCAGCGGCAGGGCGTTGGCAGCCACCTCCGTCGCCGCCGCGGCGCCCAGCGTGAGGGCCGGGGCGCGTCGGTGGTGGTGCACGACGAGCAGTCGGGCGAGCAGGAGCAGGGCGCCCAGGGTGAGGGCCTGTGCGTAGGCCGCGGGCTCGTGCAGGAGCGTGCCGCAGAGCAGGAGCAGTGCGGTGAGCGCGCCGAGGAACAGGGCGAACGCGCCGAACAGCAGGGGTTTCGCGGCGGCCTTGAAGTCCTCCAGGCCCCGGCTGCCGACGAGCCTGCGGCGGGCTCCCGCGCTGAGCAGACGGGCGCACCAGGCCGCCGGAGCGCAGGCCAGCGTGAGGGCCAGGGCGGGCGCGGTGGCCGTGGGCCAGGGGCCGTCCGGGGCGCCGGTCGGGAGGGCGTCGGGGCCGCCGGTCAGGACGGCGTCGAGGAGACCGTCGCCGAAGACGGCGTACCCGAGCAGCCAGAGGGTCCACGCCCGCGTGCCGCAGGCCGTGCGCCACGCGGGCGTGCCGGTCGGGTCCGCGAGGGGCCCGCGGCGCAGCGCCGTGCGCGTGGCGAAGGCGACGGCGAGGAGGCCGGCCAGGGCCACGAGGGGACGGAGCTGCCCGTGGCTGAGGCGCACTCCGGCCGCGGTGGCCGCGCCGAGGGCACCGGGCAGCAGGGAGAGCAGCACCCAGTCGGCCCGGATACGGGGCACGGGAAGGGGGTCGGGCGCGGAACAGGCGTCACCACTGCTGCGCGGCACGCGCGCGTACAGCTCCTCGGCCAGCGAGAAGACGTCACGGTGACGGAACCGGGCGGCGGTCCGATCGGTGATGCCGTGCGCCTCCAGCCCGGCGGCGATCTCCAGCGGGTCCACGGCCCGCTCACACAGCTCACGGTGCCGGTGCAGCAGGGCCTTCACGGGGTCGGCGGCTCCACGCCGGGGCGCGGTGCGCACCGACGCGCCGGGGGCGCTCACGGAGGCCGTCGGCACAGAAGACCCAGGGCCGTCGGGCGAGGTCTCGGCAGGCGCGGCGGACGTGGCCTCCCCACCGCCTGCTCCCACAGCGCTCCGCGCGCCCCTGTGCTTGTCCCTGTCCTCTTGGCCCTCTCGGTCCTCTCGGTCCTCTTGCCCGAACCACTCCCCCGTCCTCGAGTCCCACGGCTCCGCGCCGCTGGGCATTCCGGGCAGCCCCGATCTGCTGAGCCCGTCCCCGCTGCCGCGGCCGTTGCCGTTGCCGTCGTCCCGTACGTCCATCACGCCCCCTCCGCAGCCGCCAGTGGTGTCGCGCGTACCGGTGCGGTCGTGGCCCAGCCGGGGGCGGTCCTGGGCAGCACGCGGGCCGTGGGGCCGGTCCAGCGGCCTGGGACGTGGGACTCGGCGGGGGCGGCGAACGGCCGTGGTCCGCCGGCCTCGTCGAGGACGACCCGGCGCACCGGGCAGTGCGACACGATCTGCAAGTAAATGCCGTTAAATGCCGTGATGTTCTGCTCGACGGTGAACAGTTCGAGCGCGCGGGCGCGTGCGGCGGCGCCGAGGCGCTCACGGCGCTCGGGGTCGTGCAGCAGCGCCACGCAGGCCTCGGCGAGCGCCCGTGGATTGCGCGGGGGCACGACCAGTCCCGTGCCGCCGATGACCTCCACCACCGCGCCGACGTCCGTGGACACCGTGGCCCGGCCGCAGAGCATGGCCTCGACGAGGCTGATCGGGAAGCCCTCCACCACACTGGACAGCACGACGACCGCGCCGGCGGCGTACGCGTCGGCCAACGTCGGAGCCTCGGGGCCGCCGATCTCCTCGAAGGAGACCGGGTTGTCGCCGACGGCGTGCACGCCCTCCGCCTCGTCCGGGAAGAGCTGGGCGGCGAGCGCCCGGCAGTGTCCGAGGTAGGCCGCGCCCTCGGGGCCGACGGGCGCGCCGACGATCCGCAGGCACGCCTTGGGCTCCTCTTTGCGGACCTCGGCGAAGGCGTGCAGGAGCGAGATCAGGTCCTTGGCGGGTTCGACGCGCCCGACCCAGACCAGGGTGTCGGGGTCGGCGCGGTCGGCGGACTCGCCGACCTCCGCGAAGCGGGTGGCGTCCATGCCCGGGTAGACCGTGCGGATCCGGGCCCGGTCGGCGCCGCACCGTTCCTGCCAGCGGCGGGCATGGGCGTTGCCGGGCGTGAGGATCTCGGCGCACCGGTAGACCTCGGCGGCGAGCCGGCCGTGGAAGGCGCCGAGGAGCGCGCGCACGGCGGGGGCGGCGGCGTCGGGGCCGAGCGCCAGGTAGTGCGAGCGCAGCGGCACACCGTACTCGGTGACGAGCAGCGGTACGCCGCCGAAGTGCCGGGAGAGCAGCCCGGGAAGGGCGGCGGAGCCGCCGGCGGTGGCGTGACAGAGGTCGGCCGCGCCGAGGCCGTCGTCGCCGTACCAGTCGAGGGAGAGCGGCCGCAGGGCGCGTTCGAGGTGCGCGGTGACGGTGAGCAGGTCGGGGACGCGTGCCTCGCGCGCCGTGCGCAGCGCGCCGGGGGCGCGACAGGCGCGTTCCAGGGTGCGTACGGCGGCGTCCGAGCGCAGGGCGCCGACCAGTCCGCCCTTCTCACGCGCGAGGTCGGCGAGTCCGTACAGCGCGCTGCCGAAACGGTCCGCCAGATCCTCGGCCCCACCCCCGGCCCCGACCCCGCCCCTGGCCCCCTGCCCGGACGCGCCGTCGACCGCCGGGGCGGCTCCGGCGCACACCGCGCCGACCAGTTCCCCGTAGCACTCGGTGAAGCGCCGGCGCGCGCGCCGTCCGTACGTGACCCCGTCGTCCTCCGCCGTCCACAGCGGTGCCGTACGCACCCGGCCGACCTGCGGCGGGAGCGGGACCCAACCCTCGTCCTCCTGGTGCCGGCCGCGGCTGAGCGCGTAGAGGTCGAACTCGTGCTGCTCGAGCCCGTGCACGAGCCGGTCGCACCAGAGTCCGGCGTCACCGCTCACATACGGGTAGCCACCCTCCGTAATCAGTCCGATGCGCACGCGTGCACCCCCGATCTCCCGTTTGGGGAGCCGCCGTTGTCCCGGCGGCTCGCAGCGGGACGAACGTAAGGGGGCGAGGCGGTGGCGCGACGGACGGTTGTCCATCGCGCCACCAAAAGGGGTGAACGGTCGTAACTTTCGCGTGCGGGTCGCGTTCCGCCGCGCTAAGGCTTCATACGGCGATCAACCATGCACGAAACGTTACGCCACGGCCGGTTCCCGGCGGGCCGCGCGCCGCTGGGCCGCCAGCGCCGGGTCGAGCGCGGGTACGGCGGCCAGGAGCTGCTGGGTGTAGGGCTCGCGCGGGCTGTCGTACACCTCGTCGGCGGGGCCGTACTCGACGACCCGGCCGCGCCGCATGACCGCGACCCGGTCGCTGACCTGCCGTACGACGGCGAGGTCGTGGGCGATGAAGACCAGCGCGAGACCGAGTTCCCGCTGGAGTTCGCCGAGCAGGTCGACCACCTGGGCCTGCGTGGTGACGTCGAGCGCGGAGACGGGCTCGTCGCAGACGATGACGCGCGGTTCGGCGGCGAGCGCGCGGGCGATGCCGATGCGCTGGCGCTGGCCACCGCTGAACTCGTGCGGGTAGCGGTCGTAGTGCGCCCTTTCGAGCCCCACGCGCTCCAGCAGTTCCGCCACGCGCCCCCGGACGCGCTGCTCGTCCCCCTCGCCACGCGCGCGGAGTGGGTCGGCGATGGACTCGCCCACGCTGCGGCGGGGGTTGAGGGAGGAGACCGGATCCTGGAAGACCATCTGGACCGCCGGATCCACCGCGGTGTGCGGGTGGCCTTCGTAGCGGATCGCGCCGGCGGTCGGCTCCAGCAGGCCCACCAGCATCCGGCCCAGCGTGGTCTTGCCGCTGCCGCTCTCCCCGACCACGCCGAGGGTCTCGCCGCGGCGGACGGTCAGCGAGACGCCGTCCACGGCCGCGAACGCCCGCTTGCCGCGCCCGAACTCGCGTCGCAGCCCGGTGGCCTCCAGCACGACCTCCTCGGTGGCCGGGGAGCCGGTGCGGCGCGCGTCCACGCGCGGGACGGCGTCGAGGAGTGCGCGGGTGTACGCCTGGTCGGGCGCCGCGAGGACGGTGCCGACGGGGCCGTGCTCGACGGCCCTGCCGTGCCGCATGACGAGGATGTCGTCCGCGCTCTCGGCTGCGACGCCCACATCGTGGGTGACGAGCAGCAGGCCCATGCCGGTCTCCTCGCGCAGCGTGTGCAGCAGGTCGAGGATCTGGGCCTGGACGGTGACGTCGAGGGCGGTGGTCGGCTCGTCGGCGATCAACAGGTCCGGCTCGCAGGCGAGGGCCATGGCGATGAGGGCGCGCTGGCGCATGCCGCCGCTGAACTCGTGCGGGCGGGACCGGGACCGCCGTACCGCGTCCGGAATTCCAACCCGCTCCAGCACCTCCACGGCACGCGCGCGTGCGCTGCGACGCGACACGCGCGTGTGCACGCGATGGACCTCGGCGATCTGGTCGCCGATCGCGTAGTACGGGTCGAGCGAGGACAGCGGGTCCTGGAAGACCATGGCGGCCTTGGCGCCGCGCAGCCGCCGCAGTTCCTCGTCGGAGGCGTCCTGGACGTCGGTGCCGGCCACCCGGACCGAGCCGGCGACCCGTGCCCCGGTGCCCCGGTGCAGGCCCAGCAGGGCTCCCGCGACCGTGGACTTGCCGGAGCCGGACTCGCCGACGAGGGCCAGGGCGGCGCCCTTCGCCAGGCTGAAGGAGAGTCCGTCCACGGCCCGCAGGGAGCCGAACTCGACGGTCAGGTCCGTGACGTCCACCAGACTCATGCGAGCACCACCCGTCGGTCGGCCACCGCGTACAGCACGTCCGCGACAGCGTTGGCGAGGACCACGAAGAAGCCGATGACCAGGACCATGCCGACGACCACCGGCAGGTCCACGACCTGCACCGCGTGCACCAGCTCCTGGCCGATGCCGGGCAGCCCGAACAGGGTCTCGGTGAGGACGGCGCCGCCGACGGCCGAGCCGAAGGTGACCGCGTTGAGCGCGATGACGGACGCGGTCGCGCCGCGCAGCGCGTGCCGGGCGATGATCGCGCGCTCGCCGACGCCGTACGCGCGGAACGTGCGGATGTGGTCCTCGGCGAGCGTCTCCAGCATCGACGCGCGCGTGAGGCGGGCGAAGCCGGCCGCCTCGATGAGGGCGAGCGAGAGCCAGGGCAGCAGCAGGTTCCACGCCCACTGCTCGGGGTCGTCGGTGAAGTTCACGTACTCCGGGAAGGGCAGCAGCTGGAGTTCGCCGCAGACCACGATCATCAGGATCAGGCCGATCACGAAGACGGGCGTGGCCGTGCCCGCCAGGGTGATCGCGGTCAGCACGCGCTCGCTGAACCGGCCGCGCCGCCAGGCGGAGAGCACACCGGTGCCGACGCCCAGCACCAGCCAGATCACCATTCCGCCGAGCACCAGCGAGAAGCTGACCGGCAGCTTGGTCAGGATGATGTCGGTGACCTGCTGGTCGGTCTGGTACGACTGGCCCAGGCAGGGCGCCGAGCAGTGCTCGACGGACGTACCGGTCGAGAAGTCCTGCCCCACGAACAGGCCCTGGAGGAAGTGCCAGTAGCGCACGTACAGCGGGTCGTCCAGGTGCAGTTGCTGGGCCACCTGGTGGACCTGTGCCGGGGAGCAGCGCGGTCCGCAGGTGATCTGGGCGACGTTGCCGGGGGTGACGTAGAAGACGACGTAGATGATCACCGAGAGCGCGAACAGGGTGACCACGGCGCCGATGACGCGGCGCAGGACGAAGCCGGTGAGGCCGCTCATGCCCGGTCCTCCTTCTTCGGTGCGACCGTCTCCGCGCGGGTCTCCCGCTTCGGTACGGCGGTCTCGGCGCGGGACTCCCGCTTCGGTACGGCGGTCCTGGCGCGGGACTCCCGCTTGCGGCCGGTGCCGATGCGCAGGCGCGAGGCCGCGCGCGGGTCGAGGGCGACGCGCACGCCGTCGCCGAGGACGGTCAGCGCGAGCACGGTCACGAACAGCGCGGCGGCGGGCAGCAGCAGATACTGCGGCGCGGCCTGGTACCAGACGTCGGCGGAGGTGAGCATCTGTCCCCACGAGGCCGTCGGCGGCTTCACCCCGACACCGAGGAAGGACAGGGCCGCCTCGGCGCTGATGTTCGACGGGATCAGCAGCGCGGAGTACGTGATGACCGGGGCGGCGAGGCCCGGGAGCAGTTCGCGTACGGCGGTGCGCCAGGTGCTCCAGCCGCTGAGCCGGGACGCGGCGACGTAGTCGAGGTTCTTCAGGGTGAGGGTCTGGGCGCGCACCATCTTCGCCGTGGTGCTCCAGCCGGAGACCAGGGCGATGACGAGGGCGACGAGCACGGGCCGCGGGAAGCTGTTCGGGACGACCGCCAACAGCGCCAGCGCCATGATCATCAGCGGCATCGAGACGAAGATGTCGGTGATCCGGCTCAGCACCAGGTCGACCCAGCGGTTGCCCAGACCGGAGGCCACGCCCACGGCGACGCCGAGGGCCACCTGCACCACCGTGGCCGCGAGTGCGACACCCAGTGACACGCGAGCCCCGTAGACGAGCCGGGCGAACATGTCGCGGCCGGTCTGCGGTTCGACGCCCAGCCAGTGGTCGGCGCCGATGCCGCCGAAGGAGCCGATGGGCACGCCCCCGCGCGCGGAGTCGATCAGGGACGGGTGGTACGTGGTGGGGTCCTGGCCCTCCAGGGCGGTGAGCAGCGGCGCGGCGAGCGCGATCAGGACGAGCAGCGCGACGACGGCCGCGGCGACCAGGGCGGCGCGCTGTGTGCGCAGCCGCCGCCAGAACTGACGTGCCCCCGAGGCCGCCGGGACGGACGGATCCGTCCCGGCGGTCTCGACGGCGACAAGTGCCTCGCTCACGGCGCTACTTCACCGCGACCTGGGAGATGTCGAGGACGCCGGTCCAGTCGCTGATGACGATGTTCTTGACGTCAGAGCCGTACAGGCGCTTGTAGACCGGGTGGAACAGCGGCACGACGAGGGCCTGCTCGCCGATCTTCTTGTCCAGTGCGCCCCATCGCTGGGCGGCGGCGTCGAGGTCGGTCAACTTGTTGATCGCATCAATCTCGTCATTGACCGACTTGTCATTGAGCAGGCCCGTGTTGAAGTTCGCGCCGTCCTTGACGATCTGCCGGCCGTCGAAGATCGGGGCGAGGAAGGGGCCGCCGGAGGGCCAGTCGGCACCCCAGTGGGCCAGGAAGAAGCCGGGCTCGGTCTTCACGGTGTGGATCGTGTCCCGGTAGTCGTTGTCCTCCAGGCCCTGCAGCTTGACCGTGATGCCGGCCTTCTTGAGCGCGTCCTGGACGGCGGTCGCGATCTCCGGGCTGGTCTCGAAGTCCTTGGCGTTGGAGTGGGTCAGCGTGACGGTGAGCCCGTTCTTGTAACCGGCCTGCGCGAGCAGCTCCTTGGCCTTGGCCGCGTTGCCGGACGCGCCCGCCGGGAACGGGTCGTACGGCGTGTAGCCGAAGGACTTCTGGTTGGGCAGGAAGGTGGTCGCGGACTCGGCGAGCGCGCTGCCGCCGGCCGCGTTGACCACCGAGGACCGGTCGACCGCGTACGCGATCGCCTGCCGCACCTTGGGGTTGTCGAACGGCTTCACGGTCGGGTTGAACGCGATGTAGTTCGTGTAGCCGAAGTGGCCGGTGCCCACACGCGCGGCGAGGCCCTTGTCGCCGCTGACCTTGGCGAGTTCGGCCGGGCCGAGGTTGGTGTCCGTGGTGACCGCGGCCGCGTCCGCACCCTGGGACGCGGACAGCCGCTGGTTGATCACCGAGGAGTCGAGGCCGGAGCGGACGTCGATGGTGTCCGGGTACGCCTTGCGCTCGTCGTCGGTGGCCGCGGACCAGTACGTGTTGCGCTCGAGGAGCACGTGCTCGCCGTCGTTCTCGTTCTTGACGACCTTGTACGGGCCGGACGAGATCGGGTGCTCCTCGTACTTGGTGCCGTCGTCCTTGCTCTGGGGCACCGGCGTGAACTGCGTCTGCGTGGCGAGGAACGGGAACTCGCCCTCGGGCTTGTCCAGGTGGAAGACGATAGTCCGGGCGTCGGGCGTCTCGATCGACGAGAGCCCCTTCTTGTCCTTGTAGGGGCCCTGGTAGTCGGCCGCGCCGGCCAGCCAGTCCCGCAGATAGGGGGCACCGCCGGACAGCTCGGGGGCGAAGGAGCGCTCGATGCCGTACTTGATGTCGGCCGAGGTGATCGGCGTGCCGTCCTCGTACTTGAGGCCCTTCTTCAGGGTGTACGTCCACACGGTCGCGTCCTTGTTGGGGCGCCCGGTGTCGGTGGCGAGGTCGGGGACGACCTTGGAGCCGGCCGCGCCGTTCTCGCGGTTGCGGGTGGTGAGGGTGCGGAAGACGAGCGAGGGGACGTTTCCGCCGCCGGACGTATAGAGGCGGGCGGGGTCGAAGTCGGTCTGGGGCTGGGAGTTCAGCACCGTCAGGGTGCCGCCCTTGTGGGGCGTGGAGTCGCCACCGGAGCCCTTGGCATCGCTGTCCTTCGGGCCGCAGGCGGCGGCGCCCGCTGCCACGACCAGGCTGACGGATGCCGCTGCCACGCGGCGCGCTATGACGGACGGTTGACGCATCGGAATGACGACCTCTCGGGGACTGATCGAGGTTTTCTCGAAGAGTGAGACATGTGGACGAGGAGTGAGACGACTGCGAGCAGACGTCGGCCCCGGCGCCGGGTCGTCGAAAAGCCCGTGACAGGGTCACGGACGGAGAGGAAAAGGAAGAGTCGCGACGCGAACGCCAGGGAGGCGGCGTCAGCGACAGTGGATGTCGGCCACGCAGAGCGCGGTCACGCCGATGAGCGCCAGCTCGATGGCGGCGCTCCTACGGACGGCATGACTAGACCACATGCGCAGAAATATGAACGAACTTGCGGCTCATGTCAATGTGACATGAGCGGCTCCTGTCAACTCCCGGGATAAGGCCAGGGATTGGGCAGACAGTGGATTCCGTCATGGTCGAGGAACTTGGTCTGCTGCTGCATGACAGGGGCGAGTTCGCCGCTCTTCTGACAGGTCACGTGGCCGTAGCCGAGCCGGTGCCCGACCTCATGATTGATCAACATTTGCCGGTACGGGTGGATTTTGTCCCCATATGTCACGCTGCCCTGTGCCCACCTGTATGCATTGATCATCACTCGTTCGGTGGAAGCGGAGTCGCAGGAGACGTTGTCCTCCGTGGTGTCCAGCCCGGACTTGGCGCACCATGCGGCGGTCGTGCCGGGGCTGGCCAGCGTGATCACGAAGTCGGGCTTGCCGGAGGAGATCCGCTCGAAGGTACGGGCCCCGCCGTGGGCCCAACTGCGCTTGTCGTTCAGGGTCTTCTGCACGGCCTCGGCGAACAGCGCGCCGTCCAGCCCCAGCCCCTGCTCGATGTCCACGCGGTAGGTGTACTTGCGCCCGCCGCCGGGCGCCTTGTCGAAACCGGGCACGGCGTCGAACCTCCCCGAAGCCTTCAGCTTGGCGCTGAGCGGGTACGTCCGGTCCATCGCCTGCTCGTACGTCAGCGTCGCCGCGCTCGCCGAGGGGGAGGGCGTCGACTCTCCCGGGGCCCGCGCGTCACCGGCCTGGTCGGTGGCGGACCGCGACCGCGTGGCGCCGCCGTCCCGGCTGCCGGTCACCTGACCTGCGACGATCACGGCGAGCACGGTGGTGACGGCGGCCGCGGCGACACCGGTGAAGGCCCGCCCCTTGCCGCCGGAGCGCTGCGCGGGCAGGGCGACGGGGGGTGGTACATCGCCGCCGTCCCCCTCGTTCGCCTCGCCCGGAGCCTTGGGAGCGTCCGGAGCGTCCGGAGCGTCCGCCGGCATCTCGTCGATACGGCGTGGCCCGCGCGCGCGGGCCGCGAAGACGTCGACGTCCTCAAGGTCCGCACCGCTGCCACGCGCATCGCCGAAGGCGTCGAGGTAGTCCTGCCGGGGCCCGCCCCCCGGCCCCGCCTGCCGCTGCCGCGGAAGCACGACACCGGGTCCCTCGGCGGCCCGGGCCCGGTCGGCGAACTCCCCCCAGCCACCGCCACGTTCCCGCTGCTCGGGATGGCCGCCCCGCACGGGACCGCCCTCACGGAGACGGGGCACACCGTGGGCGGGGGTGCCATCGGGGAACCGGGGCACACCGTGAGCCGGGGTGCCGTCAGGAAATCGGGGCATGCCATGGGCGGGCGTGCCGTCGGGCAGCCGGGGCACCCCCTGAGCGGGCGTCCCGTCGGGAAAACGAGTCACATCGCGCGCGCGAGGGCCACCGGCGAAACCCGGCACACCATGCGCAGACGTGCCGTCAGGAAGACGCGGCACCCCATGGGCGGGCGTGCCGTCGGGCAGCCGGGGCACCCCGCGCACAGGCGGCGGCACCCTCCGTTCCGCCCGAACCGCCCTGTCCGGGTTCGCGGCGCTCTCGGCGTTCTCGGCGTTCTCGGCACTCGCAGCACTCTCAGCGTTCTGAGCGCGCCTCGCGGCTATGTCCGCGGCGTTGCCCTTGGGGGCCGGTCCGCGGCGGCTGTGGCGTCCCACGCCGGCCTCAGCTCCCCGCGCCCGGGGCAGTGACGTCGCCGGCCGCGGACACGCGCGTGGCGCCCGTTCCGGACTCCCCGGTACCGGCCAGGAAGTCCCGGAACGCCCCGGCCACCACCTCCGGGTACTCCATCATCGCCACGTGCCCGGCGTCCGGCATGGACAGCAGGCGGGAGTCGCGGAAGGAACGGGCGGCCTTGGCGGCCATGCGGAAGCCGACCAGCTGGTCACGGCCGCCGTAGATCAGCAGGGTCGGCGCGAGCACGCGCTCGGCCTGGCGCCACAGCCCGTGCTGTCCGCCGAGCGTGTAGGCGTTGACGATCCCGCGCGCGGAGCGAGCCATCGCGTCCCAGAAGTACGGCAGCCCCAGCCGCCGCTCCAGCTCCTCGACGGCGTACCGGAACGCCTCCGGTGACACTCGCCCGGGGTCGCCGTAACAGAGGGCCATGACCCCGCGCACCCGCTGCTCGGCCGTCCACTCGCGGGTGAGCCGGGTGAAGAGGGCGGCGATGCCGGGCACCCCGAGCAGGGCGGTCGGTGCCGCGGTGCGCTGGATGCGCAGCTCGGGCAGGGCGGGCGAGACGAGTGTGAGCGTACGGACGAGGTCGGGGCGTACGGCGGCCACGCGCGTGGTGACGGCGCCGCCCAGCGAGTTGCCGATGAGGTGGACCGGGCCACGGCCGCAGGCGTCGAGATAGCGGATGACCGCGCGCGCGTGCCCGGTGACGGAGTAGTCGCCGTCGTCCGGGGGCGGGGAGTCGCCGAAGCCCGGCAGGTCGAGCGCCTCGCTGTCGACGACGCCGTCCAGCTCGGCCATCAGTGCCGACCAGTTCTGCGAGGAACCGCCGAGCCCATGGACGTAGAGCGCGGGCGGCAGGCCCTCGCGCGCGGGACGGCGGGAACGGATCGACAGGGTGACACCGGGCAGCCCCACGGGCCGCAGCCGCTCGCCCTCACCGACCCGTACGGGCGACGCCGGGTGAAGCACACTGGCGGCCGGCACGGACGGCGACTCGGTCGAAGACATGCGGCAATGTTACGAGGTGATCACGCCGGGGCTCGTGTGTTCGCCGTCACAGCGTGAGTCGCACGAGTCCGGTGAACCGGGCGGCGAAGGGGTGCGATGCATGGCGTCCGGATCTGCTCTCTCCTAGGCTCGTACCCAGGGCACCCGCATTGTGGCCCCTGCTGCTTCCAGGGACGTTCGTAGGAAGGGAGCCCACCATGGCCTATGACCCCACAGAGCCCGATGTGACCGACGACCTGGAGGCCGAGACGGCCGCGGAGGTCGACGTCGAGGCCCCCGAAGTGGACGCCGCGGAACAGCACGCCGACATCGCGCCGCTCCGCGACGACCCGCTGACGGGAGTGAACCAGGACCGCGCGAACGTGGCCGATCTGGTCGAACAGTCACGGGTGGTCGCGCTCGACGAGGACGACTACCGCTGACCCCGCGGGCTCCCGCGGCGGACCCCTCCGGTGACCTCGGCGGACGCCTCCGGCCTCACAAGGCCCTCGTTGCGGCTTTCGCCGACGTCCGGTACGTGAAATTCTGCGCTCGCACCGCGCACACCAGGGTTACCGAAAAGTACGATGGCCGCGCGGCCGACACCGCATGTGGACGACTTTGGGAGGCGGCGTGACAGCCATCGAGCAGACTGAGGCAGCACGCCCGCGTGGCACGCGTCTACCGCGCCGAGCCCGGCGGAACCAGCTGCTGGGCGCCGCACAGGAGGTTTTCGTCGCGCAGGGCTATCACGCCGCGGCGATGGACGACATCGCCGAGCGGGCCGGCGTCAGCAAGCCGGTGCTCTACCAGCACTTCCCGGGCAAGCTCGACCTGTACCTCGCCCTGCTGGACCAGCACTGCGAGTCACTGATCCAGGCCGTGCGCACCGCACTCGCGTCCACGACGGACAACAAGCAGCGCGTGCGCGCCACCATGGACGCCTATTTCGCGTACGTCGAGGACGACGGCGGCGCCTTCCGGCTGGTCTTCGAGTCGGACCTGACGAACGAGCCCGCGGTGCGCGAGCGCGTCGACAAGGTCACGAACGAGTGCGCCGAGGCGATCTGCGAGGTCATCGCCGAGGACACGGGGCTCTCGCGCGCGGAGTCGATGCTGCTCGCCTCCGGTCTCGGCGGTCTCGCCCAGGTGGTGGCCCGTTCCTGGCTGCACAGCGACCGCAGCGTCCCGCGCGAGCAGGCGGTGCAGCTGCTGACCTCGCTGGCCTGGCGGGGCATCGCCGGCTTCCCGCTGCACGGCACCGAACCCCACTGACGGCCGTTTGTTCCCGGCAGCTGTTCGCTGATGGCGTTCCGGCCGGGAGCGTGTACCTCCCCTCACCGGGCTAATGTGTGCTGCGTACGGCGCGGAAGATCGCGCACATCACTGGCCGTCGGAGGGACATAGCCGTGGAGGTCAAGATCGGCGTGCAGTACGCGCCCCGCGAGATCGTTCTGGAGAGCGGTCAGAGCGTCGAGGAGGTCGAGCGTCTGGTGAGCGACGCGCTGGCCGGAAAGACGCAGCTGCTGAGCCTCCAGGACGAGAAGGGCCGCAAGGTCCTCGTGCCGACCGACCGTCTGGCGTACGTCGAGATCGGCGAGCCGACCGTGCGCAAGGTCGGATTCGGCACGCTGTAGGCCGACGTAGTGAGAAGGGCCCGGTGGCTTGTCGCCGCCGGGCCCTTTCTTCATGGGCATATGCGCACAGACGGCGCACAACTCCCGCACAGCGGAGGATTGCCGTCCGCAGGTCACGGGTATGACGGGCTACGACCGTCAAGGGCAGGCGTGCCGTGGGAGGACCTCGAGATGATCCTGGAAGCGCTCGGATCCGCTGTGCTCGGTCTCGCCCTGGCGTGGGCGGCCGCGCACCGCCTCTCCCACCGGCTCCCGGCCCGCCCCCTGGTGTTCTCGACAGGCATCGCCGGAGCCCTCTTCGGCGACTTCGTCACCCACACCGCGCTGGGCCCCGGCGTCGCCTGGCTGAGCCTCGCGGGAGCCGCCGTCGTCTCGGCAGCCTCCCTGTCCCTCCTCCTGCGCCCGTCGACGGGCCTGCGCCGATCAGCGACGGCGTAGGACCGCGCCCCGAGGGGCGCGGGGAACTGCGCGACCAGCCACGAGTGACCCGCGGCCGCGCAACGCACCGCACCCGCCCCACGGAGCGCTACGCGGCCAGGCCCAGCGCGGCCATCCGCTTCGTGTGAGCCTCGGTGATCCGCGAGAACATCCGGCCGACCTCCGCGAGATCGAACCCGTCGGCCACCCCGCCCACGAGCATCGTGGACAGCGCGTCCCGGTCCGCGACCACCCGCTGGGACTGCGACAGCGCCTCGCCCATCAGCCGCCGCGCCCACAGCGCCAGCCGGCCTCCCACGCGCGGGTCGGCGTCGATCGCGGCCCGTACCTTCTCCACCGCGAACCCGGCGTGCCCGGTGTCGTCGAGCACGGCGAGGACCAGCTCGCGTGTGTCGGAGTCGAGCCGGGCGGCGACCTCGCGGTAGAAGTCGCTCGCGATCGAGTCGCCGACGTACGCCTTGACCAGGCCCTCCAGCCAGTCCGAGGGCGCGGTCTGCCGGTGGAAGCCGTCCAGCGCCGCGACGAACGGGTCCATGGCGGCCGTCGGCTCCTCGCCGACCTCGGTCAGCCGGTCCCGCAGGCGCTCGAAGTGGTGGAACTCGGCCGAGGCCATCTTCGCCAGCTCGGCCTTGTCCGCGAGGGTCGGCGCCAGCTTGGCGTCCTCCGCGAGCCGCTCGAACGCCGCCAGCTCCCCGTACGCGAGCGCACCGAGCAGGTCCACGACCGCGGCACGGTACTGCGGTTCGGCGGAGGCCTGCGCCCAGTCCTGGGCGGCGACACCGGTGGGTCCGGCGGAAGCGGCGGACGCGTTCTCAGGCTTGTCAGAGCTAGTCATGAGGCGCACAATAGTCCGCTTGCGCCGCCCCGGAAGTGCCTGGCCGATCAGTGTGACCACGACTACGTGACCAAATCGGCCATCGCATGTGCGCCGATCCGGGGTATGGTGGTAATGCGCCTGATGAGTGCGTTGACGATGTTCGACGTGTCCCGACAGGCCGCACGCATGAGGATGCCCGGTCGGTGGCCCGATCGGCTCCGACCCGACAGCCCTCCCTGGCCGTACGGCTTTCAGTACGTACGACGACCGGAGGGACACCCTCAGCGGTACGAGCGCTAGAGCGTCGGCAGAGGTCCCGTGTCATACGGCTTGCCCGAGTGGTTCGCCCGTACGGCAGCCGACGTCCCCGGCACGGTCAGTCATGACCCCCGCGCTCGCCTCGCACCGCACCACACAGAAGAGGCAGCACCCTGACTACGACGTTTCGAGAACTCGGAATCCTTCCCGAGACCGCCGAGGCCCTGGAGGCCGTCGGCATCATCTCGCCCTTCCCCATCCAGGAGATGACGCTCCCGGTCGCCCTTTCCGGCACGGACGTCATCGGCCAGGCCAAGACCGGCACCGGCAAGACGCTCGGCTTCGGCCTCCCGCTCCTGGAGCGCGTCACCGTCCCCGCCGACGTCGAGGCCGGACGCGCCGCTCCCGAGGCCCTCACGGACGCCCCGCAGGCGCTCGTCGTCGTCCCGACGCGCGAGCTGTGCCAGCAGGTCACGAACGACCTGCTGACGGCCGGCAAGGTCCGTAACGTGCGCGTGACGGCGATCTACGGCGGCCGGGCCTACGAGCCGCAGGTCGAGGCCCTGAAGAAGGGCGTCGACGTCGTCGTCGGCACCCCGGGCCGACTGCTCGACCTCGCGGGCCAGAAGAAGCTGAACCTGAAGCACATCAAGAGCCTGGTCCTCGACGAGGCCGACGAGATGCTCGACCTGGGCTTCCTGCCCGACGTCGAGAAGATCATCAACATGCTGCCGGTCAAGCGGCAGACCATGCTGTTCTCGGCGACCATGCCGGGCGCGGTGATCGGCCTCGCCCGCCGGTACATGTCCCGGCCCACGCACATCCGTGCCACCGCGCCGGACGACGAGGGCGTGACGGTCGCGAACATCAAGCAGTTCGTCTACCGCGCGCACAACATGGACAAGCCGGAGATGGTCGCCCGCATCCTGCAGGCCGACGGCCGCGGACTGGCGATGATCTTCTGCCGGACCAAGCGCACGGCCGCCGACATCGCCGAGCAGCTGGAGCGCCGCGGCTTCGCCTCCGGCGCGGTCCACGGCGACCTCGGCCAGGGCGCCCGCGAGCAGGCGCTGCGGGCTTTCCGCAACGGCAAGGTCGACGTCCTCGTCTGCACCGACGTCGCCGCGCGCGGCATCGACGTCGAGGGTGTCACCCACGTCATCAACTACCAGTCCCCCGAGGACGAGAAGACGTACCTCCACCGGGTCGGACGAACCGGCCGCGCGGGCGCCAAGGGTACGGCGATCACGTTCGTCGACTGGGACGACATCCCGCGCTGGCAGCTGATCAACAAGGCGCTGGAGCTGGACTTCAACGACCCGCTGGAGACGTACTCGAGCTCTCCGCACCTGTTCTCCGACCTCGGCATCCCCGCGGGCACCAAGGGCACCCTACCGCGCTCGGAGCGGACCCGTGCGGGTCTGGACGCGGAGGAGCTGGAGGACCTGGGCGAGACCGGTGGCCGCGGTGCGCGCGGTCGCGGTGGCCGAGGGGAGCGCGGTGACCGAGGTGGCCGAGGTGGCCGCGCCGAGGTGGCCGCCGCCCCGGCCGAGCGCGAGCGTCCGTCCCGTACGCCGCGCCGTCGCCGTCGCACGCGCGGTGGTACCCCGCTGGACGCCACCACTGCCACGCCGGCCGCTACGACGGCTCCGGCCGCCGAGTCCGGCCCGGCGGAGGAGTCCCCGTCCGGGCCCCGCACCCTGCGCCGCCGTCGCCGTACGCGCGGCGGAGCGTCGACGCAGCCCGTGCCGGCCGCCGAGTCCGCCGAGTCCGCTGTCAAGGCAGTGGAGACGGTCGAGACCCCGGCCGCGCCGGACGCCCCGGAGGCACCGCGCCGTCGCCGCACCCGCAAGACGGCGGAGCCGACGGTGCCCGCGCCTGCCGCCGAGCCGGTGGCCGAGACGATCGTGACGGTGACGGAGACCGTGACGGCGTCCGACACCGTGACCGTGGAAGCGCCGGAGGCGAAGCCGCGCCGTCGCACGCGGAAGACGGCCGCGCCCGCCGCGGAGACGGCCGTCGCCACGGCCGAGACCGTCGAGGTCACGGACGAGCCCGCCCCCGAGGCCAAGCCGCGCCGCACCCGCAAGACGGCCACCGCAGCGGAGACCACCGCGGACACGGCAGAAGCCACGGAGGCCAAGCCGCGCCGCACGCGCAAGACGGCCGCCGCCGTAGCCGAAACCGCCGTCGACACGGCAGAAGCCACGGAGGCCAAGCCCCGCCGCACCCGCAAGACCGCGGCCACCGCCGAG
>NZ_LGDV01000218.1 GCF_001280015.1 Streptomyces sp. MMG1121
GCTGCGGCGGGGGCAGGGGTGGGGGTGGGCTCCGGAACCGGGGCGGGCTGCGGCGCGGGCGGGGCCCCGCCCGCGTCGGCCGGAGCAGGAGCGCCGCCCGCGCGGACGGCCGCCCGAGCCGCCGCGGGGCCGCCACCGGGAGGTACCGGCGCACCGCCGCCGAGGCCGTGGCCGTGGGCCTCGGGACCGGGGACGTAGCCCATGGCGGGCGCTCCGCCTCCGCCCGAGAAGTTGACTCCGCGCTCAAGGCGGTCGAGGCGGGCCATCACCGAACGCTCGTCGCCGTAGGCGGCCGGGAGCATCACGCGCGCGCAGATCAGTTCCAGCTGGAGGCGGGGCGAGGTGGCGCCGCGCATCTCGGTCAGGCCCTCGTTGACCAGGTCGGCGGCGCGGCTCAGCTCGGCGGCGCCGAACGTGGCGGCCTGGGCCTGCATCCGCTCCAGGACGTCGGCGGGGGCGTCGATGAGCCCCTTGTCCACCGCGTCCGGAACGGCGGCGAGGATCACCAGGTCGCGCAGCCGCTCCAGCAGGTCGGCGACGAAGCGGCGCGGGTCGTTGCCGCCCTCGATGACACGGTCCACGACCTCGAAGGCGGCGGCCCCGTCACCGGTGGCGAAGGCCTCGACCACGGAGTCGAGAAGGGACCCGTCGGTGTAGCCGAGGAGGGAGGTGGCCATGGCGTACGTCACACCCTCGGCCCCGGCGCCGGCGAGGAGCTGGTCCATGACGGACATGGAGTCACGCACGGAGCCCGCACCGGCGCGCACGACGAGCGGCAGCACTCCCTCTTCCACCGGGATGTCCTCCCGGCCGCACACCTCGGCGAGGTAGTCCCGCAGGGTGCCCGGCGGCACGAGCCGGAAGGGGTAGTGGTGGGTCCGTGACCGGATCGTCCCGATGACCTTCTCGGGCTCGGTCGTGGCGAAGATGAACTTCAGATGCTCCGGCGGCTCCTCGACGACCTTCAGCAGCGCGTTGAAGCCGGCCGACGTGACCATGTGGGCCTCGTCGATGATGTAGATCTTGTACCGGCTGCTCGCGGGGCCGAAGAACGCCTTCTCGCGCAGCTCACGGGCGTCGTCCACGCCACCGTGCGACGCCGCGTCGATCTCGATGACGTCGATCGAACCCGGCCCGTTCCTGGCCAGGTCCTGGCACGACTGGCACTCGCCGCAGGGCGTCGGGGTGGGACCTTGCTCACAGTTCAGACAACGGGCGAGGATGCGCGCGCTGGTCGTCTTCCCGCATCCACGCGGCCCGCTGAACAGGTACGCGTGATTGACCCGGTTGTTCCGCAGCGCCTGCTGCAGCGGGTCGGTGACATGCTCCTGCCCGATGACCTCGGCAAAGGTCTCCGGGCGATAGCGGCGGTACAGCGCGAGAGACGACACGCATACGAGGTTATAGGCGCCCACTGACAACCAGCCCCGCGAATGCTCGCGGCCCTCTGGCGGCCCGGCCCGCACCCGGAAACACAAGGGCCCCCCACGCACCCGCCAGAGCCGACCTACCCTTGCTGCCTTCCGGCCCTGGGGGAGTTCAGTCAGATAGCGCCGCGTGAGGGGCTGCGCCCACAGTACCCGATCGCGGCCCGCGGTCAGTACCCGATCACCGCCCGCCGCCGCCCCCGATCCGGGCCTGCGGGAACGAGTTCACGAGCACCCCCATCGGTCATGTAATGTTTGCGGCGGAGGATTCGCCTAGAGGCCTAGGGCGCACGCTTGGAAAGCGTGTTGGGGGCAACCCCTCACGAGTTCGAATCTCGTATCCTCCGCCAGTGCCTCACCGGGCACGATGTCGAAGGGCCCCCTGGAAACAGGGGGCCCTTCGACGTTGTCCTCGGCTGCGCTGAGCCAAATGCGGCGCATCGCTGCGGGCATGTCGTCCCACGCACCGCCACAATGCATCCCGCAGAGCAATGTCAGCGGCATCTCGCGCCGCCGCTTCCTTCGCCTCCGAGAGCGTGAGGTGCTCACCCACCGAACATCTCTCCCCGGGCGCATGTGGACGGACCAGCTGTCCGCTGAGCAACTGCGAGACCTTGAGCTCGATCGACCTGAAGACGTCTGCCGAAGGCACCAAGGACACGGACTCTCCTCCTGACAGTTCCGCCAACGGCTGGAGGCTCACCGCCGCGAAGGGCAACTATCCGCACCCACCGCTGCATGCGCTGGTGGGAGTGAACGGCACGAGGTGACCGAGTGAAGCGGTACGCCAGCAGTCATGCGTGGGGAAGGCTCGTGGATTGACCATTGGCCTCCTGCGCCTGACCGATTCAGCACCACTGGTAAGGGCGTTTACACCAAGAGTATGGTCCCTTGTATGGCAACGAGGAAAGTAACGGTGACGATCCCCGAAGACCTCCTGGACGAGATCCGCGCCGAGGCGGCTGAACGGGGACTTTCGGCGTATGTCGCCGAAGCACTGCGATTCAAGCGCGACCGGGACCGTCTGCTGGAACTGGTCGACTGGCTGCAGGAGGAGCACGGCCCGGTCACCGAGGACGAGCGCGCGGCAGCATTCGCGGAACTGGAAGATCTCGACGCCGAGCACGAGCGCCGCAGCACCGCCGGAGGACACAACGCCGGAGAGGCCGCGTGAAGAAGCGTGCCGGTGATTACGGGCAGCGGCCACCGCGCGTCTTCGTACTCGACTGTGAGGCTCTGTCTCTCGCTGTGCGCGGCGACCGGAAGATGATCGCCTGGCTCGACCTCGCGGCCCGGGACGAAGCCGAGGTAGTCACGTCCCCCATGACGCTGGTCGAGGCGTACGACGGCAGAACCACCGAGCAGCGCTGGGACTGGGTGCTGTCGCGACTCAAAGTCGCCGACATCGGGAAGGACGAGGCCCGCCAGGCCCGTCGGCTCCTGTCCGACGCCAAGCTCCACGGCCACAAGTACGCGATCGACGCGGTGCTCGCCGTCATCGCCCGACAGCAGAAAGGGCAGGTCACCGTCTTCACCTCGGACGTGGACGACCTGGAGAAGCTGGTCCCGAACTCGATCGTCGTCAGGAAGGTCTGACCCGACCCGCGCTGGTCTCAGTTCTGGTCTCATTCACCCCCGTCCAGCGTCGTCCGAAACCTCCGCCATCACCCGCTCCACCGCAGGTCAGAACGCTCCCGTCCCACCCCGAACCCCCAGACGAACATTTGGAAAGCGTGTTGGGGGCAACCCCTCACGAGTTCGAATCTCGTATCCTCCGCCAGTGCCTCACCGGACACGTCGAAGGGCCCCACCGCTTGCGGTGGGGCCCTTCGACGTGTCCGGACCGCCGTTGCCCCGGGATTCGCGCGGGACGTGACGGTCGCCTCACTCGACCCCTCCCCGCCGCCGACGCGCTACCGCATCACCCGCAGCGGCGCCGACACCGTCACCTGGTCCAGTTCCGACACCCGTACCGTCACCTTCATCGTCCAGGTCCCCGGGATGGGGAGGTCGAAGGTGTCGGCGCCCCAGTAGCCGCCGCGGTCGGTGACCCTGGTGTCCAGGGGGCCGATCCGCTGGGCGGGGAGGGTGAGGGTGATGTGGAGTTCGGGGACCGTGGACAGGCCGCCGTCAGGGCCGTAGACCACCGCCTGGACGGAGGACGTGCCCACCCGGCCCGGGTCCAGGGTGATCTGGACCTTGCCGTGGCCGCCGGGGGTGCCGACGTCGAAGGGGATCGTCGTGACGGACGCCGTCGCGATGCCGGCCACCGGGTCGCCGGACCGCGCCGCCTCGGTGGCCGTGCGGCCGGGCACGGTGCTCGTCAGAAGGGTCGTCAGGGCCAGGACCACCGCCGCCACGGCCGCCTCCGCCAGCACCGAGCGGCGCAGGAGGTGCAAGGGGAGGGGCGGGGGCGCGGGGGGCGGTTCCTCGGGGAGCGGGGGGCCCGTTGCCGGTTCGGGGACCCGGGTGGGGGCCGGTGTGCCCGTACGTGCCCGGACCCGGGTCAGACGGGTCGTCCAGGCGCGGGAACAGGCCGCTGCCAGCAGGAGTGCGGCGACCGCGGCCAGTTTGGCCAGCAGGGTGCGGCCGTACGCCGTGTCCGTGAGCGCCTGCCAGGAACCGAGCCCGCGCCAGGACTGGTAGACGCCGGTCACGGCCAGGACCGTCACGGAGGCGAGGGCCAGGCGGGAGAAACGGGCCGGTACCGAGAGCGGGAGCGCCGGGGTGCGGGACAGCGTCCGCAGGAGCGCGGCCAGGCCGCCCAGCCAGGTGCCCATGGCCAGCAGGTGCAGCGTGGCCGAGGTGATCGCCAGGGGGACCTGGATGCCCGCCGAGGCGTGCTCGGCCGCCGCCCAGGTCAGGGCGAGGGGGACCGAGACGGCCGCGGCCACCGCCAGGGTGGCGCGGCGGGGGAGCCTTCTGCGGCGGGCCCGCAGCACCGTCACGACCACCGCGGCCAGCAGCAGCAACGCCAGGCGGGCCAGCAGGAGTTCGCCGGGGCGGGTCGTCGCCGTGCGGGCGAGGGAGCCGGCGGAGAGGGCCCGCGCGGGGGACGTGCCCTCCTCGTACGGCGCCCGCAGGACGAACAGGGCGACCGTCGACGCGACGAGGGTCCAGGCGGCCGTCAGGACCGGGGTGCGCAGGGGGGCCGCCTTCGGCGGGCGGCAGTACGCCACGAACGCCGCCGTGCCCAGCAGGAGGGCCACGGAGAGATAGGCGAGGTAGCGCGCGATGTTGTACAGGCCCGCGGTGGCCGGGTTCTCCGCGTCGTCGGGGGCCGGGCTCGCCGTCGTCGCCGTCCGTTCGCCGACGGAGAAGGTCAGCGCGCCGGACACCGGGTGACTGTCCGCCGACACCACCCGCCAGGTGACCGTGTACGTGCCCGTGGCGAGCTTGGCGGGCAGGGAGAGGCGGGCGGTGTCCGAGCGGCCGGGGGCGTGGCCGGCGGGGCCGGTGCGCAGGCGGTGGTTGGTGGGGTCGTAGACGCGGAAGGAGTCGGTGAGCAGACCGACCGACTCGGAGAACGTCAGGGTCACCTGCCGGGGGGCCGTCCTGAGGACGGTCCCGTCGGCGGGGTCGGTCGCGCGCAGGGCCGCGTGGGCCGACGCGGGCGCCGCCGTGCCGAGCAGGAGCAGGAACAGGCCCGCGCAGAGCAGGGTCAGCCGTCGCAGCTGCCACGGCTGCCGTAGCGGCCGTAGCTGTCGCGGCCTTCGTAGCCGTCGTAGCCATGGGTGTCGGTCGCGCAGCGGCACCTCGTCCCCTCCCTGTGCCTCGTCGGGCCTCGATACAGGTACGGAGAGATCGGCCGCGTTGCTCACCAGGTCGGGCGGGCCGAGATGCCTCCGTCGACGACGAGGTCGTGTCCGGTGATCCAGGTCGCGAGCGCCGAGGCCAGGAACACGCACGCGTCGGCCACGTCCTCGGGGCGGCCCAGGCGGCCGGTGGGGGCGGCGGCGAGCCAGCGGTGCACGCCGTCCGGCCAGGCCTGCGCCAGACCCTCACGGTCGATGAGGCCGGGCGAGACCGTGTTGACGCGGATCCCCTCGGGGCCGTACTCCAGGGCTGCCGCGCGGGCGTGCATGACCACCGCCGCCTTGGCCGCGCTGTAGTGCGCGTGACCGGGGGCGGGTTGGGCGGCCTCGATGGAGGCGATGTGGGTGACGGTGCCGCCGCCGTGCGCCCGCATGTGCGCGGCCGCGGCCTGGGTGCAGGCGAAGACGCTGGTGAGGTTGGTGTCGACGACCGCGCGCCACTCGGCCGCCGTCATGCCGGGCAGCGGCTTGACCGGTTGGACGGCTGCGTTGTTGACGAGCGCGGTGAGCCTGCCGCCGGACCAGTCGGTCACGTCCCGGACCAGACGGTGACAGGCGTCCTCGTCCGTCAGGTCCGCCTGGAGTACGACGGCCTCGCCGCCCGCCTCCCGGATCCCGGCCGCCACTTCACCGGCCGCGTCCACCGCAGTGCGGCAGTGGAGGGCCACCGCCGCGCCCTGCTGCGCGAAGCGCAGGGCGAGGGCGCGGCCGATGCCGCCGCCCGCGCCGGTCACCAGGGCGGTCTGTCCGTCGAGCAGGTTCACGGGCGGCACAGCTCGGTGATCAGGGCGGCCTCGGAGGGGTAACGCGCCGTCAGGTCGGCCGCGTCGCCGTGCTCGTAGTCCGCCGCGGTGAATCCGGGGGCCATCGTGGTCCCGAAGAGCGACCAGGCGCCGCCCGGGGCCACCCGTGCACCCATCCAGGTGCGGGCCGGCACGGTGAACTGGACGTGCTGGCCGGACAGCGGGGCGGGACCGAGGACGACGGTGCGGACGGTGCCGTCAGGTGCGAGGAGCAGAAGGTGCAACGGGGCGCCGAGGTAGAAGTGCCAGATCTCGTCGGTGGGCAGGCGGTGCAGGGCGGCGTAGTCGGCGGCGGTGAGCAGGGCGACGATGGCGGTGCCCACGGGGTGGCCGTCCGGGCGGTCGGGGCCCGTCCAGGTGTTCCGGAACAGGCCGCCTTCGCGGGGCATCGGTTCGAACCCGTAGTGGGCGATCAGCTTTTCCGGTGTCGGCTCTTGCGGTGTCGGCTCTTGCGATGTCGTCACTCGCAGAAGGCTAGTGATCTCGGGAGGCGACGGCTCTTTCCGGGAGCGCGAGTTGGGCGTCCTTCCACGGGATCCGGCCATCGGGCCGCCTCCGGTGTCCGGCTACGACGAGGAGGGCGTGCGGCACCACCCTGAACTGCGCCGGGCGCACGCGAGGGCGATCATCGACGCATGGACGTCACCCTGCATCTCGCCCAGGACCCCGAGGCCGACGCGCTGCTCGGGCGCTCCCCGCTCGCCGCGCTGGTGGGCATGCTGCTCGACCAGCAGGTTCCGATGGAGTGGGCCTTCAAGGGCCCCCGCACCATCGCCGACCGGCTCGGCGCCGGGGACGCCGGAGATCTCGACGCGCACGACATCGCCGCGATGGACCCGGAGGCCTTCGCCGCGCTGCTCTCCGACAAGCCGGCCGTACACCGCTACCCGGGCTCGATGGCCAAGCGGATCCAGCAGCTGTGCCAGTACCTCGTCGAGCACTACGACGGGGACGCCGAGGCGGTCTGGCGGGGCGTCCCGACCGGTGCCGAGCTGCGGAAGCGGCTGGAGGAACTGCCCGGGTTCGGCAAGCAGAAGGCCCAGATCTTCCTCGCGCTGCTCGGCAAGCAGCTCGGGGTCACGCCCAAGGGCTGGCGGGAGGCGGCGGGCGCGTACGGCGAGCCGGAGTCCTTCCGGTCCGTCGCCGACATCACCGGGCCCGAGTCACTGGCGAAGGTGCGCGCGCACAAGCAGGAGATGAAGGCGGCGGCGAAGGCCTCCGGCAAGTAGGGCCGACGTGAGGGCGGGATCGAGGCGCTTCACCCGACCGGCCCACCCCAATGGCAGGCCCCGCCACCCCGGTCACAGCATGGTCTATGACCGAGTCACCCAGCAGCGGCCCGGACCAGGGCCGTGAGCGTGAGTACGACGACCGGAACGTCCACGCGACCCAGGCCGCGAGGGGCCGGCCCGAGGCCGAGCCGCCGTTCGAGGGGCCCTTGCACGCCCTGTCGAAGGCCGCCTGGCAGGTGGTCCTGATCACCGGGATCGCCTCGCTGATCCTCGGGATCCTGGTCCTGGTCTGGCCGGGCGCCTCCCTCCTCGCGGCCGGCGTCCTGTTCGGTCTCTACCTCGTGATCAGCGGCATCTTCCAGCTGGTCGCCGCGTTCGGCACGCACAGGGCGACCTCGCTGCGCGTACTGGCCTTCATCAGCGGCGCCCTGTCGATCGTGCTCGGCCTGTTCTGCTTCCGCGGGCCGATGCAGTCGATCCTGCTGCTCGCCCTGTGGATCGGCATCGGCTGGCTGATCCGCGGCATCACGCAGACCCTGGCCGCCGCCTCCGACCCGCAGATGCCCGCCCGGGGCTGGCAGGTCTGCCTCGGGATCCTCACCTTCATCGCCGGCATCGTGCTCATCGACTCGCCGTTCAGGTCGGTCGCCGTGCTGACCCTCGTCGGCGGCATCTGGCTGGTCGTGGTGGGGATCACGGAGATCATCACCGCGTTCAGCATCCGCAGCCGGGCCAAGCAGATCCCGAAGACCGCCTGACCAGCCGGCGCCGTCAACCCCATGCCCCTCCCCTACTCCGTGCGAGCGGAACTCCCGCCAGGTGTGTCGCACGTACCGCCCGCCCTGGGGAGACAGCAGTCGTGAGCAGCACCGCACGCAGCCCTCGCAGCCGTACCCGGCTGCGGAGCCGTACCTGGCCGCGCGTGCTCGTGCTGCTCCTCGCCCTGTGGGTGCCCGTCGCTCATGCGCAGGCCCGGACGGCGCCCGTGCTCGGCGCGGCGGCCGAGAGCTTCGAGCACGACATCACCGATGTCTTCGACACGCTCGTCCAGCCGCCCGCCCCCGCCGTCCACCGGGCCGACGTCGCCGAACGCCCCGCACCCCGCCCCCCCCCCCCGCCGGCGGTCCGCCCGTGCCCCGCCACGCCGCGGGCGCCGTACACCGCTCCCCTGCTGCGCACGGTGGTCCTGCGCTGCTGACGGACCCGCGTCCCCACGCAAGGTCAGTCGGCTCGACGCGAGGAGCACAGCCATGCCCCAGGATCCGTACGCCGTGCTGCGCGCCCTGTTGCGCGCGGAGGCCAGGCGCGCCGCGGCGCCCAGGCCCGACGAACGCCGCCCGGAACCGCAGCGGCGGCCCGAGGAACGGGACCGCTGAACCGGCCCCGGCGGAGGCGGTCCGCTACCGTCTCCGCCGGGCCGTGCCGAACAGGGAGCGGGTGATCTCACGGCCGAGCCGGGTGCCCACCGAGCGGGCCAGGGACCTGAACATCCCGCTGCTCACGACCTGTTCGACCAGCGAGGGTTCCTCCTTCGCGGGCTTCGCCCTGGGGGCAGCCTCCGCCTGCGGCCGGGCAGTCAGCTTCTCGTACGCCGACTCGCGGTCCACAGCCTGTGCATAACGGCCGTGGAGCACGGACCCGCGCACCGCCCGGTCCAGTCCGTCCGAGTCCACCGGGCCCATCAGGGACTCGGGGGCGCGCAGCCGGGTGGCGGCGACCGGGGCCGGGGCGCCGGTCTCACTGAGCACCGTCACCACGGCCTCGCCGGTGCCGAGCCCGGTGAGGAGCTCCGCCAGGTCGTACGCCGACCTCGGGAAGGTCTGCACGGTGGCCGTCAGGGCCTTGTGGTCGTCGGGGGTGAAGGCGCGCAGGGAGTGCTGGACGCGGTTGCCGAGCCGGCCGAGGACGTCGGCCGGTACGTCCTTGGGGGTCTGGGTGACGAAGAAGACGCCGACGCCCTTGGAGCGGATCAGCCGCACGGTCTGGGTGAGGGAGTCCAGAAACGCCTTGGAGGCGTCGTCGAACAGCTGATCCTGCGTGCCCTCACCACCTTCGAGGCGCAGGGCATGGCGGACTTCTTCGGCGAGCCGGAGTTCGACACGGCGGACTTCCCCCGGCCGTGGCCGTCGACAGCCCGCCGATGTTCTTCGGCTCGGCCTTGCCCTCGTCGCGGGTGAGGAAGGCGACCACCGCCCGGAGGTCCTTGAGGTCGATCAGCTCCAGGCCCTTGGTGTCGGCGTAGTGGAAGATCAGGCCGAGGGACTGCTCCTGGGTCTGGTTGAGCTGGAGCACCTTGGCCAGCAGCACCGGTCCGAAACTGGTGATCACGGCGCGTACGGGATGCCGTGGCCGAGGCCGCCGAGGGCGAAGAACTCCGCCGGGAAGCCCGCCGGGGGCCACTCCCGGCCCACGTCGGCGGCCCGGGTGCGCACCCGGTCGTTCGACGCGCCCGGCCGTGCGACCCCGGACAGGTCGCCCTTGATGTCCGCGAGGAACACCGGCACGCCCTGCGCGGAGAACTGCTCGGCGATCAGCTGAAGGGTCTTGGTCTTGCCGGTGCCCGTGGCGCCGGCGACCAGGCCGTGCCGGTTGAGCACGGACAGCGGGATGCGGACGGGGGCGTCCGGACGGCGGGCGCCGTCCCAGAGCAGGGCGCCGAGGTCGAGGGCGGGGCCGGTGAAGGCGTGTCCGGCGGCGATCCCGCGCGCCTCGCCGGGGAGCGCGGGGGCGCCCTCGAGGGTGGCGGGCGGCACGGTCCCGCTGCCACTCATCGCCGGCCCCTGTTCCCGGTAGTAGCCCATTTGCCTGTTTTGCTCCATCTTTTCAAGGCTTTCCAAGGCCCGCACTCCATCGCCATGGCTGCGCCCGGAACGTCTCGACCGGTAGGCTTTCCGTGTGATCTTCAAGCGCATCGGAAACGGCCGGCCGTACCCCGACCACGGCCGGGAAAGCACCCGGCAGTGGGCGGACGTCGCGCCGCGCCCGGTCCGCCTCGATCAGCTCGTGACCACCAAGCAGCAGCTCGACCTCGAGACCCTGCTGGCGGAGGACTCGACGTTCTACGGCGACCTCTTCGCGCACGTCGTGAAGTGGCAGGGCGACCTCTATCTGGAGGACGGCCTCCACCGCGCGGTCCGCGCCGCCCTCCAGCAGCGCCAGGTGCTGCACGCCCGCGTGCTGGAGCTGGACTGACCCGGCGCGACGCGGCCGTTGACCCTTTCGGGTTCCGCTGAGCGGCATCGACTGATCATCTAATAGGCATCGTCGCCCGGGCGCACTACGCTGCGCTCATGAGCATGCTGACTCCCCCGGGCATGGGCGGCCAATACCGGATCACGGGGGACAAATACCCTCGGATGCGTCCGCCGCGCCGACGTGGCAGGCTCGTGGCCGCCCTGGTGGCGTCGGTGTGCGCGCTCGGCCTGATCGGCTGGGGCACCCTGCAGCTCATCGACGTCTTCTCCGGCGGCGGCAAGAAGAGCGTGGCCGCCCGGTCCCGGGCCGACTGCCACGCCAAGGCCGCTACGGCCGTTCGGCTGACGGACGTGCCGAAGCCGGGCCAGATCACCGTGAACGTCTACAACGCCACCGAGCGCACCGGGCTCGCCAAGACCACCGCCGACGAGCTGAAGAAACGGGGCTTCCGGATCGGCAACGTGGGCAACGCGCCAGGGCAGTTCGACAAGAAGGTCAAGGGCACCGGCATACTCCTCGGCCCCGCAGCCGCACTGCACAGCTCGCTGCCGGTGCTCGGCACGCAGCTGGCGGACGCCCAACAGCAGGGCGAGGCCGGCCGCAAGGGGGCCGACCTCGATCTCATCCTCGGCGACGCGTTCAAGGGGCTGGCCAAGCAGGGGGACGCGAGCCAGGCGCTGGCACAGCTGAGCGCACCGCAGCCGACGGCATCCCCGAAGAAGGGCTGCTGAGAAGCGCCGAAAGGGGCGCGGGGCCGTATCGACATGCGGCTTCGCCGCGCGAGCGCGACCAGCCGCACCGGACCACCCGCACCCGCGAACGGCGCTGGAGCCGCACCCCGGCAGGCGCGGAAACTACTCGGCCGCGCCGTAAAGGCGATCCCCCGCGTCCCCGAGCCCCGGCACGATGTACCCCTGCTCGTTGAGGTGGTCGTCCACCGCTGCCGTCACGACCGTCACCGGCGTGCCCGCCAGCTCGCGCTCCATCAGCTCGACGCCCTCGGGCGCGGCGAGGAGGACCACGGCGGTCACGTCGTCGGCACCGCGCTTGATCAGCTCCTGGATGGCCGCGACCAGCGTCCCGCCCGTGGCCAGCATCGGGTCCAGGACGTACACCTGACGGCCCGAGAGGTCCTCCGGCATGCGCGAGGCGTACGTGGAGGCCTGGAGGGTCTCCTCGTTGCGGATCATGCCCAGGAAGCCCACCTCGGCGGTCGGCAGCAGCCGGACCATGCCGTCCAGCATGCCGAGGCCGGCGCGCAGGATCGGCACGACCAGCGGGCGGGGGCGGGCGAGCTTGACGCCGGTGGTGTGGGCGACCGGGGTGTGCAGGTCGACAGCCTCGGTACGCACGTCCCGGGTGGCCTCGTAGGCCAGCAGGGTGACCAGTTCGTCGGCGAGCCGGCGGAAGGTCGCGGAGTCGGTGCGCTGGTCGCGCAGCGTGGTGAGCTTGTGGGCGACCAGGGGGTGGTCGACGACGTGGAGACGCATGCCCATAACGGTACCCGCGCCTCGCACCCCCCGGTGCTGGCGTCAAACCGCCCGTCCGGGGGAAGGTGGGAGGGACGGACTGGGGTGGTGCGACATGCCTGACCTGCCTGACATTCCCGATCTCCCGGAGGACGCGCCCGCCGGCACCGGACGCGGCGCGGACACCGGCGACACGAGCGACACGAGCGAGACGGGTGAGCGTGCGATACGCCGTTCCGACGCGCCCGAGAGCGACACCGAGCGCCGGCGGCGACGCGCCCGGTTCTTGCGCGATCTCGCCGAGGCGCGCGAGCTGCGTGCCCGGGTCCAGCCGCGGCGCGCCAAGGCGGAGCGGCTGCGCCACGCGCTGCGTATGCGGACATTCCGCTGGTAGGCCGCCTGTGGGGAGGAAGCTCCTGGAGCCGGGCCGGGTAAGAAAATTCTCGGTGAGGAAGATCCACGCCTGTGGCGGTGTTTGCGCGGTGGGCGTGCGTGAGCGCTTGGAAAAGCCGCGTACGATCCGCAAGGCGGCAGCAAGACACAGGGAGCCGAAGACGTCCCCTGGAGGCCTTGTTTCTGCCACGATTCCGAGTGGGTGGGGCTCGGAGCCCAGGCTCTTCCCGCCCACGTACCTCCGCCGGGGGGACCCCCAACCGGCACACCTATGACCAGTGGGAGAGTCACGGTGTACTTCGCCGCACTGCTCGCGCGCACCGAAGACGGGTGGGAAGCGAGCGACACGGAGCTCGACAATGTGGAGACCCTGTCCGATCTGGCCGACCTGGCCCGAGAGTCCTCTCCCGACGAGGACACGGTGCTCGTCCTGATCGAGCAGGAGGACGCCTGGTTCGGCGTCGTCCGCATCGACGGCGAGGACGACCCTCGCATCTACGTCTCGGACGCGGCCGCCGCGCAGCGCAGCGCGTACGGCGAGCTGCTGCTCACCGACGAGCTGCTCGGCCGGGAGCCCGGTGCCGACGACGGCCCCGACCTGGACGCCCTGGACCTCGACGGCACGGAGGACGGTGAGTCCGAGGACGACGACGAGGAGAGCGACAGCTCCGACGCGGTCTCGCACAGCCCGGTGGGCGACAGCGAGATCCTCGACGACCTGGGCATCGGCGAGAAGGAACTGCGCGCCCTGGACGCCGAGGACGCGCTGAGCTCGATCGCCGAGGCACTGGGCGCCTCGGAGGTCCTGGAGACCGTCCGCTGAGCGCTCCACAGGACGCACAGGACGCACAGGGCTCCACGGACCCGGTGGACCCGGTACGCGACCGCTGGCGGGCCGCGATGCGGCTCGCCCTGGACGAGGCCGGACAGGCCGTCCGGGGCGGGGACGTCCCCGTCGGCGCCGTCGTGCTGTCCCCGGACGGTACGACGGTGCTCGGCGCCGGGCACAACGAGCGCGAGGCGACCGGCGATCCCACGGCCCACGCGGAGGTCCTCGCGATCCGGCGGGCCGCGGCCCGGCTCGGGGACTGGCGGCTGACCGGCTGCACGCTCGTCGTCACGCTGGAGCCGTGCACGATGTGCGCGGGCGCCCTCGTCCAGTCCCGGGTCGACCGGGTCGTCTACGGCGCCCGGGACGAGAAGGCCGGCGCGGCGGGCTCGCTGTGGGACGTGATCCGCGACCGGCGGCTCAACCACCGACCCGAGGTCATCGAGGGCGTGCTCGCGGCGGAGTGCGCCCAACTGCTCACGGAGTTTTTCCGGGGCCGCTGAAATCCGATTTCAGACCACGCCCACCTGTGTTGTAGGGTCTCTCTCGGTAGCGTGTCCGAGCGGCCGAAGGAGCTCGCCTCGAAAGCGAGTGTGGCGCAAGTCACCGAGGGTTCAAATCCCTCCGCTACCGCTTGAAGAAGGGCCCCGTCGGATCGACGGGGCCCTTCGTGCGTCCTGAGGTCGGGACGCACGGGGGAACGGACCCTCAAGTGCGCGCCGCCACCGGGGGGATACCGCGGCCCGCACCCCGCAGTGGGGTCCGTCCCCGGCCCGCGGATACCTGCCGGACCCGCCGGGCTCACCATCCATCCTGCGCCCCGCGCCACCTGCGCGGGCCCCGCAAAAGACCCCGGGCGGCGGGCCGTTGGTCCTGGAGAGAAGCGTGAAGGTTACACTCGCGCCCGGCAGCAGGGCCCACAAGGCACACAGCACAGGGAGGCCGCGGTGGCGGTGAACGCCAAGAAGATCGCCGTGTACGTGCTCGTGGTCTTCGCGCTGTACGTGATCATCACGGACCCGGCCAAGGCGGCCGACTACGTCCAGATAGGCTTCGAGGGCATATCGGACGCGGCGAAGGCCATAGGCGACTTCATGACATGGGTCGCCAACGGAGGAAAGAGCTGAGGTACATCCCATGATCCGCCATCTGGTCCTCTTCAGGCTCAACGAGGGCGTCGAGCGCGACGATCCGCGGGTCGCGGCCGGCGTGGAGGCCTTCCGGGCGCTCGGCGGCCAGATCGAGGAGCTGCGCTTCTGGGAGTGCGCCTGGAACATCAGCGACCGGCCGATCGCCTACGACTTCGCGATCAACTCGGCGGTCGAGGACACCGACGCCCTCAAGCGCTACCTGGAGCACCCGGCTCACCAGGCGGGCGTCGCGCTGTGGCGCGAGTTCGCCACGTGGGTGATCGCCGACTACGAATTCTGAGCGACCCCTGACGAAAGCCCCCCGCCGTGACGGCGGGGGGGTTTTGGGCGTTGCGGACCCCAACTTGTTGAAGTTTGAAAACAACACCGGGTTATCAGGTGGTTGCACACGGGGCACATGTGTTGTGATAGGTGGCGTTGACCGTGTCGGCCAGTACTGCGCCGCCCCAGGAGGAGGCGGCCGCTCCTGCCCCCGCCCCTGCCCCCATGGGCCCCGAGAAGCGGCGCAGCGCCGACACCCGCGCCCTCACCCAGGTGCTCTTCGCCGAGCTGAAGCAGCTCACCCCGGGCACGCCGGAGCACGACCGGGTACGCGGGGCGCTGATCGAGGCGAACCTCCCGCTCGTGCGCTACGCGGCCGCCCGCTTCCGCTCCCGCAACGAGCCGATGGAGGACGTCGTCCAGGTCGGCACCATCGGCCTGATCAACGCCATCGACCGCTTCGACCCGGACCGGGGCGTACAGTTCCCCACCTTCGCGATGCCGACCGTGGTCGGCGAGATCAAGCGCTACTTCCGGGACAACGTCCGCACGGTGCACGTACCGCGCCGGCTGCACGAGCTGTGGGTACAGGTGAACAGCGCGACCGAGGACCTGACCACGGCCTTCGGGCGCTCGCCGTCCACCGCCGAGATCGCCGAGCGGCTCCGGATCGGCGAGGACGAGGTGCTGAGCTGCATCGAGGCGGGCCGCTCGTACCACGCCACCTCCCTGGAGGCCGCGCAGGAGGGCGACGGGCTGCCGGGCCTGCTGGACCGGATCGGCTACGAGGATCCGGCGCTGGCCGGCGTGGAACACCGCGACCTGGTCCGGCATCTGCTCGTCCAACTCCCCGAGCGCGAGCAGCGCATCCTCCTGCTGCGCTACTACAGCAATCTCACCCAGTCACAGATCAGCGCGGAACTCGGCGTCTCCCAGATGCACGTCTCGCGTCTCCTCGCCCGCAGCTTCCAGCGGCTGCGCTCCGCGAATCGGATCGACGCCTAAGACCCCCTTTACACCACCGCTCAGGGATCTCCGGTCAAGAACCGGCCCGGACCGGCACGGACCGATGCACAGCGGGCGTTCGGCCGATGCATAGCGGGCGCACGGAAGCACGCCTTGAGCGGTTCTGCATCGCATACCCGAGCGAGCGGTAACCGGCACGAGCGAATCGCTCACCTGCGTCGATGCCGACAGTTGCGATCCGAATAAGCGTCAGGCCCCTTCTTTCCAGGGCCGATTCACTTCTGGTGTGTCGACATGTCACTACAGCGCGTTGCCGACATGTGACATTCTGCGGGAAGCGCGTTTGCCGGGGCTTCGGCTCCGGTATTCAGGTGAAGGCTGCGTTGCTCGAAAGTCAGACGCCGCCGCGACCGTCCCGCGACCCAAAGGGGGTGGCATGTCCGCAGACCAGGGCAGCTCGAAGGTGCTGACGCCCACGACGAGCGAGGCAGCGCCCAAGGAGCTCGACGCTCTCGACGTCCTCGACGGCATCGAGGGCGTCACGGCCCTCGATGCCGTGCCGACCCCGCCCGCCCAGGCGGCCGCCCATGTCCCGGCCCCGCCGGCCGCCGGGGACATCGACACCCGCACTCTGTCCCGCTCGCTGTTCCTGCGGCTCGCCGCCCTCGGCGAGGACAGCCCCGAGCGGGCCTACGTCCGGGACACGCTGATCGAGCTGAACCTCCCGCTGGTCCGCTACGCGGCAGCGCGCTTCCGCTCGCGCAACGAACCGATGGAGGACATCGTCCAGGTCGGCACCATCGGCCTGATCAAGGCGATCGACCGCTTCGACTGCGAACGGGGCGTGGAGTTCCCGACGTTCGCGATGCCGACGGTGGTCGGCGAGATCAAGCGGTTCTTCCGCGACACCTCCTGGTCGGTCCGCGTCCCGCGCCGCCTGCAGGAGCTGCGCCTGGCGCTGACCAAGGCCAGCGACGAGCTGTCCCAGAAGCTGGACCGCTCCCCGACGGTGACGGAACTGGCCGCCGTGCTCGGTGTCTCCGAGGAGGACGTGGTCGACGGCCTCGCGGTCGGCAACGCCTACACGGCTTCCTCGCTCGACTCCCCGGCCCCCGAGGACGACGGCGGCGAGGGCTCCCTGGCCGACCGCCTCGGCTACGAGGACACGGCGCTGGAGGGCGTGGAATACCGCGAGTCCCTCAAGCCTCTGCTGGCCAAACTCCCGCCCCGGGAGCGCCGGATCATCATGCTGCGCTTCTTCGCCAACATGACGCAGTCGCAGATCGGCGAGGAGGTCGGCATCTCCCAGATGCACGTCTCCCGGCTGCTGACCCGGACGCTGGCGCAGTTGCGGGAAGGCCTGATCTCCGACTGAGGGTTCAATTCTGACGATCCGTCAGCGACACTGGCCCGATGCTGCGAGCGACAGGGCCGGACGGGACAGCGCGAACGACACGTGCGACACGTGCACCCTGGACGCGTGGCCGCCGAGGCGCCGTTACGGCAGCGTCGGCGGCCGTCGTCGTTCTGGGCGGAGTGCTGGCCGCGTGCGGGGGACACGGCCCGGGCGGCGGATACGTCGCCGTCGGTGCGGTGGGCGGCTCCGGACGGTCCGGTCCCGCATCCGCTGCACCCACGGGTTCGGTGACGCTCGTGCCGCTGGACGGCGCAAGCGCGCAAGGCAGTCCGCCAGGCGGCAACTCTCCTGCGGGCTCCTCCGGTTCGGTCCGGCCGAGCGGCTCGTCCGGCACCGGCGGCCCGGAGCGGATCACGCCCTCGCCGGGCACGCCCGGCCCTTCCGGCAGCGCCCGCGGGACCTCCGGTGCCACGGCATCCGCTCCGCCCGCACCGACGTCGCCCGCCCCAACTCCAGGCAGCGGCACGCCCGCCGGCCCCGCCGACCTCTCCTGGGGCGCCCCCACGACGAAGGCGGCGGATCAGCGCTGGTGCCAGAAGGTGACCGTCACCTTCCACAACTCGGGCGGTACGGCGGTGCGTTCGGGCTCGGTGACGTTCGGGACGCATGTCATCGGCGCGCTCGGCATCGACTGGGGGACGCTCTCCTCGACCGCGGACCTGCCGGTGCCGATCGCGCCGGGTGCGCGCACGAGCCCTACCTGGACGGTGTGCGTCGACGCCTGGCGCGTACCACTCGGTATGCACATCGAGACGCGGGACGTGTCCGTCCAGTGGAAGTGAACGCCGGCGCGCGTCCTACTTGAGCGCCAGCCAGGCCACGCCCGCCACCACGACGAGGGCCACGATGACGCCGATGATCAGGCCGACGCGGGGACCTGAGGAGGATGCGGCCGCCTGCGCCTGGCGCCCCTGGGGGGCCTCGTCGACGAACGCGCGGAACATCTGGGTGTTGCCGGCGGGGTCGTAATTGCCCTGGGGGCCCTGGGTGTTAGCCATGGCCCGAGACACTAGCGAATCCACGTGTCCGACCCAAGTGCGGGGCCACCGGGACAGAGGGGGGCACCTCACCCGCACTCACCTGCACATTTACGTTCGCAATACTTGCCTTTGCCAAGTTTTTGCGTCACCGAACTCCGATTTGTTTGCTTGGAGCAACCAAACACCCCTATGGTTGCCCCAAGCAACGAATACAGGAGGTGTGATGGCCGAGCAGGCGCAGTTCGAAGAGCTGGCGCGTCAGCTCAGTGCCGTCGGAGCCGTGAAAAGGGACCTGGGCCGGATCCTGCCGCCCGACTGCCCGACCGGCTCGGCCGCCGTGCTGACCCTGCTGGGCCGCCACGGCGACATGCGCATGAGCAAGCTCGCCGAGCTGCTCGCCGTGGACATGTCGGTCACCAGCCGGCATGTCGCGCACGTCGCCGCACGCGGCTGGATCGAGCGGCTGCCGGACCCCGCCGACAAGCGCTCGCGCATCCTGCGCCTGACGCCCTCGGGGCTGGAGCAGCTCGACGAGCTGTCCCGGCGGACCACGCGTCTGCTCGCCGAGCGGCTCGCCGACTGGACCGACGACGAGGTCGGCCAGCTCATCCGGCTGATGACCCGGCTGCGCGACTCGTTCGGCGACTGCCGGTCCGCCTCGATGCGGCTCCCCGCCCCCGTGTTCGAAGAGACCACCCGTACACCCGCAAACACGTAAGAAAAGGAAGCCCATGGCAACGACCACACCAGCCGGTGTGCGGGCTCACGCCAAGCACGGGGGAGGCCCCTCGGCGGGCGACGCCCCGATGACGCACCGGCAGATCATGGAGGCGCTGTCCGGCCTGCTCCTGGGCCTGTTCGCCGCCATCCTCTCCTCGACGATCGTCACCAACGCACTGCCGACGATCATCAAGAGCATCGGCGGCGGCCAGTCCGCCTACACCTGGGTCGTCACGGCGGCGCTGCTCGCCATGACGGCCTCCGTGCCGCTGTGGGGCAAGCTCGCCGACCTGGTCAGCAAGAAGGCGCTCGTCCAGATATCCCTGGTCATCTACATCGCCGGCTCGGTCATAGCCGGTCTCTCGCAGAACCCGGCGATGCTGATCAGCGCCCGCGTGGTGCAGGGCCTCGGCGCCGGCGGTCTGTCCGCCCTGGTGCAGGTCATCATGGCCGCGATGATCTCCCCGCGCGAGCGCGGCCGTTACTCCGGCTACACCGGCGCCACCTTCGCCGTCGCCACCGTCGGCGGCCCGCTGCTCGGCGGCGTCATCACCGACACCTCCTGGCTCGGCTGGCGCTACTGCCTCTTCGTCGGTATCCCCTTCGCGCTGATCGCGCTGGTCGTCCTGCAGAAGACGCTGCACCTGCCGGTCGTCAAGCGGAAGGTCAAGGTCGACTGGACCGGCGCCTTCTTCATCACCGCCGCCGCCTCGCTGCTGCTGGTGTGGGTCACCTTCGCCAACGACAAGTACGACTGGCTGTCCTGGCAGACGTACACGATGGTGGGCGGCACGATCGTGCTCGCGCTGCTCTTCGTGTTCACCGAGACCCGGGCGTCCGAGCCGATCATCCCGCTGCGCCTGTTCCGCAACCGCACCATCACGCTGGCCTCGCTGGCCTCCCTGTTCGTCGGTGTCGGCATGTACGCGGGCACCGTGTTCTTCTCGCAGTACTTCCAGCTGGCCCGCGACAAGTCGCCGACGATGTCCGGCGTCATGACCATCCCGATGATCGGCGGTCTGTTCGTCGCCTCCATGGTCTCCGGCCGCTTCATCACCAGCACCGGCCGCTGGAAGGGCTGGCTGGTCGCCGGCGGTGTCTCCCTCACGGCCGGCCTGGCCCTGCTCGGCCTGATGCGCTACGACACCCCGTACTGGGAGCTGTCGATCTACATGGCGCTGCTCGGCATCGGCGTCGGCATGATGATGCAGAACCTGGTGCTGTCCACGCAGAACCAGGTCACCCCGAAGGACCTGGGCGTCGCCTCCTCCACCGTGAGCTTCTTCCGCTCCCTGGGCGGTGCGGTCGGCGTCGGCGTGCTCGGCTCGGTGATGTCGGACCGGATCACCCACTACGCCACGAACAGCATCACCGAACTGAGCCCGAAGGCGCAGGCCGGCGCGGCCAAGGCCATGGGCGGCGGCGAGCTGCCCGACATGAACGCGCTGCCGGCTCCGGTGCGGGGCTGGCTGGAGGCCGCCTACGGCCACGGCATCGCGGACGTCTTCCTCTACGCCGCCCCCTTCGCGCTGATCGCGTTCATCACCGTGCTGTTCATCAAGGAGGTCCCGCTGCGGACGTCCGGTGCGCTGGCCCAGGCCGCGCAGGAGAAGGCCGGGGCGGTCGCGGAAGCCGCCGCTCCCGTAGAGACGACTGTGGAGAACATCGTGCAGGAACCCGCGCAGCAGAAGGTGCCCAGCTGGGCCGCGCCCGTCGTGTCGGACACCTTCACCGAGACGCCGGCCACGGCCGGCGCCACCGCCACCCAGGTGATGACGGCCGTCGCGACGATCGCCGAGCCCGGCACCGGCGGCGGCACCCCGGTGCACGGCTTCGTCCGTGGCGCCGAGAGCGCCCCGGTCCCGCAGGCCGCGATCACCCTGATCTCGCTGTCCGGCCGCCAGCTGGGCCGCGCGGTCGCCCAGGGGGACGGTTCCTACGCCGTGGACGCCCCCGGCACCGGCTCCTACGTCCTGATCGCCTCCGCCGACGGCTACCAGCCGCAGGCCTCCACCATCGTGGTGGGCGGCGAGCCGCTGTCGTACGACATCCTGCTCAGCGGCACCAGCGGGCTGACCGGTGTGGTCCGGGCCGCCGGGAGCGCGCTGCCGGTCAAGGACGCCATGGTGATCGTCACCGATGTGCGCGGTGATCTGCTGGCCACCGCCGCCACCGGCGAACAGGGCGAGTTCGCCTTCACCGACCTGGTGCCCGGCATGGTGACCATGGCGGTCAACGCGAGCGGGTTCCGGCCGCGCGCGCTGCCCGTCGAGGTCGGCGCCACCGGGGTCACCCGGATCGAGATCGACCTGGACGCCGGGGCCCAGCTCCAGGGTGTCGTCCGGGCCCCGCACGGTCCGCTGGCCGACGCCCGGGTGACCCTGGTCGACCAGGCGGGCAACGTGGTCGGCACGGCCACCACCGGCACGGACGGCGCGTACGCCTTCACCGATCTGGACAGTGGTGAGTACACCGTCATCGCGACGGGCTACCCGCCGGTGGCCACCGCGCTGACCGTCGCCGGTACCGGGGTCGACGGCCACGAGATCGAACTCGCCCACCCCGGCGAGTAGTTCACCCCCGGCCCGTGGCACACGTACCGTCGTGTGTGTGCCACGGGCCGGTTCGTTGAGACCATTTTGTAAGGCTTTGCAGGGAGAAAACGGGATGGGACTGACCGCGAAGATCCGCACGCGTGACGGGTGGGCCGTGTCGCACGCGGTCGTCACGGTGACCGACATGACCGGTGCGCAGGTGCTGCGCGCCGAGACGGATGCCGAGGGGGCCGTACGGGACACCACCGAGCTGGCTCCGGGGGCGTACACGGTCATCGTGACAGCCGTGGGATACGCACCCGCCGCCTCCTCCGCGATCGTCACCGCGAGCGGCCGGGCCGAGGTCGGCACGGTGACACTGACCCGGCAGGGCGGCACCGAGCTGCCGCCGCCCGGCCCCTGGACGATCGACCCGGTGCACTCCTCCGTGGCCGCGGTCGCCCAGCACCTGGGCATCTCCAGCGTGCACGGCCGGTTCACGGAGTTCGGCGGCACGATCGAGATCGCGCCCGACGACGTCGCCAAGTCCCGCGTGGAGGCGGTGATCAAGGCCGCGTCCGTCGACACGGGCAACGGCATGCGCGACACGCACCTGAAGTCCGCGGACTTCCTGGACGTAGAGCGGCATCCGGAGATCACCTACCGGTCCACCGGTCTGACGCTGGCCGGCTCCGACCGCTGGACCGTCCAGGGCGAGCTGTCCATGCACGGGGTGGTACGACCCGTCGACCTGGACCTGGCGTACCTGGGCACCGGCGCGGACCCGTGGGGCGGCACGCGGGCGGCGTTCCGCGCGACGGCCGAGCTGCGCCGCGAGGACTTCGCGATGAACTACAACCAGGTGCTCCAGGCCGGTATCGCCGCCATCGGCACGACCCTGAAGGTCGAGCTGGACATCCAGGCGGTGCAGGGCGACTCGCTGCCCCAGGCGTAGGCACAGCAGGGTCAGCCACCGGGGCACGAGTTGCCCCTAGGCTGCCCCCATGGCACCGAACATCGCTACCAACACCCGTGTATCGCTGGACGAGCTGCTGGACTTCGTACGGCCCCGCCATCGCGCCCTGCTCATCACGCGGCGCGCCGATGGCGGGCCGCAGGCCTCCCCGCTGACCTGCGGGGTCGACGACGCGGGACGGATCGTCGTCTCGACCTACCCGGAGCGGGCCAAGACCCGCAACGCCAAGCGGGACACGCGGGTGGCCCTGCTCGTGCTGAGCGACGAGTGGAACGGCCCCTGGGTGCAGATCGACGGCACGGCCGAGGTCATCGACACCCCCGACTCCGTGGAACCGCTGGTCGAGTACTACCGCAACATCGCCGGTGAACATCCCGACTGGGACGAATACCGGGCGGCGATGGTCAAGCAGGGCAAGTCCATCATCCGGGTGACACCCGAGCGGTGGGGCCCGATCGCCACCGGGGGGTTTCCGGCGCGGCTGGTGGCGGACGAGGGGTAGCGGCGGCGTCAGCCGCGTTCGACCATCGCCTCGATGCCCGCCACCAGCAGGTCCAGGGCGTAGCTGAAGTCCCGGTTCAGGATCTCGGCGACCGTGTCGCCGCCGCGGGCCTCCATGATCTCCTTGGCGTCCCGGAGGTAGTGGGCGGCCCGGGCGTCCTGCTGGACCGAGTCCAGGACCTGTTGGTGGTAGGCGTCCGGGGTCAGACCGGAGTCCGCGATCCGGGACATGAACGTGGCCTCGACCGTGCCGTAGCCGTACACGAACTGGAAGACGGCCGAGACGGCGCTCATCAGCCGGTGGGCCGGCAGCCCGGTGCTGCGGATGACGCGCTGCACGGTGCGTGAGAAGGCCAGCGACCGGGGGCCGATGTTGAGATACCGGCCCTCCAGCGGGGACAGCCAGGGGTGGCGCACGAGGAGGGACCGGTACTCCGCCGCGAGCGACCGCAGCTGCTCCCGCCAGTCGGCGTCGTCCTCGGCGGTGGGCAGCAGCAGCTCGCCGTAGGCCGCGTCCAGGGCGAGTTCGAGCAGATGGTCCTTGGTGTCGACGTACCAGTACAGGGACATCGCGGTGACGTTCAGCTCGGCCGCCAGCCGCCGCATGGAGAACTTCGCCAGCCCCTCGGCGTCCAGCAGCCGCACGGACACCGCGGTGATCCGCTCCCGGTCGAGCCCGGAGGGCTGGCCACTGCGCCCACTGCGCGGGGCCTTCTCCTCGAGCCAGACGCTGTCCCGCGCCGACCGCGCAGATTCCTTCACCATCGGCGCATCCTCCCGAAACTCCGGACAAGTGGTCCAACCTTAGGGGCGCGGGCCCGCCGAACCCCTAGGCGGCCACCCGCTCGGCCCTGCGCAGCAGCCCCGCCGCCACGAACCCCCCGACCAGCACGGCGACCGCCCCCACCAACTGACCGGCGCCGAGACCGGCGGACAGCGACCCTCCCGCGGCGACCGAAGAGCTGAGCACGGCACCGAGAACGGCCACCCCCAGTCCGTTGCCGAACTCGGCGAGCGTGCCGTTGATCCCGGCCCCCGCCCCCGCCTTCTCCGGAGGGATCGCGCTCATGATGGCGTGGGCCATGGCCGGGTTGGCTATCGCGCACCCGGCACCGATGAGCAGAAGGCCCAGCAGCGTGCCGGCGTAGCCGTCGGTGTCGATCTCGGCGATGGTCACCAGGCCCGCCGACATCAGCACCATGCCGAGCGCGATCGACACCGGCGTGCCCATCTTCGTGGACCACTTCGCCGCGATACCGGTGAAGTTGAGCACCACCACGGTCAGCGCCAGCGGAGCGGTCCGCACTCCGGCCTCCAACGGCCCGTAGCCGAGCACGAACTGCAGATGCTGGGTGAGCAGGAACAGCGAGCCGGTCATGCCGAAGGCGATGAGCACGGCCCCGGCGACCGCACCCGTGAACCGCCGGTTCCGGAAGAAGTGGAGGTCGAGCATCGGCTCGTCCACCCGGCTCTCCCACCAGGCGAAGGCCCCGAGAACGAGCACCGCCACGGCCGCCGTGACGAGCACCCGCGCCGACGTCCAGCCGTGGTGGGGGCCGGAGATGATCGCGAAGACGACCGCCGCCATGCCGATGGTGGACAGCAGCGCGCCGAACAGGTCCGGACGCTCGCCCCGTGGGTTCTTCGACTCCGGTACGAGCGCCACGACCGCGACCAGGGCCAGCGCCGCCACCGGGATGTTGATCAGGAACATCGAGCCCCACCAGAAGTGGCCCAGCAGGAAGCCGCCGATCAGCGGACCGGTCGCGAAGCCCAGCGCGTTGACCGCGGCCCAGATGCCGATCGCCTTCTGCTGCTCCTCGGGCGGGAAGATCTGCATCGCCACCGCCAGCGTGGTGGTCACCAGCAGCGCGCCGCCTATGCCCATGCCGGCCCGGGCGGCGATCAACTGGCCGGTGGAGTGGGCGAGTCCGGCCGCGAGCGAGCCGATGCCGAACAGCACGAGACCGGCCATCAGCATCTTCTTGCGGCCGTAGCGGTCGGCGGCGCTGCCCGCGGTGAGCAGCAGACCGGACTGCACCAGGGAGTAGGCGTTGATCATCCACTGGATGTCCGAGGTGGCCGCGTGCAGCTCACGGGTCAGCGAGGGGACGGCCACGTTCAGGACGGTGTTGTCGAGCAGCACGGTGAGCTGTGCCAGACAGATGACGCCGAGGATCAGCCACCGCTGGGGGTGGCCTTGGGAGCTGGACATGCTGTACACCGTATAGCTGTCGCTATACGGTGTACAACACGATGCCGGTGCGGCCGGGCGGCCGTTCGGTCAGCCGCTCTTCTTCTGCGTGAGGTCGTAGAAGGTGGCCGAACCGACCGTCACCTTCTTGAAGTTGCTCTGGACCCACGAGCTGATCCGGGACGCCGCACCGCTGCTGCTGCCGCCCCCGCCGCCGAAGCCGCCGCCCGCGATGAAGTAGTGGATCTTCCCGTCCGCCACGTACTTCTTGAACTGCGCGAGCGTCGGGGACGGGTCGGTGCCGTTGAAGCCGCCGATCGCCATCACCGGGTCACCGGTGGCGAGCTGGTAGCTGGCCGCGTTCTGGGATCCGATGGACGCGGCGACCCAGGTGTACCGGGACGCGTTCTTCTCCAGCAGCTCCTTGGCCGCGGAGGTGACGTTCGCGCCGTTCAGCAGGCCGCCGGCGCCACCGCCGCCGCCCATGCCGCCCTCGCCCGCCCTGCCGCCGCCGGGGAAGCCGTTGCCGTTCTGCTGGTTCTGGCCGGTCCGGCCGTTCCGGCCCGGCGTGCCGCCGCCGAAGCCACCGCCCGGGCCGCCGTTCCCGTTCCGGCCCTGGCCCTGCGTGTTCCCGGTGCCGTTCCGCCCCGGCTGGTTCTGGCCGTTCTGGCCGTTCTGGCCGGGCATCCCGCCGCCGAAGCCGCCGCCCTTGCCGCCGCCCGGGCCGCCACCGCCGCCGAAGCCCATCATGCTCGCGCCCGCCGGACCCGCCGTCGGGATGGAGCCGGTGTGCGCGGAGTCCACCGTGCTGAGCGTGTACGCCGTCGGACCGGCGAGCGCGGCCACCAGGCCCACCGCCGCCGCCCCGAGGGCGAGCCGCCGGGGGATCCGGCCGGCGAAGACCAGGCCCAGCGCTGCCGCCAGACCGCCGATCAGCACCAGCCACTTCAGCCAGGGAAGGTAGGTGGAGGTGCGGTTGAGCAGGACGTAACCCCAGGCCGCGGCCGCGACCACGGAGGCGGCGAGGGTGATCGACGCCCACAGCTCCCGCCGCTTCTCCCACAGCAGCCCGGCGCCCATGCCGGTCACGGCCGCGAGGTAGGGGGCGAGGGCCACCGTGTAGTACTGGTGGAAGATGCCCGCCATGTAGCTGAAGACCACCAGGGTGCTCAGCAGCGACCCACCCCACACCAGGAACGAGGCCCGGGTGACGGACGTCCGCTTGAGCGTGGGGGTCCCCCCGCTCGAGCGAAGCCGAGAGTGGGGGAGGGTGGCCACCAGGCCCGCGACCAGCAGGATCAGCGCGGCCGGGAGCAGCCAGGAGATCTGGCTGCCGATCTCGGAGTTGAACATCCGGTCCCACCCGGTCTCGCCCCACTGGCCGGTCCCGCCCGCGCCACCGCCGCCGCCGACACTGCCGGTCTCGTCACCGTTGATCCGGCCGAGGCCGTTGTAGCCGAAGGTCAGCTCCAGGAAGCTGTTGTTCTGCGAACCGCCGATGTAGGGGCGGGACGAGGCCGGCCACAGCTCGACGACCGCGACCCACCAGCCGCCGGAGACGACCAGCGCGACGGCGGCGAGGGCCAGTTGGCCGAGCCGCTTCCGCAGCTTCACCGGACCGCAGACGGCGTAGACGATCGCCAGCGGCGGCAGGATCAGGAACGCCTGGAGCGTCTTGGCGAGGAAGGCGAAGCCGATCGCCGCCCCGGCCCACACCAGCCACCTCGTCCGGCCGTCCTCCACCGCCCGTACGACGAAGTAGCAGGCCAGCGCCATCAGCAGGGCCAGCATCGCGTCCGGGTTGTTGAACCGGAACATCAGCGCGGCGACGGGGGTGAGCGCGAGCACCGCGCCCGCGACCAGACCCGCCACCGGGCTGAACCGGCGCCGTACGCCCGCGTACACGACGGCCACCGCGCCCACGCCCATCAGCACCTCGGGCGTGAGGATCGCCCACGAGTTCAGGCCGAAGATCCGGACCGACAGCTCCATGGGCCACAGGAAGGCCGACGGCTTGTCGACGGTGATGGCGTTGCCCGCGTCCAGCGAGCCGAAGAAGAACGCCTTCCAGGACTTGCTGCCCGCCTGTACGGCCGCCGAGTAGAAGGAGTTGGAGTAGCCGGAGGCGCTGAGGTCGTACAGATAGAGCAGGAGGGTGGCGGCCAGCAGGCCGAGGAAGGCCGGGCGTGCCCAGCGCGGGTCCTCGGGCCGGCCGCGCCACACTCTGCGGACGAACGGCTGCCTGGGCGCGTCGGCCGCCGGGTGCGGGGGAGCGGTCGTGGGCGGTCCCCACGTCGCCGTACCGCTGTGCTCGCTGGTCGACGCTTCGTACCGGGTGGTCATCGGGGGTCCCTCGGATCGGTGTCGTGAGGGCGCACCGGCTGCAGTCGCATGGTGGCGTCCCTCCAGCTGCCGTCCGCGGCTTCACCGGCGCGGACCTGGGTGGTCGGGTGCGGAACCGCACGCTGCGGCAGCGGCGCGTACGGAGCGGTCGGGTACGCAGCGGTCGTGCCGTACGGCGATGTCGTGCTCGTGCCGTGGACCGGCGGGGCCGGGGTGTGGGCGGCGACCACGGTCGACGCACAGGTGTCGGACTCACCGCGGTCCGGGAAGACCCAGGCGCGGAAGAGCAGGAAACGCAGCACGGTCGCGGCGAGGTTGGCGGCGATGAGCACCGCCAGCTCGGTGGAGTGCGCCGGGCTGGAACCGGCCGCGTCGAGGGCGGCCAGGGAGCCGCTGGTCAGGACGAGACCGATGCCGAAGACGACCAGGCCCTGCGCCTGGTGCCGTACGGCGCCGCCCCGGCCGCGCACCCCGAAGGTGAGCCGGCGGTTGGCGGCCGTGTTGGCGACCGCCGAGACCAGCAGGGCGAGCGCGTTGGCGGTCTGGGAGCCGGAGAACTGCCGGAAGAGGCTGTAGAGGACCAGGTAGAAGAGGGTCGACAGGGCGCCGACCACACAGAATCCGACGAGCTGACGGGCAAGTCCCGTGGGCACGTTGGTCAGGTCGCGGTCGCGCGGGTCGTCGCCGAAGGGCCGGGTGAGGCGGTCCAGCGACAGCGAACCGGTGGCCAGGGCCTTGCCGACCCGCCAGACGCCCTTGAGGTCGTCGGTCGCGGTCCTCACGATGTGCACGGTGGAGTCGGGGTCGTCCACCCAGTCGACCGGCACCTCGTGGATCCGCAGCCCGGCCCGCTCGGCGAGCACCAGCATCTCGGTGTCGAAGAACCAGCCGGTGTCCTCCACCAGCGGCAGCAGGACCTGGGCCACATCGCGCCGGATCGCCTTGAAGCCGCACTGCGCGTCCGAGAAGCGGGCCTGCAGCGAGCCGCGCAGGATCATGTTGTAGGCACGGCTGATGAACTCCCGCTTGGGGCCACGCACGACGCGCGAGGTGCGGGCGAGCCGGGAGCCGATGGCAAGGTCCGAGTGGCCGGAGATCAGCGGGGCGACCAGCGGCAGCAGGGCGTTGAGGTCGGTGGACAGGTCGACGTCCATGTAGGCGAGGATCGGCGCGTTCGACGCCGACCACACGGTCCTCAGGGCCCGGCCGCGCCCCTTCTGCTCCAGCCGGAAGTTGGTGACCTCGGGGATCTCCTGCTCCAGCCACGCGGCCACCTGAGGAGTGGTGTCCGTGGACGCGTTGTCCGCGATGGTGATGCGGAACGCGTACGGGAAGGTACGCGTGAGGTGCTCGTGCAGTCTGCGGACGCACGGCTGGAGGTCCTTCTCCTCGTTGTAGACGGGGATCACTACGTCCAGGACAGGCGTACCGGCGGCTGCGGCCGGGAGGTGCTCCCGCGCCGGCAGGGTGCCGGGAGAAGAGTCGGTTCGCATGCGAACGACTCTCGTCAAACCCCCTGTTGCACCGATGTGGTGGCACTGTGCTGTGCCTGTGAGTGCGATTGCCGGTCCGTTTCGGGGGCCGGCCGGCGGACGGCCGGGGCAAGCGCGGGCAGATGCACGGTGAACACGGTCCGCCCGGGAACGCTGTCGACGGTCACGGCGCCGCCGTGCGCGGTCGCGACGGCCTGCACGATGGCGAGCCCGAGCCCGGTCGACCCGGTGGAGCGCGAGCGCGCGGAGTCGCCGCGCGCGAACCGCTCGAAGACGTGCGGCAGCAACTCGGGGGGAATCCCCTGCCCGTTGTCCTCGACGTCGACGCACATCCACGGCCCGCGCCGCTGCACGCGCGCGGTGACGGTCGTACCGGGTGGCGTGTGCTTGCGGGCGTTGCCCAGCAGGTTGACGAGCACCTGCTGGATGCGGGCCGCGTCGGCGGACACCGTGGCGGGTTCATCGGGCAGCTCGAGCCGCCAGTTGTGCTCCATGCCGGCCGCGCGGGAGTCGCTGACGGTGTCCACGACGAGCGGAATGAGATCGGTCTGCCCGAACTGCAGGGGCCGTCCGGCATCCAGCCGGGCGAGCAGGAGGAGATCCTCGACGAGGAGGGTCATCCGGCCCGCCTCGGACTCGATCCGGCCCAGCGCATGCCGGGTGTCGGGCCCGACCTGCTCGCGCCCGCGCCGGGTCAGCTCGGCATACCCGCGGATGGAGGCGAGCGGCGTGCGCAGCTCATGACTGGCGTCCGCGACGAACTGCCGTACCCGCATCTCGCTCTGCTGCCGGGCGTGCAGGGCGCCGTGCACATGGTCGAGCATCCGGTTGAGCGCGGCACCGACCTGGCCGACCTCGGTGTGCGGGTCGGTCTCCGACTCGGGGACGCGCTCGCTGAGGTTCACCTCGCCGGAGTGCAACGGGAGTTCGGAGACACGGGTGGCGGTGTTGGCGACCTTGCGCAGGGGGCGGGTGGCGACGCCGACGATGACGGTCCCGGCGAGGGTGGCGGCGATGAGGCCGGCGACGGTGACGCTGACTTCGACGAGGATCAGGGTGTCGATGTTGTCGTCGATGTCCTTGGTCGGCAGCGCGATGTAGAAGACGTCGCTGCTGTCCTGGCTCGTCACGTACTTGACGAGGTAGTCCCCGAGCCCCGGGATCTCCACGCTGTGGGCCTTGTTGTCCTTCGAGACGGCGTTCAGCGCCTTCTTCTGCGCGGCGCTGAGATCGCCGGCCCGCATCCGCTTGAAGAGGCCGTAGTCGTCGTTCTGCTGCTGGGCGACGGCGGCGGAGACGATCGAGCCGTTCTTCACGTACGCGGCGACGGTGTTGGGCTGGGTCGGGCCCTTGGTGAGCAGGGTGACGACCTTGTCGCTCGGTGTGGCGGTGGCCGACTCCGCGGGGTCCGGATTCCGCGGGCCCCCACCCGGGTTCGCCCCGCCCGGAGCCAGCATGTGACCGACCGCCCGCGCGGCGGTCTCGTTCACCTTGCCTTCCAGCTGGTCGTACAGGTGCAAGCGCAGCGCGAGTGTGGTGACCGTGCCGATCACCGCGCACACCACCGCGATCAGCACCACCGACGCGACGACGAGCCGGGTCCGCAGGGTGCGCGGCTGGCCCACTCGTCGCTTCTGCCGCCCCCGCGGATCCGTCCGCCGTCGCCCGCTCATGACACGGCAGGCTTGATCAGATAACCGGCCCCACGCCGCGTGTGGATCATCGGCTCGCGCCCGGCGTCGATCTTCCGCCGCAGGTAGGAGATGTAGAGCTCGACGACATTGGCCTGCCCGCCGAAGTCGTACGACCACACGCGGTCCAGGATCTGCGCCTTGCTGAGCACGCGCCGCGGATTGCGCATGAGGAAGCGCAGCAGCTCGAACTCGGTGGCGGTGAGATGGATGTTCTCCCCGGCCCGCGACACCTCGTGACTGTCTTCGTCGAGGGTCAGATCCCCCACGACGAGCACGGAGTCGGACCGCCGGTCGGCGGCACCGGACCTGCGGATGAGCCCGCGCAGCCGCGCCACGACCTCCTCCAGGCTGAACGGCTTGGTGACGTAGTCGTCCCCGCCCGCGGTGAGCCCGGCGATACGGTCCTCGACGGCGTCCTTGGCGGTCAGGAAGAGGACCGGCACGTCGGGCAGTTCACGCCGCAGCCGCCCCAGCACGGCGAGCCCGTCCATGTCGGGCAGCATCATGTCGAGCACGACGGCGTCGGGCCGGAACTCCCGGGCCGTCTGTATCGCCCCCTGCCCGTCCCCCGCACTCCTGATCTGCCAGCCCTCGTAACGAAGGGCCATGCTCAGCAGTTCGGTGATCGACAGCTCGTCGTCCACCACAAGCACTCGGACGGGGCTCCCGTCCGGCCTCAGCAGTTCGGTGCGCCCCCGGGGCGAGGTCGTGGTCATGGTGGACACCTTGTCGGGGCCCTCTGAGAAGAGGCTTTCCGCAATCTGTGATTTCCCTGAGAAACACACAGGCACCTCTCAGGCAGCACCTGGGAAGCGCTCACTGCCCCGCGAAGCCGTGCGCCTGCTCGACCTTGGCGATGTGCAGGACGTACTGCTCGAACCACCGGTCCCGGCCGAGCCTCTTGGCGCCGAGGTGCTCGGGGTGCCGCCGCCACCGCTCGATGCCGTCGAGATCCCGGAAGTAGGCGACGCTGATGGCGAGCCCGCCCGGGCTGTGGGCGAAGTCCTCACCGAGGAAGCCGGGGATGTCCCGCACCAGGCGGGAGAGGCGGGCGGCGGTGCGCTGGTAATCGCCGGCGTCTTTGTCGGAATCCTGGCCGGAATCCAGCTCGGAGGCTTTGTCGAAGCGGCGGACGGAGGTGAACACGACCGCGTAGTAAGGGGGTTCATGGGCAGGTACGGGGACGGGGGCGACAGGCTCGCTCGCGTGAACGCTCATGACACCTACGGTCGGCGACGGTGCCCTCGGTCGTCCATGGACCTTGCCGAAAGGGACCCGTCCGGGATCCATCTCTTTACGATCGCGTTCACGATCGCCTCAGAACAGCCCGCCCTGCTCACCCCGGAACTCCCGCACGGGAAAGGTGAGTCCACTGCCACCCGGCTCCCGCGGCGCCAGCTCCCACCCGGCCATCAGCCGGGTGTCGAGCACGACCACCCCGCGCCCTCCGACCGCCAGATGAAGGTCGGGCCCGGCGGCCGCGACCAGCTCCCCGCTCACGGCGCCGCCCGGCACCAGTTCCACGACGTCACCGCACGCGGCCGGCGCCCGGTCGAGCCCGAACGCGGTGACGTGATCGACGATCCGGCACTCGGCGGGCCGCAGCGACTCCGGCCACGTCCGGAGCGCCACGGCCCGCGCATGAAGCTCCCGCACCTCCGCGGCACGCTCGGCCGCGGTCCGGGGCAGCGCCGCCCGCACCGCCCGCTTCTCGGCGTACGGAATCCGGTCCGGCACCCGGAGCGCGGCCCGCAGCAGCTCCTCGGTGCGCCGGGCGGCCATCAGCGGACCGGCGCCGAGCCAGCTGAAACAGACGGCGCCCTGTTCGAGCAGCCGCGCGCTGCCCCGCTCGACGGCGGTGATCCCGACCTTGACCATCCCGGGCCCGAACCACGCGAGATACACCCGATAGGGCCGCGGATCATCGGCGAGGGTGTCGGCGGCCACGGAGTGCGCCCGGTCCAGCCGCGCACACTCCTCGCACCGGCCCCCCGTACTACGCCCCGCCACCACGGCCCGCACCGGACAGGCGTTCCCCCGCGCCCCCGCACACCCGCGCACGCCCCCCTCCGGCACGCCGAAGGCAACCCGCTTCCCCCAGGACAGCCCACTGCGCCGCCCGCCGTCCCACACCAGCACGGGACCTTCCGGCGACCAGCGCAGACCTGAGCACTTCCATCCGTGTGGCATCACTCTTGAGGGTAGGGGGCGGGTCCGACAGCGGGGTGGGGCGGCCGACGGCGGTACCGTGCACATCCGCGCGACCGCCCGGCGGAGGCTCGTTCCGCTCGCGCGTCGGGCATCACCTCCGCCCCCGAAGCCAGAGACGACGATCACCAACCGCCGTGCACACGACGCACGTCACTCGGCAGGTGACAGAGGTGTCGGTTCAGCGGAAACGACCCCAGAGACCCGCGGCACCCCCCGCCCCGCCAGCCGGCAACTGACACACCCGGCATGCCCCCGCCGGGCCTGCGGGTCCCGGACCCGCATCCCCCACTGCCCCCGCGGCCGTACCCCCGGCGGCTTGCCCCAGCCGGACAGGTGCAGGAGCCAGGTCACCAGGACGCTCACGGCCACGACGGCGAGGCCGACCGTGACCACCGGCAGGGAGGCCGTGCACACCCCCAGTCCCGCCACGGCGCCGCCCGCGGTCGCGATGGCGAAGCCGGTCCAGCCGGCGATCGTGTGACCCTCGTCGTACAGACTCATACCGTCACCTCCAGGGACGAGATTCCCTCACGAGCTAAGAAGTTACCTCCACGAATATCTCACGAGCTAAGGGATTGCGAAAGATGCACGGCACGCCGCGACCGCCCGCCACCCCGGCCCGGGCGCTGTCGGCGATGGATCACCTCATCGCCGCCCATGTGATCGGACAGCAGGAGCTGGCCCGGCGGCTGGGCCTGAACGTCACCGACCTGACCTGTTTCGGCTTCGTCCTGGAGGCCGGCGACGATCTGCTGACGGCCGGCGACCTGGCCGCCCGGGCCCACGTCACCACCGGCGCGGTGACCGGCATCCTCAACCGCCTCGAACGCGCGGGCTACGTCACCCGCCGCCCCGACCCCACGGACCGCCGCCGGGTCCGCGTGGCCGCCGTACCGGAAGCCGTCACCCGCGTCGAGGCGGTGTACGTGGGCCACTACAAACGTCTGACGGACCTGTTCTCCGACTACTCCCCCGAGGAGCTGGCGGTGATCACCGACTGGTTCACCCGGGCCACCGACCTGGCGCACGAGTACCTGGAGAAGCTGAACCGGAACGACCCCGACGAGGAGTGCTGAGAGCGCGCTCACGCTGTGCACAGGCCGCGGGCAGCGGGCCTTGAACCGACCCGTTGGATCAGCCCGCCTCCAGGTGAACTTGTACAGACACCTTTTCTCCACGGACCGATCCATCGATGTTCTCTCGGCAGGCCTTTCGGCCGTACCGGCGAGTATCTAGAGTCGCGCTGACATGTACGCGCCCCGCCAACCCGGCACGGGTCGGGGAGTACTTCCACTTCCACCAGGAGAGCGCATGGTCTCGCGTCGTACCGCTACCGCCCTCACCTCCGCGGCGGCAGCCCTGCTGCTCGGCGCCGGCGGCTACACCGCCCCTTCCGCGAGCGCGGCCACCGGCACCAACCTGTCGGTGTTCGCCTGGAACGTCGACCTCGGCACCCCGATTGTCGACAGCACGCAGAACGAGAAGGCGGCCCAGCGCACCCCGACCATCGAGTCGATCATCCGCAAGCACGGCGCGGACGTGGTGGTGCTGGACGAGGACTTCAACAACACCTCGACCGCCGACATCACCGGCAAGCTCGCCGATCTGTACCCGTACCACACCCCGGTCGTCGGCCAGACCTGTTCCGGCGGCGGCTGGACGGGCATCAGCGGCGACTGCTCCAACTCGCCGTTCGTCATCAACGGCGGCACGATGATCCTCTCCAAGTACCCGATCACCGCCCAGTACGCCCACGTCTTCAGCAACTCCACCTACGGCACCTGGGACTACCACGCCAACAAGGGCGCGGCGCTGGCGCAGATCGACAAGAACGGGGTGAAGAGCTGGGTGGTCGGCACCCACCTGCAGGCCGACGAGTCCGACACCTCCACCGACACGACCCAGGCCACCCGCCTCGCCCAGCTCAAGGAGATCCGCTCCTGGGCCGACGGCATCGCCGGCACCAGCGGCCCGGTGCTGATCGGCGGCGACATGAACGTGGAGTACTACGGCGGCCAGTCGCGCGGTGACTACGCCAACGCCCAGAGTGCGGTGAACGGCGTGCTCGGCACCCCCGCCACCGACTCCTCCCAGACCCTGCGGACCATGGACTGCCCGGTCTCCGCCTGGTGCCAGTACATGTCCGGCGTCGAGTCCTTCCCGAAGGACTACCGGGACGACCTCGACTACATCGGCTACCTGAACGCCTCCGGCCGCCCGGTCCCGGCCGCGATGTCCGCCGTCAAGGTCGACTTCGACCCCCAGTCCGGCTGGACCAGCGGCCAGACCGACACCAACGCCCCGAGCGACCACTACCCGGTCGAGACGACCTTCCAGCTGAACTAGCACCCGGAAACGCCGAAGGCCCCGGATCTCTCCGGGGCCTTCAACCGATGTGCACTCGGCAGGATTCGAACCTGCAACCTTCTGATCCGTAGTCAGATGCTCTATCCGTTAAGCTACGAGTGCTTGTTTTGTTCTTGTCTCCGTTTCGTTCCTTTCGGCCCGTCCCGGCGACAGGAAGAACATTACATGACTGCCGCCGTCATGTGAAATCCGATTGGCACACCCCTTGTGACCTGCGGAAACGTCCGTAGGACGGGGTGGAGGGGACCGACGGACACAACGCCGAAGCCCCGGTCCTGGGGACCGGGGCTTCGGGATCGGTGCGGAGGCGGAGGGATTTGAACCCTCGATGGGCTTTAAGGCCCAAACCGCATTAGCAGTGCGGCGCCATAGACCGGACTAGGCGACGCCTCCAGCACAACCGCTCACGCGAGCGCGCGAGTGGTGCGTGCAGATGATGACACAGGTGAGTGCCCTGTCACCAATCGCCCCCCACGGTACTAGGCACTCGGCCCGCAGGGCAAAGGGCTTCCGTCCGGCGGGGCGCGACGTCGTCCGGTCCGGCGTCCGGCGGGCGCAACGTCCGGCCGGCGGGGGCGTTGGGCAGGGCATGGTCTTTCTCTTCCAGCGCGTGACCCGTCGCCCGCGGCGGGGGCCGGCAAGTGCCCTCCTTCGGCGGGGGTCCTCCCTCGCCGCCGTCCCGGCCCTGGTCGCCCTCGCCGCCGTACCCGCCGCCGCCTCGTCCGCCGTGCCCCCGCCCGTGCGGCCCGAGGACCGGGGCGGCGATCACCTCACCGTCGTCGTGCGGCGCGCCGGGGACGGGAAGGACGGGACGTACGAGCTGTTCTGTCATCCGGACGGCGGGAGTCATCCGGATCCGGCCGGGACCTGCCGGGCGCTGGACGGGCAGACGCAGTGGGGGCGGGACACCTTCGCCCCGGTGCCCCCCGACTCCGTCTGCACCATGATCTACGGCGGACCGGCCACCGCCCACGTCACCGGCACCTGGGCCGGGCGGCCCGTCGACGCCGACTACGACCGCAGCAACGGGTGCGAGATCGGGCGGTGGGACCGGATGGTGCCGCTGCTGCCCGGGCTGGGATCGGCGTAGCGAATCTGTGGCACAGGGGGCTCCTGGGACGTTCTTGGCCGAATCACCCCGGCCGTAAAGGTCCCGCGAAAGTCTTGCGGAGCCGAAGCCCGTGGTCAGGGGCTGGTCACGGGTTCGGTGTCACTTCCTCGTGGGACCTCCCCCTCATCCGGCGTCGCGAGCGCAACGTGTGCCCTTAGACTCCCTCGCGTGACACGTCGCGGGCCGGTTGGCAAGATGGCCCGAGCGGTCGGCAAGGTGCGGTAACAGGGAGGAAGGCGTCTCGTGAGCAGCAGGCCATCCCGAGGCGCTGCTCGCCTCGCAGCCATACTCGACGCGCTGCCGGATGCGTTGGTCCTGGTCAACGCGAACGGAACCGTCGTCAACGCGAACACCATCGCGTTGGAGACCTTCGAGGCGCCGGGTACGGCACTGGTGGGGCGCGGGCTGCTCGATCTGCTGCCCGAATTCGACTCGCGGCTCATCCCCGGGTCGATGCGCAGGCCCGATCACATGGACCCGCACGGGCGGACCAAGCCGGCCCGGATGGTCGCGCGGCGGACCGACGGGGCCGAGTTCCCGGTCGAGGTGACCAGCGCGAACCTGGAGAACGGACAGCAGGCGTACGACGGTTACGGCTACACCGGCGACGAGCTGCTGATGATCGTCGTACGGGACCTGTCCGGGACCGTGGACACCGAGGCGGAGCTGGCGCGCTCGCAGCGGCAGACCGAGATGATCCTGCGGGCCGCGGCCGAAGGCGTGGTGGGCACCGATACCGACGGGCGGATCGTGCTCGTCAACCCGGCCGCCGCCCAGATACTGGGCTACCGGGCCGGTGAGCTGGGCGGCAAGGAACTGCACGGCCTCGTACTGCACTCGCGCGGCGACGGTTCCCCCTTCCCGTACGAGGAGTCCCCGCTCGCCGACACCCTGCGCTCCGGGCGCAAGCACCGGGTACGCGGGCAGGTGCTGTGGTCCAAGGGCGACCAGAAGGTGGCCGTCGACCTCACCACCGCGCCCGTGCGCGACGGAGACCAGCTCGTCGGCGCCGTGATGACCTTCACCGACCGGCGGCCCTTCGACGCCCTGGCCGAGGAGAAGGCCGCGGTGGAGAAGGCGCACACGCAGGAGGTGGAGCGGCTCTCCGAGGAGCACGCCTCCGATCTGACCGCGCTGCGCCAGCGGCACGTCGCCGAGCTCGAGGAACTGCGCGAGAAGCACGCGGAGGAGCTGGCGGCCGGCGAGGAGCGGTACGCCGCGCTCGCCGAGCGGGAGAAGGACCGGTACGAGGCTCTGGCGGGCCGGCACGAGCAGTTGCTGACGCTGCTCGCGCAGTCGCTGCGCGGTCCGCTGGACGAGCTGCGGCGCGAGCTGTCCGCCCTGGCCGCCGACGACGCCGGGCAGCTGTGGCCCGAGGCCAACCAGGTGCTGCACCACCTCTCGGCCGGCTATGCGCGGATCACGACACTGATCGACAACGTCCTCGGCTATCAGGCGCTGGACTCCGGCACCGAGGACATCACCCGTACGAAGGTGATGCTGGACGCCGTCGTCGCCGCCGGTGTGGACGGGGCCGTCGAGCTGATCGGTCCCGGGCGGGTGCAGTTCGCCGTGCACGCGCCGCCCATCGAGGCCGAGGTCGACCCACAGCGGCTCGCCACCGCGCTCGCGCACCTCGTGGCGGACGTGGCCGGGGTCGACGCCACCGGCAACTCCCCCGTCTCCGCGGGTGGTTATCTGGACAATACGGTCGTGGTCGCCGCCGCGCAGCGCGGCGAGGTCGTGCGGATCGAGGTGCGCGGGCCGTACGCCGGGGGAGACCCGGTGCACGAGCCGATCGTGCGCGGGATCGTGCGCGCCCACGGCGGTGTGCTGCAGACGCACGAGGTGCCGGGCATGAGCGGCAGCGCGTACGTCCTCGAGGTGCCGCTCGGCGGTGGTGCGGGGGCGGTCGCCGGGCAGGCCGCGCAGACCGTGCAGACCGTGCAGACTCCGGCCGCGCTGGAGCCGGCCGGAGATGAGGCGGCCGACGCCGCCGAGCAGGCCGGCGGACGGCGGCGGGCCCGGCGGGCCTCCACGGACGCCTTCCTCGACGGCAGTGACGTGCCCGGCGCGGGCGAGACCGGTGAGGCGGAGGCGCCCGCGCCGACCGGACGGCGCCGCCGGCGGGCCGGCGCGCCCGCCGAGCAGGCCGCCGCGGTCCCGGCCGAGGAAGCGGAGAGCGCGTCCAGCGGCACCGGGCGGCGCCGTGGGCGGCCCGCCGACCCCGGCGCCGCTGACGGCGAGGGCGTGAGCGAAGGCGCCGTGATGACCGCGGCCGAGCATGCCGCGGGAGCGGCCGCCGCCGCCACGGGACTCGGCGCCGCCGTGCCGCCCCAGGGCGTCCCGGCCCGCCCCGACTCCGGCGCCCCGCAGGCCGCGCTGCCCCCGGCACTGCCCGCGGGGGGTACCGGGCAGCCGGCGCCCGCCGCTGACGGCGGTCCGGGTACGGAGGGTGCCGCCGGCGAGGGTGCGCAGCCGACCGGGCGGCGCCGGCGGGCGCTGGCCGCCGCGGCCGAGCGTGCCGCGGCCCAGGAGGCGGCCGGGCCCCGTACGGTCTTCGCCCTGCCGCCGGCCGAGGCGGACCGCTCACCGCAGTCCGCGGCCTCGGCGAGCCAGGCTCGGCCGCAGGAAACCGGGCAGCCGCAGGCGCAGTTGCCCGCGCAGCTTCCGACGGCTGCCGAGGCCGCCCCCGGTGACGACGGCCGGCACGACGCCGTACCGCTCGACCAGGCGGCGGACCACACCCCGCCGCAGCCGCACCCCACCAGCGCGCCGACCGGCCGGCGCCGCCGCGCGGTGGCCCCGCCGGCGCAGGCCGCACAACCGGCTTCGGCGCAACCGGTTCCCGCCCAGCCCCAGCCCGTTGCGGGGCAGCCGACTCCCGCGCAGCCCGTACCGAACCCGGCGGGGACGCCGACTCCCGGCCAGGGCACGCCGGTTCACGGCATTCCGGCGCAGGGTACGGCCGGGCAGGGCATCCCCGTCCAGGCCGGTCCCGTGCCGGTTCCGGGGCAGCCGGTGGCTCCGGGCACCCCGCCCACGGCACCGGCGCGGGGCGGCACCGCGGGCCGACCCGTACCGGCCGCGCCCCAGGGCGTACCCGCCGCTCCCGGACAGCCGCTGCCCGCCCCGGCGCGGCAGCTCCCGGCGGCACCGGGCGCGACCCCGCCCGGCGGTACCCCGGCCGCGCAGCCGCTGCCCGCCGAGGCCGGTTCCGGTGCCGCTGCCGCTGCCGGTCAGGCGCCCCAGGCCGAGTCCGTGGCCCCCACCCCCGCCGCCACCGTCCCGCAGCAGTGGCCCGGTGCCGACGACACCTCCGGTGCAGGCACCCCCGTGGCCGTACCGCGGAGCGCCCCGGCCGGTGCCCCGCTGCCTGCGGCGCAGCGGACCGCGCAGCCGTTGCCGCCCGCCGAGGGGGCCGCGGTCGACCCGAACTCCACGCAGGGGCGGGCGATCAGCGTCCGTACGCTCGGGCAGGGCGTGCCGTTCGCGCGCCAGGCCGCGCAGGTGCAGCAGCCGACGGCGACCCCGCCGCCGCACGCGCCCGGCGGTTCCGGCCGCCGGCGCAAGCTGGGCACGCCCCCCGACCGCCCGGAGTCGCAGCCGGAGCAGCCGGCCCGGCCGCACCCTGCGGCCGAGGCGGCGCCCGCGCAGCCGGCCGCGGCGCAGCCCTCGCTCGCCGGGCAGTCCCGGCTCGCCCCGGTCACCGAGGGCGCCGGACGGTCGTACGCCATAGGCGCCCCGGACGCCGACGCCGCCGAGGGACCCGAGCCGCTGGACGGTCCCGGCGGGGCCGTGGAGATCGCGAACGCTCCGCTGCCGCAGCCGCTCGACGACGAGCTGCCCCCGGAGCCGCTGGACAACCCGCGTCGGCTGCTGGTGTGGCCCGCGCCGGACGTGACGACCCAGCAGGCGCTGAGCGACCGTGGTTACCGGCCGGTGATCGTGCACTCCCGTGAGGAGGTCGACGCGCAGATCGCGGCCTTCCCCGCCGCGCTGTTCGTGGACCCGCTGACCGGGCCCATCACGCGTACGGCCCTGCAGTCGCTGCGGCAGGCCGCCGTGGCCGCCGAGGTGCCGGTGCTGGTCACGGCCGGGCTCGGGCAGGCGACGCGCGAGGCGGCGTACGGCGCCGACCCCGCCGTACTGCTGAAGGCGCTCGCACCGCGCGACAGCGAGCAGCATCCGCCGCGCGTGCTGCTCATCGAGGAGCACGCGGAGATCGCGCTGGCGCTGACCGCGACGCTGGAGCGGCGCGGGATGCAGGTGGCGCGGGCCGCGAGCGACGACGACGCGGTGACGCTGGCAGGGCAGTTCCGGCCGAACCTCGTGGTGATGGACCTGATGCAGGTGCACCGGCGGCAGGCCGGGCAGACCGGGATCATCGACTGGCTGCGCGCGAACGGGCAGCTCAACCGGACCCCGCTGGTCGTCTACACCGCCGCCGTCGACCAGGCCGACCTGCCCCGGCTGGCCTCGGGCGAGACGGTGCTGTTCCTCGCGGAGCGGTCCACGAGCACCGACGTGCAGAGCCGGATCGTGGATCTGCTGGCCCGGATCGGCACCAACTAGCCGCTACCTCCACCCTGGTCGCCCCGCTGGCCGGGGGCCTGGTGGACCGGTTCGGCGCCGCGCGGGTCGCGGGCACCGCCTATCTACTGGCGGCCGTGTCCGTGCCGCTGTTCCGGCTCGGCAAGCATGCCCTCGTGGTGCTGTTCTGGCTCGGCGGGCATGCCCTCGTGGCGCTGCTCGCCGCCGCGGTCACGATCCATGCCGCGCTGGTCGCCTCACACGCGGCCAACCAGACCCTGGCCTTGACCACGACCTCCGCCCCAGCCACCGCCAACACCGCCAACACCGCCTACGTCGTCTCCGGCTTCGCCGGCGGTGCCCTCGCCTCTGCCGCCGCGGGCCCCGCCTACGGCCACTGGGGCTGGGCCGGGGTGTGCGCGGTGGCGGAGGTGTGGCTGGTGCTGGGGTGGGCGACCACGGCGGTACGCACGGGAACGGGACAAGCGGGAACGGGACGAGCGGGAACGGGACGAGTGGGGAGGGGACGAGCGAGGAGGGGACGAGCGAGGAGGGGACTGCGCTGACAGCGCGGGAACGCCGGGCAGGGGCCGGGGAGGTCCCGCCCGGCGTCCGCGCCCGAAACGCGGTGTTCAGATGCGGGTGACGTCCAGCTCGCCGGCCGCGTACTGCCTGCGCAGCACCTTCTTGTCGAACTTGCCCACGCTCGTCTTCGGTACCGACGCGACGATCGTCCAGCGCTCGGGGAGCTGCCACTTGGCGATGCGGCCCTCCTCGGCGAGGAAGGCGCGCAGCGTCGCGAAGTCGGCGGCCGCGCCCTCCCGCAGGACGACCGTGGCCAGCGGACGCTCGCCCCACTTCTCGTCCGGCACGGCGACCACGGCGGCCTCGGCGACGTCCGGGTGGGACATCAGCGCGTTCTCCAGGTCCACCGAGGAGATCCACTCGCCGCCGGACTTGATGACGTCCTTCGCGCGGTCGGTGAGGGTGAGGAAACCGTCGGCGGAGATGGTCCCGACGTCACCGGTCTTCAGCCAGCCGTCCGCGCTGAACTTGTCGACGGGACGCAGCGGTTCGGCGTCCGGACCGTTGTAGTAGGCGCCCGCGATCCAGGGGCCGCGCACCTCCAGCTCGCCCGCCGACTCGCCGTCCCAGGGCAGGCGTTCGCCGCCGGGGCCGGTGAGCCGGGCCTCGACGCCGGCCGGGAAACGGCCCTGGGTGAGGCGGTAGGCGAACTCCTCCTCGGTGCCGACCGCGTGGGCCGGTGGGCGGGACACCGTGCCGAGCGGGGAGGTCTCCGTCATGCCCCAGGCGTGGCAGACCCGCATGCCGAGCCGGTCGAAGGCGTCCATGAGGGACGGCGGGCAGGCGGAGCCGCCGATGGTGACCTGGGTGAGGGAGGAGACGTCCCGGGGGCGTGCCGTCAGCTCGGCGAGGAGCCCCTGCCAGATGGTGGGCACGGCGGCGGCGTGGGTCGGCTTCTCCCGCTCGATCATCTCGGCGAGCGGCGCGGGCTGCAGGAAGCGGTCCGGCATCAGCATGTTCACGCCGGTCATGAAGGTGGCGTGCGGCAGGCCCCAGGCGTTGACGTGGAACTGCGGGACCACCACCAGGGAGGTGTCCTGGTCGGTCAGGCCCATCGACTGGGTCATGTTGACCTGCATGGAGTGCAGATAGATCGAACGGTGGCTGTACACCACGCCCTTGGGGTCGCCCGTCGTGCCGGAGGTGTAGCACATGGCGGCGGCCTGGCGCTCGTCCAGCTCCGGCCAGTCGAACGTCGTCGGCCGGTCCGCGATCAGCTCCTCGTACTCGTGCACCCGCGCGGTCGCACCCGCCAGCGGCGTACGGTCGCCGGGGCCGGAGACGACGATGTGCTCCAGCGTCGGCAGCTTGGGCAGCAGGGGCGCGAGCATCGGGATCAGCGAGCCGTTGACGATGACGACCTTGTCGGCCGCGTGGTTGACGATCCACACCAGCTGCTCGGCGGGCAGCCGCAGGTTGAGCGTGTGCAGCACCGCGCCCATGGAGGGGATCGCGAAGTACGCCTCGACGTGCTCGGCGTTGTTCCACATCAGGGTCGCCACCCGGTCGTCGCCCCGGACCCCCAGCTCGTCCCGCAGAGCGTTCGCCAGCTGCACGGCGCGCACGCCCGCCTCGGCGAAACTGCGCCGCTGCGGCTCGGCCTCCCCGGTCCAGGTGGTGATCTGGGACCGCCCGTGCACCAGCACCCCGTGCACGAGAATGCGGGTGACGGTCAGCGGTACGTCCTGCATGGTGCTCAGCACGGGATCCTCCTGGCGACATTGCCTACGCGGGAGTAGAGGCTGCGCTGATTCTGCTCACATACCGCGCGGTATGTCACTAGGTGGTACGTCACCAAGACGAGGGAAACCCGATGCGCACCGGCTCGCCGCTAGCGGACGAGGCCCAGCTCAGGATCCTCGCGGAGCTTCCCCAGCGCACGCGACACCGCCGACTTCACCGTGCCCACCGACACCCCGAGCACCTCGGCGGTCTGGGCCTCGCTGAGGTCCTCGTAGTACCGCAGGACGACCATCGCCCGCTGCCGCGCCGGCAGCTTCATGATCGCCCGCCACATCGCGTCGTGCAGCGCCTGCCGCTCGGCCGGGTCGTCTCCGGCGGGCATGGGCTCCGGCTCGGGCAGCTCGTCGCAGGAGAACTCGTCCACCCTGCGCTTGCGCCACTGGGAGGTCCGGGTGTTCAGCAGCGCGCGGCGCACGTAGCCGTCCAGCGCCCGCTGGTCCTCGATCCGGTCCCAGGCCACATAGGTCTTGGCCAGCGCGGTCTGCAGCAGGTCCTCGGCGTCGCAGGGGTTCGCGGTCAGCGAGCGCGCGGTGCGCAGCAGGACCGGCTGACGGGCCCTGACGTACGACGCGAACGACGGGTACGTGGGGGCAGTGCCGCCCGGGCGCACGCCGGTGTGGGGGCGGGCCCGTCCCGCCGGTGCGGCGGCGGCCGAGGCGCTGGTGCAGACGGGTGTGGTCATGGCTCCACGCTAGGAGCGGCACCCACCCCGGCGGATCGCCCGCAGGTCCCGAAGCGGCGTCCCCCTCAGGTTGTAGGGGTGGGGCAGGCTCCACCTCCTAGAGGTGGAGTACGGCTCCGCCTCGTCTGCGGGTCCGACCCCGAGTCGGGGATCGGGCGACCCTGCGTCGGAGTGGGGGTGGGGCTTGATCCGGGGACCGACCGACCCTGACACCGAGGGCGGACCGGGACGGGCTCCGGGCGGGGCGGGATCCGGGCGGGGCCAGCTCGTGGGCAGGGCCGGCTCGCGGGCCCGGGCGTCCGCGTGCCCTGGCCCAGACGTTCGCCGTCGGGCCCTCAGCCGTCCGCCGTCAGGACCAGACCCGACGTGGGCACCCCGGTACCGGCCGTCACCAGGGTCCGGGTCGCGCCCGGTATCTGGTTCACCGCCGTGCCCCGCAGCTGGCGCACCGCCTCCGCGATGCCGTTCATCCCGTGCAGATACGCCTCCCCCAGCTGGCCTCCGTGCGTGTTGAGCGCCAGCCGCTCCTCGGCCACGAAGCCGGCCGCCTCCCCTCTCCCGCAGAACCCGAACTCCTCCAGCTGCATCAGCACGAACGGCGTGAAGTGGTCGTACAGGATCCCCACGTCGATGTCGGCCGGGCCCAGACCACAGGCACGCCACAGCCTGCGGGCCACGACGCCCATCTCCGGCAGGCCGGTCAGACCGTCCCGGTAGAAGCTGGTCATCTGTTCCTGCGCCCGGCCCGCACCCTGCGCGGCCGCCGCGATCACGGCTGGGGGATGCGGCAGGTCCCGGGCCCGCTCCACGGACGTGACGACGATCGCCTGCCCGCCGTCGGTCTCCTGGCAGCAGTCCAGCAGCCGCAGCGGCTCCACGATCCAGCGGGACGCAGCGTGCTCGGCCAGGGTGAGGGGGCGGCCGTGGAAGTACGCCGCCGGGTTGGTCGCCGCGTGTCTGCGGTCCACCACGGCCACATGCCCGAACACCTCCGGCTCGAGCCCGTACGTGTGCAGATAGCGCCGCGCCGCCATCGCCACCCAGGAGGCCGGGGTGAGCAGCCCGAACGGCAGCACCCAGCCGAGCGCCGCGCCCTCCGCCGAAGCCTCCCGGTGCTGCACCCCCGCACCGAACCTGCGGCCCGACCGCTCGTTGAAGGCGCGGTAGCAGACCACCACCTCCGCCACGCCCGTCGCCACCGCGATAGCCGCCTGCAGGATGGTCCCGCAGGCGGCGCCGCCTCCGTAGTGGACCCGGGAGAAGTAGGTCAGCTCGCCCATCCCGCAGGCCTGGGCCACAGTGATCTCGGGGTTGGTGTCCATCGTGAACGTCACCATGCCGTCCACGTCGGCCGGCGCCAGCCCCGCGTCGTCCAGTGCGGCCCGCACCGCCTCCACGGCCAGCCGCAGCTCACTGCGCCCCGAGTTCTTGGAGAACTCGGTGGCCCCGATCCCGACGACGGCCGCGCGGCCGCTCAGTGTCTCGCGGGTACGCACGCTCATGACACGCCCTCCCGATCCGCCCCCGGCGTCGGTGTCGGTGTCGGTGTCGGGAGGCCGACGGTCACCGTGCCGGTCACGTGCCGGCCGATGCCGTTGGCGCCGACGACGCGCACGGTGGCGGTGTCGCCGTCGACCGCCTCGATCGAGCCCGACAACACCATCGTGTCCCCCGGGTAGTTGGGCGCCCCCAGCCTGATGGCCACCTTGCGGAGCACTGCCGTTGGGCCGAAGTGATCCGTGATGTACCTGCCGACCAGGCCGTTCGTCGTCAGGATGTTCATGAAGACGTCCGGCGAGCCCTTCTGCCGGGCCAGCTCCGCGTCATGGTGCACGTCCTGGTAGTCCCGGGACGCGATCGCCCCCGCCACGATCAGCGTCCGCGTGACCGGGATCTCCAACGGCGGCAGCTCGGTGCCCACCACCGGCACCCCGGCCCGCTGCTCACTCCCCATCCGCGATCAACTCCCCCAGCTCCTGGAGCACTTCGGCCCCACATCCCAGATACGCGTCCAGCTGCCGGCCCCACAGGAAGTGCCGGTGCACCGGATGGTCGAGGTCGGCTCCCGCCCCGCCGTGCAGATGCTGGCCGCTGTGCACGACCCGCTGTCCCGCCTCGGACGCCCACCAGGCCGCGGTCAGCGCGTGCGTGGCGTACGGCAGCCCGGCGTCTCTGCGCCAGGCGGCCTCGTAGGCCGTCACCCGGATCGCCTCGGTGTCCATGTGGGCGTCGGCGGCACGCAGCTGGACGGCCTGCCGGGTGGCCAGCGGGCGACCGAACTGCTCCCGCGTGCCGACATGCGCCACGGCACGGGCCAGCGAGCCCGCGCACACCCCGGCCTGGAGCCCGGCGAAGGCCGTACGGGCGGTGGCGAGGACGTCGGCGTAGGCGTCCGGACCGCCCAACGGCTCGGCCGGGGCCCGGTCGAGGGTGAGCCGGCCCGCCGACCAGGGGGCCGTCAGCTCGACCGGGGTGATGCCGGCGCCCCGTCCGAGCGGGGCCAGCCACAGCCGACGGCCGGCGTCATCATCGGCATCGGCGACCAGCACATGGGTGGCCTCGCGCAGCCAGGGCACGACGGGGACGGTGCCGGTCAGCTCACCCCGCGCCGACGCCCGTACACCCCCCTGTGCGGGAAACGCCCCGGCCACCACCGCCGAGCCGTCCTCGACCGCCGGGAGCAGCCGGTCCCGTTGCTCGGCGCTGCCGTGCGCGGTGAGGGCCAGCAGCCCGTACACACAGCTCGCCGCATACGGCACCTGGGCCGTCGTACGCCCCTGTTCCTCCAGGAGCAGCACCAGCCCGAGCAGCCCCAGGTCCGTCACCGCGCCGACCAGACCCGCCGCGCACAGGGCCTTCCACAGCTCCGGGTCGCTGCCGGTGCCGGCCGCCTTCAGCCTTTCGTGCGTGGCCAGGTCGCCGAAGATCCGCGCGGCCAGCTCGCGGGCCTCGGCCTGGGCTTCGGTGGGCGTGAAGTCCATGTCAGCCCTCGCCCTCGACGACCCGGAAGACCGGCAGGACCAGCTCGCCCTCGTCGTCTTCGTACCGCCGGAACTCCACCCGGACCGGCAGCCCGATGCGCACCTTGTCGTACGGCACCCCGACCACGTTGCTCACCATCCGCACGCCCTCGGCGAGTTCGACCAGTCCGACCGCGTACGGCGGTTCGAAGACAGGGAAGGGCGGGTGGTGCATGACCACGTACGAATAGACCGTGCCCGCGCCGCTCGCCTCGGCCGTGTCCCACTCCAGGCAGCCGCAGGCGTTGCAGCCCGGCAGCCAGGGGTGCCGCAGGGTGCCGCAGTCCGTGCAGCGCTGGATCAGGAGCCGGTGCTCGGACACGCCCTGCCAGAAACCCGCGTTGTCCCGGTTGACCACCGGGCGCGGGCGCCGGGGGCGCGGGGCCGGCGGTTTCCGCTGCGCGGGGGCGTATTTGAGGATGCGGAAGCGGTGCGTGCCCACCAGGTCGCCGCCGACCTGGATGTCCGTGCGGGTCGTGACGAAGTACCCCGTGCCCAGCTTGGTCGTCTTACGGCCGGAGACCGACTCGATCACCGTGTCGAACGTGACCTCGTCGCCCGGGCGCAGGGGCCGTCGGTACTCCTGCTCGCAGTCGGTGGCGACGACGGACGTACAGCCCGACTCTTCGAGCAGGCCGAGCAGTTCGTCGTAGCCGCCCGTGCGGCCCTCGTGCCCGGACAGGCCGCCCATCGTCCAGGCCTGGAGCATGGTGGGCGGGGCGATGGCGTCCGGGCCGGTGTACGCCGCGTTGGTGTCGCCCATGGCCTCGCACCAGTGCCGGATCATCGCCGCGTTCACCGGGTCCTTCCCGACTCCGGCGACGGCGGCCGCCAGTCCCTCGTACGCCTTGAGCCGCGCACCCAGAGGATCGGCCTCCACGCCTGTCGCCCCACCGGCCTCCGCAACCGCCGACGCACGGGCCTGCGCACCGCCCGACGCACGAGGCTCCGCGCCGCCCGGCCCAGGGCCGCCCCGCATCCGGCCCTCCGCCCCCACGGCCCCGGGCACCGCACCCCCCGGCTCCGCTCCCCTCGCGCTCACCTCCGCCCCCTCTCCGCCGTCCCGGCCACTCCCGCTGCTCCCGCAGCCCCCGCCGTCGCGGTCCTCTCCGCCACCCCCGCCGTCCTCTCGGCCCTCGCCATCCCGAGCCGCATCGTCGCGACGATCTCCCGCTGCACCTCGCTCACCCCGCCCCCGAACGTGTTGATCTGCGCCGCCCTGTTCAGCCGCTCCAGCTCGCCGTCCCCGAAGACCCCCGGGGAACCGGAGCGGACCAGTGCCGCCTCGCCCGCGATCTCCTGACACATGCGATACGTCGCGACAGTCGATTCCGTTCCCGCGAATTTCACGCCGCTCGCCTCGCCGGGGGACAGCCGACCCGCTGCCACATCGGCCACCAAACGCCAGCTGAGCAGGCGGTTTGCCGCCAGCCGGGCATGCGCCTCGGCGGCCCGCAGACGCACCCACGGCTCATCGATCCGGCGGCGCGGATTCACCGGATCGGGTGTACGGGCGGCGGTGAGCGCGGCGGCCAGGAACTCCTCGGCCTGCATACCGAGGGCGGCGAGCGCGATCCGCTCGTGGTTGAGCTGGCCGGTGATCAGCGACCACCCCCCGTTCTCCGTACCGACCAGGTTCCCGGCGGGGACGCGGACGCCGTCGTAGTAGGTGGCCGTCGTCGTCTGCCCGCCCACCGTCTCGATCGGCGTCCAGGAGAAGCCCGGCGCGTCGGTCGGGACGAGGAGGATCGAGATGCCCCGGTGCCTGGGCGCGTCCGGGTCGGTGCGGCAGGCGAGCCAGATCCAGTCGGCGTGCTGGGCGCCCGAGGTGAACACCTTCTGCCCGTCGATGCGCCAGCCGTCGCCCTCCCGGACGGCGCGGGTGCGCAGCGAGGCGAGGTCGGTGCCGGCCGAGGGCTCGGTGTAGCCGATCGCGAAGACGGCCTCCCCGCTGAGGATCCGGGGCAGGAAGCGGGCTTTCTGCGCCTCGCTGCCGTACCGCATGAGGGTGGGGCCGACGGTGTTGAGCGTGACCATGGAGACCGGGGCACCGGCCCGGTAGGCCTCGTCGAAGAACACGAACTGCTCGTCCGCGCCCCGGCCTTGACCGCCGTACTCGACGGGCCAGCCGAGCCCCAGCAGGCCGTCGGCGCCGATGCGGCGCAGCAGGGCGCGCGCGTCGGCCGGTGCGCCGTGTGCGGGCATCACGGTCCGGAAATAGGCGCGCAGTTCGGTGCGCAGGCGCTGCTGTCGCTCCGTGGGGGCGAGGTGCACGGCGGGCCCTCCCGGCCTCGCGTACCTGACAGGACAGTTTCTGACTGTCCGTCAGATATCGAGGGGTGTCAAGGTCGGCCGCCGCACCGGCGCCTGCCCGGAAAACGCCGGCGCGGCGGCACCGAAGTGCCGCCGCGCGACGTGTTACGACCCCGAAGCACACCCCACGAGGGCCCTCACCAGGAGGGGCCTCGCCCTGGGCTCACCAGATGAAGTTGATGGCCGTGTTCTCGTTGCCCTGCTGGACGGACGTGAAGGCGGAGTCGTTGACCTGAGCGGTGTTGCTCTGGTTCGAGGCACGGTCACCGACGGCGTTCTGCTGCGTGGTGGACGAGTTTCCGCGGTTGTCGCCGCCGACGCCACTGCCGACGACACTCGCCACACCGGCGTTCGATCCGTGACCCGCGATGGCGCCGTTGTCCGCGGCAGCGACACCACTGAACAGGGCGACTGCGAGCGGGAGAGCGGCGACGGCGGCGACAACGCGGGCGGTACGGATGCTTGCCATCTTGTTCCTCCAGAAAGCGGCCCGTGGGCCGGAAGTATGTGAACTACGGCTGATGTCAAGGCAGTTGGCCGACCGCCTCGACCTCGTGGACGACGTCGCGAATCAAGAGTTGCCCACCGAATCCCCGGCGAACCAGCCTGGAAGCCTTGATTCGCACGCAAGCGTGATGACAAGTCGATAAACCTTTATCGCCATGTTTTGCCCTCTCCCGCCACAGAGGACGCGAGCCGGTACTTTCACCTCTCAAGCGGCACAAGAGGTGAACCGTTCCGTCGGACATCCCGCCCCGGCTCGCGCCTCCCGGCGTGTCGCAAACATCCCCCTTTCTTTTTTCGAACGTACGTACGAACATGGGGGTATGGCCACCACCGACCGGCAGGCCACGACGCTGGCCCTCGCACACGCGCTGTCAGCCGCCGAACGCGGCCTGGCCGTCATCCCCCTGTCCCGGACGAAGCTCCCGGCCCTGCGCTCCCCCCACCACGACGACCCCGACCCGGCCGGACCGCGCTGCCACGGCGCGTGCGGCCGCCTCGGCCACGGCGTGTACGACGCCTCGACCGACCCCGTCCGCATCCGTGAGCTGTTCGCCGCCGCGCCCTGGGCCACCGGCTACGGCATCGCCTGCGGGCTGCCGCCGTACCACCTGATCGGCGTCGACCTCGACACCAAGTCCGGCACGGACTCCTCGGCCGCCCTGCGCGAACTGGCCCTGCGGCACCTGTTCACCATCCCGGAGACGGTGGTCGTCCGCACCCCGAGCGGCGGCCGCCATGTGTGGCTCACCGGCCCGCCGGACGTCGTCGTACCGAACTCGGCCGGCCGTCTCGCCCCCGGCATCGACATCCGGGGCGCCGGCGGCTATCTCGTGGGCCCCGGCTCCCGCACCGACCACGGCGTCTACACGGCCGCCCCGGGCACCGCGCACCTGGCTCCGGCCCCCTGCCCGCCATCCCTCCTGCGCCTCCTCCTGCCGCCGCCCCGGACCCCGCACCCGGCCCCGTCCACCCCCGGCGACCACGGTCGAGGCCTGGTCCAGTTCGTCCTGTGCGCCCATGAGGGCCAGCGCAACACCCGCCTGTTCTGGGCGGCCTGCCGCGCCTACGAGAACGGCCTCGGCCCCGCCCTGGCCGATCCTCTGACCGAGGCGGCGCTCAACACCGGCCTGACGGAACGCGAGGCCCGCGCGACGATCGCCTCGGCGGCCCGGATGACGGGACACCGGCCGTAACGACGGAACCGGGCGTCGAGTCGAAGGGACGCGGCGGCGTCCTTGAGCACGAACGCAACGGAAGTCTCGGGTTCTGGCTGCCGACCGGCGGCTGATCTTGGCGTAGCACGACGGCCCCTGACCGGTTTACCTGGTCAGGGGCCGCCAACGCGCGCGGTGGGTGTGGGATTTGAACCCACGGTGACATCGCTGCCACGACGGTTTTCAAGACCGTTCCCTTAGGCCGCTCGGGCAACCCACCTGGTCCCCGACCACCTGGGACGGAGCGGGTACAGCGTACCGGGATCGCGCGATCGGCGGGCAGCGTGGTCCGGTAGGAGCGCTCGGGAGCCGGTCGCGGACCTACGGTGGGCCATGTCGCGGGCCTACGGTGGGCCGTATGGGGACGGGAACCGGACGGGACGCGCTGGCCGCCGAGGTGCGGGAGGCGTTGCAGGCGTGCTGTGCCCGGTCTCGCACCGAGCTGGTCGGGTCGCTGGCGGACGGGAACGCCGACGAGTTCAGCGACATCGACCTGCTCTGGATCGTGCCGGACGCCGAGTTCGCCGCGTGTCTGTCCGGTGCCGTGGCCGCGCTGGAGCGGGTGCGGTCGGTCACGAGTGTGCGCAGCGACCCGGACTTCCACCGGTCCCTGCGCCGCCGGCTGCTGTTCGTGCGCTTCGCGCGCGTGCCGTTGTTCTGGCGGCTGGATCTGGACATTCGCTGCGCTTCCGTCGCCGGCGACCCGGACCACGACACCGGGAACCCGGCCGCGCGGGCCCGCGCGGGCGAGTGGTCGAGGCCGGCCAGTGCGCTGGCCAACGCCGTCGGCGCGGTCAAGGCGGTCGCCCGGGGGCGGCAGGAGCAGGCCCGTGGGCTGCTGGATCGCGGGTTCGCGCGGATCGGTGTGCCGGACCGGGCGAGCGGCGACTGGGGCGCCGACGTGGCGCGGCTCGCGTGGGCGGCCGTCGCACAGGATCCCTCGCTGGCAGAGCCTGCCGCCGAGGTCGGTGCGCTGGCGCGCGCGTATCTCGGCAGCGGCTGATCCGGGACGGGGACGGGGCACGGCCCCCTCCACGAGTACGGCAAAGGGCGCCGAGTACGGCAAAGGGGCGCCCCTCCGAAAGGGGCGCCCCTACGCGCGCGTGGCCGTCGGCCAGGTCAGCTGTCGCCCGCCCGGGAGCCCAGGGTCAGGTCCACCGTGTGCTCCTGGCCGCCCCGCTTGTAGGTGATCGTGACCTTGTCGCCGGGCTTGTGGGTCCAGATCTCGCCGATCAGGGTCGGACCGCTGTCGATCACCATGTCGTCCAGCTTGGTGATCACGTCACCGGGCTTGAGGCCCGCCTTGTCGGCGGGGCCGCCCGACTCGACCGCGGCGGCTCCGGCCGCACCCTGGTCGGTGATCTTCGCGCCGCCGGAGGAGTCCTCCAGCGAGACGGACGCGCCGATCTTGGCGTACACCGGCTTGCCGTTCTTGATCAGCTGCTGGGCGACGTACTTGGCCTGGTTGATCGGAATGGCGAAGCCCAGGCCGATCGAGCCGGACTGCCCGGAGCTGCCGAAGCTGCCGCTGCTGGACGACTGGATCGCCGAGTTGATGCCGATGACCGCGCCGGAGGCGTCCAGCAGCGGGCCGCCGGAGTTGCCCGGGTTGATCGACGCGTCGGTCTGCAGGGCGCTCATGTACGACGCCTTGCTGGTCGCGCTGCCGTCACTGGAGGCCACCGGGCGGTTCTTGGCGCTGATGATGCCGGTCGTCACCGTGTTGGACAGGCCGAAGGGGGCGCCGATGGCGATCGTCTCGTCGCCGACGGCCACCTTGTCGGAGTCGCCGAGGGCGAGCGGCTTGAGGTCGGACGGCGGGTTCTTGAGCTTGATGACGGCGACGTCGTAGCCCTGCGCGTGGCCGACGACCTCGGCGTCGTACTTCCGGCCGTTCGGGAACGTCGCGGTCAGCTTGCCGCCGTCGAGGGCGTCCGCCACCACGTGGTTGTTGGTGATGATGTGGCCCTGGGTGTCGAAGACGAAGCCCGTGCCGGTGCCGCCGTCGCCGTTGGTGCCCTCGGCCTCGATGGTGACCGTGCTGGGCAGCGACTTGGCGGCCACGTTGGCGATCGTGCCGGGCGCGCGCTTGACCTGCGAGGCGTTGCCGTCGGAGGCGGAGACGGTGGTGGAGCCGCTGTCGTCGTGGTCCTTGGCCAGGGTGTAACCGAGGCCGCCGCCCAGGCCGCCGGCGACCAGCGCGGCCACCAGGACCGCGGCGACCAGCCCGCCGCGTCCACGGGGCTTGGGGGCGGGCTGCTGGTACGACGCTCCCCAGACGGGGCCGCCCGGACCACCCGGGCCGCCCGGACCGCCGTAACCGCCCGTGCCGCCGAAGCCACCGGCGCCGGCCGCGCCCGCGCCCGCGTACGCCGCGCTCTCGCCATAGGCCGGGGCCTCGGCGTGGGGCGGGGTGGCCGGCTGCGGGGGCGGCCAGGAGCCGTCGGGGGCCGGGCCGGAGGCCTGCGGGGCGCCGGCCGGGGTGGCGGGGGCGTCCTCGGGTACCTGCGGGAGGGGAGTGGTCGGCGCGTTCCCCTCGGGCGCGGGGCCCTGCGGGGAAGCGGCGGGAGAGGCCACCGGCACGGGAGGTGCGGACGGGGCCGGGGGTACCTCGTTGCCCTCGTTCTCGGTGCTCACAGCTCTTCTCCTCGATCCACGGCTGTTGTTGTCGGTCGCACTCGGTCCCACTCGGTCACGCTCGGCAGCTCTGCGTGGTGCTGTGCTCAGTTCTCACTGTTCCGTTTGTATGAGGTCAGCTTTTCCCATGGGCCGTCAGAGCACCATAAGCGGTGGCTGTGGGTCCATGACCAGTCTTTACATGGGGCTTTTCGCGCAAGAGTTACACAAGCGGGCGTTACGGGCACCTGTGCAGCCCCGCGCACCCCCCGGCGGTGACACCATGTCGCGGTGACCCACGCACCACAGCGCTCCATCCAGGTCGTCGCCCACCGGGGCGCCTCCGACGACGCGCCCGAACACACCCTGGCCGCCTACCGGAAGGCGATCGAGGACGGCGCCGACGCCCTCGAGTGCGACGTACGACTGACCGCCGACGGCCATCTGGTCTGCGTCCACGACCGGCGGGTGAACCGTACCTCCAACGGCCGCGGCGCCGTCTCCGCCCTGGAGCTGGCCGATCTCGCCGCTCTCGACTTCGGCTTCTGGAAGACGCGCGAGGCCTGGCACGCGCGGGACGAGGAGCCCGACTGGGAGCACCGGCCGGAGGACCGCGAGGAGACCTCCGTGCTCACCCTGGAGCGGCTGCTGGAGCTGGTCGCGGACGCCGGGCGACGGGTGGAGCTGGCCATCGAGACCAAGCACCCCACGCGCTGGGCCGGACAGGTCGAGGAGCGGCTGCTGGCGCTGCTGAAGCGGTTCGGCCTGGACGCGCCGGCCTCCGCCGCCGAGTCGCCGGTGCGGGTCATGAGCTTCTCGGCGCGATCCCTGCACCGCGTGCGTGCCGCCGCGCCGACGCTGCCGACGGTCTATCTGGTGCAGTTCCTCACGCCCCGGCTGCGTGACGGACGGCTGCCCGCGGGCGTGCGGATCGCGGGGCCCTCGATCCGCATCGTGCGCAACCACCCCGCGTACGTGGAACGGCTGAAACGGGCCGGTCACCAGGTGCACGTCTGGACGGTGAACGAACCCGAGGACGTCGACCTCTGCGTGGAGCTGGGCATCGACGCGATCATCACCAACCGCCCGCGCGCGGTGCTGCGACAGCTGAGCCGCATGTGATGCCGGAAGCCATGCCCGTGTGACCTCAAGAGGCCGGTAAAGAGCTGTTCGGATCCCTTGACCGGGCTGTGCGGCTGCTGGATCCTCCGATCTCGGCCGCACCAATGAAATTCAGCCACTCGACGACCAGACAAGGGAGCCGCCGTCACAGGGTGTGCTCCGGCGCGTTCGCTCCGTACAGGGGCGTTACGAATGCGTCACCGGAAGGGGATTGGCCGGTTTCCGGTTCAGGTCCAGGGGGCATCCACACCGTGGCGTGGGGCAAAGGAGGTCTCGGGGGTGGCGTTGGTGGTGGCACAGGAGGTGCCCACGTCGTCGAGCATGGCCGTACCCCATGGCCCTGCGGGCGTGGGGAAGGCAAGGCACCGGATGCGCGCGCAGCTGCGCAGCGGTGGCGTGTCGGAGTCGGTCATCGACGATGCCGTACTGATTCTTTCCGAACTGTTGAGCAACGCCTGCAAACACGGGCGGCCCCTGGGCGACGCGCTGGCCGGGGACGGCGATGTGCGCGCCGCGTGGCGGGTCGAACCACGGGGGCGGCTGCTCGTCGAGGTGACGGACGGCGGCGGTCCGACCCGCCCGGCACCGGCGACTCCGTCGGTGACCGCGCACGGCGGCCGCGGCCTGAACATCATCACGGCTCTCGCCGACGACTGGGGCGTCCGGGACGGCGTCCGGGGCGAGGTGACGGTCTGGGTGGTGGTCCACGAGGACGTCCACGACCCCGACGCGGGGTGCCGTCGTGACGGTTTCGCTACGCGCGTCACCACGCCCGCGCCCGCGGACCTGTCCGGCCTGGATCTCGTGGACGCCTTCGAGGACCTGGACTGAGTCCCGAGCGGCTTTCGTTCCGGTCCGTCAGGGCCCCTGAGTTGTCCACAGGTTCACACCTCTGGCCTCGATCGCCCGTGCGTTGTCCACAGGTTCCCGTCGGACATGGCCAAAACGGCTAGGCTCCCGCCGTACGAGAAGCGCCGTAACCGGGAGACACCCACGATGGCCAAGAAGCGACCCCAGACGAAGGCCAAGCCGCAGATCACGGACGGAGAGATCCCGGTTGTCAGCGCACGCGAGCCCTGCCCCTGCGGCAGCGGCCGGCGCTACAAGGCGTGCCACGGCCGGGCCGCCGCGCACGCGGTGACCGAGCTGGTGCACCGCCCGTTCGAGGGCCTGCCCGGCGAGGGCGACTGGGTGGCGCTGCGCGAGCTGGTCCCGGCCGCGACGGTCGAGCTGACCCTCAAGGAGGCCCTGCCCGAAGGTGTTCCGTCGGTCGTGCTCGCGACGGTGCTGCCGATGGCCTGGCCGGCGCTGCGCCGCGACGACGGCTCGGTCCTGATCGGCCTGCAGAACGACACGGCGTCCGGCGACATCAGCCGCGACCTCGCCGACACCCTCCAGCGCGCGCTCGTGGCCGAGCCGGGCACTCCGGTGCAGGGCCGCCGCGCCCCGGCCGGCGGTCCGCGGCTGCAGGATCTGCTCGACGCGCAGGCACCGTTCGAGCCGGTCGTGCACAGCGGCTTCGAGTTCTGGGTGCCGGACGCCGAGAACGCCGCCCCGGACGTGACCGCCTCCCTGGAGCGGGCCAACGCCGCCGCGATCCCGACGGCGAAGCTGGCCGGCGTGGACGCGGCGTACTGGTGCGAGACCCCGGAGAAGAACCACCTGCGCTGGGTGATGCCGCATCCGGAGGAGCAGCTTCTGGACGCTCTCGCGCGGCTGCACGCCGCGGGCCGCTCCAGCCTGGGCGAGGGCACCCGGCTCGTGGGCTCCTTCCGTGCTCACGGCCTCACGGTGCCGGTGTGGGACCTGCCGAGCGGCATGTCGGCCGAGGACGTGGAGAAGCCGGCCACCGAGTTCGCCGAGCGGCTCGCCGCCGCCCTTGCCGCCACCGAGCCGCTCACCGCGGACGAGCGGCGGGCACGTGGCGGCCTGACCAACCGGCAGGTCACGCTCAGCTGAGGCCCCGCGCGCGTGTGTCACGGCTGACTGGTCGGTCAGCCGTGACGACGCCCCCCGGAACAGGTGACTCCCGTCACAACTCCCCGTTGCGACAGGGAAATCAGTGGCCGAATGCTCAAGTCGGAATTTGCGAACCGCCGATCTCTTGTTACCGTTCCTGTATCCCGGTTGCTGGTGCATCCCCCGTCGCCAGCAACCGGGTCTTTCCATGTCCGCGTTCGCCGGACAACAGGACGCGGAGCGTCAACTGCCCTTTGGCTCCCTGGAGTTACTCCCGGAGCTGCCCACTGGTCCGCTCCCGGAATCACTCCCGCCGTCCACCGGATCACTGCCCGCGCGCAGCAGCAGGGCGCCGTCGGTCCCGCGCTTGGCGAACTCGGCGACGGCCGTGTAGGCGCCCGCTCCGCCCCGGCTGCGCTCCCGGGGTGTCTCACAGGTGGCGGGTTCGTCGTCGGCGCTGGTGACGCAGCTCATCTCCACACTGTGACCGTCCGGCCCCATCAGGCTCAGCACGGAGTCCAGCGACTCGCCCGTGGCGTTGCGGTAGTAGGTGCGCGCCCAGGTGTCCTCGCCCTGGGTCAGCACACAGGTCTGCGCCTCGATGCCGTCGGGAGAGGTGAGCGCGGGGCCGCAGCGGGCAGCGGTGGCCAGACCGAGCCCGAGCAGCCGGGCGGAGGAACGCGGCGCGGGCAGTTTGGCGTCCCCGTGCCCCGGCGGTCGTACGGTGTCCCGGAGCTTGTCGGCCGCCGTGTGCTGGGCCTCCTCGCCCACCTGCCCGGCGGACGCCACGGCGAACGGCAGGACGACCGCGGCCGTCACGGCGCCCAGGAGAGCGAGCAGGCGGAGCATGTGGGAATCCGACCCGGCGTCGTGCGCCGGGCGGTGCCCGTGACGCCCGGGGACTCGACGGCCTTGTCCCCCAGAATTTGGCAGCATGTGCGGAAGATAACGATCGAGTGGGCCCCGCCCGCCTCGCCCGCGCCGGACACCCTTACAACTCGGGTGCGCTCACACCCGTACGAGTGAGGGCGTCGATCACGGCGTCCACCACGGCTTCCACGTCAGGCACCCAGGGCGCGGCCGAGCCCGGCAGCGGGGCCCGCTCCCAGCGGACGGCGCCCTGACCGGTTTCGGACGGGGGCAGGGCGACATAGCCGCCCTCGCCGTGGAAGCGCAGGGAGCCGGGGACGAAGTCCTTGGCGTAGAGCAGTTCGCCCAGCTGCTCCATGGAGTACGGCTTGACGAGCAGCGCCCAGCGGGTGGGCGAGGCGATCACCGGGCCGAGGCGCATGCCCCGGCGGTCGAGCAGGGCCAGGGCGTGCGAGGCGGCGGGCGCCGGCAGGCTGACGGCGCAGGGCGCCTTGCCCCCGGTGGCGAGGATGACCGGCGCGCTCGGCCGGTTGGTCCACCACCAGCGCACCATGCGCGCGTCCGTGGTGGCCGCGAGCAGACCGGGGTCGAAGGGGTGTGCACCGGGCACCGTGCACTCCGGGTCGGGGCAGGCGCAGCGGGCGCGCCCCTGCGGGTCCGGGGCCACGCCCGGGAGTACGGGCCACTGCCATTCGGTCGCAAAGGTCAGGGCCGCGCCGATCAGCTCAGGCCCCCCGCCGTTCCGCCTGGACAGGAGCCTGCGTCGCTTTCCGAGGATCTCGCGCATGAGCGCTCGTTCCTTTCCGTTGCACCGCTGGCAACACCGTGGTCCACATCACACCATGTGTCGATCACTTCACTGTGCGTACCTGTTGGCGCATCACACCCCCGCGCACGGCAGGGGGATCCCCAAGGGGTCGAGCATGGGCCGCGTCCGCATCCATAGTGCGTCGGTCAAAAGCACGGTTGCGGCGTGGGGGTGGCGAAGTATGGCGTTTTGCCGTCGCGCGTATTTCTCTCCGCCTCCGCCAGGGAGGATGGGGCTCGGCCGTCGGTGGCTATGACGCCCGGGTCCGTCGCCAGGTTCCGGGTAGCCCCCAACCACCCCTGGCCTTCTCCGAGTACGTACCCATCACGACCGCTGTGACGCTCTGTGGAGCAAGGCCAGTCGACCGCAATGAGCCGATACCTCAGGCAGTTTCAAGCCAACTTGGCAGTAAGGCAAGGGGTTCGGGAGAAACCTCGTACGGCCCATGGACACCAGGAATCCCGGCAGGACAATGCTGGACATCCCCTCACGAGTGCGTGTACATGTGGAGACACTGCTAGCGGCGCAGAATGACATGGGGGTTTGCGATGCTTCTCAGCAATACGCACCGGTCTGAGAGCCGGACGCCATGAACGCCCCCCACCCTCCGAAAGTGGCTGGAATCGATTCAACGGTTCCCACGCCCGCACACACTGTCGCGCCCACTCCTCCCGCCCCGGACGCCCCCGCCGTCATCACCACCG
>NZ_LGDV01000219.1 GCF_001280015.1 Streptomyces sp. MMG1121
TCGCTTCCTTTGTACTCACCCTCTCGGGCTTTCCTCCGGGCTTCCCTTCGGTGTTTCCGACTCTATCAGATCTTTTCTCGATCCGATTTCCTCGGTGCTGTCCAGGTTCCCGCTCTCGCGTTTCCCTTTCCGGCGGTTCCGACTTTATCAGAAGTTCTGAGTCGGATTTCCCGCCCCCTCCGGGGTGCCTGTGTCCAGCACATGAAGTGCTGGGGTTCCCGGTTGGGCGGAGCCGTAAACGTACTGGAGCGGGGCGCCTCGATGCAAATCGAGGCGCCCCGCTCCAGGTTCACACGGACGAGCGGCCGTTGGGCCGTCAGACCTCCACGACGACGGGGAGGATCATTGGCCTGCGGCGATACGTGTCCGCGACCCACTTGCCGAGGGTGCGCCGGATGAGTTGCTGGAGCTGGTGGGGCTCCACGACGCCGTCCTGAGCGGACCTCTCCAGGACTTCCGTGATCTTCGGGAGCACGGCGGTGAAGGCCGAGTCCTCGATGCCGGAGCCCCGGGCCTGCACGTGCGGGCCGCCCGTGATCTTGCCGGTGGAGGCGTCCACGACCACGAAGACCGAGATGATGCCCTCGTCGCCGAGGATCTTGCGGTCCTTGAGGGCCGGCTCGCCGACATCGCCGACGGAGAGGCCGTCGACGTAGACGTAACCCGCCTGGACCTTGCCGACGATCTTGGCCTTGCCCTCGATCAGGTCGACGACCACGCCGTCCTCGGCGATGACGATCCGGTCGTGCGGGACGCCCGTGAGCGCGCCCAGTTCGGCGTTGGCCCGCAGATGGCGCCATTCGCCGTGGACCGGCATCAGGTTCTTCGGGCGGCAGATGTTGTAGAAGTACAGCAACTCGCCCGCCGAGGCGTGGCCGGAGACGTGGACCTTGGCGTTGCCCTTGTGGACGACGTTGGCGCCCCAGCGGGTCAGGCCGTTGATCACGCGGTAGACCGCGTTCTCGTTTCCGGGGATGAGCGACGAGGCCAGGATGACCGTGTCGCCGTCGACGATGCGGATCTGGTGGTCACGGTTGGCCATGCGGGACAGGGCCGCCATCGGCTCGCCCTGGGAGCCCGTGCAGACCAGGACCACCTCGGAGTCGGGGAGGTCGTCCAGCGTCTTGACGTCCACCACCAGGCCCGGCGGGACCTTCAGATAGCCGAGGTCCCGCGCGATGCCCATGTTGCGGACCATGGAACGGCCGACGAAGGCGACCCGGCGGCCGTACTCGTGGGCCGCGTCCAGGATCTGCTGGATGCGGTGGACGTGGCTGGCGAAGCTCGCCACGATGATCCGCTTGCGGGCGCCGGCGAAGACCTGCCGCAGGACGTTGGAGATGTCCCGCTCGGGCGGGACGAAGCCCGGGACCTCGGCGTTCGTGGAGTCGGCGAGCAGGAGGTCGATGCCCTCCTCGCTGAGCCGCGCGAACGCGTGCAGGTCGGTGAGGCGGTTGTCCAGCGGGAGCTGGTCCATCTTGAAGTCGCCGGTGTGGACCACCATGCCGGCGGGGGTGCGGACGGCGACCGCGAGCGCGTCCGGGATGGAGTGGTTGACGGCGACGAACTCGCAGTCGAAGGGGCCGATGCGCTCGCGATGGCCCTCCGCCACCTCCAGGGTGTACGGGCGGATCCGGTGCTCCTGGAGCTTGGCCTCGATGAGGGCGAGGGTCAGCTTGGAGCCGATCAGCGGGATGTCCGGCTTCTCGCGGAGCAGGAACGGGACACCGCCGATGTGGTCCTCGTGGCCGTGCGTGAGGACGATGCCCTCGATGTCGTCGAGGCGGTCCCGGATGGACGAGAAGTCCGGCAGGATCAGGTCGATTCCGGGCTGCTCCTCCTCGGGGAAGAGCACTCCGCAGTCGACGATCAGCAGGCGGCCGCCGTACTCGAAGACCGTCATGTTCCGGCCGATCTCGCCGAGACCGCCGAGCGGGGTGACCCGGAGGCCGCCCGCGGGGAGCGGCGGGGGCGGGCCGAGTTCAGGATGCGGATGACTCAAAAGACTCTCCTCACCACACGCGCCACGTACCGGTAGGCACGTGGCGCGTGAGACGTTCGTGCATGAGCAGTTGTTGTTGTGGACGCGGGCACCGGTGGCCCGCTGGTCCGGTTCTCTGTTCGGTTGTCTCTTCAGTTGTGAAGCTCGGGTGGTGCCAAGTCTGTTGTCAGATCTGTACCCCGCCGGCAGCAAGATCGATCTTGAGCTGGGCGATCTCCTCGGGCGAGCACTCCACCATCGGCGAGCGCAGCGGCCCGGCGGGCAGGCCCTGGAGGGCGAGCGCGGCCTTGGTGGTCATGACGCCCTGGGTGCGGAACATCCCGGTGTAGACCGGAAGCAGCTTCTGGTGGATCTCGGTGGCCTTGACGATGTCGCCCGAGGCGTACGCGTCGACGAGGGCGCGCAGGTCGGGGGTGACGAGGTGGCCGACGACCGAGACGAAGCCGACCGCGCCCACGGAGAGCAGGGGCAGGTTCAGCATGTCGTCGCCGGAGTACCAGGCGAGGCCGGACTGGGCGATGGCCCAGCTGGCGCGGCCGAGGTCGCCCTTGGCGTCCTTGTTGGCGACGATCCGGGGGTGCTCGGCGAGCCGGACGAGCGTCTCGGTGTTGATCGGGACGCCGCTGCGGCCGGGGATGTCGTAGAGCATGACCGGCAGGCCGGTGGTGTCCGCGACGGCCGTGAAGTGGCGGTACAGGCCCTCCTGCGGGGGCTTGTTGTAGTACGGCGTGACGACGAGGAGGCCGTGGGCTCCGATGCGCTCGGCCTCGCGGGCCAGCTCGATGCTGTGGCGGGTGTCGTTGGTGCCGACGCCGGCGACGACGTGGGCTCGGTCGCCGACCGCCTCGAGTACGGCTCGTACCAGGTCCGATTTCTCCGCGTCACTGGTGGTGGGGGACTCGCCGGTGGTGCCGTTGATGATCAGGCCGTCGTTGCCTGCGTCCACCAGGTGGGCGGCGAGCCGCTGCGCGCCGTCGAGGTCGAGTGCGCCGTCCGCCGTGAAGGGCGTGACCATGGCGGTGAGGACCCGCCCGAAGGGGGTCTGCGGAGTCGAGGTCGGAGCCATGGGTAACACGCTACTCGGTGCTCCAGGCAGGGTCTGCCCGCGGGGGGCCGGGAAAGTCAGGACAAATATGGAGCCCGGCACTGCCTGCTCGGGGGTTCAAGCAGTGCCGGGTCCGTTTGATCAGGCTAGATGAACTTCTCCAAATGCCGCAATACGGACACCTCACGCGGCTGACCCGTACATAGGTTCCCGGTGGGCGAACAAGGCTTCGTTACGGGGCCACGCGGCCGTTCGCATTGAAGGCCGCGTACGTCAGCGGCATGAGCGCCGCCCACTCCGCCTCCATCTTCTCGCCGACCATCTCGATCTCCCGCTGCGGGAAGGACGGCACCTTGGCCAGCTCGTGCTGGGTGCGCAGGCCGAGGAAGTGCATCAGGGAGCGGGCGTTGCAGGTGGCGTACATCGAGGAGTACAGGCCGACAGGGAGGGCCGAACGTGCGACCTCGCGGGCGACGCCCTCGGCGAGGAGCTTCTGGTACGCCCCGTACGCCTGCTCGTAGGACTCCTCCAGGGTGCTGCGCACCGTCTCGTGCTGGGCCGGGGTGCCCTCGACGAAGACGTACTTGCCGGGACGGCCCTCCTGCACGAGCTTGCGGGAGGTGTCCGGGACGTAGAAGACCGGCTCCAGCTCCCGGTAGCGGCCGGACTCCTCGTTGTACGACCAGCCGACGCGGTGCCGCATGAACTCGCGGAAGACGAAGATCGGGGCGCTGATGAAGAAGGTCATCGAATTGTGCTCGAACGGGCTGCCGTGCCGGTCGCGCATCAGGTAGTTGATCAGGCCCTTGGAGCGCTCGGGGTCCTTCTTCAGCTCGTCCAGGGACTGCTCGCCGAGCGTGGAGACGCGGGCGGCGAAGAGGACGTCGGCATCCGACGCGCTGGACTTCACCAGCTCGACGGTGACGTCACTGCGCAGGGTGAGCGACTCGGGGGTGGTCACGGAGGTCCTTCCCATCACTTCTTCAGGTTCGCGGCCCACTGTACGGGGCGGCTCTGACAGTCCCGCACAGTGACCTTCTCGCGGATTTTTTCGGACATGGGCACCTTTTGTGCCAATCGAGCGTCTGTACCAGTGAGGCCCGAAAATTCGATCTCTCGAGAGGAGAGGTGCCCGCCATGTTCCGTCGGCGTGAGCCCGTGCCCTTCGCCTTCCTGGCCGAGGCGGACAGGTTCAACAGCAATGTCGCTCCCCCGCCGCGCCAGCGTGCTTCGGCCGGGCAGATAGCCGGGCGCTGGCTGCTGGGGCTCACCATCACCGCCGGGATCGTTGGCGCACTCGTCCTCGGTATGCCCGCGCTGTCCACCCCCGCCCATACCCCCGTGCAGCAGTCGCAGGCCGCCGACGGGCGCTGACCCTTCCGGCCGCCCACGGGTGGTGAGCGCGAACACGGCCGGATAGCCTCACCGGGCACAGCCCGAGCAAGGATTGAGTGAGGACCAGCCGTGCCCCTGCCCTTCCTGACGGCCGACCGTCCCTTCGAGGCCGCGTCCGAGAGCGCGCTGCCCTACGACGACCGGGAGCGCTGGCGGCGTCCCTACCGCCCCGGGCCCTGGCGGGTGGGTGTGGCCGCGCTGGTGCTGTTGCTGGCCTCCTTCGTGCTGTTCGCCGCGGTCGCCATCGCCCTGACCGACTCGGTGTCCTCCGCCGGGGCGGTCCTCGTCACGGCGCTCGTGGTGATCGCCGCCGCGCTGCGGCTGCTGCGCATGGGCGTGTGGGTGAGCGGGCACGGACTGCGCCACGTCGGCTTCCTGGTGACGCGTACGGTGCCGTGGGCACGGGTGGTGTCGGTGCGGACGGTGCAGCAGCCGGTGCGCTGGCTGGGGCTGCCCCGGACGGTGCAGGGGCAGGCGCTGGTGCTCGTGCGCGAGGACCGGCCGGCCGAGGACACGCCTCCGCTGCTGACCACGCACGCGCTGGACTTCCTGGCCCGCGCGACCGCCTTCGACCGGGCAGCGGACACCGTGGAGGCCTGGGCCGCGGAGTACGGGCGCGGCTGACGGCCGCAGGCACGCCGAAGGGGCCGGTCCGCCGTGTGCGGGCCGGCCCCTTCGGCGTGCCTGCCGTGCGGCTCCCCGCGGCTCAGGCCGGGACCGGTTTGCCGTCGTGCAGGGCGATGGCCCGTTGCATGGCCTTGCGCGCGCGAGGGGTGTCACGGGCGTCGTGGTAGGCGACGGCGAGCCGGAACCAGCAGCGCCAGTCGTCAGGGGACGCCTCCGTCTCGGCCTTGCGCTTGGCGAACACCTCGTCGGCGGAGTCGCGGTCGATGCGGCCGCTCGCGGTGCGCCGCAGCTCGTCGACAGGCAGGGCCCCCTCGGCGTCGAGCTGGGCGGCGAGCTGGTTGGCCTTGCGGACGAACTGGGTGTTCTTCCACAGGAACCACAGTCCGATGACCGGCAGGATCAGGACCGCGACCCCGAAGGTGACAGTCAGGAGCGTGCCGGACTGGATGAGCATGACGCCGCGGCTGCCGACCAGGACGAAGTAGAAGACCAGGACGGCGGCCGTGACGAGGTAGGTGAATTTCGCGCGCATCGCAGGGACTGTCTCAGCTCAGGTCCAGGAAGTGCTCCAGGCCGAAGGTCAGGCCCGGAGTGGTCACCACGCGGCGGGCGCCGAGCAGGATGCCCGGCATGAAGCTGCTGTGGTGCAGGGAGTCGTGGCGGATGGTGAGGGTCTCGCCCTCGCCACCGAGCAGCACCTCCTGGTGGGCCAGGAGGCCGCGCAGGCGTACGGCGTGGACGGGGATCCCGTCGACGCTGGCGCCCCTCGCGCCGTCCAGGGCCGTCACCGTGGCGTCCGGCGCCGGGGCGGTGCCGGCGGCCCGGCGGGCCTCGGCGATGAGCTGGGCGGTGCGCGTGGCGGTACCGCTGGGCGCGTCCACCTTGTTCGGGTGGTGCAGCTCGACGACCTCGACCGACTCGAAGTACGGCGCGGCGATCTGCGCGAACTTCATGGTCAGGACGGCGCCGATGGAGAAGTTCGGCGCGATGAGCACACCGGTCCGCGGGGACTCGGCCAGCCACCCCGTCAGCTGCGCGAGGCGCTCCTCGGTCCAGCCCGTCGTACCGACGACCGCGTGGATGCCGTGGCGCACGCAGAAGCCGAGGTTGTCCATGACGGAGTCGGGGGTGGTCAGCTCCACGGCGACCTGGGCACCGGCCTCCGCCAGGGTCTCCAGCTTGTCCCCGCGGCCGAGGGCGGCGACCAGCTCCATGTCCTCGGCGGCCTCGACCGCCCGGACCGCCTCGGCCCCGATCCGGCCCTTGGCGCCGAGGACCGCCACGCGCAGCTTGCTCATCTTCTTCGTTCCTTAAGGGAGGTGTGTCAGGCGACGGCGTCGTGCAGGCGTGCGGCCTGTTTGTCCTTGAGCGGGCCGATGACCGACAGCGACGGGCGCTGTCCCAGGATGTCGCGGGCGACCGAGCGGACCTCGTCCGGGGTGACCGCCGCTATCCGGTCCAGCATGTCGTCGACGGACATCTGCTCGCCCCAGCACAGCTCGCTCTTGCCGATACGGTTCATCAGCGCGCCGGTGTCCTCGAGGCCGAGGACGGTGGAGCCCCGGAGCTGGCCCACGGCGCGGGCGATCTCGTCGTCGGTGAGGCCGTTGGCGGCGACGTGGTCGAGTTCGTCGCGGCAGATCTTCAGCACGTCGTGCACCTGGCTCGGCCGGCAGCCGGCGTACACCCCGAACAGGCCGCAGTCGGCGAAGCCCGAGGTGTACGAGTACACGCTGTAGGCGAGGCCGCGCTTCTCCCGGACCTCCTGGAAGAGACGGGAGGACATGCCGCCGCCGAGGGCGGTGTTGAGCACGCCCATCGCCCAGCGGCGGTCGTCGGTGCGGGCGAGGCCGGGCATGCCGAGGACGACGTGCGCCTGCTCGGTCTTGCGGCCGAGCAGTTCGACCTTGCCGGTCGTGCGGATCCTGCGGCTGCCGTCGCGCGGGGCGATCGGCTGCGCGTCGGCGTTCTTGAAGGCGCCCGCCTTCTCGAAGGCCGCGCGGACCTGTCGTACGACCTTGTTGTGGTCGATGTTGCCGGCGCAGGCGACCACGAGGTGGGTCGGGTCGTAGTGCTTCTTGTAGAAGCGGCGGATGCGGTCGGCGCTGAGGGCGTTGACCGTGTCGACCGTGCCGAGGACCGGGCGGCCGAGGGCGTTGTCGCCGAACATGGTGTGCGCGAACAGGTCGTGCACACAGTCGCCGGGGTCGTCCTCGGTCATGGCGATCTCTTCGAGGATCGCGCCGCGCTCGACGTCGACGTCCTCTTCCAGGATCAGCGAGCCGGTCAGCATGTCGCAGACGACGTCGATGGCGAGGGGCAGGTCGTTGTCGAGCACGCGCGCGTAGTAGCACGTGTACTCCTTCGCCGTGAACGCGTTCATCTCGCCGCCGACGGCGTCGAGGGCGGCGGAGATGTCCAGTGCGCTGCGCTTCCGCGTGCCCTTGAACAGCAGGTGTTCCAGGTAGTGCGTGGCGCCGTTCAGAGCGGGGGTCTCGTCGCGGGAGCCGACGTGCGCCCAGATGCCGAAGGTCGCGGAGCGGACCGAGGGCAGGGTCTCGGTGACGATGCGCAGGCCGCCCGGGAGGGTGGTCTTGCGGACCGTGCCGATGCCGTTCTGGCCCTTGATCAGGGTTTGGGTACGGGCGACGGCCCGCGCCTCCGAAGAGGGGCGGGCCGTCACCTTGGAGCTACGGGACGTCACTGCTCGGCGTCGTCCTTGTTCTCGTCGCCCTCTTCGCCCTCGATCACCGGAACGAGGGAGAGCTTGCCGCGGGAGTCGATCTCGGCGATCTCGACCTGGACCTTCTGGCCCACACCGAGGACGTCCTCGACGTTCTCCACGCGCTTGCCGCCGGCGAGCTTACGGATCTGCGAGATGTGCAGCAGACCGTCCTTGCCCGGCAGCAGGGAGACGAACGCACCGAAGGTGGTCGTCTTGACGACCGTACCGAGGTAGCGCTCGCCGACCTCGGGCATCGTCGGGTTGGCGATGCCGTTGATCGTGGCGCGGGCGGCCTCCGCCGAGGGACCGTCGGCGGCACCGATGTAGATGGTGCCGTCGTCCTCGATGGTGATCTCGGCGCCCGTGTCCTCCTGGATCTGGTTGATCATCTTGCCCTTGGGGCCGATGACCTCACCGATCTTGTCGACCGGGATCTTGACGGTGATGATCCGCGGGGCGTGCGGGCTCATCTCGTCGGGCCGGTCGATGGCCTCCATCATCACGTCGAGGATGTGCAGACGCGCGTCGCGGGCCTGCTTGAGGGCCGCGGCCAGGACGGAGGCCGGGATGCCGTCCAGCTTGGTGTCGAGCTGGAGGGCGGTCACGAAGTCCTTCGTGCCGGCGACCTTGAAGTCCATGTCGCCGAAGGCGTCCTCCGCACCGAGGATGTCGGTGAGGGTGACGTAGTGCGTCTCGCCGTCGATGTCCTGGGAGATCAGGCCCATGGCGATACCGGCGACCGGGGCCTTCAGCGGCACACCGGCGTTCAGCAGCGACATGGTGGAGGCGCAGACCGAGCCCATGGACGTCGAGCCGTTGGAGCTCAGCGCCTCGGAGACCTGGCGGATCGCGTAGGGGAACTCCTCGCGCGTCGGCAGGACCGGCACGAGGGCACGCTCGGCGAGGGCGCCGTGGCCGATCTCGCGGCGCTTCGGCGAGCCGACGCGGCCGGTCTCGCCGGTGGAGTACGGCGGGAAGTTGTAGTTGTGCATGTAGCGCTTGCGGGTCACCGGGGAGAGGGTGTCCAGCTGCTGCTCCATGCGGAGCATGTTGAGGGTGGTGACGCCCAGGATCTGGGTCTCGCCACGCTCGAACACCGCGGAGCCGTGCACGCGCGGGATGGCCTCGACCTCGGCGGCCAGCGTGCGGATGTCGGTGACACCGCGGCCGTCGATGCGCTTCTTCTCCTTGATCACGCGCTCGCGGACCAGCTGCTTGGTGAGCGAGCGGTACGCGGCGGAGATCTCCTTCTCGCGGCCCTCGAACTCCGGCAGGAGCTTCTCGGCGGCGAGACCCTTGACGCGGTCCAGCTCGGACTCGCGCTCCTGCTTGCCGGCGATGGTGAGCGCCTGGGCCAGCTCGGGGCGGACGGCGGCCGTCAGGGCCTCGAAGACGTCGTCCTGGTAGTCCAGGAAGATCGGGAACTCGCCGGTCGGCTTGGCGGCCTTCGCGGCGAGGTCCGCCTGGGCGCGGCACAGGACCTTGATGAAGGGCTTCGCGGCCTCAAGACCGGCGGCGACGACCTCCTCGGTCGGCGCCTCGGAGCCGCCCTCGACGAGCTTGATGGTGCCCTCGGTGGCCTCGGCCTCGACCATCATGATCGCGACGTCGCCGTCCTCCAGGACGCGGCCCGCGACGACCATGTCGAAGACGGCGTCCTCGAGCTCGGTGTGCGTCGGGAAGGCGACCCACTGGCCGCGGATCAGCGCGACGCGGACGCCGCCGATCGGGCCGGAGAAGGGCAGACCGGCCAGCTGCGTGGACGCGGACGCGGCGTTGATCGCCACGACGTCGTACAGGTGGTCGGGGTTGAGCGCCATGATCGTGGCGACGACCTGGATCTCGTTGCGCAGGCCCTTCTTGAAGGACGGGCGCAGCGGGCGGTCGATGAGGCGGCAGGTGAGGATCGCGTCCTCGGACGGCCGGCCCTCACGGCGGAAGAAGGAACCGGGGATCTTCCCGGCCGCGTACATGCGCTCCTCGACGTCCACCGTCAGCGGGAAGAAGTCGAGCTGGTCCTTGGGGTTCTTGGAGGCGGTGGTGGCCGACAGCACCATGGTGTCGTCGTCCAGGTACGCCACGGCGGAGCCGGCGGCCTGCTTGGCCAGGCGGCCCGTCTCGAAGCGGATGGTACGGGTACCGAAGGCGCCATTGTCGATGACGGCCTCGGCGTAGTGGGTCTCGTTCTCCACTAGCGTTTTCTCCGTTACGTATCGTCTTTCGTCCCTTGGCTGCCCGTGTGGCAGGGGGACTGTGGTGGAGAAGCGCGCCGTCTGGTGCGGGCCGGTCTTCGATCGAAGCACCCGGGGCTCGCTTCCCCCCGGGGGCCACTACCGAGGACCGGCGGCGGCGAGGTGCGCTTCTCCTCGTTCTTGGTCGTGCGTCGTGCGTCGTTCTGTGTCGTGCGTATTGCGTTGTGCTACCACACTACAAAGCGTGTGTGACACTCCGCACGTTTCCCCGTATACGGCAAAGGGAGCGGCCCCCGAGTCCTTCGGGAACCGCTCCCTTCACGGCGTCTTACTTGGCGCCCGCCGCACCACGGCGGATGCCGAGGCGGTCGACCAGCGTACGGAAACGCTGGATGTCCTTCTTCGCCAGGTACTGGAGAAGGCGGCGGCGCTGACCGACGAGGATCAGCAGGCCACGACGGGAGTGGTGGTCGTGCTTGTGGGTCTTGAGGTGCTCCGTCAGGTCGGAGATCCGACGGGAGAGCAGAGCGACCTGGACCTCGGGGGAGCCGGTGTCACCCTCCTTGGTACCGAACTCGCCGATGATCTGCTTCTTCGTAGCGGCGTCGAGCGACACGCGTACTCCTCATAGTCTGTTGAATGCCGCCGAGTGCCCCCGGTCTACGTCTCGGGGAAGCTTCCGTTACTCGGGAGGCGGGGATCCGCTGGGCGCGGCCACCAGAACCTCGACGGTTCCAGGGGTGCGTACACAAACGGCCGTCAGCCAGGGTACCAGGAGGTGGCGGGCACCTTTCCCCCGGTCTTCGAACCGCCGGGGCCGGGCGCCCGCGGCCACTAGGGTGAGCGCCGGGACCGAACGTACTCGGGAAGGGGTCGCTGCACGATGACGGAGACGGAAGCGGAGATCAAGGCGCGCAAGGAGCGGGAGCGGGACGAGCTGTACGCGCTCGACATCTCGGACGTCGAGTGGCACTGCGCCCCGGGCACCGAGGAGCACGAGGAGCGCGTCGAGATCGCCTACCTGCCCGAGGGTGCGGTGGCGATGCGCTCCTCCCTGGACCCCGACACCGTGCTGCGCTACACCGAGGCGGAGTGGCGCGCGTTCGTGCTGGGGGCGCGGGACGGGGAGTTTGATCTGGAGCCCACTGAGCTCAATGGGGGGCTTGCGGCTCAGTGAGCGCGACGTGAGAAAGGGCGGCACGCACGCGTGCCGCCCTTTTCCGTGCCGTCCTGGCGCCGGCCCCTAGCTGGTCATCGCCCGCGCCCGCGCGTAGACGTCGAACACGGCCAGTGCCAGCGGGATCAGCGTGAGCAGGACGAAGCTCTCGGCGATCTCCAGGAAGCGGCCCCAGAACGGGGTGACTCCGCGGCGCGGGGTGATCAGACCGATCGCGGTGACCAGGGCGGTGGCCGCGCCGACCGCAGCGGCGAGCCAGATGCTGCGGATGTCCAGGGCGGTGGTGTCGCCCCGGAAGGCGTCCAGCAGATAGCCCTTGGGCGGGTTCAGGGCGAGCCCGAGCCCGAGGAAGACGATCGCGGCCAGGCCTGCGGCCAGGGTGGCACCGACCTGCGCCGTGTAACGGAACAGGTGCGCCCGCATCAGCATCGCCACGCCGGTCGCGAGGGCGAGGAGCTGGGCCCAGATGTTGCTGGAGAAGCCGAGGACGATCGACGCGCCCACGGCGACGAGGGCACAGCCTCCGACGAGACCGACGAGCAGTTCGTGGCCGCGCCGGGCCTGGGCGGCCACGCGCTCGAGGTCCACCGGCTCCTGAGGTGCGGGCTCGCCGGTGTCGTAGCCGCCGCGGGACGGGTTGGGCGGTTCGAAGCCGATGGGCAGCCGGGCGAAGCGCATCGACAGGCCCGGCAGGAAGGCCAGCGCCACGACGGACAGCGGGGCGCAGACGGCTGCCGTCTCGATGGGCTTCAGATCGGTGAGGATCGCGATGAAGGTGGTGATCAGACCGATGGCCGAGGCGAAGACGAACGCCACGAAGGGTCCGTCACCGCCCGGCGACACCAGGGTGAGCACCAGGGCCGCGACGAGAACCGCCGTACAGGCGAGCAGGAACTGAAGCCGTCCGATGCCCTCGCCTGTGGAGAGCGGGAGCAGTCCCGAGCCGGCCACGGCGACGTTCGGCAGAGCACCGAGTCCCAGCGCGACCGCGGAGCCTCGGTCGTCGTACACGCGCGCGCGTACGCATGCCAGGGTGACGAGCAGGATGCCGGTGACGCCCGCGATGACGCCCTGCAGACTGTGCATGTCGTGGCGGACCTGGGAGCTCCAGGCCACGAACGCGAGCAGCGCGGGCAGGATGCCGCCCGCGACGAGGCCGGCGGCACGGGTGAGGTCGCCGCTCCACAGGGTGCGGTCGCGCGTGACGGCGGAGGCCACCGCCTCGGAGACGTCGTCGAGGACGGCGGGCGGCAGCGACTCCGCGAACGGGCGCAGGGTGAGCAACTCGCCGTCGAGGATGCGCTGCGCCGTGAACGACCGGGCTCCGTCGAGGACCGTGCCGTCACGCCGTACGAGGTGGTAGCCGACCGGAGCGCCCTCGGTGGGGCTCTGCTGGGACAGGCGCAGAATCTCCGGGTAGAGGTCGGCGACCGGGACGTCGTCGGGCAACGCCACGTCGATGCGGCTGTCCGGCGCCACGATGGTGACCCGGCAGAAGCCGAATCCCATGCCTGCCCCGGAAGGGGCTCCGGTGCCCGGTCCGCCGGTCGCGCCGGCAGGCGCGGAGGCCGTCATGCTCACCTGCTGTTCCCCCTCGTCGGCGATGGGGCGGCAAGCGACGCCGCCGCGCACCCTTCCGCCCGTAAAGATCCTGTGTAGGTTGTGCAGCGCCCCGCGCTCCACCGGTCGGCCGGGCGGCCGCAGCCGGGGTCTGCGAGGAGGTACTTCCTTCGAACAGTTGTGGAATGCCCGGGTTTTCCCGGAAGGATTCGCAACTGCTCACGCGTCTCACCGGCACCCTACCGCCCGCCGTTGTCAGTGGTTGTCAGTAGGATCGCGCTTCGCGGTCGACGTTCGCCTGACACGGGGCGGCGGACGAAACATCTCGGTCCGGCAAGGGAATTGGTGCGTAGTGAGCCACATCGTCGTCAAGCGCCCACCACGGGCACTGCCGAAGGAAGTGCCCACGGACGAGGTCGTACTGCAAGCTCCGCCGGAACTGCCGCGCGGGCAGCAGGAAGGCGCACTGATGCAGCTCCTGCCCATGCTCGGCATGGGCGGATCCGTGGTGTTCTTCTTCAACCCGCAGGCCCAGCCCTTCATGAAGATCATGGGCATGGTCATGGTGGCGTCGACGATCGGCATGGGCATCTCGATGCTCGTCCGCTATCGCCGCGGCAGCCAGGGGCAGATGGCCGACCTGCGACGTGACTACCTCCGCTACCTGTCACAGACCCGGCGCGGTGCGATGGACACCGCGAAGTCCCAGCGCGACGCCCAGTTCTATCTGCACCCTTCGCCGGAGCAACTGTGGGCACTGGTCGCCGAGGGCAGCCGGGTGTGGGAACGGCGTTCCGCCGACGAGGACTTCGGACAGGTGCGGGTGGGCCTCGGTCCGCAGGCCCTGGCCACTCCCCTGGTCCCGCCGCAGACCGCCCCGGTCGACGAGCTGGAGCCGCTGACCGCGGGCGCCATGCAGCGCTTCCTGGCCACACACGGCACCATCGAGGACCTGCCGATGGCGGTCTCGCTGCGAGCCTTCTACCACGTGACGATCAGCGGCGAGCCGGGCACCGTGCGCGGCACCGCGCGGGCCGTCGCCGCCTCCCTCGCCTCCCTGCACTCCCCCGAGGACCTGGTCATCGCCGTCGTCACCGGGCGTGAGTCGGTGCCCGAGTGGGAGTGGGCCAAGTGGCTCCCGCACGTGCAGGCCCCGGGCCTCGCCGACGGCGCCGGCAGCATCCGCCTGATCACCACGGACCCGGTGGAGCTGGAGGACCGGCTCGCCTCCCGGCTGGAAGGCCGCCCGCGTTTCCACCCCGGCGGAGCGCCCGTCGCAGACCAGCCGCAGCTGGTGGTCGTGCTCGACGGCATCTCCCTGCCGCCCGCGTCGTTGCTGGCCAGCCCGGAGGGTATGCAGGGCGTGACCGTCCTGGAGGTCGTGCCCGGCGACCTCACCAGCGGCCGCGGCGATCTGTCCATCGTGGTGCAACCGAAGGAACTGCGCCTGGAGTCGGCGCACGGCATGGTCTACGAGGGGACGCCGGACGTCCTGTCCTACGAGGCCGCGGAGGCTCTCGCGCGCCAGCTCGCGCCGTTGCGGATGGCGTCGGGTGGGGACGACGATGAACCGCTGCTCGCCAACCTGGAGTTCACGGACCTGTTGAACCTGGGCGACGCCGCCTCGGTCGACCCGAAGCGCACGTGGCGGCCGCGCTCGCAGTCGGAGCGGCTGCGCGTGCCGATCGGTCTCGGCGAGGACGGCCGGCCCGTGATGCTCGACCTCAAGGAAGCCGCCCAGGAGGGCATGGGCCCGCACGGCCTGTGCGTCGGCGCGACCGGTTCCGGCAAGTCGGAGCTGCTGCGCACCCTGGTGCTGGGCCTCGCGGTCACGCACTCCTCCGAGACCCTGAACTTCGTCCTCGCGGACTTCAAGGGTGGCGCGACCTTCGCCGGCATGGCCCAGATGCCGCACGTGGCGGCGGTCATCACCAACCTGGCCGACGACCTCACCCTGGTCGACCGCATGGGCGACTCGATCCGCGGTGAACTCAACCGCCGCCAGGAGATGCTGCGCGACGCGGGCAACTACGCCAACATCCACGACTACGAGAAGGCCCGCGCGGCAGGCGCCCCGCTCCAGCCGATCCCCTCCCTCGTGCTGGTGATCGACGAGTTCAGCGAGCTGCTGACCGCGAAGCCGGACTTCATCGAGATGTTCGTGCAGATCGGCCGTATCGGCCGTTCGCTGGGCGTGCACCTGCTCCTGGCCTCGCAGCGCCTGGAAGAGGGCCGGCTGCGCGGCCTGGAGACGTATCTGTCGTACCGCATCGGTCTGCGCACGTTCTCCGCGGCGGAGTCCCGCGCGGCACTCGGCGTCCCCGACGCCTACGAACTGCCGAACGTCCCGGGTTCCGGCTTCCTGAAGTTCGGTACCGACGAGATGGTCCGCTTCAAGGCCGCCTACGTCTCCGGGGTGTACCGCACCAGCTCGCAGCAGGCGGCGGCGCTCGGCGGCCCGCTGCCCGTCGACCGCAGGCCGGTCCTCTTCACCGCGGCGGAGGTGCCGGTCCAATACGCGCCGGTCCCGCAGCAGCGCCGGGCGACGGCCGAGGAGCAGCAGGACGACGCGCTCGCCGACACCGTGCTCGACGTGATCGTGCGGCGCCTGGAGGCGCAGGGCCCGGCCGCCCACCAGGTGTGGCTGCCCCCGCTGGACAGCCCGCCGTCGCTCGACGCGCTGCTGCCGGGGCTCGCCCCGGTGTCTGGCCGCGGCATGACCCAGCCCGGTTACGAGGGCGCGGGGCGGCTCGTCGTTCCGGCCGGCCTCATCGACAAGCCGTACGAGCAGCGGCGCGACCCGCTGTGGGTCGACTTCGGCGGCGCGGCCGGCCACATGCAGATCATCGGCGGTCCGCAGTCCGGCAAGTCGACGCTGCTGCGCTCGATCATCGCGGCGTTCGCGCTCACGCACACCCCGCGGGAGGTGCAGTTCTACGGCCTGGACTTCGGTGGTGGCGGTATGGCCTCGGTGGCCGGCCTGCCGCACGTGGGCGGCGTCGCCTCGCGTCTGGACCCCGAGAAGGTCCGGCGTACGGCGGCCGAGGTGTACGGCGTGATGACCCGTCGCGAGGAGTACTTCCGCGCCTCCGGGATCTCTTCCATCGCCGAGTTCCGCTCGCGTCGCGCGCGTGGTGAGATCTCGGTGACCGACCAGCCGTGGGGCGACGTCTTCCTGGTCATCGACGGCTGGGGCAACTTCAAGACGGACTACGAGGCCCTGGAGCCGCTGATCCTGGACATCGCCGCGCGCGGTCTGGGCTACGGCATCCACCTGATCCTCACCGGTTCGCGCTCGATGGAGGTCCGCGCGAACCTCAAGGACCACCTGATGAACCGTCTGGAGCTGCGGCTGGGCGACCCCATGGACTCGGAGGTCGACCGCAGGGTCGCGGCCAACGTCCCCACCGGGGTGCCGGGCCGCGGTCTGACCCCGCAGAAGCAGCACTTCATGGCGGCGGTTCCGCGTATCGACGGCCTGTCCTCCGACACCGACCTCGCCGAGGCGACGACCGCCCTCGCTGCCGAGGTCACCCGCCACTGGCAGGAACCCGGTGCGCCGAAGGTACGCCTGCTGCCGCGCGAGTTCCCCGCGGCCCAGCTCCCGCCGGGCGACCGTTTCCCGGACCGGGGCGTCTCCTTCGCCCTCGACGAGGACAACCTCGAGCCGGTGTTCGTGGACTTCGAACAGGACCCGTTCTTCCTGGTGTTCGGAGAGAGCGAGTCCGGCAAGTCGAACCTGCTGAAGCTGCTGATCAAGCGTCTCACCGAGCGGTACGACGGGGACGCCTGCAAGCTCTTCGTCGTCGACAACCGCCGCTCGCTGCTCGGGGTGACCCCGGACTCGCACCTGGCCGAGTACATCCCGATGTCGAACCAGATGCAGCACCACATGGACGCGCTGGCCGACCTGATGCAGCGCCGCACGCCCACGGCCGACGTGACCCCTGAGCAGCTGCGCAACCGCAGCTGGTGGCGGGGCCCGGCGGTGTACGTCGTCATCGACGACTACGACCTGGTGTCCACGTCGAGCGGCAACCCGCTGGCGGGCCTGACGGAAATGCTCCCGTTCGCCCGCGACGTCGGCGTCCGCTTCATCATCGCCCGGTCCACGGCGGGCTCGGGGCGCGCCGGTTACGAGTCCTTCATGCAGCGCATCAAGGAACTCGGCGCCCAGGGCGTGGTCCTCTCGGGCGACCCGGCCGAGGGCGACCTGCTGGGCGGCGTCCGCCCGCGGCCGATGCCGGCGGGACGGGGCACCTTCGTGTCGCGGAAGAGGGGCAAGCCGATGGTGCAGGTCGGACTCATGGAGTCCTAGTTCTCCGAAGCCGTTCCCGAACGGCTCCTCCCCCAACCTGGATGCCGCGGACCATGCCGGTCCGCGGCATCTTGCCGTTGTGTGCAGGGGTGAGGTGCAGGCCTTGTGCGCAATCGGGATTGGTGCTGTGCCCGTCCCGGCACCCTGCTATTTTTACCAACGCTAGACGATCCACAGGGATGTGCCAGACGGTTCATATGGAATTCGATGACCGAGCGGGCACTGCGCGGGGGTGATCATCCATGGCATGGGACGAGTGGGAGCAGCTCAAGACGGACGCGCAGGCGCGTCGGCAGGCTGGGGCGACGCACATGCAGCTCAACCAACTGGCCACTCCCGATGGAGGCGGCGGCAGCAGCCCGCGCGGTGACCTCACCGCCCACCAGAAGGACCTTGCCGGGATCGGCTCAGCAGCACACGACCTCTTCAACGAATTCAGCGGATGCAGTGATTACTCCCGCCTCTCCTCCATGAAGGCAGCCGGAGGACTCAAGAGCGAGGGCTTCGCCATCGGGGCCGCACTCGATCACGTCGCCGAGCGCTGGATCGACCAAGTCCAGACCCTGCTGGACGCCTGCGCCCACATCTCCAACCACCTGCGCTACACAGCGAACCAGCACGCGGCCGACGAGTCCTACATCGCCGGCACGCTGAGCAGCATCTCCCAGCTGGACCAGGGCTTCGACGAGCGAAAGGGCAGCTGACGCAATGGATCTCGATGCGCTCCGTCACGGCAACTTCTCGCAGCTCGGAGAGGCCATCACCGACTGGGAGAAGATGACCAAGGATCTTGCGACCCTGAAAGAGGACGCCAGGAGCCACCTCAAGTCCCGTGCGGACAAGGCCAACTGGGCCGGCGTCAACGCACAGGTGAGTCGCGAGTTCATCGACAAGACCGCGGAGGAGTTCGCAGACGCCCACGCGCAGGCGGACTCCGTCACGAAGATCCTCAAGGACACACGCGGCGAGCTCATCGGCTACCGGAGCGAACTGAACGAGACCCTCGAACGCCCCCCGTACAAGTACTGCACGGTCATCGACACCGGCCACGGCACCTTCAGCGTCACCGGGAATCCCCGCCCCGACTGGGCCTCCGACCCGAGCGGCGAGACGAGCGCGGTCAGCCAGAAGGACGTCAACGATCTCCGTAACGAGATCCAGCGCATCCTCAACAAGGCGACCGAAAGCGACAACACTGCGGCAAAGGCACTCAAACTTCTCGTCGACCAGGCCAAGTACGGCTTCTCCAGCGCTCACTATGAGAACCGGGACGAAGCTGCCAAGGCAGTCGCGGACGCCGACCGGATGGCCAAAATCCTCGCCAAGAACCCCCATGACGTGACGAACACAGAGCTCGCGTCGCTCAACGCCACCTTGGCCAAGTACAAGAACGATCCGCTCTTCGCGGAAGAGTTCGCCACGCAGGTCGGCCCGAAGAAGGTACTCACCTTCTGGGCCGGCATTGCCGACCCCTACCAGGGCGCCTACGACCCTGACCGCGCCAAGCAGGCCAAGCAACTCCAGAAGAACCTCGGAACCACCATCGGTCTGGCCACCCTCTCCGACAGCGACAGGATGCAGAGCTGGGAGAAGCAGATGATCAAGCTGGGTCCCGACCAGCTCGGCATCGACGACGCCAGCAATCCGACCGGTTACGCCGCGATGAGCAACCTCATGCGCTTCGGCGACTACGACGACCAGTTCCTCAACAGCTACGGCGACAAGCTCCTGGCTTACGACAAGAAGGTCAACGGCGAGGGCATCAACCTCTGGGTCAACAACGCCAACCAGGGCGACCTCAACTACTGGGGCTACAAGAACGACCGCGGCCGCGATCCCGTGACCGGGTTCCTCGAGGCGCTCGGTCATAACCCGGATGCGTCGACGCAGTTCTTCGAACAGCCCGAGGGCGCTGGCGACACCGTCAACAAGGACTCCGAGGTGAACGACCATCTCAAGTACCTGACCAAGGAGCGTGTCTGGACGGCTGACACCACCCTTGAGGGCAAGGATGGATACGTGGCGGGCAGGGATTCGCTCGGGCACGCCCTGGAGGCGGCCACAACCGGATTTGCGTACGACGCCACCGAAAACCAGATCAACACCGGCGGCGAACACCGCACGTCGGCGACGGCTGGCGTGATGGAGCAGGTGTCGTATCTCTACGGCAGCCAGGACGGCCCGAAAATGCTGCACAACCAGCCCGAGTTGGCTGACAGTCTGGGCAAGATCGCCGGCGCGTACATCGATGACATCGACCACGACTTGTCCGGTGTCGGTGAGTACGAGAAAGATTCGGGCACCTTCCCGGCGAAATACGGTGGGCGTGCGAACTTCACCCAGGAAGGTGCCATCAATTTCCTCAGCGTACTCGGCCAGGATGAAAACGCTCACCGTGCCGTCACCGCAGCGCAGCACCTGTATACGCTCAGCGCTCTCGACGCCTACCCTCCGACCAGCGATGCCAACATCCAGCATGCTCACGATGCGCTGAGCGCAGGGGCCCAGGCGCGTGGCATCCTTGACAACTCCCGCGTCCAGCAGGCTGAGACGACGTACAAGGAGGACGCGGAAGAGGCCAACAAGTCCCTGGGCCGGTCCGCCGAATGGATCAAGCTAGGGGTGGGGACGACCGTAGGGGTCGGTATCGGAGCCATCCCTCTGCCGGGATCCACGGCTGCAGCAGTGGTCATCGCACCAATCGCCGCGGACACTGCCGGAGAAGCAATCAACACCTTCATCGGTCAGCAGATCGACAAGGGGGTCGACGGCAGCGAGCAAGACCCCACAGAGAAATCCCAGCTGACCGGCAGCGCGTTCTACAAGAAGGGCGAGAACCAACTGGGCTCCGCCTACCACACATATATCAAGGACAGTCCTAAGGCCGCCGAAGTCGCCAACGATCAGAACTGGAACGACGACATCAAAAGCGCGTACCTGGGGATTGGTTCCAACGAGAACGATTATCGAGGACGGGCTCCGTACAAGGACTGATTTGTGCAGCAGACAAGCGAACCATCACAGAGCCGACCGATGAAATTCGAAATCCTGCACCCAGCATGGGGCGCACTGGCGCTCATCTTGAGTGTCTCCGCGTGCAGTGGGCATCACGACAGCAAGCAGGAGACGACCCTCAGCGCATTCCAGGTCTGCGACTCCACACTCGACTCGTCAGCAGTCGCGTCCCTTCAACGCATGGGCGCCACCGAGAAATTCTCCGAACTCCCCGGAACCGATGACGTCGGGCATGCCAACAAATTCTCACTGAGACGCGCAGCAGGCACTCTTCATGACGACATCACCAAGCGGAACCAGTGCGACGTCTTCAAGTCGGGCGACAAAACCGGCCATTCATTGATCGAAGTGGATTTCTCCGCATCTCGGGATCATCCGAGTGTAAACAGTTCATCTGTGCAAGGAGAATCCGAGAACACACTCTATCCGATCGGCGTTTACGCAAAAGTGCACGCACGCACCAGCGCTACTTTGTACTTCAAGTGCACCACATACGGATCCACAAAAACGGCGGACTCGACTCCGTATGTCCGCGGGTACCTTTACAGCACGCCAGATCAAGCGTCCCCCAATACCACAGGGAAAGACTTGATGGTCATACTGAATTCCATCTCACGCAGCATGGCGAAGCAACTCGGTTGCGCTTCTCAGGCGGCTCTTCCCTCACGGGTTCCGAGCACCTAGTGTGATGCGCCAGAAATCCTGAGGGTTAGTAAGTATCCTGTTCTCATGTCGCATTCGGGGCCCTCTGCTGTAGCGATCACGTTGTCCGAGGCCGAGCGCGTCGAGTTGGAGCGCCGGACGAAAATGCCGCACCGGCGCTCGGCCGAGAAGGCCCGCATCATCCTGGCGTGTGCTGACGGCATGTCAAACGCGGCAGTCGCTCGGCTCGTCGGTGTCCAGGCCAAGACGGTCGGCAAGTGGCGTCGGGCTTTCGCCGCAGAACGGGTGGCTGGGCTTGAGGACGCCGGCTGGATCGGCCGGCCGAAGGCCGACCTGATCCTCGACGATGCTGAGCGCAGGCAACTGCAGCAGTGGGCGCGACAGGCCAAGACCGCCCAGTTCCTCGCATTGCGAGCCAAGATCGTGCTGCGCTGCGCGGAGGGCGGGACGAACCAGCAGGCCGCGGCCGACCTCGGCATCGACAGGTCGACCGTGGACCGCTGGCGGGCCCGGTTCATCGCGAAACGCCTCGATGGTCTGCAGGACGAGCCGCGCTCGGGCCGGCCGCCCTCGATCCTCCTCGACCAGGTCGAGGAGGTCGTCGTGACCACCCTGGAGTCGGTCCCAGGCAAGGACACGCACTGGTCACGGGCCTCGATGGCCCAGCGCACCGGCCTGCCGAAATCGACGATCGGGCGAATCTGGAAGCGGTTCGACCTCAAGCCCCACCTGCAGGACTCGTTCAAGCTGTCCACCGATCCGCAGTTCGTCGCCAAGGTCGTCGACGTCGTGGGCCTGTACCATCACCCGCCCGAGAAGGCGGTCGTGCTCTGCGTGGACGCGAAGAGCCAGATCCAGGCGCTGGACCGGTCCCAGCCGGTGCTGCCGGGCATGCCCGAACGGCGTACCCACGACTATCACCGGCACGGCATCACTGCGTGGATCGACACCTGGAACGAGAACCCGCGGCCCTTCACTTGGACCAAGACAGCCGACGAGATCCTCAACTCCCTCGCCGACTACCTCACCAAAGTCGGAACCACCGGCCAGAAAACAGAGCAGAACTAACCCTCAGGATTTCTGGCGCATCACACTAGCAGCCCGCGCTCTGGTTCGTGCCCCCTGAAGTGCTTCGTCTCGGTAAGCCGAGACGACGCAGGTCCAGGCGGTGGATCGGACGCAGCCCGTAGCCCCGGTCGCCTTCACTGTCGCCGAGAGGCAACAGCACGACCAGCGCACCGGATCCAGCGCGCGAGCGGCACGCTCAGAATGTGGAAAGAGCGATGACCGAGCTGTCACACATGACGAAGACACGGTTTCCGGCCGCGGCCAAGAGGGCGTATTGGGGATCGGGAACCATATAGCTCCATGGAGCCTTTCCGTCCGAGGCCCGCACGGCATTGATCAACAGCTGGGGCCCGGCCCCGGTGCTGGCGCTGCCGAACGTCCAGACCGCGTGGCCCTGTCGTACCACGAGGCCTCCGTAACTGGCGTTCTGCGACGCAGACCACCGCACCTTGCCGTCGCGCTTGTCCAGGCAGTTGGTGGTGTCACCCGCGTTCACATAGACCGCATCCGCGTCCACCGCGGGAATGCCCCACTTGTACCCGTCGGTCGACCAGTCGTCGAGCTTGGTGTTCCAGGCCCTCTTCCCGTCACTGAGCCGGCGGGCGTCCAGGGACTTGCCGTTGATGTAGACCATGTCGTCGTAGACGGCCGGGCGGACCGTGACGTCCTGGTCCTGGTCCATTCGGGTCCATGCCGTGCTGCCATTGCTGGTGTGCACCACGAGCACGGTCCCGTCCGTGGTCGACATGACCAGTCTGCCCCGGCCGACGACAGCCGGGCTGAGTACCTTTCCCCGGAAGCCGGCAGGAACGGTCACAGTCCAGCGGACTGTCGCATCGGAGCGGTTCACACTGCGCAGCCGGTGGTCGTTCGTCACGAAATACACCGCGTCGCCGTCGGCCGCGAGCAGCCTCGCCGCCTCCGCTTCCGGGCACGTCCACTTGGGTTCGCCGGTGGAGGGCACGAAAGTCCATAGGACGCCCTTGCTGTCGGCGCCGATGACCAGCCGGTCGGAGAGCGACAGGTAGCCGTTGTTCACGCTGAGGTGAGGTGCGCTCCAGCGACGCTTGCCATTGGTGATGTCGAATCCCGCGATACCGCCGGTCGCGACTCCGAAGACAATGACGTCCCCGATCGGCAGCAGCGTCCGGGAGTAGGCGGCGTCCGCCTCCCCGTGCACTTCCCAGAGGTCCGTCGGCTGGACGTCGTTGTTGATCGGGTCCTTCACGCCCTTGTCCAGCTTCTGCATGGGGACGGGCACCGCCGGAGGAATGTCGAAAGGACCGCTCTTCGTGGATCCGCCCCGCCGTCCGAACCACCAAGCCGCCGTGCCACCCCCGCCCGCCAGCACCACACCTCCGGCGGCGAGCCCGGTGAGCAGACGCCTGCGAGTGGCGGACGGAGCCGTCTCGGTCGTGACCGGCGCGGTCAGCCGACGGGCCCCGGCCTCCCGCTCCCTGATGGCGTCGGAGACCGGTCCGCGCCGCCACACCCGGTCGGCCCCCTTGGGCGCCGCCACGGCCTGGACGATCTGGGTCGGGGCGGGACGCGCAGCGGCGTCCTTGGCGAGGCAGGGCGCGATCAGGGTCCGCATCTTCGGCTCGATTCCGCCGAGTCGAGGTTCCTCGTGCACCACCGCGTACTGAACGGCCGCGACATGCGAGCCCTCGTACGCCCGTCTGCCGGTGGCCGCGTAGACCAGCACCGCGCCGAGCGAGAACACGTCCGCCGAGGGGGCCACCCGCTGTCCGAGAACCTGCTCGGGGGCGCCGTACCCCGGCGTCACGGGCACCTGACCGGTCGTGGTCAGGGTCAGCCCGTGCTCGGGCCGGGCGATGCCGAAGTCGATGACGCGTGGTCCGGCCGAGGTGAGCACGATGTTGGGCGGCTTCAGGTCGCGGTGGATGAACCCGGCGGCATGGATGTCGGCGAGGGTCCGGGCGAGCGCGGCGGCAAGGGCACGCAGAGCCGGCTCGTCGAGAGGTCCGTAGGTGTCGACGGCCTGGTCCAGGGTGAGCCCCGCGAGGAACTCGGTGGCGATCCACGGCCGTCCGCCCTCGGTCCACGCGCCGAGCACGTTCGCGATGCCGTTGCTCCGCACCGCCTGGGCGGCCTGCGCCTCGCGCAGGAACCGCTGGGCGAGGTTGGTGTCGTGGGCGAGTTCGGGCCTGAGCACCTTGACGGCGGCCAGGCTGCCGGCGCCGTCCTGGCCGACGTAGACCTTGCCCATGCCGCCTTCCCCGAGGACGCCGAGAACGCGATAGGGACCGAGGCGGAGTGGATCGCCGGTACCGAGAGGTTTCATGGAGGGCCTTCTGCACGGGGGGAGGTCGGCGGGGGCGGCCGAGCGGCGAGCCGTCGCCATGCGGTGCTCCGCATGGCCGGCGTTCCGCCGCTTCGAGGTCACTTCACTGGAGAGGTCACTTCACCGGAGGGGATAGGCGGTCAGGTACTGACGGTCCACGCTGAGGACCAACTGGGAGTCCGCGTCCGCGTAGAACTGCTTGCCGCTCGTCTGGTACGTCAGCGAGGTCCGGTGGTTCGACAGGCTGATCGCTCGCAGCAGGGTCCCGTTCTTGTAGTACGCGTAGCGGGTGCCGAGCACGGGCGGCCACGACGTGGACGCCTCGCCCACCTCCCCGCCCTGCTCGGTCCAGAGCACCTTTCCGCTGCGCGCGTCCACCGCCGTCAGACCGGTGCCGACGCCCACGGCGTACAGCACACCCGCCTTGAGCACCGGTGGCCCGTATGCGTGTTCCGTCGAGGTCTGCCACGCCACGGACCCGTCGCTCAGCCGCAGCGCCCAGAGCCGGCTGCCACCGAGATACAGGTGATCGCTGTCGGCGGCGATCCCGCCCCGCAGGATGTCCGGATCGTCGACGCCGTACGGCCGCTCCCACAGGACGGCTCCGGTCGAGGCGTCCCGTACGACGACGTGGACGGTCCACTCCTTCACCTCCTGGAGGGTCACCAGACGGTTGCCGATGACCTTCGCGGCGAGGAAGTGCAGCCTCTTGCTTTCGTCGGGCCGTGTGGGCAGTGGCTTCGACCACAGTGGCTTGCCGGTGCCGGTGCCGGTGCCGATGTCGACGGCGCGAAGGGTGAAGGTCTGCGCGGGCGTGAAGTAGCCGACTTCATGGTATTTGCCGTTGCCCACGGCGACGTACGCGGCGCGGTCGGTGACGCAGAGGAGCTGATGCGTCTCGAGCTCGTCGTTGGTGGACGTGAACCGGGCCAGGGTCCTGACGGCCTTTCCGTTCCTCGGATCGGCGGTCTGGAGGGTGACGGCGGACCCGATCCCACTGTCGGTGTCCGCCTTGATCAGCAGCCAGTAGAGCCGGCCACCCGCCACGAGCGTCTGCCAGCCGTGCTCGCCCGGGTAGGCCTCCCACTTGCGGGCCCCGCTCGCCGGACTGAGACCTTCGGTCACATATCCCGTGGGAACGACGATCACACCGCCGATCGCCTGAGGGGCAACCAGGCCGAAATCACTCGCGACCGAGGAATCGAAGGCGTACGTCCACAGTGGCCCGATGTTCCGCGTCCGGTGAGCGCTGTCCTGCGCGGCCGTACCGCCGCCGCTCCGCGCTGCGGCGCGTTCTTGCCACCACCACGCGCCGCCGCCGGCCGCCGCTGCGACCGCCAGTGCTCCACCGACGGCCAGGAACCTGCGCCGTGACGGGCGAGCGCCGACCGCGGTGGCGCCGACAGCGCCCTGCGGCCCGACCGCCGGCGCGGGCAGCCGCTGTGGCATCGACCGCCATACGCCGGCTGCCCGATGACCGATGTCCGCGAGCAGCTCGGGGGGCAGGTGTTCGGCGAACTCGCCCTTGCCGTCGTGGAGTTGAGCGGCGAGTTGCGCCGTGGTCGGCCGCTCCGCCGGTTCCTTGGCCAGACACTGGGCCAGCACCGGCACGAGCGCGGCCGGTACGCCGCTCAGGTCCGCCTCCGCGTACCGCACCCGATACAGCAGATCGGCCGCCTGTCCGTGCCCGAACGGGCCCCGGCCGGTGGCCGCGTACACCAGCACCCCGGCGAGCGCGAACACATCGCCGGCCGCGTCGTGCTCCTGCCCGGTCGCCTGTTCCGGCGACATGAAGGCCGGGGTACCGACGGCGGCACCGGCGCGGGTCAGCCGGTCGTCGCCGATGGCCCGCGCGATGCCGAAGTCGATGACCTTCGGTCCGTAGGCGGTGACGAGGATGTTGGACGGCTTGAGGTCACGGTGCACGACGTCCGACCGGTGCAGCTGGCCGAGGGCCGAGCACAGGGCGGCCCCCAGGGCACGTACGGACTGTTCGGGCAGCGGTCCCCCGGCCTCGACGGCCTCGTCGAGCGGCGGCCCGAGCACGTACTCCGTGGCCAGCCAGGGCGTCTCCGCAAGCGGATCCGCGTCCATCACCCGCGCCCCGAACTGCTCGCCGATGACCCGGGCCGCGTCCGCCTCCAGCCGAAAACGGGTGCGGGCGGCGGAATCCGTGGCGATCGCGGCGTACATGGTCTTCAGGGCGACGGTACGTCCGCCGGCCGAGCGTGCGACGTAGACGGTCCCCATGCCTCCGCTGCCGAGCCGGGCGATGAGCCGGTAGGGGCCGAGGGCGACGGGGTCGTCGTGGGTGAGGGGAGTCGGCATCGGGTTCTTGTCGTCAGTGGCTGGGGCGGGGTGCGGGGGCCGGGAAGGGCGTGCCGCCCGGTGGCCGGGCCGGGTGCACCGGCGCCCGCTCCGGTACGGGAACTTCCGCGGCCAGCACGGACGCCGACTGGTGGACGATGGCGCCGACGAGCCGGGCGGGCAGCCAGCCGGGACCGAGCAGCGCGTCCGCATGCGTGGGCGCGGCGAAGCCCGCTGGGGCGTCCGGCTGGGCGCCTCCCGCCAAATCGGCCACGATCTCGGTGAGTTGTGGCCGATGAGCCGGGTCGCGGGACAGGCAACGGGTGATCAGCGAACGCAGCGTGGGCGGCAGTTCCTCCCGCTCCGGCGTGGTGAATCCCGTGGCGGCGTAGGCCAGCGTCGCGCCGAGTGCGTAGACGTCACCCAACGGGCGGGGCTGGCCGCCCGCGGCCTGCTCGGGCGGCAGACTGCCGGGATCGAGACCCGGCGCCTCCCGCCGTGCGACGCCGTCCGGCGCCGCGGCCCGTACCGCCCCGAAGCAGGTGAGCCGGGGACCGTCCGCGGCGATGAGCACGGCGGACGGGCAGAGCCCGGCGTGGGTCAGGTTCTGCCCGTGCATCACGGCGAGGTTCTCGGCCAGCGCGAGGGCGAGTGCCCTGACCGTCGGCTCGGGGAGCGGGCCGCCGTGCACGGTGAGGGCGACGGGCAGGGGAAGGGCGGGCAGGTAAGGACGCGCATGCCAGGGCAGTTCGCCAGGGGCGGCGAGTTCGACGGCCGGCAGGACCCAGGACCCGAGAAGAAAACGAGAGGCGTCGGCCTCGGCCATGAAGCGCTGCGGGTCCACGCCGGCCAAGGGCCTGCTGATCAGTACGGTGCGGTCGCCGTCGACGCTGCGGGCGATGAAGCGGTGCTCGGGGACGGGCGTGTGTGCCGTGATGCCGGTGTCGATACGCGTGACGACCGTGTACGGGCCGATCTGTCTCGTCCCCCGGGTACCCGGTCCGGTGCCTGACACGCGTATGCCCCCTCTTCGTCCCTCTGACGTCTTTCTGGCGTGTTTCCGGCTCAGCTCAGCGGCTCGGCACAAATGCAGGGTGGGCGCCTCCCGCGCGCGCCCACCCTGCAGTTGCTTCTTGCGAGCCTTGGCCTAGTGGAAGTAGCTGGCCGCCTTCTTGTCGCCTTCCATGTACGTACCGCCGGACTGGGCGACGACGTGACCGATGCCCTGCAGGGCCTGGTGGATGTCGTTCGCCTCCTTGTCCCAGCGCTGCAGCTTCTCGTGGAAGGTGCCCTGGGCCTGGCCCTCCCAGTACTGCTGGCTCTTCACGACCAGGCCGCGGAGCTCTGCCAGATCCCGCTCGAGCTGGCTCGCCTGGTTACCGATGTTGGTTGCGGCGTGGTCGAGCCCGTCATAAGTGACGGACAGCCCATCGGCGTTGTTGCCCATGCGTGTTACCTCGTCTCGCTGGTGTGTACGTGATGAGTGCGCCGGATTCCCGGCGGAGGTTCTCTGTCTCGCTCGACTCAGTAGGAGCTGAGGGAAGACGTCGGAACGGTGGGAGCGCCGTCCTGGAGGTCGATCTTGTTGACCGCCGCGCGGACCTCGTCTTCCTTGCTGTCCTTGATGTTGCGCGTCGTGGTCATCGCCTCGATGACGTCACCGAGGATGTTGCCGATGTTCCGCAGCGACTGGTTGATCTCGTACTGCTTCTTGTCGAACGCGGCACGGCCGATACCGTGCCACTGGCCCTCAAGGCCGTCGATGACACCCTGGAGGGCGTGCACGCGCTTCTGGATGCCCTCGTACTTCTCCACCATCTGCTTCTCGAGGTGGACTACTGCGGCATCTTCGAGCTTCTGCTTTCCGCCGGCCATGATCGGCCCTGCCTTTCGTGTGTCCGTTGTTGATCTGATGGTTTCGGCTCACCACTGCTGCTTGTCGCTTCCAGCAGAGAGCACGCAGTGTCTGTCCTGCCCCCACGGCACCGGGCCGCCAGGCCTGTTGGCACTGAGGACGTCACCTGGCGCGTCGTGCCCCCGCGAGAGCCCATGCGCCACCGCCGATCACGACGACCGCACCGACGGCGCCCAGTGCGATCCAAGTGGTGTTGCCGCCACCGCCATTCGACGACCCCGCACTCGATCCTGCCGCCGAGGTCGCACCGCTGGAACCCTTTTGCTGGGCTTGTGACGTGGCTGATGCAGAAGGAGAAGAGGAGTCTTTGGGGGCGACAGGGGCTACGCTCGCCCACTGCTTGCCGTCCTGTTTCTGGAGCGGATCGACATTGGCGGGGCCGGGGTCGTAATTCTTGTCTTCCAGGACGACGCGGGGACGGATGACTCCGTAGCCGAGGTACTTGCTCGGTTTGTCCTTCGGCCAGGTGCGTCCGGCGGTGTCGAGGAGCGCCCGTTCAACCTGATACAGAGTCCAGTCGGGGTGTGCGGACCAGATCAGGGCGGCGGCGGCTGAGGTGAGCGCGGTGGCCGGACTCGTACCCTGACGGTTGTCGCAGTAACGGACGGTGCCGCCGTCACAATAGCCCGGATATCCCTCACCAGGAGCCGCCAGATCGGCATATCCTCCGCTCGAGGAAAAGCTCGACGCCGTAAGGGACTTGCCGACGGAGGCGACGCCGAGGACGTATGGGTACGCGGCTGGATAATCGGCAGGGCCGTTCTTCCCCTCGTTACCCACTGCCGTGATCAGCAACTTGCCCTTCGAGAGCGCGTATTTGACCGCAGCCTCATCCTCACTGAGACTCATCCCACCGAATGACATGCTGATGATCTTTGCGTCAGTGTCGGCAGCGGCTCTCAGCGCTTGTGCCGGCTCCGGAACCCTGGCCTGTTCCTTCGCCGACCCTTTGATGCCGTCGAGTTTGACGCGGTAAGGGACGATCTTCGCTCCTGGTGCCAGCCCCTTCAGTCCACCACCAGCCCCGGTACCTGCGATCAGCTCGGCCATGGTCGTGCCGTGGCCCGTGTAGTCGTCCGTCGAGCGATAGGCCACTGCCTTGGGAACTTCATCGGTCAGGACCTGTCCCTTGAGCGACGGCGTGATCGCCACCCCGGTGTCGATGACCGCGATCTTGACGCCCTTTCCCGTGCTCGCCTTCCACATCTGTTCGGCTTGCATGGGGCCCAAGTACCACTGCTTCGACTGTTCGTCGGATGCAGCGGCACCCGGGGCCAGACCGACGGTCACGACGGTCAGGGCGCCGACGACCGCGCCCACCGCGCGCACTCGTCTTCCGTAGCGCGCACTGCGGAGCTCAGCCTGCTCGGCTCGTCGGCTGGTCCCTGACTTCATGGCGTTGGATGTCCTCGCTTGCGTTCAGTTGGTGACCGGCGGTACTTCGCGCCGGGGTTTGTTCGGCAGGTGCGTCTCTTCGTCCTCGACCAGGTAGTCGGGGCGCGACGATCGCTCCTTCTTCTCGTCGCCGGGCTTCGCCTCGTGACCGGATCCACGCGTAAGCCCGACGCCACCACGGGTCATGCCCTTTCGCTCGGCTCCCGCCGCGGAGGTCCGTGCGGTCGGCCGGCCCGTGACGGTCTCGGACGATCCGGTGCCCGCACGGGAGCCGGCCGCACCCGAACCGGGCCGCTCGGTGGCCTCAGGCGCTCCGAAGACGCCACGCTGACCGACCCGGCCGGTGGTGGGCCGGGAGGTGGCCCCTTCCTCGCCACCGATGACCGTGCCGCGAGGGATCCTCGACGCGTTCTTGGCCGACGGATTCGTGGTGGAGGGCCGTCCACCAACCACGCCGTTGGTGCGGCCGGCGCCGGTGGTCGGCCCGCCCGCCGTGCGGGATGCCGACGGGCCTGTGGGGCGCGGCGTACCGCCAGTGATCCCGCGGCCCATGGGGGAGGATGCCCTCGGCCCGGAACCTGTGCCCTTGGCAACGGACTGGCCCGTCGACGTCGCGCGACCCATCGGGTCCGTGGGTCCTCGCCCGGTGGAGCGACCGGAGCCCGGCTCGGACAAGCCGGACGTACCCGCGCGCCCCTGAGCGGTCGGCGGGTTACGGAACCCGCCGGTGCCGCTCAAAGTCCGGCCCGAAGCGGGGTTGGGCATGGGGACCCTGAGACCACCGCCGTCGAACACATTGGGCTGGCTGCCGGTCGTGGGCGGCGTGCCGGTGACCGGCGGAGTGTGGCTTGGCCCGGGTGTGGTGGTCGTGGGCGGCGGCAGTGTGCCGGTGGTGTCGATGTGCGTACCCACCGGCAGGTCCGGGTGCTTGACCTGGTCCGTGGCGTGTCTTGCCGGCGCTGGCGTGTCGCTTGCGGGTGACGGCGTGCCGTTCGTGCCGTTCACGGCCACATGGCGCGCCGGCTGCACCGTCGGATGATGCCCCCCGACCGCATTCGGGCTCGTGCTGTGGGAGCCATGCGAAGGGGATCCCTGAGGAGCGGAATCGTCATCACGTTTAGGCCTGGGCACCCCGACGTTCGGAAGGCTGCCGAAGTCAGGCGCGTTCTTGTGCAAGTCCTGCAGCGCCGCGTCCGACACCGCGTAATACGACGCCAACCGGTTCATCTGGTTGACCGCCTCTTGACGGTGCTGCTCCACCTTCACGGCAGCGGCGTACTCGTCCTTGTTCGCCGTCTTCTCAGCCGTCGTGAACTTGTCCGGCCGCTTTCGGCTCGCCTCCGTGTCGCGGGGAGGCATGGCGTGGACGACGGACGCCAGTCCCTCGGAGGCCGCGACGATCGAGTCGCCGGATCCGCCCGCGAAGTCAGCCAGCCCGTGTGCGTGCTTGACGAGATTGTCGCCCCATGTGCGGAAGTCGTCGCCCGCCTTGCCGACCCAAGGGACCGAATCGAACTTGCCCTTGAGCGTTTCAGCAGCCTGCTTGATGGCATCGCGCGCGCCCCAGAGAGCCCGGCCGGAGGACTCCAGGTCCTCCGGATCCGTCCGCTCGACCAGGTCCTTCATCGCGTTGAGGTCGTAGTCGTCGAATTCCGTGCGCTTGACCATGGCCTGCCCGAAGGGGGTGGCCTTGGTCGTCACACGAACGATTTCGAGGGGGTTGAAAAAGAGACTGCCACCGGTGGGCTCCCCGAGCCCTCGGGCAAGGTCGGTGAACTTGTTCTCCGCGGAGACCCGGTCCATGTCCGCCTGGTACTTGTCGGTCATCCTCAGATCTCTCCCTTCTCGCCACCGCCGGTGTTCTTTTCGTCCTGCGGGTTGAGCTGCTTAATCTCCGCCTGGATCTCGTAGAACCTGCGACGCTGCTCTTCCTCAAGGCCGTTGAAAGTGCCCTTCGCGCCCTGGACCGCGATGCCGATCGCCTCGATCTGCAGATGCAGGGTCTTGGAAAGGTCCGTGAGCGCCTGGTGGACCGCGTTGAACGTCCCGTACAGGGCGTCGGCCTCATGGAAGGCCGCGGACCCGCTCCTGAGCGACGTGTGCCGGATCGCCTGCTCCCCGACCCGCGCCGGATTGCCCGGCGACTTCTCAAGATCTGCCAGAGCACTGTCCACCGTCGCGACGAACTGCTTCAGAGCGTCACTGCTGACCTTGAGGTTCGCCGCCGAACCGCCCCCGCCCATGTTCCTCCCCGTTTCCCCGTACACCATCCGGCCCGACCGGATCGAGACCGACCTTCCTCTGGCCGTCGATCACCAAGCAAGCCGTGCCTCACAGCACCTGACCACTCTAGTCAACCTGCTCAACGGGTCCAACCGGCATATGTATTGGCTCGGTTACGGCTCTGGACCGCACACTGCGGTTTGCCCGATTTGCTCCTGCGCGACCGAGGGGGACGCGGGCCGTCGGCCATGCACACTTGCGGGACCGGCCAAATCTGACGTGGTCACGACCGCCCGAGCGACATCATCCGGACCTTTGCAGGACTTCCACACGCGACCGATCGATGCGGCTCGCCGCCCGGCGTCGCGGCCCCAGAGCTCGGATGGCAAGCCGAGTACACGCGCAGGCCGAGCCGGACCGTCAGCCGCCGGTGGACCATCGGGCGTGTGACCCGCCGCGGAACGCCGTTCACAAGGCCGACTGGACCCGGCGCGGCGTGGGCTTCGGCAAGCCCTGAGGCCGGCCCCCGCCAGCACTCCCCGGTCAGCATTCCCCACTGCGCAGTTTCACCGTCAGCCGGTACCCGCGGTACGCCAGAGCGCCCTCGCCGCCGCTGATACCCGGCGGCGTGTAGTCGTCCTTCACCGACCGGCTGCGCTCGATGTGCGTGCAGAACGACGCGTCCGCGCCGTCCGCCATGACGGTGAGATACGCGTCGTCGTCCGTGTCGGCGTCGGAGGGGGTGGCGGTCACGCCGGATGCGGGGGCGTCCGCGCCGCTGTACTGGGTCACCTTGCCCTCCAGCAGCGACGCGTAGTCGTCGAAGTAGAGCGGCGTGCCGGAGTCGTCGGCCGTGAACCGGTAACCGTCCAGGTCCTCCGCGGCCTGCCGTACCGCACCGGTCAGTTCGCGGTCGTTCCATGACATGCCGTCGGAGACGCCGAGGCCCTGGACGGCCGCGTAGACGCCGATGCAGGCCATGGTCACGAGGACGACCCTCGCGACGACGAAGGCGGAGTCGGGCACGTCCGGGGCCGACGGGTTGATGCCCTGGCGCCAGGCACGCACCCGGTCCGCCCTCACGCAGGCCATGGCCAGGAGCACGGCGGACGCGATCAGGAGCAGGACGTTCAGTTTGTCCAGGGCGTTCACCGGCCGGTCTCCAGCCGCCCACCACGCCGGCGTCGCGCGTCGCGGACCGCCACGGCCGTGCCGCTCAGGCCCGCCACCAAGACGAAGCTTCCGACCACCACGTAGGTCGCCATACGGTTGTCGCGTTGCTGGGCCGTCTCGCCGAAGTGCAGAGGCGTGACGGACGGGGCCTCGCCCCTGACCACGCCGTCCTCGGGCGTGGGTGATTCCACGGGATGCTCCGGGTCGACGTCCGTCAGTGCCTTCACCGGGTCCACGACACCCCAGCCCACCAGCCGGTCATGACCCGGGATCGAGCGTTCCGCGGTCTGTTCGATCTGGGCGACGACCTGTTGGGCCGTCCAGTTCGGGTACTTGGACTTGAGCAGGGCCGCGACGCCCGCCACGTACGGCGCCGAGAAGCTCGTGCCGTTGTCCGAGCAGTGACCGCCGCCGGGAACCGTGGAGATCATGTCGACGCCGGGAGCGGCGACCCCCACGAAATCCCCCGACTGTGAAAAGGCGGCCCGTTCGTTGTTGCGGTCTGAGGCAGCCACCGCCAGAACGTCCTTGTACGACGCCGGGTACGTCACCTTGACGTTGCCGCCCAGGCCGTCGTTGCCGGCCGAGGCCACGACGACGACCTTGTGGTCCAGGGCGTAGTTGACGGCCCCGAGCAGATTCGGGCCGCCCGCGACCGCGTTGGCCGTGTCCTGGGAGATGTTGATGACATCCGCGCCCTTGTCGACCGCCTGGCGGATCGCCCTGGCCAGGGTGTCCGCCGTGCCGTCGCCGTCGGCGTCGTTCTGCTTGATCGGGATGATCGTCGCGTCCGGGGCCAGACCGACGAAGCCTGTTCCCGTCGCCGGGCGGGCCGCGATGATGCCCGCCACGCGCGTGCCGTGGCCGACGGTGTCCGTGGTGCCCGAGTTGTTGCCGCGGTCTATCTTCTCGCCCTTGGCGTTCTTGGACGGCAGCAGGTTCTCCCCCTTGGCCGCGTTCACGGCCTTGGCGAGCTGGGGGTTCTTGACGTCGACCCCGGTGTCGATCACGGCCACCTGGACGTGCTTGCCCGTCGACACCGCCCACAATTCGTCCAGGTTGACGCGTTGCAGCGCCCACGGCCGGCCCACGTACTTCTTCGACGGGAACGTGCACTGACCGTCGTCCGCCCGGGCCGGGGAAGCGGGCAGGAACACCACGGTGGTCGTCGCCGTGAGGACCACCGCGGCGGCCGTGGCAGCCGTACGGGCCACGGTTCCCGACACCGCGGTTCCCGACGTCCTTGCCTTCAGCATGGGTTCGCTCTCCTCAGCCGCCGCGCCGTCACGAGCCCTGCGGCTGCCGCGCCGCCGCCTCGGACAGGCGCGGACCGGTCGGCAGGAACGTCGACCACGCCATGGGGATGGGCGTAGGCGTCACCTTCTCGTAGCCGAGGCGGGTCTGGGCGATCTTCGCCTCGCTCAGCTCCTGCTTGCGCTGGTTTGCGGAGGTGCCGATGCCCTGATCGTCGGTGGCGCTGTCGCTGTTGGACTGCAGGGCGTAGCGCAGGCCGGTGTCGGTGACCAGGAAGACGCTGCCGGCCGAGGTCTCCGTGCCCTGGAACTGACGGTAGAGCTGGCCGGAGCCCGGAGTGGCGTACGCACTGGAGGATCCGGTGGGCAGCTGGGCGGGAAAGTCGGTGCCGACCCAGGTCGAGAGGGTGGTGCTGCCCTTGTCACCGACGGAGCGCAGCACGTTGCAGACCGTGTTGCGGCCACTGGTGGTGCTGGAGCCGTCGTTCACCGTCCTCGGCTTGTACGTCGGCCAGTTCTTTCCCCCCTCGAACGTCGTGCTGTCGTCGGCCGCGCTGGGGCTGACCTGCTGCGCCTCACCAGCCTGGCCGACGTTGATGAGGGCGCCGCTGTTGAGGAGGAGGGTGGCCGTGAACTCGGAGATGCGGGCCACCTTCCCCCGCAGTACGACGTAGTACGTCATCGTCTGGCCGTCGTACGCCTTGATGACCTCGCCGATCTTGTCGTTCTGCCCCAGCAGAGGGGAGGCGTTGGCCTTCTGTCCGGGCGTGCCCTGAATCTTCGGAATCGAGATCGGGTCGCCCTTGTGCAGGGTGTCGAGCCAGTCCTGGGAGACGCGCTGCGGGGTGCGGCCCTGGGTGTCGAGGGCCTTGAGCAGTTCCTTGTCGTTCGGGTCGGCGATCTCGTACGCCGTGCCCTGCGCGTCGACGACGTACTGGGTCTTGCCGTCCGGGGCGACGACGTACATCAGGTCGCCGCCGGTGAGCTTGGAGGGCCCGTCCGTCTTGGACCATTCCTTCTCGGCGAGGACGAACGCCGCTTTCTGGATGGCCCGGCCGCCGTCGCCGGGACGCTCGCAGACCGCCCAGCGTTTGGCGGCCGACGCCTCGTCCGCGGAGGGCAGGCGGTCGGGGGCGTAGGGGATGCCGATGGTCGCGCCGTGCGGGGGCTTGCCGCTGTCCAGGATCTTCTCGTCGACGGTGATGACGCTGTCGTTGCTGGGGTCCAGCAGGAGCTTGGCCGAGGCCATGTTGAGGACCGGGTGCAACTGGACCTGCTTGCCCGTCTTCAGGACGACGTACCGGGTGGTCGACTTGCTCGCGACGATGACGTGTTCGCCCGGTGTGTCCCAGCCCTTGGGCGCCGTCGGGCTGAACATGCCGATGGCGCCGAACACGGCGAGGGTCACGGCGCCGACGACGAGGCCCGGCACCAGTGCGCCCAGCGGCTTGGGGGCACCTTCCTCGGAGCCCGACGGGGAAGGCTGCAGGAATGACGCGAGCGTGCGGCGCTTCGCGAAGGTGTAGGCGTTGAGTTCGTCCCGCCGTGATGCCATCTGTGTCCGCTCTCTCCCCGTTGCGGAGCCGTGGGGAACCTGTGAAGATCCGTCCCCCGCCTCGGTTGCCTCTGCTGCCTCGACTGTCAGAGCCGCCCCCTACTATGCCTGTTGCGTGGACGTGCTCGTGGCACGGGTAGGGTGCTGACGGCTTGCAGGGACCGGAGCGCATGGGTTTCCGGGAGAGTTCGGGGGTTTTGGACAGATGGCTTCCGCAACGCGGACCCGGTCGCGATCGCAATCGAGGTCACACTCGGCTGGTGCGCGCCGGTCGGGCACCCGCGGCTCGTCCTCCTCCCGGCCGGCCGCCCAGCAGCCACGCACTCCCTACCAGGGCGCTTTCACCCCGCAGTTGGAGTCCCGTTCGGGACGCGGCGGTTCGTTCGCGCTGCAGCGGCTGGTGCTGCTGGAGATCGCGGGCGCACTCGTGGTGTGCGGATGGCTCGTGGACACGATCGCACTGATCGCCGCCATCCCGGTCGCCGCCCTGCTCGTGGTGCTCGCCGTCGTACGACGCCGGGGGCGCTCACTGCCCGAATGGCTCAGCACCTTGCTGGCGCTGCGAGCCCGCAGGCGGCGCGCGGAGAGCACGCCGGTACCGCCGGGTACCGACTCCGGTCTCGCGCCCGCCGTGGAGTGTGACCCGACCCTGCGCACCCACAGCTACAGTCGCGGCGACGACCGCGACCAGCGGCCGATCGGGATGGTGGGTGACGGCGGCTTCCTGACCGCGGTGCTCCAGGTGGAGTCCGATGCGGACGCGCTGCGCGCAGAGCGCGGCCGCAGACCGCTGCCGGTCGCCCTGGTCCGGGATGTCCTCGAAGTGGACGGCATCCGGCTGGAGTCGGCACAGATCGTGGTGCACACCCAGCCCGCTCCGGCGCTGCATCTGCCTCAGCAGTCGGTCGTGGTCAGCAACTACGCGCCCCTGCAGGCCGAGACCGGCTCCCCCGCCGTACGCATCACCTGGATCGCGCTCAAGCTCGACCCCGAGCTGTGCCCGGAGGCGGTGGCCGCGCGCGGCGGCGATCTGCTGGGGGCGCAGAAGTGCCTGGTGCGCTCGGCGGAGCATCTGGCCAGCCGCCTGACGGGCGCCGGATTCCGGGCGAGCGTGCTCACCGAGGAAGAGCTGACGGCCGCCATCGCCACGTCCGCGTGCGCCAACCCGATGGTGACGGCACAGGCCGCCCAGGCCGGGCGGGGCGAGTCTCCGCAGCGCCGTACCGAGGAGTCCAGCCGCAGCTGGCGCTGCGACAACCGCCGGCACACGACCTACTGGGTGCGCCGCTGGCCCCAACTGGGCGGCTCCGGCGGCTCGCTGGCGCAGTTGGTGGCGAAGCTGACGGAGGTACCCGCACTCGCGACGACCTTCAGTCTGACGCTGGCCAAGGGAGCGCAGCAGGACGTGTCCATCACGGGCCATCTGCGGATCACCGGCCGCAGCAACCAGGAACTGACCAACGCGCGCCGCGACCTGGAGCTCGCGGCGCGGCAGACACGCACCGGGCTCGCGCGCCTGGACCGTGAACAGCTCCCCGGCGTCCTGGCCACCCTGCCGCTCGGAGGTGCGCGCTGATGACCACGATGACCTCGCCCACGCCGTCGGGCGGGACCTCCTCGACGTCGGGCCTCGGCGAGCGACTGCGCACGGGCTTCGGCCTCCTAGGCCCCCGCCACCCGCGGCACGCACTGCCCGTGGAGCAGGCGGATGCGCTGTCCCTGCCCCTCGGCGACGACGGTGTGGTGGTCGGCGTCAACGCCGAGGGTCAGCCCGCCGTCCTCGGGGTCAACCGTCCGACGCCGTACGACATCGTGCTCATCGGCGGCCTGTGGACCGCGCAGGTCATGGCGCTGCGCGCGGCGGCGACGGGCGCGCGGGTAGCCGTGGAGACAGGGCGGCCCCAGGCCTGGATGCCCATGGTGCACGCCATGGGCGGCGGACAGAACGGCCTGGCGGTGTACGACGTCGGCCGCGTGCCCCCGCAGGGCGCCTCGGCCGGGACGCCGGTGCTGGTCGTGCGCGACTGCGGCATGCGACCGCCGCGCGGGCGCGTGGTGTCGGCGCCGTGGCAGTCCGTCCTCACGCTGCTGCCGTATCTGAGCCCGGTGGCGCCCCGGTTGATGCGTCAGGCGCGTCTGGTGGGCGTGCAGCGGGTGTCACCGGACGAGGCGGCGGAGATCGGGCGGGTGATTGGGCTCCCGCGCCCGGAACTCGAGACGCTGCCCACGCTGCCCGACGGTGTGACGCTCTGGTGCACGGAGCGGGACCGGCAGTACGTGGTGACCCGGGCGACCGACGCCGAGACCGGCCTGCTGGGCGTGGCCCGCCGAATGGACTGACATCTCCCCAACTTGGTCCGGTTTCAAGGCAACTGGCGGACTAAAGTCCGGATTGACCCGCTATCGACGACTGGCCGCGATGCGTCGGCGTCACGTTTTGGTGTACGTACGCGTGCACCGCGGCGGCCTCGAGCCCGGTGTGACGCGTCGGACGGGCACGAAGGGGTGGCCGGGCCTGCCGGCCTCGTCGCATTGGTGATTAGGCTGGGGGCGGGCACGTCGCGAAAATCCCGCGAGCGGGGGTGCGCGCCCCGCACCAAGGGGCCGCTGGGCCCAAGGGGGAAGCCCGGCGAATCGTACGACAGGGACGGTCGCCCCCAGCACGGCATGAGGGTGTTCGACCACACCAGGAGGAACTGTGAACAGCGATCGGGACGGGATCCGCGGGGGCTGGGACACACCCGACGACGACCAGACCGACGCGGAGTCCGCCATCGAGATGACGGGCGAGTTCACCATCGACTACGCGCCGCCCGCCTGGTACACGCAGAACGCGTCGGGTCAGCCCGGCGCGCCTGCCTCCGCACCGGTGCCGCCTCCGCCGCCTGCCGTCCAGCCTTCCGCCACTCCGTCGCAGGGCGCTCCGTTCACTCCGCCGCAGGGGACCCCGTACGCTCCCCCGCCGCCTCCGCCCGCGCCGGCGCACGGCGCCCCCTTCCCGCCGCCCGTGCAGCCCGCGCCGCCGCCCGTGCAGCCCGCGCCGCCTGTCGGGAGTCCTGTGCCCATGCCGCAGTTGCCGCAGGGCTTCGAGCCGCAGCCGCCGCAGGTTGCCCCGCAGGTCCAGCCCGAGGTGCCGGCCGCCGCCGCGGTCGAGCCGGAGACGAGCAACGGGGATCTGGAGAGCGGGGCCACCATGCGGTTCTCCGCCGTGGCCCTGAAGCGCGAGATGGCCGAGATCGCCGAGCGCGCGGCAGCCGTCAAGAAGGACGCCGAATCCGTCGGCACGGGCTCCGCAGAGACTGAGGCGACGGGGACGGCTGACGCCGACAGCACTGGTACCGAGGGCGCCCCGGAGGCCGTGGCGGTTTCGGAGGGCCCTGTCGAGAGTGCCGAGGGGGCGGAGCAGGCTGAGGCCCCGGTCGCCGAGGAGACCTCGGACGGCGCCGACGCGCCCGGCGACGCCGCGGCCGAGAGCGACGGCCCCGACGACTCCCGTGATTCCGATGACTTCGGGGTCGGTGGCGATGCGGATCGGGGCGAGAGCGGCAGCGGTGTCCAGACCGAGGGGACGGACGGCGCGCCACAGGGCTCCGCCGACGGGCCGGACTCCGGTGCCGCCATGTCCGCGGACGGTGTGACACAGGGCGCCGAGGCGCCGGAGGCCACCGCGCAGGACAGCACGGCGGGACC
>NZ_LGDV01000220.1 GCF_001280015.1 Streptomyces sp. MMG1121
ACGGCCGTGCAGCAGCACGGTGGCGCCGCGTTCGGCGAGCTGCCGCGCGGTCTCGTGGCCGATGCCGGAGGTGGCTCCGGTGACCAGCACGGTACGGGAGGAGAGGGCGGAGTCGGTCATGGTCCCATCCGGGGTCGCGGGCACGTCCGCGCGGCCCGGCGAAGGGACGGTGGGCGTGCTGGGGTGAAGGTGGTGAACGTGGGTCGAGGGGCGCCGGAGCCGATCACGGCGCCCCTCGGGTCACGGAAAGCGGCGTCGGCGGACGCGCGTCGGCGGGACGCGGACGCTTCCGTTCAGCGCGGCGTACGACGTGGCGGCCGAACGGGACTCGGCGGCCGGTCGAAGAGGAGCCAGGCGCTGTTCACGCTCTCCATGGAAGCCGTGCCGCACGGGCCGGGCAAGCCGCGAGCACGTTCTCTGACGGGGCCCTGACGTGCGCATACGGTTCCTTGACGGGCCGCCGGAACGCCGAGCGGCTCAGCCGAGGCCCGGCACCTGGGAGACGATCAGGTCGATCAGCTTGATGCCGACGAAGGGCAGGACGAGCCCGCCGAGGCCGTACACGAGCAGGTTGCGGCGCAGCAGGTCGTGGGCCGAGGCGGGGGTGTAGCGCACCCCGCGCAGGGCCAGCGGGATCAGCGCCACGATGATCAGCGCGTTGAAGATGATCGCGGAGGTGATCGCGGAGGTCGGGCTGTGCAGCCCCATCACGTTCAGGGACCCCAGGCCCGGGTACGAGCCCGCGAACATCGCCGGGATGATGGCGAAGTACTTGGCCACGTCGTTCGTGATGGAGAACGTCGTGAGCGCGCCCCGGGTGATGAGGAGTTGCTTGCCGATCTCGACGATCTCGATGAGCTTGGTCGGGTTGGAGTCGAGGTCGACCATGTTGCCGGCCTCCTTGGCGGCCGACGTGCCGGTGTTCATGGCGACGCCGACGTCGGCCTGCGCGAGCGCGGGCGCGTCGTTCGTGCCGTCACCGGTCATCGCCACGAGCTTGCCGCCCTCCTGCTCCCGCCGGATCAGCGCGAGCTTGTCCTCGGGCGTGGCCTCGGCCAAGTAGTCGTCCACGCCCGCCTCCTGGGCGATGGCGCGGGCGGTCAGCGGGTTGTCGCCGGTGATCATCACCGTGCGGATGCCCATGCGGCGCAGTTCGGCGAAGCGTTCGCGGATGCCGTCCTTGACGACGTCCTTGAGGTGGATCAGGCCGAGCACGCGCGGCCCGTCCCAGTCGTGCACCGCCACCAGCAGCGGTGTGCCACCGCCGGCGGCCACCGCGTCGGCGTACCGCCGGGCCTCCGGCGGAACCTGGCCGCCGTACATCCGCACCCAGTCGATGACCTGCCCGGCGGCGCCCTTGCGGATGGCGCAGACGGCTCCGTTGTCCCAGCGCAGATCGACCCCGCTCATCCGGGTCTGCGCGCTGAACGGCACCCAGCGGGCGTTCGCCAACTCGCCCTCGGCGGGCGCCCGCAGCCCGTACCGCTCCTTGGCCAGGACGACGACCGAGCGGCCCTCCGGGGTCTCGTCGGCCAGCGAGGACAGCTGGGCCGCGTCCGCGAGCCGGCGCTCCTCGATCCCGGGCAGCGGCACGAAGGCGGCGGCCTCGCGGTTGCCGAGGGTGATGGTGCCGGTCTTGTCGAGGAGCAGGGTGTTCACGTCACCGGCGGCCTCCACGGCCCGGCCGGACATGGCCAGCACGTTGCGCTGCACCAGGCGGTCCATGCCGGCGATGCCGATCGCGGAGAGCAGGGCGCCGATGGTGGTCGGGATGAGGGTGACGAGGAGCGCGACCAGTACGGCCGTGGGCTGGGCGGCGCCCGCGTACTCGCCCATCGGCTGGAGCGCGACCACGACCAGCAGGAAGATGATCGTGAGCGAGGCCAGCAGGATGTTGAGTGCTATCTCGTTCGGGGTCTTCTGCCGGGCGGCGCCCTCCACCAGCGCGATCATCCGGTCCAGGAAGCTGTGCCCGGGGCGGGCGCTGACCCGGACCAGGATCCGGTCGGACAGCACCGTCGTACCGCCCGTGACCCCGCTGCGGTCGCCGCCGGCCTCCCGGATCACGGGGGCCGACTCGCCGGTCACCGCCGACTCGTCCACGGCGGCCACACCGTCGATGACATCGCCGTCGGCCGGGATCATCTCGCCCGCCTCCACCACGACGACGTCCAGCGGCTTGAGGTCGGTGGCGGCGACGGCCTCCGTGCGGGCGGTGGCCGGGTTCGTGCCGTAGCTCCAGTGCTCCAGCCGCAGCGCCACCGTGTCCGTACGGGCCCGGCGCAGCGACTCCGCCTGGGCCTTGCCGCGGCCCTCGGCGACGGCCTCGGCGAGGTTGGCGAAGACAACCGTCAGCCACAGCCAGAGGCTGATGACCCAGGTGAAGACGGCCGGGTGCAGCAGCGCCGACAGCGTGGTGAGGACCGCGCCGACACAGACGACGAAGAGCACCGGGTTCTTCACCAGGACCCGTGGATGCAGCTTGTGCAGCGCCTCGGGGAAGGAGCGGACGAGCTGGGCGGGTTCGAACAGCCCGCTCGGGGCCCGGCGCCTCGCCCTTCGCTCCGGCCGGCCCCGGGCTCCGCGCCTCGGGCGGGACGGTGGGGCCTTCTCGGGGGCAGCAGGAAGCATGGACACCTTCGTGTCTCGGGGGTGGCAGGGATTGGTTCCGGGGGGAGAGGCGGAGGGATTGCGCGGGTGAATCTAGCCCTGTTCAGGGCGGTGTCCGGCCCGCCCGGCGGGGAATTTGCGGCACTCATACGGCTTCGTCGCCGACGCCGTCAACGTGGCGTCAAACAAACCTGAGAAGCCGTCAGGAGGTCGTCAACGTGGGCCAAAGGTGGCCGATTTCCACCGCAGACTGATCAGCAACGGGGGACGGGCGACCGTCCGTGGCGTGACGTTGGAGGGACCGTGACTCTCACGGCCGGATCAGCGCGGAGTCCTCGCACCGAAGAAGGGGGCGAGGAAGGCACACCGCCACGGAGAGCGGCGGTCGTCCCACCAGGGCGCAGTCCCGGACCACGGCAGCGAGGGGGTTCGCGGACGGCCGGACCGGGTCCGGGGCTGCGCCGGTGGTGGCGGCAGACCGAGGCCGCGCGGGCCGCTCTGCGCCGCCGCTACTGGGCATCCGTGCCCGCGCGGCTGCGCCTTCTGCGCGCGGCCACGGTGCTGCTCGCGGCCACCCTCGCCGCACTGCTGCTGGTGGCGGGGCTCGCCGCCCGCGGCACCTGGAACAGCGTGGCCGACCGTGACGCACCCCGCACCACCAGCGCCGCCGGTCTCGACCTGGCCCTGAACGACATGGACGCCCAGGCCGCCAACATCCTGCTGTCCAGCGGCGACGCGGGTCAGGGACGCCTGCAGACCCCGTACACGAAGGCCGTCGGCTTCTACGGCGACGCCCGGCGCGAGATCGGCCACGATCTGCGGGCCCTCGCCGTCGCCGCGCAGGGCAGCCGGGCCGACGAGGAGACGGTCGAGTCGCTGACCGACGACTTCGCCGAGTACCAGGAGCTGATCGGCCGGGCCCTGGAGAACGACGGCCACCGCGGCGGCAAACCGGCCGCCCTCGCCGACTACCGCCGCGCCACCGACCTGTTGCGCGGCCAACTCCTGCCCGCCGCGACCACGTTGGTGTCCTCGAACGACGCGGCCTTCGAAGCCGAGTACACCACCGCCCGCTCCACACTCTCCGCCCAGCTCATCGCCGTCCTCGCCCTCGGCGTCCTGCTGCTGGCCGTGCTCGGCGCCCTGCAGTGGTATCTCGCCCGCGCTTTCCGCCGCGTCCTCAACCCCGGCGTCCTGGCCGCCACGGTCTGCACCCTGCTCGCGGTGATTCTCGGCGGGCAGCTGCTGTCCGCCTCGGCCACGCATCTGCGGGTGGCCCGGCACGACGCCTTCGACTCCGTCGTCGCCCTCTCCCGCGCCCGCGCCATCGCCTACGACGCCAACGCCGACGAGAGCCGCTATCTGCTCGACCCGCAGCGCCGTGCGCGGTACGAGGCCTCGTTCCTGGCCAAGTCCCAGCAGCTGTACGGCCTGCGGGGCGCCACCCTCGCGTCGTACGACACCGAACTGGCCACCACCTGGCAGGCGTACGAGACCGACCACCACGACCTGCGCTTCACCGGCGAGTTCCGGCGCGAGCTGGACAACATCACCTTCCCCGGCGAGCGTGCCGCGGCGGAGAAGACCGTCGAGACGTACGCCGTCTACCAGCGGGACGACCGCAAGATCCGCGCCCTGCTGGCGGCCGGCAAGGAGCGCGAGGCGGCCGAGTTCTGCATGGGCTGGGAACCGGGCACGTCCAACGCCCACTTCGGCGCCTGGATGACCGCCCTGGACAAGGTGACGGACATCAACCGCGCCCACTTCACGTCCAACGTCGAGGCGGGCCGCTCGGAGGTGAGCGGGGTGCTGCCGTGGGCGGGAGGACTACTGGCGGCGGCTGTTCTGCTGACGCTGCTGGGCCTGCGGCCGCGGCTGGCGGAATACCGGTGAGACACGGAACCGCAGCCGGCAAGGGGCGCGGGGAACGGCGCGACCAGCCACAACGGACCCGCGGCCGAAGAACCGGCCCCCCGCGGAGCGCTACGCGTCCGTGAGCCGAGCCTCCTCCAGATCCAGCGACCGCTGGAGCCGCCGCCGCGTGGTGTCACTGATCCGGTGCCCGTCGTACAGCCGCTGCAGCTCCGCCGTCTCCACAGCTATCAGATCCCGCCGCAGCTGCCGGTAGACCAGGTCCGCGGACTCGGTACCCGCGGCGGAGCCGTCCTCGTTCTCGGCCAGCCGGTCCCGCGCATCCTCCAGCCGCGCCGCGAGCCCGCGGCGCAGCCGGTCCAGGACGACGTCCGGTACGACCTCCAGCTCGGCCAGCTCCTCCAGCCGGGCGAGTCCGGCGTGGGCCAGGTGGGAGCGGGCCCGTGCCTCCTCGCGGGCGGTGTGCGCGGGCTCCAGGGCGATGCCGGAGGCGCGGACGACCGGGGCCAGGGTGAACCCCTGGACCACGAGCGTGACGACCACGACCGAGGTGGTCAGGACCAGGACCAGCGGCCGGCCGTCGAGCGGTGTGCCGTCCTTCATGACCTCGGGGATGGACAGCGCGGCGGCCAGCGGCATCACGCCCCGGGTGCCGGCCCAGGTCAGCACCACGGGGATCCGCCAGTTCATCCGGCCGAGCCCGCCCTTGCGCTGTACGACCGCCGACAGCGGCGCGAGCCACAGCAGACGTACGGCGATCAGCGTGGCGGCGACCGCGAGGGCGTACAGCGGCCAGGCCCGGTCGCCGTGGGCCAGTGCCCGCACCTGGGAGGGCAGCGCGAGCCCTATCAGGCTGAACACCACGCTCTCCAGCAGGAAGACGACCGTGCCGTAGACGGCGTGCAGCTGGAGCCGGATGCGGGCGTTGGTGAGCCGGTCGCCACGGCCGCCGAGGACCACCCCGGCCACCACGCACGAGGTCACGCCGGAGGTGTGCGCGACCTCCGCGAGCAGATAGGCGGCGTAGGGGGTGACCAGCGCGATCACCGTCTCCAGCACCGGGTCCTCGGTACGCCGCCGGATCAGTGTGATCACGCCCGCGACCGCCGCGCCGACCACCGTGCCGCCGCCCGCGAGCAGCAGGAACTGGCCGCCCGCCGAGCCCCAGTTCGCGGCGGCCGAGGCGATCGCGATGCCCGCGGCCACCCGGACCAGCACCAGCGAGGTCGCGTCGTTGAACAGGCTCTCCGCCTGCACCAGGACCTGCACCCGGGGCGGCAGGGCGAGCCGGCGGCCCAGCGCGGTGACCGCCACCGGGTCGGTGCTGGCCAGCACCGCGCCCAGCACCAGCGCCATCTGCCACGGCAGGGGGGTCACGAAGACGGCCACCGCGCCGACGGCCGCCGCCGAGGCGAGCACCAGCCCGATCGCGAGGATCCCGACCGGTTTCCACACCGCGCGCAGCTCTCGCCAGGGCATGTCCTCGGCGCTCGCGTACAGCAGCGGCGGCAGTACGACGAGGCCGATGATCTCGGGGCTGATCGCGATCTGGGGGGTGCCCGGCAGCAGGGCGACGGCGAGGCCGGCGACCACCAGCAGCGAAGGTGCCGGGATCCGCCACCGGCGGGCGAAGGTGGCGACCACCGTGGCGAGGACCACGAGGGCGAGAACCGTACCTACGCTGCGCATGCCGTCCCTCTGGAAACGCAAAAGCCCTCTGGAAACGCGGAGGGGATTGCGGAAGCCGCCCCGGCCTCCGGCCGACCAGACTTCCCGGCACACCTGGGCTCACCCTATCGGGCCAGGCCCCATCAAGACAGTGTCAAGGTCCCCGGGGCCGCCGCCAAGGAAGCGCTAACAACCGCGCGGACCGCCTCGTGAAGCGGCTTCCTTTGAAGGAGGAACCTTCCCGCGCAGGGGAGTTGGATCAGTGAGCGGAGCGCGTCGGCGGCGATGAGTGACGTACGGCCCGGACGACTGAAGGTCTACCTCGGGGCTGCCCCGGGGGTCGGCAAGACCTACCGGATGCTCGACGAGGGGCGGCGCCGTGCCGGGCGCGGGGCCGACGTGGTGGTGGGGTTCGCGGAGTGCCACGGGCGGCCGCACACCGAGGCGATGCTCGACGGCCTGGAGACCGTCGCCCGGGCGCCCTGCTCCTACCGGGGCGGGCGGTTCGAGGAGATGGACCTGGCCGCGGTGCTCGACCGGCGCCCGCAGGTGGCGATCGTGGACGAGTTCGCCCACAGCAACATCCCCGGCGACGGCCGCAACCCCAAGCGCTGGCAGGACATCGAGGCGCTGCTCGACGCCGGCGTCGACGTCATCACGGCGCTGAACATCCAGCACCTGGAGTCCCTCAACGACGTCGTCGAGAAGATCACCGGGGTGCCCCAGCACGAGACCGTGCCGGACGAGGTCGTACGGCGCGCCTGGCAGATCGAGCTGGTGGACATGCCCCCCGAGGGGCTGCGCCGGCGCATGGCGCACGGCAACGTCTACGCCCCCGAGAAGATCGACGCGGCGCTCGCCAACTACTTCCGGCCCGGCAATCTGACCGCCCTGCGCCAGCTGGCGCTGCTGTGGACGGCCGACCGGGTCGACGAGGCCCTCCAGGAATACCGCACCCAGCACGGGATCGGCCGCGTGTGGGAGACCCGGGAGCGCGTGGTCGTCGCCCTGACGGGAGGCCCGGAGGGGGACACCCTGGTCCGGCGGGCCGCCCGCATCGCCGACCGGTCCGCCGGCGGCGATCTGCTCGCCGTGCACGTGGCCCGCAGCGACGGGCTCGCCGCCGGGGTCTCGCACGCCTCCCTGGCCCGGCAGCGCCGGCTCGTGGAGGACCTCGGTGGCAGCTACCACTCGGTCGTCGGCGACGACGTCGCCACCGCCCTGGTGGAGTTCGCCCGTGCCGAGAACGCCACCCAGCTGGTGCTGGGCACGAGCCGGCGCGGCCGGCTGACCCGGTTCCTCACCGGGCCCGGCACCGGCGAGACGGTCACCGAGCTGTCCGGCGACATCGACGTCCACCGGGTCACCCATGAGCGGGCCGGCCGCGGCACCCTGCTGCCCTCGCGCCGCCGTACCCTCTCCACCGGCCGGCTCATCGCGGGCCCGGTGGCCGGGCTGGTGCTGCCGGTGCTGCTCACGGCTCTCCTCGCCCAGCTCAGGGGCACGCTGAACCTGACCAGCGAGGCCCTGCTGTTCCTGCTCGCCGTGGTCGGCGTGGCCTGCATAGGCGGCGTCACCTCGGCGGTGATCGCGTCGGTGACGGCGTCCCTGCTGCTCAACTACTGGTTCATCCCGCCCATCGGCGCCTTCACCCTGGACGATCCGAACGCCCTGGTGGCCCTGACGGTGTTCGCGGTGGTGGCGGCCACGGTGGCCGCGGTCGTGGACCGGTCCCTCAGGCTTTCGCGCCGCTCCGCCCGGGCCACGGCCGAGGCGGAGACCATGTCGTCCCTGGCCGGCAGCATCGTGCGCGGCGAGGCGACCATTCCCGCCCTGCTGGAGCGGACCCGGGAGACCTTCGGGATGGAATCGGCGGACCTGGTGGACGAGCCGCCCGACGCGGCGGCCGCAGTGACGGCCGTACCCGCCGGTCCCGGCGCCTACCTCACCCTCCACGGCCGTACCCTCTCCTCCTCCGAGCGCCGGGTGCTGGCCGCGTTCGCCGCACACGTGGGCTCGGCGGTGGAGCGGGCCCGGCTGGCCGAGGCGGCGGCCGAGGTGGAGCCGGTCAAGGCCGCCGACCGGCTGCGCACGGCACTGCTGCGGGCCGTCGGCCACGACCTGCGCACCCCGCTCGCCGCCGGCTGGGCCGCCGTCACCTCGCTGCGCAGCCGCGACGTCACCTTCACGGACGAGGACCGCGAGGAACTCCTGTCCACCGCCGACGAGTCCATGGCCAAGCTCAACCGCCTGGTGGAGAACCTCCTCGACCTCAGCCGGCTGGAGGCCGGCGCCCTCACCCTCAATCTGCGGGCCACCTCCCTGGAGGAGGTGCTGCCGTTGGCGCTGGCGGACGTGCCGGACGTCGAGGTGGCGGACCTGGAGGACATCCCGGCGGTGCTGGCCGATCCGCCGCTGCTGGAGCGGGTGATCGCCAACCTCGTCGGCAACGCCGCCCGGCACACCCCGCCCGGCAGGAAGGTGCTGGTCACGGCGAGTGCCCTGGCGGGGAGGGTGGAGCTGCGCGTCGTGGACCGGGGGCCGGGCCTGCCCGCCGACGGCCGCGACCGCCTCTTCGAACCCTTCCAGCGGCTCGGCGACACCGACAACACCACCGGCCTCGGCCTCGGCCTCGCCCTCGCCCGGGGTCTGACCGAGGCGATGAGCGGCACCCTCAGCCCCGAGGACACCCCCGGCGGCGGCCTCACCATGGTCGTCTCGCTGCCGTTCGCGGCACTGCCGGTGGGTGCCGAACCGACCGAAGAGAGCGTGCACAGAGCGTAGGAGGCGCGTGATGAGTGCTGTGATCGGCGCACGGAGGCCGCACGTGAAGGCGCCGTCGGCCTGGGCGCCACGGGACCGCTGGGCCCTGACGGCCGGCCTGGCTGCACCGCTCCTGGTGTCCCTGGCCCTCGCCCCGTTCCGTACGAACCTGTCGCACGCGAACGCCGCCCTCGTCCTCGTCGTGGTCGTCGTCGCCGTGTCGGCGCTCGGCAGCCGTACGGCGGGGGTGGTCGCGGCCCTGTCGGCGGCGGCCTGGTTCGACTTCTTCCTGACCCGGCCGTACGAGACCTTCGACATCACAGCGTCGGGTGATGTGGTGACGGCCGTGCTGTTGCTGACGGTCGGCGTGACGGTCTCTCAACTCGCTGCCAGGGCACGGTGGTTGGAGGTCGTCACGGTCACGGACGAGGCCCATCTGTCTCGCATCCACCGCACGGCCGACCTGGCGAAGAAGGCGGGTTCGGCGGAGGTCGTGGTCGACCATGTCCGCGGCGAGCTGACGGACCTCCTCGGCCTGCGCGCCTGCCGCTTCGAGTACGGCACCCTGCTCGGCCGGCCGCCCCGCCTGCGTGCCGACGGCAGCGTGACCGTGGGCAAGCGGACGTGGGACCTGGACACCGCCGGCTGGCCGGAGGGCGAGATCGAACTGCGCGCCTACGGCAACGGCCACTACCTGGGCCGCTTCATGCTCACCCCCGGCCCGGGCCCGGTCCCCCCGCTCCCGTCCCGTCTGGTCGCGGTGACCCTGGCCGACCAGACGGGGGCGGCGCTGGACACGGCGGGGCCGGTGCGCAGGTGAGGGGCGGCACCTCGACCGCGGTGGGCGGGTTCAGTGCCGGCGCCGCCGCGGGAGCAGCACGCCCAGCACCGCGCACACCACCGCGCCGAAGAGCAGTCCGCCCCACGGCACCGCGCCCGGCCGGTGCGTGAGCGTCGTGTACGCGAGCATGCCGAGGGCGCCACCCGCCAGGAAGACGGCGGAGCCGCGTGCTCCGGACCACCGCCGGAGCCGGTCTGTCGGTTCTGTCACCTGCGCATTGTCCACGGAGCCGTGTCCACAGCACAGGGCCTAGTCCAGCCCCGACGCCCGGAACACGGCCCGAGCCGTCTCCCGGTCCATCCGGGACGCCAGCCGGCCCAGTGCCGTCTGTCCGCACAGCAGCAGGCCGTCGGCCCTCGCCTGCCGCGCGCCCTCGTCGAGGCGGAACCACAACTGCGGGTTGCGCACCAGGACCTCGGGGTCGATCTCGACGCGGTTGCCGAGGGCGTCGCGCAGCAGCAGCCGGTGGGAGACGCCGTCCAGGCAGCGGACCGACACCAGCAGGTCCGTCCGCACCCGGTGTTCGCGCCCCAGCCGGCGCGAGGCCAGCCAGTCGCGGCCGGCGGACACCCGGGCGGGACACAGCACGGCGAACAGCAGCACGGCGAGCGCGCACCACAGCGCGGTACGCCACGGGGCGCTGCGGCCGGAGCCCCAGTCGACCAGGAGCAGCAGGGCGAGCAGGACACCGGCGCAGCGGACGGCGCTCCACAACTCCCGCGCCCAGTCCTGGTCGTTCGCCGTCCCACCCGCGTCCTCGGGGCGTCGTCCCATGCCGTCGACGGTACTGACCTGCGAAAGGGGATGCGCGCGCCTTGACACGGCTCTGACGCGAACACCCGTCAAGATCACGTCAAGGTCGGTCCCTTGGGCACAAAGATGTCGCAAGGAACTGTCGGATGCGGTGGGAAACGGACAGAACCTGGGTGCGCCCGCGCACGCTTCAGCCCCGAGTCAGCCCTCGTGCGCGGCGGAGGAAGAAGGAGCACGCGCCCATGTCCGTCCAGACCACCGAGCAGCCGGATGCCGTACCCGCCGGCGAGGAGCCGCCTGATACCGGTGAGCGGCATCGGCTGACCGCCGTCACGGGGCTCGCCGCCCTGTCACTGGACGCGATGGCGTCAGTGGCGTACGGCCCCGAGGCGATCGTCCTCGTCCTCGCCGCCGCGGGCGCGCACGGACTGGGCTTCACCATGCCGGTGACGCTGGCGATCGCCGCCCTGCTGGCGGTGCTCGTGGCCTCCTACCGGCAGGTCATCGCGGCCTTCCCGGACGGCGGCGGGTCGTACGCGGTGGCGAAGACCCATCTGGGCGCGCGGACGAGCCTGGTGGCCGCCGCCTCGCTGGTGCTCGACTACGTCCTCAACGTCGCCGTCGCCGTCACCGCCGGCGTGGCCGCGCTGACCTCCGCCTTCCCCTCCCTCTACGCCGACCGGCTGTGGCTGTGCCTGGCGGTGCTCGCCCTGATCACGGGCGTCAACCTGCGCGGCATCGTGGAGTCCGCGAAGGCGTTCATCGTGCCGACGGTCGTCTTCGTCGGCTCGATCTTCGTCCTCATCGTCGTCGGCCTGTTCCGCTCCCACCCGGTGAGCACGGCGACGGCCGCCGGGCACGCCTCGGTCCTCGCGGACAACGCCTCGTCCGTGGGCGCGCTGCTGCTGCTCAAGGCATTCGCCTCCGGCTGTGCCGCGCTGACCGGCGTGGAGGCCATCGCCAACGCCGTCCCCTCCTTCCGGGTGCCGCGGGTCCGGCGGGCCCAGAGCGCCGAGGTCGCCCTCGGTGCCGTCCTCGGTCTGATGCTGATCGGCCTGTCGGTGCTGATCGGCCGCTTCCACCTCCAGCCGGTCGGGGGCGTCACCGTCCTGGCCCAGCTCGCGGACGCCTCGTTCGGCCACGACTGGGCCTTCTACGTCATCCAGTTCGCGACGATGATCCTGCTGGCCCTGTCCGCGAACACCTCCTTCGGCGGCCTGCCGGTGCTGCTGAAACTGCTCGCCCGCGACAACTACGCGCCGCACGTGTTCGCCCTGAAGGCCGACCGCCAGGTGCACCGGCACGGTGTCCTCGCGCTCGCCGTCGTCTCGGCCGCGCTGCTGGTCTTCTCCGGCGGTGACACCAACACCCTGGTGCCGATGTTCGCGATCGGCGTCTTCGTCGGCTTCACGATCGCCCAGGTGGGCATGGTCCGGCACTGGCTGCTGGAGCGGGGGACGAACTGGCGCGGAAAGGCGCTGCTCAACGGCTTCGGCGCGGTCCTCACCGGCGTCGCGACCGTCGTCGTCACGGCGAGCAAGTTCGAGGAGGGCGCCTGGCTGATCGTGATCGCCCTGCCGCTGCTGGTGGCCGCCTTCGAAGCCGTGCACCGCGCCTACGGCCGGATCGGCGAGCGGCTCGGCCTCGGCCGGATCCCCGAGGCCCCGCACCGCGACCGCTCGCTGGTGATCGTGCCGGTGTCCTCGCTGTCCCGGCTGACCTCGGAGGCGCTGACCGCGGCCGCCTCCCTCGGCGACGAGGTCCGCGCGGTGACGGTGTGCTACCCGGACCCCGAGGACCGGGCCCAGCTGCACGTCCTGGAGCGCGCCTGGGCCCAGTGGGACCCCGGGGTGGAGCTGGTGCGGCTGGCGTGCGCACGGCGCACCCTGGGCAGGCCCATAGCCGCCTACGTCCGTGAGGTGGCCGCCGCCGAGCCGGGCACCCAGGTGACCGTGCTGATCCCGGAGGCCGAGCCGGAGCGCCTGTGGCAGCGGCTGCTGCAGAACCAGCGGGGCGCGGTCGTGGCGCACGCCGTGCGCAGGGAGACGGACGCGGTGATCTGCCGGCTGCGCTTCCGGCTGCACTGAGCCGGGTCACCGACGGTCACCAAGGATTACTGGTCAGTACGGGGCAGCGGCCGTAAGAGTCCCGTCAAAGGAGCGGTGGCGGCCGTAAGAGGGCCGTCAACGAGCGACCGGATCCGGCCAAGGAGACGCTTTCCTCGTACACGTCCGTTTCAACCGAACCTCACTCCAGGAGTTCGCGATGGCCGATCTGGCCTTCGTCGTCACCGTGCTCGCGGGTTTCGCGCTGGTGGCCCTCGTCGCCAAGGGGGTGACGAAGCTGTGACCGCCGAGAACATCGTCGGCCTCGTCGTGGCCGTCGCCCTGCTGGGCTATCTCGTCCTCGCCCTGATCTTCCCGGAGAGGTTCTGAGACACGAATGGGTCCCGTACTCGCCGGCGTGCTCCAACTGCTCGCCCTCATAGGCGCACTGGCGCTCGTCTACGTCCCCGTCGGCAACTACATGGCCAAGGTCTACTCCTCGAAGCAGCATCTGCGCGTCGAGAAGTGGATCTACAAGGGCATCGGTGCCAACCCCGACACCGAGATGACCTGGCCCGCGTATCTGCGCGGCGTCCTCGCCTTCTCGGCCGTCAGCGTCCTCTTCCTCTACCTGCTCCAGCGGCTCCAGGGCGTCCTGCCCGGCTCGCTGCACTTCTCCTCGGTCAACCCGGCGCAGTCGTTCAACACGGCCGTGTCGTTCGTGACGAACACCAACTGGCAGTCGTACTACGGCGAGCAGACCATGGGTCACGTCGTACAGACCGCCGGTCTGGCCGTGCAGAACTTCCTCTCCGCCGCCGTCGGCATGGCCGTCGCCGTCGCCCTCGTGCGCGGGTTCGTCCGCTCGCGCACCGGTGAGCTGGGCAACTTCTGGACCGACCTGGTGCGCGGCACGCTGCGCATCCTGCTGCCGGGTGCCGCGGTCGCCGCGGTGATCCTGGTCGCCTGCGGCGCCATCCAGAACTTCTCCGGCATCCACGAGGTCGGCCAGTTCATGGGCGGCTCGCAGCAGTGGAACGGCGGCGCGGTCGCCTCCCAGGAGGCCATCAAGGAGCTGGGCACCAACGGTGGCGGCTACTTCAACGCCAACAGTGCCCACCCCTTCGAGAACCCGACGCCCTTCACCAACCTCTTCGAGGTCTTCCTGATCCTGGTGATCCCGTTCTCGCTGACCCGCACCTTCGGCGTGATGGTCGGCTCGGTGAAGCAGGGTTACGCGATCCTCGCGACGATGTTCACGATCTGGCTGGGCTTCACCGCCCTGATGATGTGGAGCGAGTTCGCCCACCACGGCCCGGCGCTCCAGGCGGCCGGCGGGGCGATGGAGGGCAAGGAGGTCCGCTTCGGCGTCGGCGGCTCGTCGATCTTCGCGGTGGCGACCACACTCACCTCGACCGGTGCGGTGGACTCCTTCCACTCCTCCTTCACCGGACTCGGCGGCGGCATCACCATGCTCAGCATGATGCTGGGCGAGATCGCGCCCGGCGGCACCGGCTCCGGTCTGTACGGCATCCTGATCATGGCCGTGATCGCGGTGTTCATCGCCGGCCTGATGGTCGGCCGCACCCCCGAGTACCTGGGCAAGAAGATCGGCGGCCGCGAGATGAAGCTCGCCGCCTGCTACATCCTCATCACCCCCGCCCTGGTGCTGGTGTTCACGGCGGCCTCGATGGCCCTGCCGACCCCGCCGCACTCGATGCTCAACTCCGGCGCGCACGGCTTCTCCGAGGTGCTGTACGCGTTCACGTCGGCGTCGAACAACAACGGTTCGGCCTTCGCCGGCCTGAACGCGAACACCGACTGGTTCAACACCATGACCGGGCTCGCGATGCTGCTCGGCCGCTTCCTGCCCATGATCTTCGTCCTAGCGCTGGCCGGCTCGCTCGCCGAGCAGAAGCCGGTCCCGGTCACCGCGGGCACCCTGCGCACCGAGAAGCCGCTGTTCACCGGCCTGCTGGTGGGCGCGATCCTGATCATCACCGGTCTGACCTACTTCCCGGCCCTCGCGCTGGGTCCGCTGGCCGAGGGGCTGGCGTCATGACCACTCGCACTGACAAGCAAGAGGACGCGATGTCCACAGCCACTCCCACCCGGGCGCCGCACAGCGACGTCCCCACCGGGCACAAGCCCGCCGAGGGCCGTGTCGGAGCGGGCCTCTTCGACCCCAAGGCACTGGTCAAGTCGCTGCCGGACGCGTTCCGCAAGCTCGACCCGCGGGTGATGGTCAAGTCTCCCGTGATGTTCGTGGTGTGGGTCGGCTCGATCCTGACCACCGCCTTCTCCTTCCAGCACCCGGGCGACTGGTTCGGCTGGACGATCAGCGTCTGGCTGTGGCTGACGGTGATCTTCGCCAACCTGGCGGAGGCCGTCGCCGAGGGCCGCGGCAAGGCGCAGGCCGACACCCTGCGCAAGGCCAAGACCGACACCGTCGCCCGCCGGCTGCTGGCCGACGGCACGTCCGAGGAACAGGTCCCCGGCACCGCGCTGACCATCGGTGACCTGGTGGTCTGCGAGGCGGGCGACATCATCCCCGGTGACGGCGACGTCGTCGAGGGCGTCGCCTCGGTCGACGAGTCGGCCATCACCGGTGAGTCCGCCCCGGTCATCCGCGAGTCCGGCGGCGACCGCTCGGCCGTCACGGGCGGTACGAAGGTGCTGTCCGACCGGATCGTCATCAAGATCACGACGAAGCCCGGCGAGACCTTCATCGACCGGATGATCAACCTGGTCGAGGGCGCGGCCCGGCAGAAGACGCCCAACGAGATCGCGCTGAACATCCTGCTCGCCTCGCTGACCATCGTCTTCCTGCTGGCCTGCGCCACGCTGCCGCCGTTCGCCACCTACGCCGGCACGCACCTGACCATGATCGTGCTGGTCGCCCTGCTGGTCTGCCTCATCCCGACCACCATCGGCGCCCTGCTCTCCGCGATCGGCATCGCGGGCATGGACCGTCTGGTCCAGCGCAACGTCCTGGCCATGTCCGGCCGCGCGGTCGAGGCCGCCGGTGACGTCTCCACGCTGCTGCTCGACAAGACCGGCACCATCACCCTCGGCAACCGGCAGGCCGCCGAGTTCGCACCGGTCAGGGGCACCACCGAGGCCGAGGTCGCGGACGCGGCCCAGCTGTCCTCGCTGGCCGACGAGACGCCCGAGGGCCGCTCGATCGTCGTCCTGGCGAAGGAGAAGTACGGGCTGCGTGAGCGCCACCAGGGCGAGCTGGCGCACGCGGAGTGGATCGAGTTCACCGCCCAGACCCGGATGTCGGGCGTGGACGTGGACGGCAGGAAGATCCGCAAGGGCGCCACCGCCTCGGTGATCGCCTGGGTGCAGGAACAGGGCGGCACCGTCGCCGAGGACGCCCAGGCGCTGACCGACCGGATCTCGCAGGCCGGCGGCACCCCGCTGCTGGTCGCGGTCGAGGACGCCGACGGCGCCCGCATCCTGGGCGTCATCTACCTGAAGGACGTCGTCAAGGAGGGCATGCGGGAGCGGTTCGAGGAACTGCGCCGCATGGGCATCAAGACGGTCATGATCACGGGTGACAACCCGCTGACCGCCAAGGCCATCGCGGAGGAGGCCGGCGTCGACGACTTCCTCGCCGAGGCCACCCCCGAGGACAAGATGGCCCTCATCAAGCGGGAGCAGGCCGGCGGCAAGCTGGTCGCGATGACCGGTGACGGCACGAACGACGCGCCCGCGCTCGCGCAGGCGGACGTCGGCGTGGCGATGAACACGGGTACGTCGGCCGCCAAGGAGGCCGGCAACATGGTCGACCTCGACTCCAACCCGACCAAGCTCATCGAGATCGTCGAGATCGGCAAGCAGCTGCTGATCACCCGGGGCGCGCTCACGACGTTCTCCATCGCCAACGACGTCGCGAAGTACTTCGCGATCATCCCGGCGCTGTTCGCGGCGGTCTACCCGGGCCTGGACAAGCTCAACATCATGCACCTGTCCTCGCCCAACTCCGCGATCCTGTCGGCCGTCATCTTCAACGCGCTGATCATCATCGCGCTGGTGCCGCTGTCCCTGAAGGGCGTGCGCTACCGGCCGATGAGCGCGGACAAGATGCTCCGCCGCAACCTCGGGATCTACGGACTCGGCGGCCTGATCGCGCCCTTCATCGGCATCAAGATCATCGACCTGCTCATCTCCCTCATCCCCGGAATCGGCCGATAGCCATGAACAACTCCTTTGTGAACACGACCCGGTTGCTGGGCGCGGGTCTGCGGGCACTGCTCGTGCTGACCCTGGTCACCGGCGTCGTCTACCCGCTGGTGGTGACCGGCATCGCCCAGGCGGCCTTCCACGGCAAGGCGAACGGCTCGGAGATCAAGGCGGACGGCAAGGTCGTCGGCTCGTCCCTGATCGGGCAGCAGTACAACCTGCCGCTGGAGAAGGGCCAGCAGACCCCGGACCCGGACCTGAAGTGGTTCCAGGGCCGCCCGGCCAACGGGCTCGGCGCGAACAGCGTCAACACGCGGTACAAGCTGATCCTGTCGGGCGCCACCAACCTGTCCGCGGACAGCAAGGTGCTGATCAAGCAGGTCGACGACGCCAAGGCCGCCGTGGTGAAGGACAACTCGGTGCCCGGCTACGCGGTCAAGCCCTCGGACGTGCCCGCCGACGCCGTCACCTCCTCCGGCTCCGGTCTCGACCCGAACATCTCGCCGGCCTACGCGGACCTCCAGGCGCACCGGATCGCCGCGAAGAACGGACTCTCGGTCGCCCAGGTCGAGAAGCTGGTCAAGGACCACACGAGCGGCCGCACCCTCGGCTTCATGGGGGAGCCCCGCGTCAACGTCCTCGAACTCAACATCGCGCTCAAGGACCTCACGGCCAAGCAGTGACGGGCTTACGCGCTTCGCGACGGGAGTTGGCACCTCGGGGTGCCGACTCCCGCAAGCATGACAGGAGAGGCACACACCCATGACCCGGGTGCTCGTCGTGGAGGACGACCCGCAGCTCGTTCGGGCCCTCGTCATCAACTTGCAGGCACGCCACTACGGCGTGGACGCGGCCCCGGACGGGGCCACCGCCCTCCGGCTCGCCGCCGCGCGTCAGCCCGACGTGGTGCTGCTGGACCTCGGCCTGCCCGACATGGACGGCGTCGACGTCATCAAGGCGCTGCGCGGCTGGACCCGGGTGCCGATCATGGTGCTGTCCGCCCGGCAGGCCTCCGACGAGAAGGTGGGCGCGCTCGACGCCGGCGCGGACGACTACGTCACCAAGCCCTTCAGCATGGACGAGCTGCTCGCGCGGCTGCGGGCCGCCGTCCGCCGCACCGAGGACACCCCGCTCGTCCCCGAGATGACCGTGGTCGAGACACCGCACTTCAGCATCGACCTGCTCGCCAAGAAGGTCGTACGCGGCGGCCGGGACGTCCGGCTGACGCCGACCGAATGGCATCTGCTGGAGATCCTGGTGACCAACCCCGGCCGGCTCATCACCCAGAAACACCTCCTCCAGGAGGTCTGGGGGGTCTCGCAGAGCAACAAGACCAACTATCTGCGGGTCTACATGGCCCAGTTGCGCCGCAAGCTCGAGACGGACCCCTCGCACCCCCGCTATCTGATCACCGAACCCGGCATGGGTTACCGCTTCGAGGAATGACCTCCGAGGAACGACATGGCACGCGGCAAGCTCCGGATCTACCTGGGCGCGGCACCCGGCGTCGGCAAGACGTACGCGATGCTGGCGGAGGCACACCGGCGTATCGAGCGGGGCACCGACTGCGCGGTCGCCTTCGTGGAACACCACCACCGGCCGCGCACCGAGGTGATGCTGCACGGCCTGGAACAGATCCCGCGCAGGGAGATCGAGTACCGGGGCGGCGTCTTCACCGAGATGGACGTGGACGCCGTCCTCGCCCGCCGCCCCCAGGTGGTGCTGGTGGACGAGCTGCCGCACACCAACATCCCCGGCTCGCGCAACGCCAAGCGCTGGCAGGACGTAGAGGAACTGCTCGCCGCCGGGATCGACGTGATCTCGACCGTCAACATCCAGCACCTGGAGTCGCTGGGCGACGTGGTCGAGTCGATCACCGGCGTACGGCAGCAGGAGACCGTCCCCGACGAGGTCGTACGGCGCGCCGACCAGATCGAGCTGGTCGACATGTCCCCGCAGGCGCTGCGTCGCCGGATGGCGCACGGCAACATCTACAAGCCGGACAAGGTCGACGCGGCCCTCGCCAACTACTTCCGCCCCGGAAACCTCACCGCACTACGGGAGTTGGCGCTGCTGTGGGTAGCCGACCGGGTCGACGAGTACCTGAACGAGTACCGCCGTGAGCACCGGGTGTCGACCATCTGGGGTTCGCGCGAGCGGATCGTGGTGGGCCTGACCGGCGGCCCCGAGGGACGCACCCTGATAAGGCGTGCGTCCCGCCTGGCCGAGAAGGGCGCCGGCGGCGAGGTACTGGCGGTCTACATCTCCCGCAGCGACGGCCTGACCGCCGCCTCGCCGAAGGAACTGGCCGACCAGCGCACCCTGGTCGAGGACCTCGGCGGCACCTTCCACCACGTCGTCGGCGACGACATACCGGCCGCGCTCCTCGACTTCTCCCGGGGCGTCAACGCCACCCAGATCGTCCTCGGCGTCTCCCGCCGCAGGAGCTGGCAGTACGTCTACGGGCCCGGCGTCGGCGCCACGGTGGCCCGCGAGTCCGGCCCCGACCTCGACGTCCACCTCATCACCCACGACGAGGCGGGCAAGGGCCGCGGACTGCCGGTCGCGCGCGGAGCACGCCTCGGCCGCTCCCGGGTCATCTGGGGCTGGCTCGTCGGCGTGCTGGGTCCGGCGTCGCTGACCGGGCTGCTGACCAGCACCACCCCGGACGTCGGCCTCGCCAACGACATGCTGCTGTTCCTCACCCTGACGGTGGCGGCGGCCCTCCTGGGCGGACTCTTCCCCGCCCTGGCCTCGGCGATGGTCGGCTCCCTCCTGCTCAACTGGTACTTCACCCCGCCCATCCACACGCTGACGATCGCCGACCCGAAGAACATCGTCGCCATAGCGATCTTCGTCGGGGTCGCCGTGTCCGTGGCCTCGGTCGTGGACCTCGCGGCCCGGCGCACCCACCAGGCGGCCCGGCTGCGCGCCGAGTCGGAGATCCTCTCCTTCCTCTCCGGCAACGTCCTGCGCGGCGAGACCAGCCTGGAGGAGCTGCTGGAGCGGGTGCGCGAGACCTTCGGCATGGAGTCGGCCGCGCTGCTGGAGCGGACGGACGAGACGGCCCCCTGGACCTGCGCCGGCAGTGTCGGCCCCCGGCCCGCCGAGATCCCGGAGGACGCCGACGTGGACGTCCCCGTCGGCGACCACATGGCGCTGTCGCTCAGCGGCCGCGTGCTGCCCGCCGCCGACCGCCGGGTGCTGGCCGCGTTCGCCGCGCAGGCCGCCGTCGTCCTGGACCGACAGCGCCTGCGGCACGAGGCCGGCCGGGCCAAGGAACTGGCCGAGGGCAACCGCATAAGGACCGCGCTGCTCGCCGCCGTCAGCCACGACCTGCGCACCCCGCTCGCCGGCATCAAGGCCGCCGTCACCTCGCTGCGCTCCGACGACGTCGAGTGGAGCGAACAGGACCAGGCGGAACTCCTCGCGGCCATCGAGGAGGGCGCCGACCGGCTCGACCACCTCGTCGGCAACCTGCTGGACATGTCCCGCCTGCAGACCGGCACCGTCACCCCGATCATCCGCGAGACCGACCTCGACGAGGTCGTGCCGATGGCGCTCGGCGGGGTGCCCGAGGACAGCGTGGAACTGGACATCCCCGAGACCCTGCCCATGGTGCACATCGACCGGGGACTGCTGGAGCGGGCCGTCGCCAACGTCGTGGAGAACGCCGTCAAGTACAGCCCGCAGGGGGAGCAGGTCCTGGTCTCCGCGAGCGCCCTCGCCGACCGGGTCGAGCTGCGCGTCGTGGACCGCGGCCCGGGCGTCCCGGACGAGGCGAAGGACCGCATCTTCGAACCGTTCCAGCGCTACGGCGACGCACCGCGCGGTGTCGGCGTGGGCCTCGGCCTGGCCGTCGCACGGGGCTTCGCGGAGGCGGTCGGCGGCACGCTGCACGCCGAGGACACACCCGGCGGCGGGCTGACGATGGTCCTCGCCGTACCGACGGCACCGGATCGCGAACGGCCCGGAGGGCTCGTCGGTGCGGTGACGCCGTAGCCGCGGGAGCTGCGGGCGGTCCTGCCGCAGCAGCGGGCAGCGACCTACCCCCCGCCCGGCCCCCGCCCCCTCACGACCCCTCCGGCGGCACGGTCGCGAACTCCCGCTCCAGCCGCCCGGTGTCCAGCCGCAGCCGCAGGGCGTTACGGCGGTGCACCGCCGCCAGCTCCGCCTCCAGCGGCGACGGCGGTACCGCGAGGACCGGGCACAGGGCGTGGGCGAGACAGTAGCGGCTGACCGACGGCCACAGGGCCCGGTGCAGCCGGCCGCGCTGTCCGGCGCCGACCACGAGGATGTCGTCCTCCCGGTCGGCGAGGCGCACCAGCGCCGGTCCGGGGGCGCCCCGCACGACGAGCGCCTGTCCGGGCAGCCCGGTGCCCACGCCGCCGAACACCTCGCGCAGCGCCGCGACGAGCCGCTCGCGCGCCAGCCGCTCCCACTCCGGGACCAGGGCCGTCGTGGCCGGGAACCTACGGCCGACGAGGTCCCCCTCCGGCGGCTCCCACGCCAGCACCGGCCACAGCTCGGCTCCCCGGCGCCCGGCCTCGACAGCGGCCCGCGCCAGCGCGGTCGAACCGCCCAGCGTGCCGCTCACTCCCACCACGACCCGGGCGGCCGAAGGCGGCCGGTACTCGGACATCTGCTCCTCCTGGGGAAATCCCTCCCATCACACCTCCTCACCGGGCCCTCGAACAGCCCGTACGCCCGTTCTTGGCGCGCTTCTGACGGCCGGTCCCACCCCCTGCGACCAGGCGCGTCAGCATCCCGTCAAGGTCACGGGGATCGCCGTCAGCGTCCCGTCAGGGCCCGCCAGAACCCCAGGGACAGCGGGCATAACGTCGACGGCGAGCCCCGGTCCGCCTCCCCGCGTCCGGGGCCTTCCGGCTCACTCGCTCGCTGCCCTTCGGGAGGCACCCCATGGCAGGACTTCTGTACGGCGACGACCCCGAACCCTCCGATCCGTTCCCGGCCGGACCCCTGTACGTCCCGGTCCGGCCGGGCCCCTTCGGGTGTGCGGCCCGCCTCTTCCGCACCCCCCTCGGCGACCGCACCGCGGTCGGCTTCACCTCCGTACGCCGGCTGACCGTGACGCTCGGCCCCGGCCAGCCGTGGATCCGCCTCGCCGCGCCCGCGCTGCACGCGCTGACCGCCCCGCTCGGCGTCACCACGCTCACCGTGGACCCGCAGTTCACCGCCCCGGCCACCAGGCCGACGCCCGCACCGGCACCCGCGTACGCAGCCTGAGAGGGGCAGCCACGATGACCACGGTTCACGAACCCACCACCACTGCCGCCTCCGCCGAGTTGTCGGTGTGGCCCGCCTCCACCACCCAGTCCCCCGACGGCGACCTCGCCGTGGGCGGCGTCCCCCTCGCCGAGATCGCCGACCGCTTCGGCACCCCCGTCTACGTCCTCGACGAGGCGGAGGTCCGCGACCGCTGCCGTACCTACCGGCACGCCTTCCCCGACGCCGAAGTCCTCTACGCGGCCAAGGCGTTCCTGTGCCGGGCCATGGCCCACTGGATGGACGAGGAGGGCCTCGGCCTCGACGTCTGCTCGGCCGGCGAACTCGAACTCGCCGTCACCACCGGCTTCCCGCCCGAGCGGATCGTGCTGCACGGCAACGCCAAGTCCCCCCGCGACCTGGACACCGCCCTGCGTCTGGGCGTCGGACGCATCGTCATCGACAGCCCCTCCGAGATCGCCCGGCTGGCCGCCGCCGTCGGCCCCGACGGCCACCAGAAGGTGATGGTCCGGGTCGTCCCCGGCATCAGCGCGGGCGGCCACGAGAAGATCCGCACCGGCACCGGGGACCAGAAGTTCGGCCTGTCCATCGCCGACGGCTACGCCCAGCACGCCATCACCCGCATCCTCGACCAGCCGCAGCTCGAACTCACCGGCCTGCACTGCCACTTGGGCTCACAGATCACCAGCGTCAAGCCGTACCTCGTCGCGGTGCGCCGCATGGTCGGCCTGATGAGCCGCCTCTACGAGCAGCACGGCCTGGTCCTGCCCGAACTCGACCTCGGCGGCGGCCACGGCATCGCCTACCGTCCCGGCGAGGAGGCCCTGGACCTGACGGCGCTGGCCCGCAAGGTCCGCACCGAACTCACCGACGCCTGCACCACGGCCCAGCTCCCCGTCCCCCGCCTGATCATCGAACCGGGCAGGGCGATCGCGGGACCGGCGGGGGTGGCGCTCTACCGCGTCCTGTCCGTCAAGCACACGGGCGACAGGGTCTTCGTGGCGGTCGACGGCGGCATGAGCGACAACCCCCGCCCGGCGCTGTACGGCGTCCGCTACGCACCGAGGCTGGTGGGCCGCCCCGGCACCGCGGCCCGGACCCCGGTGACCGTGGTGGGCCGGCACTGCGAGGCGGGCGACGTCCTGGCCACGGAGGCGGACCTGCCGGCCGACGTACGCCCCGGTGACCTGCTCGCCGTCCCGGTGGCGGGCGCCTATCACCTCTCGATGGCCTCCGGCTACAACCTGGTGGGCCGCCCACCGCTGGCCGCGGTACGCGACGGCGCGGCCCGCCTGCTGATCCGCCGTGAGTCGCTGGAGGACATCCGCAGCAGGGACGTGGGCCTGTAACCGTTCCCTCCTCTCCCGGGCGGGGCGGGCCTTACTCGCACATCACCATGCGGATGAGGAATCGGCTCATGGGCGAATTGACCGAGCAGTGGGAGGAGTCGTTGGAGGCGCGGTTGGCCATGCATCCTCGGTCCCCGGTGCAGGCGCTCGATGTCCTGACTCGGTGCTACGGCTGTCGGGGTGGCGGGATTTGAACCCACGACCTCTTCGTCCCGAATGAGGTTCGGTCATGATCGCCACCGGGCGGTTTGCTGTTTTGCCTGGTCAGGGCGTTGGGGTGCGGTGGTCTCGGATGGTCTCGAAGGGGCTTGGGGAGCGGGTTGGCTCCCATATGACTCCCAGTTCTGCTGCCCTGTGCGGGCTGGCGCTGTTCGGGGTCTGTCCGGTTCAGGCGTCGAGGCGGCGCTTGGTGAGCCAGGTGACGATCTCGGGGTCGTGGTGGTCGAAGAACAGTGAGCTGCCAGTGTCCAAGGTGGCGATCTGCGCCATCTGGTCGTCGGTGAGCTCGAAGTCGAAGGCGTCGATGTTCTCGGCCATGCGCTCGGCGCGCACGGACTTGGGGATGGCGATGACGCCGCGCTGGGTGAGCCAGCGCAGCACGACCTGGGCGACCGACTTGCCGTACTCCTTGCCGATCTCGGCCAGCAGCGGGTTGGTGAACAGGTCGTTCTTGCCCTCGGCGAAGCCGCCCCAGGACTGGATCTGCACCCCGTGCTCGCGCATCAGGGCCTGGTAGTCGGTGCGCTGGAAGAAGGGGTGGGTCTCGATCTGGTTGACCTGCGGGGTGATCTCGTTGTTGACGATCAGGTCGATCAGCCGGTCGGGGTAGAAGTTGGCGACCCCGATCGCCCTGGTGCGGCCCTCGCGGTTGAGGGCTTCCATGGCGCGCCACTGGCCGTAGATGTCGCCGAAGGGCTGGTGCATCAGGTACAGGTCGAGGTAATCCAGGCGCAGCTTGTGCAGCGACGTCTCGAAGGCCCGCTTGGTGTTCTCCTCGGCGGGGGCGTCCTGCACCCACAGCTTGGTGGTGACGAACAGGTCCTCGCGGGCGATGCCGCTGGACTGGATGGCGCGACCGACGGCCTCTTCGTTGCCGTACGCGGCGGCGGTGTCCAGCAGACGGTACCCGGCGGCCAACGCGTCGGAGACGGCGCGCTCGGTGTCCTCGGCGGGGATCTGGTAGACGCCGAAGCCGAGAAGCGGCATCTCGATGCCGTTGTTCAAGGTCACGTACTGCATGAGCGGAAGTCCTTTGCTGTGCGGGTGGGAGGGGGAGTCAGGGGCGGATGAGTGCCTTGAGGACCTGGCGGTCGGCCATGGCCTGGTAGGCGTCCGGGGTCCGGTCGAGGGCGAAGGTCCGGTCGAAGACGCGACCGGGGGCGATCGCGCCGTCGAGGACGTCGGGCAGCAACTGCTCGATGTAGGCACGGGCCGGGCTGGCTCCGCCGGTCAGGGCAATGTTCCGCATGAACTCGGCCGGGCCGATCGGCCCCTGCTCGTACTGCGGGCCGCCCAGGCGGCTGATGGTGCCGCCGTCCAGGACCGCGCCCAAGGCGGTGACCAGGGCCTGGCGGGTGCCGACGGCCTCGATCACCTTGTCCACACCGCCGGTCAGCTCACGGATGCGGGCGATGCCCTCCTGGCCTCGCTCGGCGACGACGTCGGTGGCGCCGAACTCCCGGCCCAGGCCGGTGCGCGCCTCGTGCCGGCCCGCGAGCACGATCCGCTCGGCGCCCAGCCGCCTGGCGGCGATCACCGCGCACAGGCCGACCGCGCCGTCCCCGACGACCAGCACCGCATCCCCACGGCCGACGCCGGCGGTGACCGCGCCGTGGTGGCCGGTGGTCATCACGTCCGACGGCGCCAGCAGGGACGGCAGCAGCGCGGAGTCGGCGGCCATCGGCAGCTTCACCAGGGTGCCGTCCGCATGCGGAACTCGGACGGCTTCGCCCTGCCCGCCGTCGACGCCGTCGAAGCCGTACCGGCCACCGTTGCGGCACGAGATGTGCAGGCCCTTGGCGCAGTAGTCGCAGGTGTTGTCGCTGTACGTGAACGGGGCGACGACCAGATCGCCCGCCTTCAGGCTGGTCACGTCCGCGCCGGTCTCCTCGACGACGCCGAGGAACTCATGTCCCATGGGGCGGCCGGTGTCGGTGGCGGGCATCGACTGGTAGGGCCACAGGTCGCTGCCGCACACGCATGCGGCCACCGTGCGCACCACGGCGTCGGTCGGCTTGACGATCTCCGGGTCGGGCCGGTCCTCGACGCGGACGTCTCCGGCTCCGTGCATCACTGCTGCACGCATAAGAGGGGGTCACTCCAAACCGGGGGTGGGCTGTCGCGCAGGGGTGAGGTCAGCGTTCGAGCATCTGTGCCTGGGCTTCGGTGTGGGTGTCGCCGGCGGCGGACGGCAGGCTGCTGAGCTTGTCGAGCTGCTCGTCGGTCAGCGTGATGGCGTCGGCCGCGGTGTTCTCCTCGACGCGGCTGACCCGCTTGGTGCCGGGGATCGGGGCGATGTCGTCACCCTGGGCGAGCAGCCAGGCCAGCGCCACCTGCGCGGGCGTGGCGCCGACCGCGGCGGCCACGGCCTGCACCTCGTCGGCGATCGCGAGGTTGCGTTGGAAGTTCTCGCCGGTGAAGCGCGGGTTGCCGCGCCGGAAGTCGGAGGCGTCGAACTGGTCGGTGGAGCGGACGGTGCCCGTCAGGAAACCCCGGCCCAGCGGGGAGAACGGCACCAGGCCGATGTTCAGCTCCCGCAGAACGGGCAGGATCTGCTTCTCGATGCCGCGGGTCCACAGCGAGTACTCGGACTGCACCGCGGTGACCGGCTGGACGGTGTGGGCGCGGCGGATCGTGTCCGGGCCGGCCTCCGAGAGACCCAAGGCGCACACCTTGCCCTCGGCGATCAACTCGGCGACGGCGCCGGCGGTCTCCTCGATCGGCGTGTTCGGATCGACCCGGTGCTGGTAGTACAGGTCGATGTGGTCGGTGCCCAGCCGCTTCAGGGAGCCCTCGACGGCAGCGCGGATGTTGGCCGGGCTGGAGTCCAGGTTCCAGGCGCCCTCGCCCCCGTGGGAGACCAGACCGAACTTCGTGGCCAGCACCACCTGGTCCCGGCGCCCCTTCAGTGCCCGTCCGAGCAGCTCCTCGTTGGTGTAGGGGCCGTAGATCTCGGCGGTGTCGATGAGCGTGACGCCCAGCTCCAGCGCCCGCTGCACGGTCCTGATCGACTCCGCATCGTCGGTGCCGGAACCGGTGTAGCCGTGGGACATCCCCATCGCACCCAGCCCGATCCGGGAAACCTCCAGGTCACGCAGCTTGATATACCGCATTTCGCTCTCTCCGGTTCATGTCGTTGCGCAGCCCCCCACCCGGGCTCGACCCAGCAGGTCGTGCCTGCTGTGGTTCGAGCGGTGGAGGGGTCCGGCGTCTTCCTCATTCACCTTGGCCCGGATTGCGTGTGGGTGGCAGGGCGGGCTCTTCGGGGGTAATGACAGGGCCCCCCACCGACCCGCGGAGCGGCTGGCCGACGGGCGAGACTGGAGTCATGGCATCCGAGAGCGCGAACAGCGAGGGAGCCGAGCTGGGCCGCTACCTGCGCGCCCGCCGGACCCAGACCAGCCCCGAACACGTCGGCCTCACCGTCGGCGCCGGCATCCGACGCACCCCCGGCCTGCGCCGCGAGGAACTGGCCACCCTTGCCGGCATTAGCATGGACTACTACGTACGCCTGGAACGCGGCAAGGAGACCCGCCCCAGCCCCTCCGTCCTCGACGCGCTCGCCCGCGCCCTGCATATGGACGACCAGGAACACCAGCACCTGCGCGAGCTCGCCGCCCGCGCCGCCCGCTACGCCCCTGAACCGCCGCCCGCTCCCGGCCGCACCGTGCGCCCGCACCTCAAGCTGCTGCTCGAATCGCTGCGCCCGAACTCGGCGTACGTCATCAGCCGCAGCATGGACATGCTCGCCTGGAACCCCGGCGGCCTCGCGCTCTACGCTGGCCTGGACGACTGGCCCGCCAAGCACCGCAACCTCGCCCGCTACCTCTTCCTGCACCCCGCGGCCCGCGACCTCTTCACCGACTGGGACCAGCAGATCACCGCCTGCGTCGCCCGCCTGCGCGCCATCGCCGGAACCGCCCCCGACGCACCCGACCTCACCAACCTCGTCGGCGAACTCCTCCTCAAAAGCCCTGACTTCGCAGGGCTCTGGGAACGCTACGAAGTCACCGGACGCAAGCCCGCCCACAAGACGTTCCAGCACCCCCAGGTCGGCATGCTCACCCTCACAGCCCAGTCCCTGCACGTCGAGGGCACCCCAGGCCAGCGCATCGGCGTCTACACCGCCGAACCCGGAACTCCCGACCACGACGCCCTGCTTCTGCTCGACATGACCGCACCCGCCATGCCCAGCTCAGGCTCCTCGGACAGAAGCACCTCACCCCGACCGAGCTGACCCCGTGCCCAGCAGGTCGGCGCCCGTGGCACGAGGAGTAGCGTGTAAAAGGCGAGGCGAGTCCTGTGATCGCCCCGATTCCCGAAGACGGGTGATGCTCATGACCGGCTCCGATGCATGGCCTGTTTCCCGGCATCTGCCCAGCGGTGATCACGAGGCCGTGCAGCCGGGGTGTGCGTTGCTCCGGCTGGAGACCACGGAGTCGCGCGAAGGTGTCCTCGACGGTGCGTGGTGGCCGCGGTCGCGCGACATCGCCGCCGAGCTGCCCGCGCTGCTCAGCGCCCTCACCGGCCATCTCGGCCCCTCACGCACGTCGGGCTGGACACCACGGCCTGGGAAGGGCTCCCGACGCGGATCGTCGTCGACGACCGGGTGGTACACATCGACTCCTTTCCGCTGGGCGACGACACCGTGCTGATCACCCGAGGCGACCAGGACATCTTCTCGCTGCTGGTGGTTCCGCCGGACACTGCACCCGAGGCCGCCCGCGTCGCGATGGCCCAGGCCGGCCGGGCCGACAACGTCACCCAGGCGAATCAGATACTCATCGACACCCGAAGCGCGCAGGTGCCGCCGGAGTGAGGTCAGCCGCGCCACTCCACCAGGAGCAGCGTCGCGTCATCCGTCGTGTGTCCGCCCCGCGCCCGCTTGAGCGTGTGGGACAGGGACCGCGCCACCGCCCGGATTCCGCGGCCGGTTCTCTCCAACTGGTTCACCCAGTCGATCATCAGGTCCTCCCCGAACTCGTCCTCCCCGGTCTTGTGCTCCTCGATCAGTCCGTCCGTGAAGCAGAGGAGGCGGTCCCCCGGCTCCAGCTTCATCTCGCTCGTCTGCGGCTGCGGACCCCCGAAACCGACAGGGAGGGTCGTCGGACCGGTCAGCCGGAGTGTGACGCGGTGATCACGGACGAGCATCGGTGACGGGTGCCCGGCGTTGACCCACTGAAGATGCCCCGTCGTGGTGTCCAGCTGCAGCATCTGCGCCGTGACGAAGTGCTCGGGGCCGAACTGGTCCGCCACTGCGCGGTCCATGAAGGCGTAGATCTCCGGCAGCCCGGTGCCGGCGCGGCGGGCGTGGCGGTAGGCGCCGATGGCCACGGTCGCCATCGTGGCCGCGTCCAGGCCGTGTCCCATCGCGTCGATCATGGCCACGTGGAGGGCGTCTCCGTTGAGGGCGTAGTCGAAGCTGTCACCCGCCACGTCATAGGCGGGTTCCAGGATCCCGGCCACGGCGACCCGCGGCATGATCATCGCCAGCGGTGGCAGCAGAGCCCACTGGATCTCGGCGGCGACGCTCATCGGTTCGCGGCGTCGGACACCGAAGAAGAGGTCGGAGTAGCCGTGCTTGGTCACCAGTAGGTCGGCCACCAGGCCGGCGAGCCTGCGCAGCATGCGGCGGTCGTGTTCATCGACGCTGTCCAACGTCACTGCCATGACTCCGACCTGATCGCCGCCGTCCAGCAGTGGCAGCAGGATTCGCACGCCGTCGTCCTCGGGCAGTTCGACGGGGAGAGCGTCGAGAAAGCAGCGGCCCGCCTCGGAGTCGTCGATCACCTGTGGTTCCCCGTCCGTGAGGCCGTCGCCGGGCAGGGGGACGAGCAGCAGTTGGCCGTAGTCCTGCAGCAGCACCTGCGGCCGGCGACCCCCGAGCCGCTCCACCACGTCAGCGACCAATGGCCCGATGAGATGGGGCGGCAGTTCATGCGCGTGATCGAGGACCTCTCCCAGCAGAGCTTCCCCGAAGCTCTCGGAGCGGTCCGCGCGCTGTCCGGCCGTCATCCCCTCACCCGCCATGATCCGAGTCGATCGCATTAGCGGGCTGGGACGGTGCAGGGTCTGCCAGTGTCATCGCTCCATCGACGGGTCGTAGGTGCCCCGGGACTGGCCCCGTCACCCGGGTCCGTCCGGATCGGGCCTCTCACCTGAGTCCGGACCCTCCTTCCGACTCCCATGTGCCTTGTCCGTCGAGGCCGCTCTCGACGAGTGCCAGCAGGCGCGGAGCCGACAGTGGGTTCCCGGGGTCGGCGGCAGCGGTCAGCAGCCGGGTGGCGGCTCCGGCCGGCTCGTCCGGGGGGATCACCAGCAGTTCCCAGCGTCCCACGGTGCCGCAGTCCACGGTGATGGCATGCACCTCGGCGGCAAGATCGGTCAGGACCACCTCGATCACATGGCCGGGCGCCATCACCTCCTGCGGGGCATCGGGCCAGGTGGCGGTCCCCACGGTGACGCGGGTGACGGTGCCGACGCTCGGATCCAAGGAGGACCAGCGCGGGCAGCTCCAGTTCCAGTGCGTCGCAGCGCGGCCACCACGCGCCGTCCAGCGGGCCATGGCTGACGCCCACCGTGAGGCGCAGCCGGGGCAAAGGCATCCGGTAGGAGCGGCCTTCATCTGGTGCCGTGCCTTCGGCGGGCTCTGTGATGGCGTTCATCGTGCGATCCCGTTCCGGGCGGCTTCCGGCCGCCCGTGTCTGCCACTCGCCGGGAACGGCGCCGCCGTGGTCGTGCGCCCGAAAGCTCTCGGTACGTGTCAGGCTACTCCCGGCCGTGGCGGGCGGCCTGGTGCGCAGCCATCGCGGAGAGGCAGACAGCCGGCCGGTACGCGACCGCCGGCTCATCGCCCCTCTGCCAAATCATCGGGGTGCCAAGGCCAGCCCTTCGACGGACAGGGTCAGCACACACGGGGCGACGGCGCCGGGCAGCCCGACGACCTCACCCATGTTCTGCCAACCCCAGGACGAGAAGGCGGCTTGTCCTGCCTGGTCGGCAGGATGCAGCAGGGTGACCCCGAGGCAGGAGTGCAGGTCTGTGAGCAGACGCTGCTGCAGGCGGCGGGCGATAGCGCGGTGCTGAGCGTGCGGATGGGCCACCACCTGGGTGATGACGACGAACCGTGCGCGGGAGGTGAGCCGATGGATGATCCCCCGGAGCGTTCCGTCGAACCCCCGCCGGCCGGAACCGTCAGGACCCACCGGAAAACCGAAGGCGCAACCGACCAGCACCGTCGTCTCTGCGACCAGCAGGGCGAAGCCGGGGCGGTGGGCAGTGACCGCCAGGCGGTGCAGGAAGTCTCCACGGTCGTGGTACGCCTCGCCGGGGGTGCCCGCGACGGACTCCGCAGCCAGGTCCGCGATGTCCTCGCGCATGTCTTCGGCCTGCCAGCGGGTCAGCCGGCGAAGCCGGATCCCGTCCTTGAGGACCGGCTGATCCGGCCGACGAGCGGGATCCCCGGGCGCCCGCGGCGCGGTACTCAGAAGGTCGCCGGATGCGGAAGGCGGCACGGGACTCACCTGGCCGGTAAGGAGCAGCGAAGTGGATCCGGTGGCATCGAGGAGCCGGGTGATCTGCGCGCACGGGTGCTGCAGCCTCAGGCAGGCGTGGACCCGGCCGGCGCGCAGTGATGCCGACCGGAGGACATCCAGGCCCCCCGCGTCGCAGGAGCCGACCGTGGTCAGGTCGATGTCGATCACGGTGACACCGTCCAGCAGACACTGCTCCAACGCGGCTCGCAGCAGCGGCGCCGTGGCTGGCCCGATGTCACCGGCAAGCGTGACGAACGTCCGCTCCCCTCGGTTCCGCCTATGAATGTCCAACCGGGAAAGGGTCATCACGCCTCCCCTTGGTGGGGGCGCGGCCCCGCGCGGGTGCTCGGCGCGGCCCCAGCCATGACGACTTCGCGCGGAGTTGCTTCGACCGCGGCGGACATGATGCCGACCCGTCTTCGGGCCGACGATCGGGGCGGCCCGGACTCGTCTCTCGCCGAGGACGACCCGGCGTGGCAGCCGGAATGCGTGATGCCCTCGGTACTTCAACCGTACGTCGGCCGCAACCGGAAGCGGCTGCGCCGAGGGCGCGCCAGGACACTCCCGCTGACGCCGCGAGCGGTGAGGCCAGCGATGAGCAGGGCGGACCCTGTGCGGATGTCGGTGGCCTCCACCTCTGGCCGGTCAGCCGCTGCGGGCCGGTGAAGCGGCACTCGGTGGGGGGGAGAACTCGTGGAACTCGGCACCCAGGCGAGTCAGGTGGGGGCAAGAGGTTGCTCCCAAAGCGGAGGCATACAGCAGGTCAGGCCCAGTACTGATCTCTCAGTACCGGGCCTGACCTGGTGTTACGGCTGTCGGGGTGGCGGGATTTGAACCCACGACCTCTTCGTCCCGAAGCAACTTAGGCTGGCGCTCTGCCTTGGGTTGGTGTGCTCTTCACCTGCGCCGATGGTCCGTACGCGTCCGTGCTAGTCCGCCAGTGTGCGTCGGCGTTGTCACGCAGTTAAACACTCACGCCTCGCGCTCCTTGCCATCAGCGCTGCCGCAATCAGGTGCGGGGTCTCCGCGCCCGGGAGACTCGATGCCCCGCCTGGAGGACCAAGATCAGCACCGTGACCCAGAGGGCGCCGTCGAGAGTGTCCATGATCATGACGACGGGGTGGGGCGCGATCAGCAGGCTCGGTACCTTGGCACTGATCAACCCCAGGCCGACGAGGAGGGGGAGCCATGCCCGATAGAAGCGCATGTCCTGATCGGGACTCTTTCCCTTCCGAACCCTGGTCCGCTCCCACCACTGGCCGCCGAGACTCATGAGGACCAGTGCGCACCCCATCGCGACTATGGACCAGTCCATGAACCGCAGCATCACAACTCCTTTACCAGGAGGAGGATCCTCCTCCCACGGGTGATCACGGTCAAGGGGCCGACGCCGCGGTGCGTGGGCTGACGCCCCGGCACGGCCCGCACCTTGTGATACCCGCTCTAGGAGTTCGATCCGGGTCCGCTCTGACTGACGTCGTCGACTGATGCGACAGCCGGACAGAGTCACTGGCGTGTGCCCTCGTCTGGCGTTGTTGATGTCAGCCGTGGATGTCAGAACCTTCCGATCCGTAGCCCTCCAGAGATGGGTCATTGAGGGTCACACAGGCTGCCGAGAAGCCCCTGGTGGCCGACGTAGGGCGCTGCCGGCTGCTGGGGTTGCTTGTACGTCGCTGCTGTACCGCAGACCTCGTGCTACACGCCCGAGCCAGTTGACCGGCTGGGATGCCGCAGTCCCACACGTTCAGGTGGCGACAAATCATCTATGAACACACATACCGTCCTCTCAGAACGCGTCGGTCATCCCCGCAACTCCACCGACGAGCGCGCTGAGCAGCATCACAGCGCTCAGCGAGCCGAGCAGTACCAGCCGCGAGCGGGCTACTCGACGCTCACCGGCCTTGCTGCAGGCGGCCAGAATCCCTATGAGCAGCACCATCAGGCCGAGCAAGGAAATCGCCAGCCACCCGCACGAGGCCGCGATGCCTGGCTGCTCGTATCCGCCGGAGGCCGTCAGCTGCAACGCGACCGTGCTGCCGACGGGCAGGCGTGTGTCGATCGTGGCCTCAGGTTTCACGACGGTCCCGTCAGAGGAGCGGAAGATGCCGCTGCAGTGCGGATACCGGTGGCCCCCGACGTGCTCCCAGACGCATGCTTCGACCCGGAGATGACCCGGAGTGCCCGCCAGGCCCGTGGCGTAGGCAAGATGTGCTCCCGAGAACCAGGTCAGGGTGGCGCCTGCGGCAAGCAGACCGACGATCAGAAGCACCGGACGGCCTGCCCGGGGCCGACCGTAGCGATTCATCCGTTGTCCCTCCGGGCGAGTCTGACCGGGACACTAGCTCGGGTCCGGCGCAACATCACTCATGGTGCGGCAAAGGCTAGGGCCAACACGCTTTCCAAGTCTGTTGGTGCTGGTCTGGGGCCCGTCCAAGGTCGTTCACCTGCGTCCGCCCGGGTACGGCGGTGCCGGTCGGTGATGTCGCTGTACGCCCCTGAACGGCGCCGGCCGCTGGCGAATGAGACGGAAACTGAGACGGGGACCGAGAGCGAGTGAGTGGTCGGAGCTAACCTGCCGGGCGTTGGTGGGCCGCCCCAACGCCTCGTGGGCTAGGGGCATGGCGGCCAAGGGTGACGTCGGGAGCTGAGTCACCGTCAGGTAGCAAGCGACTCCGCTCGAAGATCATCAAGAGTCGGCCTGCTGATGCGTTGTGTGCCCGATCTAGGGGTCGTACCACACCGGGAGCTCTTGAGCGACGCCTAACTCGACGCGCATGAGTGCTCGCACATGCTCCAGCTTCTCGATGACCGGGTCCAGGAGGCCGATGACCTGGTCGAGCCTCGTCTGACGAGCAGATGATTCCGGCTCGCGTGCTGCCTCCATCAGGAGTCTGTAGGCGAACGTGAGCTGGATATTCACGCGGCTCTCAACCGCGAGCACTCCCTCGCTTGCAATCATCTGAGCTTCAGCGCGGGCGTCCCGTTGGGCACGCCGCGCGCTGCCCACCTCAGCTGCTTCCGTGTCGGCGGGCCCTGATTTGAGGGCGTAAGCGTACGCCAGCATCGCGTCGCGGTAGTGGCGATCAAGCGCGTTCAACTGGACGTAACAACTTCGAAGTTGATCGACTCTCCGCTGCTCTGCAGAAGCCCTCTGCTCTGCGACACGGACCCGCTCTGCCTGTTCGAACTCTCGCAGTTTGGCGCGCTGGGACAGGGCTTGGGTGATTACTGTCGAAGCCAGCGTGCCAAGTACACCAACGATGGCTACGATCAAAGACACAGTCGCGCCGGACATTCCACCCCCGCCTGGGTGCTCAGCCAAGTCCCACTGCTGTGCAGACAGTAGCGAACGGACCCGGAGGCCCTCGCCTACCTCGGCTGCAACCACGGATGATCTTCGAGTCGAATCGCCTCCGCTGTGTGGGCGCGGTCGTGACTCCAACTTCAATGCGGGGTCCGTCTGCACCTCAGACGACGATAGTGAGCCATGACAGCGGGTTCGCCGACCGATCAGGCGCGCGTGTACTTCGCCGCACCCCGCCGGCCTCAGCCACGCCATCGGGGCTTGTCGTCGACCACAGCAAGCCGCGACGGCTGGCCCGTTACGACGGCGCCGGAGCCCTCAGCTTGGGAAGCTGCGGTCATTTGGGGCCGGTTGAAGCGCTGAGCTGGGTGAACGGCGGAGAAGGGACTCCGTCTGACACGGCTGCTTTCACCGTGGTTCCCCCCTGTTCCCCGCTGGATCTGGTGCGCTTGTGGTGCGGCCATGGTGCGCCGGCTCTGGCGGCTCCCCGCCAGGCTGGGCACGCGAAGGTCACGGGGCTGTGACGACGTGAACACCACGACGGGCGAGATCGGCCGCGTGCTCCACCACCTCGACTCGACCGCCCTCCCCGCCGACCAACTGCTCGTCCGCTGCAACAACCGCCGCACCACCCGATGCCCGGCCTGCGCCGAGGTCTACCGGCGCGACACCTTCCACCTGATCACCGCCGGACTGCGCGGCGGCAAGGGCACTCCGGAACAGGTCGCCGCCCACCCGCGCGTGTTCGCGACGTTCACCGCCCCCGGCTTCGGCCCGGTCCACAACCGCCGCACCGACGGCCGCCCCTGCCGCTGCGGCACTCACCACGACCAGGACGACGACGCCCTCGGCACCCCGCTCGACCCGGACACGTACGACTACGAAGCGGCCGTCCTCTGGAACGCCCACGCCGGGCAGCTCTGGCGCCGCTTGTCGACGTACCTCCGCCGAGAGGTCGCCAAGCGCGCGGGCCTGTCACAGCGCCGGTTCCGCGAACACGCCCGCGTCTCCTTCGCCAAGGTCGCCGAGTACCAGAAGCGCGGCGCGGTCCACTTCCACGCCGTGATCCGCATCGACGGCCCGGCGGCGGAGACACCCCGCCCCCGCCTTGGGCAACGGCCGAACTCCTCACCGACGCCATCCGGGGCGCTGCCGGCAAGGTCCGCGTCGACGGCCCGGTCATCGACGGCCGCACCCACACCTTCGCCTTCGGCCACCAACTCGATGTCCGCACCATCCGCTCCGCCGACTTCAACGGTGGCCAGGAACTGACCGAGCGGGCCGTAGCCGCGTACATCGCCAAGTACGCCACCAAGGGAGCGGAAACCGCCACGGGCGCCCTCGACCGTCCGCTGAAGTTCCTCGCCGAACTCGCCCAGCTCGACATCAGCGACCACGCCCGTCGCCTCATCCGTACCGCCTGGACCCTCGGGGCCCGCAAGGACCTGGAACACCTCCGCCTGCGCGCCTGGGCCCACATGCTCGGATTCCGCGGCCACTTCTCCACCAAGTCCCGCCGCTACTCCACCACCCTCGGCGCCCTCCGCGACGCCCGCGCCGAATGGCGCCGAGCACAAACCGCAGCAGCCAACGGCCCGGAGACCGGCACGACGTACGTCCTCGCCCACTGGGTCTTCGCCGGTACCGGCCTCTCCGACGCCGAATCCTGGCTCGCCGCATCCCTCGAACCCGCACCCGGAACGGAAGGAGAACCGACGCATGCGTGACGACGAGTTGTTGACCGTGGCCGATGTCATGGCTCGCCTGAAGGTCGGCCGGTCGACGGTCTACGACCTGATCCGCACCCGGCGTCTGCCCTCGGTCGCCATCGGGCGGTGCCGACGCATCCCGGCCTCCGCCCTGGGCGAATTCATCGCGAGCGAGATGGAGCGTGCGGCCTGATGACCAAGCGTCGGAGTCGTGGTGACGGCGGTCTGCACTGGGACGAGAAGAGACAGCGGTGGATCGCCACGGCCAACCTTGGGTTCGATCCAAGCGGCAAGCGGATCGTGAAGCGGGGGAGTGGCAAGACCCAGACAGAAGCCAAGAACAAGCTCAAGGAAGTGCTGCGGGACCACGAAGACGGCCTCGCCATTGCGCCCACCAACTACACGGTCAAGGACGCCGTGACCGACTGGCTGGCGTACGGCCTGGCGGACCTCGACCCCAGCACCGTCGAGACCGTGACGCTCCTGAGCCAGAAGCACGTGATTCCATCGCTCGGCGCGCGAAAGCTGCGCGACCTGAGCGCGGAGGACGTAGATCGCTGGCTGGCCAACAAAGCGAAGTCGTTCAGCACGCGCACGCTCCAGGGAATCCACTCCTGCCTTAACCGCGCGGTCAAGCGGGCCATGGCGCGGGACAAGGTGAAGCGGAATGTCGTCGAGTTGTGCTCAGTGCCCCAGGGCAGGCCGGGCGCCCGTCCAAGGCGCTCACCTTCGCCCAGGCTGAGGCCGTGCTCAAGGGCGCCGAGGGAACCTCGATGTACGCGTACATCGTCGTGGCGCTGCTGACGGGAGCCCGCACGGAAGAACTGCGGGCCCTCACCTGGGACCACGTCTTCCTGAAAGGCCGTCCTGATCTCGACCCGCCGCAGCCTCCGCACATCGCCGTCTGGCGCTCGGTGCGGCGGAGCGGGGACACCAAGACCAAGAAGTCCCGGCGTTGCGTTGAGGCCCTTTGGCAGCAGTTCGAAGATCAGGGATGGGATCGGCTCGCCGCCGAGGACAAGTGGGAGGAACACGGGCTCGTCTTCTCCTCGGCCGTGGGAAAGCCGCTCGGCGCTGCCAACGTCCGCCGCGCCTTCCGTCAGGCGCTCAAGGGCATCGACGGGATCAACGCCGACGAGTGGACTCCTAGGGAGCTGCGGCACAGCTTCGTGTCCCTGCTGTCCGACCGGGGCGTCCCGCTGGAGGAGATCTCCCGGCTCGTCGGACACTCCGGGACCGCCGTGACCGAGGAGGTCTACAGGAAGCAGATCCGGCCCGTGATCCAGACCGGCGCCGTGGTCATGGACGGGATCTTCGGAGCGCAGGAGCGGCGTCCGTAGACACGCGAAAAGCGGTAGTCACGCAATAAGACACGCAGCGAAAACAGGTGAGGCACCTACTAGTGACTAGTAGGTGCCTCACCTGCTGTTTTGGCTGTCGGGGTGGCGGGATTTGAACCCACGACCTCTTCGTCCCGAACGAAGCGCGCTGCCAAGCTGCGCTACACCCCGATGTCGCTGCTTCCCGCGGCGACGTCGTTTACTTTAGCCCACCGGTGGCTGTAGACGAAATCCGGTTTAGACGCGGCGGCGGACCGGGGTGGGGCGGGTGTGGTCCAGGGCCACGAGGAGGACGGCCAGGGCGTAGATGCCGAGGCCCAGCAGGAGGGCGTTGGCCAGGGTGCTGCGGTAGCCGTGGGTCGCCACGTCCAGGAAGGGATAGAGGTAGCGGGCCGGGGCCGAGGGCGTGAGGAAGGCCGCTCGGATCAGGGAAAAGGCCAGGTAGACCAGGGGGTAGAGGAGCCAGGCCGCGGCCTGGCGGAGGTGCAGGCGGGCCGCGGGGGTGAGCAGCAGCCAGTCCAGCAGGGCCGCCATCGGGGTCACCGTGTGGAGGATCTGGAGGACCGCCCACTGGCCGTGCCAGCGTGCCGGGGCCGTCGTCGCGCCGGTCATGGAGAACGGGGGCGTCGTGTGGGCCAGCAGCAGGTGATAGACCAGCGCCGTGATCACGGCGTAGAGAAGTGTGGCGCCTGTCACGGCGGACGGCAGTGGGCGGCGGGCCCGCCAGGCCCTCGCGGCCGACAGGAGCATGACGACGGCCAGCAGGATGTTCGTCTGGACGCCGAAGTAGCTCAGGATCCGGGCCGGGCTTCCGAGCAGCAGCTCCAGAGCCACACCGCCGGCCGCCGCCACAGCGGTCAGCAGGCGGAACACGGCGACTACGGGACGCCGGACCGGGGCCACCACCGCCGTGGCCGGGACCGGGGAGGGCAGCAGCAGGGGTGGGCCCGGGACGGCGGGCAGGTCCGGGATGTCCCTGGGTATCGGGGCGGTCATGTCCTCACGCTAGGAGCGGGGGAGGTGAGGGGCTATCTGGCCTACTCCGGGTGGGTTACAGGGGTTATGGGGGGGCGGGTAATGGGGAGGCGGAGGTTACGGCGCCCGGTCCGGGCCAGGATCCCTGCCGACTGCCGACTGCCGACTGCCGACTGCCGACTGCCGACTGCCGACTGCCGACTGCCGA
>NZ_LGDV01000221.1 GCF_001280015.1 Streptomyces sp. MMG1121
GGGGCAGGGTGCCCTCGACGGTCAGTTCGGTGGCGGTGACCTCCTCGGCGACGGGAGTGAAGTGACCGGTCAGATAAGGCTTGTCAGTGGTCATGGCAGGAACCTCGATGTGTCTGATGTGGTCGGCAGTGGGGTGGGGCGTGGGTGAGCAACTGGATGCTCGCTCGGGGGTGAGCGGGTCGGCGGAGTCGATCCGCTCGGCGTTCGCGTTCCACCGGGCTCGTCCCGCGATGTCGGCGTGGACGTCCCGGACGGTGGCGACGGGGTGTTGACGGGGGTGGAGACCCGCACGATGACGGGGGCGTCCCCGTCGAGGGCGGTGATCGGGGCCCGATGCAGCCGCGGGGTGCCGGGGGTCATGGTGGTCTCCATTCGGGCATGCGCGGCGGGGTACTCAGGGGCGGGGTACTCAGGCGGTCTCGCCGGTCGCCGGCGCTGCCGCGGGCCGGCCGGTGCGCGGGGCGATGAGGGCGGCTATGAGGGCGGCGGCAGCGGCGATGGCCGCCGCGGTGAGGAAGGCTGCCCGGAATCCGCTGTCGACCGCCGCTGGGCTGGCGCTGGTTCCGGTGCGGTTGGTGGCGACGGCGGTCAGCAGGGCGAGTCCGAGGGCTCCGCCGACCTGCTGGGTGGTGGTGATCAGACCTCCGGCCAGACCGGCGTCGCTCGGGGCGACCTGGGCGGCGGCGGTGACGTTGACGCTGACGAAGGACAGGCCCAGGCCTGCTCCGACCAGGAGCGCGGGCCCGAGGACGTCGCCGGTGTAAGTGCCGTGCACGGAGGCGGTCGAGAGCCAGCCGAGGCCGGCGGTGAGCAGGAGCGGCCCGGTGACCAGGACGGTCCTGACGCTGGTGCGGGCAGCGAGCCGTGGCGCCAGCCAGGCGGCCGTGGTGATCGTCAGGGCGAGGGGGAGCTGGCTGAGTCCGGCCTCGAGGGGCGTGTAGCGCAGGATCTGCTGCAGATAGAGGGACAGGAAGAAGAACAGGCCCACGGTGGCCGCGCCGATCGCTGCCATGACAGCGTTGGCGGAGGTGACGGTGCGCAGGCCGAAGATCCGCAGCGGCACCAGGGGCTGGGCGACCGCCCGCTCCGTTGCGATGAAGGCCGCCAGGAGGATCGCGCCGAGGCCGAGGGAGGTCAGGACGAGGGGTGAGGCGAACCCCTCGTCGTGGCTCTGTGAGAGGCCGTAGACGGTCGCGGCGAGTCCCGTGGTGAGGGTGATGGCCCCGGGAAGGTCGATGCGGCCTCGGGTCCCGGTGCCGCGCGGTACGTAGTGCAGGGCACCCGCGGCCACCCCCGCCGCGACGGGGAGGTTGACGAAGAACACCGCGGGCCAGCCGAAGGTGCCGGTGAGTACGCCGCCCAGGAGCACGCCCGCGGCGCCGCCACCGCCGGCGACCGCGCCCCACACCCCGAGGGCCTTGGCCCGCTCGCCGCCGCTGAACAGGGTGGTGACCAGGGAGAGGGCGGCCGGTGACATCAGCGCCGCTGCTGATCCCTGCACGGCGCGGGCGGCGATCAGAGTACCTGCTGTGGGCGCGAAACCGGCGACGGCCGATGCGGCGGCGAATCCGGCGAGTCCGGTCAGGAACGTCCCGCGCCGACCTCGGAGGTCGGCGATCCGTCCGCCGAGCATGAGCAGTCCGCCGAAGGTGAGGACGTAGGCGGTGACCACCCAGGACAGCGAGGACGCCGTCATGTGCAGTCCGGTGCCGATGTCCGGCAGGGCGATGTTCACGATCGAGGAGTCGAGCACCACCATGAACTGGGCGACCGCGAGCACGGCCAGTGCGGCCCAGCGGCGCGGGTGGGGCGGGCGGCCCGGAGCCGCGGGCGAGGCGGGTGCCACGGGGATCGCTTCCGTCCGGCGGGACTGGAGTGCTGCCGTGGCCGGCTGCGTGCGTGCATCGTCCATGGCACACAGATTCGTGTCGGCCGGTGTCCACTTTCCAGGCTCGACGGGGGCGGGGACTGTCCAGCGCTGTCCGCACCTGTCCACCCGGTCCTGTCGCGGCCCGTACGTGCGGTGCCCGGCTCTGGCGGGGCGCCTGCGCGGCACCTCGACTGCTCGGCCGGTGGGCCCGGCCGGTGCCGGTGCCGCGCAAGGCCGATCCGTCGGCGGCGAACGCCGCGACGCCGACACCGCGACGTTACCGGGGGCGCCGCAGTTCCTGCTCCCACAGGACTTCGCAGAGCAGGTCAAGGCCTTGGCGCAGGTGGCGCCGGTAGGTGCCGTACGGAAGGCCCAGGCGGCGGGCTGCCGCCTCCTGGGTGCTGGCACCGGAGAAGTAACCCGCCGTCAGGGCGTCGCGGGCGGCGGTGCGAGACACCCTCGGCGGCATTCTGGCTCGCTCCACCGCCGAAACGGCAACCAGCGCTGGCCGTTCCTGCCCATGCCTCGCCCCCGGTAGCGGACGGAAGGGCTCGGTGGTGAGGAATGGCGTTGGCAGCCGGGGTCCGACGAGCGCCTCACGCTGCGGTAGGGGTTGCAGCACATCACAGACTTCCGGCCAGAGGAACGAAACGGGCCTTGGCTCGGCCTGACGGCGGAACCGGACGAGCGTCAGGCCGCCACCGTCGACGCCGCGGCCGCGCTCAGCCACGTCGATGAGGCGTTTGCCCGGTGGCGCGGTCAGCTTGCCGAGGGTTCCGAGGGTTCCGAGGGTTCCGAGGAAGCGTTCGCCGAAATCATCGGTCCGGCCGCCGGTCATTGTGGCGGTGCGACCCGGCGCCCATGCGCGCTGCATGTTGCGGATGAGTGGGTTCATCACAGCGCGGAGGCATCGCTTCTGCGTGACTTGTACGCGGCGCGAGGCTGACGCAGTCGGTTCTCCTTGCCGGTCGCCTCAGGCGTCCGCGTCGAACTCGAAGATGCGCAGTGCCTTCACGACGGCGAAGCCGGCGCATTCATCCGGCGCTCGGAGCGGCGGCGGTCACGGTCGTCGCACTCGGTCGTCGCACTCGGCCGTCAGCGGTTCGGCCGGGAACCCGCGGTAGGGCATCGGGTCGCGGGCCGCAGCGTCGACGCGTTTGAACCAGCCGCGCATGGTGGGCAGGCACAGGTTGCGGCAGGCGGCGTCCATTGCCGCGTCGGCAGCCGGTTCGGTCAGGCCGCGGCGACGGGTGACACCCATGGCGGGACTCCTTGACCGGATGGCACCAGATCTACGACCACGCCCGCGGAACACCGACTGGACCCGCGTGAGCCAAACAAAGTCGCCCGCCACCGCCCCCCACCGCTCCGTCGAACCGAGCAGTCACAGGCCACGAACAAGATCACTCAGCACCCGAATCCGCTACGCCACAATCCACTCGGCCGTGCCCAAGCGCTGGCGCCCAGTACAGCTGGGCAACAGCAGGCCCCGACCAAGATCAATAAGCAAGCACGGCACTTACACAACAACCTCCCGGCCCCGAACGAGACGGGTGCCGGGAGGGAACAGCAGCGAGAACCTCACAGGCCGCCTACGCCAGTCCCTTCGTCGCCACTCGAGCCGAGACCGCCGACACCGACGGTGCCGCTGGCGTCGACTCCGGCGACGCCGACACCGACGTCCTTGCCGCCGGGGCCGACACCACCGACGCCGTCACCGTCACCGCCGCGCGCTTGCTGAACGGCAGCCGCAGAAACCTGGGACTGGACGGGCACGGCGCTGGCAATTCCGGCGCTCAGGAAACCGGTAAGGGCGGTAGCGGCCAGTACCCCGGCAATCGAACGAAACATGATGAGCTCCTTTCACTTCCCCCCTTTGTCCCGCTCATCCTCACCGCGGCCAGACGGTTCTGCCGGTCAGCACGGACCATCAGAGTGACGTCGCCCGGTGTCAGTTCCACCCCGAAGCCTCTCCACCGGCTGTCTCCCGTCACGAGGACCGGGCCTTTCCCTCGCCCGCCATTCCGGCACGGGCCGGGACCAAGGCTCCTCCGTCTGCGTGAGCAAGGGGCCAGGACTCCCAAGTCGGGGCCTGAGCACCTCCGGCGTGCGGTACGGCGACACCTCGTACAGCGCAGTGCGAGGCCGCCACCGCGCCGCGACCCAAGAACCCGGACCACGGAGCGGCCCGGTCGCCGCCCCGGTCCTGACGGTCCCTCCCCTCGCAGTGCGGAGACCCGCCATGAGGAAGTTTGACGGCAGAGAATGGCAGAGATACGCAAGAGGTACGACGCGGAGTTTCGGGCGGGCGGTCCGGATCGTCCGTGAGGCGGGGAAACCGGTCGCGTCGCTGCCGGGCCCTTGAGGTCTCGCAGTCCTGGTTCTGCACGTGGCTGGGGCGCTCGCCGACCCGGCGTGATGCGCGTCGTGCCGGTCTCGCCCTGGCGGTCACAGAGGTCTTCGACGCCTCGGGCCGTACTCACGGATCCCCGCGGGTCCACATCGGGCCGCGCGAACGTGGTTGGCGAGTCTCGAGGAACACGATCGCCAAGATCATGGCCGAGCTCGGGCCGGCCGGCCGCGTCAGGAAGCGGAGGCGGTCGCAGATCCGGCAGGGCAAATCCTCCACACAGAGGGGACGGACAGCGGCGGACCGTACTCCTGGTGGGGTAGTCGCACAGCCTCTCCACAGCGGATGTGTCCGGCGATCGCCGCGGCGCATGCTGGCCCCAGCCACGGCCACGAGGTCGTGCACATCCATCGGACAGGGGGCGAACGATCATGCCCGAGCCGAGCAGGAGGGCGTCGAACGTGGGCAGGAGGCCATTGCTGGCCGCAGCGCTGGGTACGGCGGCTGCGGGTACGGTCGGGGCTGCCGCGCCGACGGGCCGAGGGCCGGAGCGGCGGTCCGAGAGCACCGTGGAGCGCGGCCCGGCGATCCGCCACCGGATCGTACGGACGAACGGCATACACATGCATGTGGCGGAGGCTGGCCAGGGCCCGGCCGTCCTTCTCCTGCACGGCTTTCCCGAACTCTGGTACTCCTGGCGGCATCAGCTGCGTGCCCTGGCCGCGGCCGGATACCGTGCCATCGCTCCCGACCTGCGGGGCTACGGCCGTACGGATGCCCCGGCGGACGCCCGCAGCTACAGCCTGCGCACCAACTTGGCCGATCTGACCGGCCTGCACGACACGTTGGGCATCGAGTCCGCCGCCCTCGTCGGCCACGATCAGGGCGCCACGATCGCGTGGGCGGCGGCGCAGCTGATGCCTCGACGATTCCCGGCGATGGTCGCGCTGGGGGTGCCGTACCCGGCACGTTCCCCGCTGCCCATCACCCAGCTGATCCGCAAGAACAACCCGGGCAAGTTCAACGTCGTTCTGTACTTCCAGCAACCCGGCGTCGCAGAGGCCGAGTTGGACGCGGATGCCGCCCGTACACTGCGCATGACCATGTACGCCCTGTCCGGCGAGGCACCCGCCGGTCTGGTTGCCCGCTGGCTGCTCGACACGCCGGAGCCTTCCGGCTATCTCACCCCGCTCCCCGACCCAGGTTCCCCGTCCCACTGGTCCCCATGGCTCGGCGACGCCGAACTCGCCCACTACGCGGACGAGTTCAAGCGCACGGGATTCGCCGGCGCGATCCGCCGTTACCGCACCTTCGACTTCGACTGGTCGGACCTGCCCGAGGTCGGCACACTCCAGATCCACCAGCCCACGTTGTACATCACGGGCGAACTCGACTCCGCCTACCGGTTCAGCTCCCTGGACCCCATGCGTGCCCTCGTGCCCGGCCTGCGGGACATCATCAAGCTGCCCGGCTGCGGCCACTGGACCCAGCAGGAACGCGCCCGTGAGGTCAACGATCACATCGTGTCCTTCCTGCGGTCCGCATACGCCCCGGGCGACCCTCGGAGCAGGACCGTCGACGCCTAGGGCTGTCTTCGGTTGTGGTCAGTGTGCTTTCAGGAGATTGCTGATGCAGATGATCGCTGCGCGGCGCGGAGTCCGGCCAGGGAGTTCGACGGCCCGCTCGACCGTGCTGCGGCTGTGGTCAGGCGGCGGAGCCGGAATCCCTCGGGGACTGGTCGGGGTTCGTGTCGGCGCGGCCGCCCGTGCCAAGGGCCTGCCGGGGCGCAGGGGGAGCGCCGAGTACTCCACGGGCCCCCAACTGGTCGCCGTGGAGCAGACGGACCCTGGGCAGAGCGTCGAGGAGATCGGCCTGAGCGACGCGGATGTTCTGCCGCGTCCGAGGACCGGCGCCAAGGATGCGGCGGGCTGTCACGCGGTCATCGTGCGAGCGGCGACCGAGCGCCTGCGCCCGCGTCCGGTTGCCGCACGTCTCCAGAAGGATCTGCGCGCGTGGGCAGAGCGGCTGCTGCTGCCGTCCCGGATCGTCCCGTTCCGGCGTTCCAGGCAGCTTGTGTCTGCCCTGGTCAGGACCCGTTTTCGTGTTCCGGCGTCCCGCAGTGGCGCGATGGGCTTGTGACCGGGACGGGGCGCCTCACAGGCTCGGGGCGTTCAGGCCCGCCAGGTCCTGGGCTCGGCCGAGCCCAGGAGCGGGGCTGAAGTCTGCGTGCGCCGGCTGAAGGCGGGCGCACCTGGATCGATGAAGGAGAGCTTGTGATCTCGAAGACGAAGAGGGTCGCCCGTTCCGTGGTCGTGGCGTTAGCGGCCACCGCCGCGGTCACGATGGCCATGCCCACGAACGCGTTCGCCATCGACCACGTCGAGTGCCGTGGCGGGGAGAACTTCTTGAAGATCTGGTCGCACGGCCCGCGTGACAGCGTGGACTGCTACGCGAACCGTGGACGCACCGACTGGGGCCCCGGGTGGTGGGTCGACAAGATCTCCACGGGCAACAACGATCTCATCTACTACGACGCCAATGGCGACTCGGTGCGCATCAATCGGTGGACCGAAATCACCTTCCCGAACCGCCCGCCGCAGGTCACCGGCATCGAAATCCTCTGACGCGTCGGTGAGCCGCGCTGTTCACCTGGCGTGAGCCGATCGCTGCCGACTCTCCGATGCCGGTCATGCCTTTCGGGGTGCGGCCGGCATCGGCTGGTAGGTCCTGGCGTGATCCTGCGTGCTGTCCAGAGCGCGCGATTCACCTGTTCGAGCCGACCCACGCGCTACCGTGCGTCGACGGGCCGGTCACCACACCGGTGGAGTCGCCGCTGGTGCCGGAGCACCCGCGTGGGCACGGAGCGTTGTACGGGGCCCTCAACCGCGGGCGGATCGACGCCAACAGGCTGCGGGCCTGCTGGCTGACATGGCGCTGCCCCGCTTCGACGGGCCGCCTGGTCCTCGCCGTCGACGTGTCACCGTGGCTTCGCTGGGACACGCCGTGCTCGGCGGCGCGGCTCGTCGCCGCGCCGAAGCCCACCGTGGCACCAGACCAGGGGAGCTTTCCGGCCCGGCGCCGCTCAAGGTGCCCGCACCCACCGTCCCGGTCGCCGCACTGCGCCAGGTCACCGGCGACGCTGTCGCCGTGGCCATAGCTGCCGGGCCGCAGTTGGCGGGTTCCTTGAGTGGGGGATTCGTAGAGCCCGAACCTCAGTCCGTTGCTGTGGACGTAGTCGGCGAGCGCCCGCATCCCGTCCGGGAAGCGGGCGCCGTCGGCTTGCAGGTTGCCGTCGGAGTTCCGCGTCGTCGCCGTCCAGCAGTCGTCGACGGTCACGTACTGGTGGCCGAGCCCCTTCAGGCTGTCGCCGGTGCCCGGACGGCCTCCTCCACCTCAACCTCCACCCCGACCTGGCGCACGGCGACATCGGCTCCGCCTCCTGTGGCCCCGTCCCGCTGCCCGGCGTCGACAACCTCGCCGTCGATGTCCTGCTGATCGCCGATCAGCCGGTGTTCACACGGCGTTGGTGCCGGCCAAGTTGTATGAACAAGTACTGGCCCGTGTTCAAGTGCCCACGCCCAAGCATCCATGGGCGACGCCTGGCCCTGCCCCCCCGTACCCTGTGGAGCCTTCATGACCATTGATCGGAAATTCCCTACGCCTGAGCCCCCGTTCAGCGGCAGCGCCGAGACGACCACCGGCGCCACCCGCCGTCGGTTCCTCCAGGGCTCCGGCGTCGCCGCCGGAACGCTGATGCTCGGCGGGACCATCGGGGCGGACCCGGCGCACGCCGCTCCGGGACCGCAGTACGTCCTGCCGAAGGGTTTCAGGGGCACCATGTCCGACCTGAAGCATGTCGTGATCCTGATGCAGGAGAACCGGTCGACCGACCACTACTTCGGCGCGTTCCCCGGCATACGCGGCTTCAACGACAAGCAGGCGCTGCGGTTCCAGGACGGCAGCACGGTCTTCCAGCAGAAGGACGGCAAGGGCGCCGTAGTCACCCCGCAGGTCGATGACGGCGCCTGGGGCAACGACCATGGAGCCTGGGGCGATGTCGAGCACCGCAAGTGGGATCTTTGGGTCCAGCACAACGGCGCCAGCTGCATGAACCATCACAGCGACGCCTATATGGGCTTCTACCACTCGGTCGCCGCCCAGTACACGATCGCCGACCAGAACTTCTGCTCCGAGTTCGGGCCGACCGACCCCAACCGAAAGTACCTGTGGAGCGGTACCGCCAACAGCGAGACGGGCAACACCGATGAGTCCAACTACTCCCGTCCCTGGACCACGGTGGCCGAACAGCTGCAGCAGGCCGGGATCGACTGGCGGCTGTACTCCGACAACAGCGGCAACGGGCGACAGGGGTACGTCAGCACCTGGGTCGGTGACTACGGCGACAACGAGCTGAAGTACTTCAAGGGTTTCGACCCGGAGGGGTTGAGCGCCGACGACCCGAAGCTCCGGCCCGGCACCGGGCTGATCTGGCGCGGCAACGCCACATACTACTCCGGCATGACCGCGCCCAACGACGACACCGACGAGAACCTCGACGCGGTCCTCAAGGACTTCCACGACGCCTGCCAGCCTGGCGCGGAGCACCCGCTGCCGGCGGTGTCCTGGATCGTCGCGCCGTACGGCTGGTCCGAGCACCCCGGTGCGGACACCCTGCACGGAGAGCGCTACACCAAGAAGGTGCTCGACATCCTGCAGAGCAACCCCGACATCTGGAACCACACCCTCTTCATCCTCAACTACGACGAGAACGACGGCAAGTTCGACCACGTGCTGCCGCCGTGGCCTGAGGCGGGCACGGCGCGCGAGTACGTCGGCGACTACCCGCTCGGCTTCGGTCCGCGTGTGCCGATGCTGCTGGTCTCGCCGTGGACCCGTGGCGGGTACGTCGCCTCCGAGGTCTTCGACCACACCTCGACGATCACGTTCCTGGAGGCCTGGGCGGCCCACCTGGGCAAGCCGTTCCGCTGTCCCAACATCAGCGACTGGCGGCGCTCGATCGCGGGTGACCTGACCAGTGCGATCGACTTCGCCCACCCGCAACCGGGGCCGGCCACGTTCCCGGACCCGCTCGCCGAACAGCCCGTGTCCATCACCGCCGGCCACATGAAGCCGCGTCCGCTGGGCTTCCACCCGCACGCGACGCTCTCGGAGGACCGCACGTCGGGGACCGTCACCGCCAGGATGACCCTGTCCGGCGGCCCGGAGGACAAGGCCCTGAGCTTCCAGGTCTTCCCCGACAAGTACCAGGCGTTCTCCAGCACGCCGTTCACCGTCGCCGCCCGCAAGCCGCGCGAGTACACCTGGGACGCCAACGCCACCGACGGCAAGTACGCGTTCTCCATCTACTCCAACGACGGCTTCGTGCGCTCCTTCGCCGGCCAGGTCGCACCTGCCGGAAAGCGGGACGGTGGACTCCCGCGCGTGGACGTGGACCTCCTGAAGGGCGACGGCCGGCGGCACGAGGCCCAGGTGAAGCTCACGCTGCGCAACGACGGCAGCGAGCCGGTGCGCTTCACGCTCGCCGCTCACGACTTCCTCGGTCGTACCCAGGAGGTCTCGGTGGACGGGGGGAGGGCGAAGGCCGTCATGTGGCCGACGCAGGAGGGCTACTACGACGTGGTCGTCACGGTCGACACGGACACCACCTGGACGCAGCGGTACGCCGGCCGGATCACCACCGCCTGAAGGGACTGATCGGCCATGGAATGGGTGGCGACCGCGGCCGTCCTGGCCGCGGTCGCCACAGTGCTCCGGTACGAGTCGTGGCCCAGGTGGGAGCCACGCTCCATGACCCGCGTCCGCTGCGTGGCGCCCACCCGTCAGCGCACCGTTCCCACTGAGAGCCGGCCGACGGACGCGATCCGCGCGTCCCCGCCCTCCGGGTCGTCGGCGTCCCACTCAGGGCTCCTGCAACCGCGGTTACGGATGTCAGCGGGAGGAAACCGCGGCGGGTACGCAGGCCATCGCGACTGAGGGATTCTCGGAGCCGAGCCCGAGGGTGGCGAGCGGCCCCGGTGGTTGCTCGATCGTTCGGCACGCGCTCAACATCGTCGACCCACGATGAGAGGTGGCGGGCGCGAAGACCACGCCACCGGTCGCGGCGGCGCCACCGCTATCGGCGGCCCAAGCAGCAGGAGCCTGGCCGGCTCCCGCGAGCACCAGGGCGATGATGACGGTTCGGGTGAGTTCACGCATGCTCGTACTCGCGCTAACGAGCGTGATCATCCGAGGCTGTGCAGCAGGCACTCAGTGAACTGCCCATCCGTTCACCCGAAGCGCCCGGTCCGCCAATTCAAGCGCGTACTCGCCGACTGAGGCGCTCGGTCACAGGACTGGTGACCAAGCGCTTCGGCTGGCCACTCCGAGCGTCACAGTTGGCCGAGTCAGTCATGGAAACGACGGCGGGCGGCTTCGATGTCACCGAGGTACCGGCGGGTCCAGCCGCACATTCCGTCGACCGTCGCCCGCAGGGCCTGACCCGGCTCGGTGAGGGTGTATTCGACCCGTGGCGGCACGGTGGGATACACGGTGCGCTCGACCAGGCCGTTGCGCTCCAGCATGCGCAGGTTCTGGGTGAGCATCTTGTGGCTGATGCCCTCGATCTCGTTCCGCAGCTCGCTGAAGCGCAGTGTGCGGTCACCGAGAACCTCGACGATCAGGAACGCCCACTTGTTGGCGACGTCCGAGAAGATCTCCCGCGCCAAGGAGTCCACGCGCGCCAGGTCCGCATCTTCGGGCGAGCCCGTGAACTGCTTGGTCACCATCAGGTTCTCCAGTCACTGGAAAGTGCGTTCTTCCACGTCAGCGCTCACTCTCCTACGGTTTCTCAGTAACCACAAGAGACCACGGGTGCCCTGACTGGATGGAAACGCGGTCACGGGCGTTCATGAAAAGGAGGCGGGCAGCATGGCCATCACCCTGGTGAACCCCGGTGGATTGCCCGAGACCGATGTCTACCGGCAGGTGTCGATCGCGTCCGGGACGAAGCTGGTCTTCGTCGCCGGGCAGGTCGCCTGGGGCGCGGAGGGGAGCACGGTCGGCGAAGGCGACCTCGCCGCGCAGGTCGAGCAGTGCTACCTCAACATCGGCACCGCCCTGGCCGAGGTCGGCGGCTCCTTCGGCGACGTGGCGAAACTGACCTTCTACGTCGTCGACTGGGCCCCCGACAAGATGCCCCTGCTCCTGGAGGGTGTCTCCCGGGCCGCCGCGAAGCTGGGAGTCACCCCGATACCGCCGGCCACTCTGATAGGCGTCGCGGCACTGGACGTCCCCGACCACCTGGTCGAGATCGACGCCACCGCCATCCTGGACTGAACAGTCCCTCCTCCTGGCAGCGCAGTACAAGGGGTCACCTGGCCCCACGCGTGGCCGAGCACAGCCACTATGGAGTCGCTCCTGGCAGGGGACAAGGACGCCTTCGCCTCGCCGCCGTCGTAGCCCTCACCGACACCGGCGGTGACGGGCCGGCCGGCTGGGCGAGGCTCACGAACACGACCTCACTGCCGCGACCGACGGGCTCGGCGAGGCGGAACGCACCACCGTGGGGACCGTACTGCCTGCTTCCTTCCGTAAGTCCGAGTAAGTCGGCGACCGGCCTGGCACGGTCTCTCTCACCATGTCCAGCCGTGGCCGCCGCTGTTGTGGGACAGGGCCAGGACAGCGGTGGCTACGGTGAGGTACTGGGTCGGGCGGCCCTGACTGAAAAGGGCAGCCAGGGCCCAGGCGAGAGCCGTGTACCACGGCATCGACCACGGTGCCGCGAGGACCCAGGCGAAGGCCAGCGCGAACGGCAGGGCGCCGACAGCGGGCGCGTCCGGGGCGACGCGGCGCCGGAGCACCCAGGCCAGCGCGAGCATGACCAGCGGCCACAGAACGCTGACGATCGTCGCAGCGGTGTGAGGGCCCAGGGCCGCGGTGCCGTACTGGTCGAAGACCGCCCACAAGGAGGGCGTGGAGACCAGTCGGGAGGCGGCGGAGAGCGGGACCAGCGCGTGCGCGCCGTAGGCTCCGTAGAACGCGGCCAGGGTCAGCGCTGCCGCGCATGCCTGCCGGGCAGCCGGTCGCCAGGTGCCCGAACGCAACAGCGGCCAGACCAGCGCGACACCGAACAGGCAGGCACTGATCTTCACGCCACAGGCAAGACCGACCAGCCCTCCCACGATCACGTCGTGGTGCCACCGGGTCGTCCTGCGGGCGAGGTGCATCGCGCACACGGCCAGGCCCGCCACGAGGGTGTCCAGGTGCCCGCCCGCGACCAGAATGCCGATCAGCAGCGGGTTGACGCTCCACAGCAGGCCCGCGCGGACCGGATCGTCGGCGGTACGCAGCAGCAGGTACCCGGTACCCACGAAGACCGCGGCGTTCGCGAGCATCAGCGCCCATATCGTCAGCCACGGCCGCTCCTGGCCGATGAATGCCGCGGCGCCCTGCCACCACGTCGCGACTGGCCCGTACACGGAAGGTGTGTTCCGCCACCCCTCGCTCACCAGGTGGGCGTACGCGCCGCCCAGCCGGGCGGGGGTGATCACGTACGGGTCACCGCCGAGCGCGGTGATACGTCCGTACGCGGCGTAGCTGGCCATGTCGGAGGAGCCGACCGGCGTGAGGTTGGCGGCGACGAGCGCGGCCAGCGCGCCGAGCCGGAACACGAGCCGGGCATCGGGTCTCCAGCCCCGCTCATGGGCCTTGAGCATGCCCAGCGCGCCCCAGCACGACAGCATGATGGCCGCGACCGTGGCCGTCTGGGAGACGGTGCCCGGCATGGCAGGCAGTCGGAGCCAGGGGATCGGTGCCCGGAGCGTGTTGTGGTTCGGCGCGCTTGCGCCGACCAGAGCGAACAGCGCGATACCGGCCCCGGCCATCCACACCGCTGGGCGCGGATTCGGCCGGTCGACGACCAACAGCTTCTGCGGGGGGATTCTCCGCATCGAGTCCGGGAGACGCAAAATCCACTCATTATGGTTGGTCGTCAACGTCGATCTCCGGGTGTTGCTTCAGCTCGCGGCGAGGACTGTCGTGACGATCTTGCTCGCGAATATGTGGCTTCTGTCGCGTCGGGCACCACGGTGGCCGCCACATCGCCGCTCACCGCTCCTCCGGGGCTGTGCCCGGCAACTGCCGCCGCATCGGCCCTTCGTCCGTGGCGGGCGGCTCGTCGACGGACCGGGCGAGCACGGCCTCGCGGTCCGGATCGGACTCCGGCGTCTGGTGCATCCGGCGAGCGGTCACGCCCCGGGCGTCTGTCGCCGGCGCGTTCGCGTACGAGCGCCCCTGCTCGGTCCGGGGCGGTACTCCATCGCCGGGCATCCGGGGCAGCGCGGTCGTCACCCTGCTGTGTGCGACGTCGTCGCCCAGGCTGCGCAGCAGCTCGACGGCGGGCGGCGCCCGGCGGGCGGACCGCAGCAGGGCAAGGACCTCGGCCCCCGCGGCGCCCGGCCGCCGCCTACGGGCAGCGGGACCGGAGTTCACGCGTTGGTATCCTTCCCTTCACCGTCTACAGACCATGTAGACCTCAGTATGCCGCCGAGTGTGCCATGCCCTCCCGTGCACCACGCAACCCGGCATGCGGCTCCCCGGTAGTACTGTCACGGGCTCGGCACCGGTCGCCACCGCCATGCGCGGTGCGGTCCGAGAGTCTGGAGGAGAGCACCCTGACCGGACCGGCAGCGTCAGGCTCAGGTCTGGTGCGGTCGGTGTCCGGTAGGCTCCCGCGCTCGCGTCCCGCGCGATCCTCCGCCGTGAGTTTTCGGGCGGGGCGGTTGTCGGCGTATTGCGAGCCCGACCTACTCTTACAACTTGTAGGAGATGGCTGAGGAGTGGCGAGTATGAGTGAACACCGACGCCGGTCGTCGGGGAGGACCGGCCCGACCGGCTCGGACGGTGTGCCGCACGGCGGCCGGGCCGAGGCGCGCAGGGCTGCCCGGGGCGACGGCGGCAGACGCCGACGTGCGGCGGACCCGCGACGCGTGGAGGACACACGGCGTGCGCCTGCCGGGCGGTCCGGCCGGCGCGGCCTCATCGACTACCCGCGGGCGGGCAAGCGCGGCCTTCGTCGGTGGCTGCCGTCGTGGAAGCTGGTGTCCGGCACGTTCCTGCTGTTCTTGGGCGGCCTGGTGGGCCTGTTCGGGTATGCCTACGCCACGACGACGATTCCCAGCGCGAACCCCAGTACGCAAGCGCAGAGCAACACCTACTACTGGTCGGACGGCTCGGTGATGACCACGCAGGGGTCGACCAACCGGCAGAACGTCGACCTCTCCCAGGTCCCGAAGCTGGTGCAGTGGGACTTCCTCGCCGCGGAGAACGCCACCTTCTACACCGACCCCGGCGTCGACACGCAGGGCATGCTCCGCGCCGTTTACCACATGGCGACGGGCGGCGAGGTGCAGTCCGGGTCCACCATCACCCAGCAGTTCGTGAAGAACACCTACCTCACCCAGAACCAGTCGGTCACCCGCAAGCTCAGGGAGATCATGATCTCCCTGAAGATCGGTGGCCAGCTGTCCAAACAGCAGATCCTCCAGGGCTACCTCAACAGCTGCTACTACGGCCGCGACGCGTACGGCATCGAGGCCGCGGCGCGCAGCTACTACCACGAGCACGCCTCTCAGCTGACCGTCAGCCAGGGCGCCTTCATCGCCGCCACGGTCAACGAGCCGAGCCTGCTGATGCACGCCGACACCGACCCCCAGGCCAAGGCCCAGGCCGAGGCGCGCTGGAAGTACGTGCTGGACCGCATGGCCAAGATCAACAAGATCACCTCCGCTCAGGAGCAGCAGTACCTGGCCGCCGGGTTCCCCACGCCGAAGACCTACTCGCCGTCGGCGGGGATGGACGGGCAGACCGGTTACCTGGTGCAGACCGCTGAGAAGTACGTCGAGGCCCACACGTCGCTCACGGACCAGCAGCTGGGTCACGGCGGCTACCAGATCTACACCACCTTCGACAAGAAGAAGGTCAACGCGCTCTCGGCCTCCGTCGCCGCGATGGAGAACAAGCACCTCGACCCCGCGCACCGCTCGGCCGACAAGGACGTCCAGGTCGGCGCGGCGTCCATCGACCCGTCCACCGGCGCGGTCGTGGCCCTGTACGGCGGCGCGGGCTGGAACAAGGGTCACTGGACGGACAACGCCGACGCCACCGGTGTGCCGGTCGGCTCCACGTTCAAGCCGATCGACCTGGCCGCCGCCCTCGACCACGGCGCCGTCCTCTCCCCGGGGCAGCCGGCCTCGCCGATCACCCCGGACTCCAAGTTCAACGGCGACGACGGCATCACCATCAAGAACCAGCAAGGCCAGGAGATGCCGGACCCGGGCGATCCCTCGGGCCTCCTCCACCAGCGCAACGACGTGCCCACGAAGTGGGGTTACATCACCCTGCGCAAGGCGATGGAGCAGTCGGTCAACACCCCCTACGTCCAACTCGGCGAGTACGTCGGCTACGACAACGTGGAGGGCGAAGCCCTCAAGGCGGGTCTGCTGCGCAAGAGTCTTCAGTACGACACTCCCGGCTTCTACATCGGCACCTCCACCCCTTCGGCGATCCGCATGGCCGACGCGTACGCCACCTTCGACAACGAAGGCGTCCAGCACGAGCCGTACTCGGTGACCAAGGTCGTCGCCGACGGCCGGCAGTTGCCCGGCTTCGAGGCGCCCAAGGGCACCACTGCGATGCCCGCCTCCACCGCCGACACCGTCACCGACGTCCTGCAAGGTGTCGTGAAGAGCGGAACCGGCACCAACGCCCAGGCCCTGGGTCGCCCGACGGCCGGCAAGACCGGCACGACCGACGACTACAAGTCCGCCTGGTTCATCGGCTACACCCCGCAACTGACCACGGCGATCAGCATGTTCAAGGAGGACCCGAAGAGTGCCGGCCTCCAGTCGATGCAGGGCGTCGGCGGCTTCTCCAAGGTCTTCGGCGCCGACATGCCCACCGAAGTGTGGACCGGCTACATGACCGCCGCTCTCCAGGGCCAGCCCGTACGGCAGTTCCCGCCCGCACCCCAACTGGGCCAGAGCACCGACGAATACGGCGCACCCTCACCCACCCCTTCCGCCACCGCGACCCAGAGCACCCCCACGGCCACCCCGACCGCACCGGTCACACCGAGCCCCACCACCGGACCGTGTCACGGGCGGAAGAAGCACTGCGTCAGCCCGAGCCCGACCGACACCGCCGGCACCACGACCGGCGGTGCGGGCGGCGGCGGGCTGCTCGGAGGCACCACCGGCGGTGGTACCACCGACGGTGGCACCTCACCCACCCCCGCACCCACGACCAACCCACCGGCCCCCGGCGCTATCCGTAGAGGAGCGCGCTGATCCACGACGCTCTCGGCATCCAAGCCGGTGAACCTCCAACGGCGTCACGCTCGTCGGCGTTGACATGGTGAGCCTTCCTGGTCGCCGGAACGAGCACCGCTGCCCCAACCCGGAAGCTACTGCGAAACGCAGTAGCTTCCGTGGGTCCGGGCCGGTGCGAGAAGCGCCCGGCCCGTTCATGTCGGGGCAGGGCGATGCGGATCAGGATGGCCTTGGCACAGGGCAGCACGACGCCTGCGGGGGCGAAGCCGCCGCCTGCGGTGCGGAGGCTTGTGGTGAGGGAGTGGGCGTGGCCGCCGCTGAGCAGGGACCCAGGAGCTGGATCACCAGGCGTGCGGTGAGCGGGCCGAGAAGGGCGGAGGCGAGCAGCAGGCTCACATCGTGGGCTGGTCGCTGTCACCCTTGCCGGTCCACATGGTGGCGCAGGCGGCGACGGGCATCGTCACGATGAGGATCACCGCGGTGACCAGGCCGCTGCCGCCGTCGATGTCGGTGTCGGTGTCGGGTGTCCGGTGCAGGGGGCGCGACGAGAGGGATGACCAGCAGCGGGATCGCCAGGTACAGCGCCAGTCCGGCGAGCAGCGCGCCCGGACGCCGCAGCGCATGGCCCAGCTCACGGACGGGGACCCGGGCCCCGGCCGTGAACAGCACCAGCGACAGCGGACACGTGGTACGGGACGGGATGGGTAGGTGAAACGCGCCACCAGTCAGGATGCGTTCAGGTGCCCGGTGGCACGGTCGGACAACGTGACCTATGAAACGTCTGAGAGTCAGGTGGTTCCGGAGGCCGGTCAGCCATCCGATTCCCGGGACCGGCTGCGTTGGAGCAAGGTGCCCGAGGTCACCCTCTGCTTCTGGATCATCAAGGTGCTGTGCACGACGGTCGGGGAGACCGCGGCGGACTTGCTGAACGAGAAGGCGGGGCTCGGGCCGACCGGTGCGTCGGTGCTCATGAGTGCCCTGCTGGCCGTCGTTCTGGTGGTCCAGTTCCGCTCCAGCGCCTGCCGACCGGGCGTGTACTGGCCGGCGGTGGCGCTGACCAGCGTCGTCGGCACGCTGATCAGCGACAACCTCGCCGACACCATGGGTGTGCCGCTGGAGACGAGCACCACGGTCTTCGCGATCGTCCTCGTGGTCGTCTTCGTCGTCTGGTACCGACGCGAGCGGACCCTGTCCATCCACCACGTCGACACCACCAGCCGCGAGTCCTTCTACTGGCTGGCGGTCCTGTTCACCTTCGCCCTGGGCACCGCGGCCGGTGACCTGGTGTCCGAGCACATGGAACTCGGCTACTGGCTGTCCGCCGTCCTCTTGGCGACGGCCATCGCCGCGGTGGCCCTCGCGCACTTCGCGCTGGACCTGGACGCGGTGTGGAGTTTCTGGATCGCCTACGTCTTGACCCGCCCGCTGGGCGCCTCGATCGGCGACTACCTCTCCCAGCCCACCGCTGACGGCGGCCTCGCCCTGGGCACCGTTGTGACCAGCACGCTGTTCACGGCGGTCATCGCCGCACTGGTCATCTACCTGTCCGTCATCCGCAGGGATGTCGCCGAACCGGAGCACGGGTCGGGACACACGGGCTGAGCCACGAGTCAGTCCGATGGTTCCTGCCATCAGCTCCGACCGCGCCCGACGGCCGGTTCATCCCACAGGGCGTCCGCCTTTTCAGGCGGGTGCCCTGCCGTAGGACCGCATTACGGCGTCGGCACGAGCTCTGCCGTGCGGCCGGTGGTGATCCGGCCGGTGTCCATGAGGTGCGTGGGGTCGGTGTAGCGGGCGACCAGGTGGTGTGCGTGGGAGTCCACGACGAGGATGGTGCCGTGCTCTACGCACAGCCGGGTGGGGAGGCGCAGTCACGCGGCCGGGCTGGACGACCGCGGCGGTGGCGGGCAGGGGCACCGTGCCGTCGGGCAGGGCGATTTCCAGGCCGGTGACCCTCGCGACGGGCCGAGATGTGTTGGCGGAGGTGTCGGAGCCGGTGCGGGTGCGGTCCTGGTGGGGGAGGTCGCTCACGAGCGGGTGACCGCCTTCTGCGTCATGTCGGGGGCCAGTGCCTGGGTGGCGAGGCCGACGGTGAGGGCGACGGCCGCGATCGCCAGGCTCGGCGCGACGACGGCCCAGGGGTTGAGCAGACGTGGCCACGGCCTCGCCGTCACGCTCGGCAGCCCGCCACACCGGTACCTGCGCCGCAAGGCCCATCTGCCGCAGGATGCGCCAGGTGTGTGCGGGCTGAAGCGCACGTGAAGCGCCGGGCGATCACGGTGGCCACCCGGGTCGGCGCTTAGCGCTCCTCCTCGGTCCAGCTCGGCGCGGCCGGTCCCTTCTCCGGCTCGGCCGCCAGCCAGGGCCGCCACCCCGGCTTCATCCGCGACGGAAGTCCGGACGGCCCCTCGAACCGCAGTGCCTCCACGCCTCCACACCGCTGTCCCGCCAGCGGGCACGCCAGGCGTGGGCGGACTTCCGGGAGACCCGCAACCGCCGTGCGACCCGCGGCGGCGACACCCCTTGCACGCATAACTCGGCAGCCTCGACCGCACTTGCTCCCGCCGGGCCCGCCGCTTCGCGGTCGGGCCACCCCCATCCGGATAACGCATCCCCAGGGATACACCGATGCACCCACCGGCGAGATCGCCGTCACCCCAGGCCGAAACCCCAGTAGTCGTCGGGAGAGTAGGGGACGACAGTTACGGAAGAGAGGTGCGTGCATGGAGCCATGCTGCTCGTGCCGCACGAGTGGGGCGCGTGATACGCGGTGGCAGTCAGGATGTGTTCAGGTTCCCGCTGGCACAGTCGAGCAGTATGACCAATGAAACATCTGAGGGGCCGGTGGTTCCAGAGGCGGGCACCCAGCAAAGAGACCGGCAGTCGGCCGGCGAACAGACGACCGAAGTGGGCTCACACCGCCTCTCCGGCACCGGGCAGGAAGTGACGGTAGAGCCCTTTGCGCGGCCCGGATGAGAGGTCGCACGGGGGATCTGGCGACGCGAATTCATGCGCTCCGCAGGCTGAATTCCGGGACGAAATTCCCAGAACTCCAGAAAAAGGCATGTCCTGTGGCACGGGAAGACCTCAAGACCCCGCCTAACAAGATGTGTCGCCCCTGGGGCATCACAGGTATACAGAAAATCCTCGCGCAGGCCGAGGAGAGAGCAAATGCGGGGGCCATTTCCGGGAACGCCAACCGTGTCACGGACGATGCCCCAGGCGGCGCGGCCCGAATGGGCTTGACGAGCAATCGAAGTCGTCTCGCCGCTGATCCGAGGCTGCGCTTGTCTGCATATGTGCAGACAGTTACCGTTCCGCAGACGTGAGGGGCGTCCCTCCGTTCTGCTGCCCGTTCTATGTGAGGGTTACATGACGACTGCGACGACGCCCGAAAGTCTTCGGACGCCTGCCAGGCAGATGCTGAACAAGGTTCCCGAGGTCACGATCTGGTTTTGGATCATCAAGATCTTGTGTACCACGGTCGGTGAAAGCTTCGCCGACTGGATCAATATGAACCTCGGTGTTGGCCTGATCAATACCGCGTTGATCTTCACCGTGGTTCTGGCCGCCGTCCTGGGCTGGCAACTCGCCACCAAATGCTACGTACCGTTCGTGTACTGGCTCACCGTCGTGGTGGTGAGCGTGACCGGCACCCTGTACACCGACATCCTCACCGACAACCAGGGCGTTCCCCTCGCGCTGAGCAGCAGCGTGTTCGCCGGCCTCCTGGCCGTCGTCTTCGGGATCTGGTACGCCCGCGAGCGGACCCTGTCGGTGCACACCATCACCACCCGGCCCCGTGAACTCTTCTACTGGCTCGCGGTCCTGGTCACTTTCGCCCTCGGCACAGCAACTGGCGACTGGACCCTGGACCTGACCGGCTGGACCGCGGGCGTCTCCGTGTTCCTGCCTCTCGGACTGATCGTCGCGATCGTCCTCGGCTGGCGCCTCGGTGCCAACGCGGTGCTCTCCTTCTGGCTGGCCTACATCCTCACCCGCCCGCTCGGCGCCAACCTCGGCGACTGGCTCGGCTCGCCCAGCGGTGACGGCGGCCTGGGCCTCGGCACCGCGGTGACCAGCGTGATCTTCCTGACCGCGATCCTCGCCACGGTCGTCTACCTCACGCTCAGCCGCAGCGATGTCATCGAGACCCATGACGTCACCGATGCTCCACGAGCGCTGAACCCGGCGCGTGAGCGGATCATGCTCGGTTACTACGCCGTCGTAGCGGTCGCCACTGCGGCGCTTCTCATCTGGGCACACCAACAGCCCCACGCGGCCGCGGCCAGCGAGTCCGACACCCCCGCACCCGTAACCGCCCACCTGACCCCGAAGCAGGCGACGTCGCCGTTCCCTCCGGCCGAGATCGCGAAGTTCCGTACGATCACGGCTGACACCCTGGCAAGGCTCAACGCGGGCAACCAGTCCGCCGCGACCACGCGAGTGACCGACCTCGAGACCGCCTGGGACGACGACCAGTCCACCCTTGAGCCCAAGAGCGAGCAGTCCTGGCGTTTCCTCGACAGCGAGATCGACCATGTCCTGAAGGCGCTGCGCGCCCCGAACCCCGACAAGGCCACCGAGGTCAAGGCGCTCAATACCCTCCTCACCTCACTCAGCTGACCACCTGTGATGACGGACTGCCTCGACGCATCCCCTGCGCCGGGGCAGTCAACATTCCGATCCGCACGCGCCAGATGGATCGCCAACGGCCGTGGCCGCCAGGCCGGTCAAAGGGCTGAGCGAGCGCGGCATCGGTGGTCGGACTCTCCTGAACCTTGTGCAAGCCCTGGTGCGGCCCGTCTGGCATGAGGTGTGGCCTGTGCCGGGAACGATCACCGATGGCGATCAAGGGCGATGGCCCGCGCGCGAGCGTCGCGAACAGCGTGAAAACGCGTGCGGAATCGGCTCTCCCGGCCCAGCTGGACCGGGAGCTGGCGGAGCAGTTGATCGAGTGAGCCCGCCGCGGAGCTCGTCGGCCTTCCCTCGCGACAGTGTGGCGATCCTCGGGGCGGGGTCACCAATCTGAAGGACCCGGTGGGGACGCAGCCGCACGCCGCGGTCTGCTCCGGGAAGACCACTCGCAAGGCGGCGCAGCAGGCGATCGCTGTCGACTGGACCATCGTACTGAGCAGCCTCGGCCTGACCTGACCTGACCTGACCTGACCTGACATGCCTGTGGTGCGGTACAGCCCGGCCTGGCACCACCGCGTTGCGCTTGGCTCGCTGGGTGATGCTGCGGCTCTCGGCACGGTGCATGAGCGGGCCGGTGGTGGCGAGGCGTCGGTCTGCTCCCGCGCGGTCGGCGTTCCTGGCGCGCGGCCCATTCCGCGCGGACGTACGCCCGGGCGGTGATCTTGGCGCGGTCGTCGGCGGGGCCGCTGACGGCGACGGTGACGGTGTCGGGCAGGCCGGTCCGGCTCGCCTCGGGCTGCTGCCGGTATGGGTGACGAGGAGCAGCGCCAGCGTGGCAGGGTCGCTGTGTACCTCCCCGGCCGGGTCGGTGATTCCCTGCTGCGTTGCGCCGTCGTCATAGGGGCCGCGTCCGTGGCACGACGCGATCAGGTCGAGAGCGGCGGCGGCCTTCAGGGGGCCGTCGCGCTGGGCCAGGTGCGAGATGGCAACGCGCGGTCGCTCTCGTGCCTGCCCGCGCAGAGGTGTTCGGGCACTGCGTGCTGCGTTGCCCGGTGGGGCCTTTCAGCGTTTGCCTGCCGTAGACCTCTATCCAAGGAAGTCCGGTTATGCCTCGTCCTGCCCATATCGCCATGGTCGGTACCCCTATGGTCGGCCATGTGCTGCCCAGCCTGGAGATCATCCGTGAGCTGGTGACCCGCGGTCATCGCGTGACGTACGCCAATGCCGACCCCGTCGCCGAACTGATCACCCCCACCGGCGCCGAGCTGGTCGCCATCACCTCCACTCTGCCGGTCGCCGATGACTGGCCGCAGGATCCCATCGCCTCCGCCTCCCTCTTCCTAGGCGAGGCGATGGCTGTTCTGCCACAGCTGCACGCCGCGTACGACGAGGATCCAGCCGACCTGTACCTCTACGACGTCGCCGCGTACGCGGGCCGCGCGCTGGCCGATGCTCAGGGCCGCGGTCTCGTCCAGCTGTCCGCGGCGCACGTGGCCTGGGAGGGCGCCCAGGAGGAGGTCGGTGCGGCGTTCGCGCAGCTGCCCGGAGGTCCCGCGTACCGAGAGCGGTTCGCCGCTTGGCTGACCCGAGGCGGTGCGGCGACCGGGAACGTGGAGGAGTTCACCGGCCGTCCCCGGCGAACGCTGGCCATGATCCCGCGCGCCATGCAGCCACATGCGGACCGTGTCGACACCGAGGCGGTGACGTTCGTCGGCCCGTGCTTCGGCGCCGGCCAGGAGCAGGACGGCTGGGTGCGGCCGGCCGCCGCGAAGAAGGTACTGCTGGTGTCGCTGGCCGGCTCGGAGTACCACGGGCCGCAGGAGATCTACCACCAGTGTGTGGCGGCGTTCGCCGATCTCCCGGGATGGCATGTGGTGCTGCAGACGGTCAGGGGCAGCCAGCTGGCCGAGCGGCTTCCTCGCAACTTCGAAGTGCAGCCGTGGGCGCCGCCGTTGGCGATGCTCGAGCAGGCAGACGTATGGGTGACGCACACGGGGATGGGCAGCAGCAGTCAGGGCCTGCACGCCGGTGTGCCGATGATCGCGGTACCGCACGGGGCCGACCAGTGCTTCCACGCGGACCGACTCGTCGAACTGGGTGTCGCCCGCCGGATCGACACCGCGGACGTCACGGCGGCGGCGCTGCGTACGGCCCTGATGGAACTCATCGGCGACCCACAGGTCGCCGCGCGCTCGGCATGGCTGTGGTCCGAGGTACGCGCAGAAGGCGGCACCTGCCGGGCCGCGGATCTGATCGAGGATCAGCTGGCAGAGGAGCGAGTGGGCTGACAGCACCGTGGCCTGTGTGGTGAGGCGGACGAGTCGCCTGTAGCAGCACATGGCTGTGGCGAGGGCGAGGAAGACCAGGTAGCCGCAGGGGGCGCTCGTCACGAGGGCTGAGTCTGCGGTAGCCGGACAGACAGGACGTCGTCCTCGATCGATGCCCCGTCCCGCCGGCCGAAACCGGCGGGACGCTCTCGCGTGGCACACCCGTCCGCGCGACTGGCGGCACGGAACAGCCGGCTTCGCTCAGCGGGGCAGCGACTTGAGCAACCCGACCATCAGTCCCCACACCCCGAGGGAGCTGGGCGGCGCGGAGCAGTCGGATGAGTCGTGCTCTCTTCGTTCCAGGTCGGCACCTCCCAGGACTACACGGCCTACGGCATGAACGCCGGAAACATCTCCCAGCTCTACGACAGCTGCACCGGCGACACGATCGCGGAGTGGATCTGGGCCTACTCGTTCGTTCAAGCGCACGGGGACTCGTACATCCAGGTCTCGATCGCCTCGATGGGTTCGAACCAGGGGGCGACGACTTTCCCGTCCTGGGAAATCCGTCGCAGGCTGCTTCGACGAACTACGTGGTCCCTATGCGGGTTGCCATGACGACCGCGACCTGGACCAGATCCCCTGGACCCAGCCGTAGCGGCTCGAGATGCCGTGCGCAGGTTGGTTGGGCGGATGCGCGGTTTCACCGGCCGCCGACAGGCGACGCGGCCCCAACAAGCGACTCCTCGAACTCACCACGTAGGACACGGTGCAAGGCTCGCCCCCGAGGAAGAGGTTGCCGACGCCGGCCACGGGCGGCCGGTTGTTCCGGGAGTTCATCGGACGGCTCCCGCCGGTGGTGCCAGGGGGCGGGCGGAGGCGGTCGGCTCCTTGCGCACGAAGGCCGAGCGCAGGGCGTGGTAAGGGGCCTCGGGGTCGAAGAAGGCGGCGTGCATGCGGGCGAGTTCCTCCCGCCGGTAGTCCGCGAGCGGTTGTGCCTCCTCGTCCGTGCGGCGTGCCGCGGCCTTGGCGGTGATGCGGTGCCGCAGGTCCGGTGCGGTGGCGAGATCGGTGGCCAGCCGTTCGACCTGGGTGGCGAACTCGCCCGGCGCGGTGGTCAGGAGCCGGTCCACCAGTTTGAGCCGTGCGGCCGACGCGGCGCTCAGGGGCAGGGCTTCCCGGGTGAGCCGACGGGCGGTGTCGGCTCCGGCGCGGCGCGGGAGCGAGTACGTCCAGAACTCGGAGCCGTACACGCCCATCCGCCGGTAGTGCGGATTGAGCACGGCGCCCGTACGGCACCACACCTGGTCGGCGGCGAGCGCGAGCATGGCGCCTCCGGCGGCGGCGTTGCCGGCGAGCGCGGTGACCACCAGCCGGTCGGTGGTGCGCAGCACCGCCTCGACCAGGTCGTTCATGGCGTTGAGATTCCGCCAGGACTCCTCGGCGGGGTCGGCGGCCGCCTCGATGACGTTCAGGTGGATGCCGTTGGAGAAGAAGTCGCGGTCGGAGCCGAGCACCAGCACGAAGGTGGGGCGGGTCAGTGCGTGTTCGTATGCGGTGAGGAGTCTGCGGCACTGGTCGGTGCTCATCGCACCGCCCGGGAAGGAGACGGTCAGGAAGCCGACCTCGCCGCGCTGCCGGTATCGGATGTCGGTCCAGGTGCGGCGGTGCGCGGGCAGTTCGAGCGGGATGGCGGCTTCCGCGAGGTCGAGCTCGTGCGGCCCGGCGAAGGAGGCGAGGACGGAGGCGGCGGGACGCCGGAAGGGTGCCGGGTCGCCGGAGTGCTTGCGCGGGCGCAGTTCCGGGATCCACACGGCACCGTCGCGGGTGGCGCGGCACACCGCGCCCGCCCGGGTCGCGAGAAGGTCGCCGGGGCGGCCGCGCAGCCGGTCCTCGGGGTGACCGCCGTGCAGGAACACCTCGCGGCCCAGGAGCTCGTCCAGGACGCCCGGCTGCGAGTCGGCGCCGCGCAGCTTGCGAAGCACGGCCTCGGTGCTGTCGTTCGACCAGTCGATGCGGCGCCGCTCCTGCCGGAAGAAGTCGCGCCAGACGACGTGCAGGGGAGTGTCGGGATGGTGGATCTGTGGGCGGGGCCTGTAACCGCCTGCGGCGTATCGGCGCACGGCCAGCAGGACGGCGGACGTGGCGGCGTCGGAGACCTCGTTTCGGTACAGGTCGCTCTTGCCGACGGGCGGCACGGCGAACGGCTCCGCCGCCCAGATGTCCCCGGCGTCCAAGGCCGCCTCGGCCTGGAGCACTGTGACACCCCACCGCGGAGCCTGCTCGGCGATCGCCCAGTCGAGCGAGGAGGGACCACGGTCGCCGGGCGGCCCGGGATGTACGACGAGGCAGGTGCGCTCCCGCCAGACGTCCTCGGGCAGAGCCGTTCTCAGCATCGGAGCGATGATCAGCTCCGGGCGCCGTTCGCGTACGGCGGCCCGGACCGGGTCGTCGCCGTGCGTGGCGAGGACGATGTCCACCCGGTGGCCCTGGTCCGAGAGTTCCGCGTACACCCGCTGGGAGAGGCTGTTGAACGCGCTCACAACGAGCAAAATGTTCATGATGCAGCATGTTCGCGTTTTCCGGGTGTGTCGTGAAGAACCACTACGGCGTTTCGTCCGCCTCGGACCGGGCGCTTCCGCCATCCGGATTCGGGGGAGTGAGCGTTTTCAGCGGTAGCTCTCGAGGGTGAGTACGGCTTTGGCGGCTGTGGTGAGCCAGGTGGGGCTGCAGCGGGCTTTGCGTAAGGTGCGCCAGGTCTTGAGTGGGGCCATGCCGCGCTCGACGGGGTACCGGAGCCGGGCACGGGCCTCGTTCACCGATCGCTGCTGGACGGTGAGTTCTTGACGCGGCGGCGCCGGTGCGGGACGGCGGAGTTCCCGCCGGCGCTGAAGCAGCCCAGGTCCGCCAGGACCGGGATACCCAGCCGTTGGCAGGTGGCGACGATGCGGTGGCGGCGGGCTGTGGTGATGTCGTGCGCGCGGCCCGGCAGAACCCGCGGGGTCGCGGTGAGCCCCGGCGCCCGGCGGGCCAGGGGTGTGAGGACGGCCGCGCGTGCGGCAGATCAACTGCGGCAGGATACGTGACCAACGGAGCGGCCGGGTTGGAGAGTTGAGCCTCGACACCTCGCTCAACAGCCCAGGGACTCCGCCCGTTTCGCCCGTGCCCCGGGCTACCCAGTCAGTGGGCGGCCCGAAACCCTCGATGCACCGCGTATCGCCCAGCGGCTGATCGGCGACACCTTCGACTGGACCGGGACGGGCCGCGTCATGGTGCGCGACGAGGTCGCCGGGTCCTGCCGCACCATCACACGCCTTGTTGGCCGGCTTGCGGAAGCGGCCTGGTCGCCTTGCAGTGATCCGGAAGGAATACGCGCGGCCGACCGAGCCAGTGAGCGGGAATCAGGTACGGATTCGGGACTGTCGCGGATACCAGTGCACACGAAGGTCCGGAACCTGCAGTTCCGGCGCCGGCAGCCACGCCCATCTCCCGCCCGTTCTTCCACCGTCGACCCACCGGCATCGGGATACCTCACCTTCCCGGCGTAGCGCGGCCCACGCGGGCCGTCACGCCCCGGGTGACCCACACCGTTGAAGGTCTCTAGTGGGGACGTCGTGTACCTGTTGACGCGAACGACTGTGCGCGGGCGATCAGCAGGGCGACGTCGTCGTGGTCGTCGGGCTGCCGGAGGTCGTCCAGGAGACGGTCGCAGGTTTCCTCCAGCGGGCAGTCGGGTGCGTCGAGGACGCGGAGGAGTGTGTCGAGGCGTTCGTCGATGGGGTGGTGGCGGGTTTCGACCAGCCCATCGGTGTAGAGGACCAGTTGGTCGCCCGGGCTGAGGCTGACGGTGGTGGCCTCGAAGAGGACGCCGCCGACGCCGAGTGGCGTGCCGGTGGGCAGGTCGAGCAGCTGGGGATGGTTTCCGCGGCGCACGAGGACGGGGGGCAGGTGGCCGGCGTTGGCGATGTGGCACTCGCCGCGGTGCGGATCGTAGGCGGCGTAGAGACAGGTGGCGATGTACTGCTCCAGTCCGGAGGTGATCGTGTCGAGCTGCTCGAGGACGCGGGTGGGGTCGAGGTCGAGGCCGGCGAAGGCGGCGGTTGCGGTGCGCAGGCGGCCCATGGCCGCGGCGGCGTCGATGCCGCTGCCCATGACGTCGCCCACGACGAGAGCCGTCCTGTCGCCGCCCAGCGGGAGGACGTCGTACCAGTCGCCGCCGATCTCGTAGGCGGCCTGTGCGGGCTGGTACCGGGAAGCGATCTGCAGGCCGGGCAGGTGGGGTGGATGGTGGGGGAGCAGGCTGCGCTGCAGGGTCTCGGCGGCGTTGCGCACGCTCTGGTGGGCACGGGCATTGTCGATGCACACCGCGGTGCGGGAGGCCAGTTCGGTGGCGATGGCGAGATCGTCCTCGTCGAAGGGCCGTGGATCGCGGGCGCGGGTCAGCCCCAGGAAGCCGAGCACGGTGGCGCGTGCAATGAGGGGGACGGCCATGTAGGAGTGCACTCCGGCGCGGGCCAGCAGCGTGGCGGCGTGGTCGTCGCGGGCGATGCGTGTCAGGTCCTTTCCGTCGGCGTGGGGGATCAGGATGGGCCGGCCGGTGCGCACGCAGCGGGTGGCCACGCGGTCGTCGTCGTACGCGGCGATGTGGCCGGGCGGATCTGCGGCCTCATGGGCATCGGTGGGGTAGGCGGCCTTCAGCGCGAGGGCACGGAAGAACGCGGGACCGACATGGGTGCTAGGCCGGTGCTCGTCGATGACGGAGTCGAGGACATCGACGGAGACCACGTCGGCGAGCTCGGGAACGGTGACGTCGGCCAGCTCACGGGCGGTCTGTGCGACGTCCAGGGTGGTGCCGATACGGGCGGAGCCGTCGGCTAGCAGCGCCAGGCGTCGCCGCGTCGCGGTTGCCTCCCTGGTCGACTGGTAACGCTCGGTGACATCAGTGACCAGTTCGGCCACTCCGAGCACGCGGCCCTGGGTGTCCTCCAGCCGGTAGACCGAGATTGTCCACGCGTGCAGGCGCGGTTCCGGGTCGGCCGGACTGTGGCCGACGATGGTGGACTGGTCGATCAGGGGGACCCCGGTGTCGAGGACCTCCCGCATCGCGGTTTCGGGCGTCTCGAACTTCGTGTCCTGCATGATCTCGCGGTAGTGGTGGCCGAGGTGATCTTGCATGGGGATGCCGTGCATCCGCTCCAGCGCGGGGTTGACGGCCATGTACCGCAGGTCGGGGTCGAGGATCGCGATTCCGATGGGGGACTGGGAGATCAGCCGGGTGGACAGGGCGACGTCCCGCTCCACCTCGTGCAAGGTGGGTGAGTCGGTGCCGAGCCCGAGGGCGTAGAAGTCGCCGCGGTCGTCCTGGAGCCGCATGTTGCGCAGCTCCACCAGCCGCGTGCCGCCGTCCTTTCGCCGGACGGGGAACGTGCCGCCCCAGCTCTGGCCCGTCGCCATGACTTCGGCGAACTTCTTGATCACCCAGTCCCAGTGCTCCTCGCCGACCAGCAACTGCGCGGCGAACTGCCCGAGCGCTTCCTCGGCGGTGTAGCCGTACAGTTCCTCGGCCTGCGGGCTCCACAGGACCACCCGTCCCTCGGCGTCCAGGAGCACTGCCGCGACACCGAGAAGATCCATCAGCCCGCTCTGTCGGGCCGGGTCGTCGTCCGGTCGGCCGCCCAGCACCCGGCCGATGTCCACAGCAGGCCGTTCGGCTTCGCTCATCGTGGGCACCCTTTCCGCCCGCGGTGCCGGGTGATCCATCCCTTGGACTCGGAGCGCGGCCTGTCGACACCAGCAGGCACTTCACCTCCATGGTCACCCGGACGGCCGGAGTGCACACCGTGGCGCGCCCGGCCAGGGTCGGAACGGTGCCGGGTCCGGGCCGTCCGACGGGCTCAGGCCCCGGCATCCGCGTCGGCCGGGAGACCGGGTCTTGCGACGGGCCGGAATACCGTCGTCATCATCCCCAGCACGGCCCCCGGCCGGCTCCGGGTCCGCCATCGATGCACGGGCTACTCGCTCCTCGAGCACCAGGACCTGCTTGGCCGCCCTCCAGGAGGCCGGCCGATCGGTCGTGTCCCGTTCTCCCCTTGCGTGCAGCCCCCAGGTAACGGGGCGGCATTGGTGGTGGACGGATGCCCGGTGACACAAGGTGACGGCGGTCCGGGGAAGCCGCTGTCGATCCGGCGTGGTCCCGGCACGGTGAACGGTGAGCGAGTTCCGCAGGGCACCGCCCCGACCGGGGTGGGAGGCGGGGTGAGCCGGGAGCCGGGAGACTCGCGCGCCCGCCTGCGCTGAAGCGGTTGGTCATCGAGCGCAGTGGAGCGCCGGCCCGCGCCGCGGTCTTCCGGTCGCAGACACCGGCGATGCCTTCCTCGGTGATGAGGTCGTGGTCCCTGGCGACGCTGTGTTCGCACCGCTGAGGATCCGCGTCCGGTGGGCGGCCCTGCCCTCAGAGCGTGCGGATCGGCAGGATGCCCGGCGACGACGAGGCCGGACGTAGAAGCCCCGCTGGACGGCTCCGGTGGGGCTGCTACGTGCGGCGGTCTACGACGGCGTGCAGTGTTCGGCGGGGGCACGGCTCCCCGCTTTCCGGCATGCGGAGCAAGGACGCGGTGACGACACCGGTCGTACGGCCCATGGGTGGCACGTGGCACGGGAACTCCCCGCGACGCACCAGTTCGTAGCCCTTCGCCCGAGAGAACCCCGACGCCTTGGAGGCACCTTCCACGCTCCCTGTTCCGTCCGTGGCGGCGCGGATGTGTGTAGGCCTTCAACAGGTGCCTCGCACCTCGCTGGTCTGTCCGTGCCATGCGGATTCTCCGGCCGGCAGCACACTGCGCTCCCACGTCGCGGGCGCTCGCGGTGTCCCTGCGTTGGGCCGCGGGTACCGTGGTCGTCAGATTCCGGAGGAGTTGTGACTAGGAGTCCGGGCTGTTTGCCCGGTCATCGCGTCGACGAGTTCACCGGCGGCAGCCGGTCGCCGTGAGAGCGCGTCCGACGCCTTTGCCGTCACGTAGAGGGACACGACGAGGGTGAGGACCAGTGCCGCCCCTGCCGTGAAGACGCCGGCGGACGGCTCGGCCTGCGGGCTGCCGGCCTCCGTACGGGCGGAGCCGCTGAGGAAGGGGACCACCGAGAGGACGGCCAGACCGAGGACGACCTCGCCCCAGACGACCTTGGGAAAGTGCCGGAGCGTCAGGCGGAAGAGGGAAGCGGTCTCGTCCGTGCGGCGGGCCCTGGCTATGCGCGGCATGAGCCACAGCTGGTTGAAGGCGCCTGCGGTGACCAGCCCCAGGACGAGGAGGATTTTCACCAGCAGGGCGAGGCCGTAACCGGTGGTCCACAACTGGCTGACTGCGCCGACGTGTTCCCAGCTCATCCACAGTCCCGAGATGAGGACGGCGGCGACGCAGATCATCGCGGTCAGGCTGAAGCGGCGCCATATGCCGGCCCAGATCGGGCCGGCGTTCCGGCTCAGGCGGCCGCGGGCGCCGGCCAGGGCGACCAGCAGGACGAGGCCGCCGAGCCATACCGTGCCGCTGATGATGTGGATCTGGGTGAAGGCGAGGTCCAGCGAGGCGTCCGCCTCCAGCGGGACACTGGCCGGAACAGCGCCGATCAGTGTCACCGCGAGTGCGAGGGGCAGAGCGGTGAGGGCGATCGTGTCCAGACGACGCCGCACGCCTCGTGCGAACAGTGCCGTGAGGATGGTCGCCGTCACCAGGAGAACAAGATTCTGCACCAGGAAGATGGTGCCTTGCGCGATCCAGGATCCCTCGTCGGCGGGTGCGCGCAAGAACTGCCATATGCGCTGCGGGGCGAGGGCGTCGGCGAACGGCATACCGGTACCCGCCCGGGCCACGCGTGCGGCGAGCTGAAAGTAGCCGCTCACGAGCAGCACCACGCCGGAGCATGCGAGGCCGACCGCCGACCGGTCGCGCAGCAGCGCGACGTCGTCGGCGGCGTCCGCCGAGCCACGGAGTGCGGGGCGCACCGCCCCTGCGTACGTCACGAGGCCCCCGATGGCGCCGGCGAGGCCGATGAAGTAGGCCGTCTTGGTCAGGGCTCGCCACAGTGGGGGCAGGGTGTATCCGACCGTGTCCGCGGCCAGCAGCAGTGTGTTCATAAGGTTAGGCTAACCTAAGTTTGCAGGGTTGATTCCCGTTGTGCCGCGGTGGGCGTGGTTCCCACGCTGGGTTGCCGGTTGCCGGTTGCCGGTTGCCAGTTGTCCCGGCCGGGCCTGACTCCGAACCGCAGCGGCGGCGACCCCGCGATCCAGGCATGCGCCGACGGCCCACCGGTGGCCTTCCACGCCATCCGCGACCCCTCCCGGATCGGCCGGGACACCGTGGTGACGACCTGGCCGCAGCTCGGCTTCGGCAAGGCCGCCCCCGACGGCTCCGACCAGCCGTGCATGCGGGGCGGCAGCTACCTGGTGGCCCGGCGGATCGAGGGCTGTGACCACGACTACCTCATCCTGCGGCGCGGCTACACCTCCACCGACGGCATCGTCGCGTCGAGCGGCGAACTGGACGCCGCACTGTTCTTCATCGCCTACCGGAAGGATCCCCGGGGCAGTTCGTCGCGCTCCAGCGCAAACTCGGCATGAACGACGCTCTCAACGAGTACGTCCAGCACGTCGGTTCCGGCCTGTTGGCCTGTCCTCCCGGCGCCGCCGCTCCCGGCCACTTCTGGGCTCAGGAACTGCTCGCATGGCCGGCTGCGTCCCGCACCCGCGAAGCGCCGCCGCACCTTTCGGCCGGGGACCAGCCTCGCCGGTCGCGGGACACCCCGCCCGAGACCGCCGCGGGGGCATGAGTGCGAAACGTGCGCGTGTGAGCCCTGTACGCGCCCCCGGCCGCACGAGAAAACTGCGCCGTGTATGCCGCCGGTGGCCGAAAACACCCGGTCCGGCGTTCAGCGTCTCGGAAAGGCAGGCTGATCGCTGTGCTGTTGCGTCTCCCCACGTCCATACCCGAAACCCGAAGCTGCCTTGCCGAGGGAGCCGTGCCGGTCGGCGGAGCGACGCTGGTGTGGGCTGCCTGGCAACGCGACGGCTTCCCCGAACTGGCCATGTCCCTGGCGAAGTTGCCAGAGGCCAACGTCCTCGGGCGGGAGACCCTGGGGGGCGCCGTGGTACTGCACAGGATCGACGAGCGGGTGCCTGACGTACTGCGGCTCGCGGCCGGTGCGATCGGCACCGGAGCTGTGCGTCGCACGGCGACGGTCGGCGGCAACCTCGTCGGCAGCACACTGCGCTGCCTGCTTCCCGCAGCCCTCGTCCTGGACGCCCGAGCGTCCGTGCTGACACCTGAAGGCGTCCACGAGGCGGACCTGGCCGAGGTTACGGCCAAGCGGCCCCTGTTGCTCAGCCTGCGATGGCGGACCCCGCTTGCCTCCGCGTACCGCAAACTCCCCGCCGAAGCCGGAGGGCCACCGCCCCTCGTCGTGGCCTCGGCGCTGCACGCCGACGGCGGCACGGGCGTCCGCATCCGCGTCGCCGTTCGCGACGGATATGAAGCGCTCACCGGTGAGACGGCAGAAGGCACCGACGCCGACCGGGCCGCCCGCGCGCTACGCGCGACGCCCCTGGGCGAACTGCCGGAGGCGGCCTGGGACGTCATCGGCCCGCAGCTCACCGGCCTCATGAGTGGCCGCACCGAGTCCTGAGAAGGCGAATCCTCCCGCGCCGCCGTCATCTGCGCCGGCCCGCGCAGAGTTGCCTTCTCTCATGATGGCGAATCCGCAATCTGCGTCGACCCGTGCAGAGTTGGCTGCTCTCACGGTGGCGAATCCGCATGCGACGGGCGGCTGCGCCCGGGGCAAGCTCGACATCTGGGCCTCCCAGCCAGGCGGCTGCCCCCTCGTCAGGAGGCTCTGGCCCGGGACGGCACGAACATGAAGGAAACCGATGCCGCGAAGGCGACCATCGACCACATGGTTCCGCTCGCCATGGCCTGGATTCCCGCACGGAAACCTGGGCCGCGGACCAGCGCAAGGCCTTCGGCAACGAACTGAAGGACCCGCAGCTGCTGATCGCACCTGCACGAACTGACCCGCTCTCGCCTTCGCGTGTCAGTCGTCCGGCAGGGCCGCATCCCAGCCGGACGGCTGTCAGCGCTCGCCTCCACATCTCAGTGGGACGGTTCCAGACCCGCTGCGGGCCGGCCAGTGCCGGACGGGTGGGCAGTAGCCGCCCTGTTCGCCGGCGGAGTTGATGACGGCATTCGAGCGGACATGCCGGGCGTGGTCGAGAACAGCAGCCCCAAGCTGCTCAACGAAACCCACCACATACAGAGGTGATGGACGGTCTGCTGCCTGACGCCGGTCCCGGGGAAGCGTTCGCGAAAGCGTCACGCTTCCGGGACGATCTGGTCGACTGCCTGACCGCGCGCGGAGACGAACTCTTCGAGCTTACGGACGCGTTGCTGTGCGCGGACGGGCCGGTGAGGGACGCCGGTGGACCTGACACCAGTGGCGGAGCACCGGCGCGCCCACGGCGCGATGGCGCGAAGTACGACGAGCTGGACTGCGGGACCGTGGACGTGCCCCGGCCGCGGCAGGTGCCGGCCAGCCTGCCCATGCCGCAGGCCGCCAACGGCGTGTTTCACGTATCAGGGCAGGTCAGAGCGCCCACGCACATGCGGCAAGAGAGATCGAAAGCGGAGGTTGGCCACGTGTATAGTTGCGAGCCGCTATTGATCATTCGAGTGAACGGGGCGGCTCGGGAACGGCCAGGAGGACGGCTGGTTTCGGGCTCGCATTCGAATCTAAGGGGTTTGCGCTATGCGCGTTCGTATTCGCACCTTCCTGCCTGTCGTGGCGGCGATAGTCACCGGAAGCGCGCTGCTCACCGCGTGCAACGACGACTCGGGCAGCTCGTCCGACAACACCGCCTCGCCGTCGCCGACGATGTCGGCCCCCGCTCCGAGTGGCACCAGCGCCGCGGGTACGCCCAGCGCGTCGGCGTCGTCCGCCGGCGCGGACAGCGGGACCTCCGGCAGCCCGGTGACGGTGAACAAGTCGTTCACCGACGACGTGATGGGCGAAAAGGCGACCGTCCTCAAGTACGTGAGCGGGTACCAGCCTTCGGCTGCCTCGAAGAGCAAGTACTCCGCGCTGTCGGATGAGGAGGTCGTCCTCGTCGAAGTGAAGGTGACGGCGAGCAGCAAGTACTACGACAGCTTCGGCGCCAACTCGTTCTACCTCACGGGCATGCCCAACGGGATCGACCAGGCGAGCACCACCATCCTCGACGACGAGGTCAAGGCTGCCGGATACCCGCCGCTGCCCGACGCCGAAACGGGCAAGACCACGACCGGATGGGTCGTGTTCACCCCGGGCAAGGACACGAAGAAGCTTGTGCTTCGGTACAAGCGCCTCGCCGCGAAGACGTCCAGCGGCACTTCGATCTCCGCAAAGAACTTTGACATTCCTCTGAACTGACGCACAGAATTCCCGACGGTCCGCCGATATCACCGGCGGACCGTTTGGCATTCTCGGGAACGACTCCCAGGTCGGGGTGCGATGTGCCGGACTTGTGCGAGGGACTGTTGGAAAAGTGCTGGGCACAGCCACTCGTTGAGGACTGAGACCAGCGCAGTCGCCTCGTGACAGACGGCAAGCGCGCCGTAGTTCGTGGCCACGGCCCGGTGGTGCTCGAGGTGATTGATCCCGCACACGACCGCGTGGCGCTCGCGGTGGTCGGTCTTGCCGGACTTCGGCGGCCGACCAGGTGAGCCGAGCTTCTGGCGGTTGCGGATCCGGTCCGCCGGGACGGAGATCGCCGCCTTGAATCCGAGTCTTCGCGGGTAGGCCGCAGTCGCGGCGAGAGTCGCACGCTTTGTCGGCCCGCACCCGGTCCGGTCTCCTGATGGACCGGCCAGGACTGATCCGGGGTACTGGGATCACATCCAGGACCGGCTCGAACTGCGGAGAAGCGCCTCGCTGCTCGGCCGCGATCAGCACCGTGATGGCGGCGATGATGTGCGTCGCCACGCTCCTGATGCTGCCCACTGGTCGGCGTCGACTGACGGATCCGCAGACATAGGGCGGCCATCTCAAGCTCCTCGCCGGTGTTCGTGGAGACCTCCCGCCCTCGCCGTAATGGATCAGGTTGTTGGCGCGGTACCGCGCCTCGACCACATTCAGACCCAATTCGATCTCGTGCTGCAGGTCGCGGGGCCAGAGCTGATCAGCAGCTGACTGCGGGGTCGAGCGGGCAGTGGACGGTATCCGGTGATGCGTTCACTCACGAGCGCGGATGCGCGTACGGCGTCGTACTCGTAGGCGCGCATGACGTTGTCGTAGTCGCTGACAGCGGACAGCAGGGGTTGGTGGCCGCGCGCCGCGGCGAGCAGTGGGCGCCGAGTATCTGGGCGTCGCGCAGCGAGGTGTTGGCTCCGACGCCGAGGGCTGGGCTCATCGCGTGGACTGCGTCGCCGATGACGGACACGTTCGTCGGCTGCCAGGCAGCTGCGGGCACGCGGCTGCGCAGGGTCAGCGGCTGCACGGTGGCGACGTCCCACAGACCGATCACCGTATTCACGTCGGGGTGCCAGGAGGAGATCCGGTCCAGGGCGTATCTCTTCAGTGCGGTGGGGTCGGTGCCGTGCGCCCAGGTCGACGGCTGTGCGGTCGGGCAGGCGTCGCGTCCGCACGGCGGAGTTGATGCCGTCCACGTCTATGAGTACGTCGGCGTCGGCGCGGTGTCCGTCGGCGAGGTGCACAGTGAGGTGATGCCGGTGTCCGGGCTGTGGTGGTGGCCGGTGACCCGGACGCCGAAGCGCACCACGTTCTCCAGCCCGGTGTGGAGGGTTCTGCGCAGGAGCGAGCGGTCCACCACCAGGTGTACGGGGAGGTCCGAGGCCGGGTTGGCGGTGCCGCGGGAGTCGCTTTGCTGTCACGATCTTGATCGCCGTGTCAGCGGGGCTGTTGGGACCGGCTTTGTCAGGTGGTTGGACGGCCCAACTGCCCCGTGTGTCGCTGGAAGAGCACCTGCCCCGGGCTAACGCGCTCGATGCCATGACGTTCAGCGTGGCGAGTCTGGTCGGTCCGGCTGTCGCCGGCGGCGTGGCAGAGACGCTGGGGGCCCCGACGGCCGTGGTGGTCTCCGCGGTGCTCATCGGCCTTGCGCTGCCCGCCGCCTGGATGCTGCCCGCCCGTCCCGATCGGGCGCGGGGCGCTCCGACAACCTCAGTGGTCAGCGATCTTGCCGCCGGGCTGCGAGTCGTCGTCGGAAGGGCGGCGTTGGCCCGAGCGACCCTCACCTCGGTCCTCTCGTGTGCTGCTCAAGGCATGCTGACGGCCTGCATCCCGCTCCTGGGCGAGCGTGTCCTGGGTGGAGCCGGCCGCGGCGCGGTACTGCTCTCCTGCACGGCGAGCTCCGCCTTGTTGGCCAACGCCGTACTCGCACGGTTTCCACGTTCGGTCGCCCCCGACACGATCATCTGGGCCAGTGCCCTTGTCCAGGCTGCCGCGATGGCCTTGGCCGCTTCTTGTCAACCAGCCGTGCTCATCGTGGCCGTACTCATCGCCGGGATCGGTGAAGGGCCCCAACTGGCCGCCTTGTTCGCAGTCCGCCACCGGGAGGCCCCCGAACGGCTCCGTGGGCAGATCTTCACGGCTGGCGCCAGCCTGAAGAGCACGGGATTCGCCCTGGAGGCGGCGGTGGCCGGACCGGTCGAGACCTGGTCCATTCCCGGTACGTTGGTGCTCGCAGCGAGCGTGGCGGTCCTCGCGGCACTGGGCTTCTGCGCCATCCCGTCGGCAGCCGTCAATCCGTCCGAGGACCGTGCGATGGCGGGTTGATCAGGCCCAGGCGGCCGCCGACTACTTCGTCCACCGGCTCGTTCGGGGGCTTTCGCGGGTCAGGCGCCGGGTCATCACGGTGATGAGTGCCCAGTTCAGATGGGCTTCCGAGTGCTGGGGCAGCCGCTCATAGTCGCGTGCGTTGCGGCGGGCGTTCATGTATCAGCCGATCGTGCGATCGACTTTCCACTGGGCGGGGCAGCACGACAAAGCCCTTGACTCCTTCGGGGCGGGAGACGATGCACAGGGTGAGCCAGAGGCGTTCGCGGGACCGGTCCACGAGTTCGCCGGCGTAACCGCAGCTGTCCCGGCCGACGATGGAGGCTCCCTTGACCGACTCTCCGACTGGGAGTCGACGATCGGCGTCACCGGGTGAGGGCAGCGGCCCTTGCCTGTACGGATCTGGGTCCGGAGCTGATCAGGGATGCAGGTGACCACTCTGGCCCGGTTCCACTTCCAGAAAACCGTAATCCGTCTCCCACGGAGGGAAATCCGCAGACAGGGCCCTCCGCTTCGCGCCGTTGTCGACGATGCAGTGGATACCGTCGACGATTTTTCGCCGCGGCCGCTTCTCCGGGTGCCCGTCCGTCTTGTTTTGACAGGCCTGGACCGGCAGCAGAGGTTCCAGAAGAGCCCACTCGGCAACGGAGGTGTCGAACGGTAGCGGCGGCGACAGACTGAAGCGCGCATAGCACTGCACCGCCGCCGAGCACGGTCAAGCCCGCAACCTTCGCCATTCGGGCGGCCAAACCGTCCGGCAGAAGCTGGCTGTCCGCCGTTCCCTTGTGCATCTGCAAGGAGACGAATCCCGGCTGGGCCTTCATGAACTCCGCCTGCCTCCGAAAGAGGGTCAGGAA
>NZ_LGDV01000222.1 GCF_001280015.1 Streptomyces sp. MMG1121
GTGTTGGCCAGCACGATGGGTCCGGTCTTCTCCTTGAACTGAGCGAACATCGGCGTATCCGGGTCCAGGCTCTGCAGCTTGGCCATCTTCGGTACTTCCGAGGAAGTCTGACGGACGCTCATGGGGCGTCGCTGGCGCCCGCTTCCCGGGGAGGTACCAGCGGGTGTTCGAGGGCGTTCGAGGGTGTTGGTGTCCGGATCCTGTTCCCGGATGTCGGGATTTCGGTGGTCCGCTCCCCCCCGGGCGCGGGGATCGAGCGCCATCGGTGCGGTGTCGGCCCGAGTGCTCAGACGAGGGCGGCGGCCAGCAGGGTGAAGGCGGCGATCAGGACGGCGACGCGGACGTAGTGGTAGCGGTCCCAGTGGTTCATCTGCTCCTTCCAGTCGGCGGGCCGGTTCTCGGGGGTCCACGTCTTGTTCCGGTTGTTGATCGGGACGAGCAGCAGGATCGACATGATCACGGTGAGGATCAGGAGCGCGCCGGCGGTGACGACGAGGCCGGTGCCGTGGTGGTGCCATCCGGCGATGGCCCAGACCGCGACGAGGATGAGCGAGGTGATGTACCAGACCGGCATCACGGCACCGAGCATCCGGCCCCCGTGGGCGCGGCCGAGTTGGTCACTGTCCTCGGGGAGCGCGTTGAAGATCGGGTTCATGACAAAGGCGACGGAGAACTCCACCCCCACCATCACGCCGACGATCACGGTGGTGGCGACCTCGAGTGCATTGAGCATGACGACCCCCTGGTATCTAGCATTGCTAGGTGATGAGTCAACGCTAGTACTGCTCCCGCTCGATTGTCTAGCGATGCTAGGATCGAATCATGTCGGTACAGGAACGCAAGGAGCGTGAACGGGCGGGCCGCGAGCGCCTCATCGTGGCGACGGCCCGCGAACTCGCGGAGCAGCAGGGCTGGGACGCGGTCACCACCCGCCGGCTCGCCGAGCGCATCGAATACAGCCAGCCCGTCCTCTACAGCCACTTCCGCGGCAAGCGCGAGATCATCGGCGCCGTCGCCCTGGAGGGCGCCGCCGAGATGGCCGCGGCGGTGCGGGTCGCGGCCGCGGCCGCGGACAGCCCGCGCGAGCGTGTCGCCGCCCTGGCCCGCGCCTACCTCGACTTCGCCGCACACAATCCGGCGGTCTACGACGCCCTGTTCCAGCTCGACGGCGGTCTCGCTTACGCGCAGGAGGACACCCCGGAGCCGTTGAAGGACGCCTTCGCCGCGCTGCTGGAGAGCCTGGGCGAGGTCGCCGGGGACGGCGTCGAGACGGGGCTGTTCACCGAGGTGTTCTGGGCGGCCCTGCACGGGATCGCGACCCTGACCCGGGCGCGACGGCTGCCGCCGGAGTACACCGAGCGGAGGGTGGAACTGCTGGTGGACCGGCTCGCCAAGCTCTGACACGCCGTCCCGGCGGGCACGCGGCCGGGGCCCTCGGGCCCGCGCCGCTGTCTGCCAGCGGCATCGCTTCCGGTCGCTCGCGCCCACACGGTGCAGCCGCGGACCGCCGGGCCCCGTACCCCAGACGGGCACCAGCCCCGCAAGCTGCGATGCTCATTGACCACGACCCGATACGCGCCCTGGCTGACTCCCCATGCGGCGAACAATCGCAGTCGGGGTTTTCGCGTACAAGGCCAGACTGGGTCAGCAGCGGCCATGTCGGCCAATCATCAGCAGTCGGGCTCAGTCCGAGCGCAGGCGAAAGCCGATTGGGCCGATCCGGATCGGTGCCGTACAGTTCATCGTGTCGACGCGGGGTGGAGCAGCTCGGTAGCTCGCTGGGCTCATAACCCAGAGGTCGCAGGTTCAAATCCTGTCCCCGCTACTCAGACGTGAAGGCCCGGTATCCACCGGGCCTTCACTGTGTTGAGGGCCGGTTCGGACCTGGTTCTTGGCAAACAAGGCACCGAGATCACAGAGGCCGCCAACGTACTGGGCTTTACCGAAGCCGTACGCCGCCTCGCCGATCTGCCCCCGTGGCCCGGGGCGCGGAACGACCCCGCATGCCCGCCTTGATCGACGGCCTGCTCGCGGAGAACGAGGAGTTCGCGGTGCTGTGGAGCCGCCAGGACGTCAGCTGGCTGGGCGGCAAGGCCCAGACCTTCCCTCACCCGCAGGTCGGACGGTTGGCTCCCGCCTACCAGACGTACGAGGTCCAGAACGCGCCCGGTCGGTACCTCCTGGTCGGCACCGCCGAGCCCGCGAGCCCCGTCGCCCGTCGCCTGGCCTCGCTCTACTCTCACGGTGCCGTGGGCGGCCAGAGCGTCACGGCTGACCGGCGGTGACGAAGACCATCGAGGTCTTTCGGAGTCTCCCTCGGAATGGGGCAACCGCTCAGGAGTCGATTACCCGGGTACTTGCCGGGAGCAGTCGTAACGATTATGGTTACAGCATGGTGGGAGGTGATGGACGGCATGAGCGCCAACAGTAGGCTGACCGTCGCCGCACACACCCTGACCTGGATCGGGCTGTATCAGCGCCGCGGCCACGAGGTCGCGACGTCTGAACAGATCGCGACGAGCGTCAACACCAATCCTGTGGTGATCCGTCGTCTGCTGGCCCAGCTGCGCAAGGCCGGCCTGGCCGACTCGCGAAGGGGTGCCGGCGCCGGCTGGACGCTGTCGCGGGACCTGTCGTTGATCACTCTGCTCGATGTCTACGAGGCGGTGGAACCGGGGCCGGTCTTCGCCCTGCACCCCGCCACGCCCGACCCCGAGTGCGTCGTGGGCCACGGCATCGCACCAGCGCTGGCCGCCGTCTACGACGGGATCGAAGCCGCTCTCCGCGTGGAGCTGGCGAGAACCACGCTTGAGGACGTGCTGCACGACGTGCTGAAAGCCACCTAGTTTCGACTGCTGGTCCAACCGGGCCGCGGCGGCAAAGGTGCTCTCTGCGCCCCGAATTGTAACTGCAATGGTTACGTCAAGTATCCGGAGGATCTCATGGGACAGCTGGACAACAAGACCGCCCTCGTGACCGGGGCCTCCACCGGCATCGGCCTGGCCGTCGCCCGCCGATTCGCCGCCGAGGGAGCCACCGTCTACCTCACCGGCCGCCGCAAGGCCGAGCTGGAGGCCGCCGTCGAACAGGCCGGCGGCCGCGCCATCGGCATTCAGAGCGACGTATCGAAACTCGACGACCTCGACCGGCTCTTCGCCGAGATCACCGAGCGCAGCGGTCATCTCGACATCGTCGTGGCAAACGCCGGCGTCGGCGACTTCGGCCCGCTCGGCTCGATCACCGAGGAGGAGTACGACCGCACCACCTCCATCAACCTCAAGGGCACGGTCTTCACCGTCCAAAAGGCGCTTCCGCTGCTGTCGGCCAGCGCCTCGGTGATCCTGCTCTCCTCCAGCGCGGCCCTGCGCGGCGTCCCGGGCCTGGGCGTCTACGCCGCCACCAAGGCCGCGATCCGCAGCCTCGCCCGCACCTGGGCCGCCGAACTCGCCGGCCGCGGCATCCGCGTCAACGCCCTCACCCCTGGCCCCGTCACCACCCCCGGGGCCGACGAACTGCGGGCCGCTCTCCCACAAGTCGATCAGGCCACCGAGCCCGCCGCACCGACCCCGCTCGGTCGGGCGGGCCGTCCCGACGAGGTCGCCGCCACCGCCCTCTACCTGGCCGGGGACCAGAGCTCCTTCACCACCGGCGCGGAACTGTTCGTCGACGGCGGTGCCACCCAGCTCTAGACGAAAGCCGTTGCTCGCCACCCCCGGTCTGCCTCGTGCTCGGCTGGGGGTGCACCGGTGGTGGGCGTCCTGTGCGAAGAACGGTGCCGGATCACGACATGCCACGGCCAGTGGAAGTGGGGCGGCCCAACTGCAGACACCAACCCACCAAGATGCTGGGTCTGGCGCCGGGGGGTAACCGGTCCGGTCCGCGCACCGTTCGGCTGTGCCCCGCACCGGACGGCCCGGCACGTCCGCAGACGGTACGTGCGCCTTCCGGCCGGCGAGCCCGGCGAGTCAATCGCGGGACGTCTCCATCAGCTAGTGAAGGTTGCCTTCAGGATCGGTGATTCCCTGTCCCGGATCATGAACTGAACCGAGCACGGCAACCCGCGTCTTCCAGGTCTGTGACGGGATTCTTCGCGGCCGGGACCACCCAGCTCGCGGGCGGGTGAGCTGTGGCACCCAGGACGCGGACCCGGCGGCTGGCGTGCTCGATCACCGCGAACACGTACAGCCGCGCCCCGGTCAGCGTGACCGTGCCCCGCCTGCCGAACCGGACCGCCCGGATCGCCCGGGCCGCACCCGCGGCGCCGGCCGCGACCGGTGTACCGGGGCGCGTGCACCTCGTACCGGGGTGTCCGGATCTGGGACCCGTCCGGCCGCGGGGAACTTCGTAGTTCCCGGATGCGTCAAGCCTGGCGTCGCTGCGACCGGCATGGCTGAGCGCGACCGAGGAGGCGTGGTCCCGGAGCCGGTCGTCGGCATGTTCGGCCTCTTGCTCCTGGTCGTCGCACACGCTTGGTGAATGGGACCTTCGGGCTGCTGTGGAGCCGGGCGCAGATGACGGCGGCCTCTACGCCGCGCCGCCAGTGCTCGTGTTCGGGGTTGAGGTGCTCACCCGGTACGCCGAAAGCTGCCCGACGTCGCGGTCACCACGGACCCACCGCGCTGACCGCACCGGTCCTTAGCCCGGGTCGTCGGTGGATCTCCTCAGTCCTGTGGCAGACAGGGGTGGGCCGACCCCGGACAGCACCTGATGCAAACCCACGCGCCCCCCCACGCGAACGCGCGGCCAGCGCTTCACGCCCACCGGCCTACCACTTCGCCCACCAGCCGTCCACCGCCCTGGGGGAGACCTTGAACACCGCCGTGACGTCCTCGCGGTCCCGGCACTCCACCAGAGCGGCCACCGCCCGTAGCCGCAACGCCTCATGCGCCGACGGCGACAACTGCCCTACGTCCCCCACCAGTTCGCTCACGCAGCAGTCAATGACCCAGAACACTTGCCGTTTCGGATCAACAACCCCGGATGAGACGGATGGCGCCCCCTCGCGAACGCGCACTGCGCTGAACGGCGGCTGCGCCGCAAACATGGGTGACGCGTAGGCGTGCTGCCCGGTGGGAAGCACTCGCTGAGTCGGACGATGTCGGCTCCGGCGGCGGTGGGGACGTGCTGGACGTGGGCTTTCGCGATGCCGTGGTAGCGGCAGTGGCGCAGGCCGTGGGCGTGGACGGTCTCGGAGACGGTGGCTGCGCAGCCGGCGCGGATCGCGTAGTGCTCTTGCCACTCGGGGGTGTCCTGGTCCCGGCGCACCCGGGTCTGGATCTCCTGGAAGGGCTGAGGCAGGAGGATGATGTGGCGCCCTCGGCCGTCGGCGTTGCCGTTCCACTCCAGCCGGTCGCTACAGGCCCGGATGGCGGCTCGGGGGCACATGACGGACAGTCCCTCGTGTCCGTCGCCGAGCGTGGGGTTCCAGGGGGCTGGTCACTCCACGGAACAGATGAGGGTGCGAGCCTCTCTGTGGGGGTGAAGTCCGCCCTGGTGAAGCCGGGATGGTCGCGCTGCCTGCTGGTGTCGGCTCTGATGAGCGGGTTCGCCTGGTCCACCTGGTGGGCGCCGCGCTCCCTGCAGCGGTTCCGGATCAGGGAGGAGGCTGCTCCGGCCGCGGACGAGCCGGCTGCCGAGGACGCCGAGGACGCCGAGGACGCCGAGGCTCAGCTCAGCGGCCGATGACACGGCAGGGCGTCGGCCTTGTGCTCGGTAGGCCGTCGGGGGCAAAACGGCCTGCGCCCGCTCGTGCCTGCCGCGGGGCCGCTCTTGCGCGCCGAACAATGGCCCTGGTCTGCAGACGGCGGGCACGGGTGCGTACGGCGCAGAGGAGACCGACCGATGGGCACAGCAGGGCGTCTGGACCGTAGAGCCGTGCTCGTCGGCTCGCTCGCGGGCGCCACGGCCGCCCTCGCGGGATGCTCATCGACGAGCGCGGTGACTTCGGAGACCGACATCGCGGCGACCCGCGCTGCGACGGCCGGCGGTTCGCCCTCGGCGCGCCCGACCACGCCCGCCACCGCGTTCGCGAGACTGATGGACGGCAATGCGCGCTGGGTCAGCGGGAACCTTCAGCACCCCGACCGGGACCCGGACCGTCGTCAGCTCGTGGCCCAGCAACAGGAACCCTTCGGGGCGATTCTCTCGTGCATCGACTCCCGAGTGCCGCCTGAGCTTCTCTTCGACACCGGACTGGGCGATCTCTACGTGATGCGCACGGGCGGGCAGGCGATCGATGCGGTGGTCACCGGTTCCGTCGAGTACGGCCCCATGACGAGTGACACCCCGCTCGTCGTCGTCCTGGGACATCAACGCTGCGGCGCAGTCAAGGCTGCCTACCAGTCCCTGCGCGACGGCAAACCCCTGCCCGGCAACCTGCAGGCGATCGTCAGGGCTCTGCGGCCGTCGTACGAGCGGGCGGTCAAGGAAGGCGGCGCCGACCCGGTCGAGACGATGGCCCGGGCCCAGGCCAAGCTGACCGCCACCGCACTGCGCTCCAACGACGACCTCGCCCCCTTGGTGCGCAAGGGCTCCCTGGCGGTGGTCGGCGCGTACTACTCACTCGACACCGGCAAGGTGGAAGTCCTGTCCGGCAAGCCCTCCTGAACCCCAGCCCCCGACGAAGCCACAGCGTTGCGGAGAGGGCAGGATTCGAACCTGCGTGGACCACGAGTGTCCGACTTGGGGCTGCTGCCCCGGGCCCCTCTCGCGTCAACAAGCCCTGGAACGCCTCACTGCGATCGAGCGGAAGTCGGGTGAGCGAGGCCATGGTGCGCAAACGAACTCAAGTCGAGCGGTGGGTTCATTGGGTGAAGGGGTCTGCAGTACTGGGAGCAACTCGACGAGGGTGCAGACCAGGTGCAGGCGCAGGCCCCAGAAGGACCGGGAGTGCGAGGCGCAGTAGCCGTGGCCGGCCCAGCCCGCCAGGTTCGAGCGCTGGACGGTCGGACGCGACATGCCGCAAGGCACCGGGGCGGAGTGGGTGATCAACACCGTGTCGGTCCAGAAGTCGCTGTCCCTGGCCAACTCGCGGGTGTGCCACCGCAAGGCAGACGACTTCGGAGTCGCTGAGCAGAGGCGGACGGCCCAGCCACCGCGTTCCCCGATCTCGTCGTCGATCTTCACGTACAGTGCGGTCAAGAGGGTGTTCAGATCGGTCGTCACACACTGATCTTGGACACCTTCGTCCCTTTGGCAGCGCGGAACTTCGGATGTACTTGAGATCGGTCCCGTATTCGGCCGGGGCGGCACGAGGGGAGAGGCGATCGTGGGGGAACTGGACGGCAGGACCGCACTGGTGACAGGCGGCTCACGCGGGATCGGGCGCGCGGTCGCCCTGCGGCTCGCCGCCGAGGGCGCGTTGGTCGTGGTCCACTACGGCGGCAACGACGCGGCCGCCGCGGAGACCGTGGCGCTGATCGGCAAGGCCGGGGGCCGGGCGTTCGCGGTGGAGGCCAGGTTCGGCGAGAGCGGTGCGGTGGACTCGTTGTTCGAGGGGCTCACCGCCGGGTTGGCGGACCACGGTGAGGACGGCCTGGACATCCTGGTCAACAATGCGGGTATTCACTCGGTCAGTTCGATCGGGCAACTCACCGAGGAGGAGTTGGAGCGGCTTCTGGCGGTCAACGTGAGCACGCCGATCTTCGTGGTCCAGCGGGCGCTGCCGCTGCTGCGGGACGGCGGACGCATCGTCAACGTGGGCTCGGCGGCCACCCGGATCGCGAATCCTCTCCAGATCGGCTACACCGTCACCAAGGCCGCGCTGGCTGCGCTCGGCCCGTCGCTCGCCAACGAACTGGGCAGGCGCCGGATCACGGTGAACACGGTCGAACCCGGGGTGGTGCTGACCGACATGACCGCCGGGTGGACCGGCGTTCCCGAGGCGATGGCCGGACTTGAGTCGATCACCGCGCTCGGACGGATTGGCGAGCCGGGGGACGTCGCAGATGTGGTGGGCTTCCTGGCGGGTCCGCAGGGGCGCTGGGTGACCGGCCAGACCATCGATGTCTCCGGTGGTACCTACCTCGGCCCGATGACGGGCGGGTGATCCGCTGCCCGGCAGGCACCAGGGTGTTGGCGTCGGACCGGGGAAGCGGAATTTCGGATCTACTCGTCCAGGGGTTCCGACCGGGTGGGGTTCACTGATCGTGCCGGCGCCAGCCCCATCGCAGGCTGTTTTGTGCGGTATGCCGGAACGAACGGCGGGGGTCAGCGCCGTACCTGGCACTGCTTCGACGTGTGCCGGCCAGGGCTGCGCTTTTCCGGCCAGAGGCGACCGGGGCGCAGCCTCGCGCTCGGGGCTGGTCAGTCGACCATGTAGAGGTTCCAGCCCTGCCACCCACCGTCCTGGGAGGGACCGTTGCAGGGGTAGCCGCGCAGCAGGTCGGAGCCGCCGCTACCGGCGTCGGAGTCGTCCAGGCAGCGGCCGGTGTTGGCGTTCTGGAGCACCTGCTGGAAGTAGGCGGGGTTGGTGGCGGTGATCCGGCTGACGATCCTCCACCTCTGCCAGCCTTCACCGTTGCAGGGGAAGCCGCGCAGCAGGTCCGCGCCGTTCGGCCCACTGTTGGAGTCGTCCAGGCACAGCCCGGTGGCGGCGTTCCGGAGCTCGGCGTAGCCGTCGCCTTCTATGCCGATCACACGCCATTTCTGCCAGTTGTAGCCGTTGCACGGGTAGCCCCGCAACAGGTTGCCGCTGATGGCGTGCGCGTCGATCGAGTCGTCGACGCAACGGCCGGTGTTGTTGTTCCCGCCGATCTGGTAGTCGTGTGGCCATGACCAGTTGGCGGAGTTGCCGAAGGCGGCGGCCGGGCCGGTCGCCGTGGCGACACCGCCGAGAGCGAGGGCGGCGGCGACGGTACCTTGTACGGCCCGCTTGATGACGTTGCGCATGACGTCTACTCCCCGTTCGCGTACGGGCGTCTGCCCGGACGTTCCTCTGTTGGCTGCCGCCTGGACCGGTCTTGCTGCGAAGCGGCGAGACCAGGCTACTCAGGGCGGCCATGTGGAGTCCTGATTCCCGTACGAATCGGTCCACCCCGATCAGGGGTCCTACAGCTCGGCCATTGAGTCCTTTCCAAATCCGGTTGGCCGGTGGGTTCGGCAACGGGATCGCGACCGTTTACCGCCACATACGGGGAGCCATCGAGGCCCTGGCCAGCTTCGGCCCTCCCTGGGTGAGGCGATGAGGACGATCCGGGAGAAGGCGTTCGTCATCCTCGACGGCACCCTGCTCCCGATCAACCGCATCGCCGCCGACACTCCGTACTGCTCCGGGAAACACAAACGACGCTCGACAGCACGGAATCATCGAAGCGTTCGCCGAAGCGGGCTCAAGTGCCAGGCGGACCAGGCGTATCAAGGTGCCGACGGGCCTGGCCGGGTGCCGTTTCGAGGCCGCCGCCTCAAGAGATCGCCCGGGTGAGGACGATGTCCGCCCGGGTACCGCAAGGCCCCGGACCGGAAGGTACCGGGGCCCCTGTCGAGGCCGCCTGCCGCATCGTCATCCTTGAAGACCGGCTCGAAGAAGCCCAGCACATCAACGAGCGACTGTGCGCACAAGGGGGCAAGTCGCAGACCTCAGCCTGAACCCGGATGGCTGATTTCCATGGGCCCGTCAGGGTGCCTCGGGCAGTGGGCGGTACACGGTCAGTGCGCTCGGCGCCTTGTCCAGCAGCAGTGCGGGCGGGGCCGGGGCGGTCTCACCGTCGTAGGCCAGATGGGAGGCGCCGTCCAGGCCGGTGACGATCAGGCGCTCGACGCGCCGCGCGGACAGCACGGGGGAGTGGCGCAGGGTGCCGGACAGGGCGGCGGCGACCAGGCGCAGCCGGGCCAGGCGTCCGGCCCGTACGACCCGGACGTCGAGCATGCCGTCGGCCAGGTCGTGGCGGCGTACTGGTGCCAGGCCCAGCCCACGGTAGGTGCAGTTGCCGGCGAACAACAGCCAGATCTGGCGCCGCCGCCCGTCGAACTCGGCCTCCACCGGACGCGCCGTACCCAGCACGTGCAGCACCGCGAGCGCGCCCGCGGCCACGCTGCCCAGCCGTGGCGACCACTTCTCCCGCACCCTGACCAGGTCGGTGTAGGCACCGATGCTGAAGGTGTTGACGAAGTAGGCCTCGCGTCCGTGCGGCCCCGGCCGGAGCCGGGCCACGTCCACGCTCACCGCGTGCCCGCCGGTGACGGCCTCGGCCGCGTCCTCGACCGAGTGCAGGTCCAGGTCGTAGGCGAAGTGGTTCAGCGTCCCGCCGGGCATGACCGCCAGCGGCAGCCCGTGCCGCACGGCCGCGGTGACGGCCGCGTTCACCGTGCCGTCGCCGCCGATCACCCCCAGCGCGGTGGCGCGTCCGGCCGCGCGTTCGAACAGCTCCTCCAGCGAGGCGTCCGGATCCACGGTGACGAACTCCGCCTCCGGCAGGGCGGCGCGCGCCTGCCGCAGCGCGTCGCCTCCCGTGCCTGCCGCGCTGTTGGCCACGACCACCAGTCCGCGCCCGGCGGGCAGAGCCGGTGCCTCGGCGTGTGGACGGGCCTGCGGGCCCAACTGCTCCCTGGTCGGGGCGATGCCGCGCACCGCGTAGGCCGCGCCCACCCCGAGGGCCGCCCCCGCGAGTACGTCGCCGGGGTAGTGAACCCCGGTGTAGACGCGGGAGAAGGCGACCGACCAGGCCAGCGGGGCGAGAGCAAGGCCCCAACGGCGGGACTCCAGGCCCGCGCCGAAGGCGAAGGCGGCGGCCGAGGCGGCATGGCCGGACGGGAACGACGTGGTGAAGGGGAGGCGGGCGAGGTGCCGCACCGCCGGTACCCGATCCAGTGGCGGACGGGTGCGCCGCGCCGACCGTTTGACGAGGGTGTTCACAGTGACCGAGGCCACGGCCAGAGACGCGACGGCGCGGACGGCGGCCCGCCGCCGGGTCCGCCCGCCGAGCGTGCCCATGCTGGCCGCGACACCGAACCACAGCAGCCCGTGGTCGGCGCTGCGGCTCAGCCGGGGCAGCACTTTCTCGGCGAGCGGCCAGTGACGGGTGGCGACCTCCTCGAAGACGCGCCGGTCGGCACGGGTCAGCAGTGTCCGGATCGGACCGGGGGAGGAGCTGGGCCCGCCCCGGGCGGCGGGCGGCCGCGTGAGCAGCGTGAGCAGCGTGCGTGCGGTGTACTGAGGTCGGGACGCCATGCGATCAACGTGCCCGCTGGATGCGGAGTGATGCCATGGGCGGGCCGGGCGTTCCGGGCGGTCCTCTCGCCCCGTGGCGCCGGAAGCCGCGGGTTTCACCCGATCACCGCGCGCACGAGGCGCGTCCGGCCGGGCGGGCAGCACTGTGGAAGTTCGGGAAAACAAGATGCGGCGCACCGGCGCACGAGCGAGTACAGGACGGCACCCGTGGCGGACGAGGCGAACAGGACGACGACCGGGGACCGGGTTACGGCTCACGAGGCACTGACTTGTCTGGTGACCGGCGCGAGCGGCTACATCGGCGGTCGGCTCGTGCCCGAGCTGCTGCACGCCGGGTACCGGGTGCGCTGCCTGGCGCGCACGCCGCGCAAGCTGCGCGACCATCCGTGGGCCGGCCGGGTGGAGATCGTCCAGGGCGACGTCCTCGACGCCGCGTCGGTGGCACGGGCGATGGACGGCGTGGACGTGGCCTACTACCTGGTGCACGCGCTCGGCACCGGCCGCGACTTCGCACGGACCGACCGTGACGCGGCCCGCGTCTTCGGCGAGCAGGCCCGTCGGGCCGGCGTCCGCCGCCTCGTCTACCTCGGCGGGCTGACCCCGGAAGGGGTTCCCGAGTCGGATCTGTCTCCCCACCTGCGTTCCCGTGCCGAGGTGGGCCGCATCCTGCTCGACTCGGGTGTGCCGGCCGCCGTGCTGCGCGCTGCCGTGATCATCGGTTCCGGCTCGGCCAGTTTCGAGATGCTGCGGTACCTCACCGAGCGGCTGCCGGTGATGGTCACCCCGCGCTGGGTGCACACCCGTATCCAGCCCATCGCCGTGCGGGACGTCCTGCGCGTCCTGGTGGGCTGCTCCCGTCTGCCCGCCGACGTCAGCCGTGCCTTCGACATCGGCGGCCCGGAGGTGCTCACCTACCGGGAGATGATGCAGCGGTACGCCACCGTCGCCGGGCTGCCCCGCCGGTTCATCGTGCCCGTACCCGTGCTCACACCCGGTCTGTCAAGTCACTGGGTCGGCTTGGTGACCCCGGTGCCGGCCTCGATCGCCCGCCCGCTCACGGAGTCCCTGCGCCACGAAGTGGTGTGCCGGGAGCGGGACATGGAGCGGTACCTGCCCAGTCCGCCCGGCCATCCGCTCGGCTTCGACCAAGCAGTCGCCCTCGCGTTGCAGCGTGTCAGGGAAGCCCAGGTCGCCACGCGCTGGTCCTCGGCCTCCGTGCCGGGCGCCCCCAGCGACCCGCTGCCGACCGACCCGGACTGGGCAGGCGGCAGCCTGTACACCGATGTCCGCGAACGCGAGGCGGACGTGGCGCCGGAGGCACTGTGGCGGGTGATCGAGGGCATCGGCGGGGAGAACGGCTGGTACTCCTTTCCGCTGGCCTGGGCCGTGCGTGGCCGGCTCGACCGGCTCGTCGGCGGCGTCGGCCTGCGCCGGGGCCGACGGGACGCGCGGCGGCTGCGGGTGGGCGACTCGCTGGACTTCTGGCGGGTGGAGGAGATCGAGCGCGGGCGGCTGCTGCGGCTGCGCGCCGAGATGCGGCTGCCTGGCCTGGCCTGGCTGGAGATGCGCGTGGACGGCGACGCGGGCGGTCCGGTCCGGTACCGGCAGCGGGCCCTGTTCCACCCTCGCGGGCTGCTCGGCCACCTGTACTGGTGGAGCGTCTCGCCTTTCCACGCGGTCGTCTTCGGCGGCATGGCCCGCAACATCGTGCGCGCCGCCGCGCGTGGCCAGCGCCACAGCGCCGGGCCGGCCACGACCGGCCGCACCGCATCCGGTTCGGCCGTGCCACCGGAAGACAGTGCCGTCCGCACCGGCCGCCGTCGACCACCGGAAAGAAGCTGACCGTCATGCATGTCTCGGTCGTCCTGTTCACCGCCGACCTGCGCCTGCACGACCACCCGCCGCTGCGTGCGGCGCTGGAGTCCGCAGACGCGGTCGTCCCGCTCTTCGTGCGCGACCGCGCCGTCGAAGCAGTGGGTTTCGCCACCCCGAACCGCAGCGCGTTCCTTGCCGACTGCCTGACCGATCTGGACGCTTCGCTGCGCAAGCGCGGCGGACGACTCGTGGTGCGCTCGGGCGACCTGGTGGACGAGGTGTGCCGCGTGGTGACCAGCGCGGACGCCGACGAGGTCCACATGGCGGCGGCGCACAGCGGCTTCGCAGGCCTGCGGGAGGAACGGCTGCGGCGGGCGCTGGAGGCCGAAGGCCGCCGCCTGTTCGTGCACGATGCGGTGACCGTGGCCGTACCGCCCGGCGAGGTGACCCCCGCCTCCTCCGACCACTTCGCCGTCTTCACGCCGTACCACCGGCACTGGGCGCAGGTGCGTCTGCGAGCCGTCGTCGGCGCCCCGCGCCGGGTACGGGTGCCGGACGACGTGAAAGGCGAACCCCTTCCGGCCCGCAGGGACGTGACGGGAGTCTCGCCCGCCCTGCCGCCCGGCGGGGAGAGCGAGGGCCGGGGGCGGGTAACGGCGTATTGGCGCAGCGGACTGGATGCCTACGACGATATGCGCGACGACCTGGCCGCCGACGCCACCTCCCGGCTCTCCGCGCACCTGCATTTCGGCACCCTGTCCCCGGTGGAACTGGTCCACCGGGCCCGGGCCCACGGCGGGCTGGGCGCCGAAGCCCTGGTACGCCAGCTCGCCTGGCGCGACTTCCACCGCCAGGTTCTCGCCGCCCGCCCCGACGCCGCCCGCGCCGACTACCGTGCGAAGAACGACCGATGGCGTGACGAGCGAACTGCGAAGGCCGACATCGAGGCGTGGCAGGAGGGCCGTACCGGCTACCCGGTGATCGACGCGGCGATGCGGCAGCTGCGCCACGAGGGCTGGATGCACAACCGGGCCCGCCTGCTGACCGCGAGCTTCCTGACCAAGACCCTCTACGTCGACTGGCGGATCGGCGCCGCCCATTTCCTGCACTGGCTGGTCGACGGCGACATCGCCAACAACCAGCTCAACTGGCAGTGGATGGCCGGCACCGGCACCGACACCCGGCCCAACCGGGTCCTGAACCCCGTCACCCAAGCCAAGCGGCACGACCCCGATGGCGCCTACGTTCGCCGCTGGGTGCCCGAACTGGACGGCGTGGACGCCCCGGCCGTGCACGAGCCGTGGAAGCTGCCTGCCTTGGACCGGGCGGCGCTCGACTACCCGGACCCGATCGTGGAGCTGTCCGAGGGCCTGGAACGTTTCCGCCGGGGCCGCGACCGGCAGGAGTGACCATGGCTGACACTCACTGGCTGTTCGGCGACCAGCTCGGCCCGCACTTCTTCCCTCTGAACCGGGCCATCGCTCTGGCTGCAGGAGTCGCCTCGGGCCGCTGCCTCGTGTTCGGTTCCTGCTGTCGTGGGTGAGGTTCTTGACCCTCACGTGGCGTCAGGCTGCATAGTCGGTGCCGTGGAGGATCACTGGACCGTGGGACGCGTGGCAGGGCTGGCCGACGTGAGCGTCCGCACGTTGCATCACTACGACGAGATCGGGCTCGTTCGCCCGTCGGCGCGGACCGCGGCCGGGTACCGGGCCTATTCGGCGGACGACGTGGAGCGGCTGCGGGAGGCGCTGGCCTATCGGCGGCTGGGCTTCGGGCTGCGGGAGGTCGCGGAACTGGTCGGCGACGCGTCCGCCGACGCGGTCGCGCACTTGCGGCGGCTGCGCGGCCTGCTGCTGGAGCGGCGTGATCGCGCTGACGCCATGGTGGCGGCCATCGACAGGGAACTTGAGGCACGAGCAAGGGGGCTGAAGGTGACACCGGAAGAGCAACTGGAGATGCTCGGTGCACGGCTGTACGACGCGATCGGCGGCGCCTACACCGCGACACGGCGTACCGAGCCACGGATCGCCGCGCAGATCTGGGACGCGCTCGGCGACGCGCAGACGGTGCTGAACGTCGGGGCCGGCACCGGCTCCTACGAGCCTGCTGATCGCGACGTGACCGCGGTGGAGCCGTCGGAGGTCATGCGGCGGCAGCGGCCTGCCGGCTCGGCGCCGTGCGTGGCCGCCGCCGCGGAGAGCCTGCCGTTCGAGGACCGCTCCTTCGACGTGGCGATGGCCGTCTCCACCGTTCACCACTGGGGGGACCCGATAGCGGGGCTGCGCGAGATGCGGCGCGTCGCCCGCCGCGTGGTGGTGCTCACGTTCGACACCGATGAGCCCGGATGGCAGGACCGGTTCTGGCTTACCCGCGACTACCTGCCCGAGTTCGCCGCCGTCCTCGCGGAATTCCCCCCGCTTGCCGGGATGGCCGACGCGATCGGCGCCCGCGTGGAGCCGGTGCCGGTCCCGTGGGACTGCGCTGACGGCCTGTTCGAGGCGTACTGGCGCCGACCGGGGGCGTATCTGGAGGATCATGTGCGCCGTGCGTCGTCGGTGTGGGCGAGGGTCGGACCGGAGGCCGAGCGGCGGGCGGTGCAGAGCCTCGGCGACGACCTCGACTCCGGCCGGTGGGCCGAGCGCAACAGCGACCTCGTCGACCTGGACACGGCAGATCTCGGGCTCCGCCTGCTCATGGCCTGATCCGTGTTGCGGGTTCAGCATCATGGCGGCTTCTGGACCGGACGGCGGTGGGTGGGCTGGGTGGTTTGCCGAAATCGTGGTGCCGATTCGGTGCTGAAGGGCGCTGACGAAGTGAGGGTGTTGTTGGCGCCGGGGCTGTGACGCTGCGGTCACCATTTATGCCGTCTCGGGTGACCTCGCGCAGGGTGGTGAACTCGCGGGCCCAGCCGGTCAGGAGCGGCCGACTCGTGGTGTCCTGGACACAGCCCGGCCCAGGACACCCGATGTCCCGCCGAGGGGAACCGACCGATGCAGCCCCCGGTCTCGACCACGATCACCTCGGCCACCGCCCGGTTGGTCCCGGGAATGTCCGGCAGGCCCCAGACGACAGCCCAACGTCACCTTCGACGAGGCTGGGCTGACCGAGTGACGGGACCTGGCCGCTCACACCTCCAAGACCAACCCATGGCCCGTTCGGAACGTATCTGGGTCACACCCCCGGTCCCTAGCTGGCGGTCAGCCGCGCACGTGCAGCCCGAAACCCGTGCGGCCCGCGGGCTCCAGTCCCTCCTTCAGGTGCAGCGAGGGGATCTCGTAGTCGCCGAAGTTCTGCCGCCGGAACGCGATCGGCTCGGTCGACTCCAGGGTGAGCAGGCGCTGCTCCCAGGCCTTGGCGACGTCCGGGTAGTCCTCGCCGGTCATCCGGTCGGTGCTGTACAGCACGAACGGCGGCAGCACCTCGATGCCCGGGTAGTAGAGGATGCCGTGGTGGATCGGGAATAGCAGATCGTCGATGGGGCCGTTGATCCCGCGAGCGGCGTAATGCGACTCCGGGCCGCCGGCGGTCACCGACAGCAGGGCCTTCCTGCCCGCGAGGGTGCCTTCGCCGAAGCGCTCGCCGTACCTGGTGTCGCTGTGCTCGCCGACGCCGTACGCGAAGTGGTAGGTGAACACCCGGTCCACCCAGCCTTTGAGGATCGCGGGCATCGTGTACCACCACAGCGGGAACTGGAAGATGACCGTGTCGGCCCACAGCAGCTTCTCCTGCTCGGCGAGGACGTCCGGGGTGAGCGTCCCTGCGTCGAAGGCCCGGCCCGAGTCCAGGGCGACCTTCAGCGGACTTGAGGCGTCGGGGCCGTAGTCCGCGGCGTCCACGACCGCCTTCCAGTTCATCGCGTACAGATCGCTCACCCGTACCTCGTGCCCGGCGCTCTCCAATGTGGACACCGCGAGGTCCTTCAGCGAGCTGTTGAGCGACTTCGGCTCCGGGTGGGCGTAGACGATCAGCGTCTTCATGGGAACTCCTTCGGATCGGGTGCCTTCGATCCTGGGCGCCGCGGCGCCCGGCGTTCAGGGGCTCCTCTTCCGTCGGACGGGACTTCCTGGTACTGGCAGGGCCACCTTCACGGGCTCCACCGAGGCCATACTGGCGGCATGGACGATCTTGCGGGCTTCCTGCGGACCCGGCGTTCCCGGGTCGACCCGGCGGCCGTCGGCATCCCCACCGACAGCCGCCGCCGGGTCGAAGGGCTGCGCCGCGAAGAAGTCGCGCACCTGTCCGGAGTCAGCGTCGACTACTACGTACGCCTGGAGCAGGGCCGCGCGACCCAGCCCTCCGAGCAGGTCCTCGACGCGCTCGCCCGGGTCCTCGGCCTCGACGAGACCGAACGCGGGCACCTCGACCGGCTCGCCCGGCAGCGCCGCCGCCGCGCGAAGGCGCCGGGCGGGCGGGTCCGGCCGGAGCTGCTGCGCGTCCTCGACCTGGTCGCCGACGCACCCGCGCTGATCATGGACCACCGCCTGGACGTGCTCGCCGGGAACCGCCTCGCCGGGCTCCTGTACGGCCGGCCGATGCCGGGCCTGAACACCGCCCGGCACATCTTCCTCGAGGAGGCCGAGCGCGGCCTTTACGCGGACTGGGAGAAGTGCACCCTCGACGTGGTCGGGCACCTGCGCCTGGCCGCCGGCAAATACCCGGAGGACCCCCGTCTGGCCTCGCTCATCGGCGAGCTGGCGATGGGCAGCGAGCGTTTCCGTCGCCTCTGGGCCCGCGCCGACGTGCGCGCCCGTACACACGGACGCAAGGAGTACCGGCACCCACTGGTCGGACTGCTGGAACTGCACCAGGAGAACTTCGCGTTGCCGGATGAATCGGGCAGGGAGTTGCTCGTGCTGTCCGCGGCCCCCGGCAGCCCCGCCGAGGACGGGCTGCGCCTGCTCTCGGGCCTGGACGCAGCCAGTGATGACGTGCATCCCGCAGCGAAGGCTCGCGCGCCGCACCATGGCGCACCTGACAGTCGATGACCTCGACGGATCCTGAAACGCTCGCCGGCACGCCGATGCGCGGCTCCCTCACCCGCACTCGCCCGCGGCGCGGCACGCCGAATCCTTCTGTCACCTTGATCAACCGGCCACCACCCCCAAATCAGCGACAGAGCGCGGAATACGAGCCAGCACCGAACTCTCGTGAACATCGACCTGGACGCCATCGGGTGCCTCCCGTGTACGTGTCCAAGGCGGCGCTCGGCCGTGGTGAGGACGCTGGGTCGTTCGACGGTGACTTCGGCGACCGCGACGCGGGCGGAGGACTCGTCGACGATGGACTTGTTGTCGGGCGGACAGCAGGGTTGAGACGGCGAGGTTGTTGACGGCGCGGGGACAGTCGCGGGCGGTGCCGTGGCTGAGGGTGATCGCGTCGTCGGAGATCAGAGTGTCGGAGCGGCTCGCGAGGGCGAGGTGGTGGGCGAGGCAACGGCTGGTCTCCTCGCTGGTCATGGGTGGCATGCTGGAGCGGATCGCGATCCGCTGGTCGAGCGCGGCCGGCATGCTGAGTTGCCGAGGAGCTGGGCCTGGTCGCCGAGCACGACGCGGACCTGGACGTGGCCGCGCTGTGGGCGGCGGTCGAGGAAGCGGTGCCCCGCACGGCGGTGGCCGGCGCGGTCGCGACCGTCGAAACCCTGGTGCCCGAGGACGACGGGTCGGCCGAGGCGCGGATGCGGGAGAAGCTGGCCCTGCGCCACCACGCGGTGCGCCCCTTCCCGTCCACCTCGACGCGGACGACGAGGGCACCGGCGAATGACGCGGCGTCAGGGCGCTTATCGGGTCGTGGTCAATGAGCATCACAGCTTTCGGGGCGGGTGCCCGTCTGAGGTACGGGGCCCGGAGATCTGCGATTGCGCCGTGTGGGCGTGACGCTGGCCGCGACCATCCTGACCGCTCAGGGCAGGGAGCCCTCATGCGATCCCTGTGAGCAGGGTGCGCGCGATCCGGGCGGCGAAGGCGTCTGCCGACTGTGGGGGTTTGGCCTTGGGGGACATGTCATAGGCGAAGGCTCGTTGGGCGCAGGCGCCCAGAAGGAGGGAGGCGGCGGCGAACGTGTCGGCCTGGGCGCTGATGCGGCCTGCCTCCTGTTCGGCTCTCAAGTAGGCGTCCAGGCCCTCGATCGGGCGGTGCGGGCCGGTGCCCATCTCGCACAGGGTGTCGTCGTGGCGACGCTTGAGGCGGGGCTCCGCATACAGGGACGCGGCCATCGGAAAGGTCTGCTCAAAGAAGAGCGCTGCTTCGTGGGCGATGTCCCTGAGGTTCTGCTCGACTGTGCGGTCGGGGTTTCCCACGCCTTCGGAGCGAAGGCGTTCGAGGAGTGAACCGAGCTTCGGCAGGCGCTCGTTGAGTACGGCCAGGAAGATCTCCTCCTAGTTGCCGAAGTACTTGTAGAGCGCCGCTTCGGAGCAGCCGGCCGCCTTCGCGATCTCCTTGGTGGTGGTGCGGGCGAGGCCGATGCCAAGCATGAGCTCGTGGGCCGCGTCGACGATACGGGCGCGGGTCGGCCTCTGGTCCATGCGTGCTCCAACAGGCTTGACGCGGGGGTGAGTATTCACTCACCATAAGGGCAGACGAGGTGAGTGAGTACTCACCCACCTAGGGAGCAGCACCTGGAGGGCGCGCGCCATGCAGCTCACGGTTTTCGGTGCGCCGGAACGCCGCCCAGGCCGCACGTGTCGCCATCGGAGTGTGGATCGGCACCTACGGCCCGCCCGGAGCACCGACGGCCTCGGCTGAGGAAGTCGCCCCCTCGTACTGGGATGTGCAGACGCGGCGCGACGAAGTCGAGCGCGTCTTCACCGCCTGACGCCGCCCCGGCCCGCCCTGTCCCAACCATCGCCGATCCCTGATCCGCCAGTGCGGTGGTGGCCGGCCTCGGTGCCGTGGGGCAATCGACAGAGAGAGGAAGTACCGAAGATGGCCAAGCTGCAGAGCCTGGACCCGGATACGCCGATGTTCGCTCAGTTCAAGGAGAAGACCGGACCCATCGTGCTGGCCAACAC
>NZ_LGDV01000223.1 GCF_001280015.1 Streptomyces sp. MMG1121
TTCCTGACCCTCTTTCGGAGGCAGGCGGAGTTCATGAAGGCCCAGCCGGGATTCGTCTCCTTGCAGATGCACAAGGGAACGGCGGACAGCCAGCTTCTGATGAACGTCGCGGTCTGGGAGTCGACCGAGGCTCTCGCCACCGCGTTCGCCAGCCCGGAGTTCCAGCGCATGGCTGCCGAGTTTCCCGACGACATCACGTCGTACCCGCACGTCTTCGAGCAGATCGACGTATGACACAGCAGCCGTAGCCGGGGGAGGGCAGCCGGAGAAGCCCTGCCCTCCCCAGGGGCAGTCACGCATCCCACCATGCCGCAGGGGTGCCGAGACCGCCGATCAACCCACCACGCGTAGCCCGTCCCTGATGAGGAGTCCGTATGACCGTGGAACTGAACCACACCATCGTCCCCGCCCGTGACCCGCAGGCCTCGGCGCAGTTCCTGGCGGACATCCTCGGCCTGAATGTCGACCCGCCGGTGGCGCACTTCATTCCGGTGACGCTGGCCAACCAGGTCAGCCTCGACTACGACCAGCTGGACGACTTCGAGCCGCACCATTACGCGTTCATGGTCAGTGAGCAGGAGTTCGACGCCGCCCTCGCCCGCATCCAGCATGCTGGGATCACCCACTACGGCGATCCTGTATGCCAAGAGGGCGGGCAGATCTATCACAGCAAGCGCACCGAAGGCCGCAGGGGCACTTACTTCCACGACCCCGACGGACACCTCATGGAAATCCTCACCCCGGGCGACGCCAGGTCGTGAGGCCGAGGGCAGCCCAGCGGATCATGGCTTCGCTGGTGGCGGGATCGCGCTCGCAGTCGCGACCGACGCGGTGATGTGCGCGGACGGTCCGGTGACGTGACCGGTCGACCCGACGCTGCTGCCCGAACACCGACGGGGGCACGGCGGGCCGTGCGGCGATCTTAACCGGGCCGCATCGACGTCGACCGGCTGCGTGTGCTGCTGGCCGGGCTGCCACTGCCGCGCTCTCCGGACGACCGGCTGGTCCTGGCCGTCGGCGTGGCACCGTGGCTGCGCCCGGACGCGTCGTGCTCGGCAGAGCGGCTCTTCTGTCACGTCCACGGACGTAAACGGGCGCTCCAGCGACCAGTCCATCCCGGCCTCCTCGTCACCGCTGGCGCGCTGCTGATCCTCGGCGTGATCATGTCGATTCTGCTGCTGGTCCCGATCAACGACCGGGGCAAGACGTCGACCCCTGAGAACCGGCCCGCCGACTGGCAGCAACAGATGAACCGCTGGGACCGCCTCGACCACGTCCGCGTCTCCGCCCTCATCGCCGCCTTCGCCCAGCCGGTCGCTCCCCCGCCTGATACCAAAGCCGCCCCGGCATGGCGCACGATCCCCACTCCCCGGACGGAAGCCGGCCACCGAAATCCCGAAATCCGGGAATGCAGTTGCCGTTCAGATCCCACAACGGCGATCCCGAGAAACTACGTCCCTCGATCAGCCGCGTCCGCGCGGTCCGATCAGGCCCCACACGACTCAACAAGCTCCACGAAGCTCACCAAGCTGACGAAGAATCACAAGGAGAACAACAATGTCACTGAAGAAGATCAACACCGTCCTCGCCGCCGCCTTCATCCTCTTCATCCTCTGGTTCGGGGCGGAGTTCATCCTGAGCCCGGAGACGACGGCGCCGGGCTTCGGCCTGCCAAGCTGGCCGCCCGGCGACGGCGACGGCTTCCTGATCATCAAGGGAATCCGCGACGTCGTCCTGGCCCTGGTCCTGGGCATCCTGCTGGTGACGGGCCACCGCCGGGCGCTGGGCTGGGTGCTGCTGGTGGAGGCCCTCGCCGCATACGGCGACATGGCCACCGTGCTGGTCCACCGCGGCTCCGTGGCCACCGCGCTCGGCGTCCACTGCCTGACCGCGACGCTGATGGTGGTCAACGGCCTGCTGATAATGCGCGAGACCCGCAAGGGCGCGGCCGCTCCGGAAACGCCCGCCCCGCAGCCCGCCTAACGCCACCATGGCACGTGTCGGCATTCGCCTGTCAGAGCCTGCCGGGAAAGGCGAGACAGCATCCGTGGCCATGACGGCCCCTCAAGAAGCTTCCCCGAGCGATGCCGACGACGTGGAGCGCCACCTCTGCTCGCGTTGCCGGGCCGAACCCGGCTCGCCGTGCCGCTCGCGCTCCGGCGCGGTTGCCGGCACCTACCACACCGGCGGCTTCGCCAAGATGCCCCGGCTCGCCAAGCTCCTGCGCGTGCCGACGCCCGTCAACCGCGGGCCCCGACAGCCGTGGCGGCCCGGCACCACGGTCCCGCTCGCCCTCGCGCCGGACACCCCGAGCGCCGACATCCGCATCGACGTGAGGAGCCTGTTCATCTGCTCGTCGCCCTGGACAGCCTCCAGGGACGTATGGGTACCGACGATGGGGACGGCCGCGTTGACCTTGATTCCGTGCCTTGCGGCCTCGGCCGCCAGCGACGTCGTCAGCCCCAGGACGGCGCCCTTGCCCACGGCGTAGACACTGAGTCCGGTGTCGTCGAACAGCGCATCCGAACACGTGTCGATGATGCGCCCGCAACCGGAGGCGACCATGTGCGGCCAAGCCGCGCGCGACATGTGCAACGTCCCGCCCACGTGCGTATCCAGTACCTGGCGACACTCGTCATTGTGGGCGGCCGGGAAGGGAAGACCGGCCGCCCACACTCACTCGGACACTCGAAGCCCCGCTGGGCCCCGTTCGGCCTGTCCGGTCAGATCACACGTTTTCGCAGACGTTGCCGAAGGTCGGGTTGAGGACGCCGACGACGCTGACGCTGTTGCCGCACACATTGACCGGGATGTGGACCGGGGCCTGAACGAGGTTGCCGGAGACCACGCCGGGAGAGTTCTTCGCCTCGCCATTGGCACCGGAACCGCCGTGGGCAGCCGCGAGGCCCGCTCCGCCCAGGACGACGGCACAGGCAGCAGCGGCAACCGCAAGCATCTTCTTCATGACGATCATGACTCGCTTTCTTTGGGTTCGAGAGGGCGAGAGTTCGTCCCGGGCAGGTGCCCGGGGCGCCGCCCCGCCCGGACGGCCACCCAGCTCAACAGTCAGTCTGATCATTCGGACACGGGCATTCACTCGGCCGCCCAAGGACCCGCACCCGCCAACCGGAGTGAGTGCCCGACCGCGCACTTGCTCCGGGGCCCACTTCGTCGGGTGCCCCTGACGGCCACGAGCCGTCGGGGCGGCTCGCTCCCGGCCAGGAGCACCGGCCGAAGGTAACCCAGGCGATCGACGACACGTTCGGCGACGTCCCGGCCCCGAGGATCTCGAGCCGTGAGCACGCCATCCCGAACCGCCGTTGCCCACCACGATCGAGGAGTGGCTCGAGGGGCCAGTCCGTTTACCCGAGGTGGAGATCGAAGTCCCGCTCGCGGCGCGCTGGAACGCTGAGCCCCTGCCGGGCTTACGGCAACGCCATGTTGCTTGGCTCAGAGGCTTCGGTCTGCTCGCCGATGACGACGACGGGCGGCGCTACCTGCGCCATTCCATGGCTGAGCTGTCCCTCAAGTCTTTCGTTGAGGCGACGAGCGTCAGACTTGATGTGGCATACGCAGCGAGGGTGCCCGTGGAGCGGTGGCCGGGCAGTCGCTGCCGCAGTGCCGGTCCGTTGTTGGAATGCTGGTGCGGCGTTTGGTGGCGGGAGGGTGAAGTGGGGCTGTTGGAGTCGTTCTCGGCGGTGGTGCGAGTGGAGCGGCATCTGTTCGCGCTGGTCGATACCGATGGGGAGGGGGTGACGTTCTCACGCTTCCCGGAGGCTGCGGCGTTCCTGGCTCATGAGGGCTGTGTGGTGCTGGCATCGGATCTGGAGGACCAGAGGGCGAGGGTGCGGGTGGAGGTGTGGAACTCCCTACCTGACGCACCGTCGGAAGAGGACTTCACGAGCCTGGGGGAGCAGAGCAGCGTCTCCTTCGAGTCCGAGCGGATCCAGTTGGTCAGTCTGATGGGGGAGCCGCAGTCCCAGGAGCATGAACTCGCCGGTCCCGGCCCCTATCAGGTTCGCGTGTGGGTGGGTGGGCAGCAGGAGGACCTGGCGGAGGAGCTGGACACCTACCGCTTCTTCGAGCGGTTCGTGATCCAGCTGTGGGCGTGAGGCCGCGAGCGGGGCGGCAGCATGCTGGCCGCTGCCGCCGTCGGCTACTTCACGTTCACGTAGAAGGCTTCACCTTCCGTGCTCGGGGCGGCCAGGCGGCGAGCGGGTGAGTGCTCGGCGGAGTCCGCGGTGTTGGCGACCCTGGGATGCTCCACGCGGCGGGTGGGCGTCGGACCGGTGTTCTGGCAGCGGTGGCCGGCCCCGTCGCAACGGTGCAGGGGTAAGGACCCGCAGACTCAAGGTCGAATGACCATCGTATGTAGCATCTGCCAGCCCATCCTGTGTGATTAGCCTGTAGATGCGGTTCTGGCGGACTGTTACTGTCCGCGTCTGCGAGCCGCGTTGAGTACCGGCTCGTACGGGTTCCGTCTCCTGCCGTCGAAGGCTCCCCAGCCGCCCCTGGACCCGTGGTGGCCGCTTCCCCCAATGCGGTCGGTTCTTCTCCTGCATGGCATTTCTCGGCACCGCCTGCCCCGTAGGCAGCGGTGCAATCAGAGAGGAAGAGTCCGATGAAGATCAAATTCCTGTCGCGCCTGCTGGCCGGCAAGGCGCTGGTGATAGGCGCCCTGCTGGCTCTGGCCGTGCCCGGGGTCGCGTACGCCAACACCGTGAGCGTGACCGTGAAGACCCCCGGCGCCACCCTCGGCCCCGCCAGCACCTTCTCCGAGATCTCGACCCACGCGGACTGCAGCAGCGGTCTCGTCTCCGGTGGTGGCATCGACCAGGCCATAGGTACCGGTATGTCGTCCAACGGCAATCACGTGAACGGCACGGAGCCCAGCTCGGACGGCTCCACCGAGTACACCGGCACCACTGGTGTCGTCGGTACTGACAACACCCACTGGCTCGGCATCGGCGGCAGCGGCGGTGCGGTGAACAGCTCGTTCTCCTCCACCCCGTACGCGGTGTGCTTCACCAGCAACCTGATCAACCACACCCAGATCGTCATGAACAAGGCCGCCGGGCCGACCAGCGCGTCGACGCCCCTCGCGGTCACGGCGACCTGCCCGGCGAACACCGTGCTGCTCGGCGGCGGCGCCCGGACCACCCCGGCCAGCGTCGGCAGCCTCAAGCCGATCGCAAGCTTCCCCACCTTCAACAACGCCGCGCACGACAACGGTTTGAAGGCTGCGGCCGACGGCGAGACCAACCCCGACTCCTGGACGGCGGAAGGCCTTAACGGTGGCGGTAGCGGTACCACGAACGAAACCTACGCGTACGCGATCTGCAGCGGTAGCGGCATCAACGTCAGCGGTGTGACGGTGAAGGTCCACTACAGCGAGGTGAGCGGCCCGACCTCGGCCACCACGGGGCAGGGCGTGACCGTGGGCTGCGGCACCGACGGTAACCTGGTCAGCGGCGGCGCGGCCGTCAGCGGCGGCAGCGTCACGACCACCGACTTCACCGCGCCGGGCTCGCAGGGCGACCACCTCAACGGCAGCTTCCCCAGCGACAACAGCGGCAATCCGGTCAGCGACGGGACCACGAGTGCCGCCTACTGGACCGCCTACACCCACACCGGTGGAACCAGCTCCCCCAACACCTACTCGGACGTCTGGGCGCTCTGCGCCAACGACGGCGTCTGATCCACCGGTTGATCCCGCTCAGCAGGTGTGCCCGGGCCGCCTGCTGAGCACCCGTTCCCCCATCTCAGCTGCCCACAGGGCCGGAGAAACAGTGTCAACACCCATGAGCGACAGCAGCCCGACCTCCCGTCGGACCATATTCAGATCCAAGATGATGTCGGTGGCCGGTACCACCGGCCTCGTCGCCGCCGCGATCGTGCCCCTCACTGCGGCCACCGCCGGCGCGGCGAGCGCGGCCAAGCCCTGCGGCACCGGCGGCGTCTTCACCACCTCCCCGCAGCCCACGTGCACCTACGACTCCGTGGGCACGGACACCTTCACCGTCCCGGACGGCGTGACCGCGGTCAGCGTCGACCTGTTCGGTGGCGAGGGCGGTAGCGCGGCGGGCTACATCGACCCGCACCCGGCGATCTCCGGTGCACCCGGCGGTCTCGGCGGCGAGACCCGCGCCACCCTGCCGGTGACCCCGGGCCAGACCCTCCAGCTCACCGTCGCCGCGGCCGGTATCCCTGGTTCGTCCCGGCACGGTGAGTTCGCCCGTGCCGGAGGCACCGGACACGGGCGCGGCGGTGGCGGCGCGCACGGCGGCGGCGGTTCGGGCGGCGGCGGCTCGGACGCGCGGGTCGGCGCCTTCGGCGATTCCGACCGCGTCCTGGTGGCCGGCGGTGGCGGCGGCGCGGGCAACGGCGGCCCCAAGCTGCAGGGCGGCGCAGGCGGCGGTCTGGTAGGCGAGGACGGTGGCCAGAGCAACGGCCCGCTGGGCTCCGGCCTGGCCGGTGGCGGCGCTACCCAGACCGCGTCCGGTCACGGTAACCCCAACACCCTGAACGGCGGCCCCGGCACCCCGGGCATCGACCTCGATCCGATCACCAGTGAGCCCAACCCCGGCAGCGGCGGCACCGGCGGAAACGGCGGTGGCGGAGGCCCCGGCGGTGGCGGCGGCGGTGGCGGCTGGCACGGCGGTGGCGGCGGTTCCGGCGGCGGCAACCCGGGCTACTTCCCGGGCGCGGGCGGTGGTGGCGGCAGCAGCTACGCGGATCCGTCGGCGACCGACGTCGCGCTCCTCCCGGGCGTCAACCACGGCGATGGCAGGGCCATCATCACGTTCCAGTACGGGACTTCGGTCACGCTCGGCACGGACACCGCGACCCCGCTGTTCGGCCACGCCGTCAACGTCACCGCCACCGTGGCCTCGGCCAACCCGGGCTCGGGCACCCCGACCGGGTCGGTCACCTTCTTGGACGGGACGACCGCGCTGGCGACCGTGCCGCTCAACGGCGGAAGGGCGACTTTCACGACCAGCAAGTTCCAGCCCGGGGGGCACAGGATCACCGCCGCGTATGGCGGCGACCCCAGCTTCACGGCCAGCGCCACGGCCGTGCCCAGCGACCTCGCCGTCGGCTTCAGCCAGCCGTGCGTCACGGACCACGACGGCCCGCTGACCGTGACCGCCGACCAGTCGCTGTGCATCGCCCCCGGCGCCACGCAGAACGGCCCGGTGGCAGTGCAGCCCGGCGGAGCGCTGGCAGTGTCGGGTGCGGAGATAGACGGTCCAGTGGTCTCGGACGGCGCCCGCGCCGTCACCATCTGCCACTCGACCCTCAACGCGCAGGTAACCCTCACGGACACCAGCGGCTACGTGCTGCTGGGCGACAATGAGGGGACGGACTGCGCAGGCAACGACTTCAAGGCCCCGCTGACCCTGGACGGCAACACCGGCGGCCTTGAGGTCTCGTCCAACACGATGTCGGCGCCGGTGAGGATCAGCGACAACAGTGGTAGCGGCCTGCTGTCCGAGGACCTCAGCCCGGAGTTCGAGGGCAACCAGGTCGCAGCGCCGCTGCGCTGCGCGGGCAACTCACCCACCCTGCAGCAGTCGGACAACACGGTGAACGGGCCGCGCACCGGCCAGTGCAAGTGAGCTGAGCCCGGGGCCCTGTCCGGCCGATCCCGCCGGACAGGGCCCCGCGCTGGATTCCTCACATGCTGGTCGACGTCTGTTGCGCACTGGGGTGGCGACAGGTTCGGTTGCATCCAGGAAGGTGGTGTATGGGTTTGACCTGATTAAGGGGTTTGCTCCGGCGTCGGGATGACGCGCAAAGACGAACGGCCACCGGCTGTTCTTCAAGGCGACCAAGTGGATGACTGCTCGATCGACGGCTCCCACGTCACGGCACTCAAAGGGGGCTCACACCGGACCTTCGCCGATCGACCGTGGCCGTTCCGGCGGCAAGCACCATGTGATCGTCGACCGGCACGGCACTCCGTCAGCGGTGTCGCTGACCGCAGGCAACCAGCACGACGCCACCCAGCTCATGCCGCTGCTGGGCGCCGCTCCCCGCGTCAGCGGCCGGCGAGGACGCCCCCGCCACCGGCCCAAACGGCTCTTCGCCGACCGTGGCTACGACTTGGACAAATACCGGCGACTGATCCGCAAACGCGGCATCGCGCTGAAGATCGCCCGACGCGGCACCCCGCACGACTCCGGCCTGGGCAAGACCCGCTGGGTCGTAGAGCGCGCCTTCGCCTGGATCCACCAGTTCAAGCGCCTGCGCATCCGCTACGAGATACGCGCCGACACCCACCAGACACTGCTCGAACTCGCCTGCTCCGTCATCTGCTTGAGACGACTACGTACCGCATTCTGAAACGCTCCGCTAGGCGAGGTTGTCGGTGACGCGCTGGAGCACGGAGACCGCCGCCGCGTACTCCTCCTCCGTGATGTCACCAACAACCTCCGCGCGCACCCGGGCCATGTGTTCCTTCGCCGTCGCGAGGCCCGCGCGGCCCTGGTTCGTGAAGGTCAGTCGGCCGTCCGCGCCAGCGACGAGCCAGCCCCGGTGCGCGAGCGCGTCGGCGGCGTGGGCCATCACCTCGGTGCCCATACCGTACGGCACGTCCAGGTCACGGATCTCTTCCCTGGTCAGGCCGTGCTTGGCCCGGATGATGTTGTTGAGCGCCCACCATTGGGGCTGGGTCAGGTCGATGACTGCCAGAGCGGCCTGCGAGTGCCGCAGGATCGCCTCGGTGGCGTGCCAGGCGACGAGGGCGATGGGTCGTTGGTCTGGTGCGGTGGTGCCGCTCTGCGAGGTGCTCACGTCCGTCATGATCACCAAGCTAGGACCTCAAGTGCGGTGGAGGTCAAGGCTGAGGTGACCCCGGCGGTGTCGACACCCTTCCTCGGATCTGCGAGATCCATTGTCGGTGTGTCCACATCGGTGGGGGCGCCTCACTACAACCTTGATACCGACAAGGCGGAGACGGTGAAGCTGCCCTGGAAGAAGACGTCAACCCTCAGCATGACGAGCGACGCTGAGAAGAGGGTCGGTACTACGGTGTCCGTCTTCTCCGGCTCCGTGCCCGACTCCCACGGCATGCTCCACGCAGCGGCCTGTGTCATCACCGTCGACGAGAAGAAGGTTGCGGACAACCAGGGTGGCAAGGCCAACAAGGTGTGCGAGTACAACGTGAAGTGGCGATCCCCGGCCCCGGTCCGTGACGGGACGCATTACCGGGGCCGCCCCTACGGCCGCATTGCGCCGTTGGATCGGCTTCAACTGGTTGTCAGGGATATCCGGGCCCGTGCGTCTCTCGTCCGTGGGTGCGAGCCGGTTGTGGGGCATCTTGCCGACCGCGAGCAGGAAGCGGGTGGTGAGGGGCTGTGGTCACTGTCGGCAGAGGGTGTTCCATGTGCGGTTCGCCATGGGCGCGGGCCGGGCTGGGAGACGTTCGGCCCGGCCCGCGCCGCCTGTGACAGCGTCCGGTCCAACGAGTCGCTGACCCTCTGGTCACCCGGTACCCCGGCCTGGGCTGCTTCAGCTGACGGTGAAGCGGCGCCAGACGCAGACGCAGCTTCTCAGGCTGGCGAGCGCGGGCCGGTCCAGGACGGCGTGGAGCCGTTCGGGCCCGACGAGGATGACGGGCAGGCGTGGCTCGTGCACCTGGAAGACGTCCCATAGTCGGTAGAGGTGGTAGAGCGCGTCGGTGCGCAGCAGGTGGGCGTCGTCAACGACGACCGCCGCCTGGGGGCGTCGCACGAGTGCCGCCTCGATCGCGTGCCGTACCCGTGCCGCGTGGCGGGGGAGGGGGACCCTGCGGGGGCGAGTCGGTCGTACAGCGGGGTGAGGAGGGCGGGGGAGTGCCGGGTGCGGTGCTGGCTACGACGACCGGTTCGGTGTGAGCGTGGTGGAGGCGGCCTGGACGATGGCTTCGCCTTGGACGCCGTCGGGAGCCATGACACACATCAGCGCGCACGTTTGCAGCACGTACCCGAGGTTTTCGCGTAGCGCGGCGGTTCCTTGGTCCGGCACGGTCGCATTCGACGCCACCCAGGTACGAGCTGAGCTGGCCGCCCTGTACACGGCGTTGCCGTAATCCATGGGGGCGATGGACGCCTGGGAGGCCTTGGCTGGGGCAAGGCCGCGGACGGCGGCGCCCCCCCCGGCCGCGGCGTGCCGACCTACGCGCGGGGTCTCGGCTTCTTCGAAGACGCCCTCTTGCACGGAGGCTTCGCGGTCTTCGTGGGCGGCAGCTCGTGAACATACGGTTCGCTCTCGCCGCGCACGGCACTGGCCTTGTCGACGGGCTCCTGCGGCGCGCGGCCGTCAAATCCACCCGCTTGTCCGGCCGGGCGGCACGCTCGGGGGCTTTCGACAGACCGTGGCCTTCCGGCGTTCTTCGGGCTGCTCGCGCGATCGCGGCTGCCTCTAGTGTCCTCGCCGCAGGGGGCCGGCAGATCCGATGGCGTTCAGGGTGCGTTGTGCGGTGGTGCGGAGGTGGGTGAGGACGTCGGGGTCGGCGTCGAGGATGTAGTCGGCGTCGAGGCCGGCGAGGGTCTGGGCGATGCGGGGGAGGTGGTCGTCGGAGGCGTCGAGGCGGCAGGTGTGGTTGTCGATGGGGGTGAGGCGGGTGGCGAGACCTGGGGTGTGGGTGCGGATGTGGTCGGTAGGCGCGTGGATGGTGGCGATGGCGCGGTAACGGGTGGGGGCGGTGGAGAGGCGGGGGGCGGGGG
>NZ_LGDV01000224.1 GCF_001280015.1 Streptomyces sp. MMG1121
GGAGTACCGAGGGCGGGGACCTCCGAGCTGGGAGTGGGGGTGGCGGGGGCCGGTGCTGTCGGCGCCGGTGCGGGGAGGCCGGGTGCGGGTGCCGGCGGCGCCGGCGTTCCCGGCGCCGGTGTGACCGCCGGGTGCTGGACAGGTGGCGCGGGTGCCCAGGGGCCCGGCTTGCCGTACGGCGGGGTGCCGTAGGGATCCGGGTCGTGCAGCGGCTTCGGACGCTCGGTGGGAGCCACCCAGGCGGTTTCCCCGGGCACGGCCGGTACGTCGGTCACCGCGGCAGCGCCCGCCTCGGCGTCACCGCCGGGAACAGACGCCGGTTTGGCCAGTTCGAAGTCCTGGTCGGCCCCGTCCGTCCCGGACCTGTCCTCGTCGGCGCCGGTCCGTCCGGCCGCAGCCGACACGGCCGCGCTCCCCGGCCGCGCCAACTCGAAGTCGGCCGAGTCGATGTCGGTCGCCTCGATGTCGGTCGCCTCGATGCCCGTCGGCTCGATACCCGTCGGCTCGGAGTCGCTCGACTTCACGTCGCGCCCACCGGCGTCCGTGCGGTCCGTGCGGTCCGTCCGGTCGTGCGGCGTCGGCCGCGCCGGTCCCTCCGGCTCCTCCCCCGGCGGGACACGGTTCCCCTCGTTCATGCTCTCCCCACGGCTGGCCGCGGCCGCGCGCTTCGGCGGCGGACGCGGAACGTCGACGACGCCCCCGGGTCATCGCCGCGGGAACGGCCCTCACAGGATTCAACCAGGTTCGCGGGCCGCGGCGCAGTGGCCGGTCAGGGGGTCTGCGAGGGCGCTGCGGAGGACGACGGAGAGGGGGTGGTGGGGACGGGGGCGGACAACAGCCCGGAGCCGGTCACTCCAGGGATCGTGGACCAGACGGTGAGCGGGTAGGCCACGGTGTCGTCGAGCGGGCGTATCAGTGGGGAGACGGCGGCCGCACCGGTCATCACCGGCGCGGTCAGACCACGGACGATGTCGCCCTGGGCCTGACCGGTGCCGGGGTACGGCACTCCCGGCACCAGTGGCGCGGACATCGAGGTCGGTGCCACCGAGGTCTGACCGAGCAAAGCGCTGCCCTGGGCGAGCAGCGGGCCCACCGGGCGGCGGCGCTGGCTGTCGGGCGTGACCGCGCCCGCTCCCGTACCGGCCGAGCGGGCCGGGACGACGTTGCTGCCGGTGCCGGCACCCCCGCGGGCGTCCGCGGACGTGTCGCCCGGGATGGCGGTGGTGACGCCGCCGAGGGCGACCGCGGCCAGCGACACCGCGCCGGCGGCGACGAACGCGAGCCGCAGTCCGCGCGAGGCGGCGCGGCCGTCGTCCGGGCGGCCGACGGGATGGATACGGAACCCGCGCTCGTGGTCCACGGGGGCGGGGACAGGGCTGTGCGGCCGGGCGGGGACGTATCCGAAGGCGAAGCGCTCACCGCGCCGCACCCCGAAGACGCCGGGGGCGCCCGACAGGCCGGACAGGGCGACGGAGGCGCCGGAGCCCTCGGCCGGGCCGGCGATGTCGTCGCGGGAGGCGCGTCCGAAGAGTCCGTCTCCGGGCGGTGACATGCCGTCGCCGCCGAGGTCGCCCCCGCCGGGCAGGCCCTGGAGGCGGGCCAGGAGGCTCGCCGAGGGCGGGGGCGGGGCCGCCTCCGCGAACACGTTCTTCAGACGGCGCTGGGCGTCCGCCTCCGCCTTGCACCGGGCACACGTGGCCAGGTGGGCGAGGACCCGCTCACGCGACTCATGACCGAGTTCTCCGTCCACCAGGGCGGAGAGCCGGTCTCCCAGGTGCTGCTCTGCGAGGTGCGCCTTCGCGACAGGTTTCGGCCGGGATCCACTCACGCGGTCGCGCCCCCTCCCCCCAGAGCGGGGACGCGGGCCACGAAGGAGCGCCGCTCGGCCGCGCGGGCCTCCGGGGAGCGGTGCGCGAGGGCCTTGCGGAGCTGGGAGCGGCCGCGGTGGATACGGGAGCGGACCGTGCCGAGCTTCACGCCGAGGGTCGCGGCGATCTCCTCGTACGACAGTCCCTCGATGTCGCACAGGACGACGGCGGCGCGGAACTCGGGCGCCAGGGTGTCGAGGGCCTGCTGGACGTCGGCGTCGAAGTGCGCGTCGTTGAAGAGCTGCTGCGGGGTGGGCTCGCGGCTGGGCAGGCGCTCGGCAGCGTCCTCGCCGAGGGCGTCGAAGCGGATGCGCTGCTTGCGCCGGACCATGTCCAGGAAGAGGTTGGTGGTGATGCGGTGCAGCCAGCCCTCGAAGGTGCCCGGCGAGTACGTGGACAGGGAGCGGAAGACGCGGACGAAGACCTCCTGCGTGAGGTCCTCGGCGTCGTGCTGGTTGCCCGTCAGACGGTACGCCAGCCGGTAGACCCGGGCGCTGTGCGTGCTGACGATCTCCTCCCACGTGGGCGGAGTCCACGCCTGCCCGTCCGCGTCGGTGGAGAAGGTCGCGGTCTGGGCATCGCCGGCGGCGATACCGGCGGCGTGGTGGTCAGCAGCGGTGTCGGTCACGGATTTCGGCCTGCCCGCCGACCCGAGGAAGCGCCGCAGCACTCCACCCCGATCCCCGGGCGCAGCCGCACCTCCCCTGTCGGCTCTGGTGGTGTCCAGTGGAGCCCCTACCATAGCCACCTCGCCCGTTAGCTCCGGATAAGCGGTTTTACGAGAATTTGATACGCGCTGATACAGCTCATGCGGCTGCGTCAGCAGTTGCTCGGCGTCCTGATCCACCTCTTACCCCCCGTCGCGCATCCGGGCACCGTCTCAACCCTGTAAACGTCCAGTCCCATCTGCGGGTTCCCGACGCCAACGGATACAGTCACGCCCAGGCAACCACGGGGACAGGAGAGGGTCATTACCGGCAACCGGCAGACGAGCTGGGCGTTCGCCGACGCCTTTGTCGCCGAGGACGAAGCGCTGCACTGGGCCCGTGACCGGGCCCGCGAGGCAGGGCTGCGCTCGGTGTCGCCGGGCACGGGTTCCGCGCTGCGACTGCTCGCCGCCTCCGTGGACGCCAAGGCCGTCGCGGAGATCGGCACCGGCTGCGGGGTGTCCGGAATTCATCTGTTGCACGGCATGCGCCCGGACGGGGTGCTCACCACGGTCGACCCGGAGCCGGAGCACCAGCAGTTCGCCCGCCAGGCCTTCCGCGCCTGCGGTTTCGCCAGCAACCGGGCCCGTTTCATCCCGGGCCGCGCCCTGGACGTCCTGCCCCGGCTCGCGGACGCGGGCTACGACCTCGTCTTCTGCGACGGCGACCGGCAGGAGTACTCGGACTATCTCGCTGAATCGTTGCGCCTGTTGCGGCCGGGCGGCCTGGTGGTCTTCGAGGGCGTCTTCGCGGGCGGCCGTACGGTCGACTCGGGGCCGCAGCCGGCGGAGGTGCTGCGGTTGCGCGAGCTGCTGCGCTCGGTGCGCGAGAGCCAGGAGCTGGTCCCGTCGCTGCTGCCGGTGGGCGACGGACTGCTGTGCGCCGTCAAGCGGTGAGCCGGCGGCAGGTGCACCGCCGCGGAGAACGGCCGGCCGTCCGTCGCGGAGAACCGTCGGCCCGCTGCTGAGGAACACGTCCGCACCGAGGAACACGGCTGCCCCGACACCGCTTACGATGCCGGGGCAGCCGCGAGGACAAGATCGTTAACGCCTCAGACGGTGACCTTCTCAAGGGCTTCGCCGAGCGCCTTGGCCTCGTCAGGGGTCAGCTCGACGACGAGTCGACCGCCGCCTTCGAGCGGAACGCGCATGACGATGCCCCGCCCCTCCTTGGTCACCTCGAGCGGGCCATCACCCGTTCGCGGCTTCATGGCCGCCATGCTCGTTCCCCTTCCTGAAACCAGCTCATCGTCTGCCGAGAGCCCTCGGAGGGCATCCGCGGTTCCGGAACGGACACGCGACACCGGCATCGAACACATTGCTTCCCAGCCATTATCCCGCATCGCAGGACCCGATGACCAACATCAGTCGGCATCGCTTGGGCAACGCACGCGAGCAAAACCACCCAATTCGGGGATGTGACTGCGATACTGCGCCACCGCACGGACGCACACCGGCCGACTCCGCTCCGTTTTTCTTTGACGCAGGTCACACGTCCGGTCCGGCTCTTGGACGACGATCTCCGCCATGCTGTCCTTCACACACGGACGTACCGCGCGGTACGTCACCCGCACTCCGGAGGGGATGTCCCATGGCCGACACCGTGCTCTACGAGGTGAGCGACGGACTCGCGACGATCACGCTGAACCGCCCCGAGGCCATGAACGCGCTGAACGTCGCGACCAAGGTCGCCCTGCGGGAGGCGGCGGAATCCGCGGCCGCAGACACGGCCGTACGAGCGATCCTGCTGACCGCCGCCGGGGACCGGGCGTTCTGCGTGGGCCAGGACCTCAAGGAGCACATCGGGCTGCTCGCGGCCGACCGCGAGACGGGGGCCGGGCAGACGATGAGCACGGTCAAGGAGCACTACAACCCGATCGTGACGGCTCTCGCCGGGGCGCCGAAGCCGGTGGTCGCCGCGGTGAACGGCGTCGCGGCCGGGGCCGGCTTCGGCTTCGCGCTCGCCGCGGACTACCGGGTGGTGGCCGACACGGCGGCCTTCAACACCTCCTTCGCCGGCGTCGCGCTGACCGCCGACTCCGGCATCTCCTGGACCCTGCCCCGGGTCATCGGCCCGAGCCGCGCCGCCGACCTGCTGCTCTTCCCGCGCAGCATCAGTGCCGAAGACGCGCTGGAGCTGGGGATCGCCAACCGGGTCGTGCCCTCGGCGGAGCTGCGCGCGGAGGCCGAGAAGGTGGCGCGGAAGCTGGCCGAGGGGCCGACGGTGGCCTACGCGGCGATCAAGGAGGCGGTGGCCTACGGGCTGTCGCACTCGCTGGTGGAGACGCTGGCGAAGGAGGACGAGCTGCAGACCCGGGCGGGGCGGTCCGAGGACCACGCGATCGCCGTGCAGGCGTTCGTGAACAAGGAGAAGCCCAAGTATCTGGGACGTTGAGTCCGTCGTACCCGGGGCGGTGACGCGCCGCGGGGAGCCGCGGGTGCGCCGCGGTCGCCCGCGCGGCTCCCCGCCGCCCCTACCGGGCGGCTCTCGCCACGCAGGCTTGCAAGTGGTCGTTGACCAGGCCGCACGCCTGCATCAGGGCGTACGCCGTCGTCGGGCCCACGAATCTGAGGCCACGCTTCTTCAAGGCCTTCGACAGCGCCGTGGACTCGTCAGTGACCGCCGGGACGTCGGCGAGCGTCTTGGGAACCGGTCGACTGCCCGGGTCCGGGGCGTGGGACCAGACCAGCTCGTCCAGCTCCCCCTGCGCCCAGTCGGCGAGCACGCGCGCGTTGGCGAGTGTCGCGTCGATCTTGGCGCGGTTGCGGATGATGCCCGCGTCGGCGAGCAGCCGCTCGCGGTCCTCGTCCGTGAAGGCGGCGATCTTCTCGATGCGGAAGCCGGCGAAGGCCGCGCGGAAACCGGGGCGGCGGCGCAGGATCGTGATCCAGGACAGGCCCGACTGGAAGGCCTCCAGGCTGATCCGCTCGAAGAGGGCGTCGTCGCCGTGGACCGGGCGGCCCCACTCCTCGTCGTGGTACGACACGTAGTCCTCGGTGGACAGGGCCCACGGACAGCGCAGGGCGCCGTCGGGCCCTGCGAGGGCTGCTCCGTCGCTCATCGCCGCTCCTCCTGCTGCTGCTCGGGCTTGTCCTGGCGGGGGTGCGCGGCGGCGGCCCGGGCTCCGGCGAGCGCCGATTCCAGATCGGAGATACGGGAGTCCCGCTCGGCGAGTTCGGCGGCGAGGCGGCCGAGGGCGTCGTCGACGTCCGCCATGCGGTAGCCGCGCGGGGCCACCGGGAAGCGGAGGCTCTCCACGTCCGCGCGGTCCACCGGGCGGTCCGCGGGCAGCGGGTCCTGGAGCCGCTCCGGCGCCACCTCCGGCAGCGGGCCGCTCTCGCCGCCGCCCACCACGGCGAGTGTCACCGCGGCGACCACGACGGCCAGCGCGATGACCAGGAACAAGAACATCACCATTGCCAGGGTTCCCCACGCTCGGTGCCGGACGCTGAAACTGTCAGGGTCCGATCGTGCCATGCGAGTCTGACAGTTAGGGTCGCAGGCGGCCGTACTGCGGGACGTACTAGGAGAGGTCACAGCGGATGCTCAGGCTGGGCAGGCGGGAATTCGGGCCCCAGGAGCCGGTGATCATGGCGATCGTGAACCGGACCCCCGACTCCTTCTACGACCAGGGGGCCACCTTCCGCGACGAGCCCGCCCTCGCGCGCGTGGAGCAGGCCGTGGCCGAGGGTGCCGCGATCATCGACATCGGCGGGGTGAAGGCCGGGCCGGGCGAGGAGGTCACGGCCGAGGAGGAGGCACGGCGGACGGTCGGCTTCGTGGCGGAGGTACGGCGGCGCTTCCCGGACGTGATCATCAGCGTGGACACCTGGCGGGCCGAGGTCGGCGAGGCGGTGTGCGAGGCGGGCGCGGATCTGCTGAACGACGCGTGGGGCGGGGTGGACCCCGGGCTGGCGGAGGTCGCGGCGCGGTACGGGGTGGGGCTGGTGTGCACGCACGCGGGTGGTGTGCAGCCGCGTACCCGCCCCCATCGGGTGACGTACGACGACGTCGTGGCCGACATCCTGGACGTGACCCTGGGGCTGGCCGAGCGGGCGGTCGCGCTGGGGGTGCCGCGGGAGTCGGTGCTGATCGATCCCGGGCACGACTTCGGCAAGAACACGCGGCACAGCCTGGAGGCGACGCGGCGGCTGCCCGAGATGGTCGCGACGGGCTGGCCGGTGCTGGTCTCGCTGTCCAACAAGGACTTCGTCGGCGAGACGCTGGACCGGCCGGTGAAGGAACGGTTGATCGGTACGTTGGCGACGACGGCGGTGTCGGCATGGCTCGGGGCGCGGGTGTACCGGGTCCATGAGGTGGCCGAGACCCGACAGGTACTGGAGATGACCGCGTCGATCGCCGGCCACCGCCCCCCTGCTGTAGCCCGCCGGGGCCTGGCCTGACCCGCCCGTGCCCACCCTCCGGCCGACCGGGTCGGTGGAGGGTGGGCACGGGTCGGATGCCGGGGGCGGAGCCCCCCGGTGTCGGCAGTTAGCGACCCGCCTCCTTGGAGACCAGGGCCACCGCTTCGTCCACCTCGTCCGTGACGTGGAACAGGAGGAGGTCCTTCTCCGTGGCCTTGCCCTGGGCGACCAGGGTGTTGCGGAGCCAGTCGAGCAGGCCGCCCCAGTACTCGCTGCCGAACAGGACGATCGGGAAGCGGGTGACCTTCTGGGTCTGGACCAGGGTCAGCGCCTCGAAGAGTTCGTCCAGGGTGCCGAGGCCGCCCGGCAGGACCACGAAGCCCTGCGCGTACTTCACGAACATCATCTTGCGGACGAAGAAGTAGCGGAAGTTGAGGCCGATGTCGACGTAGGGGTTCAGGCCCTGTTCGAAGGGCAGCTCGATGCCCAGGCCGACCGAGATGCCGCCCGCCTCGCACGCGCCCTTGTTGGCCGCCTCCATCGCACCCGGGCCGCCGCCTGTGATCACGGCCCAGCCCGCCTCCACCAGGCCCCGCCCGAGCCGCACCCCCGCGTCGTACTCCGGTGAGTCCACCGGAGTACGTGCCGAGCCGAACACGCTGATGGCGGGCGGGAGTTCGGCCAGTGTGCCGAAGCCCTCGATGAACTCCGACTGGATACGGAGCACCCGCCAGGGGTCCGTGTGGACCCAGTCCGAGGGGCCGCCCGCGTCGAGCAGGCGCTGGTCGGTCGTGCTGGCCGTCACCTGACTCCGCCGTCGGAGGACCGGTCCGAGCCGCTGCTCGTCCGGCGGCTGCTTCTTCCCCTCGGGGTTTCCGGTAGCCATGTGCGCTCCCTCCGCTTGCCGGTAGTTCGATCTCAGACTAGATCGGCTCGGGTTACGGAGGGGGGAAGTGAGCATGTCCGGCGTGCAGCGCCGTACGGGAACTGCGCGCCCCTTACGCCGTGAGCCAGTTCCGCAGCCGCTCCTCGCCCGCGAGGATCTTGGCCGTGTCCACCCGCTCGTCCCGCTTGTGCGCCAAGTGCGGGTTGCCCGGGCCGTAGTTGACGGCGGGGATGCCGAGCGCGGAGAAACGGGAGACGTCCGTCCAGCCGTACTTGGGCTGCGGGGTGCCGCCGACCGCCTCGATGAAGGCCGCCGCGGCCGGGTGGGACAGGCCGGGCAGCGCGCCGCCGCTGTGGTCGTCGACCACGAACTCCGCCACCCCGCAGTCGGCGAAGACCTCGCGGACGTGCGCGACCGCCTCCTCCTCGGTGCGGTCGGGGGCGTAGCGGAAGTTGACCGTCACCACGCACTCGTCGGGGATGACGTTGCCCGCCACTCCCCCAAAGACGCGGACCGCGTTCAGGCCCTCGCGGTACTCCAGGCCGTCGATGACCGGCCAGCGGGGCTCGTAGGAGGCCAGGCGGGCCAGGATGGGGGACGCCGCGTGGATGGCGTTGGAGCCCATCCAGCCGCGCGCCGAGTGCGCCCGCTCGCCCGCGGTCTTCAGCAGCACGCGCAGGGTGCCCTGGCAGCCGCCCTCGACCTCGCCGTCGGACGGCTCCAGCAGGACCGCGAAGTCGCCCTCCAGCCACTCCGGATGGGCCTCCGAGACGTGCTTGAGGCCGTTGAGCTCGGCGTCGACCTCCTCGTTGTCGTAGAAGACGAAGGTCAGGTCGCGGTTGGGGGCGGGGACCGTGGCCGCGATGCGCAGCTGCACCGCGACGCCCGACTTCATGTCGCAGGTGCCGCAGCCCCACAGCACGCCGTCGGCGTCGAGGCGCGAGGGCACGTTGTCCGCGATCGGGACGGTGTCGATGTGGCCGGCCAGGATGACGCGCTCGCCGCGGCCCAGGTTCGTACGGGCGATCACGTTGTTGCCGTAGCGGTCCACCGTCAGGTGCGGCAGGGCGCGCAGGGCGGTCTCGATAGCGTCCGCGAGCGGCTTCTCGGTTCCGCTCTCGGAGGCGAAGTCCACGAGTCGCGCGGTGAGCGCGGCGGCGTCGAGCGTGAGGTCAAGCGTGGTGTCGGCCATGCCCCGACCCTAGCGCGCCACCCGCCGCGGGCACCGCCGACGCCGGGGCGACGGCCCTGCTCAGCCGCCGGTTCACCGTCCGTTCGCGCCGGGTCGGCCCAGCTGTCCGGACCCCCCGAAGGGCCCCGGCACGACTCCAGTACCTTGGACGCGTGTCAGAGCCGTCCCCCACCCGTCCCAAGCGTCGCGGCCGTCTCCTCCGTTTCGGCGCGGCCCTGTTGGTCCTGTGCGGTGTCGCCGCCTATCTCGTGGTGCAGTACGTCACCGGAGGCGGTGCGGCGCGCGGCTGCACGGTGGTGTCGGACGCGGGTGACGGGGCGTCGTACGAGTTCTCGCCGGAGCAGGCGGTGAACGCGGCGACGATCGCGGCCGTCGGCACCGGGCGCGGGATGCCCCCGCGGGCCGTGACGATCGCGCTGGCCACGGCCATCCAGGAGTCGGGGCTGCGCAACATCGAGCACGGCGACCGGGATTCGCTGGGCCTGTTCCAGCAGCGGCCCTCGCAGGGCTGGGGCACCGCGCAGCAGATCATGGACCCGGCGTACGCGGCGGGCATCTTCTACGCCCATCTGGCGAAGGTGCCGGACTACACCGGCCTGCCGCTGACGGTGGCCGCGCAGCGGGTGCAGCGCAGCGGCTTCCCGGAGGCGTACGCCAAGCACGAGAGCGACGCCACGCTGCTGGCGGCGGCGCTGACCGGGACCGCCGCGGCCACGCTCACCTGCGACGGCCGCCCGCAGCCCGGGGCCACGACGACCGGTCCGGACGCCGTGCGCAGCGCGCTGGTACGGGACTTCGGGCGTGACGCGCTCCAGGAGACCGGTGCGGAGGTGGGCGGTGTCCCGGTGCCGTCGCCGTCCCCGGCGCCGAGCGTGACCGCGAGCGCGCAGGGGCAGACGGTGACCGTTCCGGTGCCCCAGGGCACACGGACCGACGCCAGCGGGCGCGGTGAGCGGCAGCGGGGCTGGCAGCTGGCGCAGTGGGCGGTCGCGAACTCCTCGGCGCTGCACATCCAGCGGGTGTCGTACGGGGGGCTCGAGTGGACCGCCGGGAGCAGTGCCGACCAGTGGAGGACGGCCTCCCCGGACGGGGCCTCCGGCGCGGAGCAGTCCACGGGAGCCGTCCGGATCGTGACCGGACGCTAGTGCGGGAGGTCACTCCGGCGGGTTGCACGGCCGCCGCACGGCCCGTTGTGCGAGCCGGTTTCGCACCGAACCTGGAAACCCTTGGAAATCAAGGGCCGTAAGGATTCTGCGAGATCTCGGGCAGACGCTCTTTGCCCGTTTTTATCCACACCCGATAATGCGATGCGTTATCCATTCGTTACCAGAGGCGTCCGCAACCTTCGCGGGCTTCGAGCGGTAGTCACGGCGTCCGAGCCCGGACACGAGCCCGGAACACACACCGTTCTCTCCCGTCGAATGGAGCATCATGTCCCTCCCTCTGACCCGCCGGATCGCCCGTGCCGCGCTGCTTGTCGCAGCGGGAGCGGCAGCCGGGGTCGGTGCGGCCGGCTCCGCCGGTGCGGCCACGAACCTGCCGGCGGCGGCCCCGAACCTGAGCGGCCTGTCCGCCCTGGACACCTCGAACGTCGCCAACACCGCCGACAGTGCGGCACAGAACGTCTCCACCCTCGCCGGCAACGCGGGCGGCAAGGTCGTCGGGACGGCCGTGCCGGCCGCGGGCAAGGCCGGCGGCGGCGCCGTGCAGAAGGCCGCGCCGGTGGCGCAGAAGGCCGCGGGCGACGTCGGCGCCACGGCGGGGAGCGTCCTCGGGGACGCCGCCTCCGGTGCGACGAAGGGCGGCGCGCTGCCGACGTCCAACCTGCCGGTTCAGGGGCTTCCGCTCAGCTGAGCCGACGGCGAAGGCGAGGGGGGTCCAGGGAATTCCCTGGACCCCCCTCGTTCTGTGTCTGCCTCGCTCTGTGTCTGCGGGACGGTTACGACGTCTGCGGGACGGCTACGACGCTTGCGCCGGCTTCAGGCGGTCAACCGCCGCCTGGACCCGCTCGTCCGTCGCCGTCAGCGCCACGCGGACGAACTTCTCGCCCGCCTCGCCGTAGAAGTCGCCCGGCGCCACCAGGATGCCCAGGTCGGCCAGGTGGGCGACCGTGTCCCAGCAGGACTCGTCCCTCGTGGCCCACAGGTAGAGGCTGGCCTCGCTGTGCTCGATGCGGAAGCCGTGGCCGAGCAGGGCCGTGCGCAGGGCCTCGCGGCGGGCCGTGTAGCGCTCGCGCTGCTCGTGGACGTGCGCGTCGTCGCCGAGGGCGGCCACGACCGCCGCCTGCGTCGGCGCGGAGGTCATCATGCCGCCGTGCTTGCGGATCTCCAGCAGCGGACCGAGGACGGCCGGGTCACCGGCGATGAAGGCCGCCCGGTAGCCCGCCAGGTTCGAGCGCTTCGAGAGGGAGTGGACGGCCACGATGCCGTCGTACGAGCCGCCGTTGACGTCCGGGTGCAGGACCGAGACGGGGTCGGCCTCCCAGCCCAGCTCCAGGTAGCACTCGTCGGAGACGACGAGGACGCCGTGGGCGCGGGCCCAGGCGACGATGCTCGTCAGGTCCTCCTTGGACAGCACCTTGCCGGTCGGGTTCGACGGGGAGTTCAGCCACAGGAGCTTCAGGCCCGCGGGGTCGAGGTCGCGCGGGTCGTCGTAGGCCTCGTACGCGGCACGGGCCAGGCGGGCGCCGACCTCGTACGTGGGGTAGGCGAGGCGCGGGTAGGCCACCCTGTCGCCGGGGCCGAGGCCCAGCTGGGTCGGCAGCCAGGCCACCAGTTCCTTGGAGCCGACCACCGGCAGGACATGGCGGTGGGTGAGCTCGCGGGCGCCGAGACGGCGCTCCAGCCAGCCGGTGATCGCGTCGCGCAGCGCCGGCGTGCCCCAGACGGTCGGGTAGCCCGGGGAGTCGGCCGCGTCGACGAGGGCCTTCTGGATCAGCTCGGGCACCGGGTCGACCGGGGTGCCCACGGAGAGGTCGACGATCCCGCCGGGGTGCGCGGCGGCCGTCTTCTTGTAGGGCTCCAGCTTGTCCCAGGGAAACGTCGGCAGGCGGTCGGAGACTGTGGACACGGTCAGTGGCTCACTTTCGTACGGTGCGGCAAACGCCTCGGTCCCGTGCGGCGGTGATCAGGGTGATCGAGCCGTACGGGACCGAGGCGACGGTGCGGGCCGCTTGCGGGATTACTCGCCGGAAGCCTGCGGCGGCAGCGCGGCGATGAAGGGGTGGTCGCGCTCGATCAGCCCCAGCTTGCTGGCACCGCCGGGCGAGCCCAGCTCGTCGAAGAACTCGACGTTCGCCTTGTAGTAGTCCTTCCACTCCTCCGGAGTGTCGTCCTCGTAGAAGATCGCCTCGACCGGGCAGACCGGCTCACAGGCACCACAGTCGACGCATTCGTCCGGGTGGATGTACAAGGACCGCTGGCCCTCGTAGATGCAGTCGACCGGGCACTCCTCGATGCACGCCTTGTCCTTCACGTCGACACAAGGCTGCGCGATGACGTAGGTCACGCTGTCGTTCCTCCTCGATAGGGCGCTGGCGGGCCTCCTCAGGCTCCGCCGCCTGGCGCGCGGGAGCGCGGCGTCGTCGATGCCCGCCCCTAGTATCTCCGTTCCGGAGCATGATCCGAACAGGAGGGGTGAACTGACCAGTGGAAATCTCGTGGACAGGACGCCTGGAAGTCCGAATTACCCCTGCTGACGTGGGAAAACGGGTCTCCGTACGGCGCTTGGGCGACCCTGGAGCAACATCGGAGAAGTTCACCGACACGGTGGGTGTTCTCACATCATGGACTGATGGCGTGCTCATGATCACACGACGGAACGGGGAGAGTGTCCGCATCCCGGAAACCGTCGTGGTAGCGGGCAAGGTCGTACCGGCCGCTCCGGCACGCCGGCGCGGCCCCGCGGCCTCCTACCCGGAACTCGCGCGGGCCGCCTCGCGCGGCTGGCGGCCGGTGGAGAGCGAGCGGCTCGGCCAGTGGGAGCTGCGGGCGGCCTCCGGGTTCACCCGGCGGGCCAACAGCGTGCTGCCGCTCGGCGATCCGGGGCTTCCTCTCGACGCGGCCCTGGATGCCGTACGACGCTGGTACGGCGAGCGTGGTCTGCCCGCCTACGTCCAGACCGCCACCGGCGCCGAGGGCACGCAGGAGCTGCTGTGCGCGGAGCTGGAGCGGCGCGGCTGGGTGCGGGAGGTGTCCGCCGAGGTGTGGATCGGTGCCCTGGCGCCGGTCGCGGACCGGGCCGAGGGCACGGGTGTGGTCCTCGCCCGGGAGGCGGACGAGGCCTGGCTCGCCCGGTATCAGCGCAAGGGGGTGAGCGAGGTGGCCCTGCGGGTGCTCGGCGCAGGCCCGTCGGTGTGGTTCGCGACCGTGCCCGGCGCCGCGGGGAAGGCTCCGGCGGCGATCGGGCGCTGTGTCGTGGACGGACGGTGGGCCGGGTTCGCCGCCGTCGAGGTGGACCCCGGCCGGCGTCGGCAGGGGCTCGCCACGGAGGTGATGGCCGCGCTGGCCCGGCGGGCCCTGGACGAGGGCGCGTCGGCGGCCTGGCTCCAGGTCGAGACGGACAACGAGGACGCGCGGGCCCTGTACACCGCGCTGGGCTTCACACCCCACCACGCCTACCACCACTACCGCGCGCCGCGCGAGACGCCGGACGAGCAGGGCGAACCCCGTGGAAGGGCCTGAGCCGGTCATGGGTCGTCCGCAGCTGCCGCCGCCGTATCCGCCACCGCCGGAGCGGTCCGCCGAGCTGCGTCTGAGGTTCGCCGAGGAGGCGCGCTGCGAGCGGCCGGATCTGTCGGCGCTGTGCCTGCTGACCGGCGCCTCGGCGGACGGCTCGCTGGACGAGGCCGGGATCGATGCCGCGCAGCTGGAGCTGGACCGGCTGGCGGGCGAGCTGCCGTACCGGCCGGGCGGCCCGCGCGCGTGGGCGGAGGCGGTACGACGGCTGCTCGGCGAGCGCTACGGGTTCCACGGGACGCCCGGCGACTACCAGCGGCTGGAGTCCTCCCTGCTGCACGAGGTGCTGCGGCGGCGGCGCGGGCTGCCGATCCTGCTGTCGGTGGTGTGGCTGGAGGTCGCCCGGCGGGCCGGCGCCCCGGTCTACGGGGTCGCGCTGCCGGGGCACTTCGTGGTGGGGTTCGGCGCGGCCGAGGAGCAGGTGCTGGCCGATCCGTTCGAGGGCGGACGGGTGCTGACCGGGCCCGACACGGAGCTGCTCGTGGTGGGGGCCACGGGGGCGCCGCTGGATGCCGCCATGCTGGAGCCGGCGGCGCCGCTGGAGGTCGTGCAGCGGATCCTGAACAACGTCCGGGCGTGGGCCGCGGCGCGTCCCGAGCGCTCGGACGTGGCGCTGTGGGCGGTGGAGCTGGCGCTGCTGGTGCCGGCACATCCGGCGCGGCTGCGCTATGAGCGGGGCCAACTACTGGTGCAGCGCGGCGAGTTCGTCATGGGCGCGGAGGAACTGGACGCCTACGCCGAGCTGATCGAGGTCGTCGACGAGTCGACGGCGCGGAAGGTACGGCAGCAGGCCCACACGGCTCGGTCGATGCTCAACTGACCTTCTGGAGACGGCCCCCGCCCCCTCACAGCCAGCCCTTCTCCCGGGCTATCCGCACCGCCTCCGCCCGGTTGCGTACCGCCAGCTTCTGGATGGCCGTGGAGAGGTAGTTGCGGACCGTGCCCTGGGACAGGTGCAGGGCCTTGGCCAGCTCGGCGTTGGTGGAGCCGTCGGCCGCCGCGCGCAGCACCTCGCGTTCGCGCTCGGTGAGGGGGTTGGCACCCTCCGCGAGCGCGGCGGCGGCGAGGGTGGGGTCGATGACCCGCTCGCCGGACAGCACCTTGCGGATGGCCTCGGCGAGCTGGGCGGCCGGGGCGTCCTTGACGAGGAAGGCGTCGGCGCCCGCCTCCATGGCGCTGCGCAGATAGCCAGGGCGGCCGAAGGTCGTCAGGACGACCAGCTTGACCCGCGGGAACGCGCGGTGCACCTGGGCCGCCGCCTCGATGCCGGTGCAGCCGGGCATCTCGATGTCGAGCAGGGCCACGTCCACGCCGTGCGCGCCGACGGCGGCCAGCACCTGGTCCCCGCGCGCGACCTGGGCGACGACCTCGATGTCGTCCTCCAGGCCCAGCAGCGCGGCCAGCGCCTCGCGGACCATGGACTGGTCCTCGGCCAGCAGGACCTTGATCGTGCTCGTCATGCCCCGGATCCTACGTCCCCCGTCGGGGCCGTGGGCACGCGGGCGACGAGCCGGAATCCGTGCTTGACCCGGCCCGCCTCCAGGCTGCCGCCGGCCTTCTCCAGCCGCTCCGTGAGGCCGGTCAGACCGTTGCCCGGGACACTGCCGGCGCCGCCGGATCCGTTGTCCTCGACGCAGAGTTCGAGGACCGGACCGTCGAGGGTCTGGCGGTGGGTGAGCTGGACGAGACAGCGGTCGGCGCCGCTGTGCCGGACCACGTTGGTGACCGCCTCGCGCAGCGCCCAGGCGAGCACGGACTCGGCCTCCTCGGGGACTGCGGCGAGGTCGGGTTCGGCGGGCACCTCGGCGGCGACGCCGGCGGCGGCCAGGGCGACCTCGGTGCCGGCGAGTTCGGCGGCGAGCCGGGGACGCCGGTAGCCGGTGACGGCCTCCCGCACGTCGACCAGCGCCTGCCGGCTGACCTGCTCGATGTCGGCGACCTGCTGCGCCGCCTTGTCGGGGTGGTCGGGCAGCATCCGGCCGGCCAGCTCGCTCTTCAGCGTGATCAGGGAGAGGGAGTGGCCGAGCAGGTCGTGCAGGTCGCGGGCGAGGCGCAGGCGCTCCTCGTTGGCGGCGAGATGGGCGACGGTGGCCCGCGCCTTGCGCAACTCGACGGTCGTACGCACCAGTTGGCCCACGCCGACCATCGCGAACCCGATGAGCAGGACGAGCAGCAGGGTGTTGTCCCACTCCGACACGCCGTTGTGGCGTTCGACGAGATACATCACCACGGCCGTGGCCGGGATCGCCCAGTACGCGGCCCGCAGCGGCAGGGTCGCCCCGCAGGCCACCGAGACGTAGACGAAGAGCCCGAGCCAGGCGTTGCCGAGGGTGTAGTTCAGCAGCGGGGCGAGGACGACCATGACCGCGAGCCGCGAGAGGACGCCCTGCGGGGTGAAGGGCCGGCCCATGTTCCGGAAGACGAGCGTCAGGTAGGCGACGACGAAGGCGGTGAGCCCGAGCGCGCCGGCCACGATGGCGCCCGTGGTGTGCCGGCCCGAGGTCAGGTCGTGGATCGGCGAGCTGAGGAAGACCAGCCAGACGCCGATCCACAGCGCCTTGACCATCAGCTCGCGCCGGTTGCCGGTCCCCTGGCCGATCCGCACCTGCGTCTCCGGCCGCTTCTCGCGGGCCTGTGGGTCTTCCGTCATCGTGCTCACGCCTTCAGCGTGTCCTTCCGGTACAGCCAGGCCGCGCCGCCCGCGAACAGGACGAAGTAGACGGCGAGGATGGCTACGTCCGTCGCGTGCGGGGCCTGGCTCTGCTCGATCGCCCGCCCGAGAGCAGCGTACGCGTGCGTGGGCAGCCACTTCGCGATGTCCTGGAGGATCTTCGGGAAGGTCGTGGTCGGCATCCACAGTCCGCCGAGGATCGACAGACCGAAGTAGATGATCATCGTGATGGGGCGGACCGCGTCACCGGAGGCGACATAGCCGATGGCGACGCCGAGCGCGGCGAAGACCAGGCTGCCGGCCCAGATGATCCCGGTGAGGGCGAGCCACTGCCAGGCGTCCAGGCGTACGTGCTTGATCACGGCGGCGGCCGCGAAGACCACGACGATCGACGGCAGGCTCACCACGGCGGCGCTGGCGGTCTTGGCGAAGACGTAGCCGCGCCCGGGCAGCGGGGTCAGCCGCAGCTGCCGTACCCAGCCGCTCTCGCGCTCCTTGGCGATGCGCTCGCTGTTGCCCATCAGCACGGCGGTCAGGGCGCCGAAGGAGGCCATGGAGACCATCATGTAGGTCGCCAGGGTCAGGCCCGTGCCGTCGACCTTGTCGTCCTTGGCGTTGCCCGCGATGATCAGGAAGAGGATCGCCGGGTAGAGCACCGAGAAGAACAGGAACTTCTTGTTGCGGAATGCGCGCGCCAGCTCGAGCTTGATCAGGGCGTTCATGACTGCTTGGCCTCCTCGGCCTCCGTGATGGCGACGAAGGCCTGCTCCAGACCGAGGCCGGCGACTTCGAGGTTGCGGGGGAAGACGCCGAGGCCGTACAGGGCGTGGACGGTGGCGTCGGCGTCGGACGACTGTATGCGGACGGTCTGCCCGGACACGTCGATCGAGGTCAGGAAGGGAAGGGCGCGCAGGGCGGCCTCGTCCGTGGCGCCCTCGAGGTCGAAGGCGATCCGGCGGGCGCCCGCCTTGGCCTTGATCTCGGCGGCGGTGCCGTCGGCGAGGAGCCGGCCGCGGTGCAGCACGAGGACCCGGTCGGCGATGGCGTCGGCCTCTTCGAGGTAGTGGGTGGCGAAGAGGACCGTACGGCCCTGGTCGGCCTGTTCCCGCATGGTGGCCCAGAAGGCCTGGCGGGCGGAGACGTCCATGCCGGTGGTCGGCTCGTCCAGGATGATCAGGTCGCTGTCGCCGGCGGTGGCGAGGGCGAACCGGACGCGCTGGGCCTGGCCGCCGGAGAGCTTGTTGACCTTGCGGTCGGCGATCTGCGCGATGCCCGCGCGGGCCATCACGTCGGCGGCCTTGTACGGCTTCGGGTGCAGGGAGCAGGCGAGCTTCACCAGCTCGGCGACGGTGACCTCGTCCATCAGGCCGCCGCTCTGCAGCATGGCGCCGACGCGTCCGGCGACGATGGCCTCGCGCGGGCTGGTGCCGAAGACGTTCACGGTGCCGCTGTCGGCGTTCTTCAGACCCAGGAGCAGATCGAGAGTGGTGGACTTGCCGGCCCCGTTCGGGCCGAGGAGGGCGACGGTCTCGCCGGGGTACAGCGTCAGCGAGAGTCCGTCCACGGCCCGCACACTGCCATATGTCTTGGTCACCTGGTCGAAGCCGACCACCGGGGTGGTGGCCGGTGCCGCAGTCGTTGTCATACCCCCATGCTCGCCGAGCGGGCCGTCCGCGCGGCAGTGTCGGCGGTCCTGACAGGCGGATGACAGATGTCATGCGGATCGGGTGACGGGCACGGCGAAGGGGGCGCCCGGTGTCGCCGGGCGCCCCCTGTGTGCCGCTGGACTAAGTGGGGTTGGTCGAGATGACCGCGACCCGGTTGGTCTTGCTCATCAGGGCCTGTCGCAGGGCCTGGTAGACGTCCTCGGGCGTGACGGGCGTCTTCTTGCCGTTGCCACGGGTGATGAGCACGCCGTTGAATGCCCCGCCGTACAGCTGCTTCAGGGCGACCAGGTCGGGCTTGTCGACCAGCTTGCCGTTGACGGCCGTCACCCGGAGGAACTTCCACAGCGAGTTCTGCGGGCTCATCGGGACCGCGTGCGCGGCGTCCGTCATCACGGTCACCTTGCCCGACATCGCCGGCTCGGCGAACTCCTTCATCTCCCGGTCGACCTCGGCGTTCGACACCGTCGGCTGCTGCGTGGTCGTCGGCAGGGAGACCGGGGTCGCGGTGTCCGTCTCCACGAGGGTGCGGTAGGCCTGTTCGACCGCCTGGGTCGACTGGGCCGCATCGATGCCCTTGCCCGCCTTGCCGTAGACGGCGACGGCCTTGCCGGCCTTGAACGTGATGGTGCCGTCGGTCAGCGAGCCTGAGCCGCCGCCCGCCGTCTGCAGGGCGGCCTGGAGCTTCTCCTCGTCCACCGGCATCTCGGGCGCGATCACGCGGTTCTGGCCGAAGAGCGAGCCGATGACGTGGACCGGGTTGTAGTCGCTGGTCGCGGCCTTGCTCACGGTGTCCTGGATATCGAACTGGAGCCCCGCGTTCTCCGGGGTGAGGGTCACCGTCCGGCCGCTCACGGTGAGCTTCAGCGGCTTGTTCACCCGGCTGCCGAAGGCGTCGTCGAGCTTCTTGACGGCGTCGTCGCGGGTGCCGCCGCCGATGTCGACGCCGAGCACGGTGGTGCCCTTGGGCACGTCGGTGTGGTTCATCAGCAGTCCGGCGCCGTAGGCACCGGCCCCGATGACGAACACGCCCACGCCCAGCAGCACCAGCTTGCTGCGGCCCTTCTTCTTCGGCCTGGCCCCCGACTTGGGCGCGGCGGCCGGCTCCGGCTTGGGCGCCGACTGCGCGGCCGGGCCGCCGTTCGAGGTGCGGGGGCCGCCGAACGGGGAGCCGCCGGTGCCCGGGACGACCGGGATGCCGCTGGTGACGGTGTGCCCGGAGACGTTGTCGGGGCGGTAGCCGGGCGTGTCCGGTCCGGGGGCCGGCTTCTGCGGGGTGAGGATCGCGGTGTCGTCGCTGAGCCCGCCGCCGGGACCGAGCCCGGTGGGGCCGGCCGGGCCGCCGAGGGGGGCGCCGGGCGCCGCCGGACCCTCCAGGTCGGCGAGGTCGGCGAGGGCGCTGCGCGGGGCCGCGCCCTGGCCGCCGGGCGCGCCGGGGGCGTTGAAGCCGCCGGCCGGACCACCGAAGGGGTCCCCGGCGTCGAGACGGGGGCCGCCGGCCGACGGGAGGAGGGTGCTGTCGCCGGTGACGGGACCGCTGGTAGGACCGGCCGGACCGCCCGGACCGCTGTGGCCGTGGGGCCCGTTGAAGCCGCTCGCGCCACCGTGTCCGTTGGCACCGCTCGCGCCCGTGCCGAAGCCGTCGTGGCCCCCCGCGCCCGCGCCGTAGCCGTTCTGCCCGCCCGCGCCGGTCGAGCCCGGGGCGGCGTAGCCGCCCTGGCCGTTCGAACCGTTCGGGCCGTTCGGGCCGGCGAAGCCGTCCTGGCCGCCGTTCTCCGAGAAGTACGGCAGCTCGTCACGGCGCGGTTCGGCGCCGGGGCGGGAGCCGGGCCCCAGCGGGCCCGCGTTCAGGGCCTCGGTCACGTCGAAGGAGCCGGTGCCGCCGCCGTGCCCGGGGGCGACGGGGCCGCCGGTGGCACCGGGCAGGCCCCTGCCGTTGGTGGTGCCGGGACGGGAGCCGCCCGGGACGCTCATGGAGCCGACCACACCGCCGGGACGGCCGCCGCCGGGGCGTGCGCCGGTGGTACCGGTGGTACCGGTGGATCCGGATGCTCCCGGACCACCCGGACGGGCGCCCGGCGCCGCCGTGGCGCCGCCGGAACCGCCCTGGATTCCGGCCCCGTTCGTACCGCCGCCGCCCGGACCGCCCTTGGGGGCGCCGGATTTGCGGGGCGCGAACCAGTCGCTGGTCTTCTCCTCGGCCTGGCCCGTGGGATCGGCGGGCGCCTCGGTGGCGGCGCCGGCCGTCCGCTCGGGCGCGGGCCGCGGCTCGGCGGCGGGCGCCTCTTCGCCGGTGCCGACGGTGACGCCGGCGCCGTCGGTGTCACCGACGGGCTTGCGCACGACGACCGGCGGGATGGGCCGGGATCCGGGGATGTTGATCCGGATCCGGGTCGTCAGCGTGGTCTCTGTCTTCTTCTCCTCCGGCTGCGTGCCCGAACGGCCCGCGTCCGTACCGACGTCGGTAGCCATGGGGGTCCCGTACGGCGGCGTGCCGGAGGGGTATGCGGCTCCGCCGCGCCCGTCGGGCCCGGAGGACGGAGTGTCAGTTTCACGACTCAAGGCAGGTTCTCCCAGTTGGCTCCACCGCCCGTTTCGACCTGACTGCTCGGGCGGCTCGGCGGCGCGCACCACCATACTGGCCACCTCTGGCGCTTATCCCATGACCGCTGAGGAAACCCACACCGGACTCGCACGTGTGCCGCACGGAGAAGTGGTACGTCATTTGCCAAGTCGGGCGGGAGCGCCGCCGGGATGCCGTCCCGGGCCAAGGGTGGCACAGATCACAGCCAGCACCATGCCGCCCAGCAGGAAGAGATAGGAGCCGCCTCCGGCGCTGAACAGGAAGTCCCCTTCGGGGCGCGAGGTGGTGAGCAGGACGACGGCGATGATCCAGCCGGCCACGGGTGCCACGGCCCCGCCCCGGCCGCCGGTGGCGTACGACCCGCCGAGGAAGAGCCCGGCCGCGCCCACGAGCGCGAGGAGCAGCCCGCCGGGGAACCAGGCGGCCTGCACCAGGGTCCCGGCGAAGCCGACGAGCGCGCCGAGCAGGAAGAGCCCGGCATGGGCGGCCACCCGTCCGGCCGAGGGCCGTTGCAGGGGCTGGGCCAGCAGCGAGCCCGGTCCGTTGTCGCTCATGACGTCTCCTCGATGCCGAGGCCGGCGAACAGGTCGCTCTCCCCGGGCTCGGCCGTACCGCGCACCAGCTCGTAGTACTCGGTGGTGAACAGCGGCTGGGCCAGGTCGTTGGAGAGCGCGAAGTACGGCTCGGCCACGACGATCTGGGTGGCGTGGGCGCGCATCGCGTCGGCCTTGGCGCCGGCGTGGGCGGAGCCGTCGACGCGGGTGGTGATCCGCGCGTCGTCCACCACGCCCGGCACGTCGGCCACGGACGCGCTCTTGTCGAACGGCAGTGCGGGCAGCGCGTCCTGGAGGCGCTCGAAGGCGGCCTCGACGACGGAGCGCGGGACGCGGTTCCAGTAGACCTTGGCGATCCGGTGGCCGCGCTCGGCGGCGAGGTCGACGGCGCGCATCGCGACGCGGTGGGCCTGGATGTGGTCCGGGTGGCCGTAGCCGCCCTGGTCGTCGTAGGCGACGAGGACCTGCGGGCGAACCTCCAGGATCACCTCGGCGAGGTGGCCGGCGGCCTCGTCGACGTCGGCCTGCCAGAAACAGCCGGGGTCGTCGTTGTCGGGAATGCCCATCATTCCGGAGTCGCCGTAGCGGCCCGCGCCGCCGAGCAGCCGGGCGTCGCTCACGCCCAGCGCGCGCACGGCGTCGGCCAGCTCGCCGCGTCGGTGCGTGCCCAGCGCGGCACCGGTCAGGTGCCGCAGGTGCGCCGGGATGACCTCGCCGCGCTCGCCGAGGGTGCAGGTGACCAGGGTCACATGGGCGCCTTCGGCCGCATACCTGGCCATGGTCGCGCCGTTGTTGATCGACTCGTCGTCCGGGTGCGCGTGCACCAGCAGAAGACGACGGGCGGGCAGTTCCGTCATGGGAACCACCCTACGAGGTCACCGCCCGGGGTTCCCGGTGGCGCCCGGGGTCCGCGATGGCGGCCGCCGTCAGAACTTGATGCTGCCGATCATGCTGGCGACGTTCGTCGTCAGCTGACTGATCGTGGGCGCGATGGTCGAGGAGGCGAGATAGAAGCCGAGCAGGATGCAGACGACGGCGTGGCCGCCCTTCAGTCCTGACTTCCTGATCAGCAGGAAGACGATGATCGCCAGCAGCACCACCGCCGAAATCGAGAGTGCCACGGCGGCTCACCTCCAAAAGTCGCCAGATCCGGATCAGTTGACCAAGTCCACGCAGACGCCAGCGGGTTCATACCCACACAGCGGTAGTGATCATAACTATCCGTACTCGCGCATCGCTCGGCGCACGGCCGCACAAGGGGGCGCATGGCCAATATGGTCAGGGTATGACGACCGAGGCTGACTCCTTCCCCCGACGGCACGCCCGGACACAGCGGTTCACGCTCGGCGCGCCGCGTTCGTTCACCGTGGCGCCCGACGGTTCGCGTGTCGCGTTCCTGCGCTCCGGCTCCGGCGACGACCGGGCCAACTCCCTGTGGATCCTGGACCTTCCGGACGGCGCCGAGCGTTCGGCGGCCGACCCGCGCACGCTGCTCGGCGGCGCCTCCGAAGAGCTCCCGGCCGAGGAGCGGGCACGCCGCGAGCGCAGCCGGGAGGGCGGCGCCGGCATCGTCGCCTACGCCACCGACACGGCCCTGGAGTTGGCGTCTTTCGCCTTGTCAGGGCGGCTTTTCACGGCCGAGCTGCGGGCCGGCACCACCCGTGAACTCCGGGTCCCGGGACCGGTGGTCGACCCGCGCCCCGCCCCGGACGGCCGGCACGTCGCGTACGTCGCCCGGGGCGCGCTGCGGGTCGTGGGCGCCGACGGCGAGGAGGACCGGGCGCTCGCGGAACCGGAGTCGCAGGGGGTCACCTACGGCCTGGCGGAGTTCATCGCGGCCGAGGAGATGCAGCGTTCGCGGGGCTTCTGGTGGGCGCCGGACGGACAGCGGCTGCTGGTGGCGCGCGTGGACGACACGCCGGTGAAGCGGTGGTGGATCGCGGATCCGGCCCACCCGGAGCGTGAGCCGGTCCACATCGCGTACCCCGCCGCCGGCACCCCGAACGCGGAGGTCCGGCTGTTCGTGCTCGGCCTCGACGGGGCGCGCACGGAGGTGGCCTGGGACCGCGACCGGTATCCGTATCTGGCGCGTGTGCACTGGTCAGCGGCGGGTGCGCCGCTGCTTCTCGTGCAGGCGCGGGACCAGCGCAGCCAGCTGTTCCTGGCGGTGGACCCGGACACGGGGGCCACCCGGATGGTGCACGCTGACGAAGATCCGATTTGGCTGGAACTTTTCCCTGGAGTGCCCTGCTGGAGCCCCTCCGGGCAGCTTGTCCGTATCGCGGACGAGGGCGGCGCCCGGGTCCTGGCGGTCGGCGAACGGCCGCTGACCAGCGACCAGTTGCACGTCCGGGCGGTACTGGACGTGGGCGCCGACGACGTGCTGGTTTCCGCCTCCGCGGGCGAGGAGGCGGAGGCCGCCGAGATTGGCGAAGTCCATGTGTACCGGGTGAACGAGCTGGGCGTGGAGCGCGTGTCGCAGGAGCCCGGTGTGCACACGGCGGTGCGCACCGGGAACGTGACGGTGCTCGTGTCCGCGACGCCGGACCGGCCGGGTACCCGTGCGCAGGTGCTGTGTGACGGAAAACCAGCGGCGACTGTCCGGTCTTACGCCGAAGATCCCGGTCTGTCCCCCCGTGTGACCCTGCTCGAAGGGGGCGCACGCCGAATTCCGTGCGCCGTGCTTATGCCACGGGACTACCCCGGTGACACGCCCCTGCCGGTTCTACTGGACCCCTACGGCGGTCCGCACGGCCAGCGGGTGGTCGCCGCGCACAACGCCCACCTGACCTCGCAGTGGTTCGCCGACCAGGGCTTCGCGGTGATCGTCGCCGACGGGCGCGGCACCCCGGGCCGCTCGCCGGCCTGGGAGAAGTCGATCCGGGACGAGCTCGCGGCCGTCGTGCTGGAGGACCAGGTGGCCGCACTGCACGCGCTCGCCGAGCAGTTCCCGCTGGACCTGGACCGGGTGGCGATCCGGGGCTGGTCCTTCGGCGGCTATCTCGCGGCGCTCGCGGCCCTGCGCCGCCCGGACGTCTTCCACGCGGCGGTCGTCGGGGCGCCCGTCACCGACCTCAGGCTGTACGACACCCACTACCAGGAGCGCTACCTCGGCGACCCGGGCGAGCAGCCGGAGATCTACCGCCGCAACTCCGTCGTGGGCGACGCCGGTCTCGTCGACCCGGCCGAGCCGCACCGCCCGATGATGATCATCCATGGGCTGGCGGACGACAACGTGGTGGTCGCCCACTCCCTCAGGCTGTCCTCCGCCCTGCTGGCCGCCGGCCGCCCGCACGAGGTGCTGCCGCTGTCCGGAGTGACGCACATGACCCCGCAGGAGACGGTGGCCGAGAACCTGCTGCGTCTCCAGCTGGACTTCCTCAAGCGGTCACTGGGCCTGGCGTAGCCCCGCAAACAGGTATCAACCGCGTTAACACTCAGGCAACTTCACGGAAGCGGTACCGATATACGGACGCGCGAGTCTGAACAGCGTACGGCCGTGCGGGTGCCGTAAGCGGGCCGGGATGCGCCATGTCATCCCGGCCCGCTGCCATGCTCCGGCGTGCCCTCGGGCACCACCTGCTTCTCCTCCGCGAAGTGGCAGGCCGAGTCGTGGGCGGCCGGGCCTGAGGTGCCCCGGAAGGCGGCCGGTACCGCGAGCGCCGGGACCTCCTGGGCGCACCGCTCCCGGGCCTTCCAGCAGCGGGTGCGGAAGCGGCAGCCGGAGGGGACGTTCGTGGGTGAGGGCACGTCACCGCTGAGGATGATCCGCTCGCGGTGGGCGCGGGCCTCGGGGTCGGGGACCGGGACGGCCGAGAGCAGCGCCTGGGTGTAGGGGTGCGTGGGGTGGTCGTAGATCTCCGCGTCGCGGCCGATCTCCACGATCCGGCCCAGGTACATGACCCCGACCCGGTCGGAGATGTGCCGGACGATCGACAGGTCGTGGGCGATGAAGACGTAGGAGAGGTCGAACTCGGACTGGAGCCGGTCCAGCAGGTTGATCACCTGGGCCTGGACCGAGACGTCCAGGGCGGACACCGGCTCGTCGGCGACGATCACCTCCGGGCGCAGCGCGAGGCCCCGGGCGATGCCGATGCGCTGGCGCTGGCCGCCGGAGAACTGGTGCGGGTAGCGGTTGACGTACTCCGGGTTGAGGCCGACCACGTCCAGCAGCTCCTGGACCCTGCGGCGCCTGTCGCCCCTGGGCGCGACCTCGGGGTGGATGTCGTAGGGCTCCCCGACGATGTCGCCGACCGTCATACGGGGGTTGAGGGAGGTGTACGGGTCCTGGAAGACCATCTGGATGTTGCGGCGTACGGCCTTCAGGGCGCGGCCGGACAGCCGGGTGATGTCCTCGCCCTTGAACCGGATGGAGCCGGCCGTCGGGCGCTCCAGGTTGCAGAGCATCTTGGCGACCGTGGACTTGCCGCAGCCCGACTCGCCGACGATGCCGAGGGTTTCGCCCTTCGCGAGGGTGAAGTCGACGCCGTCGACGGCCTTCACGGCGCCGACCTGCTTCTTGAAGAGGATGCCCCGGGTCAGCGGGTAGTGCTTGACGAGCCCGCTGACCTCCAGGATCGGCTCACCGCTCGTCGCCATGCAGGCACTCCCTCCAGAAGTGGCAGGCGCTGCCCCGTACTTCGGACACCTCCTGCAGCGGCGGCTCGTCCGTGCGGCACAGGTCCTGGGCCATCGGGCAGCGGGGGTGGAAGGCGCAGCCGGGCGGGATGTCCGTCAGGTTCGGCGGCAGGCCCTTGATGGCGTACAGCTCCCGGCCCTTCTGGTCCAGGCGCGGGATGGACTCCAGCAGGCCCCGGGTGTAGGGGTGGGCGGGCGCCTTGTAGAGGTCGTGGACGGGCGCGGACTCGACGATCCGCCCCGCGTACATCACGGCGATACGGTCGGCGACGTCGGCGACGACCCCGAGATCGTGGGTGATGAGGATCAGTCCCATCCGGTACTCGCGCTGCAACTCCGCGAGCAGGTCCATGACCTGGGCCTGGACGGTGACGTCGAGGGCGGTGGTGGGCTCGTCGGCGATGACGAGCGCCGGCTCCAGGGCCAGCGCCATGGCGATCATGATGCGCTGGCGCATCCCGCCGGAGAACTGGTGGGGATAGTCCCGCACCCGCTGGGCGGCGCCCGGGATGCGCACCCGCTCCATCAGCTCGACGGCCCTGGCCCGCGCGTCCTTCCTCGACATGCCCCGGTGCACGACGAACATCTCGCCGAGCTGGTCCCCCACGGAGAGCACGGGATTGAGGGCCGACAAGGCGTCCTGAAAGATCATGGCCATTCCGGCCCCCCGGATCCTGCGCCGCTCCTCCTCCTTGAGCCTCAGCAGATCCTGCCCCTGGAAGAGGATCCGCCCCCCGGTGATCCTCCCGGGCGGCATGTCGAGGATCCCCATGACGGCCTGCGCGGTCACCGACTTCCCCGACCCCGACTCCCCGAGCACGGCCAGCGTCTCCCCCTCGTCCACGGCGTACGACACCCCGTTGACGGCCTTGGCGACCCCGTCCCGCATCCGGAACTCCACGTGCAGATCCCGCACTTCGAGCAGCACGACACGATCACCTCAACTTCGGATCGAGGGCGTCGCGCACGGCGTCGCCCAGCATGATGAAGGCCAGGACCGTGATGGCGAGGGCGCCCGAGGGCCACAGGAGGGCGTGGGGGGCGTTGCGGATGTACGGGGAGGAGGCGGAGATGTCGATGCCCCAGGAGACGCTGGGCGGTTTGAGGCCGACGCCGAGGTACGACAGGGTCGCCTCCAGGGCGATGTAGGTGCCCAGCGCGATGGTGGCGACCACGATCACCGGTGCCACGGCGTTCGGGGCGATGTGGCGCAGCAGGATGCGGGTGTCGGAGGCGCCGAGGGCGCGGGCGGCCTGGACGTAGTCGTTCTGCTTGGCGGTGATGACCGAGCCGCGCGCGATACGGGAGATCTGCGGCCAGCCGAGCAGCACCATGAACCCGATGACCGGCCAGACCGTATTGCTCGTCACGACCGACAACAGGACGAGACCGCCGAGGACGACCGGGATGGCGAAGAAGATGTCGGTGATCCGGGACAGGACCGAGTCCCAGACACCGCCGTAGTAGCCCGCCAGACCGCCCAGCACGGACCCGAGGACGGCCACCCCCAGCGTGGCGAGCACGCCGACCGTGACGGACGTACGGGCGCCGTAGACGGTGCGTGTGTAGACGTTGCAGCCCTGACCGTCGTACCCGAACGGCGCGCCCGGGCCCGAGCCGTCCTGGGCCTTGGCCAGGTCGCAGGTCAGGGGGGAGCCGGAGGCGATCGCCGAGGGCCACAGGGAGATGAGGACCAGGAAGAGGATGACCAGCGCGGAGAGCAGGAAGACGGGGTTGCGGCGCAGGTCCCGCCAGGCGTCGGACCACAGGGAGCGTGGTTTGCCGGCGGGGCCGGTGCCCTCGGGTCCCCCCGGAGTCTTCGCCAGGGTCGTCGCCTCGCTCGCCGCGAGGTCCATGGCGCCGCCCATGCCGGTGCCGGCGATCGCGCGCTCGGGCTCGTACGGCTGCTCAGGCATAGCGGATCCTCGGGTCGAGCACGGCGTACAGGAGGTCGACGAGGAGGTTGGCGACGAGGAAGACCAGGACGAGGACCGTCACGAAGCCGACGACCGTCTGGGTGTTCTGCCGCAGGATGCCCTGGTAGAGCTGGTAGCCGACGCCGTGGATGTTGAAGATGCGCTCGGTGACGATCGCGCCGCCCATCAGCGCGCCGATGTCGGTGCCGATGAACGTGACCACGGGGATCAGCGAGTTGCGCAGCAGGTGCCGCAGGACGACCCGGTGCCGGGGCAGGCCCTTGGCGACGGCCGTGCGGACGTAGTCGGACCGCTTGTTCTCGGCGATCGACGTACGGGTGAGCCGGGTGACGTACGCCAGCGAGACCGAGGCCAGCACCAGGCCCGGCACGATCAGCTCGCCGAACGCGGCGTCCGGCGAGACGGCCGGTTTGATCCAGCCCCACTCGACGCCGAGCAGCAGTTGGAGCAGCAGACCGGTGACGAAGGTGGGGACGGAGATCACCACCAGGGTGCCGAGGAGCACCCCCGTGTCGACCGGCCGGCCCCGGCGCAGCCCGGTCACGACGCCCAGGGTGATCCCGATGACGATCTCGAAGAGGATGGCGACGACGGTCAGCCGGATGGTGACGGGGAACGCCGTCGACATCAGCTCGGTGACCTTCTGCCCGTTGAACGCCGTACCGAAGTCGCCGGTGAAGACGTTCCCCATGTACGTGAGGTACTGCTGCCAGATCGGCTTGTCCAAGCCGAACTCCCGCTTCAGCTGGGCGGCGGTCCCCGGGTCGCAGGCCCGCTCTCCGCACAGTCCGGCGATGGGGTCGCCCATCACGTTCACCATGAGGAAGATCAGCAGGGTCGACCCGATGAACACCGGGATCATCTGGAGCAGTCGCCGGACGACATAGCGCCCCATGCCGGCTCAGCTGACCTTGATCTCGTTGTAGACCGGGACGCTGAAGGGATTGAGCGCCACGTCGGACAGCCGCTGGGAGTAGCCGGCGCTGCCGTTCTGGTACCAGAGCGGGATGGCGGCCATGTTGTCGCGCACGACCTCCTCGGCCTTCTGGAAGTCGGCGATCGCCCTCGTGGTGTCCGTCTCGGCGTTGGCCTCGTCGATGAGCCGGTCGAAGTCCTTGTCGGACCACTTGCCGTCGTTGGAGGAGGCGTCGGTGTAGTACAGCGGTTGCAGGAAGTCCTGGATGAGCGGGTAGTCCATCTGCCAGCCCGAGCGGAAGGGGCCGGTCATCTTGTGCTGTCCGATCTGGTTGCGGTAGTCGGCGAAGGTGCCGACGGGGTTGCCGACGCAGGCCTTGCCGTTGCCGAGGGCGTTGTTGATGGAGTTGCACACGGCGTCCACCCACTGTTTGTGCGAACCGGTGTCCGCGTTGTACGTGATCCTGACCTGGCCGCCGGGGATCCCGCCGCCCTCCTTGATCAGCTTCTTGGCCTCGGCGGGGTTGTAGTCGCAGGCGCTGCCGCACAGACCGGCCTTGTAGCCGCCGGCCGGGCCGAGCACCGGGGAGGTCCAGTCGGTGGCCGGGGTGCGGGTGCCACGGAAGATCGTCTGCGTGATCTGCCTGCGGTCGATCGCCCGGGACAGACCGGTGCGGACCTTCTGCGAACCCGGCTTGTTCCAGGCCGGGTCGTAGTAGGGGAAGGCGATGGTCTGGATGATCCCGGCGGGTGTGTTGATGTACCGGTCGCCCAGGTCGCTCCTGACGTTCTTCAGCTGGGCGGCGGGGATGTCGTCGACGAGGTCGAGGTTGCCGGCCATCAGGTCGGTGTAGGCGGTGTTGTTGTCCGTGTAGACCCGGAGGGTCACACCGCCGTTGCGGGCCTTGTCCGGGCCGGGGTAGGCGTCCCACTTCCTCAGGGTCATCTGCGAGCCCTTCGTATAGGACTCGATCGTGTACGGGCCGTTGCCGACGGGCTTGTTCAGCCAGGCCGCGTGGTCGGTGAAGAAGGCGCGGGGCAGCGGGGCGAAGGCCGCGTAGCCGAGGGTGTCGGGGAAGCCGGAGAACTTCTGGTTGAGCTTGACGGTGAAGGTGTGGTCGTCCACCACCTTCAGCCCGGACAGGGTGTCGGCGCTCTGGGTGCCGCTCTCGGGGTGGACCTTGTCGTACCCGTCGATGTAACCGAAGAAGTAGGCGTTCTTCTGGTTGTTCCTGAGGCTCGCCCCGTAGTTCCAGGCGTCCACGAAGGAGCGGGCGGTCACCTTCTCGCCGTTGGAGAAGGTCCAGCCGTTCTTCACCTTGATCGTGTAGTTCTGCGAGTCCGGGGTGTCGATGGACTGTGCGAGCCAGTTCTCGGCCTTGCCGGTCTTCGGGTCGTACTTCTTCAGACCCCGGACGATCATGTCGAGGACCTTGCCGCCCTGCACCTCGTTGGTGTTGGCCGGCTCCAGCGGATTCTGCGGGTCGCCCCATGAGGAGCTGAGCACGGCGGTGCCGACGCTCGACCCCCCGCCACCCCCGCAGCCCGTCGCGGCGAGCGCCACCACCGCCACGCCTGCGGCCTCTCGCGCGTACGCGAATCCACGCATGGCTGCCTCCTCCGCGATCACTGACCCGATACCGGTCAATATCGGCGGATACCGCGCATTCCGCATGCCCGCCGCCGGATTGAGAGGCCTTTAGGGGGACACGTCATCCGAATGCAGGCGCCCACCCGGGGGCTCTCGGACGATCTTGCGCGAGGAGCGCAACAGATCTTCGCGCAACGATGCTGAAACGTTGGATTGTGACGTGCCGATGTACGCATTTCGGCACACCACCGTCCGCATATCGAACGCATTGACCGATTCGCGCAGTTGGTCCGATGTGAAGCACGGAATGATTACAGCGCACTACCCGCGTAGCTACGGAATGGTCAAGTACAGCTAAAGAAGGTAAAGAGAAGACCAAGTAGACCGAGAATTTATTGACCTTGAATGAATTGCGTTGAAAAAGTCCGGCGTAGCCCGTAGGGAGCGCCCTGCGGAGCCTTGACCCACAAGGCACGGAGCATCATGACCACCCCCACCCCTTCCCCGGCCGCCCCACTCGAGGTGACCGACGAAGACAGCGCCGCATCGGCGAAGCCCGGCACCCCGAAGGGCACCGAGAGCCGCTCTCCGGGACGGCTGGCCTGGATCCGCTTCAGGCGGGACCGGACGGGCGTCATATCCGCCTTCGTGGTGATCTTCTTCTTCGTCGTAGGCATCGCGGCGCCACTGATCGCCAAGGTGTACGGCAAGGATCCGTACACGACCTACGGCCAGAACGACCCGAGCCTGCTCAACGACTTCGGCATCCCGGTCAAGCCCAACGGCGGCATGAGCGGGGACTTCTGGTTCGGCATCGATCCGCAGCTGGGCCGGGACGTCTTCACGTTCCTGCTCTACGCCATCCGCAACTCGCTGCTCATCGCCACGGCGACGACCCTGCTGGTGGCCTTCTTCGGTGTCGTCATCGGTCTGACCGCCGGCTACCTCGGCGGCAAGACGGACTACTTCGTCGGCCGGATCATCGACATCCTGCTGGCCTTCCCGCAGACCCTGTTCTTCATCGGCTTCTGGCCGGTGCTGGTCAACATCCTGGTCAAGCCGACCGACGCGACCCCGACCTGGCTCATCGTCGTCTCCCTGATCAGCGTCATGACCGCGTTCGGCTGGGCGCCCATCGCCCGACTGCTGCGCGGTGAGGTACTCGCCCTGCGCGAGCGGGAGTTCGTCGAGGCGGCCAAGGTGACGGGCGCGTCCCCGGCCCGGATCATCTTCAAGGAACTGCTGCCCAACCTGTGGACGCCGATCCTCATTCAGGCGACCCTGGCGCTTCCGATGTACGTGACGGTCGAGGCCGGTCTGTCCTTCCTCGGTGTCGGTCTGAGCGACCCGACGCCGGACTGGGGCGTCATGGTCCAGAACGCGGCCAAGTTCTACCAGAACGACATCACGTACATGCTCTTCCCGGGCCTGGCGATGGTGATCTTCGTCGTCGCCTTCAACCTCCTCGGTGACTCGGTGCGTGACGCGCTGGACCCCAAGGCCAAGCGCTGATCCCTCCTTTTCCCCACCTTCCGGCCCGGGCGACGGGGCCCGCCGGAGCAGTTCGTAACCGTCCTCGACCAGAGCAGGAAGTCATGTCCCTTTCCCGCAGAAACTTCGTCATTGCCACATCGGTCGCGGCCGGCGGCTCCATGGTGCTCTCCGCCTGCAGCAGCGGTGGGGGTGGCGGGAACAGCAGCGGCGGCACCCACGCGGGCACCGACAAGTACACCGGCAGTGTGACCGTCGGCACCAAGGAGGACTCGACGGGCCCCGCCCCCGAGATCCCGGGTGCGCGCAAGGGCGGCAACATCATCGGTATCGGCCCGACCGACTTCACCCACCTGGACCCCCAGCGGATCTACTTCGCCTGGAACTCCGGTGTCGCCAACCTCTACGTCCGTACGCTGACCGGTTACAAGATCGCCATGGACGGCTCCATGAAGCTGGTCGGTGACCTGGCGACCGACGCCGGCACCATGGCCGATGGCGGCAAGACCTGGACCTTCACCCTGAAGGACGGTCTGAAGTGGGACGACGGCAGCGACCTGACCGTCGAGGACATCCGCCACGGCATCGAGCGCGGCTTCGCCAGCTTCACCACCGAGGGCGCGCAGTACGTCCAGACCGCGCTGACCGGCTCCACGGACTTCCGCTCGAAGTACAAGGGCCCGTTCACCGGCAAGCACCTGGACTCCATCGTCACCGACGATGCGAAGAAGACCATCACGCTGAAGCTGAAGGAGGCCCGCCCGGACCTCAACTTCACGCTCGCGATGCACTCCTACGGCGCCGTGCCGGTCGCGCACGACACCAAGGAGAAGTACGACAAGGACCCGGTCTCGGCCGGCCCGTACAAGATCGCTCAGCACTCCGTCGACAAGTCGATGAAGCTGGTGCGCAACCCGCACTGGGACCCGAAGACGGACTCGATCCGCAACGCCTACCCGGACAGCTTCACCTTCGAGTTCGGCACCGAGTCGCTGCCCGCGACCGACCGGCTGATCGCCGAGAGCGGCGACGACCAGTACGCCGTCATGGCGTACAGCGGTGTGCCCGCCGAGCGTCTCCAGAAGGTGCTGACCGACCCCACGCTGAAGAAGCGGACCATCAACGGTCTGCTCAGCGGCCTCTACTACTACGCCATCAACTGCAAGCGCATCACCGACCCGAAGGTGCGCCAGGCGCTCAACTACGCCTGGCCGCTGGAGCAGATCCGCCGCATCTACGGCGGCGAGTCGGCCGGTGACTACGCGACCTCCATCATCAGCCCCGACATCCTGGGCTACGCCCACGAGGACGTCTACGGCAAGCTGAAGAAGCCGCAGGGCGACCCGGAGAAGGCCAAGGCGCTGCTGAAGGAGGCCGGCAAGGTCGGCCAGAAGATCGTCTACACCTACCCCAAGGGTGGCAACGACGCCTACGAGAAGACCAAGGTCGTCATCGTCAACGCCCTGAAGGCGGCGGGCTTCGACCCGGTCGTGAAGGCGGTGGACCAGGGCAGCTACTACGACCAGGTCCAGCAGATCAACAACGAGTTCGACGTGATGTGGTTCGGCTGGTCCCCGGACTGGCCGACCGGTTTCACCGTCATGCAGCCGCTGTTCGACGGCGGCACGATCGCCAACGGCTCCAACAACGTCTCGCAGCTGAACGTGAGCTGGGTCAACGACGCGATCAAGCAGAACGCGGTCATCACCGACCCGAAGCAGGCCGGCGTTGCCTGGGAGGCGCTGGACAAGAAGATCATGACGGAGCTCGCTCCGATCATCCCCGAGACCTTCCAGCGCCGGTTCTACCTGTACGGCTCGAAGGTCGGCGGCGCCCTGTTCGACCCGCTGTTCTCGGCGTTCCTCATGTACAAGCTGTACGTGAAGGCCTGACGCCCCAGTCCGTCCAGGGGCGGGGCGCCGCACACCCGGCGCCCCGCCCGTCCCCCTCCGCCCCCACCACGGCGTCGCCCAGGGAATCCCATCGCCATGTTCCGCTTTCTCGTCCGCCGGGTACTCGGCGCAGCGGTGATCTTGCTGATCATCAGTGCCATCACGTTCCTCCTCTTCTACATCGCGCCGCGTGACCCCGCGCGGATCGCCTGCGGCAAGGTCTGCACGCCGCAGACGCTGGAGCTGGTACGGCACAACCTGGGGATCTCCGATCCGCTGCCGGTCCAGTACTGGCACTGGCTCGAGGGCGTCTTCGTGGGCCGTGACTACGCCTCGTTCGGCCACTGCAACGCGCCGTGCCTCGGCTACTCGTTCCAGAACCGTGAGCCGGTCCTCGGCATGATCATGAACCGCTTCCCGACCACGCTCTCGCTCACCCTGGGCAGCGCGGTCGTCTTCGTCATCTTCGGCGTCGGCACCGGCATGATCGCCGCCGTCAAGCAGGGCAAGGCGCTGGACAAGATCGCCTCCTCGGCCTCGCTGATCGGTTCGTCGCTGCAGATCTACATCGTCGGCATCGTCGCGATGTTCTACCTCTCCGACGAGTGGCACATCCTGCCCCGCCCGAACGACAACTCCGGCTTCACGCAGGACCCCTTGGGCTGGTTCCAGGGCTTCCTGCTGCCGTGGTTCGTGCTGGCGATCATCTTCACCGCCAACTACACCCGTATGACCCGCTCGCAGCTGGTCGAGACGCTGAGCGAGGACTACGTCCGCACCGCGCGGGCCAAGGGCCTGGCGTGGCGCACCGTGTTCTTCCGGTTCGCCTGGCGCGGCGCGATGGGCCCGATCGTGACGATCCTCGGTATCGACCTGGGCTCGCTGTTCGGCGGCGCGATCATCACGGAGGCGACGTTCGGCCTGCACGGCATCGGCGCCGTCTCGGTGAAGGCCGTACAGAACAACGACCTGCCGATGCTGCTCGGTGTCGTCCTGGTCGCGGCCGGCGCGATCGTCCTGTTCAACATCGTCGTCGATGCCGTGTACGCCCTCATCGACCCGCGCGTCCGCCTCGCTTAAGGAGAGACAAGATGAGCACCCCCTTCCTCTCCGTCCGCGACCTCCGCGTGCACTTCTCCACCGAGGACGGCATCGTCAAGGCCGTCGACGGGCTCTCCTTCGATGTGGAGAAGGGCAAGACGCTCGGCATCGTCGGCGAGTCCGGCTCGGGCAAGTCGGTGACCAACCTGGCGATCCTGGGTCTGCACAACCGCGAACGCACCACCATCGAGGGCGAGATCGTCCTCGACGGGCAGGAGCTCCTCACCGCGTCCGAGCGGACGCTGGAGAAGCTGCGCGGCAACAAGATGTCCATGATCTTCCAGGACGCGCTGGCCTCCCTGTCGCCGTACCACACGGTCGGCGCGCAGATCGCCGAGACGTACCGCAAGCACACCGGCGCCTCCAAGAAGGAGGCACGGGACCGGGCGATCGAGATGCTGCGCCGCGTCGGCATCCCGCAGCCCGACACCCGCGTGGACGACTACCCGCACCAGTTCTCGGGCGGTATGCGCCAGCGCGCGATGATCGCCATGGCCCTGGTCTGCGACCCCGAGCTGCTGATCGCCGACGAGCCGACCACGGCCCTCGACGTGACGGTCCAGGCCCAGATCATGGACCTCCTCAAGGACCTCCAGCAGGAGTTCGGCACCGCCATCATCTTCATCACGCACGACCTCGGTGTCATCGCCGACATCGCGGACGACGTACTGGTGATGTACGGCGGCCGGTGCGTCGAGCGCGGCACCAAGAAGCAGGTGCTGAGCAAGCCGGACCACCCGTACACCCTCGGCCTGCTGAACTCGATGCCGAGCCTGGAGGGCCCGGTGGACGTGCCGCTGACGCCGATCCCCGGTTCCCCGCCCTCGCTGCTCAACCCGCCGTCCGGCTGCCGCTTCCACCCGCGCTGCGCGTTCGCCGAGAAGGTCTCGGGCGGTCTGTGCTCGGCCGAGCGCCCGAAGCTCGAGGTGGCGGAGGGCCGCGGCTCCGCGTGCCACCTCACCGCCGACCAGAAGCAGGAATACTTCGCCGACTTCGCCGCAACCCGGCACAACTGACGGACACCAGACGGGACTTCACGACCATGAGCAACACGAACCCCCTCCTGGACGTCTCGGGGCTGACGAAGCACTTCCCGATCAAGGGCGGCTTTCCCATCCGCCGTACGGTCGGCGCGGTGCAGGCGGTGGACGGCCTGGACTTCCAGGTGGCCGAGGGCGAGAGCCTGGGCCTCGTAGGCGAGTCGGGCTGCGGCAAGTCGACCACGGGCCGGCTGATCACCCGCCTGCTGGAACCGACCGGCGGCAAGATCACCTACCGCGGCCAGGACATCACGCACGCGGGCCGCAAGGAGCTGGCGCCGATCCGCTCCGAGATCCAGATGATCTTCCAGGACCCGTACGCCTCGCTGAACCCGCGACAGACGGTCGGCAAGATCATCGCGGGCCCGATGGAGATCAACGGGATCGACCCGAAGGGCGGCCGCGAGAACCGGGTCCGCGAACTCCTGGAGATCGTGGGCCTGAACCCGGAGCACTTCAACCGCTTCCCGCACGAGTTCTCCGGCGGCCAGCGCCAGCGCATCGGCGTGGCCCGCGCGCTGGCCCTGGAGCCCAAGCTGATCGTGGCGGACGAGCCGGTCTCGGCCCTGGACGTCTCGATCCAGGCCCAGGTCGTGAACCTCCTGCAGAAGGTCCAGCGGGAACTGGGCATCGCGTTCGTCTTCATCGCCCACGACCTCGCGATCGTCCGGCACTTCTCGCAGCGCGTCGCGGTCATGTACCTCGGCAACATCGTCGAGATCGCCGACCGCGAGGACCTGTACGGCAACCCGCGCCACCCCTACACCCGGGCCCTGCTCTCCGCCGTACCCGAGGCGACGGTGGACGCGGAGCCGCGCGAGCGCATCCGTCTGGTCGGCGACGTCCCCTCGCCCATCAACCCGCCCTCCGGCTGCCGCTTCCGCACCCGCTGCTGGAAGGCGACGGAGAAGTGCGCGACGGAGGCACCGACGCTGCTCCAGGTGGAGGGCAACAAGCCGGGCCACCTGACGGCGTGCCACTACCCGGAGACGCAGGAGACGATCCCCGCCCCCCGCCTCTCCAAGGACAGCCTCTCCAAGGACCCCGAGGCGGCGGCCTGACACACCCCTTTCCGTCAGCCGTCCCCTTGCGGAACGGACTTTCACCGGCCCATTGACCCGAGCCCATGGACGTCCGATTCCAGGGAAAGAAGGCCCGTGCCGCGCGGTTTCGCGGCACGGGCCTTCGCCTTCGGCATCCGCCGTGGAAGGCAGCGAACCAGCATGTCCGCAACCGCGATCCGCCCCCTGTCCGTCGAGGACAGCGAGGCTCTGACGGTTCTGCACCGCCACAACCGCGACTTCCTGCGCCCCTGGGATCCCCCGCGTACGGACGAGTTCTTCACGGAGGCCGGCCAGCGGGCCGCCGTGGCGAGCGCCCTGCGACAGCGCGAAAACGGAACGAGGTGGCCCGGTGTGATCCTGTACGAGGGCGCCGTGGTGGGCCGGGTCGACCTCAACAACATCCTGCTCGGCCGCCTGCGCAGCTGCTTCATCGGTTACTGGATCTCCGGTGGCCACAACGGGCGGGGCATCGCCACGGACGCCGTCGCGCTGGCCCTGGACGTGGCCTTCCACGACTTGCGGCTGCACCGGGTGGACGCCTTCGCGCGGGTGGACAATCCTGCGTCGTGCCGTGTCCTGGAGAAGAGCGGGTTCCGGACGGTGGGCGTGTCGCGCGGCCACATCCACATCGACGGCCGCTGGCGGGACGACATCTACTTCCAGAAACTGGCCCCCTGGGACGACGGCCTGAGCTTCACGCCTGCCGCCTCACGCCACTCCTAGCTCACACCACACGTACTTCCCTCGATCCCCGAACCGGGCCGACGGCTGCCATCCCCACACCTGCGCACAGGCACGCACCAGCCCCAGCCCCCTGCCGTACTCC
>NZ_LGDV01000225.1 GCF_001280015.1 Streptomyces sp. MMG1121
GGCCGGAGCGGTCGGGGTGCGGGGCGTAGGGGGAACGGCCGGAGCCTTGGGCAGGACCGGGGCCGTAAGGGGGCAGGTCGGAGCCTTGGCGGCCGGGGCCGGTGTCTGTCCGGTGGGCGGTGTCGGGGTCCTGGGCGGGTGTCCGACCCGGGACGGGCGCGTGCCCCGGGCCCGGGTCCCCGGAGGACAGCACGGGGCGCTGCGCAGCGCCGCCGAGGTCCGGGGAGGTACCGCCGCCGGCCCCGGTGGCACGGGGTGAGGCGCCGTGCCCGGGGGCGCCCTGCGCGCCGTAGGGGCCGACTGCCCGCCCGGGCGGCGTGCTGGTGCCGCGCCCGTCGGGATACGACGGCCACTCCCCACCGTCCCCCCGGTCAGCACCGGTGCCACCCTCCCCGGACGGCCGAGCACCCGGCAACGCCGGGCGGCCCGTCTGCTGGGACTCCTGGACCCCGTAGGGGGCGTCTGTCCGCCCGGTCGGCGTCGCGGAGCCGCGCCCGTCGGGATACGACGGCCACTCCCCACCGTCCCCCCGGTCAGCACCGGTGCCACCCTCCCCGGACGGCCGGGCACCCGGCAACGCCGGGCGGCCCGTCTGCTGGGACTCCTGGACCCGGGCGGCGGCACGCGCGCCCGCGCGGTACGCGGCGATGGCACCGGCGCGGGCGGCACGGATGTCCGCCCCGCTCGGCCCGCTCTCCAGGGCCCGCTGTCCCGCCGGGCCGGACGCCCCGTTCGCCCCCGGCTCCGGCAGGCCGCCGGCCGCCCTCGCCTGAATCGCGGCCCGCCGCGCGGACTCGGGATCGATGTCGACGGAGGGGACACCACCGGCTCCGGCGGAGCCACCGACCACCCCGCCCGTACCGTCCGCCCCAGCCGGCCGACCGCCGTGACCGGGGGCATCCCCCGGTCTCCCGGCGTACGGCGGACCGCCGGCCGAGCCGCCACGCGGTCCCGGAGACCCGCCCGAGCCACCGTGAGGCGCGCCTGAGCCGCCACCGGGCCCGCCGAAGCCCCCCGCCCCGGCGCCCGCCCCGGCGCCCGGCTCGGCCCGCTCCGCCCCGGTTGCCCCCGGGGCCCCGGTCATGCCCTCGTCCGGCGCATCCGGGCCGTCCGGCCCCGGCACCGGGTCGTATCCGCAGAGCGCCTCCTCCGCCGCGCCGACCGCGAGGCCGGTGAGCATCACGCGGCCGTCGTCGCAGACCAGCACCGTGCGGGCGGTGATGTTGCGGTGTACCCAGCCGTGGGCGTGCAGCACCCGGAGCGCCATGAGCACGTCGGAGGCGACCTCGGCCGCGCGGTAGGGCGACAGCGGCTGCTCGGCGAGGAACGCGGCCAGCGGGCGGGCGGCCACCCACTCGCTGACGATCCACAGGGACCCGCCCTCGGCGAACACGTCGAAGACCTGGTCCAGACGGGGATGGTCGGGGATGCGGGCCGCCGCCTGCGCGGCCTCGACGGCGCGCCGCACGGCCGGGTCGGCGGGCCGGCGGGTGGCGGTCCGGGCGTCCGGTGCCCGCCGGGCCCCGCGCTCGCGCGCGGTGAACCCCTCGGGAAGTCCCTCCGCGTCGAGCACCTCGGCCTCGACGACCTCCGGCAACGGCACCTGGCGGACCAGGACTTCCTGACCGCTGTAGGTGTCGAAGGCTCGGGTCTCGGTGAGTTCGTACTCGTCGGACGGCGGCAACGGCAGGCGGTAGCGGTCGGCGAGCACCCGACCCGCGTAGTCGTCCACTTTGCCTCCCCAGGCCGCCCGGTCGGTCACATCCGTTCGCCTCGCGACCCGTTTCGCACACCCATACGGCTCCGTACGGTCCGCAACCATTCACGATACGTGCCGGAGGCAACCCGCATTGAGTGGATGACGGATTCTCACGCCCCAAACCGCCGCCGGACGACTACGACTTGGGCGTGAAGGACTGCGTCAGCGTCTTCCAGGTGTCCGCACGCAGCGAGCCCGCCCAGTCCGCGTCCTTCGCGGTGTACATCAGCCCGTAGCCGAGGTGTCCGTTGACCACGAACCCCCGGTCGATGGTGTGGTACTTGGTCCCGCCGTCGACGTAGGTGAACTCCCAGTCGGCCGTGTTCCAGTGCCGGTAGTCCACCTTCTCTATGTGAACCTTCTGGTACTGGGAGCGCACCATGGAGCGCTCCTGGTTCTTCCAGTCCGCCACCGGGTCGTCCTTGGGCGACGTCGTCCACCCGACGAGCAGCTTCTGCCCGTCGGGTCCGGTGTAGCGGTCGCCGGCGTCGTCCGTGGACCTGTACGTCCAGCCCTTGGGCAGCCCGATCGAGTAGCCCTGGCCGCCCTTGCGGGTCGACACCGCCGGCGCGGAGCCGGCCGCGGACGAGCTCGCGCTGCCGTCGGGCTTGTTGTCCGATGCCGAAGCGCTACCGGCGGTCGGCGGAGCCGCACGGTCCGTCGACGCTCCACCGCCCGTGCTCCGGTCGCTGCGGTCCTGCTTGGCGGAGGCACTGGCACTCACCGAGGCCTTGGCCCCGCCGCTGTTGTCGTCCTTGCCTCCGTCGCCGCCGAGGGCGACGGCCAGGACGGTGCCGAGCACCGCGAGGGCGACCACCACGGCGATGATCACCAGCGTGCGCTTGGGCACCACGTCGGTCAGCGGCGCTCTCGGCACCGGCCGCGGCGGCAGGTCCAGGTCCGGTGGCGGCATCACGGGCCAGCCCGAACTCGGCTTGGCCGAGCTGGAGTTCGGCCCGCCGGCCGTACCCGGGACCGAACCCTCCGACCGCGCGCCGGGCACGCTGCCCCGCGCACCGGACGAGCCGGAGGAACCGGCGGAGCCCGAGGCGCCGCCGGGAGCGGACGGCCGTACGCCGTCGGCGCGGGACCCGCCCGCGCCTGCCGCACCTGCCGCACCGCCCGTACGCCCCGCCCCGCTCGTCCCGGCCGTACGCCCTGCCCCGCTCGTCCCGGCCGAACGGCCCGTCCCCGCCGGACCGTTCGTGCCCGTCGTGCCGTCGGACGCGGGTGCGCCCGCGCCACCGCCGCTCCTGGTCCGTGTCGCGGCCGCGGCCGTGGCCGCCCCCGCCGCCTTGCGGACCGAACGCAGCGCGCCGCGCAGCTTCTCCGCGGCCTCCTCGCTCCGCCTGCCCTCGGCCGGTCCGGGCTGCGTCGGCAGCGGAACCACCCGCGTGACGTCCATCGGCTCCGGCTCGGGCGCGTGGATGACCTCGTTGAACATGGCCCGGGCGCCGGTGTCGTCGAGCCGCTTGGCCGGGTCCTTGGTGAGCAGGCCGTAGATGACGTCCCGGAGCGGGCCCGCGTTCTTGGGCTCCTCCAGCTGCTCGGTCATCACCGCGGTGAGCGTGGCGATCGCCGAACCCTTGTCGTACGGCGGGGTGCCCTCCACCGCCGCGTACAGCAGACCGCCGAGCGACCACAGGTCGGCCGCCGGTCCCGGCTTGTGGCCGCGAGCGCGCTCCGGGGAGATGTAGGAGGGGGCGCCGACGAGCATGCCGGTGGAGGTGATGGACGGGTCGCCCTCGACCTGTGCGATACCGAAGTCGGTGAGCACGACCCGGCCGTCCTCGGCGATGAGCACGTTGGACGGCTTCACGTCCCGGTGCAGGATGCCCTCGCGGTGCGCGGAGCGCAGGACGTCGAGGACGGCGAGCCCGACCTCGGCGGCGCGCTTCGGCTCCAGCACGCCGTCCTCGCGGATGACCTCGGCGAGGGACTTGCCCTCCACCAACTCCATCACGATCCAGGGCCGGTCGTCCTCGTCGACCACGTCGAAGACCGTCACCGCGCTGTTGTTGCGGATCCGGGCGATCGCCTTGGCCTCGCGCAGGGTGCGCGTGATCAGACGCCGCTTCTCCTCCTCGTCGATGTTCGACGGGAACCGCAGCTCCTTGACGGCCACCGTCCGGCCTAGGGTCTCGTCCTCGGCCCGCCAGACCGTGCCCATGCCGCCGCGGCCCAGCACGTCTCCCAGCCGGTACCGCCCGGCGAGGAGACGACGCTCGCTCTTGTCCTGACGAGTCTCCTGACGAGATGTGCCCGCCCGCTCCGCCTCCGACATGCGTCCCCTCATGCAACCCGCCCTGACAGAGCCTCCATTGTCTCTCACCCGACAAGTGCCCGACGCCCAGGGTGCCGGGAGGAACCGGGACACCGGCGCTTCGGACAGTCCTGTCCAAACCGGTGTCCCAAGTCCTCCCACTCGTGACGAAGCCACCCACGGCGCCCCGCCCCTGACTCCGATTCAGCCCGTGTCCGGCATGTGGTCGCCGCTACAGGGGCACGATGTCCGGCGCCCCCAGCCGGGCCGCGTCCGCCGTCAGGTCGTCGGGTTGGCGCTGGGACTCGCGCTCGGCCTCCACCCGCTTCTCGTAGTGCTCGACCTCGCGCTCGATCTGGTCCTTGTCCCAGCCGAGGACCGGTGCCATCAGCTCGGCCGCCTCACGGGCACAGCGCGTGCCCCGGTCGAAGGTCTCGATGGAGATGCGGGTACGGCGGGTGAGCACGTCGTCGAGGTGCCGGGCGCCCTCGTGCGAGGCGGCGTAGACCACCTCGGCGCGCAGATAGTCGTCGGCGCCCGTCAGCGGCTCGCCCAGGGCGGGGTCGGCGGCGATGAGGTCGAGGACCTCCTGGGCCAGGGAGCCGTACCGGTTCAGCAGATGCTCCACGCGGGCCACGTGCAGTCCGTTCTTGGCGGCGATCCGCGCTCGCGCGTTCCACAGCGCCTGGTACCCCTCCGCGCCCATCAGCGGGGTCTCCTCGGTCACGCAGTCGGCGACGCGCACGTCCAGGCCGTGCACCGCCTCGTCGACGGCGTCCTTGGCCATCACCCGGTAGGTGGTGTACTTGCCGCCCGCGACGACCACGAGTCCCGGCGCCGGGTGGGCGACCGTGTGCTCGCGGGACAGCTTGCTGGTGGCGTCGGACTCCCCGGCGAGCAGCGGGCGCAGACCGGCGTACACACCCTGTACGTCGTCTCGGCTGAGCGGCACGGCGAGCACCGAGTTGACGTGTTCCAGCAGGTAGTCGATGTCGGCGCTGGACGCGGCCGGGTGGGCCTTGTCGAGGTCCCAGTCGGTGTCGGTGGTGCCGATGATCCAGTGCCGGCCCCAGGGGATGACGAAGAGGACGGATTTCTCGGTACGCAGGATCAGGCCGGTGCTGGAGTGGATGCGGTCCTTGGGCACGACCAGGTGGATGCCCTTGGAGGCGCGGACGTGGAACTGGCCGCGCTCGCCCACCATGGCCTGCGTGTCGTCGGTCCACACGCCCGTCGCGTTGACGATCTGCTTGGCGCGGATCTCGTACTCCCCGCCGCCCTCGACGTCCTGCACACGGGCGCCGACGACCCGGTCGCCCTCGCGCAGGAACCCGGTCACACGCGCACGGTTGGCGACCAGTGCGCCGTAGGACGCCGCCGTGCGCACCAGTGTGGCGACGAAGCGGGCGTCGTCCATCTGGGCGTCGTAGTACTGCAGGGCGCCGACCAGGGCGTCCTTCTTCAGGCAGGGGGCGACGCGCAGGGCGTGACGGCGGCTCAGATGACGGTGCACGGGCAGGCCCCGGCCATGTCCGCGGGCCATGGACATCGCGTCGTAGAGGGCGACGCCCGAGCCGGCGTAGAGCCGCTCCCAGCCCTTGTGCTCCAGCGGGTAGAGGAACGGCACGGGCTTGACCAGGTGCGGAGCGAGCCGCTCCAGGAGCAGGCCGCGCTCCTTGAGTGCCTCGCGGACGAGCGCGAAGTCGAGCATCTCCAGATAGCGCAGCCCGCCGTGGATGAGTTTGCTGGACCGGCTGGAGGTGCCGGACGCCCAGTCGCGGGCCTCGACCAGTCCGGTGGCCAGGCCGCGCGTGGCGGCGTCCAGTGCGGTGCCCGCGCCGACGACTCCGGCGCCGATCACCAGCACGTCCAGCTCCCGCTCCGTCATCGCCGCCAGTGCCTCGGCGCGCTGCTCCGGCCCCAGAGTTGCTGTCCTCACCGCTGCCTCCCGCTGTCGCACACTCGCTCGCGTCGGCCGCACCCGGCGGGCGAAGCCCGGTTCACCCCCTCCTCATGCCCAAATTCTGACCGTCTTGCCCGGCTTCAGCCACCACGGGCTCCCAACCTGTGGACAACTCGTGCACAACCCCTGGAAGACACACGAAAACAATCCCGCATAACGGTCATATTTACTCCTAGTGTGACAGAGCGCTCGCTCATCCTGTCCACAGCGATTGCGCACCTGTCCCGCTTCGGCTACTGGGAAGGACGGCCCACGCCATGCCCGCAGACCTCGCCGTCATCGGACTCGGCCCCTACGGCTTGCCGCTCGCCCAGGCCGCCGTCGCCGCAGGCATCTCCACCCTCGGCTATACCACCGGGCCCGAGGCGGGCTCGCTCAGCCCCGCCGAGCTGCGCCGGATGCACTCCGCGGGCTTCAGGCCCGGCACCGACCCCGCCCAACTCGGCCGTGTGCGCACGGCCGTGATCTGTGCACCGACCCCGCGCGGAGCGGACGGCGGGCTCGACCTCGGCCAGGTGGAGGCGGCCGCCCGCGCGCTGGCCGAGCGGCTGCGCCCGCACACCACGGTCATCCTGGAGTCGCCGGTCCTGCCCGGCACGACGGAGGAGTTTCTGCGCCCCCTGCTGGAGGAGGGCTCGGGGCTGCGCGCCGGCCGCGACTTCCACCTCGCCTACTCGCCCAGCCGGGTCGACCCCGGCAACCGCGACCACAGCCCCGCCGGCACCCCCAAGGTCATCGGCGGCCTCACCCCCGCCTGCACCGAGTCGGCCGCCGCCTTCTACGGCCGGCTCACCGACAAGGTGGTCCGCGCGCGCGGGCTGCGCGAGGCGGAGACGGTGCAGTTGCTGGAGACCAACTTCCGGCACGTCAACATCGCGCTCGTCAACGAGATGGCCGTCCTCTGCCATGAGCTGGGCGTCGACCTGTGGGACGTCATCCGCTGCGCGGAGACCAAGCCGTTCGGCTTCCAGGCGTTCCGTCCCGGGCCCGGCGTCGGCGGGCACGGCGTCTCGCAGGACCTGACCGGTCACGCCACCCGCACCCTGCGCATCGTGGAGCTGGCGCAGCAGGTCAACCACCGCATGCCCCGCTACGTCGTCCAGCGCGCCGCGACCCTGCTCAACGAGCACGGCAAGTCCGCCCGGGGCGCGCGCGTGCTGCTGCTCGGCGTCACCTACAAGCCCGACCTCGCCGACCTGCAGGGCACGCCGGCCCAGGAGGTCGCGATCCGGCTGATGGAACTGGGCGCTTCCGTGAGCTACCACGACCCGCACGTGCCCGCGTGGAGCGTCCTGGACCGCCCGGTCCCGCGTGCGGACTCGCTGTACGAGGCGGCCGCCGACGCCGACCTGACGATCCTGCTCCAGCAGCACCGGACGTACGACCTGCAGGGTCTGTCGGTGAAGGCGCAACTGCTGCTGGACACCCGCGGGGCGACCCCGACGGGGGCGGCCCACCGGCTCTGAGCCGGTCACGAACGGAAAACGGCCGGGAGCATTGTCGTTCCCGGCTGTTAGTCTCCCCCGGACTCGCCGCACACGCGTGCGCGTACGTCTCCTTTTCGCCATCCAGTTGAGTCACATCACGGGGGGAAATCTGTCATGAGCCAGTCAGCTCCATCGCCGCAGCCGCAGCCCGGTCCGGTCGGTCCCAATCCGTACGCCCAGCAGCCCGGTCCGGCCGACGGCAACCCGTACGCCCAGCAGGCACCGGCCGGGGCCCCGTACCCGCCGCAGCCGGGCGCCTTCGCCCCGCCGGTGGCGCCCGCGCCGGTCCGGAACACCCTCGCCCTCGGCCTGGTCGCCGCGGTCGTCGCCGCCGTGGCCGCCGCCGCGCTCTACGGCGTCGTCATCGGCGCCACCAAGCACGAGATCGGCTACGCGGCCGTCGGCGTCGGCTTCGTCATCGGCCTCGCGGCCGGCAAGGTGGGCGGCCGCAACCCCGCCCTGCCCGTCCTGAGCGCCGTCCTCGCGCTCGGCTCGGTGTACATCGGCCAGCTGGTCGGCGAGGCCATGATCGGCGCCAAGGCGCTGCACGTGGGCTTCAGCGAGGTGTTCTTCCAGCACTTCTCCGTGGTCCAGGAGGCCTGGAAGCAGGACGCCGACCCGCTGACCTTCCTCTTCTTCGCCATCGCCGCCTTCGCCGCGTTCTCGGGCGCCAAGAAGGCCGCCGCGTAAGGCACACCGGCACCGGAAGGGCCCGCCCACCTGCTCGGTGGACGGGCCCTTCGGCGTCGTACGGCCGGGTGTCAGCGGCGGTGCTGGCTGTCCGCGACGGTCACCTCGACCCGCTGGAACTCCTTCAGCTCGCTGTAGCCGGTCGTGGCCATCGCGCGGCGCAGGGCGCCGAAGAAGTTCATCGAGCCGTCCGGGGTGTGGGACGGGCCGGTGAGGATCTCCTCGATCGTGCCGACCGTGCCGAGGTCGACCTTCTTGCCTCGGGGCAGCTCCTCGTTGACCGCCTCCATGCCCCAGTGGTGGCCCTTGCCGGGCGCGTCCGTGGCGCGGGCCAGCGGGGAGCCCATCATCACCGAGTCGGCGCCGCAGGCGATCGCCTTGGGCAGGTCGCCGGACCAGCCGACACCGCCGTCCGCGATCACGTGCACGTACCGGCCGCCGGACTCGTCCATGTAGTCACGGCGGGCCGCGGCCACGTCGGCCACGGCCGTGGCCATCGGGACCTGGATGCCGAGGACGTTGCGCGTGGTGTGCGCGGCGCCGCCGCCGAAGCCCACCAGGACACCGGCCGCGCCGGTGCGCATCAGGTGCAGGGCCGCGGTGTAGGTCGCGCAGCCGCCGACGATCACCGGGACGTCCAGCTCGTAGATGAACTGCTTCAGGTTCAGCGGCTCGTGCGAGGACGACACGTGCTCCGCCGAGACCGTCGTACCGCGGATGACGAAGATGTCCACGCCCGCGTCCACGACCGCCTTGGAGAACTGGGCCGTGCGCTGCGGGGAGAGCGCGGCCGCCGTGACCACACCGGAGTCGCGCACCTCCTTGATGCGGGCGCCGATCAGCTCCTCCTTGATCGGCGCCGCGTAGATCTCCTGGAGGCGGCGGGTCGCGCGCTCGGCGGGCAGCGCGGCGATCTCGTCCAGCAGCGGCAGCGGGTCCTCGTGCCGCGTCCACAGGCCCTCGAGGTTGAGGACACCCAGGCCGCCCAGCTCACCGATGCGGATCGCGGTGGCCGGGGAGACGACCGAGTCCATGGGAGCGGCCAGGAAGGGCAGCTCGAAGCGGTAGGCGTCGATCTGCCAGGCGATCGAGACCTCCTTCGGGTCCCGCGTACGGCGGCTGGGGACGACGGCGATGTCGTCGAAGGCGTACGCCCTGCGGCCGCGCTTGCCGCGCCCGATCTCGATCTCAGTCACGTCTTGGCCTTTCCCTGATGCGTTTCAGCGTCTCCCAGTATCGCCGACGGGTACGACAACGGCGGCCCCGGTGCACCCGGAGCCGCCGCGGAAAGGCCGTGGTGACTACTTACGGCTGTAGTTCGGGGCCTCGACCGTCATCTGGATGTCGTGCGGGTGGCTCTCCTTGAGACCGGCGGAGGTGATCCGCACGAAGCGGCCCTTGGTCTCCATCTCCGCGATGGTGGCCGCGCCGACGTAGCCCATGGTCTGCCGGAGACCGCCGACGAGCTGGTGCAGCACGTTGGCCAGCGGGCCGCGGTAGGGCACCTGGCCCTCGATGCCCTCCGGCACCAGCTTGTCGTCGGCGGCGACCTCGGCCTGGAAGTAGCGGTCCTTCGAGTACGACCGGCCCTGGCCACGGGACTGCATGGCGCCGAGCGAGCCCATGCCGCGGTACGACTTGAACTGCTTGCCGTTGATGAACTGCAGCTCGCCGGGGGACTCCTCGCAGCCCGCGAGGAGGCTGCCCAGCATCACCGTGTCGGCACCCGCGGCCAGCGCCTTGCCGATGTCGCCGGAGTACTGCAGACCGCCGTCGCCGATCAGCGGCACGCCGGCCGCGCGGGCGGCGAGGGACGCCTCGTAGATCGCGGTGACCTGCGGGACGCCGATGCCGGCCACCACACGGGTCGTACAGATCGAGCCGGGGCCCACGCCGACCTTGATGCCGTCCACGCCGGCGTCGATCAGAGCCTGGGCGCCGTCGCGGGTGGCGACGTTGCCGCCGATCACGTCGACGTTCACGCTCGACTTGATCTTCGCCATCCAGTTGAGGGCGTTGCTGTTGTGGCCGTGCGAGGTGTCGACGACCAGGAAGTCCACACCGGCCTCGGCGAGCGCCTGGGCGCGCTCCAGCGCCTCGGGGCTGGCACCGACGGCAGCGCCGACGATCAGCCGGCCCTCGGAGTCCTTGGCGGCGCTCGGGTACTGCTCGGCCTTGACGAAGTCCTTGACCGTGATCAGGCCCTTGAGGACGCCCTCGTCGTCGACCAGCGGCAGCTTCTCGATCTTGTGCTTGCGCAGCAGCTCCATGGCCTCGGTGCCGGAGATGCCGACCTCGCCCGTGACCAGCGGCATCGGGGTCATGACCTCGTGCACGCGGCGCGAGCGGTCACTCTCGAAGGCCATGTCGCGGTTGGTGACGATGCCGAGCAGCTTCTTGTCCGGGTCGGTGACCGGGACGCCGCTGATGCGGAACTTGGCGCACAGGGCGTCGGCCTCGGCGAGCGTGGCATCCGGGTGCACGGTGATCGGGTCGGTGACCATGCCGGACTCGGAGCGCTTCACGAGGTCGACCTGGTTGACCTGGTCCTCGACGGAGAGGTTGCGGTGCAGCACGCCGACGCCGCCCTGCCGGGCCATCGCGATCGCCATGCGGGACTCGGTCACCTTGTCCATCGCTGCCGAGAGCAGCGGGATGTTGACCCGGACGTTGCGGGAGATGCGGGACGAGGTGTCGACCGCGTTGGGGAGCACGTCCGATGCGCCCGGCAGCAGCAGCACGTCGTCGTAGGTCAGCCCGAGTGTCGCGAATTTTCCGGGCACTCCGTCGACGTTGGCAGTCATGACACCTTCCCCAAATGGCCTTGATCGGTGCGGATGTCCATGCTAACGGGAAGCATCGCTAGCAAATTCCACGGTCCGGGGTCGCTTCAGGCTTCGTATGTTCGTACGGAAACGGAGGCGTGCCCGTCCAGGAGGGGACGACTGGGGCTTCGTCCAAGGGGGTTACTGCTCGGCGAGCGCCCGCAGGCGGCTCAGCGCCCGGTGCTGGGCCACGCGGACCGCGCCGGGTGACATTCCCAACATCTGCCCCGTCTCCTCCGCGGTCAAGCCCACGGCGATGCGCAGCAGGAGCAGTTCGCGCTGGTTCTCGGGAAGGTTGGCCAGCAGCTTCTTGGCCCACGCGGCGTCGCTGTTGAGCAGGGCGCGCTCCTCGGGACCGAGGGAGTCGTCCGGGCGCTCCGGCATCTCGTCCGAGGGGACGGCCGTGGAGCCCGGGTGCCGCATCGCCGCACGCTGGAGGTCGGCCACCTTGTGCGAGGCGATGGCGAACACGAACGCCTCGAAGGGGCGGCCGGTGTCCCGGTAGCGGGGCAGGGCGAGCAGGACCGCGACGCAGACCTCCTGGGCGAGGTCCTCGACGAAGTGGCGCGCGTCGCCCGGGAGCCGGGACAGCCGCGTGCGGCAATAGCGCAGCGCGAGGGGGTGGACATGGGCGAGCAGATCGTGCGTGGCCTGCTCGTCGCCGTCGACGGCACGATGCACGAGCGCACCGATCGCCCCCTGGGCCGTGCCCGCATCGTCCTCGCGCATCGGTCCATGGTGCCTTGCGGCCGTCCGGTCCGTCGCATCGTGTTCGTGGTTGTGCACCGAAGCGTTATGAGCAGGTGCGCCGGCACTCATATCCTGCGCCCTCCCCTTCCGCTCGACCGACTCGTCCCCGAGAGACTCCACATCTCAAGGATGCGGCATCCGCGCCGAAACGAGCAGCGCGCGTCCGGCGGGCCGTCTTGCGCACTGCCCGCCAAGGTGTTCTGCGAGGTCTTACGCCGGGGCGCGCGACCCTGCCACGTGCGCCCCGAAACGCGCCGCACGACACCCGCCGCGGATGCTTCGCCCAGGACCGGCAGGACCGCGCCGACCTGGGCCTCGCCGGGCGACGGTGCCGATCCGGACCGGCGCGCGACGGCGCTCTGCGCACCGCGCGCGACCCTGTTCCCGCGCGCGGGCGGACACCCTGTCGACGACCAGACGCATACGGCGTCATATGTGACCGGATCCACCCCGCGACGGCACATCACAGCCGCTTCCCCGGGCGACCGGGACGCCCGCGCGGGGCCGTCACGGACACCCCGAGGAGGCGCACCAAGTCCCGGCCCGCGAGCGGTGGCTGCTGCCCGGGGCGGCGGATCCACCGGCGGTCACGGGCATGCTGTCGCCCGGGGCCGTCCGGTCCCGCCCGCCCCGCAGGGCCGGGCACCGGCTACCGGACCAGTCCCCAGCGGAAGCCGAGCGCCACCGCGTGGGCCCGGTCCGAGGCGCCGAGCTTCTTGAACAGACGGCGCGCGTGCGTCTTCACGGTGTCCTCGGAGAGGAACAGCTCGCGACCGATCTCGGCGTTGGAGCGGCCGTGACTCATGCCCTCCAGCACCTGGATCTCACGCGCGGTGAGCGTGGGCGCGGCGCCCATCTCGGCCGAGCGCAGCCGGCGCGGGGCCAGCCGCCAGGTCGGGTCGGCCAGCGCCTGCGTCACCGTGGCGCGCAACTCCGCACGCGAGGCGTCCTTGTGCAGATAGCCCCGAGCGCCCGCGGCGACCGCCAGGGCCACGCCGTCGAGGTCCTCGGCGACGGTGAGCATGATGATGCGCGCGCCCGGGTCGGCGGACAGCAGCCGGCGCACGGTCTCCACACCGCCCAGGCCGGGCATGCGCACATCCATCAGGATGAGATCGGAACGGTCGGCGCCCCAGCGGCGGAGGACTTCCTCGCCGTTGGCCGCCGTCGTCACACGCTCGACACCGGGCACGGTCGCGACCGCGCGGCGCAGCGCTTCTCGGGCAAGCGGGGAGTCGTCGCAGACGAGGACGGATGTCATGACCGCCCTCCGCAGCTGATGCGCGTCACCTTGAGCCTCCAGGCTGGTACGGAATCGTCACCTGTGCGGTCGACCGCCTCGGACGCCTGCCCGAGCGCTGGTGTTCTCAACCGCCTCCGCACTCTCAACGACGGTCACTCGAAAGAGTTACGGGGCTGCACACCGTCATCGGCACTCTACGTGAGGGTCTCGACACGGCGCAGACATGGCCGACAGACCCTCAACTTTTCATCACAACCTATGCCCCATTTGGCCGCTTTTCTTCCTGTTTCGGGATGTCTGAGGCTAGATTCGCAATGAGTCATATTTTCATCTCCTTAGACCGGAGATGTACGGTCGTTGGCACCGTATCCGCCCAGAACGGCTACAAGGGGTCACGTAATGGCAGATTTCTCCCGGCTTCCCGGACCGAACGCGGACCTGTGGGACTGGCAGCTGCTGGCTGCCTGCCGCGGGGTGGACAGCTCGCTCTTCTTCCACCCGGAGGGCGAGCGCGGGGCGGCTCGGAGCGCTCGCGAGAACTCGGCCAAGGAGGTCTGCATGAGGTGCCCGGTCCGTGCGGAGTGCGCGGCGCACGCGCTGGCGGTGCGCGAACCGTACGGCGTGTGGGGCGGCCTGACCGAGGACGAGCGCGAAGAGTTGATGGGGCGGGCCCGCAACCGCCTGGTGTCGGCGACGGCCGGCGGCGGGGACACCGCCTCGAACCACTGAAGGAACGTTTCTTCTATCACTCCCCCAGCGGGCACGCCACGCGTGCCCGCGCGTCTGCCGCGCGGCTACGCGCGCGTGGCCGCGCGGGCCAGTTGCTCCAGCGTGGCCGCCACGGCCGGCACCTGGGCCAGGTCGGGCAGGGTGAGGGCGACGATCTCGCGCCGCACCGCCGGTTCCAGCCGCACCGTGCGCACGCCCCTGGGCCGTACCGACTCCACCGCGAGCTGCGGCAGGACGGCCACCCCGAGGCCCGCGCCGACCAGGCCGACCACCGCCGGGTAGTCGTCGGTGGCGAAGTCGATGCGCGGAGTGAAGCCGGCCCCCTCGCACACCTCGACCAGCTGGCCCCGGCAGCGCGGGCAGCCCGCGATCCAGGGTTCCTGGGCCAGCTCACCGATGGCGACGCTCTCCGCGCGCGCGAGGCGGTGCCGCTCGGGCACCAGGGCGACCAGACGGTCCGTCAGCAGGGGCCGTACGACCAGGTCGTCCCAGTCCTCGGCGACCGCCGCCCCGCCGTAGCGGAAGGCCAGGGCCAGGTCGCAGTCGCCCTCGCGCAGCAGCTCGACGGACTTCGGGGGCTCGGCCTCCTCCAGAAAGACGCGGGTGCCGGGGTGGGCGGCGCGCAGGGCGGCCAGGGCGGTGGGGACCAGGGTGGAGCTGCCGCTCGGGAAGGAGACCAGCCGGACCCGGCCGGCGCGCAGACCCGCGATGGCGGCGACCTCCTCCTCGGCTGCGGTGAGTCCGGCGAGGATCCCGGAGGCATGCCTGACCAGGGCTTCGCCGGCCTGGGTCAGGCGCATCTCGCGGCCGTTGCGGACCAGCAGCGGGGTGCCGACCGAGGTCTCCAGTGCCTTCATCTGCTGGCTGACGGCGGGCTGGGTGCAGCCCAGTTCGCGCCCCGCCGCCGAGAAGGAACCGGTGGCGGCGACGGCGCGCAGGACACGGAGATGACGGGCCTCGATCACCCTCCGAGCATAAGGCCTGCTTGGACATCGCACCCAATACTGGCTCGACGCTTTGAGGCGGGCTCCCGTACCGTGCGCATATGAAGGTTCTCTCGGTCAATCTGGGCCGCCCTCAGCCGGCGCCGTACACGGATCAGGCGCAGGGTGTGACGGGCATCGACAAGAAGCCGGTCGACGGGCCGGTGCGGGTGACGGCGCCGGGCGCCAAGGGCGTCGGCGCGAGCGGGCTCGCCGGGGACTCCGTGTGCGATCTGCGCCATCACGGCGGGGACGACCAGGCGGTGTACGCCTACGCGCGCGAGGATCTCGACGGCTGGGAGCGCGAGATCGGTAAATCCTTGGCCAATGGTTGCTTCGGGGAGAACCTGACGACGGAGGGGCTCGACCTCTCCGGAGCGCTGATCGGCGAGCGCTGGCGGGTCGGTGCCGAGCTGGTCCTGGAGGTGACCTCGGGCCGGATTCCGTGCCGCACGTTCCAGGGCCATTTGGGCGAGCGCGGCTGGGTCAAGAGGTTCACTCAGAAGGCGGCCACGGGTGCCTACCTCCGGGTGATCGAACCGGGCGAGATCCGGTCGGGCGACCCGGTCGAGGTCGTGCACCGGCCGGAGCACGGGGTGACGGTGGCGATGCAGTTCCGCGCGGTGACCACCGAGCGGGACCTGCTGCCGGGGCTGCTCGTGGCGGGCGAGGCGCTGAACGCGGAGACGCTGGCGGCGGCGCGCAAGTACGAGGCGGCGCGGCAGGGCTGAGCGGTCGTCAGCCGGTCTCGGGCGGACTCTCGCGCGGGGCCCGGCGGCCGCGGACGCTGTCGGTCCGGGTCACTACCCTTGGGCCATGACAACGGCTCTGATTACGGGATCGACCGCGGGGATCGGTGCCGCGTTCGCGCGGCGGCTAGCGGCTGGCGGGCATGACCTCGTCCTGGTGGCCCGGGACGCCAAACGGCTGCACGAGCAGGCGACCGAACTGCACGACCGGCACGGCATCGAGGTGGAGGTGCTGACCGCCGACCTCGCCGAGGACAAGGGCATCGAGACGGTGGCCGACCGGCTCGGCGACCGGAAGAACCCGGTCGACCTGCTGATCAACAACGCCGGTTTCGGCAACAAGGGCCGCTATCTCGACGTGTCCATGGCCGACGAGCTGAGGATGCTCAAGGTGCACTGCGAGGCGGTGCTCCGGCTGACGTCGGCGGCGGCCGAGGCGATGCGCGAGCGGCACCGGGGCGGGATCGTCAACGTCGCGTCCGTGGCCGCCTTCGTGCCACGGGGTACCTACGGCGCCTCGAAGGCGTGGGTCGTGCAGTTCACGCAGGGCGCGGCCAAGGATCTGGCCGGCAGCGGGGTGCGCCTGATGGCCCTGTGCCCCGGCTTCGTGCGCACCGAGTTCCACGAGCGGGCCGGGATGGGCACGGACAACATCCCGGGCTGGATGTGGCTGGACGCCGACAAACTGGTCGCGGCGGCGCTGGCCGATCTGGCGCGCGGGAAGTCGCTGTCGATCCCCGACCCGCGCTACAAGGCGCTGATGGGTCTGGTGAAAGTGACGCCCCGCGGGCTGCTGGGCGGTGTCACCTCCCGGACGGGGCGCAGGTACGGGCCGCAGTAGCCCTGTGGACACAGCCGCGGCGGCCCTGTGGACAGAGTCGGGTGGCCCCGTCGCTCCGGTGCGAAAATGAGCGTGACGGAAACCGGGCAAGGGGGGCCGGGAGGCTGCGTCATGACCTTCGTACAGCTCATCGAGTGCAGGACGAGCCGGCTGGACGAGATGAACCGGCTGATGGACGACTGGGTCGCACAGACCAAGGGGAAGCGGACGGCGACTCACGCGCTGGTCGGCAAGGACCGCTCGGACGCGGAGCACATCGTGGAGGTCGTGGAGTTCCCGTCGTACGAGGAGGCGATGCGGAACTCGAATCTCCCGGAGACCGACACGGTCTTCCAGGGGATCCTCGCCCTGTGCGACGAGATGCCGACGTTCACGGACCTGGACGTCGTGCGGGACGAGCGGCTGGCCGAGGAGACCGTGCGGCGGTTCCTGGCGGCGCTGACGACGCCGGGCGAGCTGCCGCCGCTCAACGACCTGCTGGACGAGGACATCCACAGCCACGATCCGATCAACCCGCAGGACACCCTCGGGCTGGACAACGCCCGCGCCGAGTACCGGATGTGGCGCGAGGCCTTCGACTTCAGCTTCACGATCGAGGACGTGCTCACCCAGGGCGACCGGGCCTGTGCGCGGTGGACCTGGAACGCCACGCACAAGGGCGACTTCCTGGGGATCGCGCCCACCGGGCGGCAGGTCGCCATGACCGGGACGACGATGTTCCGGTTCGGCGCAGACGGCAAGATCGCCGAGCTCTGGTGGCAGGACGACGCGCTGGGTCTGATGCAACAGCTGGGCGCGCTGGACGAGTTGGAACAGTAGCCGGACAGGGCGAAGGCCCGGCCCCCCCTCGCGGGGTGCCGGGCCTTCACTCGAGAGCGTCAGGCTCAGTGGGAGTGGCCGTGGCTGTGGCCGTGGCCCGCGTCGGCCGGCTCCTCTTCCTTCTTCTCGACGACCAGGGTCTCGGTCGTGAGCAGCAGGGAGGCGATGGAGGCGGCGTTCTCCAGGGCGGAGCGGGTGACCTTGACCGGGTCGATGACACCGGCCTTCACCAGGTCGCCGTACTCGCCGGTGGCGGCGTTGTAGCCCTGCCCCTTCTCCAGGTCCTTGACCTTGGAGACGATGACGTAGCCCTCCTGGCCGGCGTTCTCGCCGATCCAGCGCAGCGGCTCGACCACGGCGTTGCGGACGACCGAGACACCGGTGGCCTCGTCGCCGGTCTTGCCGAGGTTGCCCTCGAGGACCTTGGAGGCGTGCACCAGGGCGGAGCCACCACCGGAGACGATGCCCTCCTCGACCGCGGCGCGGGTCGCGGAGATGGCGTCCTCCAGACGGTGCTTCTTCTCCTTCAGCTCCACCTCGGTGGCGGCGCCGACCTTGATCACGCACACGCCGCCGGCCAGCTTCGCGAGGCGCTCCTGGAGCTTCTCGCGGTCCCAGTCGGAGTCCGTGTTCTCGATCTCGGCCTTGATCTGCGCGATACGGCCCTGGACGGCGGCGGAGTCGCCGGCACCGTCGACGATCGTGGTGTCGTCCTTGGTGACCGTGATGCGGCGGGCGGAGCCCAGCACGTCCAGACCGGCCTGGTCGAGCTTGAGGCCGACCTCCTCGGAGATGACCGTGGCGCCGGTGAGGACCGCCATGTCCTCCAGCATCGCCTTGCGGCGGTCGCCGAAGCCGGGGGCCTTGACCGCGACCGCGTTGAAGGTGCCGCGGATCTTGTTGACGACCAGGGTCGACAGGGCCTCGCCCTCGACGTCCTCGGCGATGATCAGCAGCGGCTTGGAGGCGCCCGCCTGGATGACCTTCTCCAGCAGCGGCAGCAGGTCCTGGATGGAGGAGATCTTGCCCTGGTTGATGAGGATGTACGGGTCCTCGAGGACGGCCTCCATGCGCTCCTGGTCCGTCACGAAGTACGGCGACAGGTAGCCCTTGTCGAAGGCCATGCCCTCGGTGAAGTCCAGCTCCAGACCGAAGGTGTTGGACTCCTCGACGGTGATGACACCGTCCTTGCCGACCTTGTCCATCGCCTCGGCGATCAGCTCGCCGACCTGCTGGTCCTGGGCGGACAGCGCGGCGACGGCGGCGATGTCGGACTTCTCGTCGATCGGGCGGGCCGTGGCGAGCAGGTCCTCGGAGATGGCCTTGACGGCGGCGTCGATGCCCTTCTTCAGGGAGGCCGGGGAGGCGCCGGCGGCGACGTTCTTCAGGCCCTCGCGCACCAGCGCCTGGGCGAGCACGGTGGCGGTGGTGGTGCCGTCACCCGCGATGTCGTTGGTCTTGGTCGCCACCTCCTTCACCAGCTGCGCGCCGAGGTTCTCGTACGGGTCCTCGATCTCGACCTCGCGGGCGATCGTGACACCGTCGTTGGTGATGGTGGGGGCGCCGAACTTCTTGTCGATGACGACGTTGCGGCCCTTGGGGCCGATCGTCACCTTCACCGTGTCGGCCAGCTTGTTGACGCCGCGCTCGAGGGCGCGACGGGCGTCCTCGTCGAACTTCAGGATCTTCGCCATGACAGCGGGAGCCCTCTCGAAATCTGTGGGTGAAAAAAAACGCTGCGCCCCGGACGCCCGGCTTCTTATCGGTCGCGGGGGCCAGGGGCGCAGCTCAGGAGCAAGGGTTGCTCGAGGTGATTACTTCTCGATGATCGCGAGCACGTCGCGAGCCGAGAGGACGAGGTACTCCTCGCCGTTGTACTTCACCTCGGTGCCGCCGTACTTGCTGTACAGGACGACGTCGCCGACCTTGACGTCGAGCGGAAGGCGCTCGCCGTTCTCGAAACGGCCCGGGCCCACGGCGAGGACGGCGCCCTCCTGGGGCTTCTCCTTCGCGGTGTCCGGAATGACCAGGCCAGAGGCGGTGGTCTGCTCGGCGTCGAGCGGCTGGACCACGATGCGGTCCTCGAGCGGCTTGATGGCAACCTTGGAGCTGGTGGTCGTCACGATCCGACCTCCCCCTTCGGAGATCTCACGGGGTTAACTGTCTGAGGTGGCGACCAGGTGGATCCGTCGTCGCGGGTGCCGGACCTGCCCGTCGCGTATTGGCACTCTCCAGTGGGGAGTGCCAGAGCCGAGACTATGACCGCGATTAGCACTCGGTCAAGCGGAGTGCCAATGCCGTGCGGCGCGTCGGCCTGGTTCGGGTGCGCGCAGCCGCCGGACGGGCGGCAACTCAGTTCAGGTAATCCTCGAGCCGCCCGACCGTCAGCCCCCGCTGCTGGGCTCTGCGCAGGACGTGGATCGTGCGCTCCCGCAGCGTCGGACCCGTCGTCTCGTCCGGGCCGACCAGGACGATGTCACCGGGGCGGAGGCGGTGTTCGCCGCGGGTGTAGACCAGGTCGGTCGGGGTCATGGCGGCGCGCCACAGGACGATCGCGGAGATGCCGCAGTCGGTGGCCGCGCGCAGGGTGGTGGTGTCGTAGGCGCCGTAGGGCGGGCGGAAGAGGCGGGGGCGCAGGCCCAGGCGGGACTTGAGGCGGTTCTGCTGGCCGCAGATCTCGGCACGCTGGCCGGCGTACGGCAGTCCGGCCAGCGCGCGGTGGTCGACGGTGTGGTTCTCGATGCCGGCGCCCAGCTCGCGCAGGCGGGCGAAGTGGTCGTAGCGGGGGCCGACGACGCTGTCGGTGAGGAACATGCTGACCGGCAGCCGCAGTTCGCGGACCATGTCGACGAAGCGGGGGTCCTTGTCGGAGCCGTCGTCGTAGGTGAGGAAGACGACCGGGTCGCGGGTGGGGACGTGGTCCATGACGCGGGGCAGGAAGCGGCCCGCGCTCTGCGGGGTGAGGGCCAGGGAGCGGGCGGTCGGCCGGGGTGGGCGGGCCAGGGGCTCGGTCAGGCCCCAGTGACGGTAGCTCTGGTCCGGGGCGGGGCCGTGCGGGGCACGCGGGCGGCGCACGCCCTCGGCGGCCTTCCTGCCGAGGCGTTCGATCGGGTCGACGGACTGCGCGCAGCCCGCGAGGAGGAGGGCCGAGGCGAGGAGCGCGGCCAGGGCCCGCCGCGGGCGCCGCCCGGGGCCGGCCCGCCCCGCGTGCCCCGCCCCCGGGCTCCCCCCGCGCGTCACAGGTAGTCCTCCAGGCGGGCCACGGCGTAGCCCTCGCTCGTGACCTTGTTCAGGAAGCGGCGCATGTCGTCGACCATCGTGCCGTTCCAGTCGGAGCGGCCGCGGAAGTGGGTGAGGACGATGTCGCCGCGGCGCATCTTCTGGTCGTCCTCGCGGTACTCCCAGTGGTCGACGTAGACCTCCTCGTTCCAGATCGGCGCGTACTTGATGCCGCAGGCCTTGGCGGCGCGCAGGCCGTCCTGGTTGTAGTTGCCGTACGGGAAGCGCATGACGGTGGGCGCCTTGCCGAACTGCTTCTTCATGATCTTCTGCATGCCGCAGATCTCGTCCTTCTGCTGCTCGTAGGACAGGCCCGGCATGTAGGGGTGGTGCAGGGTGTGGTTGTTGAGGGTGTGGCCCTGCGACTGCATGGTGCGGAAGTAGCCGTAGTCGTCCTCGACCAGGTAGTTGCTGAGGAAGGCGGTGTACGGGATCTTCAGGTCCCGCATCATGCGCAGGAAGTCGGGGTCCTTGTCCGAGCCGTCGTCGATCGTGAGGAAGACGATCTTCTTGTCGGTGGGGATCGTGGTGAAGACCGGGGGCAGGTCCCAGTCCTCCTGATGGTTCACCTCGAAGCCGGGCCGGGCGGTGATCTCCGGTTTCCTCGTGGGTGGCCGCGGGGGCGTCAGCGGGACCTGGTCCAGTCCCCAGTGCCTGGCGGCGGCGACCAGGCGGGCGCGGGCGGCGGCCCGACGGGCCTGCGGGCTCAGGTCCTGGCCGGGGTCGCCCCGGCCCGGGTCGCCCCGGTCGGGTGCGGGGCGGGTCTCGGTGGGGCCGGCACAGCCGGAGAGGACGGCGGCGCAGGCCAGTGCGGCGGCTCCGCAGCCGAAGGCCACGCGTCCGGCACGGGACCGGCCACGCGCCCGGTTTTTTTCATTTTGTCCTACTGTGCGCATGGTGTCGGATCCTTCCAGTCCCCGGCCCGGATCCCCGGCCGACACCGCTGCCGGAAGCGCACCGTCCACCGACTGGCCCACAATGACCCGGTGAACGACCTCGCTCTCCTGCTCACCCCCGAAGGCCGTGCCCTCCTCGACGAGGTCCGCGACACCGCCCCGGCGGACGAACTCGCCGTCGCCACCCGGCTGCGCCGCGACCATCCGGCCGAACTGGTGTCGGCCGCGCTCGGCCAGGCCCGGCTGCGGCAGCGCGCGGCGGCCAAGTTCGGGGCGGCGGACGCGGGGCGGATGTTCTTCACTCCGAACGGGGTCGAGCAGTCGACGCGGACCAGCGTGGCCGCCTACCGCGCCGAGCGCCTGACGGAGCTGGGCGTGGCCTCCGTCGCCGACCTGTGCTGCGGGATCGGCGGGGACGCCATCGCGCTGGCCCGGGCCGGGATCCGGGTGCTCGCCGTGGACCGGGATCCGGCGACGGCGGCCGTGGCCCGGGCGAACGCCGACGCGCTGGGGCTCGACGGGCTGATCGAGGTGCGCGAGGCCGATGTCACGGAGGTGGACACCACCGGGTACGACGCGGTCTTCGTGGACCCGGCGCGCAGAGGAGGACGCGGGAGGATCTTCGATCCCGAGGCGTACTCGCCGCCCCTGTCCTGGGCGGTCCAGGCCGCCCGTACGGCACCCCGCGCGGCCCTGAAGATCGCCCCGGGCGTCCCGCACGAGGCGGTCCCCGCCGAGGCCGAGGCCGAGTGGATCTCCGACGGCGGCGACGTGAAGGAGGCGGTGCTGTGGTTCGGGACCGGCGCGCCGGGCGCCGTACGGGCCACCCTGCTGCCCGGCCCGCGCACGCTGCTCGGCCGGGGGCTGCCCGATCCCGGGGTCCGGCCGGTGGGGCGGTACCTGTACGAGCCCGACGGCGCCGTGATCCGCGCGCATCTGGTCGCGGAGGTGGCCGACCAGCTGAACGGCGGACTGATCGACCCCACCATCGCCTACGTCACCGCGGACGAACGGCACCCGACCCCGTACGCCACCGCCTACGAGATCACCGATCAACTCCCCTTCAACGTCAAGAAGTTGAAGGCCCTGCTGCGGGAGCGGGAGGTCGGCACACTGACCGTGAAGAAGCGCGGGTCGGCGGTCGAGCCGGAGGAACTGCGCCGCAAGGTCAAGCCGCAGGGGCCGAACGCGGCGACGGTGTTCCTGACCCGGGTGGCCGGGGCACCCACCATGCTCGTCGGCGGGCCCGCCTGAGGCTTGGCCGGCCCGCCCGAGAGCCGCGGCCTACGGCGCCGTCCCGGCGGCCCGGCGCAGCAGCAGCTCCCGCTCCTTGTCGTTGCGGGCCAGTGCGGCCGCCCGGGCGAACTCCTCGCGGGCCTCGGCGGTGCGCCCGAGCCGGGCCAGCAGATCGCCGCGGACGCTGGGCAGCAGGTGGTAGTCGCGCAGGGCGGGCTCGGCGGCCAGCGCGTCCACCAGCCGCAGCCCCTCGGCCGGGCCGTCGGCCATCGACACGGCGACCGCGCGGTTCAGTTCGACCACCGGGGACGGGGCCCGGGCCGCGAGCAGGCCGTACAGGGTGGCGATGGCGCGCCAGTCGGTGTCCTCGTAGCGGTACGCGTGCGCGTGGCACGCGGCGATGGCCGCCTGGAGGGCGTAGGGGCCGGGGGCGCCGGTCGCCGTGGCGCCGGCACGGTCGAGGGCCCGGATGCCGCGCGCGAGAAGCAGCCGGTTCCAGCGGCGGCGGTTCTGGTGCTCCAGGAGGACGGGGGTGCCGTCGGGGGCGGTGCGGGCGGCGGCCCGGGACTCCTGGAACTCCAGCAGTGCGGTCAGGGCGTGCACCTCCGGCTCCTTGGGCATCAGCGCGGACAGCACGCGCGCGAGGCGCAGCGCGTCCTCGCACAGACCGGGGCGCAGCAGGTCGTCGCCGGTGGTCGCCGCGTACCCCTCGTTGAAGATCAGGTAGATGACGTCCAGCACCGAGCCGAGCCGGGCCTCGCGGTCGGGGCCGTACGGCACCTCGAAGGCCACGTTCCTCGTGGCGAGGGTCCGCTTCGCGCGGACGACGCGCTGGGCGATCGTCGGCTCCGGGACGAGGTAGGCGCGGGCGATCTCTGCCGTGGTCAGGCCGCCGAGGAGACGCAGGGTGAGCGCGGTGCGGGCCGGTGGGGACAGTGCCGGGTGGCAGGTGGTGAAGACGAGCCGGAGCAGGTCGTCGTCGATGTCGTCCGGGTCGGCCGGCTCCTCGGGCCAGGCCGTGGTCTCCAGGTCCCGCCCGATCTCGGCGAGCTTGCGGGCGTAGGTCTCGCGGCGCCGGATCAGGTCGACGGCGCGGTGCCGGGCGGTGGCCATGAGCCAGGCGCCGGGGTTGTCGGGCACGCCGTCGCGGGACCACCGCTCCAGGGCTGCGACCAGCGCGTCCTGCGTCAGCTCCTCGGCGATGCCGACGTCCCGGACGATCCGGGCGACGCCGGCGACGACACGGGGCGACTCCAGCCGGAAGACGGTCTCGATCGCGTGCGCCGTCGCGGAGTGCGGCGGGCCGGGCCGTGCCGCGGTGGGCTGTGCTTCCACAGCTCACCATGCAACACCCCCGGACGGCGCAGCGCCAGCGAACTCAGCCCTCGGCGATCTCCCGCACCTCACAGGTCACCGTCCAGAAGTCCTCGTGGACCTGGAGGAACCGCTTGGCCCACTCCAGGGCCTCGGCCTTGTCCTTGCACTGCATGAGCGCGTAGCCGCCGACGACCTCCTTGGTCTCGGTGAACGGCCCGTCGGTGACGGAGATCTTGCCGCCCTCCCAGCGCACCCGGGTGCCCTGGGCGGTGGGGGTGAGCCCGGCGGTGTCGAGCATCACGCCCGCCTTGGTGACCTCCTCGATCAGCTCGCCCATCCGTCGCATCAGTTCCTCGCTGGGGCCCTCGGCGGGCATGGACGACTCGTCGATGCGCACGAGCGACAGGTAGCGGGGCATGGTGACTCCTCAGGTCAAGGTGGCGGGGTCTGTCCCCGTCACTCATCCATGCGTCGAACGGCAGGAGCCGGGATCGACACGCCCCCGGAAATTTTTTTTCCGCGCCGTTCTTCCCCGCGTTCCTCTCAGCGCAGGGACGCCCACAGCTCGCTCGCCGCCGGCTCCTTCGCGATCACCCGGTTGGGATCGGAGGGGGCGGTGACGACCGGCATCATCACCGTCCTCACCCGGTCGGCCGTCAGGCCCTTCAGGCTCTGGCCGAGCCGCGTCAGCTCGCCCAGCGAGTCCAGACCGGTGTCGGTGGTCAGGCTCGCGGTGACCGCGTCGGCGACCCGGTACAGCCTGGCCGGGTCGGTGAGCAGACTGGTGCCGGCCATCTGCTCCAGCAGGGCCTTCACCAGCTTCTGCTGCAGCCCTATCCGGCCCAGATCGCTGCCGTCGCCTATGCCGTGCCGGGTGCGGGCGAGGGCCAGGGCCTGTGTGCCGTCGAGGCGGTGGGTGCCGGCGCTCAGGTTCAGATGGCTCTTGTCGTCGTGGATGTCCTGGTCGGTGGTGACGGTGACCCCGCCGAGCGCGTCCACCAGCCTGGCGAAGCCGGAGAAGTCGATCTCGACGAAGTGGTCCATACGGACGCCGGTGATCGACTCGACCGTCTTCACGGCACACACCGGCCCGCCCACCGAGTACGCGCTGTTGAACATCGAGCCGTACGCCACCGCCGTCGACCCCCCGGAGGACAGCGGGCAGGACGGGCGGGTGACCAGGGTGTCGCGCGGGATGCTGACCACGGTGGCCTTCGTACGGCCCGCGTCGACGTGTACGACCATCGCCGTGTCCGAGCGGGCGCCGGAGCTGTCACCGCCGCCCAGCTTCTGGTCGGCCTTGCTGCCGCGCGAGTCCGAGCCGAGGACCAGGATGTTCAGCGAGCCGGTCGGCAGCGGGGCGGCGGAAGCGGTGCCGGACGGGGTGATCATCGCCTTGGGGGGCCGGTCGTCGCCGAGCGCGCCGTCGATGTCGACGCTTTTGATGTTGTGGTTCAGATGCCAGTACGCCCAGCCCCCGGCGGCCGCGCCCAGCGCCAGGACGCCCGCCAGCGTCAGACCGACGATCCTCAGCGCCCCCGACCGCCGGCCCACCCGTCTGCCCGCGTCGCCCTGCTCCTCGTGTCGCGTCACGGGCAGGAACGTAAGTCCGAATTATTAGGGGACTGTTAGCGGAAGCGGCCGGAGTCGGCTTTCTTCGGAAATTCTCATCCCGCGTCACCATCGAGACCCGGGATGTTCGAAAGTTTCGACCAAAGTGCCGATTGACTTCAGAGAAGAGTGGGGGCGCCCGCCCCGCCCGTCACGGCGCCGCCGTGCTGCTGCGCACCACCAGACTGGTCGCCAGCTCCACCCGGGTCGCCGCCCGCTCCTCCCGCTCGCGCCCCAGCTCCAGCACCAGCCGGGCCGCCGCCTCGGCCATCTCGGTCAGCGGCTGCCGTACGGTCGTCAGCGGCGGGCCCACCCAGCGGGCCACCGGCAGATCGTCGAAGCCGACCACACTGAGGTCCTCCGGGATGCGCAGGCCCAGTTCACGGGCAGCCTCGTACAGGCCGAGCGCCTGGAGGTCGTTGCCCGCGAAGACGGCGGTGGGCCGGTCGGGGCGGCCGAGCAGCTCCAGGCCGAGACGGTAGCCGGCGTCGTGGTGGAAGTCGCCGCCCACGATCAGCGAGGGGTCGACGGGCAGGCCGGCCGTCTCCAGCGCGGCCCGGTAGCCGTCGACCCGGGCGCGGCTGCACATCATCCGGGACGGGCCGCTGATCGCGCCGATCCGGGTGTGGCCGAGTTCGACCAGGTGGCGGGTGGCGGCCAGGCCGCCCTGCCAGTTGGTCGCGCCGATGGAGGGCACGTCCGGGCCCGGGTCGCCGGCCGGGTCCATCACCACGAACGGGATGGACCGGCTGGTCAGCAGCGCCCGCTGGGACTCGTCGAGCCCGGACAGCACCAGCACCACCCCGTGCGGCCGGCGCGCGGCGACCTGGTCGGCCCAGGTACGGCCCGGGGTGAGGCGGCCCGCCGACTCGGAGAGCACGACGCTCAGCCCGGCGTCCCGGGCCACGTTCTCCACGCCCCGGATGACCTCCATCGCCCAGGCGCTCTCCAGCTCGTGGAAGACCAGGTCGATCAGCGGGGAGCGGGACGCCTCGGCGCGCCGGCGCCGGTAGCCGTAGGCGCGCAGCAGTTCCTCGACACGGGTGCGGGTGGCCGGGGCGACATCGGCGCGGCCGTTGAGGACCTTCGAAACAGTCGGAGCGGACACCCCGGCCTCACGGGCGATTTCGGCGAGGGTCGCCGTCTGGGTTTCTGTGGGCTTCGAAGGTTTCATGCCCGCGATCGTATCCCCGCAGCACCTCTTGACGAAGGCCCGTGTGCGCCATAGTTCCCGGAACATTCGAGATTAATGCCGAAACATTCGTGAGCGCGACGGGAGTCCCATGACCATCGCTCCTTGGCACGACCCCGCCCTGCCCGCCGACGCCCGCGTGGCCGACCTGCTCTCCCGGATGCCCCTGGAGGAGAAGGCCGCCCAGCTGTACGGCGTGTGGGTGGGCGCCGCCACGGACGGCGACGGGGTCGCGCCCCTGCAGCGCGAGATGACCGCCGACTACGACTGGGACGAACTGATCGCCCTCGGCCTCGGCCAGCTGACCCGCTCCTTCGGCACCGCCCCGGTGGAGCCGGCCCTCGCCGCACAGGCCCTCGCCCGGGCCCAGCGCCGGACCACGGCGGCCGGCCCTTCGGCATTCCCGCCGTCGCGCACGAGGAGTGCCTGGCCGGGTTCACCGCTTGGCGCGCGACGGCCTACCCGGTGCCGCTCGCCTCGGGCGCGGCCTTCGACCCGGCGCTGGTCGAGGAGATGGGCCGGCGCATCGGCCACGACCTGCGGGCCTGCGGCGTCCACCAGGGTCTCGCCCCCGTCCTGGACGTCGTCCGCGACCCGCGCTGGGGACGGGTCGAGGAGACGATCGGCGAGGACCCGTACCTGGTCGGCACCATCGGCACGACCTACGTACGCAGGCTGGAGCCAGCCGGGGTCGTGGCCACGCTCAAGCACTTCGCCGGGTACGCGTCCTCGGCCGGCGCGCGGAACCTGGCTCCGGTCCGGGCGGGCGTAAGGGAGTTCGCGGACATCACCCTCCCCCCTTCGAGATGGCGCTGCGCGAGGACGGGGCCCGCTCGGTGATGGCGGCCTACACCGAGACGGACGGCGTGCCCGCCTCCGCCGACCCGGGTCTGCTGACCGGTCTGCTGCGCGAGGAGTGGGGCTTCACCGGCACGGTGGTCGCCGACTATTTCGGCATCGGCTTCCTGCAGACGCTGCACCAGGTCGCGGCGGACGAGGCGGAGGCGGCCGAGCCGGCGCTGGCGGCGGGCATCGACGTCGAGCTGCCGACCCTGAAGTGCTACGGCACCCCGCTCGTGACCGCCGTGCGCGAGGGCCGCGTACCTCAGTGGCTGGTGGACCGCGCGGCCCGCCGGGTGCTGACGCAGAAGTGCGAGCTGGGGCTGCTGGACGAGGACTGGCCGGCGGAGCCGGAGGGGACGGCCGACCTGGACTCGGCCCACAACCGCGCCCTGGCCCGGCAGCAGACCGTCGGAGTGGTCCTGCTGGACCACTCCGACGGTCTGCTGCCGCTCGGCCCGGACACCCGGATCGCGGTCGTGGGCCCGCGTGCGGCGGACGCGCTCGCCATGCTCGGCTGCTACTCCTTCCCCTCGCACGTCCTCACCCACCATCCCGAGCCGCCGCCGGGCATCGAGATCCCGACGCTCCTTGAGTCCCTGCGTGCCGAACTCCCGGACGCCAAGGTCACGTTCGCCGAGGGCTGCGGGGTCGACGGCCCCGGCACCGGGGGCTTCGCGGAGGCGGTGGGCCGGGCGGCCGAGGCGGACGTGTGCGTGGCGGTGCTCGGCGACCGGGCGGGCCTGTTCGGCCGGGGCACCTCCGGGGAGGGCTGCGACGTCGCCGATCTCCGACTCCCCGGCGTCCAGACCGAGTTGCTGGACACACTGGTGGCGACGGGCGTCCCGGTGGTGCTGGTCCTCCTCACCGGCCGGCCGTACGCCCTGGGACGCTGGCGGGGCAGGCTCGGCGCGGTGGTGCAGGCCTTCTTCCCGGGCGAGGAGGGCGGTCCGGCGGTGGCCGGGGTGCTGTCCGGCCGGGTGAACCCCTCCGGCCGGCTCCCGGTGAGGGTGCCCCGCCTGCCCGGCGGCCAGCCCTGGACCTATCTCCAGCCCCCGCTGGGCCTGGCCGCCGACGTCAGCAGCCTGGATCCGACCCCGCTGTACCCGTTCGGGCACGGCCGCTCGTACACGACGTTCGCATGGGAGGACCTCGAGGACACCGACGGCCCCGAGGCCGAGATCGCGACGGACGGCTCGTACGACCTCTCGCTCACCGTCCGCAACACCGGGGACCGGGCGGGCGCCGAGGTCGTCCAGCTGTATCTGCACGACCCGGTGGCGAGCGTGCCCCGGCCCGACGTACGCCTGATCGGCTACCGCCGGCTGGAGCTGGCCCCCGGCGCGTCGCGCCGGCTGACCTTCCGCTTCCACGCGGACCTGTCGTCCTTCACGGACCGCACGGGAGCGAGGGTGGTGGAACCGGGCGCGCTGGAGCTGCGGGTGGCCGCGTCGAGCACGGACGTACGGCACCGGGCCCGGCTCCGGCTGACCGGGCCGTTGCGGGTGGTGGGGGCGGAACGGCGGCTGCACTGCGAGGTCCTGGAGGAGGCACGCTGAGCGGCCCCGGCCACAACGGCGAAACCCGTCCCGGATGTCCGGGACGGGTTTCGTGTGGAGCGCCGGGCAGGCCTTGCACCTGCATTTCCCCGCAGGAAGCGGGGCGTCTTTCCTTGGACCACCAACGCACTGCGTCCGGGCCGTTGTTCCGGCCGTTCGCTGTGTGATGATCATAGCGCACTGCGGCCGGGCCCGCCAAACCCTCAGCCGTCGGCCACCGACTCGAACCGCCAGCGGTGTACGGCCCGGGTCACCAACTCCCCGTCCGGCTCGGGCAGCTCGGGCAGTTCGGCGTCGTACGAGGCGGCCCACCACGTGATGACCAGCACCCGGTCCTGCGGCGCGCGGAGCACCTCCCGCCGCAAGGGCTCGGCGGCGAGCGGCTGTTCGCGCACCCAGGCGAGCAGCTCCTCGCCCCGGCCCGCGGCGGCCCGGGCCTCCCACATCAGCGCGACCGTCACGAGTACAGGTTCTCCTTGCTGACCTCGTGCACATGGTCGTGGCCGGGCACGTGCGGGTCGGTCACCGGCAGGGAGGAGTCGGCCGACAGGTCCCAGCTGGACGCGGCCCGGTTGCGGGCGACCATCTCGGCGCCCAGCGCGGCCACCATGGCGCCGTTGTCCGTGCACAGCTTGGGGCGCGGGACGCGCAGCCGGATGCCGGCCGCCTCGCAGCGCTCCTGGGCGAGAACGCGCAGCCGGGAGTTGGCCGCGACACCGCCGCCGATCATCAGGTGGTCGACGCCCTCGTCCTTGCAGGCCCGGACGGCCTTGCGGGTGAGGACGTCGACGACGGCCTCCTGGAAGGAGGCGGCCACGTCACGGACCGGGACCTCCTCGCCGGCCGCGCGCCTGGCCTCGATCCAGCGGGCCACGGACGTCTTCAGGCCGGAGAAGGAGAAGTCGTAGGCGGGGTCGCGCGGGCCGGTCAGGCCGCGCGGGAAGGCGATCGCCTTCGCGTCGCCCTCGCGCGCGTACCGGTCGATGACCGGGCCGCCGGGGAAGCCCAGGTTCAGCACGCGGGCGATCTTGTCGAAGGCCTCGCCGGCCGCGTCGTCGATGGTCGAGCCCATCGGCCGCACGTCGGAGGTGATGTCCGAGGACAGCAGCAGGGACGAGTGGCCGCCGCTGACCAGCAGGGCCATCGTCGGCTCGGGCAGCGGGCCGTGCTCCAGCTGGTCGACGCAGATGTGGGAGGCGAGGTGGTTGACGCCGTACAGGGGCTTGCCGAGGGCGTAGGCGTACGCCTTGGCCGCCGAGACGCCGACGAGCAGCGCGCCCGCGAGACCGGGGCCCGCGGTCACCGCGATGCCGTCGAGGTCCTTCGCGCAGACGCCCGCCTCCTTCAGCGCGCGGTCGATGGTGGGGACCATCGCCTCCAGGTGCGCACGGGACGCCACCTCCGGGACGACACCGCCGAACCGGGCGTGCTCGTCGACGCTGGAGGCGATGGCGTCCGCCAGCAGGGTGGTGCCGCGGACGATGCCGACGCCGGTCTCGTCGCAGGAGGTCTCGATGCCGAGAACGAGTGGCTCGTCGCGTGAGTCAGCCATGGTTCTTCTCTTCGGTCGCTTGGTTGGTGATCAGGCGCATGACCAGGGCGTCCACATTGCCCGGCTGGTAGTAGCCCCGTCTGAAGCCGATGGGTTCGAAGCCGAAACGCTCGTAGAGCCTCTGGGCGCTGACGTTGTCCACCCGGCACTCCAGCAGCACCTCGTGGCACTCGAAGTCGGTGGCCGCGCGCAGCAGCTCGGTCAGCAGCCGCCCGCCGAGGCCGGTGCCCTGGTGATCGCGGGCCACGGCGATGGTCTGTACATCGGCCTGGTCGCCGGAGGAGACGAGGCCGGCGTACCCGACGATCCGGCCCTCCTCCTCGGCGGTCAGATAGCGCCGGGTCGCCTCGGCACCCCGGGCGTGGGCCAGCTCGGACCAGAACATGCCCCGGGACCAGGCGTCCTCGGGGAACAGGTCCTTCTCCAGCACCAGGATCTGGTCGATGTCCCACCAGCGCATCTCGCGCAGTCGCACGGTCACTTCGGTGTGACCACCTTGTAGTTCTTGGGGACCTGGGCGTCCGGGCGGCGCAGATACAGCGGCCGGGGGGCCGGCAGTTCCTCGCCGGCGGCGAGCCGCTCCACGGCGAGGGAGGCGAGGGCGGCGGCGGAGACGTGCTCGGGCTCGTGGGCGCTCGGGAACGTGTCCGGGTAGAGCAGCGCGCCGGCGCCGACCGCGGGCAGACCCGCGACCCGCTCGGCGATGTCGGCCGGCCGGTCCACGGCCGGGCCGGTGAGCCGGGTGCGGGAGTCGGCGTACGTCGCCCAGTAGACCTCCTTGCGCCGGGCGTCGGTCGCCACGACGAAGGGACCCTTCTCGATGTCGGCGGCGTAGGCGAGGCCGTCCAGCGTGCACACGCCGTGCACCGGGACGCCGAGCGCCAGGCCGAAGGTGTCGGCGGTCATCAGACCGACGCGCAGACCGGTGTAGGGACCGGGTCCGATGCCGACGGCGATCGCGGTGACCGCCTCCAGCTTCAGCCCGGCTTCGGCGAGCACCCAGTCGACGGCCGGCAGCAGCAGCTCTCCGTGCCGGCGCGCGTCCACCTGGCTCGACGAGGCGATGACGCCGGTCCCGTCGTGCAGCGCGACGGTGACGGCGGGGGTGGCGGTATCCAGAGCGAGCAAGAGCACGCGAACAGCCTACGGCGCCCGAGCCCCGGGCAGCGCCGTCCGGGTCGGACGGTCACCGGCTGCTACGGTCTGTACGAAGTACGACATATCGCACTAGACAGAGGTGGGCACGTGGCAGGGACGAGCTCGGGAATCGTGGCCGGCCTCACCGCGGTGGCCGTCGGCGCCGTCGGCTTCCTCGCCTACCAGGCCCAGGCCACCGCGCCGGCGAGCCCGGCCGGCCGGCCCGGAGCGAGCGCGTCGCCCTCGGTCACCGCCAGCAAGGCACCCCGGGACCGCCGCCACCCGACGGCCCTGCCGAGCGACTCCGGCGCGGGCGAACGGGTCGTGTACTCCCTGGACGACGACCGGGTCTGGCTGGTCGACCACCCGTACGGGGTGGTGCGCACCTTCATGGTGACCCCGGGCACCATCGACCCGCTGCCCGGCACGTACTGGGTCACCTCCCGCTCCAGCGCGATCACCGGCACCGACGGCGCACCCATCGAGCACGTCGTGCGGTTCGCCAGCGCCGACGGGCTGGCGATCGGCTTCAGCGCGGCGGTGGGGGCTGCCGCGCAGGCTCCGGCCGATCCGAACATGAGGACCGGCGGCATCCGGGAGAACCGGGTGGACGGCGAGGAGATGTGGAAGTTCGCGACGATCGGGGTGAAGGTCGTCGTGATCCGTTAGGCGGCGGGTCGCTCCGCGGGGTGCCGCGACGGGCCGTCGTTCGCCCGCGGCTCCGTAGCGGCCGCTCGCGCGCACGCGGCGGCAGCCGTGTGTTCAGCACGGTCCCGCACCGCTTCGGGGCGCTCCTCGACCCTCGGCGGTCTCGAGATCGCGTCCGCTGCCGCGCACGACGCCAAGAGGTCGCGCATGGAGACCCCGGTGGGGGTGGTTGCGGTCATGGACGCCTCCTGACGTGCGGGGGGCGGGCGTAGTTAGGTACACCTAACTACGGGCTGGGTACCATGGGACCACGCCCGGGACGTCCTGCGCAATATCTTGCCGACGGACTGTCGGAATCCTCCTGCCGGTCAGGCGGAGAGCGTCTCCAGCCCGGCCTCGGACCAGCGCCCGCCCAGCCCGGTCAGCGTCACGTGCCGCACCTCGTCGGTGGTGTCGCCGACGGCCCGGTGGATGACGACCTGGAGCCGGTCCTCGGTCAGCTCCTCGACCTTGCCCTCGCCCCACTCCACGACGATCACGGAGTCGCTCAGCGAGACGTCCAGGTCCAGGTCCTCCATCTCGTCCAGACCGCCGCCGAGCCGGTAGGCGTCGACGTGGACCAGGGGCGGGCCGTCGCCGAGGGAGGGGTGCACCCGGGCGATCACGAAGGTCGGCGAGGTGACCGCGCCGCGCACGCCCAGGCCCTCGCCGAGCCCGCGGGTCAGCGTGGTCTTGCCCGCGCCGAGCTCCCCGCTGAGCATCACCAGGTCACCCGCGCGCAGCAGCTTGGCCAGGCGGCGGCCCAGCTCCCGCATCTGCTCGGGCGAGGTGATCGTCAGCCGGGTCTCAGCCGGGCTGTGCGGTGCTGCTGGTGCTGCCGGTCGTTCCATAGCCACTTACGGTAGCCCCTGCCGGCACCGCGCCCGCGCGGGTGAGCAGGTCGGCGAGACGGTCGGTGACCACTTCCGGGTGCTCCAGCATCACCAGGTGCCCGGCGTCCGGCACGAGCACCAGCTCGGCCTCCGGCAGCAGATCGCCGATGACCTCGCTGTGCTCGCTGGGCGTGACCAGGTCCCGCACCCCGGCCAGCACCAGCACGGGCATGTCCCGGAAGCAGACGAGGGCCTCGGTCTTGTCGTGGTCGGTGAAGGCCGGGTAGAACTCGGCGACCACGTCGATCGGCGTGGACTCGATCATCCGCTCCGCGAACCGCTCGACGGCCGGGTCGACGTCCCGGGTCGCGAACGAGTAGCGCTTGATGATCCCGGCGAACAGATCGGCGGTGGCCCGCCGGCCCTTCTCGACCAGCTCCGCCTGCTGTCCCAGCGCCTTGAGCACGCCCGGCAGGATCCGGCGCACCGCGTTCACACCGGCCAGGGGCAGCCCGAAGTTGACCTCGCCGAGCCGCCCCGAGGACGTGCCGACGAAGGCGGTGGCGACGACCCGGTCCCGGATCAGCTCCGGGTGCCGGGCGGCCAGGGCCATCACGGTCATCCCGCCCATCGAGTGCCCGACCAGCACGATCGGCCCCTCGGGCGCGGCGGCGTCGAGCACGGCCTTCAGATCGCCGCCGAGCTGGTCGATGGTGACCGGCACCCGGTCCCGGGTCTGGGCCACGCCCCGCCCGGAGCGTCCATGGCTGCGCTGGTCCCAGTGCACGGTCCGTACGACCCCGCGCAGGGCCGCGCGCTGGAAGTGCCAGGCGTCCTGGTTGAGGCAGTAGCCGTGGCTGAAGACGACGGTGACCGGGGCGGGCGCCTTGCGGCCGAAGAGCCGGCGCCGGCGCGGGGAGACGTTCGGCCCCGGATCCGGCTCGACCTCGTCGACCTCGTAGTACAGCTCGGTGCCGTCCTCGGCGTACGCCTTGCCCGCGGTGCCGCGCAGGGTGCCGTAGGGCCCCGCGGAGTCCAGGGCCAGCCGGGCCTTGCGGCGCATCCCGCGCCCCACCGTCATCCGCTCCACGGCCACCCCGGCCGCCGCGCCCGCGGCGAGGACGCCTATCGCGGCGCCGGCGATGCCGGTCGCCCGGCGCCAGCCGCCGGCCGCCCCCGCGGCGGAGGCCGCGGCCGCCGAGGCGACGACGTCCGCCACGGCCTCCGCGCTGCTCTCGCTCACGTACCGCTCCTCTTCGCCGTCCCGCAGTTCGCCGACGTCACCGTGCCGCTCCCAAAGCGGCGACCCGATGACCGGTCACCCGTTTTCTTCCTCGTTCACATAGACGCGGGGAACCCGGGTTCCGATGCGCGTGACGATTTCGTATGCGATCGTGCCGCAGGCCTGCGCCCAGTCCTCGGCGGTGGGCTCGCCGCGGTCACCGGGCCCGAACAGCACGGCCTCGCTGCCCACCGGCGGCTCGTCCCCGCCGAGGTCCACCACGAACTGGTCCATGGCGACCCGCCCGGCGACCGTACGCCACTTGCCGTCGACCAGCACGGGGCCGCTGCCGGAGGCATGCCGGGGGATGCCGTCCGCGTAGCCGACCGGGACGAGACCGAGGGTGGTCTCGCCGGGCGTGACGTAGTGGTGGCCGTAGCTGACACCGTGGCCGCCGGGGACGTGCTTGACCAGCGCCAGCGAGGCGCTGAGCGTCATCACCGGACGCAGGCCGAAGTCGGCCGGAGTGCCCAGCTCCGGGCTGGGCGAGATGCCGTAGACGGCGATACCGGTGCGGACCAGGTCGAAGTGGGTCTCGGGCAGGGTGAGCGTGGCGGGCGAGTTGGCGAGGTGCCGCACCTCGGGGCGCACGCCCTGGCCCTCGGCGTACGCGAGCATCTCCCGGAAGCGGTCGAGCTGGGCGGCGATGGACGGATGTCCGGGCTCGTCGGCGCAGGCGAAGTGCGACCACAGTCCGGTGACCCGGACGAGCCCCTCGGCCTCGGCGCGCAGGGCCGCGCCGACCAGCTCGGTCCAGTCCGGGCCGGGCTGGCAGCCGTTGCGCCCGAGCCCGGTGTCCGCCTTGAGCTGCACGCGCGCGGTGCGCCCCGCCTCGCGGGCCGCCGCGACGACCTCCCGCAGCGCCCACATCCCGCTCACCGACACGTCGATGTCGGCCTCGATCGCCTGCCGCCAGGGCCCGCCGGGCACCCACAGCCAGCACAGCATCCGGCCCGGCAGTCCGGCCGCGCGCAGCGCGAGGGCCTCCTCGGGCGTGGCCGTGCCGAGCCAGTCGGCCCCCGCCGCGAGGGCCGCGCGGGCGCACGGCACCGCGCCGTGGCCGTACCCGTCGGACTTGACGACGGCCATCAGGGCCGCGCCCGACGTCCGGGCGCGCAGGGTCCGCACATTGGCGCGCAGGGCACCCAGATCGATCTCGGCACGGGCGCGCAGGGGGGCGGTCGGCACAGTTGCTGTCTCACTCATGGCGCCCCCAGTCTCTCAGAGGGCCCCGCGGGCCCCGGTCACAGTCTCAGGTACCGGGCCGGCGCCCCCACACGTAGACGTGGTCGCCCTTCCTCAGCACGCCCCACAGCGTGCGCGCGTCGCCCAGCTTCAGATTGACACAGCCCCAGGAGCCGACGGTGGTGTAGATGCTGCCGTAGACGGCGTGGAAGGCCTCGCCGCCGTCGAAGAACTGGGCATAGGGCATGGGCTGGTTGTACAGGGTCGACACGTGGTTCTTGTGCCGCCAGTAGACGGTGTGCCAGCCCTTGCGGGTGACGTGCCCCTTGCGCCCGCTGCGCATCGGCACCGGTCCGAACTCCACCTCGGAGCCCTGCTGTACCCAGGTGAGCTGCCGGTTCAGATCGACACAGGCGACCCGGTACGAACGCACCGGGCACTTCCCGTCCGCGTTGGGGTCCTTCCGGGCCGAGACCAGCATCATGGTCGACCAGGTGACGGGCCCGGCGAAGCCGATCGCGGGCTTGATCCCGTACGTGAGCTGGAAGGCGCGGATGGCCCTGCAGTCGGCGGCGGACTGTCTGCCGTCCGCCTTCAGCTTCAGCCACCGCTCCACCTGCCGCTGATACGGCCCGGTCTGCTTGCTGCACGGCACCTTGCCGACGGCGTCGGAGAGCGGCACGTACTCGATGAGGTCGTACGCCCCCTCCGACGCCTTCCCCGGCTCGATGGAGTCCTCGCGGGGGGTCGGCGTGTAGACCGTCGGCGCCAACACCTGGTCGGGCGTGTCGATCTGCCACTGCTGACCGGGGGCGGGGGCCTCACCGGGGACGAGTTCCGGTTCGGTGCGGGGGATGGAGGGTACGGGAGTGCTCTTGACGGTCCTCGCCGACCGCGGGGCCGCGGCGGCGGCCGTACCCGTCCCGACCGCCGGCAGGGCGGTCACGGTGGCGAGCAGCACCGCGACGCCCCGGGACGCCCTTCGTCTGCTGATCATGCGATCAGCCAAACGCGCGGTCCCGCTGGATCGGTGATGCCGCGCGGGCGGGGTCACCCGAGGGGTGGACCCGGGTACGGCCTACCGAGCCGGGTGGGCAGGTGCGTGGACGTCCCGCCAGGCCGACGGCAGCCTCGCGGCGATGTCGTGCGCCCCGATCGGCGCCCCCCGTGCCGCGAACCTCCCGGCCAGCCCGTGCAGATACGCGGCCGCACTGCCCGCGTCCAGCGCCGTGAGCCCCGCCGCCAGCAGCGACCCGGCGAGCCCCGACAGCACGTCCCCGCTGCCCGCCGTGGCCAGCCAGGACGTCCCCGTGGCGTTCACCCGCGCCGCCCCACCCGCGGCGTCGGCCACCAGCGTCGTGGACCCCTTGAGCAGCACGGTCGCCCGGTACACCGCCGCCAGCTCCCGCACCGCCGCCAGCCGGGCCCCCTCTACCTCCTCGCGCCGTACTCCCAGCAGGGCGGCCGCCTCCCCGGCATGAGGGGTCATCAGCGTCGGTGCCGTACGCCCGCGCACCGCGTCCCGTTCGGCCAGCCGCAGCCCGTCCGCGTCGAGCAGCACCGGCCCGTCGAGGCCGAGCACCTCG
>NZ_LGDV01000226.1 GCF_001280015.1 Streptomyces sp. MMG1121
ACCGGATACGTCACCGACCCCCTCCACACCCCTGTGCAGAACGTCAAACTTCACCCCCCTGTTTTGTACACATACGGCTCATGACGTGCCCCGGGTGAGGAGCGATAGCCTTGTGGCGTGATCAGCGCGATATCTCGCGGGGACGATCGTGTCCCTGCCCTGCGCCCGGGTTGCACGGAACACCTCCGTGACCGGGCGGCGGTCGCTGGTCTTCGCGGGCGGGGCGGGGCCGCAGGGGCTCCCGGGACGCCGAGGACGACCCCGGACACGGCGCTGCCGAGAGCAGCGTCACATCCGACGAGCACGTCGAGAATGGCCGAATTCCCCCCGCTCATCTCACCTCGCGGCATAGCGTCTGAACGGTCCGGACACCCCGGGCTGTGGCGTCGAGCCGGAGGGAAAGAGACCGTACTTCCTTCTACGTCACGCAACGGCGCGCGACAGGAGCCAGAGGACAATGCAGACCAAGCTGGACGAAGCCAAGGCCGAGCTGCTCGAGAGGGCTGCCCGGGTAGCTGAGAACAGCCCGGTCGGGGGGCACCTACCGACCGGGACCGCGGGCGAGGGCTCTCCGGACACCCCGGACAGCGAGTCCGTGCTCGCGTTCCTCCAGCGCTACTACCTGCACACCGCCCCGGAAGACCTCGCCGACCGCGACCCGGTCGACGTCTTCGGCGCCGCGGTCTCGCACTACCGCCTCGCCGAGAACCGCCCCCAGGGCACGGCGAACGTCCGGGTCCACACCCCGACCGTGGAGGAGAACGGGTGGACCTGCAGTCACACCGTCGTGGAGGTCGTCACCGACGACATGCCCTTCCTCGTCGATTCCGTCACCAACGAGCTGACGCGGCAGGGGCGCGGGATCCACGTCGTCATCCACCCGCAGTTCGTCGTCCGGCGTGATCTCACCGGCAAGCTGATCGAGGTCCTGCCGACCCCGCCGGGCGGTGACCTTCCGCACGACGCGCACTTCGAGTCCTGGATCCACGTCGAGATCGACCGCGAGACCGACCGCGCCGATCTGAAGCAGATCTCCGCCGATCTGCTGCGCGTGCTGTCCGACGTCCGCGAGGCCGTCGAGGACTGGGAGAAGATGCGCAGCACGGCGACCCGGATCGCCGACGAGCTGCCGGCCGAGCCCGCCCCGGGCGATCTGGTCACGCCCGAGGTCGAAGAGGCCCGCGAGCTGCTGCGCTGGCTGTCCGACGACCACTTCACCTTCCTCGGCTACCGCGAGTACCAGCTGCGCGACGACGACACGCTCGCCGCCGTGCCCGGCACCGGCCTCGGCATCCTGCGCTCCGACCCGCAGCACGCCGAGGACGACCAGCACCCGGTCAGCCCCTCCTTCGAGCGGCTGCCCGCCGACGCCCGCGCCAAGGCCCGCGAACACAAGCTGCTCGTGCTGACCAAGGCGAACAGCCGGGCCACCGTGCACCGGCCGTCGTACCTGGACTACGTCGGCGTCAAGAAGTTCGACGTGGACGGGAACGTCGTCGGCGAGCGGCGCTTCCTCGGGCTCTTCTCCTCCGCCGCGTACACCGAGTCCGTGCGCCGGGTCCCGGTGATCCGCCGCAAGGTCGAGGAGGTGCTGCACCGCGCCGGGTTCTCGCCGAACAGCCACGACGGCCGCGACCTGATGCAGATCCTGGAGACCTACCCGCGCGACGAGCTGTTCCAGACGCCCGTCGCCGAACTGCAGTCCATCGCCACGTCCGTGCTGTACCTGCAGGAGCGGCGGCGGCTGCGGCTGTACCTGCGCCAGGACGAGTACGGGCGCTACTACTCGGCCCTGGTCTACCTCCCGCGCGACCGCTACACCACCGGCGTCCGGCTGCGGATCATCGACATCCTGAAGGAGGAGCTCGGCGGCATCAGCGTCGACTTCACCGCCTGGAACACCGAGTCGATCCTGTCCCGGCTGCACTTCGTCGTGCGCGTCCCGCCGGGCACCGTGCTGCCCGAGCTGTCGGACACCGACAAGGACCGCATCGAGGCCCGCCTGGTCGAGGCCGCCCGCTCCTGGACCGACGCGTTCGCCGAGGCCCTGACCGCCGAGTGCGGCGAGGAGCACGCGGCCGAGGTACTGCGCCGCTACAACCACGCCTTCCCCGAGGGCTACAAGGCCGACCACACCCCGCGCGCGGCGGTCGCCGACCTGGTCCACCTGGAGCAGCTCAGCGAGGACAAGGCCTTCAGCCTGAGCCTGTACGAGCCGGTGGGTGCCGGACCGGAGGAGCGCCGGTTCAAGATCTACCAGAAGGGCGGCTCGGTCTCCCTCTCGCACGTGCTGCCGGTGCTCAGCCGGCTCGGCGTCGAGGTCACCGACGAGCGGCCGTACGAGATGCGGTGCGCGGACCGTACGACGTCCTGGATCTACGACTTCGGTCTGCGCATGCCGAAGTCGGTCAACGGCGGCGGGGAGTACCTCGGCGACGACGCCCGCGAGCGCTTCCAGGAGGCCTTCGCCGCCACCTGGACCGGCAAGGCGGAGAACGACGGCTTCAACGCCCTCGTGCTGAGCGCCGGGCTGTCCTGGCGGCAGGCGATGGTGCTGCGCGCCTACGCCAAGTACCTGCGGCAGGCCGGTTCGACCTTCTCGCAGGACTACATGGAGGACACCCTCCGCAACAACGTCCACACCACCCGGCTGCTCGTCTCGCTGTTCGAGGCCCGGATGTCCCCGGAGCGGCAGAAGGCCGGACTGGAGATCACGGACGCCCTGCTGGAGGAGCTGGACGCCGCCCTGGACCAGGTGGCGAGCCTGGACGAGGACCGGATCCTGCGGTCCTTCCTGACCGTCATCAAGGCGACCCTGCGCACCAACTTCTTCCAGGAGAAGGTCGACGGCACGCCGCACGACTACGTCTCCATGAAGTTCGACCCGCAGGCCATCCCGGACCTGCCCGCGCCGCGCCCCGCGTACGAGATCTGGGTGTACTCGCCGCGCGTCGAGGGTGTGCACCTGCGCTTCGGCAAGGTCGCGCGCGGCGGTCTGCGCTGGTCCGACCGGCGTGAGGACTTCCGTACCGAGATCCTCGGCCTGGTCAAGGCGCAGATGGTGAAGAACACCGTCATCGTGCCGGTCGGCGCCAAGGGCGGCTTCGTCGCCAAGCAGTTGCCGGACCCGGCCAAGGACCGCGACGCGTGGCTCGCCGAGGGCATCGCCAGCTACAAGACGTTCATCTCGGCGCTGCTCGACATCACCGACAACATGGTCGCCGGCGAGGTCGTGCCGCCGCAGGACGTCGTCCGGCACGACGGAGACGACACCTACCTGGTGGTCGCCGCCGACAAGGGCACCGCGACCTTCTCGGACATCGCCAACGGGGTCGCCGAGAAGTACAACTTCTGGCTGGGCGACGCCTTCGCCTCGGGCGGCAGCGCGGGCTACGACCACAAGGGCATGGGCATCACCGCGCGCGGTGCCTGGGAGTCCGTGAAGCGGCACTTCCGCGAGCTGGGCGTGGACACGCAGACCGAGGACTTCACGGTCGTCGGCATCGGTGACATGTCCGGTGACGTGTTCGGCAACGGCATGCTGCTCTCCGAGCACATCCGCCTGGTCGCCGCCTTCGACCACCGGCACATCGTCATCGACCCGACCCCGGACGCGGAGACGTCGTACGCCGAGCGCCGCCGTCTGTTCGAGCTGCCCCGCTCCTCCTGGGCCGACTACAACACCGAGCTGCTGTCGGCGGGCGGCGGGATCTTCCCGCGCAGCGCCAAGTCGATCCCGATCAACGCCCACGTCCGCGAGGCCCTCGGTATCGAGGACAAGGTCACCAAGATGACCCCGGCCGACCTGATGAAGGCGATCCTGCACGCGCCGGTCGACCTGTTGTGGAACGGCGGCATCGGCACGTACGTGAAGTCGTCGGGCGAGTCCAACGCCGACGTCGGCGACAAGGCCAACGACGCCATCCGCGTCGACGGCAAGGACCTCAGGGTCAAGGTCGTCGGCGAGGGCGGCAACCTGGGCCTGACCCAGCTCGGCCGGATCGAGTTCGCCCTGCACGCCGGCAAGATCAACACCGACGCGATCGACAACAGCGCCGGGGTGGACACCTCCGACCACGAGGTGAACATCAAGATCCTGCTGAACGGCCTGGTCGGGGACGGCGACATGACCGTCAAGCAGCGCAACAAGCTGCTCGCCCAGATGACCGACGAGGTCGGCGCGCTGGTGCTGCGCAACAACTACGCGCAGAACACGGCTCTGGCCAACGCGCTGTTCCAGGCGAACGCCATGCTCCACGCCCAGCAGCGGTTCGTCCGCCACCTGGTGCGCGAGGGCCATCTGGACCGGGCGCTGGAGTTCCTGCCCACCGACCGCCAGATCCGTGAGCGCCTGGGCCAGGGTCAGGGTCTGACCGGCCCGGAGACCGCGGTCGTGCTGGCGTACACGAAGATCACGGTCGCCGAGGAGCTGCTGCACACCTCGCTGCCCGACGACCCGTACCTGCGCGGCCTGCTGCACGCGTACTTCCCGACGGCGCTGCGCGAGCGGTTCGCCGACGCCATCGACAACCACCCGCTGCGCCGCGAGATCACCACGACCGTGCTGGTCAACGACACGGTCAACACGGGCGGTACAACGTATCTGCACCGGCTGCGCGAGGAGACCGGCGCCTCCCTGGAGGAGATCGTCCGGGCGCAGACCGCGGCCCGCGCGATCTTCCGCTCGGCGCCGGTGTGGGACGCGGTGGAGGAGCTGGACAACAAGGTCGACGCGGCCGTCCAGACCCGGATCCGGCTGCACTCGCGCCGGCTGGTCGAGCGCGGCACGCGCTGGCTGCTCAACAACCGGCCGCAGCCGCTCCAGCTCGCCGAGACGGTCGAGTTCTTCGCCGAGCGGGTCGAGCGCGTCTGGCAGGAGCTGCCGAAGCTGCTGCGCGGCGCGGACCTGGACTGGTACCAGCACGTGTACGACGAGCTGTCCGAGGCCGGCGTCCCGGACGAGATCGCCACGCGCGTGGCCGGTTTCTCCTCCGCCTTCCCGGCGCTGGACATCGTCTCGGTGGCCGACCGCACCGGCAAGGAGCCGCTCGACGTCGCCGAGGTCTACTACGACCTCGCCGACCGGCTGAACATCACCCAGCTGATGGACCGCATCATCGAGCTGCCCCGCGCAGACCGCTGGCAGTCCATGGCCCGCGCCTCCATCCGCGAGGACCTGTACGCGGCGCACGCGGCGCTCACCTCGGACATCCTCGTGACCGGCAATGGCACGTCGACGCCCGAGCAGCGCTTCAAGGCGTGGGAGCAGAAGAACGCGCCCATCCTCGGCCGGGCGCGCGCCACCCTGGAGGAGATCCGCAGCTCGGACTCCTTCGACCTCGCCAACCTGTCGGTGGCGATGCGTACGATGCGGACGCTGCTGCGTACGCATTCGTAAGATCCGTAGGGCCGTTACGGCACTGAAGACGCCCCGGGCACCCAGCGGCCCGGGGCGTCGCGTTTCTTGCTGACCCTTAAGAAAACTTGTGCAGCGAATTTACCGTTTCCTGCTAATCGGTATGGTTGGGCTAGGGTCGAGCGCGTGACAGTGAACCTCGAGACCCGCCCGGCGCCTCCCGCGCCGGCACCGGCGGCCCGGCCCGTCACGCGCGTCGTACTGGAGGTCGTGAAATTCGGGATCGTCGGTGGCAGCGGCGTCCTCGTCAATTTCGCGGTCTTCAACCTGCTGCTGCACGGCCTGGGTTGGCAGGCGATGACCGCGACGGTCCTGGCCAGCTGTATCGCGATGTCGGCCAATTACGCCGGCTTCCGCTATTTCGCCTATCGTGACCGGGCCTCGCGCACCCGCCGGCAGATCGCCCTGTTCTTCGTCTTCAGCGGCCTCGGGGTCGTCATGGAAATCGGCCTGTTCTGGATCGGTTACCACGGACTCGGTCTGCACAGCGTGATCGAGTCGAATCTGGCGAAGGCGCTCTCGATCGTGATCGCTTCCGCCTTCCGTTTTGTCGTCTATCGCACATGGGTATTTCAGCAGGATGCACGCCGCACCGTCTGACACCGAGCCGGTGAGGCGTACGACGCCGCCGCACCGCACCACCGCGCGGGCCGGGCGGATACTGCCGCAGGCCGTCGCCGCACTCGTCGTCGTACTGCTGCTCGCGGTGGTCGTCCGTCTGCCGTGGGCGGGCGACCTCGGCATGCACGCGGCCACCATCGAGCGGCTGCGCCACAACCTGCTGCATCCCGGCAACCCGCTGGTCGACGCGGACACGCCGAGCCCGTACTACTCGCCGTGGATGCTGCTGCTCGGCTGCCTCGCCAAGCTCACCGGTCTGTCGGTGTTCGTGATCCTGCGCGCCGGCGCGCTCGTCGGACTCGGGCTGCTGGTCACGGGCGTGTGGCGGTACGTCCGTACCCTCAGCGCCCATCGTGCGGCGCCCGCCCTCGCGCTGCTGAGCCTGGTCTTCCTGTGGGGCCCGGTGCTGTTCAACTGGTCCGGCTTCGTGGGCCTGAACTCGCTGGCGCTGACGGTGTCGTACCCGAGCGTGTTCGCGATCGGCCTCACCTTCCACTTCTGGGCGTGGCTGACGCGCGCGCTGCGTGCGAGCGAGCCGGTGGCATGGGTGCGCTGGGCGGCGTTGGGCCTGCTCTGGGCCGTGATCCTGCTCAGCCACCAGTTCACCGGAGTCGTCTCGTCCCTGGGCGCGCTGGCCATGGTGATCGCGGCCCGGCCCTCCCGCCCGGTACTGCTGCGACTGGCCGCCGCGCTGGCGCTCGGCATGCTGCTGCTGGGCCTGTGGCCGTACTACGACTTCTTCTCCCTCTTCTCGGCGGGCGCGGATCTGGAGGCCATCCACAAGCCGCTCTACGAGCACCTGGCCGGGCACTTCGGCTTCGTCCTGCTGGGCGTGGCGGCCCTCGTCCTGCGCTTGCGGCGCGACCGCTGGGACCCGCTCGTCCTGTTCTTCGCCCTGGGCGCGCTGATGTTCGCCGCGGGCGGGCTGACCGGCCACTACTCCTGGGGCCGCGCGCTGCCCGCCGCGCTGATCCCGGCCCAGCTCGCGGCCGCGCTGGAGGCCGTGACGGCGGGGCGGCGGGCGGTCCGGACAGGTTGGGCGTGCGTGCTCGGCGCCGTACTGGCCGTGGGGGCGTGGACGCAGGCCGGCACGCTCGGCTATGTGATCCCCAAGAGCTCGCTGCCGGCGCCGGTCGCGGACAAGTACCACACGCCGTGGGTGGGCTACCACTGGATCACGCCGTGGGCGAAGTACGGCGACGTAGTGATGGCACAGACGTTCCCGGCGCGGCAGATCCCCGCGTACGGGCCGTACACCGTGACGCCCGGCTATCCCGACTTCTTCCTGCCGGACGAGAAGCAGCGGGACGCGGCGGTGTCGCACTACTTCGCCACGGACACGTCCGCCGCCGAACGGCAGGCGATCCTGCGGAAGTACAAGGTGCGGTGGGTCGTCGGGGCGAAGAGCCTGGCGGGCCCGGGGCTGAAGAGGGTGACGACGGGTCCGGGGGACCAGGTCCTGTACCGGGTGGTGGGCTGAGCCACGAACGCCTGAATGCCGAAGGGGCGCGGGGAACTTCCCCGCGCCCCTTCGGCATTCAGGCGTTCGGCGCTGAAACAGCTACCGCAGCACGCTCGACAGCAGCTTCGCCGCCTTACGGACCTTGGGCCGCGCCACCTTCTTGATGACCGGACGGATCACCTTGGCCGTCACTCCCACCGGGCGCCAGCGGATCTGCAGACGGCCGGGGTTGCGGCCCTCCGGCTCCAGCGTGACCTCGTGCGGGGTCGCGCCGGAGCGGTAGTCGACGCGGGCCGTGACCGCCGTGAAGTCCAGCGGGGCCAGCAGGACGCCCGAGTGGGCCAGGCCCTGCTGCTGGAGGCGGACCTGGGGGTGCCGGATGCCCTCGAAGCCCTGGAAGGGGAGGGGCGCGGCCGACAGGTCCAGGTGGACCGTGCCCTCGAAGAAGCCCGGGCTGACGGGGTCGAGACGGAACGGGACCGTCATCCGGCGGTTGCCGGGCGACAGCAGCAGGCTCGCGCGCTGCGGGCCGACCGGCAGGCGCAGGCCCGGGTCGTAGGTGCGGATCGAGAGCGTCAGCGTGGCACCCCGGCCGCGCGTCAGTTCTGTGATCTCGTGGCGGAACTGCGCGCTCGGGAACGGGCGCGTGTCCAACTCGAGGTCGGAGAGGTCCAGTTCGCGGCGGGCGCGGTCCGACGCGGGAACCGTGTCGCCCCAGTACGGGACACCCGACGCGTCGGCCGTCACCTGGCGCGGTGCCACCCGGTCGCCGAGGCCGCGGGCCGCGAGCTGGGCGTCGGCCAGGCGGCCGTCCCGCAGCAGCTCCAGCACCACCCGCTCCGGACGCGGCAGCCGGGTGAAGGCACCGTCGGCCAGCGTGTCCAGGTACGGGTTCATGATCTCGGCGAAGGAGCGCATCCACTCCTCGTCCCGGAAGGGCAGGTCACCGGCGTACATCCGGAAGTCGTGCTTGAGGAACTTGTAGTCCTTGTCCTCGCGCAGGACCGCGTGCCCGCTCTCCACCAGGAACTCGTCGATCAGCGTCTGCACGTAGACGCGGTCGCGGACGTTGGTGACCTTGTGCCGCTGGTTGGAGATGGACGCCGAGGCGGCCGCCGCGTACGGGTCGATGTACCAGACGTACACCGGGTCCGGGATGATCGTGAACGCCTGGGCCAGGCAGTAGGCCTGGGCCGAGAACAGCTGGTCCTCGTAGTGGATGCCCTCGGGGAACCGCAGGTCGTGCCGGTCCAGGAAGGAGCGCGCGTACATCTTGCTGGTCGACAGGTGCTCGAACAGCAGGCGCGGGTCCTGCTCGATGCCCTCGACCGTGCGCTTCTCGGTCACCACGTGCGGCATCCACGTCGAACGCTTGCCGTTGTCCACGCGCACCCGGCGGACCGCGCCCATGGTGAAGTCGACCTCGCGCTCGCGGTGCGCGGCGAGCAGCAACTCCACGGCGCGGGGCGGGAGTTCGTCGTCGCTGTCGAGGAACATCAGATACGGCGCCCGGGCGATGTCGATGGCCCGGTTGCGCGGGGCGCTGCAGCCGCCGCTGTTCTCCGGCAGCCGGAGGTAGCGGACGCGCTCGTCCTGCGCCTCCAGCCGGCGCGCCACCGCGGGCGTGTCGTCGGTGGAGTGGTCGTCGCTGATGATGATCTCGATGTTCGCGTGCGTCTGCGCGCGCAGCGACTCCACGGCCCGGGGCAGGCGCTCCGCGTCGTTGAAGACGATGACCGTGACCGTGACGTCAGGGGTCGAGGTCGTGGTCGTCATGCCGAGGCCTCCTCGGGGGTCGGGGCGGGGGTGCGTTCCTCGATCGGGAGCACCGGGGGCAGGGACTCCTCCGGCTCGCCGAGGAACACCCGGCGTACGACCCGTTCGGCGGCGCGGCCGTCGTCGTACTCGCAGAACCGGCGGCGGAACGCGGCGCGTGCCTTCGCCGCGCTCTCGTCGCGCCAGGCGCCGGAGACGAAGATCTCCGTCAGCTCCTCCTGGGTGCGCGCGACCTGGCCGGGGTGCTCTTCCATCAGATCGAAGTAGACGCCACGGGTGGTCCGGTACGTCTCCCAGTCGTCGGCGTAGACGACGATCGGGCGGTTCAGGTTGGCGTAGTCGAACATGATCGACGAGTAGTCCGTGACCAGCGCGTCGGCGGCCAGGCACAGCTCCTCGACGGGGTCGTAGGAGGAGACGTCGATGATCCGTCCGGAGCGGCGCAGCCCGGTGAGCGGGGAGGCGGCGCCGCCGTAGAAGTAATGGGCGCGGACCAGCAGGACCGTGTCCTCGCCGAGGCGGTCGGCGAGTTCGGCGAGGTCCAGGCGCGGGGTGAAGCCGGCCTCGTAGTCACGGTGGGTGGGGGCGTACAGGACGGCCTTCTTGCCGGGCGCGATGCCGAGGCGGCGGCGGGCGGCGCGGACGTCCTCGGCGGTGGCCGTGTAGAAGACGTCGTTGCGCGGGTAGCCGTAGTCCAGCGAGGTGTAGCGGGCCGGGTAGGCGCGCTCCCACATGCGGGTCGAGTGGCTGTTGGCGCTGACGCTGTAGTCCCACTTGTCGATGCGGCCCAGCAGGGCGTTGAAGTCCAGGCCCTTGGCGGCGGCCGGGTGCTCCATCTGGTCCAGGCCCATGCGCTTGAGCGGGGTGCCGTGGTGGGTCTGGAGGTGGATCGCGTCGGGGCGCTTGACGACCGCGTTGGGGAAGTTGACGTTGTTCACCAGGTACTTGGCGGTGGCCAGGATCTCCCAGTAGCGGCGGGTGCCGGGGATCACGTGGTCGGTGCCGGGCGGCAGCAGGGACAGGTTCTCCTTGCTCACCACCCACACCTGGTGGATGTGCGGGGCGAGCTCGGCCATCTTGGCGGCGATCGCGGCCGGGTTGCAGGCCACTCCGCGCTCCCAGTAGGCGGCGAACACGGCCAGATGGGGGTTGACCGGGCGGCTCAGGGCGCGGCGGTACTGCTGGTCGCGGAGCTGGGCGCCGACCTGGCGCTTACGGGTGCGTACGGCCTTCTTGGCGGCGCGGCGGCTGCGGTTGACGGCCTGGAACGCGCGGTACTTGGTGTACGCGCCCTCCTCCAGCAGGGCGTGCCGTACGCCCTCCACACCGGCCGGGCGCTCGTGGTTCTCGGGGCGCCAGCGGACGGCGGCGAGGGAGGCGCGGCGGAAGAACTCGCGCGCGACGGCGTCGGGCAGGTTCTCGCCGGCGAAGGTGCGCACCAGGTCGCGCATCATCAGGTCGTACAGCACCGCGCGGGTGGCGCGGTGGTCCTTGGTGAGCGCGAGCAGCGACTCGTAGCGCTCGATGAGCGCGAAGCGGGCCTCGGGGTCGAGCGGCGGCAGGCTCTCGGGGCGCAGCTCGCGGTTCTCGTACGCCGCCTGGTTCAGGCAGGCGACGTGGCCGGCGTGCAGCAGGGTGGCGTGCGCGGCGTGCGGCTCGTCGCCGGTGGTGAGCCGCTCCTCGTGCGCCCGCCAGAAGTCGGCGCGCAGGGCGCGGTTGCCGAGGATCGGGGTGAGGCGCAGCAGGTCGGCGGACTCGTTCAGGGCGAGGCTCTCACGGCCGACGGCGGCGAGGAGGCGGCCGTCGCGGGAGGGCCGGGCGGCGGTCTGCCAGGTGGTGGTGACGTGGTCGAAGAGGAGCACGTCGACCGCGGTGCCGGTGGCGCCGGTCTCGGCGTCCAGCTCGGCGGTGCGCTCGGCGATCAGCCGCGGGGCGCCGGCCGGCAGGCTGTCCTTGGCGTGCACGAAGTGCAGCCAGCGGCCGCTCGCGCGGGCGGCGCCGGCCGCCCGGGCCGCCGCGTCACCGGTGTCCTCCGGCAGGGGGACGACGATCGTCTCGGGGGAGTGGCCCTCGGCCGTCTCGCGCGCCCAGTCACCGACGGCGGCGACGATGATCTCCGCGTCGGTGAGGGGGTGGGCTTCCACGGAGTCCAGCAGCTCTGTCAGGTGCCCCTGTGCGTTCGGTCCGTAGACGATGACGCTGAGTTGGGGCATCGCGGGAGACTCCTTTGGATCGTCGGTTTGGCCACCCTTCATAACATACTGTCACTAAGCGGATGAAAGGGATAACCACGCTTGGAGTAAGAGAGGCGGCCTACTGAGGTAGACGAACTTCTGTGGCCTGGGGTTTCGCTCCCCGTAACTTTTCGGCCGCCTTCTTACAATCGTTCTTGCAGACCGCTTACCTGGCGGTCAGGCCGCCTTCTTCTTGGCGGTCTTCTCGCCGCTGAAGGCCTCGTACTCCTTCATGACGTCCTCGGTCGGTCCGTCCATGCGCAGCTCGCCGCGTTCCAGCCAGATGGTCCGCTCGCAGGTGTCGCGGATCGACTTGTTGTTGTGACTGACCAGGAAGACGGTGCCCGCCTTCTCGCGCAGCTCGCGGATCCGGTCCTCGGAGCGCATCTGGAACCTGCGGTCGCCGGTGGCGAGCGCCTCGTCGATCAGCAGGACGTCGTGGTCCTTGGCGGCCGCGATGGAGAAGCGCAGCCGGGCGGCCATACCGGAGGAGTAGGTCCGCATCGGAAGGGTGATGAAGTCGCCCTTCTCGTTGATCCCGGAGAAGTCGACGATGTCTTGATATCGCTCCCTCACCTCCTCGCGGGACATGCCCATGGCGAGGCCGCCGAGCCAGACGTTCCGCTCGCCGGTGAGGTCGTTCATCAGGGCCGCGTTGACGCCGAGCAGGGAGGGCTGGCCGTTGGTGTAGATCTGGCCGTTCTCCACCGGGAGCACGCCGGCGATCGCCTTGAGCAGGGTCGACTTGCCGGAGCCGTTGGTGCCGATCAGGCCGACCGCCTCACCCTTGTAGGCGACGAACGACACCTTCTTCACCGCGTGCACCTTGCGCACGCCGGCCGCCTTCTCGGCCTGCTCGCGGCGCAGGATGCGGTTGAGGGCGGCGGTGGCGGATCCGCGGCCGGAACCGGTGCCGTGGACGCGGTACACGATGTCGACGTTGTCGACGACGATGGTGGGGACCGTCTTGGCCTTCGCGAGGCGCTCGTACCTCTCGCGCATCTCGCGCGCCTCGGGGGTCTCGGTCTCGGAGTCGTCGAGGAACTCGGGGTTCTCGGGAGTGTGCTCAGCCACGGCCGTACTTCTCCTCAGCCTTCCAGAAGTAGATGAAGCCGCCGACGCCGATGACCAGGGCCCAGCCGATCGCCGTGGGCCACACGTGCGGGGGCAGCTGCTTGGCGTGGAAGCTCTTGATCAGGGCGTACCGCATGAGGTCGATGTAGACCGCGGCCGGGTTGGCCTCCAGCAGGGTGGTGACGACGTGCGGGAGGTGGTCGCTCTTGGTGAGCTTGCTGATGCTCCACATCACGCCGGACATGTACATCCAGGTGCGCAGGATGAACGGCATCAGCTGGGCGATGTCGGGGGTCTTGGCGCCCATCCGGGCCATGATCATCGACATGCCCGCGTTGAACACGAACTGGAGGACCAGCGCCGGGATCACCAGCAGCCAGGACGCGGAGATCGGCAGGCCGAAGCAGAGCAGGATGACGACCAGCGCGGCCATCGAGAACAGCAGCTGCTGGAGCTGCTGGATGCAGAAGGAGATCGGCAGGGCGGCGCGCGGGAAGTGCAGGGCGCGCACCAGGCCGAGGTTGCCGGAGATCGCCCGGGTGCCGACCTGGATCGAGCTCTGCGTGAACGTCCACACGAACACGCCGGTGACCAGGAACGGGATGTAGTCCGGGACACCCTTCTTGGTGCCGAGCAGGACACCGAAGATGAAGTAGTAGACCGCCGCGTTCAGCAGCGGGGTCATGACCTGCCAGATCTGGCCGAGCTTCGCCTCGCTGTACTGCGCGGTGAGCTTGGCGGTGGCGAAGGCGGTGATGAAGTGACGCCGGGCCCACAGCTGGCGGACGTACTCGGGCAGGGTGGGGCGGGCGCCGCTGACCGTCAGGCCGTGCCGGGCGGCCAGTGCCGAGAGGTCGTCGTCCGGGACCTGGGTAGGGGGCGGTGTGTCGAGGACCTGGCTCACATCCGCTGCTTTCGCTCGGGGGAGGGGGAATGCGCGTCCGGCGGACGGCCGGGGCACGTCGGAGGCCGTCGTCCGACGTTTCCTTACGCTTCTCTTCACGTTCTCTTACGTCGGGACGGGACCGTATCGTCGCAACGTGAGCGTAGAACCAATCGACGTCGGAACGCAACCGTTTCGTCGTAACGCCCTATGCTGTGAGTCATGACGACGAACGCCGACGAGGCCCCGAAGCGTGAGCGGCGCAGGGCTCCGGCCGGGGCCGCCGTGCTCCGGGAGGACGTGACCGAGGCCATCCGGGGGGCGGTCTTCGAGGAACTCGCGGCGGTGGGCTACGCCCGGATGTCCATCGAGGGCATCGCGCGCCGGGCCGGAGTCGGCAAGACCGCGGTGTACCGCCGGTGGCGTTCCAAGCTGCACCTGGTGCTGGACGTCGTCTCCGCGATGGCGGTCCTGGGCCTGCCGGTCCCCGACACGGGTTCCCTGGAGGGCGACCTGCGCCTCCTCTACGAGGTCACCTCACGAGCCCTGCGCCACCCCGTCGCCTCGCAGATCATCCCCGACCTCCAGGCCGAGGCGGCCCGCAACCCCGACATCGCCGAGGCCTTCCAGAAGGCCCTGCGGGACGGTCAGGAGGGCGTGGCCAGCAAGATCGTGGCAGCGGCGGAGGCGCGGGGAGAGGTCCGCGCGGCCCTGGACCCGGACCTGGCCCTGGATCTGATCTCCGGCCCCCTGTACTGGCGAGCGGTGGTGATCAGGTCCCCCAAGCTGCCGAAGGGGTACCTGGAGAAGCTGGCCCGGGCCACGGCGGGGGCGCTGAAGGCGCTGTAAGGGGGCCGCGGCGCCGGGATCCGGCGCCGCGGCCATGCCCCTTACGGAGTGAGGAGCCCCTCGGCCAGTTCGATCAGGTCCGGCGCGCGCAGCACCCGCCCGTCGAACCCCGGCAGCGGCACGTGCAGCGGCTCGGTCCAGCGCGCTGGTACGGCGCGCAGGCCGTACACCGCGCCCGCCAGCGCCCCCGTGACCGCGGCGACCGTGTCCGTGTCGCCGCCGAGGTCGATCGCCGTGCGCACCGCCTCCTCGTACGACCCCGTGGTCCGCAGGGCCCACACCGCCGAGCCCAGGCACGGCCAGACCGCGCCGTTGAACTCGGTGGCCCGGTCGGGGTGCCAGTCGGGGGCGAGGACCGTCGTGTAGCGCTGCCGGTGGGCGGGGCGGAGTGCGCTCAGGGTGGCCGGGACGGCGCTGAGAGGGTCCGTGCCGGTCAGGGCGACGCGGATCAGCTCGTGCAGCACGGCCGTGCCCTCCCAGGCCGCCGGGTCACCGTGGGTGAGGGCGGAGAGGCGGCGGGCGGCGGTCATCGTGGTCTCGCGGCCATGGCGGGCGAAGCGCACCGCCGAAGGGGCCGCTCGCATCAGCGCGCCGTTGCCCGCCGCCCGTTGACTGACCCGGAAATGGAGTGCGGCCGCCGTGTCCCAGGGGGCGCCGCCGGTCAGGACCGCCTCCGTCTGGAGGCCGATGTCCTTGGGGTCGGCCGCCGCCCAGCGCCTCAAGCGGTGGAACACGTCCGGCAGGTCCAGGCCGCCGCAGGCCAGCAGGGACTCGCCGGTCAGGACCGCCATCTGCGTGTCGTCGGTCGCCTCGCCCGGCTCCCAGCCGCCGCCCCCGCACATCTCGCCGCCGTGCCCGGAGCGCGGGAAGCGGGCGGAGAAGGCGCCCTCGGGGCCGAACTCGAAGGGTGCTCCGAGGGCGTCGCCCACGGCAGAGCCGAGTACGGCGCCGAGGGCGCGCTCACGCACTCCCGGAACGTCCATCGGCGCAGCCTACGACCGGGCTGCCGCCGGATGCAGCCGTACCCAGCCCTCCCAGGCCGAGGTGATCATGTCGTGGACGTCGTACTTGGCCTGCCAGCCCAGTTCGACGGCGATGCGCTCCGCCGAGGCGACGACGCGGGCGGGGTCGCCGGGGCGGCGCGGGGTGACCGTCGGAGGGCGGTCGTAGCCGGTGACCGCGTTGATGCGGTCGATCATCTCGCGGACGGAGACGCCCTCGCCGCGGCCGATGTTCACGGTCAGGTCCGTGCCGGGGGTCGAGCGCAGGGCCCGGGCGACCGCCACATGCGCCTCGGCCAGGTCGACCACGTGGATGTAGTCGCGCACACAGGTGCCGTCGGGCGTGGGGTAGTCGTCGCCGAAGATACGCGGCGGCGCGCCCTCGGTGAGCTTCTCGAAGACCATGGGGATCAGGTTGAACACACCGGTGTCGGCGAGTTCGGGGGTGGCCGCGCCCGCCACGTTGAAGTAGCGGAGCGAGGCCGTGGACAGGCCGCTCGCCCGGCCCGTCGCGCGCACCAGCCACTCGCCGGCCAGCTTCGTCTCGCCGTAGGGGGACAGCGGGACGCAGGGGGTCTCCTCCGTCACCAGGTCGACGTCGGGCATGCCGTAGACGGCCGCCGAGGAGGAGAAGAGGAAGGACGGGACCTCGGCGGCGGTGACCGCCTCCAGCAGGACCCGCAGGCCCTCCACGTTCTCCCGGTAGTAGTGCAGCGGGCGGTCCACCGACTCGCCCACCTGCTTCTTCGCCGCGAGGTGCACGACTCCGGTGATCTCGTGCTCGGCGAGGGTGCGGGCCAGCGTCTCCGCGTCCAGCGTGGAGCCCCGCACCAGCGGGACCTCCGCCGGCACGCGCTCGGCGATGCCCGTGGACAGGTCGTCGTACACGACCGTGCGCTCTCCCGCCTCGGTCATCGCTCGTACGACGTGTGCCCCGATGTATCCGGCACCGCCGGTGATCAGCCAGGTCATTGCGGTCGTCCTCTTGTCGGTCGGCCCGTGGAACCGCTCGGTGGAGCAGCGGGCGTGTCTCAGTGAATCAGCAGGTGTGGAGCGCCCGCGAAGCGGCAGGCGCGCGGCGGGCGGGAAGCGGCACGCGCGCGTGCACTACCGCAGCAGGCGCTTGAGGCGCCCGCGGGCCACCCGCACCACCCCGCGTGCGCCGCTCGCCATCCGCAGGGCCAGCGCGCCGGAGTGCGTCGCGTACGGCTGGACCAGCAGCACACCGTGCCGGGCGCTCAGAACGGCGCGCCGGCGCAGCCGGCCGGCGCCCGTCAAGGCGTGCGCCGTGACCACCCGCTGCGTGCCGTCCGCGAAGTGCACGGTCAGCCGCAGGTCCCAGGTGCCCGCGCCGAGCGCGGCCAGATCGACGGGGACCTCGGCCGTCCAGCCTGCCGCGTCCGTGTTCGCGCCCGAGTCCGCGCCCGAGTCCGTGTCCGCGCCGAAGGGCGTGAGCGGGACCGTCGTGCGCCTGCGCACGTGCTCGTCCTCGCGCGCCGTCCACTCGACGTCCACCTCGCGCGGGCCCGCCTCGGCCACCCTGCCGTACATCTCGTGCAGCCGCAGGCGTACCTGCGCGCCACGCGCGCGTGGGTGCAGTTCCGCGTCCACGGTGACCGGGAGGGTCCCGCTGGGGCGGGTCAGGAACGGCGCCAGCGTGACCTGGGGGAGGTCGGCGGACCAGACGGGGACGCCGTCGGCGTCCCGGGCGTACGGCGGCAGCAGCCGCGCCGGGCGCGCGGCCAGCTCACGCAGCCGGGCCAGGTCGCGGGGCTCGGGCGACTCCAGGACGACCCGCGCGATCACGCGGCCCGGCGCGCCCGGGTTCAGTTCCCAGTCGGCGGCGTCGTAGCGCGCCAGGTATTCCTGGGTGTGCGTCCACCACGCGCGCCGGTAGTGCACGTCGCGCAACCCCAGCTCGCGCACGTACATCCGCACGTCGTGGTCGAGGAACTTGGCCCGCGCCGCCCGCGCCAGCTCCTTCTGCCCGGCGCCCAGCAGGATCTCGTACGCCTGCGCGCAGGCCTCGGTGCGCGCCTGCCAGTTCTCGACGCGCTCCCGGTCCAGCGAGATCGACAGCCGTTCGGCGGAGCGGCGTACGTGCCACACGTAGACGCGGTCCGGGACGAGCGCCATGCGCGGGCCGGCGGCCAGCACGCGCGCGGTGAAGACGATGTCCTCGTAGTGGAAACGGCCCTCGGGGAAGCGGATGCCGTGCTCGCGCAGGAAGTCGGTGCGGTACAGCTTGTTGACGCAGAGCGTGTCGTGGACCAGCCGGAGGCGCTGGGCGGGGCGCGCGAGGACCGTGTGCGCCGTGTAGAGGGGCGCCTGCCAGGGCTGCTCGCGCCCCGAGGGCAGCTCCCGGCGCACGCACAGCCCGGCCGCGACCTGGGCGCGCGACTCCGTGGCCGCCGCCAGCAGCGCGTCCACCGCACCGGGCGGCAGCACGTCGTCGCTGTCCAGGAACATCACGTACGGCGTGGTCACCGCGTCGATCCCGGTGTTGCGCGGGCTGCCGCACCCGCCGCTGTTCACGTCCCGGCGCACCACCCGCAGCCGGGGCTCCTCGGCGGCCAGCCGGTCGAGCAGCTCGGCGCTGCCGTCCGTGGAGCAGTCGTCGACGGCGACGACCTCGGCCACCGCAGGCCCCTGCGCGAGCGCCGAGCGTACGGCGTCGCCCACATGGGCGGCGTCGTTGTAGCCGATGACGACGACACCGACCTGCGCCGGGCGCGGCGGCTCGGCGGTGCCGACCGTGCCGGTCGCATCGGGCGCGTCGGTTATCTCCACCGTGGCCGGCGGGACTGCCGTGTCGGGCGTGTCGGGCGTGTCTTGCGGTTCTGGTCGCATGGGGTCCACGGGCCGGAGCGTAAAAATTTACGGTAATACTCGGTTAAGAGAGGCTTACGGCTCGGTCCGGAAGACGGTCGGAATCAGGTCGGGGTTCCGGCCTTTGCGCGCTCTTTCCGATCGGTCGTGCCGCCCGCCGCAGCCGCGTGAAGGACAGTACGGCGGCGGCCGCCAGGATCCCGTTGCGGGCCACCAGCAGCAGACATCCGGTCCAGGTGCCGTCGACGATCTCGCCGTAGTGCATCGGGAACACCAGGGTGCTCAGCGCGGTCGCGGCCAGGACCAGCACCGCGACCGGCCGCTGGCTGGTGTGCCGTGAGGTCAGACACACGGCGGCGAGGCCGACCAGCCAGATCATGTACTGCGGGCTGATGACCCGGCTGGTCACCGTGAACAGCAGCACCGCGCTCAGTGCCGCGTCGAACGGCGTGGCCTCGGTCCAGCGCCGCGCCCGCACCCGCCACACCACCAGCAGCGCGAACGCGACCACCGTCAGCGCGAGGAAGGCGGTGGCGACGGTGTGCACGTACGGGCCGACCAGCTCGACGGAGCCGTACTGGTAGCGCTCCCGGCCGGACCAGCCGGTGCGCCGCGCGAGGTTCAGCGCCGTACCGCCCAGCGACTCGATCTGCACCCCGCGTCCGCCCTGCTGCCGCAGGAAGGACAGCGGATGGTCGAACACCACGGCCAGCAGGCCCAGTGAGAGAGCCCCGGTGGCCGCCGCCCACGCCCACGCCCCGCGCGTCGTCCGCCCCCGGGGCGTGCCCAGCAGCACCAGCGCGGGCCACACCTTCACCAGCGCGCCCAGCGCCGCGAACGCGCCACCCGCGCGCGGGGAGCGCGCCATCGCCAGCAGGGAGAGCACGGCGAGGGCGGTGACCTCCACGTCGTACCGGGCGAGCGGGAGCTGGAGCAGCAGCGGCAGGCCGGCGGTCCACAGGACCGCGCCGTGCAGGCTGCGTCCGGGCCGTGTGCCCGCGCGGACCAGTGCCGCCATGACCAGCGCGTCCGCGGCCAGCGTCAGCGCCACGAACGCCTGGAAGTACGTCAGCCACGGCAGCAGGCCCGGCGCCAGCAGCACCGTGCCCGCGCCCGGCGGGTACTGCCACAGGGTGTCGTGCGCCGGGAAGGCGCCGTGCGCGAGGACGCCGTACCAGTGGAAGTAGAGCCGCCACACCTCACGGTCCACCGCGCCCCCGCCCAGCAGCGGGGACGCGTCGTGGACGAGCAGCCACAGCATCACGGCGCGGGTGATCGGCCAGAGAGCGGTGACGGCAAGCACCGGACCGGAGTTGGCACGGAGACGGTTCATCGCATGGGAGCCTAAGCGGCACGGATGGGGTATCCACGCCGATACGCCGTCATGACCGGAAATGGGTTGTCTCATCGCAAAAGATCGGGCCGTGGTGATGGTCGGGCTTCCTGTGACACCGCAGTCGCGCAGGGCGGCTGCAGCGACAGTCGTCGTACCGGCCGGCGCGGCCCCCCGCGCGCCGGGGGACCATCGGGCGCGGGCCCGCCGCCGGGCCGCTGTGTGGGTGCCCGCGCTGGTGATGCTCGCGGTCGGGCTCTGGGGGCTCGACCGGGGCGGGATGTGGCGCGACGAGGCCGTCACCTTCCAGGTCGGGCGGCGTACGGTGCCGCAGATCTGGCGGCTGCTGCACGACGTCGACGCCGTGCACGGCCTGTACTACCTCCTCATGCACGCCGTCCTCGCCGTCCACCCCGGCGAGGTCGTGCTGCGGCTGCCGTCGGTGTGCGCGGCGGCGGCGACGGCCGCGCTGGTCGCCGCGCTCGGCACCCGGCTGGCCCGGCCGCGTGTCGGGCTGTGGGCCGGTCTGCTCTACGCGGTCGCCCCGATGGCCGGCCACTACGCCCAGGAGGGCCGCTCCTACGCCCTCGTGGCGGCCGGTGCGACCGGAGCCACGCTGCTGTTCGTCCGGGCCGCGCAAGGGGGCTCCTGGTGGGCCTACGGCGCCGTCCTCGGGGCGACCTGCTGGCTGCACGAGTTCGCCGTGCTGCTGCTGTGCGCCCACGCGGTGTCGCTGGCGCTGGCCCGGCCCGGGGCGCGGGTGTGGCGGGGCTGGGGGTGTGCGGCGGGCGCAGTCGTGGTCTCGCTGCTGCCGATGGTGCTCGTGTCGCGGGGGCAGGCGGCGCAGGTGGCGTGGCTGCGCAGGCCTACGGCGGCTACGGCGGAGGGGGTGCTGCGGGGGTTCCTGGGACCGAGCTGGGGGGTGTACGGGGTGTGTCTGGGCCTTGCCGTGCTCGGGGTGGCGGGGATCCTGGGGCGGCGCAGTGAAATCACTCTTCCGGGGCTGGCGTTGCCGTTGACCCTGGTGCCGCCCGTGGTGTTGATGCTGGCGTCCCAGTTCTCGCCGCTGTTCGTCGACCGGTACGTGCTGTACGCGTTGAGCGGGGCGCCGTTGCTGGTGGCCGCGGGAGCCGAGCGGGCGGCGGGCGCGGTCGGACGCCTGCGGAACGCCCGCGCGCACCGCGACGGCAGGCCGGAAAGGCCCCCTTTCCCGCAGTCCCGTCTCGTCACCCTCGCCGGTGTCGCCGCCATCGCCCTCTCCTTCGTCCACCAGCTCCCCCTCCTCCGGGCCGACCGTGACCCCGCGACCCGGCCCGACGATCTCGCCGCCGTGTCCGGGGTCGTCGCGAGGGAGTCGGCCCCCGGGGCTCCGGTGGTGTTCCTGCCGTCGAGCGAGCGGAATGCGGCCCTTGCCTATCCGGGCGCCTTCCGGGCGACGCGGGACGTCGCGCTGGTGGAGGGGGCGGCCGGGTCCGGGACGCTGTACGGGCGGGAGGCCGGGCCCCGTGAGGTACGGCGGCGGATGGAGCTGCTGGACCGGGTGTGGGTCGTGGCGGACGGCGATCTGATCGCCGGGCGCCGGCGTCCGCGCGAAGCCGCCGAGCGGGCCGAACTCGCCGTCCTGGAAACCGAGTTCACCGTGCGGGAGACGATCGTGCGGGGCGGGATGACCGTACGGCTCTACGTCCGTACCGCCGTCCGGGGGTCGTCCCGCTAGCCCGCGTCCCGCACCGCCCGCACCGCCGCCTCGTCCAGTGCCGTCGTGAGCTGGTCGAGCCGTTCGCGCAGGTCGGCGATCTCCGCCGGGTCGAAGCCGGTCGCGCCGACGATGCGGCGCGGTACCTCCAGGGCCCGCTCGCGCAGCGCCGTGCCCTCCCCGGTGAGTCGTACCCGCACCGAGCGCTCGTCCTCGGCGCTGCGCTCCCGGCGCACCAGACCCGCCGCTTCCAGCCGCTTGACCAGTGGGGACAGCGTGCCGGAGTCGAGCCGCAGATGCTCACCGAGCACCTTGACGGGCAGGTCGCCCTGGTCCCACAGCACCATCATCACCAGGTACTGCGGGTAGGTGAGCCCGAGGTCCTTGAGGACCACGCGGTAGACGCCGTTGAAGGCGCGGGACGCGGCGTGCAGCGAGAAGCAGATCTGGCGGTCCAGGCGGAGCCAGTCGCTCTCGGCGGTGCGGGTCGTGGCGGTCATGCGTCCAGGGTAGCTCTTGCAGGCCATTTGATTGTGCACAACTTAATTGTGTGCTCTACTTGTGGTCGTGAGGCGGTCGGGACAGGGGCCGCCGGAACACCGACTTCGTAAAGGGATGGTCTTCATGGACGCGCTCTACACCGCCGTCGCCACTGCCACCCACGGCCGCGAGGGCCGTGCCGTCTCCTCCGACGCCAAGATCGACCTCCCCCTCGCCATTCCGGTGGAGATGGGTGGCAACGGCCAGGGCACCAACCCCGAGCAGCTCTTCGCCGCCGGTTACGCCGCCTGCTTCGGCAGCGCCCTCGGCCTCGTGGGCCGCCAGGCGAAGGTCGACGTCAGCGACGCCGCCGTGACCGCCGAGGTCGGCATCGGCAAGCAGGGCGAGGGCTTCGGGCTGAAGGTGACGCTGCGCGTCGAGCTGCCCGACACCGTGGACGAGGCGACCGGCCGCAAGCTGGTCGAGACGGCCCACCAGGTCTGCCCCTACTCCAACGCCACCCGCGGCAACATCGAGGTCGACCTCGTCATCGAGTAACCCCCCAGAAGACGCTTCAGGGTGCCGGTCCCCCTCCCCGGGGGCCGGCACCCTCGCGCGTACACGGCCCCTACGCCGACGCCAGCGCGTCCCGCCCCGCCGTCTGCCCCGGGATCCGCACCGCGTCCGGCTCCGGCATCGGCTCGCCCAGCAGCAGCGTCCGTACGACCCGCTCGGCCGCCCGGCCGTCGTCGTACTCGCAGAACCGGGACCGGAACCGGGCCCGCAGCCGGGCCGACTCCTCGTCCTGCCAGCAGCCGGAGGTGAACAGCCGGACCAGCTCCCGGTAGGAGTGCGCGACATGGCCCGGCGGTTCGGCGGTGATGTCGAGGTAGGCGCCCCGGCTCGCGGTGAACGCGGGCCAGTCGTCGGCGTGGAGGACGACCGGGCGGTCCAGGCACGCGTAGTCGAACATGATCGACGAGTAGTCGGTGACCAGCACGTCCGCCGCGAGCAGGACGTCCTCGACGCGCGGTTCGTCGGTCGCGTCGACGACGATCCCGCGCCGGGCCAGCTCGGCCAGGCCCGTCCCGCGCGCGGGACCGTTCGCCAGCGACGGGTGCAGCCGGACCACCAGGGTGTGCCCCGCGCCGAGATCGGCCGCGAGGCGGGCCGGGTCGAACCGGTCGACGTGCCCGTCGCGCCGGTAGTCACGGCGGGTCGGCGCGTACAGCACGACCGTGTGGTCCGCCGGGATGCCGTGCCGCGCGCGGAAGTCGCTGGGGCCGCCGGTCACCAGGACGTCGTTGCGCGGGCTCCCGGTGCGTGCCGAGCTGAAGTGGCACGGGTAGGCCCGCTCCCAGACCAGCTCGGAGTGGCGGCTGGCGACCAGGCTGTGGTCCCAGCGGTCGGCCCGGCGCAGCATCTGCGGCACGTCGAAGCCGAGCCGGGCGCCCGGCTTGTCCAGCAGATCGGCGCCCAGGTACTTCAGGGGGGTGCCCTGATGGGTGTGGATGTGCACGCTGCCGGGCCGTTTGACCAGCGTGCCGGGCCAGTTGACGTCGTTGACGAAGAACTTCGCGCGCGCGGTGACCTCCAGATACCGCCGGGAGCCCACGATCACGTGTTCCACACCCGGCGGCAGCAGCGCGGCGGTCTCCGCGTCCCGCACCACCCACACCCCGCGCAACCGCGGAGCGATCTGCCGGGCCTTGGCGTAGACGGCCGCCGGGTCGCCCAGCAGGCCCCGGTGCGAGGAGGCCGAGTACACGACGAGCCACGGGTCCAGCGGGCGGCGCCGGTGCACGGCCGCCCAGCCGGAGCGGGCCCGCGCGGCGGCCGCGGCGCGCACCACGCCGGCGCGCCGTGCCGCCTCCCGCCCGGCCCGCGCCGCCTGCCGCCTCATCCGGTACACCGGCCAGGAGCCCTCCAGCACCGCGACCTCGCCGTCCACCAGGGCGCCCGCGGGCCGGTGGATGCGGAACATCGCCTTCGTGTGCCGGAAGAACTCGGCCTTGTCACCCGCCGGCACCCGGTCCGGCTTGGCCAGGATGTCCAGGCAGTGCTCGCCCATCTTGCGGTGCAGATACGGCAGCCAGGGCGCGAGCCGCGGCCGTGCCGCCACGAACGCGAAGACCCGGTCGTACTGCGCGTGGATGTCGAAGTGCTTGCGGCTGGTCGTGGACAGGATGTTGCCCTGCCTGCGCTGCCGGTAGTACACGCAGATCCGGTCCAGGGTGGCGATCCGCCGGGCGCTGAGCATGACCGGGAAGGTCCAGGGGGTGTCCTCGTAGTAGCCCGGCGGGAACTCGAAGCCCTCCGCCGCCACGAACTCCCGTCGGTAGACCTTGTTCCACACCACCATCAGCAGGTCCAGGATCCGCGGGAACTCCTCGGCCGTGAAGGTTTCCGGGCCGGCCTCGGCGAGCAGGGACGCGAGGGCGTTGCGCCGGGTGCCGCCCCACCAGTAGGCGCGCGCGTAGTCGAAGACGAGCACGTCCGGTTCGGCCGCCTCCACGAGCCGGTCCGCAACGGCACGCAGCGCGCCCGGGGCGAGGGTGTCGTCGCTGTCCAGGAAGAAGAGGTAGTCGCCGGTGGCGTGCGCGAGCCCGGCGTTGCGGGCCCGGCCGAGGCCCACGTTCTTCGGCAGGTGCAGCACCCGCACCCGCGGGTCCCGCTCGGCGTACTCGTCGAGGATCGCGCCGCTGCCGTCGGGGGAGCGGTCGTCCACGGCGATCAGCTCGACGTCGCCGAAGGACTGCGCCAGCACCGAGTCCAGGCACTCGCGCACAAAGCCCTGCACCTGGTAGCAGGGCACGATCACACTGAAGCGGGGCACGGCGGGTCAGCTCCTCACGAGGGTCGCGCCGGCGGGGGCGGGGACGCGGTCCGCGAGCGGGATCACCGGCGGCAGCGCCTGCGGCGGCTCGCCGAGCAGCACCCGCCGGACGACCCGCTCGGCGGCCCGCCCGTCGTCGAACGCGCAGAACCGTTCCCGGAACGCGGCCCGCAGCGCCGCCGCCTCCGCGCCCGCGTACGAGCCGTCGCGGAAGACACCGGCCAGCTCCTCGGGGGTACGGGCGACCGGGCCCGGCGGCTCGGCCATCAGGTCGAAACAGACGCCCCGTGTCTCTTGGTAGACCTCCCAGTCGTCGGCGTACACGACGATCGGGCGGTCCAGGTTGGCGTAGTCGAACATGATGGACGAGTAGTCGGTGACCAGCGCGTCCGCGGCGAGACACACGTCCTCGGCGGACCGGTGCGCGGTCACGTCGATGATCCGGCCGAAACTCCTCACGGGCCCCCGGTCGTAGAAGTAGTGGGCGCGCAGCAGCACGACGACGTCCTCGCCGGCCGCCTCGCAGAAGGCCTCCAGGTCGAGTCCGGGCTCGAAGCCGGTGTGGTGGTCGCGGTGGGTCGGCGCGTACAACACGGCGGTCCTGCCCTCGGGGACGCCCAACTCCCGCCTGACGCGCGCCACGTCCTCACCGGTGGCCGTGCAGTAGACGTCGTTGCGTGGATAGCCGTACTCCAGCTGTTCGTACGAGCCGGGGAAGGCGCGCTCCCACATCTGGGTCGAGTGACGGTTGGCGGACAGGTTGAAGTCCCACCGGTCGACCCGGCCGAGCAGCTTGGTGTAACTGCCGGACCGGGCGGCCACCACGGGGTACGGCGCCTGGTCCACGCCCATCGTCTTCAGCGGGGTGCCGTGCTGGGTCTGCAGATGCACGCTGCCGGGCCGCTTGACGATCCCCTCGGCGAAGTTGGCGTTGTTGACCAGGTACGTGGCGCGGGCCAGCACCTCCCAGTAGCGGCGCGAGCCGATCACCGCGTACTCCACGTCCTTGGGCATCGTGTGTTCCTGGCCGGTCTCGACCAGGAACACCGCGCGCAGGTGCGGGGCGAGTTCGCGGGCCTTGGCGTGGATCGCGGCCGGGTTGCAGGCGTAGCCGCGGCCCCAGTAGGCGCAGTACACGACCAGGTCGGGGTCGAGCGGGCGGCGCAGGTCCAGGGCGTAGCGCAGCCGGGTGCGCGGCATGTGCGGGCGCGGCAGCCGCCCGGCCGCCCCGGACGCCATCCGGTTGGCACCGCGCAGCGCCCGGAACGCGCCGTACCCGCCCGCCGCCAGCAGCCGGTGCTGCACCCCCAGGCTGCCGCCCGGCGGCCGGAAACCGGCCGGGCGGTGGCGCCGGTAGAGGCGGCCCGCGCGGCGGAAGAACGCCCGGTGCCCGCCGGGCAGCCGCTCCGGCCGGGACGCGGTCTTCAGCACATGGGCGAAGAGCTGCCCGAACAGCGCCCGTGCGCGCACGGCGGGCAGGGCGCGCTCGGCGGCCCGGGCCAGTACCAGCTCCACCTGGTCGAGCAGGGCGTGCTGATGCGGCCCGGGCAGGTTCAGCCGGCTGCCCTGCCGGCGCAGCCGGTGCCGTACGACCACCCGGCGCAGCACCGCGATCCGCCCGGCCGCGAGCGTGGTCAGCCCGCCCCAGCCGAGGTCGGTGAAGTGGCTGTCGGGAAAGGTGAGTTCGTGCTCGACGAGGAAGGCGCGGCGGTAGACCGCGCTCCACGCCGGGAACGGCACGCCGGTCAGCTCGGGCTGGTCGGCGGGGGCGAAGGCGCCCTTCGGGGCGCGGGCCAGCAGCGGCGCGGCGGGGTTCGTCGGCTCGCCCTCCCACCAGGGCACGCGCTCGTGCTCGACGTACAGCACGTCCACACCGGCGGTCTCGCTCAGCCGCTGGTCCAGCGCGGCGAGCGCGCCCGGCAGCAACAGGTCGTCGCCGTCGAGGAACAGCACGTACGCGCCGGTCGCCACCCGCAGCCCGGCGTTGCGTGCCCCGCTCAGACCGGCGGACGGCGGCGAGTCGACCGGGGCCACCCGGCAGTCCCGCTCCGCGAACCCGGCGGCCACCTCGGCGGCCGGGGCGTCGGGAGCGTCGCAGACCGGGATCAGTTCCAGGTCGCCGAAGGACTGGCCGAGGACCGAGTCCAGCGCCTGGGACAGCCGGCCGGCGACCCCATGGGACGGGACGATGATGCTGAAGCGGGGCATTCTGTTCTTTCTGTCTTCTTGCGGACGCGGCCGGGCCGGCCCGCCGGGCGCCAGGTGGGCGGCCGGCTCGGGGTGGGCCGCGTCGAGCCGAGGGGCATGGGAACTCCCGGAATGACCAACGGTGTTCAGTGGCTCTCGGTGACGGGAAGATGGCCGGAAGGTTGCGGCACGGTGGCGAGCGGTGACCGTGCCCCCGCCGACGGCACCGGATTGCGCCTCGCGAGCGGCACCACCGGCGGCAGCGCCTGCGGGGCATCGCCCAGCACCACATGCCGTACGACGCGCTCGGCGGCGCGCCCGTCGTCGTAGGCGCAGAACCGCTCCCGGAACGCCGCCCGCAGCTGGGCCGAGCGCGAGCCGCACCAGTGGCCGCTCGCGAAGATGTCGATCAGCTCGTCCTCGCTGCGCGCGACCGCGCCCGGCGGGAAGGACCGCAGGTCGAAGTAGGCGCCACGGGCGGCCTCGTACGCCTCCCAGTCCTCGGTGTGCACGACGACCGGCCGGTCCAGGTTGGCGTAGTCGAACATCAGCGACGCGTAGTCGGTGAGCAGCGCGTCCGAGGCCAGACAGAGCGACTCCACGCTCGGGTGATCACCCACGTCGATGATCCGGGCGCCCGCGCCGAGGGGGCCGTCGTGAGCGGGCTGCGGCCGGGCCAGGATCACGAAGCGCGGGCCGAGGCGGCGCACGACGCGCTCCAGGTCCAGCAGCGGGCGCTGGGTGCGCCGATGGTCGCGGCAGGCCGGCGCGTACAGGATCGCCACCGCGCCCCGCGGGATGCCCAGCGACTCGCGCAGCCGGCTCACGTCCGCCGAGGTCGCCCGCTGGAAGACGTCGTTGCGCGGCGACCCGTACTCCAGCGTGCGGTAGCGGCCCGGGAAGACCCGCTCCCAGACGAGCGTCGAGTGCCGGTTGCCGGACAGGACGTGGTCCCACTGGTCCACGCCCCGCAGCAGCGCGGCGAAGTCGGTGTCACGGGCCGCCGCCGGACGCTCCAGCAGATCCAGCCCCATGTGCCCCAGCGGGGTGCCCCGCCGGGTCTGGATCACCACCTGCCCGCGCCGCTTGCGCAGCCGCCGGTCCAGCGCGTCGGCGTCGGTGACCAGGTACTTGGCACGGGCCAGCGCCGTCCAGTAGGCGGCACCGCCGGGCCGGATGCGGCGTGGGCCGGGCGGCAGCGTGTGCTGGTGCTCGGGGCGGACGATCCACGCGGTGCGGATGTGCGGGGCGAGGGCGCGGACGGCCTCCTCCAGCGCGCCGGGGTCGCCGCGCCCCGCTTCGGAGGCGAACACCGCCCGGTCGGCGCGCACCGGCAGCCGCAGCTGGACCCGGTAGTGCAGCCGCAGCGTGCCGGCGCGCACGGCGCGGGCCAGCTTCACCGCCGCCTTCAGCGTGCGCCGGCGGGCGGCCGAGGCCAACTGGAGCGCGCGGAACGTGCGGTGCAGGCCGAAGCGGACCAGGGCGGACCGGGGCTGCATCCGGATGCCCGGGACCCGGTAGCGGCGGTAGTGCGCGCGGGCCCGGCGCAGGAACGCGCCGTGGCTGCCGCGCGGCAGCCGGCCCCGCCTGGTGAACACCGTCGCGTAGTGGTCGACCATGCGGCGGAACAACTCCGGCCGCCACCGCGCCAGTTCGGGCCGCTCCTCGACGAACGCGAACACCCGCTCGTACTGCTCGAACAGGTCGAAGTGCCGATCGCTCGTGGTGCCGAGGATGCTGCCCTGCCGGCGCTGCCGGTAGTGGACGCACACCCGGTCCAGGGTCGCGATCGACTCCGCCGTCAGCAGCACCGGGAAGGTCCAGGGGGTGTCCTCGTAGTAGCCCGGCGGGAACGTGAAGCCGTGCTGTGCGACGAAGTCCCGCCGGCAGGCCTTGTTCCAGGCCACCATCAGCACCCTGAGCAGTCCCGGCCGGTCCTCCAGCCGGAACGGCGCGGGTCCCTGGTGGGTGAGCCGGCCGGCGAGCTGGTTGCGCACCGTCCGGCCGTCCCAGTACGTACGCGCGTAGTCGTACACCAGCACGTCCGGCTCGCCGGTCTCCTTGATCCGGTCCGCGATCGCCCGCAGCGCGTCCGGAGTGAGCGTGTCGTCGCTGTCCAGGAAGACCAGGTAGTCGCCGCTCGCCTCGGCCATCCCCGCGTTGCGGGCGCCGCCGAGGCCCTGGTTCCGCGCCAGGTGGACGGCCTTCACGCGCGCGTCCCGGGCCGCGTACTCGTCGATGATCGCACCGCACGCGTCCGGCGAGCAGTCGTCCACGGCGATCAGTTCCAGATCGGGATACGACTGCGAGAGCACCGAGTCCAGGCACTGCGAGAGGTACGCCTGGACCTGGTACGCGGGAACGATGACACTGAACCTGGGCAAGGGGCATCCATGAATCGGTCGGCGCGGGCGTATTGCCCGGGAACGGCCGATGGAGTGAATTGGTTACGCGCCCGTACGGCATGTGGGGGACACCCCCGGGCCCCTCGGCCCAGGAGTGTCCCGTTTGCGGCTACTTGACCGCGCCCGCCATCACTCCGGACACGAACTGCCGCTGGAACGCGAAGAACACGGCCAGCGGGATCACCATGGAGATGAACGCACCGGGCGCCAGCACGTCCACGTTGTTGCCGAACTGCCTTACCTGCGTCTGCAGCGCGACCGTGATCGGCTGGGTGCCCGACTTCGTGAACACCAGCGCCACCAGCATGTCGTTCCACACCCACAGGAACTGGAAGATGCCGAGGCTCGCGATCGCCGGCCCGCCGAGCGGCATCACCACCCGCACGAACAACCGGAGTTCACCGGCGCCGTCGAGCCGGGCCGCCTCCAGCAGCTCCCGCGGGATCTCCGCGAAGAAGTTCCGCAGCAGGAACACCGCGAAGGGCAGACCGAAGCCGGTGTGGAAGAGGATCACCCCGAAGATGGTGCCGAACAGCCCGACCTTGCCGAACAGTTCGGCGATGGGGATCAGCGCCACCTGCACCGGCACCACCAGCAGACTCACCACACCCAGGAACCACCAGTCCCGGCCCGGGAACTCCATCCACGCGAACGCGTAGCCCGCGAGGGAGCCCACCACGACGACCAGAACCGTCGCCGGGACCGTGATCAGCACGGTGTTCCACAGGGAGTGGGTGATGTCGCCGTTCTCCAGCAGCTTGCGGTAGCTGTCGAAGGTGAGCTGGGACGGCTTGGTGAACACCGTCCACCAGCCGCTCGCGCTCATGTCCTGCGGGGAGCGCAGCGAGGAGATCAGCAGGCCGACGGTCGGCACCAGCCAGAACAGCCCCACCAGGATGAGCACGACGCGGACCAGGCCACCGCTCAGCTGCTCGGTGACGCGCGAGCCGACGGACCGCCTCGCCTTCGCCGTCCGGACCGGCCCGGCCTTCCCGACGCCTTCGGCGGTCGCCGTCATCGCCGTACCTCCCGCTCCCGCCGCAGCCGCCGGATGTTGAATGCCATCACCGGGATCACCAGCACCAGCAGCAGCACCGCGATCGCGCTCGCGACGCCCGGCTGGTCCTCCGCGAAGCCCCTGCGGTACAGCTCCAGGGCGAGCACGTTGGCGTCGTCCTGGGAGGAGCCCGGCGCGATGATGTAGACGAGGTCGAACACCTTCAGCACGTTGATCATCAGCGTGACGGTGACGACCGCGAGGACCGGCGCGAGCAGCGGCACGGTGACCTTGCGGAACACCTGCCACTCGGTGGCGCCGTCCACCCGTGCGGCCTCCAGCAGCTCCCGGGGCACGCCCGCGAGCCCGGCCGCGATCAGTACCATCGCGAAGCCCGCCCACATCCATACGTACGCCCCGATGATCGCCGGGGTGACCAGCGTCGGGCCGAGCCACTCGATGCCGTTGTACGGCTCCTTGAAGTTGCTCGCCGGAAGCCGTAGTCGAGCGCCGTCGGCGGACGCGGGCAGGGTGAAGGTGCCGTCGCCGGCCGCCTTGGCGGAGGCGACCACCTTGCCGTCCTTCACCGCCTCGATCCGCATCCCGGCATAGCCCTGTTCGGACGGATCGGGCACGCCGAGCCGCCCCACCCCCTTGCCGCGGGTGAAGTCCTGCCAGGTGGTGCCGGTGATCTTCCCCGGCTCCGGCTTCGCGGCCACGGCCATCCGCACGCCGTCCGGCATCTGGTCCGGGGCGACGCCGACGAGGGGCAGAGCGACGCTCTGGCCGGTGTGGACGGTGGCCGAGGTGATGAACCCGCCCTGGTCGGGTGTGAGCGGCGACTCGCGGCCCGGGTGGGCCTTCGGGAACGCCGAGGACTGCGCGAAGGTGTCGTGCACGCCCACCCACACCGCGTTCGCCACGCCCTTGTGCGGATCCTGGTCGTACACCAGCCGGAAGATGATCCCGGCCGCCAGCATCGAGATCGCCATCGGCATGAAGACGACCAGCTTGAACGCCGTTCCCCAGCGCACCCGTTCGGTCAGCACCGCGAAGATCAGACCGAGCGCGGTGGAGACCGTGGGCGCGAACACCACCCAGACGACGTTGTTCTTGAAGGCGGTGCGGATGCCGTCGTCCGTGAAGAGCGTCCTGTAGTTGTCGACGCCCGCGAAGCCATGGCCGGAGTTGCCCACGAAGCTGCGGACGAGCGAGTACCCGATCGGGTAGACCACGAGCGCGCCGAGCAGTACCAGGGCGGGCAGCAGGAACAACGCTGCCACGGCCCTGCGGGTGCCGGTCACGCTCTTGCGGCTCTTGCGTCCGTAAGGCGCGGCGGGACCCGGTGGGGCCCCCGCCGCCGCTGCCGACGCCATCGCCGGGTCAGCTCCCGCTTCCGTACGCCGCCGCCGCGTCCTTCTCCAGCTTCGCCTGGGCGCCCGCCACATCCGTCGGGTTCCGCAGGAAGTCCTGGAGATCCTTCCACTCGCCCTTGCCCGGGGTGCCGCCGAAGGCCTGCGGGGCCTGGTCGGACATGTCGAAGCGGAAGTCGTCGCCGGACGCGATCAGCGACTTGGCGATCTTCTGCTGCACCTCGTTCGGGTACGCCGAGACCGGCACGTTCTTGTTCGGCGAGAGATAGCCGCCGAGCTTCGCCTGGATCGACGCCGCGTCCGGGGAGGCGAGGAAGGTGACCAGGGCCTGGGCCGCCTTGGAGTCCTTCAGGATCACCGCAGCGTCCCCGCCGGAGACCACGGGCGCGCTCGCGCCGACGGCCGGGAACGGGAACACCTTCGCGTCCGTGCCCACCTTCGCCTTGGTCTCACCGATGTTGACCTGCACGAAGTCGCCCTCGTAGACCATCGCGGCCTTCGGCTGGTCGCCGCCCGTGAAGGTCTGGGTGACCGAGGCCGGGAACTCCGTCTGCAGCGACCCGTCCTGACCGCCCGCGAGGTAGTCCTTCTTGCCCCAGATCTGCGCGAGCGTCGTCAGTGCCTGCTTGACCGACGGATCCGTCCACTTGATCTTGTGCTGGGTGAGCTGGTCGTACTTCTCGGGCCCCGCCTGGGACAGATAGACGTTCTCGAACCAGTCCGTCAGCGGCCAGCCGTCCGCGCCGGGCACCGAGAACGGGGTGACACCGGAGTCGTACACCGCCTGCGCGGTGGTCAGCAGGTCCTTCCAGGTCTTCGGCTCCTTGGCGCCCGCGTTCTCGAAGACCTTGGTGTTGTACCAGATCAGCGACTTGTTGGCGGCCTTGTAGTAGACGCCGTACTGCTTGCCGTCGACCTTGCCGATGTCCTGCCAGCCCTGCGAGTAGTTCTTCTGCAACTCCTTGAGGGCCTCCGGGCCGAGCGGCTTGGCCCACTTCTGCTGCACGGCCTGCTTGATGGCGCCCGGCTGCGGCAGCATCGCCACGTCCGGCGGCTGGCCGCCCGCGATCTTCGAACCGAGGAAGTTGATGATCGGGTCCTGGGCGGGCACGAAGGTGACCTTCGCGCCGGTCCGCCGCTCGAACTCGGCCAGCACCCGCTTGAAGTTCGTCTGCTCCTGGCCGGTCCAGACGGCGGCGATCTCCAGGCTGGCACCGTTCAGCTTCGGCAGAGTGACGGTGGAGCTGGTGGGGGTGGCCCCGCCACCGCCCCTCTTGTCCTTGTCGTGCTTGTTGTCGCTGCTGGAGCACGCGCTGAGCGCGAGGGCTCCCGCGAGCAGGGCGGCGAGCGTGCCGACGGTCCTGTGGGTCCGGATGGTGCTGCTCTTGCTGCGCATCACTTCCCCGTTCGTCGTTCTTCGTTGAACGTCGTGAACACCGTTGAACGTCGAGAAGACCGTTCCGTGCGGTCCGGTGTACGCCGGGCCGCTCAGGACGGGCAAGAGCGCCTGCGGTACCGAACCGGTGATCGTGACCGGCTCGTGACCAGGAACGTATGCACACCGATTCGGGTTTACGTGTACGGCTTCGGCCTCGCGGCTTCAGAGCAGGGAGGGCACCTGGGCCGCCGACACCTCCCGGGCCGCCCGCTCCACCGCGCTCGCCAGCAGGGCCAGGTCGGTCGGGCCGTTGCCCAGCTCGCGCACCGGCCGGCGGGCCGGCGGGTCGCCCATGCGCTGCCAGTCCAGCGGGACGACCGTGGGCCGCTGGGTCGCGGTCCGCGGGATACGGCCCGTCACCCGGCCCCCCTGGAAGGCGACGGCCCGCCCGTCCGGGTACGCCAACACTCCACGTCCCGGCGCCGGTTCGTCCGGACCCGCCTTCGGGGCGTCCAGCGCCACCCGCAGCGTGGCCCGGCGCGCCGGCTCGGTCTCCGCCGTACGACCCCCCGCCCCGGCCGCGGCCACCAGGTGCACACCGAGCCGCTCGCCCTCCCTGGCCACCGCCTCCAGTGCCCGCATCACGGAGCCCGCCGCGGGCCGGCCCGGCGAGCCGAGCGCGGGCGAGACCAGTGCGTCCAGGTCGTCGACGACCACCACGAGCCGGGGCAACGGCGGTGCGGCCTCGGCCCGTCCGCGCGCGGCGGCGCCCGGCCGCAGCCGCAGGGTGGAGCTGGGCGGCGCCTCTATGTCCCCGGAGGAACCCGAGGAGGACGTGCGCTGCGCGACGATACGGCCCGACACGGCGCGCCCCGCGTGCCACTGGGCGAAGTCCGTCCGGCCCAGCAGCTCCGCCCGCCGCTTCAGCTCGGCGGCCAGCGACTGGGCGAACTCCCGCATCCGTACGGGGTCGTTGGCGATGAGGTGCGTGGTGACATGCGGTATGTCGGTGCACACCCGCAGCCCTTCACCGCGCCCGGCGCCGGTCCCGACCCCGTCCCGCCCGTCGATCAGCACGATGCCCAGCCGGTCGGGCCGCTCGGCGGCGGCCAGCGAGGCCACCACGGCGCGCAGCAGCTCCGTACGGCCGCTGCCGCCCGGCCCCTCGATCAGCAGATGCGGCCCATCGGCCACCAGGTCGGCGGTGAGCGGCCCGCGCGGTCCGGCACCGAGCACCGCCCGCGCCCGCCCGCCCAGCGCCTGGGTGTCGTCCGCCGCGTCCGCCCAGCGGGCCATCAGTGACGCCGGGGTGGCCCGGGCCAGCCCCAACTCGTCCAGCAGCCGCGCCGATGGGGGCAACGGTGTGGCCACCGCGTGCCGCTCGGCACCCGGGCCGTCCGGCCGCAGCGGCGCCAGCGCCCGCGCGAACCGCTCGGCCCAGGCGCCGGACACCGCGTCCACGGCGGCGAGCACACCGGGACCCACCGGCCCCCCGGGCGCCACCCGCATCAGATGCAGCGCGCTCGCGACGTCCCCGCTGAGCTGCGCCACGGCACCGCAGTGCCGGAACGTCGGCGTCACCGCACACGCGGCCTCGTACGTCGACGCCAGCGGGGAGGCGGCCGACGCGGGCACGGTCTCGGCAAGACACACCACGTGCACCCCGACCCGCGGCCCGGCCACGGCCAACCGCGCCAGGGCGTCCTGCAACGCGGCTCCGCCGGGGTCGCCGTCCACGACGACGACGGTGTAAGGACCGCTGAAGCCACGGACTCGTCCGGCATCGACACCGTCCGTCGCCCAGGAGGGGCGCCGGGTGGTGGAGGCGGTGGAGGCGGTGGAGGCGGTGGTCCGTGCGGGCAGGTCGGGGGCGGTGGGCGCCGGGGTCGTGGAACTGCTGCTGTTGCCGGAGCCGATGCCCGGGTTGGCGGGGTGGGCCGCGCTTCTGCCGGTCGCGGCGTGGTCGTCCAGCCGGCGCAGCAGCTCCTCCGTGCGGGCCGCCGCTTGTTCGCGGTCGTAGGCCAGCAGCAGACGGCAGTCCTGGCCGTGGCCCGGCCGGACGTGCGGGAGCCAGCCCAGCCAGGACCACTCGGCCGTGCGCTCCTCCGCGGGACGGGAGCGGTCGGCACTGATCAGCACGATCTCCAGCAGATCGGGGGAGTGCACCGCGGTGAGCTGGGCCAGCACCGCGCGGGCCAGCCCGGACAGCCGGGGGCGCGGACCGGCCAGGCCGAGCGAGCCCGCCTCGCGCAGCGCCGCCGTCACGGGCACGGCGGGCAGCAGGCCCGAACCGTCCGGCGCGCTCCGGTCGGCCGTGCCGAGCCGCACGGTGAGCGCCTCCGGGTGACCCGGCCCGCGCTCCCACAGCCGGGGTCCGGGACCCAGTGCCGTCAGCAGCAGCGCGGCGGGATCCGGCCAGGTCTCCGGCTGCCGAGGGGCGTCGGCCGACGGGGCGGTGGCGGCGGAGCGGGCCGCCCTCGTGCCGTCGTACGACTCCTCGCCGCCCGGCTGCTCCGCCCGGCCGCCGGCCAGTCGCCGCGCCCATGCCCCGAGCCCACGGCGCCGGGCGCCCTGCGGGACCTCGACGCCGCCGACGCCGAAGCGACCCGCGTGGGTGTCCCCGTCGGAGGCGGTACCTCCACCGCCCGCCGTACCGCCCCGCCGCTCGATCCGGGGCGCACCGCCCTGCCCGGGCACCACGACCGACTCCCCGGCGGCCCCCCACCCCACGGATCCGTAACCATGCTGCCCAGCCTCCACCGACACGGCCGGACCCGAACCAGGCCCCTGCGCCCCGGTCCCGCCCGCACCGGTCGCCGGAGCCGCACCAGAACCGGTCCGCTCCGCACCCGACGACGGCCCCGCACCCCCATCGGGGCCACCCGCACCCGACGACGAAAGGTGTACGGGTGCTGCGGGTGGGAGCCCGTCGCCGGCCGAAGGCCGGGTGCCCCCCGACGCACCCGCACCCGACGGATCACCCGCACCCAACGCCCCCGCACCAACCCGAACGCACCCCTCCCCGTCCGGCACACCCCGCATCCGAGCCCCCGCCCCCCCGGACGGGGTAACCCGCAGCGCCGACTCACCGATCCGCAGCAACGCCCCCGGAGGGAACCGCACCGGCCGCTCTCCCACCCGCACTCCGTCCAGCGCCGTACCGTTCGTGGAGCCGAGGTCGGCGATCGAGACGCGGCCGTCGGCGCCGACCGTGACCGCGCAGTGCAGCCGGGAGACGTCGGGGTCGTCCAGCGGTACGTCCGCGTCGGCCGAGCGGCCCACGCTGATCCGGCCGCCGTGCAGCAGATGGACCCCGCCCGCGTCCGGCCCGGCGACGACGTGCAGCTGGGGCGGCGCGTCGTCCAGCTCGGGGTGCGGCTCGGGGGCCGCGGGGGCGCCCAGGGACAGCACGGCGCCGTCGACCAGCGGGGGCTCGCCGAGGGTGCAGCGGCGCGGGTCGAGGCGGTCGGTGCCGGCGTACAGGACCACGGAGGAGCCGGAGCCGTCGCGGCCCTGGCCGCCCTCCCCGGTGACCGCCCCGGCCAGCGCGGACGCGACCGCGGCCAGGTCCGTGCCCGTGGGCGCCGTGACCAGCACGTCGCGGCTCGCGGCGCGGCCCCGCTGCGGTGACGGGCCGAGCGGGTCTACGACGGTCAGCCGGATCTGCATCGGCGTCAGCGGTCCCTTCTGCGCGGGTCTGCGCGGGCGCGGACTTCCCCCCACCCCACACGAGCACGTCGGCCAGTACTGGGAGGCATCCTCGCACCTGCCACTGACAGCGCGCCCCGCACCCGGTAACAAGTGATCTTGATTGGTCGCCTCTGCCCCCAAAAGTGCCTGACCAGTGGTCCGCCGGCGATCACTTGAGATCGGTCACGTCCGTCCCCCGGCAACCAGTGGACAGAGACGAGCGTCTTTCCGTCGAACACGGCGAACACATCGCACGTATCGAACACATCGAACATGCTCCGGGAACATGGTCCGGAACGCTTACGTAGTGCCCTCAAGGGCGGCACTACAGTGGATCGGGACAACCGGAATGCAGGCAAGCAACCATCAGCAAGCAGCAGGGAGCGCGTGACGTGCGGCCAGTCGGCAGCAAGTACCTGCTTGAGGAGCCGCTCGGACGCGGCGCCACAGGCACCGTCTGGCGTGCCCGCCAGCGTGAGACGGCGGGCGCCGAGGCGGCTGTGCCCGGCCAGCCCGGGGAGACGCTCGCGATCAAGGTCCTCAAGGAGGAGCTGGCGAGCGACCCGGACATCGTGATGCGCTTCCTGCGCGAGCGCTCCGTGCTGCTGCGGCTCACCCACCCCAATATCGTCCGGGTCCGCGACCTGGTCGTCGAGGGCGACCTGCTGGCCCTTGTCATGGACCTCGTCGACGGCCCCGACCTGCACCGCTATCTGCGCGAGAACGGGCCCCTGACCCCGGTCGCCGCCGCGCTGCTGACGGCCCAGATCGCCGACGCGCTCGCCGCGAGCCACGCCGACGGCGTCGTGCACCGCGACCTGAAGCCCGCCAACGTGCTGCTGCGGCAGGACGACGGCCTGATGCACCCGATGCTGACCGACTTCGGCATCGCCCGCCTCGCCGACTCCCCGGGCCTGACCCGCACCCACGAGTTCGTCGGCACGCCCGCGTACGTGGCGCCGGAGTCCGCCGAGGGCCGCCCGCAGACCTCCGCGGTCGACATCTACGGCGCCGGCATCCTGCTGTACGAGCTGGTCACCGGCCGGCCGCCGTTCGCCGGCGGCAGCGCCCTGGAGGTCCTGCACCAGCATCTGAGCGCCGAGCCGCGCCGCCCTTCCACCGTCCCGGACCCGCTGTGGACGGTCATAGAGCGCTGCCTGCGCAAGAACCCCGACGAGCGGCCGAGCGCCGAGAGCCTCGCGCGCGGGCTGCGCGTCGTCGCCGAGGGCATCGGTGTGCACGCGAACGCGGCCCAGATCGCGGCCGCCGAGGGCGTGGGCGCGTTGCTGGCTCCCGACCCGGCCCCGACCGCCGTACCGGGCGTGCCCGGCGCCGCCGACCCCACCCAGGTGCTGTCGGCGAACGCGCCGCAGGGGGCGTACGCCCCGAACGCCGCGACCAGCTACCTGCCGCACACCGGCGTGCCCGGCGCCGCCGACCCCACCGCCGTACTGCCGAACACGGGCGCGGCGGACCCGACGGCCGTCATGCCGCCGGTGCCGCAGGGCCAGCCCGGCCAGCAGCCCGATCAGCCGCATCCGTGGCAGAACCAGCTGCGCGCCGCCCGCGACCGCAACGAGCAGACGCAGGTCCAGTACCTGCCCCCGGAGGACGACCCGCTGCGGCACCGGCCGCAGCGGCAGGTCGCCCGCCCCCAGCAGCAGCGCCAGGCCCCGCAGCCCCGCCCGCAGCAGCCGCAGCAGCGCGGCCGCCAGCAGGGGTACGGCTACGCCCCGCAGCAGCAGCCCCAGCAGTACGCCCCGCCGCAGCAGCCCCAGCAGCGGTACGCGCCGCCCGCCCCGGAGCCGCAGCGGCCCGTGCGCGAGCCGCGCGAGCCCCGCGCGCCGCGGCAGCGCAGCGCCAATCCGATGAAGATTCCGGGGCTCGGCTGCCTGAAGGGCTGCCTGTTCACGATCGTCATCCTCGTCGTGGCGAGCTGGCTGATCTACGAGCTGACCCCGCTGCACACCTGGGTCGGCCAGGGCCGCGGCTACTGGCACGAGGTGACCCACTGGACCCGCCAGGTGGGCAGCTGGGTCAAGGATCTCGGCGGCTCCTCCGGCGGCGGCAACTGAGCCCGCGCACCCGCGTCGACCGACTGGGCAAACCCGTGGTAATCGACCGCGGGTTTGCTGATTTGTCGACATCTGGCGGGTGATTTCCGCCTCCACGGTGAAGGTTGGCTCGTCGGACGCGTAGTTTTAGCGACAACACGCGTCTGTAGGAGCAGTCTTGGCACGGAAGATCGGCAGCCGGTACACCGCGCATCAGATCCTGGGGCGGGGCAGCGCCGGCACGGTGTGGCTGGGCGAGGGACCGGACGGGCCCGTCGCCATCAAGATGCTGCGCGAGGACCTCGCCTCCGACCAGGAGCTCGTCGGACGCTTCGTCCAGGAGCGCACCGCGCTGCTCGGCCTGGAGCACCCGCGCATCGTCACCGTGCGCGACCTGGTGGTCGACGGCAACGACCTGGCCCTGGTCATGGACCTGGTGCGCGGCACCGATCTGCGTACCCGGCTGGAGCGCGAGCGGCGGCTCGCCCCCGAGGCGGCCGTGGCGATCGTCGCCGACGTCGCCGACGCGCTGGCGGCGGCCCACGCGGCCGGCGTCGTGCACCGCGACGTCAAGCCCGAGAACGTGCTCCTCGACATGCAGGGTCCGCTCGGCCCCGGCGGTGCCCACCCGGCGCTGCTCACCGACTTCGGCGTCGCCAAGCTGATCGACTCGCCGAAGCGGACGAAGGCCACGAAGATCATCGGCACGCCGGACTACCTGGCCCCGGAGATCGTCGAGGGCCTGCCCCCGCGCGCGTCCGTCGACATCTACGCCCTCGCGACCGTCCTGTACGAGCTGCTGGCCGGCTTCACGCCCTTCGGCGGCGGCCACCCCGGCGCGGTACTGCGACGGCACGTCACGGAGACGGTCGTCCCGCTCCCCGGCATCCCCGAGGAGCTGTGGCAGCTGATCGTGCAGTGCCTCGCCAAGGCGCCCGCCTCCCGGCTGCGGGCCTCGGAGCTGGCGGCGCGGCTGCGCGAGCAGCTGCCGATGCTGGCCGGTATGCCGCCGCTGGACGTGGACGAGCCGGACCAGAGCGAGGAGCCGGACCAGGAGCCGACGGCCGCACCCGCCGAGCCGGTACGACGCCGGGGCGCCGTGTCGCTGGTGCCGGGCGCCAAGCCGGACTCCAACCGGGACACGCACACCTCGATGCGGGTACCGGGCCCGGACGAGCTGGCGGGGGGCGCCCACGGGACCGCTCGCGCTCCCCGGGCCGCCGGTGCACCCCGCCCGGGGTCGGCCAGGCACAAGGCGGTGGTCCGGCGGCGCCGGATCACGCTGGGCGTGGCAGGGGTGGCCGTGGCGGCGGCCGTGGGCGTCGGCGCGTGGTTCGCCTCGTCCGGCGGGGACGACCATCCGTCGCAGGACACCCACAGCACGTCGGCACCCTGATCGCCCAGGGGGCTCAGCCCCCGGACCCCCGCTTCGTCCGCCCGGCCCGGTCGGCCCGGTCGGCCGTCAAGCGCCCCGGCCCGGCTCCCCCGGCACCCCGGGCTGCCGGGGGAGCGGGCGCGGTCCTCGGACGGGAGACCCGGGCTCCCGATCCCGCCCGGCTCTCCACGCTTGCCGCAGCCGTTACGCTGGAGGCGTGGCAGTCGTCGATGTATCCGAAGAGCTGAAGTCCCTCTCCTCGACCATGGAGTCGATCGAGGCCGTCCTGGACCTCGACAAGCTGAGGGCAGATATCGCCGTGCTCGAGGAGCAGGCGGCGGCCCCGTCCCTGTGGGACAACCCGGACGAGGCACAGAAGATCACCAGCAAGCTCTCCCACCTCCAGGCCGAGGTCAGGAAGGCGGAGGCGCTGCGCGGCCGGATCGACGATCTCGTCGTCCTCTTCGAGATGGCCGAGGAGGAGGACGACCCGGACACCCGCGCCGAGGCCGAGTCCGAGCTGGCCGCGGTGAAGAAGTCGCTGGACGAGATGGAGGTCCGCACGCTCCTCAGCGGTGAGTACGACGCCCGTGAGGCGCTCGTCAACATCCGCGCCGAGGCCGGCGGCGTCGACGCCGCGGACTTCGCCGAGAAGCTCCAGCGCATGTACCTGCGCTGGGCCGAGCAGCGCGGCTACAAGACGGAGCTCATCGAGACGTCGTACGCCGAAGAGGCCGGCATCAAGTCGACCACCTTCGCCGTCCAGGCGCCGTACGCCTACGGCACCCTCTCCGTCGAGCAGGGCACCCACCGGCTCGTGCGGATCTCGCCCTACGACAACCAGGGCCGTCGCCAGACGTCCTTCGCCGGTGTCGAGATCCTCCCCGTGGTCGAGCAGACCGACCACATCGAGATCGACGAGTCCGAGCTGCGCGTGGACGTGTACCGGTCCTCCGGGCCCGGCGGCCAGGGCGTCAACACCACCGACTCCGCGGTGCGCCTGACCCACATCCCCACCGGCATCGTCGTCTCCTGCCAGAACGAGCGGTCGCAGATCCAGAACAAGGCCACCGCGATGAACGTCCTCCAGGCCAAGCTGCTCGAGCGGCGCCGGCAGGAGGAGCAGGCCAAGATGGACGCCCTCAAGGGCGACGGCGGCAACTCCTGGGGCAACCAGATGCGTTCGTACGTCCTGCACCCTTACCAGATGGTCAAGGATCTGCGCACCGAGTTCGAGGTGGGCAACCCCGAGGCCGTGTTCAACGGTGAGATCGACGGGTTCCTGGAGGCCGGCATTCGCTGGCGCAAGCAGCAGGAGAAGTAACTTTGTCGACATGACAACTGCCGCCCCAGTGGCGGCAGTTGTTGTTATGTCTGGGTTTTACATCACAATTACAGGCTCCAACTCACCGCAAACGCACCCCCAAGGGACATGGCGCCCGCAACGGCCTTGACGTTGCTTTGAAGAATGGGAAGAGTTGCACGCGGCATGCGTACTTGCGGGGCGCATGTGAACCGGGGGAATGAGTTGACGCGCTTCGTCACCGGCTGCCTCCCGTCGATCACGGCAACGCCCCTCGCGCCGCCTCATTGACGAACAGCTACTGGGGGTAGCAACCATATGACGAAGAAGACGCGGATCCGGGTCGCGCGGATAGCCGCGGGCGCCGTGATCGCGGCCGGTGCGTCACTGACCGCCGCCGGTGCGGCCTCCGCCCTGGACCTCGGTGTCCAGGCGGGCCCGATCAGCCTGGGTGTGCACACGAACGCCGGAAGCGACGACGGTGGCACCGACGGCGGCTGCCCGGTCGCCGTCTGCACCGACGGCGGCACCACGACCGGCGGTGACTCCACCACGGGTGGCGACTCCACGACCGGCGGTGACTCCACCACGGGCGGTGACTCCACGACCGGTGGCGATTCCACCACGGGCGGTGACTCCACGACCGGCGGTGACTCCACCACGGGCGGTGACTCCTCGACCGGCGGTGACGTCACCATCGGTGGTGTCATCGGCGGTGGCGACAGCTCCACCGGCGGGGACTCCTCGACCGGTGGCGACAGCAGCACCGGTGGTGACAACGGCGGCAACGGCGGCAACACCGGCGGCGACAACGGCAACACCGGCGGTGGCAACGGCACCGGTGGCGACAGCGGCACCTCCGGTTCCACCGGTACCTCGGGTTCCACGGGCACCTCGGGCTCCACGGGTACCTCCGGTTCCACGGGCACCTCGGGTTCCACCGGCACCTCCGGTTCCACGGGTACCTCCGGTTCCACCGGTTCCACCGGTGGTTCCAGCACCTCGGGCGGCTCCGGCGGCACCGGTGGCTCCACCACGGGCGGCAACCACGACAACCCGCAGGGCGGCAGCGGCAAGGCCACCCAGGACGAGGGCTCCTCGCAGCTGACCGACACGGGCTCCGACAGCAAGGCCCAGGGCGGCGACAAGCAGCTCGCCGAGACCGGTGCCGGCCAGACCGCGTTCCTGGTCATCGGCGCCGCGACGATGATCGCCGGCGGCATCGGCTTCCGCGTGCTGCCGCGTCTGGTGAACGGCCGGGGCGGCGCCGCCGCCTGACCGTAGCCCTACGGTCACGCAGCGCACGCACCCCGTATGCGTAAGGGCCCGGAGCTTGGCGCTCCGGGCCCTCAGCCGTCTCTGCGGCGTTCTCGCGCTCTGTGTCGCGCGCTGCGCTCCGCTATGCGGTCTGGTGCGCCAGCAGCGCCACCGCGGCGATCAGCACCGCCAGCAGCGCGATGAGCGCCATCGGGTTCACCCCGCCGAGGAAACCCTCGTGCTGCAGTCGCTCGCGGTTGGCACGGCACACCGGGCACCGGCCCTCGCTCACGGGCGCCGCGCAGTTCGCGCACACCAACCGGTCGTACGTCATGCGCTCGCCCTCCTTGCACCGGCCATCACTTGTAGAACGCGCACGGGAACGAGAACGTTCCCCCTCCACTGTGCCAGGTTCCCGCAAGCCCTGCGCGGGGCCCCGGGGCAGCGGTACGGAAGCGGAGGCCAGTACAAAAACGTACAAGTCTTGCCCAACCTCTACCTGCGACTGCACTTGCACACCCGGGTCGCGTATGGTCACGCTCATCTACCCCCGGCTACCCGTGGTGCATCCGTGATCCGATTCGACAACGTCTCCAAGGTCTACCCCAAGCAGACCCATGCCGCGCTCAGGGATGTCTCCCTGGAGGTGGAGAAGGGCGAGTTCGTCTTCCTCGTGGGATCCTCCGGCTCCGGAAAGTCCACCTTCCTGCGGCTCATCCTCCGCGAGGAGCGGTGCAGCCACGGCCAGGTGCACGTGCTGGGCAAGGACCTCGCGCGCCTCTCCAACTGGAAGGTGCCGCAGATGCGCCGCCAGCTGGGGACCGTCTTCCAGGACTTCCGGCTGCTGCCGAACAAGACCGTCGCCGAGAACGTGGCCTTCGCGCAGGAGGTCATCGGCAAGTCCCGCGGTGAGATCCGCAAGTCCGTGCCGCAGGTGCTCGACCTCGTCGGGCTCGGCGGCAAGGAGGACCGCAGGCCCGGCGAGCTGTCCGGTGGTGAGCAGCAGCGCGTGGCCATCGCGCGGGCCTTCGTCAACCGGCCCAAGCTGCTCATCGCCGACGAGCCCACCGGCAACCTCGACCCGCAGACCTCCGTCGGCATCATGAAGTTGCTCGACCGCATCAACCGGACGGGCACCACCGTCATCATGGCGACGCACGATCAGAACATCGTGGACCAGATGCGCAAGCGCGTCATCGAGCTGGAGAAGGGCCGCCTCGTCCGCGACCAGGCCCGCGGCGTCTACGGCTACCAGCACTGAATCACGTTCACGACGGAAAGGCTTGACCCGACGCCATGCGCGCCCAGTTCGTCCTGTCGGAGATCGGTGTAGGTCTCCGCCGCAACCTGACGATGACCTTCGCCGTCATCGTCTCCGTCGCCCTGTCCCTGGCCCTGTTCGGCGGCTCCCTGCTGATGAGCGACCAGGTGTCCACCATGAAGGGCTACTGGTACGACAAGGTCAACGTCTCGATCTTCCTGTGCAACAAGCACGACGCCGAGTCGGACGTCAACTGCGCCAAGGGCGCGGTCACCGAGGACCAGAAGAAGCAGATCCTGTCCGACCTGCACAACATGCCGATCGTCGAGAAGGTCTCGTACGAGTCGCAGGACGAGGCCTACAAGCACTACAAGCAGCAGTTCGGCAACTCCCCGCTGGCCAGCTCGCTGACGCCGGACCAGATGCAGGAGTCGTACCGCATCAAGCTGAAGGACCCGCAGAAGTACCAGGTCATCGCAACCGCCTTCAACGGGCGGGACGGTGTGCAGTCGGTGCAGGACCAGAAGGGCATCCTGGACAACCTCTTCCAGCTGCTGAACCTGATGAACCGCGGCGCGCTCGGCGTGATGGCGATGATGCTGATCGTCGCCCTGCTGCTGATCGTCAACACCGTGCGCGTCTCGGCGTTCAGCCGCCGACGCGAGACCGGGATCATGCGCCTGGTCGGTGCCTCGGGCTTCTACATCCAGGCGCCGTTCATCGCGGAGGCCGCGGTCGCCGGACTCATCGGCGGCGGCCTCGCCTGCGTGGCCCTCGTGGTCGGCCGGTACTTCACGATCGACCACGGCATGGACCTCGCGCACAAGCTCACGCTCATCAACTTCGTCGGCTGGGACGCGGTGTTGACCAAGCTGCCGCTGATCCTCGCCACGAGCGTGCTGATGCCGGCGCTGGCCGCGTTCTTCGCGCTGCGCAAGTACCTGAAGGTGTGACGCATGCCAAGAGGGCCGTACGGGCAACCGCCCGTACGGCCCTTCGCGTTGTCCTAGACTCACGGCCATGTCAGGCCGAGAACTGTGCCGAGACCTGTTCTGCCAGCCCCGCCGCATCCGCCGCGGGGCCGCCCTGACATTGGTCTTCGCCGGCGTCCTGGTCGCCGGCGCCGCCACCGGCTCCTTCCCCGAGACCGCCCCCACGGCACGCGAGACGGCCGTCGGCCCCTCGCCCGCGACCACCGGGCACGAGGACGTCCAGAAGGCCGCGGCCGAGGCGATGGCCGACGGCAAGTCCCCGATGGAGGCCGCCGAGCGGGCCGTCAGCCGCAGCGGCGACCGCTGGGGCGCGGTGTACACCGAGGGTGAGTACGAGGAGTTCCAGGAGGCCCTCGACGGCAAGTACACCGGCGTCGGCCTGTGGGCGGGACGCGAGCAGGACGGCCGGATCGAGGTGACCTGGGTCCAGCCCGACTCGCCCGCCGCTGCGGCAGGCATCCGCGAGGGCGACCGGCTGACCAGTGTCGACGGCGACAGGGTCGACGGCCGCCCGGTCACCGACGTGGTCTCCTTACTGCGCGGCGACGCCGATGGCGCGGCCGCCGGTACGACCGTCACCCTGGGCCTGGAGCGCGGCACGCGCGCGTGGACCGAGAAGCTGCGCCGGGCCAGCCTGTCCACCGACTCCGTGACCGTGCGCCGGCTGCCCGACGGGGTCACCGTCATCAAGATCGCCGCCTTCACCAAGGGCTCCGGCGACGCCGTCCGCGCCGCGGTGCGCCGGGCCCCGGCCGACGGCGGGATCATCCTCGACCTGCGGGGCAACTCCGGCGGCCTGGTCACCGAGGCCGTGGAGACCTCCTCCGCCTTCCTCGACGGCGGCCTGGTCGCCACCTACGACGTCGACGGCGCCCCGCGTTCCCTGCACGCCGGCCCCGGCGGGGACACCGCCCGGCCCCTGGTCGTCCTGGTCGACGGCGGCACGATGAGCGCGGCCGAGATGCTCACCGGCGCCCTCCAGGACCGGGGCCGCGCGGTGGTGATCGGCTCCCGCACCTTCGGCAAGGGCTCGATCCAGATGCCGACGAAGCTGCCCGACGGCTCGGTGGCCGAGCTGACCGTCGGCCACTACCGCACCCCCTCGGGCCACACCGTCGACGGCCGTGGCATCACCCCCGACCTGGAGGTCGATCCGGCCGACGGGCAGGCCGCCGTTGAGCGGGCCGGGACCGTGCTCAGCGGTCTGGGCGACGCCGATTAAAGGCTGGCCTCAGGACCCCTCCGTAGTGCGAAAATGGACGGCACTATGAGCAAGGGAATGTACGTACCCAAGGAGTCCCAGCCCAAGCAGGGCGGCGGGGCCGCCAAGGCCAGGGACGGCGAGAAGGGCGGCAAGCGCAAGATCGTCGCCCAGAACAAGAAGGCCCGGCACGACTACGCGATCATCGACACCTACGAGGCCGGGCTCGTACTCACCGGCACCGAGGTCAAGTCGCTGCGCGAGGGACGGACCTCGCTGACCGACGGCTTCGTCCACATCGACCGGGGCGAGGCGTGGCTGCACAACGCCCACATCCCCGAGTACCACCAGGGCAGCTGGACCAACCACTCCGCGCGCCGCAAGCGCAAGCTGCTGCTGCACCGCGAGGAGATCGACAAGCTGGAGTCCAAGGCCCAGGAGACGGGGCACACCATCGTGCCGCTCGCCCTGTACTTCAGGGACGGCCGCGCGAAGGCCGAGATCGCGCTCGCACGAGGCAAGAAGGAGTACGACAAGCGCCAGACCCTGCGCGAGCAGCAGGACCGGCGGGAGTCGGACCGTGCGATCGCGGCGGCGAAGCGGAGGCAGCGCGGCGCGTAAGCCGGGAATACGGTGGCATCGGCGTGCGTTGGTCACGTACGATGGCACCAACACCGGTTGAACCCGGTGTGTGCATTGAAAACACAACATGGGGATGATCGGTTTCGACAGCGGCTGTCGAAGCAGGGGAAGCGTGTCGAGGAAGCGGCAATGATCTCGTAAACCATATGTCGCAAAAAATAATCGCCAACACCAAGCGCGATTCCTTCGCCCTCGCTGCCTAAGTAGCGACTTGCGAAGTGTCAGCCCGGGGCTGTTCCCGACCCGGATCCTGGCATCAGCTAGGGAACTAAACCTTGATCCCGGTCACGGGGTGAAGAGGGAAACCAAACAGTGACTGAGCCCGTCGGCGACTTGTTCGCGTGATCGCCGGGGCTGAGAAAATCACAGCGAACTGCACACGGAGAAGCCCTGATTCCGCACCGTTGGACGCGGGTTCGATTCCCGCCATCTCCACCAGTCCCTCCGGGGGCACCCCATGTGGGCAAAGGCCCCGTCGCTTCGAGCGGCGGGGCCTTTGTCATGCCGTGGCCTCCCTGATCTCTCCCTGCCCCCTTCCTGACCTGGACGTTCATCGTTTGTTGATCGTCGCGAGTAAGTGTGGTGAAGCCATCTGCGCACGAACTTCACAAGAGGGCGTGCGTGACGTCTTCACCCTGAAAGGGGGTGCAGTGATGAAGCTTCTCTTCGCCCTTCGCAACAAGGTGTCCGCTCAGAAGAGCCTGAAGGCCAGCGCCTGGTACTTCTGGTACTAGGCCAAGAGGTCGTCCCCGCCGCACGGCGGGGACGACGCCGTCTGCCGACGTCTGCTCCCTCGGCCTTCCCGGAGACCCCCATGCGCGCCACGTTGTTCCATCCACGACTCGCCGCCCTGTTCCGGGACCACCTCGGGCAGGACGTCTTCCGGCTCGAATCCGACACGGTCGGAATCGCCGGCCACGAGGTCGCCGACCGGATCCTCGCCGCCCGGCGGGCCACCGAGACCGAACGGCCCACGTTCAAGCCGCTGCACGGGCGCTCGATCTCGCGGGGCGAGGCCTCCTCGGTGATGCGGACCATCGGCGGCGACGTGCGCGAGGCGCTGAAGAAGCCCCGTCCCCGGCCCGAGGACGTCGACCTGTCCGGGGTCTGGCCCCTCACGGGGCATCTGTTCCTGCGGGACCTGATCCTCGGCGAGGACCCCCACCGGCTGCGCATCCTGATGAGCCGCAACCTCGAACTGACCCCCAAGCTCACCTGGGCGGTGATCGCGGCAGGTGCGGCGCTGCCGGGGCGGGTCGGGCGGCGCGGTGCCCCGCTGACCGCCATCGCCGGTCTGACGGCCGACGCCACCGGCTACCACGAGCGCCGCTACGCCATGGGCATGTACCGGCGCGCGGCGGCCCCCGTGTGCTTCACGGTCTCCACCCTGGTCGCGAACGCACTGTGGCTCGGCTCGCCGTTCGACCCCGGCACGCCGAACCGGCACATCCTGCACGAGGCCATGCGCCTGCTGCCGCCGTCCTGGAACATCCTGCGCAACGCCTCCCCCGAGTACGGCGCCATCGACCGGCGCATCGGCGCGGGCGACGACGTCCTCCTGCTGCCCCTGCTCTCCCACCGGGATCCGAAGCTGTGGGAGGACCCGCACGAGTTCCGCCCGGAGCGCTGGGACACCCTCGACCCCGACACCGCCCCCGGCTACCTCCCCTTCGGCCACTCCTCCGAGCGTTGCTGGGGCCGGCACATGGTGATGCCGCTGGCCGAGCTGCTCCTGGACCTGATACGTGACACGGGCCTGGCGGTGAGCCCCGACCAGACCTCCGCCAAGGTCCCCCTCGTCGGTCTGCTCGGCGTCGAGGACGTCCGGGTGACGAGGGTGCGCCGTGCCGCTGCCTGAGCCTTCGGACGGCGCCGAGACGGTCGACGGGTCCTTCGCCCGCGACCCGCACGAGGTCTACCGGCGCTGGCGCGAGGAGGGCGGGGTCCGCAAGGTCCGTTTCTCCGGTGCCGCCCCCTTGGCCGGCTGGGTCGTCACCGGGCACGCGGCCTGCCGGGCGGCCCTCGCCGACCCCCGGCTGAGCAAGGACGGCGCGACCGAGGCGTACGCCCGCCACGAGGGGCTTCCCACCGGCGGCCCGGGCGGCGCGCTCACCAGCCACATGCTCAACTCCGACCCGCCACGCCACACCCGCCTGCGCCGGCTGGTGCAACAGGCGTTCACCCAGCGGCGGGTGGCGGAGCTGCGCCCGAGGATCGAGGCGCGCGTCACCGCACTCCTCGACGCCCTGGACGGGACGGACGAGGTGGACCTGATCGCCCGGTTCGCGCTCCCGCTGCCGCTCGCGGTGATCTTCGACCTGCTCGGCGCGGACCCCGGCGGGCAGGGGATCCTCCGGGTCCGGGGCCACACGGTGCACGGGGACGGGGGCGACGGGGAGGTGTCCGTCCCGACGGCCGAGGCGATGCTGGACCGCCTGCGCGCCCTGATCGACGCCAAGCGCGCCCACCCCGGCGACGACCTGCTCTCCGCTCTGATCGCCGCCCGCGACCACGGCGACCGCCTCACCGAGCAGGAGGTCACCTCCATGGCCTTCCTGCTGGTGATCGCGGGCCACCAGACCACCGCCAACCTCCTCGCCAACGGCCTGCACGCCCTGCTCGCCCACCCCGGCCGGCTCGCCGCCGTGCGCGCCGACGCCGCGCTGATCCCCGGCCTGACCGAGGAAGTCCTGCGCCACGACAGCCCGTTCGCCCTGGCGAGCCTGCGCTACACCACCGAGCCGGTGACGATCGCCGGTACGGCCATCCCGGCCGGGGAGTTCGTACAGATCGCGCTGCTGGCCGCGAACCGTGATCCGGACGTCTTCGAGGACCCCGACCGCTTCGACCCCGGCCGCGACGCCTCCCGGCATCTGGCGTTCGGCCACGGCGTTCACCGCTGTCTGGGCGCACCGCTGGCCCGTCTGCAGGCGGAGATCGCCTTCGGGCACGTACTCCGGCGCTTCCCCGGCCTGCGTCTGGCCGATCCGCAGCGCGCCCCCCAGTGGCAGGACAACCCCCGCCACCGCGGACTGCTCACCCTCCCGGTCCGCCTCCGCTGACGGCCGGCGCCACTTGACGGCTCGCGGCGCGATGCCCCGGGTGACGCCTTCGTGCCCTCGACAGGTCTGACGGGAATCAGCGCGGGCGGGCCGCCTGGGACGCCGTGTGGACGAGCAGCGCCAGGGCGGCCGCGCCGGCCGGGACCAGGAAGGCGGTGCCGGGGGAGAGGTGTTCGGCCGCCCAGCCGCCCGCCGCCGAGCCGCAGGCGATGCCGGTGAGCAGCCCGGTCACCACCAGGCTCATGCCCTCGTTGAGCCGGTCGGCCGGGGTGCGCTTCTGCACCTGGGTCATCGCCGTCACCATCGTCGGCGCGGTCGCCATGCCCGCCACCAGCAGCGCGCCCGCGAGCACCGGCAGCGAACCGGCGACACCGGCGGCCACCCAGGGCAGCGTCATCAGGACGGCCATCGCCGCCAGGCAGTGGCCCAGCCGCGACCCGGCCGGTCGCCGGGCGCCGAACACCAGGCCCGCCGCGCCCGAGCCCGCCGCCTGGAGCGCGAGTACGGCCCCGGCGACCGTGCGATGTCCGTGCGCGCCGGCGAAGGCGATCGTGGCGACCTCCATCGAGCCGAACACCGCGCCGGTCGCCGTGAAGCAGGCCAGCAGTGGCGGGATGCCCGGGATGCGCCACGGTGTCCGCGCGGAGCGGGCGGTGCGCACCGGCGGTTCGGTGGCCCGCTGCGCGGTGAACACCAGCATGCCGGACAGCAGCAGCACCGCCCCGGCGAGAGTGCCCGCCTCCGGGAAGAAGGTGCCGCTCAGGAAGGACGCGAGCACCGGGCCGAGCATGAAGCACAGCTCGTCGGCGGCCTGTTCGAAGGAGTTCGCGGTGTGCAGCGCACCGGGTTCGTCGCGCAGCAGATGGGCCCAGCGGGCGCGGGAGAGACCGCCGATGTTTGGAGTGGCCGCGGTCGCGGCGTAGGCGGCGAACAGGGTCCAGTGGGGGGCGTCGTAGCGGACGCACAGCAGCAGCGCGAGGCTGCCGAGCACGGCGGTGAGCGTGGCCGGTACGGCGATCCGGGCCTGTCCGTGCCGGTCGACCAGCCGGGCGATCCAGGGCCCGGCCAGCGCGGTCGCCGCCAGCCCGGTCGCGGTGACGGCACCGGCGAGGGCGTACGAGCCCCGGGGACCGGCGATCATCACGACGGCGCTCACGCTGAACATGCCCATGGGCAGCCGGGCGAGCAGGTTGCCGGTGGTGAAGGCACGGGTGCCGGGGAGGGCGAAGAGCCGGCGGTAGGCTGCGGTGGCTGATATGGGCATGCCGATACGGTCCCCCGGAGTCGATCATCCGGTCCAACACCTTCCCGGTGCCGATTCACGCACCCGTGTTGTAAGTTCGCCGTCATGGCCGCCGACCTGGACCCCCGTCTGCTGCGTGCCTTCGTCGCCGTCGCCGAGGAACTGCACTTCACCCGGGCGGCCGCCTGCCTCTACGTCGCCCAGCAGGCGCTCAGCCGGGATGTACGGCGCCTGGAGCGGGAGTTGGGTGCCGAGCTGTTCGTGCGGACCACCCGGCAGGTGACGCCGACCGCCGACGGTGAACGCCTGCTGCCGTACGCGCGCCGGGTCCTGGCGGCACAGGACGACCTGCTGGCGGCCTTCGCCTCCGGCCCCGCCCGCCCGCTGCTGGTGGACCTCAACTCGCCGGGCCTCGCCACCGGCCGCCGGGTGCTGCACCGGGCCCGTGAACTCGCCCCCGACTGCGAGCTGATGGCCCGCTACGAGAGCGGTCTGACCGGAGCCGCGTCCGAGGTGCTGGCCGGCCGGCTGGACGCCTCCTTCGGCCGCTTCGCCGGTCTGGACCCGGCGCTGCGGTCCGGGCTGGAGCGGCAGCCGGTGCGCTACGAGCCGATGGCCGTCGTCCTGCCCGAGGCCCACCCCTTGGCCGGGCTGTCCGAGGTGCCCGTCGCCGCGCTGGCCGGCGAGACGGTGTACGCCGGTGCCGGCGACCCGCGCACCCCGGAGTGGACCGACCTGGCGTCCCGCCTCTTCGCGGAGCACGGCATCCGGCTCGCCCCGCCGTTGCCGCCGGCCGTCGGGGACGAGGAGTTCGAGCGGATCATGGCCAAGACCCGTCACCCGGTGCTGGCTGTCGTGGACTTCCCGGACCTGCCCCGCACGGTCCGTCGCCCTCTGGTCGACCCGGTCCCGCTGTCGCCGGTGTCGCTGGTGTGGCGCAGGGGCCTGGTCCATCCGGGGCTTGACGCGCTGCGCAGGGCGGCGGCGGAGATCGCGGCGGCGCGGGGGTGGCTGCGGCGGCCGGGCGGGAGCTGGCTGCCGGCGGTGGACGAGATGACGAGGACGGCCTGATCGAGGGGCCGCGGGCGAACGGGCCCGCCCGGTCGTGGTCGACCCGGCGGGCCCGCAGGCGTGTGGGTGATCAGCCCGCCGAACCGGCCGGGGTCGTGGTGGGGGTGAAGCCTTCCTTCTTGTTGGCCGCCGTGGCGAAGTCGTTGGTGAAGGTCGTACCGAGGTTCACCGAGGACTTGACGTCACCGACCAGCTGCTCCGTCGCCAGCACGGTCTTCGGGCCGCCGGCCGGCATGATGCCGTCGGGCAGGAACTGCCCCTTGTCCTTCGTCAGGGCACTGATGTAGTCGGCCTTGGTCACGAGCTGGTTCTGCACGAACGACTGCGGCAGCTTGTCCGCGATGTCGGCGGCGCTGTGGGTGTTGATCCAGTGCATGGTGGCCACGAGCGCGTCGACGACCTTCTGCACCGTGTCCTTGTGCGCGTTCACCCAGTCGGTGCGGGCAAGGACGCCGGCCGCGGGGTAGGCGCCGCCCATCGCGTCCTGGGCCCCCTTGGTGGTGGCCAGGTCGACGGCGGAGTAGCCGACGCCCTTCTTCTCGATCGCGGCGACCGTCGGCTGCGTCGTCATGACGCAGGCGGTCTTGCCGTTCTGGAGCGCCGCGATGGCCGTGGAGCCCGCGCCCACCCCGATCCGGTGGAAGTCGCCGTTCTTGAGGCTGTTCTTCGCGGCGAGGAACTGGGTGAGGGTGTCGGTGCCGGAGCCCAGGTCGGTGACGCCGAGCGTCTTGCCCTTGAAGTCGGCGCCGGAGCGGACGCCGCTCTTCGTGGCGCACATCTCCCGTTCGCCCGGCGCGCCGGACAGCTGGACGACGTCCTCGACGGCCTTGCCCTTCGCCTGGAACTCGATCGTGTGGTTGTACCAGGCGCCGGCCATGTCCACCTGGCCCGACGCCATGGCCTCCTCGGCGCCGGTGCCGCCGTCCTGCTCGGTGCTCAGTACGACGTCGACGCCGTACTTCTTGTAGAAGCCGAGGCTTTGGGCGAGCTGGTACGGCAGGTAGATCTGCTTGTCGAGACCGCCGGCCATGAGCTTGACGGTCGGGGTGCCGCCGGAGCCGGACGAGCTTCCGGAGCCGCTGGAACACGCGGTGGCCGCGCCGAGGGTGAGGACGGTGACGAGCGATGCGACGAGGCTTCTCTTGAGCATGGCGGGGCACGTGCCTTTCGAGAGGGAGGTGAGGAGGGAGAAGTTCAGAGGGAGTTCGCCTCGGTCGGGGCCGGCGGGCGCCAGGCCAGCAGCCGGTGTTCGAGCTTGCCGATCAGCCACTCCGCGCCCAGCACGATGACCGCGATGACGAGCATCGTGGCGAACACGCCGTTGGGGTCGAAGTTGTTCTGCGCGGTCTTGATGACGAGACCCAGTCCGCTCTGCGCGCCGAGCACCTCGCCGACCAGCGCGCCGACGATGGCGAAGCCGAAGGCGCTGTGCAGGCTGGCGATGATCCAGGTGAGCGCGGAGGGCACGATGACGTGCCGGACGATCTGCAGCTGGGAGGCGCCCAGCACGCGGGCGTTGGCGAGGATGTTGCGGTCGACCTCGCGGACGCCCTGGAAGGCGTTGAAGAAGACGATGAAGAACACCAGCACGGCGGCGAGCAGGATCTTCGGGGTCACGCCGATGCCGAAGGCGACGATGAAGATCGAGCCGAGGACGATGCGCGGGATCGCGTTGACCATCTTGATGTAGGGACCGAGCACGTCGGAGAGGAACCGGCTCTGGCCGAGGGCGACGCCGACGACGACTCCGGTGACGGAGCCGACGGCGAAGCCGATCAGCGCCTCCTCGATGGTGGTCCAGATGTTGGAGTAGAAGGAGCCGAACTCGGTGCCGTGCTGGAAGAGGTCGATCAGCCGCTTCCAGATGCCCGACGGCTGCCCGAAGAAGAACGGGTCGACGATGCCCCAGGTGGTGAAGGCCTGCCAGCCGCCGATGACGAAGGCCGCGAGACCGATGCGGCCCGCCCACACCAGCGCGACCCGTCGCCGGGCGGCCCGCTTCGCGGCGGCCGTCGCCGAGGTCTGGCTGCCGCCCTCGGCCGGCGCGGCGGAAGCGGTGGACGTCGTACTCATGCGGTGCCTCCCGCGGTGCGTGCGTAGGCGCGCTCGACCTCTTCGCGCAGCGTTTCCCAGATCTGTTGCTGGAGTTCGATGAAGCGGGGCTGGAAGCGGATCTCCTGGACGGAGCCGCGCGGCCGGGGCAGGTCGATGTCGAAGACCGCCTTGACCGATCCGGGGCCGGAGGTCATCACGACGACCCGGTCGGCGAGCGCCACGGCCTCGTCGAGGTCATGGGTGATGAAGACGACCGACGGCCGGATCTGCTCCCACAGCCCCAGCAGCTCGGTCGACATGATCGCCTTGGTCTGCACGTCCAGGGCGCCGAACGGCTCGTCCATGATCAGGATCTTGGGCTCGTTGATCAGCGCCGCGGCCATGGCCACGCGCTTGCGCATACCGCCGGAGAGCTGGTGCGGATAGCGGTCCTCGAACCCGGTGAGGCCCACCCGGCGCAGCCAGTCCCGGGCGGCGGCCTGCGCCTGCTGCCTGGGCACACCACGGAAGACCGGTCCCATCAGCACATTGCCGAGGACGGTCTTCCAGGGCAGCAGCGCGTCCGCCTGGAACATGAAGCTGACCCCGTCGGTGATGCCGTCCACCTCGCGGCCGCCGACCCTGACCGAGCCCTCGGTGGGCCGGTCGAGCCCGGACACCATGCTCAAAGTCGTCGACTTGCCGCAGCCGGTGGGGCCGACCACCGCGCAGAACTGGCCCGGCTCCACGGTGAACGACACGCCTTGCAGCGCCGTGAACACCTCACCGGCAGGAGTCAGGAATCGCTTGGTGAGCCCGGAGATCTCGATGCGCGCGTCCTCGCGCGCCGCTGTACCGGCGCTGCCGCCGGCGATCGGGCTCTTCGCGACATCGTTTCGCGAAGCCATGTGAGGGCCTCTCCTTCCACACCTGTCGGGTCGGGGAAGGCAGACGCTAGGGGTCACCCGGTGTTACGTCGCTGTTTCCCGGGTATCCCGCGATAGCCGCGTAACCAGGGGTTCTGCTCGTTTAGCTCAGTGCGCCGGGGGTGGGCAGAAAATCGGCCATCAGGCACAATCACGCCACCACGGGTGCGGCGCAGGGCCGGCCCGGCACCAACCGGAACAGGGGCGATGAGGCACCTGTGACTCCCATCCGCATACGGATCGGGCGCGGCGGGAGGGGGAGGCTGTCCGCGCGGATCCTCGCCGGCCAGCTCGCCATCCTGGCGCTCACGGGCGTCATCGGCTTCGCCCTGTTCGCCTTCGCACAGCGCTCCGCCCTCGACCGCACCTACGAGGAGCGGGCCGTGGCCATCGCCAGGACGACGGCCGCCGACCCGCAGATCCGGCGGGCCATGCAGGACGGCAGCGACGACGCCGCGCGGACCGGCGTCGTCCAGGCCGTCGCCGAACGCATCAGGCAGTCGTCGGGGGCGTCGTACGTCGTGGTCATCGACCTGCACGGCGTCCGCCACTCGCACCCCATGGCGCAACTGGTCGGCTCGCCGGTGGCCGAGCCGGTCGTGGCGCGGGACGGCCGGCCGCACGTCGGCACCGACCAGGGCGCGACCGGGCGGTCCGCCAACGGCAGGGTCCCGCTGTACGGGCCGACGGGCGAGCTGGTCGGCGAGGTGTCGGTGGGCATCCCGGAGCACGACGTGCTCGGGGAGCTGTGGCACGAGCTGCCGACCTTCGGCCTCTATGCCGCGATCGCCACCGCACTCGGTGCCGCGGCCGCGTATCTGCTGGCCAGACGCCTGAAGCGAACGACCTTCGGGCTGGAGCTGGAGGAGATCGCCGGGCTGCTCCAGGACCGCGAGGCGATGCTGCACGGCATCCGCGAGGGCGTGCTCGCCTTCGCCCCGGACGGCAGGATCTCCGTGGTGAACGACGAGGCCCGCCGCCTCCTCGGCCTCGGCACCGCGCTCGGCAGCACCCTGGAGGAGACGCTGCCCGACGGACGGCTGCGCCGCGCCCTGGACGGCACCCTGACCGGCACGGACATCAGCGTGCTGACCGACGAGCACTGTCTGGTCGTCAACCGGATGCCGGTGACCCTGCACGGGCGCGCGCTGGGCGCGGTGGTGACCGTCCGAGACCGCACCGAACTGGTCGGACTCCTGCGGGAGTTGGACTCCGTGCGCGGGCTGACCGACGCGTTGCGGGCGCAGCAGCACGAGTTCACCAACCGGATGCACACGCTCGCCGGGCTGCTGGACATCGGGGCGTACGACGACGCGTACGACCTGGCCGTCGAGGCGGCCGGCACCGGGCAGGCGCTCACCGAGTCCGTGCGGGGGCGGATCGGCAACCCACTGATGGTCGGCCTGGTCGTGGCCAAGACCACGGTGGCCGCCGAACGCGGGGTGTGGGTCGAGCTGGACGACGACTCCGCGCTGGGCGAGGACCCGCCGCAGCTGCCCCGGCTGCTGACCATCGTCGGCAATCTGCTGGACAACGCGATCGACGCGGCGGGCGACGGACCGCCCCCGCCGGGCGGACGCGCGGTCCGCCTCACCCTCACCGAGGACGCTGCCGGGACGACCGTACGGGTGGCGGACACCGGCCCCGGCATCCCGCCGGGCGCCCATGACTCGATCTTCGAGGACGGCTGGTCGACCCGCCCCGACCGGGGCACCGCCCGGCGCGGTCTGGGTCTCGCCCTGGTCCATCGCCTGGTGTCGCGGCACGGCGGCACGGTCACCGTCAGCGAGGGCACGGGCGCGGTCTTCACCGTACGCATGCCGCTGCCGCATCTCGTGTCCGCCGGGGAGCCGAAGACGCTGCGGACGGGATCCGCGGGAGGTGACCGCTGATGATCCGCACCCTGGTCGTGGACGACGACTTCCGGGTCAGCCACATCCACTGCGACTACGTGTCCCGGGTCCGGGGCTACGAGGTGGTGGGCGAGGCGGCGACGGTGGCTGAGGCGCTGGAGGCGGCGCACGAGCTGCGCCCCGACCTGCTCCTCCTCGACATCTTCCTGCCCGACGGCAGCGGACTGGACGTACTGCGCCGGCTGACCGGGGCCGCGGGAGGCGCCCGCCCCGACGCCTTCGTGATCACCGCGGACCGTGACATCGCCTCCGTCCGCACCGCCATGAAGCTCGGCGCCGTCGGCTACCTGGTCAAGCCCTTCGGCGCCGCCGACCTGGCCGAGCGGCTCACCTCGTACCGCGAACTCCAGCACCGTGTCGACATCCTCGGGGAGAGCACGCAGACCGAGCAGGCCGACGTGGACGCCCTGTTCAGCGCCGTCCGGCCGCCCGCCGTCCCCCGGGTGCCGGCCAAGGGCCACTCGGCGCCCACGCTCGCCCTCGTCCAGCAGACGTTGCGCACCGCCCACCGCGACCTGTCGGCCGCCGAGGCCGCGGAACTGACCGGCGTCTCCCGGGCCACCGCCCAGCGCTACCTCTCCTACCTCGTCAAGGAGGGCATGGTCCGGCTGATCCTCCGCTACGGGGCGACGGGCCGCCCGGAGCACCGGTACCGCATCGCGTCCTGAGGCCCCGGGGCCTTCCGGCTTCCCCTCACCGGTCGGCCTCCCGTCGAGTGAGAGCAAAGTTCCTTTCCGGTCACCCACAGCCACAGCGCGGAAACGCCCGCTCCCTACCTTCGGGCTCAGTGTCGTAGCCGGAGCCCGTGGAGGAGCGATGACAGCCCCAGCCGTAACCCGTCGCCGTGGCCGCTGGATCGAGCGGTGGGATCCGGAGGACGAGCGATTCTGGCAGGCGACAGGGGAGGGGATCGCCAACCGGAACCTCTGGTTCTCGGTGCTCTCGGAACACATCGGCTTCTCGGTGTGGACCCTCTGGTCGGTCCTGGTCCTCTTCATGGGCCCGGAGTACGGCCTCACGCCCGCCGACAAGTTCCTGCTGACCTCGATGGTCACGCTGGTCGGCGCCGTGGTCCGGGTCCCGTACACCTTCGCCGTGGCCGTCTTCGGCGGCCGCAACTGGACGATCATCTCGGCGAGCCTGCTGCTGGTGCCGACGGTGGCGGCCTTCGCGGTGATGAGGCCGGGCACGTCCTTCACGACGTTCCTGCTGGTCGGCCTGCTGGCCGGCATCGGCGGCGGCAACTTCGCCTCCTCCATGACCAACATCAACGCCTTCTTCCCGCTGCGGAAGAAGGGCTGGGCGCTCGGGCTGAACGCGGGCGGCGGCAACATCGGCGTGCCGGTCATCCAGCTCGTCGCGCTGGCCATCATCGGCGCGCACGGCGGCCCGCGGCTGCTGCTGGGGATCTACATCCCGCTGATCGTCGTGGCCGCCGCGCTGGCCGCTGTCTTCATGGACAACCTGGCGACGGTGCGGAACGACACCGGCGCGGCGAAGGACGCGGCCAGGGACGCCCACACGTGGATCATGTCCTTCCTCTACGTCGGCACGTTCGGCTCCTTCATCGGCTACAGCTTCGCCTTCGGCCAGGTCCTGACGAACCAGTTCGGCCGCACCCCGCTCCAGGCGGCCTACCTCACCTTCATCGGCCCGCTGCTCGGCTCCCTGATCCGCCCGGTCGGCGGCCGGCTCGCCGACCGCTACGGAGGCGCCCGCATCACCCTGTGGAACTACGTGGGCATGGCGGCGGCGACGGCCGTCCTGGTCATGGCGAGCATGCGGAAGTCGCTGCCGCTGTTCGTGTCGGTCTTCGTGGTGCTGTTCGTGCTGAGCGGTCTGGGCAACGGCTCGACGTACAAGATGATCCCCGGCATCTTCCAGACGAAGGCGCTGGCCAAGGGCCTGACGGGAGAGGAGGCGGTGGCGTACGGCCGCCGCTTGTCCGGAGCCTCGATGGGCCTGATCGGCGCGGTGGGCGCGCTCGGCGGGGTCGGGATCAACCTGGCCTTCCGCCAGTCCTTCCTCTCCTACGGCTCCGGGACGGGCGCGTTCGTGGCCTTCCTCGCCTTCTACGCGGCCTGCTTCGCCCTGACGTGGGCCGTATACCTTCGCCGCCCGGTGCGGCAGGCTGTAACGGAGGCCACGGCCGGGACGAACTCGCAGCTCAGCTATGCCGAGGTGTGACAAGGGACGGTTGGCGAGGTAGGACGTAACACCGGTGACATCACCCCGAACCGAGCCTGTCACGCGCCGTTGACAGGCTCGAACGGCGTACCGGTCAGGGGCGTGCCGGTCAGCGAGGAGAGCCATGTACGACGAAGAGCAGCAACCCGAGCACGGACCGCTCGCGGGATTCACCGTGGGCGTCACCGCCGCGCGCCGGGCCGACGAGCTGGGCGCGCTGCTCCAGCGGCGCGGCGCCGCCGTCCTGCACGCGCCCGCCCTGCGGATCGTGCCGCTCGCCGACGACGGGGAACTCCTCGCTGCGACGAAGGAGATCATCGACCAGGTCCCGGACGTGGTCGTGGCCACGACGGCCATCGGCTTCCGGGGCTGGGTGGAGGCGGCCGAGGGCTGGGGCCTCGGCGATCCTCTCCTCGGCCGGCTCCGGGAGGCGGAACTGCTGGCCAGGGGCCCGAAGGTCAAGGGTGCGATCCGCGCTGCAGGTCTGACGGAAGAGTGGTCCCCCTCCTCGGAGTCCATGGCGGAGGTCCTGGACCGGCTCCTGGAGGAGGGCGTCGAAGGCCGCCGTGTCGCGGTCCAACTGCACGGCGAACCGCTGCCGGGCTTCGTCGAGTCCCTCCGCGCCGGGGGAGCGGACGTGGTCCCGGTGCCGGTGTACCGCTGGATGCCCCCGGAGGACGTCACCCCGCTGGACCGCCTGCTGGACGCGACGATCGCCCGGTCGGTGGACGCGCTGACGTTCACCAGCGCCCCGGCGGCGGCGTCGCTCCTGGCCCGGGCGGAGGACACAGGCGTGCTCCCGGACCTGCTGTCGGCCCTGTCCCACGACGTGCTGCCGGCCTGCGTGGGCCCGGTGACGGCACTTCCGCTCCAGGCCCATGGAGTGGACACGGTCCAGCCGGAACGCTTCCGCCTGGGCCCCCTGGTCCAGCTGCTGTGCCAGGAACTCCCGGCCCGGGCCAGGTCGTTGCCGATCGCCGGGCACCGGGTGGAGATCCGGGGCCATGCGGTCCTGGTGGACGGCGCCCTGAAGCCGATCCCCCCGGCGGGCATGTCCCTGCTGCGGTCCCTGGCCCGTCGCCCGGGCTGGGTGGTACCCCGCTCCGACCTCCTGAGGGCCCTGCCGGGCGCGGGCCGGGACGAACACGCGGTGGAGACGGCGATGGCCCGGCTGCGCACGGCCCTGGGCTCGCCCAAGCTGATCCAGACGGTGGTGAAGAGGGGGTACCGGCTGGCGCTGGACCCGGCGGCCGATTCGAAGTACGCGGACGCGTAGCCGGCGGAGCGTCAGCGGGGCAGGTCACAAGGCGTCCGCTCGTTCTGCCGGACACGGCCGCCGTACACCGTCAGCGCCCGGCACGAGAAGCCCGGCGCCACCGTCGAGCCCACCGCCCGCACCACGTTCCATGCCACCCACGGGCCCTCGAAGTGTTCCCGGAGCGGGGCGGGTTCGCCCCTCGCCGCCAGCGCGTCGTGCAGCGGGATGCTGAACGCCGGCGTGATCAGGAGGACCAGCGCGTACGACAGCAGCGGCGCCCCCAGGAGCCGGCATCACCGCGCAGGCGAAGATGTGGAAGACCCCGGTGTCCAGGCCCGTGGTGATCGTCGCCGCCGCCGGGAACGCGGTCCCCTTGCGGGTACTCGTCGTGTCCGTCGCCGTCATCGCGTTCATCGTCCTCGTCATGTCTCCAGCATGTCTCCAGCCGGTACGAGGGGTTCCGGCCCGGCGTCCGGGAGGGCACTGTGAAGAGAAGAGCCCCACGCTTCCTGCCTAGGCGGTGACAGGCACATGGCACTGGGTACGGCCATACCCGCGTACGAGTCGCGGTTCGATGCCGGACGGATCTGTCTCGATCTCCTCGCCACCTCGCATCCCGGCGAACGGCTGGACGACGTAGGGGCGTTGCGCGCCTGGATCGGAGGAGCCGGACTCGTGCCGGACGGGACCTCGCTCGTCCGGGCCGAGGGTGCGTGGGTGGTCCGCTTCCATGAACTCCGCTCCTTCGTAGGGCAGTTGGTGCGGGATCCGCAGGTGTCGGATGCCTCCTCGTACGCGCGTGCCCTCGGGCGGGTCAACGACGTCGCCCGGGCCGCGCCTCCCGCCCTCCGTGCCGTACCGGGTGAAGGCGGCCGTCTGGTCCGGGAGTTGGCGGAACCGCCCGGCTGTGCGGAACTGCTCGCCCTCGTTGCCCGGGATGCCGTCGAGCTGCTCACCGACCCCGTCGCGCGGGCCGCCGTACGGGAGTGCGAGGGGGACGACTGTCCGCTCGTCTATCTCGACACCTCCCGGGGGCGGCGTCGGCGCTGGTGTTCCAGCGAGGTCTGCGGGAACCGGGAGCGGGTGGCCCGGCATCGGCGGCGGGCGGCTCTCGCCCGGGCCTGAGCGGCCTGTTTCCGCCCCGGCGGCCAGTGATGTGCGTAACACTCCGTTTCCCGGGCGCCCCGGCCGGTCAACTCCGCCGTCTCCGCGTGCCCCCTGGCGATGTGTCGGAAATGCAAAGATCGGGCGGGGGGAATGTGCGCGCATGTCCCTGTCGTCACGCCGCCCCCAAGAAAACTGTCACCCCGGTTTGAACACCTCACCGCTGCTTTCCGTACGGGTGGGCGAGCGACCGACTGGGGGAACCCCCGGACACCGGAGGTGGGCGTGCGCAAGGATGCGGCCGTGGCCAATGAACGTGGATCGAGGGCCCGACATCGCATGTCCTCACAGCCCTCGGAGCCCGATGAGGAGCTGATGCGTGCGCTGTACCGAGAGCACGCCGGACCTCTGCTCGCGTATGTCCTGCGGCTGGTCGCCGGTGATCGGCAGCGCGCCGAGGACGTCGTGCAGGAAACGCTCATCCGTGCCTGGAAGAACGCCGGTCAGCTCAATCGGGCGACCGGATCGGTACGCCCCTGGCTGGTGACGGTCGCGCGCCGCATCGTCATCGACGGCCACCGCAGCCGGCAGGCCCGGCCGCAGGAGGTCGATCCGTCGCCGCTGGAGGTCATCCCCGCGGAGGACGAGATCGACAAGGCGCTGTGGCTGATGACGCTGTCGGACGCGCTCGACGACCTGACCCCGGCCCACCGGGAGGTTCTGGTCGAGACGTACTTCAAGGGGCGTACGGTCAATGAGGCGGCCGAGACGCTGGGCATACCCAGTGGCACGGTGCGTTCCCGGGTGTTCTACGCCCTGCGATCGATGAAGCTGGCACTGGAGGAGCGGGGGGTGACGGCGTGATGAGCAGTGGTTACGGGGGAATGCAGGGATTCGGTGCGGGTGGTCCGGGTATGTCTGGGCCCATGAGCCCCAGTTCGGGATCTTCGGTGCCGAGCGAACACGAGACCGTCGGCGCTTACGCCCTCGGGATTCTCGACGACGCCGAGGCAACCGCTTTCGAAGCACATCTGGCCGGTTGCGAGTGGTGCGCCCAGCAGCTGGACGAGCTGGCCGGGATGGAGCCCATGCTGGCCGCGCTCGCGGATCTGCCGGGCTCCGGCAGCACACCCTCGATCGGCGAGTCGCTGTCCGCCAGGCCCGGCCCGCGGCTGGCGGAGAGGCTCGTCGACGAGGTCGCCGAGCGCCGGGCGCAGAAGCGGCGCCGCAGCTTCTACATGATCGCCGCGGCCGCCGCGCTGATCATCGCCGGGCCGCTGGCCGCCATCGCGGCCAACAGCGGCTCGTCCGGCGGCAGCGGTCAGGTCACCGCCTCGTCCGCGCAGACCACCTTCAACGCGATGCCGGACAAGAAGTCGGCCACGGACCCGTCGTCCGCGGTCAGCGCGACCGTCGGCATGACGCAGAAGGACTGGGGCACCCAGGCGGTCCTGGAGCTGAAGAACGTCAAGGGCCCGCTCAAGTGCTCGCTGGTCGTCGTGGCGAAGAACGGGCAGCGCGTGACGATGTCCTCCTGGTCCGTGCCGGACTGGGGTTACGGCGTCCCGAACGCGAAGACCGAGGAGTCCAAGAAGCCGCTCTACATCGGCGGTGCGGCGGCCTTCAAGCCGAACGAGATCGACCACTTCGAGGTCGTGACCTTCGAGGGCAAGAAGCTGGTGCAAGTGGACGCGTAGCTTCGCAGGGCCCCCTTCGCGTACGGTTGACGGCTGCCCAGCACGTCAGAAGGGGGCCCGGTGGCCGCTCAGGTTCAGCAGTCCGCGGTCGGCTCGGTACACGGCGCACACGATTCCGTCCGTGACCGCGAGATCGGCGTCGAACAGGAACACCTGGACCGGGTGTACCAGCGGCTCGAGGAGAAGATCCACGAGGCCGAGTTCCTGATGAACGACGCGGCCAAGCGCGGTCAGGTCGGCACGCCGGGCGCGCTGGCCGAGCGCGACGCGCAGGTATTCCGCGCAGGTATCCACCTGAACCGGCTCAACAACGAGTTCGAGGACTTCCTCTTCGGGCGGATCGACCTGCTCCTCGGCAAGGACGGGAAGAAGGGCCCGGACGGGGCCTACACCGCCGTCGAGCCGGCGGAGGGTGCCGTGCGGGACGACAACACCGCCGACATCGCCGAGACCCTGCACATCGGCCGTATCGGCGTCCTCGACGCGGACTACGCGCCGCTGGTCATCGACTGGCGGGCGCCCGCGGCCGCGCCGTTCTACCGGGCCACGCCGGTCGACCCCGGCCGGGTCGTACGGCGCCGGGTCATCCGGTCCAAGGGGCGCCGGGTGCTGGGGGTCGAGGACGACCTGATGCGGCCCGAGCTGACCGCCCGCCTGGACGGCCGCACGCTGCCCGTCATCGGCGACGGCGCCCTCATGGCCGCCCTCGGCCAGGCCCGCACCCACACCATGCGGGACATCGTCTCCTCCATCCAGGCCGAGCAGGACCTGGTCATCCGCGCCCCCGCCGCCTCCGTCACCTACGTGGAGGGCGGGCCGGGGACCGGAAAGACCGCCGTCGCCCTGCACCGCGCCGCCTACCTGCTCTACCAGGACCGGCGGCGCTACGCCGGCGGCATCCTCATCGTCTCGCCGACCCCGCTGCTCGTCGCCTACACCGAGGGCGTGCTGCCCTCGCTCGGCGAGGAGGGCCAGGTGGCGATCCGCGCGATCGGTTCGCTCGTCGACGGCGTGGAGGCCACGCTCTACGACTCCCCGTCCGCGGCCCGCGCCAAGGGCTCGTACCGGATGCTGAAGGTGCTGCGCAAGGCGGCCCGAAGCGCTCTGGAACTGGGGCCCACCGCACCGGCGGGCGGGGACGAGGGCACCGGGCGGGAAGTCCTCGACGGTCCGCCGTCCCGCCTCCGCGTCGTCGCCTTCGGCCGCCGGCTGGAGCTGGAGGCCGCCGAGCTGGAACGTATCCGCCGCACCGCCCTCGGCGGCACCGCGCCCGTCAACCTGCTCCGCCCGCGCGCCCGCAGGCTGCTCCTGGACGCCCTGTGGGCCCAGTCCGGCGCGGCCGGCCGGCACACCGACCCGGAGCTGGCAGCCGAGCTGCGCTCCTCCTTCGACGAGGACGTCACCGGTGAGGACACCTTCCTGGCGTTCCTCGACGCCTGGTGGCCCGAGCTGACCCCCGGGCACGTCCTGGCGGCCATGGCGGACGAGAGGCGGCTCGGCCGCTGGGCGCGCCGGGTCCTCAACCCCGGCGAGGTCCGCAAGGTCGCCCGCTCCCTGAAGCGCGACGGGTACTCCGTGCACGACATCGCCATGCTCGACGAACTCCAGGCGATCCTCGGCGTCCCGGCCCGGCCTCGCAAGAAGCGCGAACTGGATCCGCTGGACCAGCTCACCGGGCTGGAGGAGCTGATGCCGGTGCGCGAGGAGAGCCAGCGGGAGCGGGCCGAGCGGCTCGCGCAGGAGCGCACCGAGTACGCGCACGTCATCGTGGACGAGGCGCAGGACCTCACGCCGATGCAGTGGCGCATGGTCGGCCGCCGCGGCCGGCACGCCACGTGGACGGTCGTGGGCGACCCCGCCCAGTCCTCCTGGTCCGACCCGGACGAGGCGGCCGAGGCCCGCGACGAGGCCCTCGGCACCCGCCCGCGGCGCCGCTTCCGGCTCACCGTGAACTACCGCAACCCGGCCGAGATCGCCGAGCTGGCCGCGAAGGTGCTGGCGCTCGCCATGCCCGGTTCCGAGTCCCCGTCCGCCGTACGGTCCACGGGGGTCGAGCCGCGCTTCACGGTCGTGGAGGACTCGCTCGGGCAGGCCGTGCGCGCCGAGGCCGGGCGGCTGCTGGACCTCGTCGACGGCACGGTCGGCGTGGTCGTCGCGATGAACCGGCGCGAGGAGGCCCGGCGCTGGCTGGCCGGGCTCGGCGACCGGGTGGTGGCGCTCGGCAGCCTGGAGGCCAAGGGGCTGGAGTACGACGCGACGGTCGTCGTGTCGCCGGCGGAGATCGCGGACGAGTCCCCGGCCGGGCTGCGGGTGCTGTACGTGGCGCTGACCAGGGCCACCCAGCAGCTGACGGTGGTCTCCGGCGAGCGGGACGAGCCGGACGCGGCCGGGGTGCCGGATCTGCTGAGAGACTGACTTTCCTGTGAACTCCCCGCAGGAGGAATGGCCCTGGGCATCCGTTTGTTAGCCTGGGTACGGCACCGGCCCGATCCAAGCCCCCGGGCCCAACCTTCGTCGCTACGAGCGACCACTTGCCGCGAGGCGAGCATGGCGGGTCGGTGTCATGAACGTGTGGGAGGCCCACGTCACCATGTGACGTGGGCCTCTTTCTTTGTCTGATCGAATCTCGTATGGTGGAAGTGGTTTTCCGAAACCATGCACCGCTCATGAACAAAACGTCCGCAATCCAGGGCGACTACCACGTACTCCGCGGTAGGTGCGACGATCGGACGGCACAACTCGCGACACGGTGAAAGCAGAGGAAGTCGGCCATGGCAACGGCGCCCAGCGTCTCCTACTCGATGACCATCCGGCTGGAGGTGCCCGCGAGCGGAACCGCCGTCTCGCAGCTCACCACCGCGGTGGAGTCCTCCGGAGGCTCGGTGACCGGCCTCGACGTCACCGCGTCCGGGCACGAGAAGCTCCGAATCGACGTCACCATCGCGGCCACCTCCACGGCCCACGCCGAGGAGATCGTCGAGGAGCTGCGCGGCATCGAGGGCGTCACCCTCGGCAAGGTCTCCGACCGTACGTTCCTGATGCACCTCGGCGGCAAGATCGAGATGCAGTCCAAGCACCCCATCCGCAACCGTGACGATCTCTCGATGATCTACACGCCGGGTGTGGCCCGCGTCTGCATGGCGATCGCCCAGAACCCCGAGGACGCCCGCCGCCTCACCATCAAGCGCAACTCCGTTGCGGTCGTGACGGACGGCTCCGCCGTGCTCGGCCTCGGCAATATCGGCCCCAAGGCCGCGCTGCCCGTCATGGAGGGCAAGGCGGCCCTCTTCAAGCGCTTCGCCGGCATCGACGCCTGGCCGCTGTGCCTGGACACCCAGGACACCGACGCGATCGTCGAGATCGTCAAGGCGATCGCCCCCGGCTTCGCCGGCATCAACCTCGAGGACATCTCCGCGCCGCGCTGCTTCGAGATCGAGGCCCGCCTGCGCGAGGCCCTCGACATCCCCGTCTTCCACGACGACCAGCACGGCACCGCCATCGTCGTCCTCGCCGCCCTGACCAACGCCCTGCGCGTCGCGGACAAGGCCATCGAGAACATCCGGGTCGTCATGTCCGGCGCCGGCGCGGCCGGTACGGCGATCCTGAAGCTGCTGCTCGCCGCGGGCGTGAAGAACGCCGTCGTCGCCGACATCCACGGTGTCGTGCACTCCGGCCGCGCGGACCTGGTGGACGCCCCGGCCGACTCGGCGCTGCGCTGGATCGCCGACAACACCAACCCCGAGGGCCTGACCGGCACCCTGAAGGAGGCCGTGCGCGGCGCCGACGTCTTCATCGGCGTCTCCGCCCCGAACGTCCTCGACGGCCACGACGTGGCCGCCATGGCCGACGGCGCCATCGTGTTCGCGCTTGCGAACCCCGACCCCGAGGTGGACCCGGCGATCGCCCGTCAGACGGCCGCCGTCGTGGCCACTGGCCGCTCCGACTTCCCGAACCAGATCAACAACGTGCTGGTCTTTCCGGGTGTCTTCCGCGGCCTGCTGGACGCCCAGTCCCGCACCGTCAACACCGAGATGATGCTCGCCGCCGCGCACGCCCTCGCCGACGTGGTCAGCAAGGACGAGCTGAACCCGAACTACATCATCCCGAGCGTCTTCAACGACAAGGTCGCCGGCGCGGTGGCGGGCGCGGTCCGCGAGGCCGCGAAGGCCGCTAGCGCGACGGCCTGAGGGCCCCAGCGCACCCTGGAGCCGGGCGCCACTGCGCCCGGCCGGGTGAAGGCGGAAAGACGCCCGGGCGTCGGCCCGGTGACGGCGTGTCGTACTGTGCAGGGGCTGTGAGGATCAACACGGCGGCCCCCGCACCGGCGCGTCGTGGAACCACCACATGCCGGGCGCGCTCTAGGGTGACGCCGATCAGGCGCTTTTCGTGTGACTCCCCTGGGTGTTCTCACGACTCCTACGGGTGCCGGATTGGCTTTCCCGCCGCAGGTAGGGGCAGGATGCGTCCCTGGGCGCGAGCGCATCGGCATCGCAGTGCCTCGGGCGGCTCCGCCGCGTGGCACGACCCAACGGCAAGAAAAACACGGGAGTAACAACATGAACCGCAGTGAGCTGGTGGCCGCGCTGGCCGACCGCGCCGAGGTGACCCGCAAGGACGCCGACGCTGTGCTGGCCGCGTTCGCCGAGACCGTCGGCGAGATCGTCGCCAAGGGCGACGAGAAGGTCACCATCCCCGGCTTCCTGACCTTCGAGCGCACCCACCGTGCCGCTCGTACCGCGCGCAACCCGCAGACCGGCGAGCCCATCAACATCCCCGCCGGCTTCAGCGTGAAGGTCACCGCGGGCAGCAAGCTCAAGGAAGCGGCCAAGGGCAAGTAAGCGCTCCGCTTCGAGCGCCGGTCCGCCGGAGCGCCGTTCGACCGGAGCGCCGCGGGTGACCGCCGGCCCGTCGTGGCTGGTCGCGCCCACGCGGCGGGGTCGCAGGTTACTGCGGCCCCGCGCCCCTTTCGGGGTGCGCCCCGGCTGAAGACGTCAGAAAGGGCGGCCCCCCTTCCGAGGGGGGCCGCCCTTTCTGACGTCCGTGGCGTCTAGCCGAGTGCCTTGCCGGGCAGTTCGACCTTCGCGCCCAGTTCCACGAGCTTCTCCATGAAGTTCTCGTAGCCGCGGTTGATGAGGTCGATGCCGTGGACGCGGGACGTGCCCTCGGCCGCCAGGGCCGCGATGAGGTACGAGAAGCCGCCGCGCAGGTCGGGGATGACCAGGTCGGCGCCCTGGAGCTTGGTGGGGCCGGAGACGACCGCGGAGTGCAGGAAGTTGCGCTGGCCGAAGCGGCAGTCCGAGCCGCCCAGGCACTCGCGGTAGAGCTGGATGTGGGCGCCCATCTGGTTGAGGGCCGACGTGAAGCCCAGGCGGGACTCGTAGACCGTCTCGTGGATGATGGACAGGCCCGTGGCCTGCGTCAGGGCCACCACCAGCGGCTGCTGCCAGTCGGTCTGGAAACCGGGGTGCACGTCCGTCTCCAGCGCGATGGACTTCAGCTGGCCGCCCGGGTGCCAGAAGCGGATGCCCTCGTCGTCGATCTCGAAGGCACCGCCCACCTTCCGGTAGGTGTTCAGGAACGTCATCATCGAGCGCTGCTGGGCGCCGCGGATGTAGATGTTGCCGTTGGTCGCGAGCGCCGCCGAGGCCCAGGAGGCGGCCTCCAGGCGGTCCGGCAGGGCCGCGTGGGTGTAACCGCCGAGCTTGTCCACACCGGTGATGCGGATCGTGCGGTCGGTGTCCATCGCGATGATCGCGCCCATCTTCTGCAGTACGCAGATGAGGTCCTCGATCTCCGGCTCGACGGCCGCGTTGGACAACTCGGTGACACCCTCGGCGAGTACGGCCGTCAGCAGCACCTGCTCGGTCGCGCCGACGGACGGGTAGGGAAGGCGGATCTTCGTGCCGCGCAGCCGCTGAGGCGCTTCCAGGTACTGCCCGTCCGCGCGCTTCTCGATGGTCGCGCCGAACTGCCGCAGCACGTCGAAGTGGAAGTCGATGGGCCGGCCGCCGATGTCGCAGCCGCCCAGACCCGGGATGAACGCGTGGCCCAGGCGGTGCAGCAGGGGCCCGCAGAACAGGATCGGGATACGGCTGGAACCGGCGTGCGCGTCGATGTCGGCGACGTTGGCGCTCTCGACGTGCGTCGGGTCCAGGACCAGCTCGCCGGGCTCGTCGCCCGGACGGACCGTCACCCCGTGCAGTTGCAGCAGACCGCGTACGACGCGCACGTCACGGATGTCCGGAACATTGCGCAGTCGGCTCGGGCCGCTGCCCAGCAGGGCGGCGACCATGGCCTTCGGTACGAGGTTCTTCGCACCGCGGACACGGATCTCGCCCTCGAGCGGGGTTCCGCCGTGGACAAGCAGGACATCGTCGTTGACGGTCATGAATCTCGCGTTCCGATGAGTTGGGCAGGGGGCGGCCGGACACTGTTGCGCGGGGGCCGGAGGGACAGCGTAGTCGCCGATCACCCCCCGCCAGTAAGCCCAAGGACCGCCAAGCCGCGTCATAGCTGTGTCACAACACGAACCGTTCCCAATCGGGCACATGGGGTCACCGCACGTGGGCGTGCGCCGGGCTCGCTCCCCTACGCCCTGAGCTGCGTCCCCCCGATTGGCTCCCCACACCGGGGAAAGATGCGGGATCATGTCTGGCATGACCGAGGTGTCCTCGCTCACAGGGCGGCTGCTCGTGGCAACACCGGCCCTGGCGGACCCGAACTTCGACCGTGCGGTGGTGCTCCTTCTCGACCACGACGAGGAGGGCTCCCTCGGTGTCGTCCTCAACCGTCCCACCCCGGTGGACGTCGGCGACATCCTGGAGGGCTGGGCCGACCTCGCCGGCGAGCCGGGGGTGGTCTTCCAGGGGGGTCCGGTCTCGCTGGACTCGGCGCTCGGCGTCGCGGTCGTCCCGGGCGGCGCGCACGGCGACATCGCTCCGCTCGGCTGGCGCCGGGTGCACGGCGCGATCGGCCTGATCGACCTGGAGGCCCCGCCGGAGCTGCTCGCCGCGGCCCTCGGCAGCCTGCGCATCTTCGCCGGATACGCCGGCTGGGGCCCCGGCCAGCTGGAGGACGAGCTGGTCGAGGGCGCGTGGTACGTGGTCGAGTCCGAGCCCGGTGACGTCTCCTCGCCGGCGCCCGAGCGGCTGTGGCGCGAAGTGCTGCGCCGTCAGCGCAACGAGCTGGCGATGGTGGCCACGTATCCGGACGACCCTTCGCTCAACTGATGCGTGTGCGCTTCAGTACCCTGGGCGGTATGAGCACTCTTGAGCCCGAGCGCGGGACTGGTACGGGGACCCTCGTAGAGCCGACGCCACAGGTGTCCCACGGCGACGGCGACCACGAGCGCTTCGCCCACTACGTCCAGAAGGACAAGATCATGGCGAGCGCCCTCGACGGCACCCCCGTCGTGGCGCTGTGCGGCAAGGTCTGGGTGCCGGGCCGCGACCCGAAGAAGTACCCCGTGTGCCCCATGTGCAAGGAGATCTACGAGTCCATGGGCAGCGGCGGCGACGACAAGGGCAAGGGCGGGGACAAGAAGTAGTCCCCTCCGCCTGAGGTCTGCAAGGCCCTCGAGGTGCGTTCCGGCGCGCCGCGAGGGCCTTTCGCATGTCACGAAGTGGTTGAGACCTCTTGTCGGCATGTTCATGTTGTCCATAGCCTCCGTGGTGTTGTGCAGAGTGAAACAGTCATTGCATATGCTGCAACGCAGGAGGAACGCTGCATGAAGCCGTACGTCTCCCTCGCCGCACTGCTCACCCTCGCCGTCGCCACCGGCTGCGCCCCGCAGACCTCCGCCAACTCCGCGTCCGACCGGGACGACAAGAGCGGCACCCTGCGGGTGTGGCTCTTCCAGGAGGTCGGCAACGAGCCGAAGCAGAAGGTCGTCGACTCGGTCGTCGCCGCCTTCGAGAAGGCCCACAAGGGTACGAAGGCCGACGTCGAGTACATCCCCGTCGAGACCCGCGCCCAGCGTGTCAAGGCGGCGTTCAACGACCCGAAGTCCGCGCCGGACGTCATCGAGTACGGCAACACCGACACCGCCGGCTACGTCCACGACGGCGGACTCCTCGACGTCACCCGGGAGTTCTCCGCCTGGAGCGAGACCAAGGACACCGACCCGACCGCCCGGCAGTCGGTCACCGTGGCCGACAAGGTCTACGGCGCACCCTTCTACGTCGGCGTCCGCGCCCTGTACTACCGCACCGACGTCTTCCGTGAACTCGGCCTGAAACCGCCCAGGTCCCTGGCCGAGCTGGCCACCACGGCCCGTACGATCCGCTCCGCGCGCCCCGATCTGTACGGCCTGGCCGTCGGCGGCGCCTACACCTACGGCGCCCTGCCCTTCCTGTGGGCGAACGGCGGCGAACTGGCCACCGGCAAGGACGGTTCGTACGCCGCCGCGATCGACACCGGCGCCGCCCGCAAGGGGATCAAGGCCTACACGGACCTCTTCACCGACGCCAACTGCCCGCCCGCCACCTGCGCGGGCATGGGCGGCAACGACACGGTGACCGCGTTCGCCGCCGGCAAGGCGGGCATGGCCATCGGCGGCGACTTCAGCCACGCGGCCGTCGAGGCCGGGAAGGCCAAGGGCAAGTACGCCGTCGTACCGCTGCCCGGTGCGGCCCCCGGCTCGATCGCCCCGGCGTTCGCGGGCGGCAACAACATCGGTGTGCTGAAGAGCACCACGCACCGCACACTCGCCGTGGACCTCATGGAGCGGCTGGCGTCGAAGAAGACACAGGCGCAGATGTTCGACGCGATGGGCTTCCTGCCGACGTTCTCGGACGTCCGTGACCGGGCGGCCGCGAAGGAGCCGTTCGTGCGGCCCTTCGTGGCGACCCTGGCCGCCGGCACCAAGTTCGTGCCCGCATCGCCCGCGTGGGCGCAGATCGACTCGTCGCTGGTGCTGCCGACGATGTTCCAGGAGGTCGTCAGCGGCAAGAAGAGCGTGGACGCGGCCTCGCGGGAAGCCGCCGGGAAGATGGACGACGCGTTCGGCTCCGCGGGATGAGGACCCCGAGCCGGCGGAACACCGCCGTCCCCTGGCTCTTTCTCGCCCCCGCCCTCGTCGTGCTCGCCGCCCTCCTCGCCTACCCCGTGTACCAACTCGGCCTGATCTCGGTCTTCCGGTACACCCAGGCCCAGGTCAGCGGGGGTGAGCCGACCAGCTTCCGGGGGTTCGGGAACTACGCCGACCTGTTCTCCGACGGGCAGTTCTGGCAGGTGCTGCTGGCCACCGTGGTGTTCGCGGCGGCCTGTGTCGGGTGCACGCTCGCCGTCGGGTGCGCGCTCGCCGTGCTGCTCACACGCGTGCGTGCCGTGCCCCGGCTGGCGCTGATGCTGGCCGCGCTGGGCGCGTGGGCGACACCGGCGGTCACCGGGTCCACGGTGTGGCTGTTCCTGTTCGACCCCGACTCCGGGCCGGTGAACCGGGTCCTCGGGCTCGGGGACCACTCGTGGACCTACGGCCGGTACAGCGCGTTCCTGCTGGTCCTGCTCGAAGTGGTCTGGTGCTCCTTCCCGTTCGTGATGATCACCGTCTACGCCGGGATCCGCGCCGTACCCGCCGAGGTGCTGGAGGCCGCGGCGCTCGACGGCGCCTCGCCGTGGCGGATCTGGCGTTCCGTGCTCGCACCGATGCTGCGGCCGATCCTCACCGTCGTCACCATCCAGTCGGTCATCTGGGACTTCAAGGTGTTCACACAGATCTACGTCATGACGAACGGCGGCGGCATCGCGGGCCAGAACCTGGTGCTGAACGTGTACGCCTACCAGAAGGCGTTCGCCTCCTCGCAGTACGGCCTCGGCTCGGCGATCGGCGTGGTGATGCTGCTGATCCTGCTCGCCGTGACCCTGCTGTATCTGCGCATGCTGCGCCGGCAGGGGGAGGAGCTGTGAGGCGGCCCTGGAGACTGTGTGCGGAGGGGGTGGCGCTGCTCGTCGCCGTCGTCGTGGCGTTCCCCCTGTACTGGATGGTGCTCAGCGCCTTCAAACCGGCCGGGGAGATCCGTTCGGCCGAGCCGCGGCCGTGGACCTGGGCGCCCTCCCTGGACTCGTTCCGGCGGGTGTTCGGACAGCAGGAATTCGGCCGGTACTTCGTCAACAGCCTGGTGGTGGCGTGCAGTGTGGTGATCGCCTCGGCGCTCATCGCGTTTCTCGCCGCGACCGCCGTCACACGATTCCGTTTCCGCTTCCGGACGACCCTGCTGATCATGTTCCTGGTGGCCCAGATGGTGCCCGTGGAAGCCCTCACGATCCCGCTGTTCTTCCTCATGCGGGACTTCGGTCAGTTGAACACGCTCGGCTCGCTGATCCTGCCCCACATCGCCTTCTCGCTGCCCTTCGCGATCTGGATGCTGAGGGGGTTCGTGAAAGCGGTTCCGGAGGCCCTGGAGGAGGCCGCCCACCTCGACGGGGCGAGCCGTGCGCGATTCCTGTGGCAGATCCTTTTCCCGCTCGTCCTGCCCGGTCTGGTGGCCACGAGCGTGTTTTCCTTCATCTCGGCCTGGAACGACTTCCTGTTCGCCAAGTCCTTCATCATCAGCGACACCTCACAGTCGACCCTGCCGATGGCCCTGCTGGTGTTCTACAAACCGGACGACCCGGACTGGGGCGGGGTCATGGCCGCGTCCACGGTGATGACGATTCCGGTGCTGGTCTTCTTCGTACTCGTACAGCGACGTCTGGTCTCCGGACTGGGCGGAGCGGTAAAGGACTGACATGAGCGACGACACGAACGACGACAAGCGGTTCCTCTTCCCGGACCCCGATGTGGCGCTGGTCCCGGCGCCGAGCCGGGTGTCCGCCTCGCTGCCCGGCGGTGGCACCGGGCACGTCATCGACGCCGATACGGAGATCGACGCCGCCGAGGGCACCGAGCGGGTGGCGCAGTGGCTGCGCGCGACCGTCGGCGCGGCGACCGGATTCCCGCTGCGCCCGCACCGCCGCAACGTGAACCGCGTCCTGCTGCGGATCGTGCCCTCGCTCGCCGGGGAACTCGGCAGTCCCGAGGCCTATCGGCTGTGCGCCGACGGCTCCCTCATCGCGATCGACGGCGCGAGCGAGACAGGCCTGTTCTGGGGTGCGCAGACCTTCCGTCAACTGCTGGGCCCGGAGGCCTTCCGGCGCGCCCCGGTCGCCCGCCGGCAGCAGTGGGAGTTCCCCGCGGTCACCATCCACGACGCGCCCCGATTCCGCTGGCGAGGTCTTCTCCTCGACGTCGCCCGGCACTTCATGCCCAAGGAAGACGTGCTGCGCTACCTCGACCTGATGGCCGCGCACAAACTCAACGTCTTCCACTTCCATCTGACCGACGACCAGGGCTGGCGCATCGAGATCAAGCGCTACCCGAAGCTCACCGAGACCGCCTCCTGGCGGGCACGGTCGAAATTCGGTCACCGGGCCTCCCCGCGGTGGGAGGAGAAGCCGCACGGGGGTTACTACACCCAGGACGACATCCGCGAGATCGTCGCCTACGCCGCCGAGCGGCATATCGCCGTCGTCCCGGAAATCGACGTACCGGGCCACTCGCAGGCCGCCATCGCCGCGTACCCGGAACTCGGCAACACCGACGTCATCGACACCACCGCCCTCACCGTCTGGGACAACTGGGGGATCTCCGCCAACGTACTCGCCCCCACCGACACCACCCTGCGTTTCTACGAGGGGGTGTTCGAGGAGGTCCTGGAGCTGTTCCCGGCGGACGCCGTTCAGTCCTCGCCGTTCTCCTCGTTCGTGCACGTCGGCGGTGACGAATGCCGCAAGGAGCAGTGGACCGAGTCGGTGACCGCGAAGACCCGGATCGCGGATCTCGGTCTCACCGACGAGGACGCGTTGCAGTCGTGGTTCATCGGGCACTTCGACGCGTGGCTCTCCGCGCGCGGGCGCCGGCTCATCGGCTGGGACGAGATCCTGGAGGGCGGCCTCGCCGAGGGGGCCGCGGTGTCGTCCTGGCGCGGCTACGGCGGCGGGATCGCGGCCGCGCGGGCCGGTCACGACGTCGTCATGTGCCCGGAGCAGTACGTGTATCTGGACCACCGTCAGGCCCCGGGCGAGGACGAGCCGGTGCCGATCGGCTTCGTGCGCACCCTGGAGGACGTCTACCGGTTCGAACCCGTTCCGGACGGGCTCACCGAGGCGGAGGCCCGGCAGGTGCTGGGCACCCAGGCCAACGTCTGGACCGAGGTGCTGGAGGACACCGCGCGCGTGGACTACCAGACCTTCCCCCGGCTCGCGGCCTTCGCGGAGGTCGCCTGGAGCCGGCTGCCCGCCCCCGCGGAACGGGACTTCGCCGGCTTCGAACGCCGGATGGCCGCCCACTACGGTCGACTTGACGCCCTCGGGGTCGCCTACCGGCCACCCGCCGGACCCCGGCCGTGGCAGCGGCGGCCCGGTGTCCTCGGCCGACCCCTCGAGGGGCCGCCGCCGAACAAGTGACCGCCCCGAACGCGTGGTGAAAAACGCGCCAAGAGTCACCGAAGAGTGTCAATCGGTGCGCACGGGTGATGCCGTATGAAAACGGACCATCTCCGCGATGAAGTGGGCGAATGCCTCCTAGCGGACCCCCGCGTTCGGTCGTTGCGAAGATGTGCCAGAGTTGCCACGTCCGCCCTGTGTGCACGTACCGTACGGCCACACAGGTGGGACCAGGTGGGGCAGCGGGAAGGGGCAGCCGGTTTGACCACGCACGCACCGCAGGCGGCGCAGGCCGTCACGCTGCCCACGACGCTGGACGAGGCGGTGGCGGCCCTCGGCGCCGTGCCCACTGCCGTGCCCGTCGCGGGCGGCACCGATCTGATGGCCGCCGTCAACTCCGGCCAGCTCAGGCCCGCCGCCCTGGTGGGCCTCGGGCGGATCAGCGAGATCCGCGGCTGGCAGTACCAGGACGGCCACGCGCTGCTCGGCGCGGGCCTCACGCATGCGCGCATGGGCCGCCCCGACTTCGCGGCCCTGATCCCGGCGCTCGCCGCCGCCGCGCGTGCCGCGGGCCCGCCGCACATCCGCAACGCGGGCACCCTGGGCGGCAACATCGCCTCGGCCGCGCCGACGGGCGACGCGCTGCCGGTCCTCGCCGCCCTGGAGGCGACACTGATCATCGCGGGCCCGGGCGGAGCCCGCCGGGAGATCCCCGTGTCGCACCTGCTGGCCGGCATGGAGATGCTGCGCGGCGGCGAACTCATCGGCTACGTGCGCGTACCGCTGCTGCACGCCCCGCAGGTCTTCCTGAAGGCGACCGGACGCACCGGCCCGGGCCGCGCGCTGGCCTCCGTGGCCCTCGTCCTCGACCCCGCCCGGCGCGGAGTGCGGTGCGCCGTCGGCGCCATAGCGCCGATGCCGCTCAGGCCCCTGGAGGCCGAGCAGTGGGTCTCGCAGCTGATCGACTGGGACAACGACCGCGCGCTCGTACCGGAGGCGCTGAGCGCCTTCGGCGAGTACGTCGCCGCGGCCTGCATCCCGGACCCGGCACCGGAGCCCGACGGCTCGGTGCCCGCGCTTCCGCCCGCCGTACTGCACCTGCGGCGCAGCGTCGCCGCACTGGCCCGACGAGCACTGGGGAGGGCGCTGTCGTGACCGACGACCAGCACGGAGAGGGTACGTCCCAGGGCGGCGGCCGCTGGGACCCGCTGCCCCAGGGCGACTACGACGACGGCGCCACCGCCTTCGTCAAGCTCCCCGAGGGCGGCATCGACGCCCTGCTGTCCGGCGACAGCCCGCTGGCCGCGCCCGGTCACGGCTATGTGCCGCCGCGCATAACGGTCGCCCCCGGCACCGGCGACCCCGCCGCGACCGGCACCTGGGCCGCGCCCGCGGGCGGCACCGAGTGGCCGGACCCGAACGCGGCGCCCCCGGCGCAGGCCGTGGACGACCGGTTCACCTACCAGCCCGGCGCGACCCAGCAGTGGACCTTCGAGGAGCCCGCCGCCCCGGCCGCCGGGCACGACGTCACCGGACAGTGGTCCATCCCCGTCGCCGGTGGCGATCTTCCGGACGAATCGGGTGAGTTCACCACGTCCGCCCTGGTCGAGCAGTGGGGCGGCACCCCGCCTGCGACCCTGCCGGGCGGCGCGTCCGCACCCTGGGCGCCGCAGGACACCGGCCGGCCCTGGGACCACCCCGAGGAGCAGCGGACCCCGGGGCACCCCCTGCCCGACCACACCGGCGCACACCCGGCGGGCGACCCGGCGGCACAGGCGTACGCGGAGGAGGAGCGGTACGGCCACGAGCCGGTCGGCCAGGAACACGCCGGTCACGAGTCGGCCGGTCAGGGTCCGGCCGAGCACGGTGCCGCCGGTCACCGGGGCACCGGGCACGCGGAGCCCGACCGGGCGGACGCCGGTCACGTGGAGGCCGGTCACACCGGCGAGTTCGGCGAGTTCGGCGACTTGGCCGAGCCCGTCGAACCGGAAGCCGTGCGACCGGCGGACGGCCACGCCCCCGCAAACGCCCCTGAGCGCCTCGCTGACGGCCCTGCGGGCCACGAGGAACCCATGAGCCCGGCGGCGGCCCCGCAGGCCGCCGCACCGCCCGCCACGGCCGACGCGGGGGACGCCACCGCCCCGGACCCGGCCGCCGACGCGCCCGGGGCCGTCGTACCGGCGGCGGACGACACACCCGGGAGCGGCACCGAAGAGGCCGGCGAGGAGCCCGCGCCCGCGCGCGAGTCGGCCGCCGCCGAGGAGCACGCCGCGCCGCTCCCGCCGAACGACGACCACCCCCTCGCCTCCTACGTCCTGCGCGTCAACGGCGCCGACCGCCCGGTCACGGACGCCTGGATCGGCGAGTCGCTGCTGTACGTCCTGCGCGAACGGCTCGGCCTCGCGGGCGCCAAGGACGGCTGCTCGCAGGGCGAGTGCGGCGCCTGCAACGTCCAGGTCGACGGCCGTCTGGTCGCCTCCTGCCTGGTCCCGGCGGTCACCGCGGCCGGCAGCGAGGTGCGCACCGTCGAGGGCCTCGCCGCCGACGGGCAGCCCTCCGACGTGCAGCGCGCGCTCGCCCGGTGCGGTGCCGTGCAGTGCGGCTTCTGCGTGCCGGGCATGGCGATGACCGTGCACGACCTGCTGGAGGGCAACCCCGCGCCGACCGAGCTGGAGACCCGGCAGGCGCTGTGCGGCAACCTGTGCCGCTGCTCCGGCTACCGGGGCGTCGTGGACGCCGTCCAGGAGGTCGTGGCCGAACGCGAGGCCGCGCACGCGGGCGGCGGTGAGACCGGCGCGGACGAGGCACGTATCCCGCACCAGGCGGGCCCCGGCTCCGGCGGCGTCCACCCGTCGGCGTTCGAGGCGCCCGGCGCGTTCGACACCCCGCAGGCCGCCTCCGGCGGCTACGGCGACGCACCGGATCCCTACGGCGCGCCCGACCCGTACGGCACTCCGGGACCGCACGACCAGCACTACGGCCAGGACGGAGGCCAGGCGTGAGCAACGAAGCCGCCACGGCGACGACCGCCGCGGAACCCGCCCCCGAGGCCGAGCCGTTGCCGCACGGCATCGGCTCGGCCCTGACACACGCCGACGCCCGCGCCAAGACCGAGGGCACCTTCCCGTACGCGGCCGACCTGTGGGCCGAGGGCCTGCTGTGGGCGGCCGTCCTGCGCTCCCCGCACGCGCACGCGCGCATCGTGTCCATCGACACCACGCACGCGCGTGAGATGCCCGGCGTCCGCGCGGTCATCACCCACGAGGACGTGCCCGGCACGCCCCGCCACGGCCGCGGCACCCCCGACCGCCCGGTGTTCGCCTCCGAGGTCGTACGCCACCACGGCGAGCCCATCGCCGCCGTCGCCGCCGACCACCCGGACACCGCGCGGATGGCCGCCGCCGCCGTCATCGTCGAGTACGAGGTACTCGATCCGGTCACCGACCCGGAGCAGGCCTTCGAGGCCGAACCCCTGCACCCCGACGGCAACCTGATCCGGCACATCCCGCTGCACCACGGCGACCCGTCGGCGGTCGGCGAGGTCGTGGTGGAGGGCCAGTACCGCATCGGCCGCCAGGACCCGGCCCCCATCGGCGCCGAGGCCGGTCTCGCCGTGCCCCGCCCCGACGGCGGCGTGGAGCTGTACCTGGGCTCCACCGACCCGCACGCCGACCGCAACACGGCCGCCGCCTGCTACGGGCTGTCCCCGGATCGGGTGAAGATCGTCGTCACCGGGGTGCCCGGCGCCACCGCCGACCGCGAGGACCAGGGCTTCCAGCTCCCGCTCGGCCTGCTCGCGCTCAGGACCGGCTGCCCGGTGAAGCTCACGGCCACGCGCGAGGAGTCCTTCCTCGGCCACACCCACCGCCACCCCACCCTGCTGCGCTACCGCCACCACGCGGACGCCGAGGGCAGGCTGGTGAAGGTCGAGGCGCAGATCCTGCTCGACGCGGGCGCGTACGCCGACACCTCCGCCGACGCCCTGGCCGCCGCCGTCTCCTTCGCGTGCGGCCCGTACGTCGTCCCGAACGCCTTCATCGAGGGCTGGGCCGTACGCACCAACAACCCGCCCTCCGGCCATGTGCGCGGTGAGGGCGCCCTCCAGGTGTGCGCGGCCTACGAGGCGCAGATGGACAAGCTGGCGAAGAAGGTCGGCCTGGACCCGGCCGAGCTGCGCCTGCGCAACGCGCTCGCGACGGGCGACGTCCTGCCGATCGGCCAGACGGTGACGTGCCCGGCCCCGGTGGCCGAACTCCTGCAGGCGGTACGGGACTTCCCGCTCCCCGCCCTGCCGAAGGACACCCCCGAGGAGGACTGGCTGCTGCCCGGCGGCCCCGAGGGAGCGGGCGAGCCCGACGCGGTGCGCCGGGGCGTCGGCTACGGCCTGGGCATGGTGCACATGCTCGGCGCGGAGGGCGCCGACGAGGTGTCCACGGCGACGGTGAAGGTCCACGACGGCGTGGCGACGGTGCTCTGCGCGGCCGTCGAGACCGGCCAGGGCTTCACCACCCTCGCCCGGCAGATCGTGCAGGAGACCCTCGGCATCGAGGAAGTCCACGTGGCCCCGGTCGACACCGACCAGCCGCCGGCCGGCGCGGGCTGCCGGGGCCGGCACACCTGGGTGTCGGGCGGCGCGGTGGAGCGCGCGGCGAAGATGGTCCGCACCCAGCTCCTGCAGCCGCTGGCGCACAAGTTCGGCATGTCCACCGAGCTGCTCCAGATCACCGACGGCAAGATCACCTCGTACGACGGCGTCCTGTCGACCACCGTCACGGAGGCGATGGAGGGCAAGGAACTGTGGGCCACCGCGCAGTGCCGCCCGCATCCCACCGAGCCGCTCGACGCCTCCGGCCAGGGTGACGCGTTCGTGGGCCTCGCGTTCTGCGCGATCCGCGCGGTGGTGGACGTCGACATCGAGCTGGGCTCGGTGCGCGTGGTGGAGCTGGCGGTCGCCCAGGACGTCGGAAGGGTGCTGAACCCCGCCCAGCTGGCCGCCCGGATCGAGGCGGGCGTCACGCAGGGCGTCGGCATCGCCCTGACGGAGAACCTCCGTACGCCGCGCGGTCTGGTCCGCCACCCCGACCTGACCGGATACGCCCTGCCGACCGCCCTGGACGCGCCGGACATCCGGATCGTCAAACTGGTCGAGGAACGGGACGTGGTCGCCCCCTTCGGCGCCAAGTCCGTCAGCGCGGTCCCGGTCGTCACGGCACCGGCGGCGATCGCCTCCGCCGTCCGCGCGGCCACCGGCCGCCCCGTCAACCGGCTGCCGATACGGCCACAGGCGGCGGTGGTGACGGGCCAGTGAGCCGCTGTCCCGGGTGAGCGACGGGACGGTCGCCGGCACCGGCGCCAGGACGCCCGGCACGTCACGGGAGCGGGGAGGGCGGGACACGGGACGGCGTGGCCGGTGGCGCAGCCGGACGGGGAACCACGCCGGCGCGGAACGTGCGCGGGTCGTCCGACGTCCTTTCCGGCGGGGGCCGTTGTCAGTGGGGCGGCGTAGTCTGCGGAGCAGTGGGGGCAGTCGCGCTCACGGACGTTCGCGGGCATCGACGGGGAAGATCGCGGGGGAGCGATGAGCACGACCGACACCGGGTTCACGGCGATCACGCTGACCGAGGCGGAGCTGGACCGCTATGTCACGCACGCGCCGACGCGCGGCCTGCTCGGCGGCCCCGGACTGCCCGCGGACACCGACCTGCTGACCTTCTCCCCGCTGCGCACCCACGGTCTGCGCACGCTCGCCGACGCCGCCGACGGCCCCTTCCGGCTGGCGGAGGAGCTGCGCGGCCGTCTGGTCATAGGCGAACTGCTCAACCCGGCCGGCATGGAGCGCGAGTCGATCCTGCTCGACGGAGCCACGGGCGAGGTCACGACGGCCTACCTCTTCGACCCCTCCGTCCCCCGCCCCTTCGCCCCCTCCCTCGCCACGCTCCTGCGCTTCGCCGCGGTGACCGAGGAACTGGCGGGCCTGCGCGGCCGTTTCGCGTCCCTCGCGGGCCGGTACGGCCCCGGGACGGCGGCCGAGGCGACCCGCCGGCTGCTCTCGCTCTTCGCGGAGGGCGCGGACGGCGAGGTCCCGCCGTACTGGAAGGCGGCGGCCCTGATCCGCCCGCTCGCCCTGGTGGCCGGCCCCGGCACGGCGTCCGGCCTCACCCTGGACGTCCCCGCGCGTGTCCTGGACCAGGAGTTCGGGCACGGCCGGGTGACCCGCTTCGAAGAGGTCGACTTCCCCACGACGCTCACGCACGAGCCGACGCGCCGCTTCCTGCGCGAGACGGGCCTGCCCGAGGAGACGGTCCTGTTCAGCGCCGACACGGACGTCCCCCTCCCGACCCTGTGGGAGTACTACGCCGAGGAGTGCCCGGGCGACTTCCCGCCGGACGAACTCCCCGCCCACGCCGACCACTTGATCCGCCTCGGCGCTCTGGTCGAGGACAACAGTCTGGTGGTCGACGGCAGAACGGGCGCGGTGCTGACCTTCAGCGAGCCGGACGCGGCGCTCCACCCTCTGAACACGGACGTCTCCACCCTCGCCTTCACGCTCTGGCTGCTGCACCACGAACGCACCATCAGCAGTCACCTGCACCACGAGCTGACGACCCCGGCCTACGAACAACTGGCCGCCGCCATGATCCACACCCTGGCGGCCGTCGACCCCACGGGCGCATCACCCGGCACCGACTGGCACTACTGGACGGAACTCTTCCAGGACGAAGCGGGCGGAGTGCTCTGAGGCACCCCGCCCGAAGTCCGGCAGGGGCGCCGACATGCGATCACCAGTGGATCAACCTACGGTTGCTTTCGAGGCGTCAGGGGTGGGTTCCGTTGTCGCCCGCTCCTCGAAACAGGGATCTGCTCATTGTCTGTCCTCCCGGGTCTGCCCTCCCGGCAAGGAGTGATCATGTCCAGTGCCGCCCGACGGCGAGTTCCCCGCATCATCGGCGAATCGTGCCTGGTCGCAACGCTTGCTCTTTTCCCGGGTGTTGCTTCTCCCGGTGCGCAGGCGCATTCGCTGGCTCCGGCGAACGACCAAGCCCAGACCCTGGAACGCGGCACGCTCCCGCCCCTGGAACAGGGGCAGAGTACGAACGTCGTGATGCCCTCGCTCGGGGAGTCCGTCACCGAAGCCACTGTTGGTTCCTGGCAGAAGAAGGTGGGCGACACCGTCGTGGCCGGCGAGTCGCTGGGCTCGGTCTACACGGACAAGGCGGAAGTGGAGATCGAAGCGCCGGTCTCCGGTGTCCTGCGCGAGATCGTCGTCGGTGAGAACGAGACCGCCAAGGTCGGTGACACGCTGGCCGTCATAGGCCCTCCAGAAGCCTCCAGCCGCAGCGGAGAATGAAGGTCGAACGACCGGAAGGGCGGCACCCCGCACGGGTGCCGCCCTTCCGTTTCGCCTGGCCAAGGCGTCGGAGGCCGTGGCGGGAATCGAACCCACGTAACTCGCTTTGCAGGTTTGTCTGTGCTGGTCAGGGCATGGTCCGGGGTCGTTCAGAGGGGTTCAATCCCGTGCGGACGGCACGGTCGGCGATGCTGAGTGGACGGTCATGAACGACCGCGTACGGCTGCGAACGAGACGGAAACTGAGACGGGCGCGCGGTGCCAGGCCCGCATGGATGGGCAACCGCGAGACGGGTTGCGGCCGGTCGGATGCCGCGGTAGGTAGCGCAACTCCGAGGACGCTGTCACAGCCGAACCGTAGGCTTCTGCCATGGAAAAGTGAGCCATATCGCGGGACGACGTTCTGAAGACCATGCAGGAGTACGACGCGTTGGGGGGACCAGAGTTCCTCAACTTGTACGGCTTCAAAGCAGCCAGGAAGTTCCTCATCCTGCACGACGGCAAGGAGTACGACTCCAAGGCCATCGCGGCCGTCGCTCACAAGCACCAGCACGGCAGGCCCCTCACCTGGCAGGAGCTAAGTGGAGGCGTAGGCCACGCCGTTGACTGGCTCAAGCGCGAGGGGTTCAAGATCGGTGTATCGCGCAGCCCGAAGTGGACTCGCGACGAACTGATCCTGGCTTGTGACGTCGTCGCGCGGAACGGCTGGCAGGGCTTGTCTGCCTCCGATCCGCGCATTGCGGAGCTGTCCGAACTCCTTCAGCTTCTGGGCGCCTATCCTCCCGAGGAGCGAGCGGCTGAGTACCGCAACCGCAACGGTGCCGCCTTGAAGACGATGAACATCGCCAGCTTTCATCCGGACTACCCGGGCACCCCGACGAACGGCGGGCAGCTGGACCGCGAGGTATTGCAGGATTTTCTTGCACGCCCGGAGGAGATGGCGCGGGCCGCGGTGCTGCTGCGTGAGGGGCTGCGCTCTGGGACTCTTCAGCCCGTGTTGCCCGAGGACGACGGAGCTGATGACGATGACGTCAGCGCACCGGAAGGCCGCGTGCTCTACCGCCGCCACCTCACACGCGAACGGAACAAGAGGCTCCGCCTGAAGAAGATCACTGCTGTCCTGAAAAAGGGCGGCATCCTGGCCTGCGAGGTATGTGCCTTCGACTTCAGCGCGGTCTACGGTGAGCGTGGGCAGGGCTACATCGAGTGCCACCACGTGGTGCCGCTTCACGAGGCAGGAGAGGGCACGACGAGGCTCGCAGACCTTGCCCTGATCTGTTCGAACTGCCACCGCATGATTCACCGCTGCGCGCCGTGGCCCACGCCGGCAGAGCTGCGTGAGTTGGTGCAGGAGCAAGCCCGTGTAGTGGCAGCGGCCGTACCGAAGCCGCGGCTGACGCCGACCGACACGCACCTCCTTGCCACCTGAGCGATGCCCAGTGCGCGTTCCTGTCCCACCCGGAGCACTGAATCCGGCACGGACAGACGGACAAACCCAGAGGGCCGGACCACTCTTGCCGTCCGGCTCTCTGGGCTGGCGGAACTAGTTAGGGGGTGTCCCCCAACACGCTTTCCAACTGTCCGCGTGGCTGTACGGGGGCGTACGCACGGGTTCGCGAGGCAGGTCAGAGGGGGTGCGCGTACGGCGGTGAACGGTGGCGGCCGTCAGCGCACTGGACAAAGACCAGGACAACGAGATCAGGTACGGGCGACTACCCCGACGAACTCGGCCCCTTTGTGGTTGCTCACGACGAAGTCGAAGCCGTGACCTGCCGCGCAGGTCAGTTCCACGCTGAGGTATCCGCCTCTGGTACCGAGCGGGCTTCCGCCGCTGTCGCGGTCGGGATGCACTGTGACCGCCTCGTGGTCGGCGCCGACCTCCCCCTGTTCCACTTCCGCGATCCCGCACGCAGGGCAATTGAGCTGCCACTGCATGCTCCACCTTCCTACGTCCCGCTGCACTGGAACGAGGATTCCGTCGTGACTCTGAGGCACGTTTCCCTCCAAACGGGTGCGGTCCGTTCCATGACAGCTGACCGTTGATCCCCGCGCATGGCTTTTGCTGATCTGGCTCAGTAGTCGTCGCGTAGCGTCCGTTGTGTGCTGGCACTCTTCGACCTCGACAACACCCTGATTGACCGACAGGGCGGCTTGGACGCATGGGCGGGTGCCTTCGCTCGCTCCCGTGGATGCCGGATCAGGCCGCGGCGCTCGTGACTGCCAGGCTGCGAGACCGGGCGTACCCCGAAGACTTCGATTACCTGCGAGACGTCCTACGGCTCGCGGAGGGCACTGAGGACCTGTGGCGTGAGTACGTCGACGGAGTGACTCGGTCGGTGCGCTGCTTTCCCGGGGTCCTGGACGGTCTCCAAGGGCTCCGCCGCGAGGGATGGACACTGGGGATTGCGACAAATGGGGCGGTCGATATCCAGCGCGCCAAGCTTGACGTGACCGGGCTCACCGGGCTCTTCGACGGAGTCACTATCTCGGAAGGCGTCGGAGCACGGAAGCCAGAGCGCGCCCTCTTTGATGCCGCAGCCGCGGCCTGTGGCGTCCCGCTGAGCGCCGGAGGGTGGCTGGTGGGTGACAACCCCACGACGGACATAGCGGGTGCACAGGCGGCCGGACTGCGGGCCGCCTGGGTGGCCGGCGGCCGTGAATGGACCGACGGCCCCCCGTGAGCCCGACCTCATCGTGTCGAGTGCCGCGGAGGCCATCGCGATGTTGCGGAGCTAGGTCGTGCCGCAACCAGGACACTCGCCTAACTTCAGTGCATGGACTTCAACATCACCGCGGAAGAGGAGGCCTTGGTATTCCATGTGGCCTCCCTCCTTCAGTCTGGCCTCTCCCCCACGGATGATGACCTGGTGGAGGAGCTGGGCGATGAGGTCCGCCCTCTCCTCCAGTCCCTCGTGGATAAGGGCTGGCTCGTCATCGACAAGGAGCGAGAGCTGACGTTGTCGGTGATCGCGCGGGCTGCGGTGTCCAGCCGGAAGGATGTGGAGGGACCTTAAGCCGTGCCCGACACCCGCTGTCCGCGCTGCGGCGGCCCGCTCGGTGAACGGCCCGCACGTTCCCGGCTGACCGTTGATCGAGAGGTGTTCATCTGCACCACGTGCGGGACGGAGGAAGCCGTGCGCGAGGCCCAGGGCCAGGCGCCCGTGCCGTTCGGCGAATGGACCCTGAACTCATAGCCACCGGCGGAGAAGCCATACGTCGTACATGGGAAGGTCCCCGCTCCATTCGGAGCGGGGACCTTCCCATGTCACCAGGCACTGACAGGTCGGCAGGGCCCAATCAAGACCGCGCGACCCGACAGCAGAGCGACGGATCTACGACTACCGCCTCTCCGCCGGCCGGGGGCCCGTTCCGCCCCCTGGCCGCCCACCCGCGTCCGGGGGCAGAGACTCATGTCCCAGCCCGGACCGACGTTCCGCGTCGGGCCCGTACGCCGGGAGTTCGAGACCATCCAGTACGGGCCCGACTCTCGGCGACGCCTGAATTCTGGTCGGGTAGTCCGGGGTTGAGATACCCCGGGCTACCCGACCGCTCTTTGGCCGCCACTCGTCACTCTGAGTTAGGCCGCCAGGGGTGGGCGGGCAGGAGTTGTCAACTCGTTCAGGCTGAGCTGCGGCCTGGTTACGCTCCACCCCACGTCTGTATGTTCCAACTCTGGCCGCTCACGCCGGCCATGCTCCACTGCTGGGCGCGGGCGCCGTTCCCAAAGCTGGAGTTCTCGATTTCCAGAACCTTGCCGCTGTTCTTGTTCTGCAGGTACTCGCCGCCGTCAGGAAACGTGATCGTGCGCCAGAGCTGGGTGTCGACGCCTTGGGTGCATTGCCACTGCTGGGCCGGGGCGCCGTTGTCCATGCGGGAGTCGGCGATCTCCAGACATTTGCCGCTGGAATTCACGATCCAGAACCATTCAGAGGACCCTCCGTTCGAGCCGTTCCAGATGAAGGCCCACTTGGCGCCCTGCTGCCCCGAACATCCCCAGCCCTGCGCACGGGCGCCGTTGTCCTGGCTGGAGTTCTCAATTTCCAGGCATTGCGTACCGCGCGAGAGGCTCGCGTTCGTCCAGTTGCTGGCGGCACTGGGCGTAGCCGAGGCCACGACCACCAAGGTGGCAGCGGCGGCGAGTGTCATGGCTTGTGGGACAAAGTTACGCACAGGTTCTCCCCGTTACATTCCGTGTACGGCACACGGTAACGGTCATGATCATAGTTCGCTACCCAGGCAGAGAGCCCGCCAAGGCCTGCTGATCCCTCAAGCCGGGCTGCCGCAGGCCGAATCGTGTGCTGTCGCCCGGCAGCGGCACCGGTCTAACGACCTCACCCGCGATTGACCGTGGCTGCACCGAACTCGTCCTCGTCCGCACCATGGCCTGCTGAATCACCCACCAGCCGAACCCCGCTAAGACATCGTTTCCTTTGGCGTGATCGCTCGTTGAGCCGTGCATGACGGATCTGGTGGAGCGGTTGGTGCCGGACGAGTTGTGGATGCTGTTTCGGCGGGTGGTCCCGCCGACGGAGGTCACACGCCCGCAAGGCGGCGGGCGACGGCGGGCCGGTGACCGCGAATGCCTGGCGGCGATCATCTTCGTGGCCACCTCGGGCTGCACTTGGCGGCAGCTGCCGCCGGTGTTCGGTCCGGCCTGGCCCACGGTCTACCGGCGCTTCGCCCAGTGGAGCCGGAACCGGGTCTGGGCCCGGCTGCACCGCGTCATCCTCGACGAACTCGGAGCCCGAGGCGAGCTGGACTGGTCGCGGTGCGCGATCGACTCCGTCAGCCTGCGGGCGGCAAAAGGGGGCCACTGACCGGACCGAATCCGACCGACCGCGGCAAGCCGGGATCAAAAATCCACCTCATCACCGACCGAAACGGCGTCCCGCTGTCACTGGGCATCTCCGGCGCCAACCTGCACGACAGCCTCGGCCTGCAGCCGCTGGTGCGTGGGATCCCGCCCATCCGCTCCCGCCGCGGACCCCGCCGCCGGCGTCCGGCCAAGCTCCATGCCGACAAGGGCTACGACTACGATCACCTGCGGAAATGGCTCCGCGAGCGTCGCATCCGCCACCGCATCGCCCGCAAGGGCATCGAGTCCTCCACGCGGCTCGGCCGTCACCGCTGGGTCGTCGAGAGGACGGTCTCCTGGCTGGCCGGCTGCCGCCGCCTGCACCGCCGCTACGAGCGAAAGGCCGAGCACTTCCTGGCCTTCGTCGGCATCGTCGCAGCTCTCATCAGCTACCGCCGACTCACCAACTGAAACGACGTCTAAGACCGTGAAGAAGCCCGGCAAGGCGTGGACGGTCAAGGCGTGGCTGACACACTGGGTTGAGAACGTCGCCCCCCTCGCCGTCAACGACAACACGATGGTCGGGTACGGCGTTGCGGTCCGGAAGCACCTCATCCCCGGCTTGGGCGCTCACCGTCTCGACAGGCTCAAGCCCGAGCACATTGAGGCGTTCTACGCCAAGATCCAGGCCAACGGCAGCAAGCCCGCGACTGCTCACCAGGTACATCGAACCTTCCGTACCGCCCTCAATGAGGCCGTACGGCGTGGCCATCTCGGCAAGAACCCCGTTCAGTTGGCCAAGGCCCCGAAGACGGGGGAGTACGAGGTGGAGCCCTACAGCGTCCAAGAGGTGCAGCGATTGCTGAAGGCCGCTGACCAGCATCGCAACTCCGCACGGTGGGCCGTCGCGCTCGCCCTCGGATTGCGTCAAGGGGAGGTGCTGGGGCTGAAGTGGGACGACGTGGACCTTGAGGGTGGATTCCTCGTTGTCCGCCGTAGTCGCCACCGGCCGCAGTACGCCCACGGGTGCGCGGAGCCTTGCGGACGCAAGGCCGCCGGGTACTGCCCGCAGAGGCGACGAACCAACCCTGAGTTGTCCACCACCAAGTCGCGTGCCGGCCGTCGCGCGGTCGGTCTCCCCGAACAGCTCGTTGACCTACTCCGTGCGCACCTCAAGGCGCAGGAAGCGGAGCGAACGGAGGCCGGGAAGTGCTGGGAGGGCAACGGTTTGGTCTTCCCGGATGAGCACGGCCGTAGCCCGTCCCACCGCCGGGACTGGGCTGTGTGGAAGGCTCTTCTGACAGAGGCGAAGGTCCGCGACGCGCGGTTGCACGACGCGCGCCACACGGCTGCGACGGTTCTTCTGATCCTTGGTGTCCCTGAGCGGGCCGTCATGGGCCTCATGGGTTGGTCGACCACGGCTATGGCCGCGAGGTATCAGCACATGGTCGACGCGGTGCGGACCGACATCGCGAGGCAGGTGGACGGTCTGATCTGGAAGACCGAGACGGACAGGCCGGATGATGACGGCGACGGCGACGGCGCGGGTGCGCTCGTGTCGGCTGAGTGATCCAGAAAGTGAACCAAAGCAGTGAGTGGTGAATCACGGGTCCACTGCTCACTGTCTTGCCCAGCACCTGTCGTGCTGCAACGCCCTGCGTCCAGGTTGGGGGGAGGGCATGATCGCACTCATGGATCAGGGGATAGCAGCCGTACTGGGGGCGGGAGTTGGCATCGCAGGGACCCTCGGGTCGGCGTTGCTTGGCTACGCCACGGCTAGGCACCAGGCACGAGACCAGGGGCGTGTTGACCACGGGTTCAGGCTGCGTGACGAGCGTAAGGAGGCGTACCTGGCGTTCCTAGAAGTAGAGGAGAGATTGGCAATCCTGTTTCGCGAGATCAGGTTCGCTCTCTGCGCAGACGAAGACTCGATACCGGATTGGCTCTACATAGAGACGCGTGAGGACGCTGTTTCCGCAGATCTAGTGGAGCTGTCGCGACGTCGCACGCGCGTCACCCTCGCTGGCCCAAGGGGCGTCGATGCAGGTGCGGCAGCCCTATGTGCCGTGTTCTCTTCTGCGGCGCGTTACGTAGGTGGGTTGTCCGGTGACGATGAACTGATCGCTCGCAGTCAGCCGCGGTTGGATGCCCTCTCGTGTGAGATCGAAACCGCCCGACAGGAGTTCGCGGATGCGGTGCAACTGGTTCTAGCGAAGCCACCCCTGTAATCGGTTAAGGGTGCCCTTGCAGAGCCTCTACTTGGCCGACTGAGACGGCAACTGAGACGGATAGCCGAAAGGGAGGCACCCCGTTTGGGGCGCCTCCCTTTCGTTTTGCCTGGTCAGGCAGTCAGAGGCCGTGGCGGGAATCGAACCCACGTAACTCGCTTTGCAGGCGAGTCCCTAAACCACTCGGGCACACGGCCGTGTGCGTGGGAATGAACCTACGGGCGGTCGTGGAGCGGGTTCAAGGGAAACGCCGGGGCTGCAACGGTACTGCCACACCGCGTTCATGAAACGGGGGCGTACGACCAAGGTCGCAGGCCGGACGGGACTCGCGACAGGGGTCAAAGTGGGTTGCGGACCTTACTCTGGCGGGCATGACCGCCCTGGAGCCCCGCGACGCCGACGCCGTGACCGAAGCCGCCGACACCGCAGCCGGGGGCGTGCTGAGCCGGTCCTATCGGGCGCTCAGCGTCGGGATCGTCTCCGTCGTGCTGCTCATCGCCTTCGAGGCGACCGCCGTGGGGACCGCGATGCCGGTCGCCGCGCGGGAGCTGGACGGGGTGGCGCTGTACGCGTTCGCGTTCTCCGGGTACTTCACCACCAGCCTCTTCGGCATGGTGCTGTCCGGCCAGTGGTCCGACCGGCGCGGCCCCCTCGGCCCGTTGAGCACCGGCATCGCGGGCTTCGCCGCCGGACTTCTCATAGCCGGCACCGCCCGGACGATGTGGATGTTCATCCTGGGGCGGGCCGTGCAGGGGCTGGGGGGCGGGCTGGTCATCGTCGCGCTGTACGTCGTCGTCGGCCGCGCCTACCCCGAGCGGCTGCGCCCCGCGATCATGGCGGCCTTCGCGGCGGGCTGGGTGGTCCCCTCCATCGTCGGCCCCCTCGCCTCCGGCGCCGTCACCGAGCACCTCGGCTGGCGCTGGGTCTTCCTCGGCATCCCCGCCCTCGTCGTCCTCCCGCTCGGCCTCGCCCTGCCGCAGATACGGCGCCGGGCGGCCGGACCGGTCCAGGCCGGCACGGGCAACGGCTCCTTCGACCGGCGGCGCATCCGGCTCGCCCTCGGCATCTCCCTCGGCGCCGGACTCCTCCAGTACGCCGCCCAGGACCTGCGCCCACTCGCCGTGCTCCCCGCGCTGGCCGGTACCGCCCTCCTCGTGCCCGCCGTCCTCGGGCTCCTCCCGCGCGGCACCTACCGGGCGGCCCGCGGTCTGCCCTCCGTCGTCCTGCTGCGCGGACTGTCCGCCGGTTCCTTCATCGCCGCCGAGTCCTTCGTCCCCCTGATGCTCGTCACCCAGCGCGGGCTGTCGCCGACGCTCGCCGGGTTCTCGCTGGCGGCGGGCGGCCTGACCTGGGCACTGGGCTCGTTCGTGCAGTCCCGGCCGCGCCTGGCGCCGTACCGGGCACGGCTGATGACCGTCGGGATGGTGCTGGTCGCCGCCGCCATCGCCACCGCGCCCACGGTGCTCGTGCACTCCGTGCCCGTCTGGATCGTCGCCGTCGCCTGGGCCTTCGGCAGCCTCGGCATGGGCCTGGTGGTCTCCTCCACCAGCGTCCTGCTGCTCCAGCTGTCCGCCCCGCAGGAGGCCGGCGCCAACTCGGCCGCGCTGCAGATCTCCGACGCCCTCTCCAACGTCGTCCTGCTCGCCACCACCGGCGCCGCCTTCGCGGCACTCGGCGGCGGCAGCACGGCGGCCACCACGGCCACTGCCGACGGCGGCACCCATCCCACCGCCTTCGCGGCCGTCTTCCTGCCCATGGCGGGCGTGGCACTGGCGGGGGCGTGGGTGACCCGGCGGCTGCGGGAGCGGTGAATCGCCGGCCGCCGGCATACGTCCTGCTCATCGACGGGACCCCCGGCGCGGAGGGTCACCCGGCGGTGATCGCGGAGGCTGTGACGTGGATCCCACCCACGGGTTGCCCGGCCTTGTCCGGGCGTTGACGGAGGCGCGGCGCCGGTAGGGTGGCCCGGTTGTCATACGTAGCCGAGCCCCCTACCCCTTGATCCACGGAGACCGTGACTACCACCGCCGCTTCCTCCACCCAGTCCCACCACCTCTCGCCCGCCTTCCCCGGCCGGGCCCCCTGGGGTACCGCCAGCAAGCTGCGTGCCTGGCAGCAGGGGGCGATGGAGAGGTACGTCCAGGAGCAGCCGCGCGACTTCCTCGCCGTCGCCACGCCCGGCGCCGGCAAGACGACCTTCGCGCTGACGCTCGCCTCCTGGCTGCTGCACCACCACGTCGTGCAGCAGGTGACCGTGGTCGCGCCGACCGAGCACCTGAAGAAGCAGTGGGCCGAGGCCGCCGCCCGGGTGGGGATCAAGCTCGACCCGGAGTACAGCGCCGGGCCGCTCGGCAGGGAGTACGACGGCGTCGCCGTCACCTACGCCGGTGTGGGCGTGCGGCCCATGCTGCACCGCAACCGTGTGGAGCAGCGCAAGACCCTCGTCATCCTCGACGAGATCCACCACGCCGGTGACTCCAAGTCGTGGGGCGAGGCGTGCCTGGAGGCCTTCGAGCCCGCCACCCGACGGCTCGCCCTGACCGGTACGCCGTTCCGGTCCGACACCAACCCCATCCCCTTCGTGACGTACGAGGAGGGGCAGGACGGCATCCGCCGCTCGGCCGCCGACTACACCTACGGCTACGGCAACGCCCTCGCCGACCACGTCGTGCGGCCCGTCATCTTCCTCTCCTACAGCGGCAACATGCGCTGGCGTACGAAGGCCGGGGACGAGATCGCCGCCCGGCTCGGGGAGCCGATGACCAAGGACGCGGTCAGCCAGGCCTGGCGGACCGCGCTCGACCCGCGCGGTGAGTGGATGCCCAGCGTGCTGCGCGCCGCGGACCAGCGGCTGACCGAGGTCAGGAAGGCCATCCCGGACGCCGGCGCGCTCGTCATCGCCTCCGACCAGGACTCCGCCCGCGCCTACGCCAAGCTGATCCGCGAGATCACGGGGACGAAGGCCACGCTGGTGCTGTCCGACGACACCGGCGCCTCGAAGCGGATCGACGACTTCAGCGAGAGCAACGATCGCTGGATGGTCGCGGTGCGCATGGTGTCCGAGGGCGTCGACGTGCCGCGACTGGCGGTGGGTGTCTACGCCACCACCATCTCCACGCCGCTCTTCTTCGCGCAGGCCGTCGGGCGTTTCGTGCGGTCCCGGCGGCGCGGCGAGACCGCGTCCGTGTTCCTGCCGACCGTGCCCGATCTGCTGACCTTCGCCAACGAGATGGAGAAGGAGCGGGACCACGCCCTCGACAAGCCGAAGAAGGAGGGCGAGGAGGACCCGTACGCCGAATCCGAGAAGGAGATGGAGGAGGCGAACAAGCAGCAGGACGAGGACACCGGCGAGCAGGAGCAGTTCTCGTTCGAGGCGCTGGAGTCCGAGGCCGTCTTCGACCGGGTTCTCTACGACGGTGCCGAGTTCGGTATGCAGGCGCACCCCGGGAGCGAGGAGGAGCAGGACTACCTCGGCATCCCGGGTCTGCTCGAACCCGACCAGGTCCAGCTCCTGCTGCAGAAGCGGCAGGCCCGGCAGATCGCGCACAGCAAGAAGAAGCCGGACACCGAGGCCGACCTGCTCGAACTGCCCGCCGAGCGGCGGCCGGTGGTCTCGCACAAGGAGATGATGGAGCTGCGCAAGCGGCTCAACACCCTGGTCAGCGCGTACGTCCACCAGAGCGGCAAGCCGCACGGGGTGATCCACACCGAGCTGCGCCGGGTCTGCGGCGGACCGCCCAGCGCGGAGGCCACGGCCGGACAGCTGCGCCAGCGCATCGCCAAGGTGCAGGAGTGGGCGACGCGGATGAAATGACCCCCGCCCGCTCGACTGGACTCGCCGGACCAAGAGGTCGCTGTCACAGGGCTCTGCCCCGTGCACCGTGGGTGGAGTGGCCTGGGTGGGGGCGGGTGGTCGGCGCAGGTCCGTTCCGGTCGGATCTGTCCAGGGGGGCGAGCGGAGCCCCTGCGCGTGTGTGCGTATCCGGACGAATCCAGGCAGGCCGGATACGGTCTTGCCCGGATTCTGGACGGAGACTTCCGCTCAGCGAACTTGCTTCGCTACTGTCCCGCTACGCACACGCCCCGTGGCAGCGTCGCCGCGGAGCGCAGCCGTGAAGCGACTGGCCCGGAGCCGCCGAGCCGTCCTGTCGATCGGCGGCCTCTGAACGCGTCGCCGACGGGACTCGGCCACGCATCCGTCGCTCAGGGGCCTGCCGGCCTCACCACCGAAGGAGTGGGCGTCGTGACCGCGGAGACCTCTCAGACGCTCGACCGGGGACTGCGTGTCCTGAAGCTGCTGGCCGACACCGACCACGGGCTGACCGTCACCGAGTTGTCCACCAAACTGGGCGTGAACCGTACCGTGGTGTACCGGTTGCTCGCCACCCTCGAACAGCACGCCCTCGTACGGCGTGACCTGGGCGGGCGAGCCCGGGTCGGCCTCGGGGTGCTGCGGCTCGGCCGGCAGGTGCACCCGCTGGTACGGGAGGCGGCGCTGCCCGCGCTGCGCTCGCTCGCCGAGGACATAGGGGCGACGGCCCATCTGACGCTGGTGGACGGGACCGAAGCGCTCGCCGTCGCCGTGGTCGAGCCGACGTGGACCGACTACCACGTGGCCTACCGGGCCGGTTTCCGCCACCCGCTGGACCGGGGGGCCGCGGGCAGGGCGATCCTCGCCGCCCGCCAGTCGCCCACCGTCGACCCCGGATACACGCTCACGCACGGCGAGTTGGAGGCCGGCGCCAGCGGGGCGGCGGCGCCGCTGGTCGGGGTCACGGGGGTCGAGGGCAGCGTGGGCGTGGTGATGCTGGCGGACTCCGTACCGGAGCGGGTGGGGCCGCGGGTGGTGGAGGCCGCGCGGGAGGTGGCCGAGGCGTTGCGCTGAGCCGTGACCGCGGTGACCGCCGTGATGGCCGGCGGCCGCTAGGCCCGTTCGGCCAGCACCCTCAACTGCAGCCACAGCACCAGCCGTTCGTCCGGATCGGCCAGGTCCACCCCCGTGTGCTGCTGGAGTTGCCGCAGGCGGTAGCGGACGGTGTTGGGGTGTACGGCCAGCAGGTGCGCCGCGCCCGCCATGTCGCAGCCCGCCGTGAACCAGGAGACCAGCGTACGGGCGTACTCCGTGCCGTGCCCGGCGTCGTACGCCAGCACCCTGCGCCACGCGCCCGCGTTCAACTCCCGGCGTTCGCCCATCGCTTCGGCCAGTGCGAGCAGGGTCACCCGGGCCCGTACCTCGTCCGCCGTGGCCACCGGCAGTGCCGCGTCCAGGACCCGGAGCACCAGGTCCGCGTCGGCCCGTGAGTCCGCGAGCCCGGCCGCGTCCGCCGCGACCTCGCCGAGCGCTGCCCGTACCGGCACCCGCAGCGCCTGCCCGGCCCGCGCCACGACGTCCTCGGCGAGGCGCTTGTGCCGCTCGCCGGGGCCGGGCAGCACCGCGTACACCACCCCGTCGACCAGCACGCCCGCGTGCCGCCCGTAGCGGGCCTCGCAGTGCAGGCGTACCGCGTCCAGCAGCCGCAGTGCCGTGCGTTCGGCGTCCGGGACGCTTCCGGCGCGGTCCAGGTCCAGGACGAACGCCGCCACCCGCGCCCGACCGACGACTCCCAGGCGATGTGCGGCCGTTGCCGGGTCCGGCGTCGTGCCGTCGAGCAGCCGGCGCAGCAGTTCGCCGCCCCGGTGCCGGGCCAGCTCACGGGCCGCGCGCGCCCGCAGCAGGAGGAGGGCCGCCGTGGACGCGCCCTGGGCGAGACTTTCCTCGGCGTCCGGGGCGAGCCCGCCACCGTCGATCACCCACACCGAGCCGAGCGTCTCGCCGCCGGCCCGCACCGGCATCGCCAGCCGGGGCAGGTCGGCGTCCGACAGCGGGGCAAGCCTGAGCGGCCGGTCCGCGGCGAAGAGGCGCCGGTACTGCTCCGTGTTCTCCGCGCTCCCCGGCACCTGCCGGCCCAGGATGCCCTGCCTGCGGTCCTCGTCCACCGGCTGGCCGGACACGGCCGAGTAGGCGAGGATCCGCTGCCGGGTGTCCTCGATGGCCGTGGCCCCGCCGGTCGCCGTGGCGATCGCGTCGGCCAGCGCGAACAGGTCGCCGAGTCCGGTGTCGGCGGCGACGGCGGCGGGCCGGACGGCGATGGCCGAGGCCAGCAGGAGATGCACGTGGTGCCAGGCGGCGTCCTCGGGGACCGACAGCAGCGCCACGCCCTGTGCCTCCGCCTCCGCGACCGGGCCGTCCGGACCCCGCACCACCACCCCGGTCAGCCCGGCCTGCGCCGCCGCCCGCAGCAGCGGCCCCGTCCGCGCCGCCGGCACGCCCACCGCCAGCAGCAGCGCGCCGGGCAGCCGGGGGAGCGGGGTACCACCGTCGTGCAGTACCGCCTCGGTGACCGGCACCCCGGGCCCGGCGGGGGCGGTGTGCAGATGCAGGGCGGCGTCGCCGACGGCGTCCAGGAGATCGCCGAGTGTGCACGCGTCCATCAGCACCTCACCAGCACCTGCTTTGTCCGATCGTGAAACGAACCTATGTCCGTCTTGGCCGTGGGGACAACACACGGTGGCCCGCCCGCTCCGACACTCGTGGCATGACAGCAGGAGTCACCCTCCGTACCGTCCACGACGTCGCCGGGCTCGCGGCCGTGGCCGACTACTTCAGCGACGTCTGGCGCACCCCGCGCACCGCCCCGCCCTATCCGGCCGAGGTCCTGCACAGCCTGGTGCACGCCGGCGGTGCCGTGCACGCCGCGTACGACGGGCCGCGGCTGGCCGGGGCGGCCGTCGCCGTGCTCGGCGCCGGGGACAGCACGTACTCGCTGGTGGCCGCCGCCGACCGGGGTCTCGGGCACGAGGTGAAGCTGGCCCAGCGCGCGTGGGCGCAGGGGCGCGGCGCCCGCACCATGCGCTGGACCTTCGACCCGCTGGTCGGCCGCAACGCCCGCTTCAACCTGGCCAAGCTGGGCGCCGCCGGCACGGAGTACCTGGTCGACTTCTACGGCCCCATGGCCGACGGCGTGAACGACGGCGACGAGAGCGACCGGCTGACGGTGACCTGGGAGCTGGGGGCGCCGCGACGGTCGTACGGCACCACGGATCACCAGGGGGCTCCGGTGGCCGGCCCCGCCCCCGACGGCGGCCCCCTCGTCCGGCGCGACGACCGCCGTCTCTGGTGCCGGGTGCCCGATGACGTCGTCGCGCTGCGGGCGGCCGACCCGGCACTGGCGCTGCGCTGGCGACACGCGGTGCGCGAGGTGTTCGTGGCGGCGTTCGCGGACGGGTTCCGGGCGACCGGGATGTCCCGCGACGGCTGGTACACGCTGAGCCGGGCCGAGGAGGGCGCGTGAAGCTGGAGCGCGTCGAGATCGTGCACATCGCGATCCCGCTGGTCACCCCGTTCCGTACGTCCTTCGGGACGATGACCACGAAGGACACCTTCCTCCTGCACGTCGTCACCGACACGGCCGAGGGCTGGTCGGAGTTCGCCGCCGACCCCGAGCCGCTGTACTGCTCGGAGTTCGTGGCCGGCGCCGAGCTGGTGCTGCGCGACTTCCTGGTCCCGCGTGCGGCCGCCCTGCCGCAGCTCGGCACCGCCGCGCTGGCTCCCGCGCTCGCGAGGACCAAGGGTCACGAGCTGGCGAAGGCGGCCCTGGAGACGGCCGTACTGGACGCCGAGCTGCGGGCGTACGGCATGCCGCTCGCCACGTATCTGGGGGCGGTACGCGACCGGGTGCCCGCCGGGGTGTCGGTCGGGATCAGGAACTCGCTGCCCGAGCTGCTGGACGACGTCGAGCGCCACCTCGCCGAGGGCTACGTCCGGATCAAGCTGAAGATCGAGCCCGGCTGGGACGTCGAGCCGGTCCGCGCGGTCCGTGAGCGCTTCGGCGCCGAGCTGCCGCTCCAGGTCGACGCGAACACCGCCTACACCCTCGCGGACGCGGAGCATCTGCGGCGGCTGGACGCGTTCGGGCTGTTGCTGATCGAGGAGCCGCTGGAGGAGAACAACCTGTACGCCCACGCCCGGCTCCAGCAGCGGCTCACCACCCCCGTCTGCCTGGACGAGTCCCTGCACCACGCCCGGGACACCGCCGCCGCGATCGCCATGGACGCCTGCCGGGTGGTGAACGTCAAGCCCGCCCGGGTCGGCGGCTACCTCGAGGCCCGCCGGGTGCACGACGTGGCGCGGGCGCACGGGGTGCCGGTGTGGTGCGGGGGCATGCTGGAGACGGGCATCGGCCGCGCCCCGAACCTCGCCCTGGCCGCCCTGCCCGGCTGCACGCTCCCCGGGGACACCTCCGCCTCCGCCCGCTATTTCGCCGAGGACATCACCGAGCCCTTCGTCCTCGAGGACGGCCACCTCCCGGTCCCGACCGGCCCCGGAATCGGCGTCGAACCGCTGCCGGAGGCGCTGCGCCGGTTCACGCGGGGGCGACGGGACCTGTACGCGGCATAAGGCACAGGTCGTAGTCGCGTTAGATTGATCCCGTGTTCTCACGTCTCACGCGTCCCCAGGCCGTAGCCGTCTGCGCTGTGCCCGTCGTGGCCCTGCTCGCCACGGCGGCGTTCGCGCCGCTGCCGTTCTCGGTGGCCCAGCCCGGGATGACCGCGAACGTGCTCGGTGAGAACCAGGGCACCCCGGTGATCACCGTCTCCGGCGCGCCGGTCCGCAAGAGCACCGGCCAGCTGCGGATGGTCACCATCGAGGCGACCGGTCCGGACGCCCAGGTCTCCCTCGGTGACGTGATCGGCAACTGGTTCCGCACCGACCGGGCCGTGATGCCGCGCGACGCCGTCTACCCGAGCGGTGACACCGTCAAGGAGATCGAGCAGCACAACGCGGCGCAGATGCAGCAGTCCCAGGACGCGGCGACACAGGCGGCGCTGAAGTACCTCGGGCTGAGCGCCGACAAGGTCAAGGTCACGCTGAAGCTCGCCGACGTGGGCGGGCCGAGCGCGGGCCTGCTGTTCACGCTGGGGATCATCGACAAGCTGGACGGCGACGGCAGCGGCGGCGAGCTCACCGGCGGGCGGACCATCGCCGGCACGGGCACGATCGACGCCGACGGCACGGTCGGCGCGGTCGGCGGGGTGGCCCTGAAGACGCAGGCCGCCCGGCGGGACGGGGCCACCGTCTTCCTGGTGCCGAAGGCCGAGTGCACCGATGCCAAGGCGGAACTGCCGAAGGGCCTCAGGCTGGTCCCGGTCACCACGCTGAAGAGCGCGGTGAACTCCCTGACGGCCCTGGACACGGGCAAGGGATCGGTCCCGAGCTGCTAGCCCGGCCCCCGCGCCGCTACTTCACGAACCCCTCCTTCTTCATCCAGTCCAGCGCCACCTGGTGCGGATCCTGGCCGTCGACGTCCACCTCGGCGTTGAGGGTCTGCGCCACCGAGTTGTCCAGCTTCTTCGTGACGGGCTCGATGACCTTCGCGATCGCCGGCCACTTCTCCAGCGCCTTGGAGTTGATCTCGGGGGCCGCGTTGTAGTTCGGGAAGAACTTCTTGTCGTCTCGCATCACCGCCAGGTTCATGGACCTGATCCGTCCGTCGGTGGTGAACACCTCCCCGTAGACGCACTTCCCCTTGGCCACCTGCGTGTAGATGATCCCGGTGTCCATCTGCGTGACGTTCTGCGCCGGCACGCTCATCCCGTACGCCTTCTCCATGCCGGGCAGCCCGTCGGCCCGGTTGGCGAACTCGCTCTCCACGCACAGGGTCACCGCGCCCGGGTCCTTCTTCGCCAGCGCGGCCACGTCGGACAGCGTCGTCGTGCCGTACTTCTTGAAGTTGGCCTGGTTCATGGCCAGGGCGTAGGTGTTGTTCAGCCGCGCGGGCGGCAGCCAGGTCAGCCCGTTCTTCAGGTCGGCGTCCCGCACCGCCCGCCACTGCTGCTCCGGGTCGGGGATCGGATGGCTGTTGCCCAGATACGTGATCCAGGCCGTGCCGGTGTACTCGTACATGGCGTCGGCGGACCCGCGCTTGACCGCTTCCCGCGCCCCGACGGATCCCTGGATGCCGGTGCGGTCCAGCACGTCCGCGCCGGCGGCCTGGAAGGCGATCCCCATGATCGCGCCGAGGACGAGCTGCTCGGTGAACTCCTTGGAGGTGACGGTGAGACGGGCGCCCTTGAGCGGCTCGCCCGTCCCGATCGTGCCGGGCCGCACGTCGTCGGTCATGGGGGAGCCGCTCGTCAGGCCGCAGCCGGACGCCAGCACCAGCCCCGCCAGTGTCAGACGCGCGCCGCGGCTCATGTCCCCACCTCCAGTCCGCGCGGTCGCAGCAGCACCTCGGCCAGCGAGGCCAGCCAGTCCACCAGCAGGGCGAGCGCCACGGTGAGCACCGAGCCCAGCACCAGCACCGGCATCCGCTGGTTGGTGATGCCGGTGGTGATCAGCACGCCCAGGCCGCCGCCCCCGCCGAAGGTCGCCAGGGTCGCCGTACCGACGTTGAGGACCAGGGCCGTCCGCACGCCCGCGAGGATCAGCGGGACGGCGAGCGGGAGTTCGACCCGGCCCAGCACGCCGAGCGGGGACATCCCGATGCCCCGGGCCGCCTCCAGCAGGGTGGGGTCGTTGGCCTTCAGACCGGCGATCGTGTTGGACAGGACCGGCAGGATCGCGTAGATGATGATGCCGATCAGGGCGGCCTTCGTACCGGTGCCGAGCCAGATCACCAGCAGCGCCAGCAGGCCGATCGCCGGGGTCGCCTGGCCCATGTTGGCGAAGGCCATCGCCACCGGGGCGGCCTTGCGGAAGGTCCGCCGGGTGAGCACGATGCCCAGCGGGATCGCGATGATCAGCACGAAGAACGTGGAGATCGCCGTCAGCTTCACGTGCTGCCAGAGCGCCTTGGAGACCTGGCCGCCCGCCAGTGCGTTCTGCGAGATCGTGTCCAGGCTCGCCTGCCGGAACCACAGCCAGGTCGCCAGCAGTACGGCGACGAGGAACGCGGGCAGGACCGTCAGCCGCTGCCAGGACAGGCGGCGCGCGGGCGGGCGCTGCGCCGGGGGCGGGGCCTCCTGCTCCGCCTCGCCCTCGTCGCGGAAGGCGAGCCCCTTGACCTCGTGCTCGCCCTCGGGGCGGGGGTCGGTGCTCATGCCTTCGTCACCCCTCCGGGTCCCTCCTGCTCCTGGTGGGTCTGCTGGGCGCGGGCCTCCTCCAGTTCGTGCTGGTGCTCCATGGCCTCCAGCCGGTCGGCCTCCAGCAGTTCGTGCACGGAGTTCATCAGCGTCTCCATGTCGACCACGCCGAGGTACGCGCCGCGCCGCCCGGTCACCGCGACCCGGCCGGCGTTGTCCGTGAGCACGGCCTCCAGCGCGTCGCGCAGGGTCGCGTCCCGGGTCACCGTGTCGTGCACGAGGGTGCCCGCGCGGGCCAGTGAGCCCCGGGCCCGCATCAGGTCGCCGCGGCGCAGCCACTTGTAGGGGCGGCGGCGTTTGTCGAGGAGCAGGATCTCGTTGGTGCCGCTCGCCCGGATCACGGTGAAGATCTCCTGGAGCGGGGTCTCCACGGTCACCGTCGGGTAGTCCCGCATCTCCACGTCCCGTACCCGGGTCAGGTTCAGCCGCTTCAGGGCCGCGCCCGCGCCGACGAAGCCGGAGACGAAGTCGTCGGCCGGGTTGGTGAGGATCGCCTCGGGGGTGTCGAACTGGGCGATGTGCGAGCGTTCGCGCAGCACCGCGATCCGGTCGCCCAGTTTGATCGCCTCGTCGAAGTCGTGGGTGACGAACACGATCGTCTTGTGCAGTTCGCGCTGGAGCCGGATCAGCTCGTCCTGGAGGTGGTCGCGGGTGATCGGGTCGACCGCGCCGAACGGCTCGTCCATGAGCAGCACGGGCGGGTCCGCCGCCAGCGCCCGTGCCACGCCGACCCGCTGCTGCTGGCCGCCGGAGAGCTGGCGCGGATAGCGGCCGTGGAACTCGCCCGGGTCGAGCCCGACGAGATCGAGCAGCTCCTCGACCCGGGACCGGATCCGCGCCCTCGGCCAGCCGATCATCTTCGGCACCAGGGCGATGTTCTGGGCGACGGTCATGTGCGGGAAGAGACCGGCCGACTGGATGGCGTACCCGACCTTGCGGCGCAGTTTCACCGGGTCGATGTCGGTGACGTCCTCGCCGCCGATGCGGATACGGCCGCCGGTCGGCTCGATCAGCCGGTTGATCATCTTGAGCGTCGTGGACTTCCCGCAGCCGGACGGGCCGACGAAGATGACCGTCTCGCCCGCCTTGATCTCCATGCTCACGTTGTCCACGGCCGGCTGCGGACTGCCCGGATAACGCTTGGACAGGTTCTCCAGCTCGATGGAGGCACCGTGGCTCTCGGCGGTGGAGGTCTCAGACACGGATCCCCCTGGGAATGGTCAGCCGCCCGACCAGGACGTACACAGAATCGAACAGAAGTGCGAGGATGATGATCCCGAGAGTGCCCGCGAGGACCTGGTTCAGTGCGTTCTTGCTGCCCAGGGAGGCGAGCCCACGGAAGATCTCGTTGCCGAGCCCGGGCCCGGAGGCGTAGGCGGCGATCGCGGCGATGCCCATCAGCATCTGCGTGGAGACCCGGATCCCGGTCAGGATCGGCGGCCAGGCCAGCGGCAGCTCCACCCGCACCAGCCGCATCGCCCGGGACATGCCGATGCCCCGGGCCGCGTCCACCAGCGTCGGATCCACCCCGCGCAGACCCACGATCGCGTTCCGCACGATCGGCAGCAGCCCGTACAGGGTCAGCGAGATCACCGTGGGCGGCACGCCCAGGCCGACGATCGGGACGAGCAGACCGATCATCGCGAGGGAGGGGATGGTGAGGATGGTGGAGGTGGCGGTGGTGGCCAGGTTGCCCGCCCAGTCGGAGCGGTAGGTGACCACCCCGATCAGCACCCCGATGAGGGTCGCCAGCACCATGCACTGGAACACCGCGCTGGCGTGCTGGTAGGCGTCGGTGAGCAACTGCTGGTGACGATTGCCCAGGTACTCCCAGAAGTTCACCCGCGCTCACCCCGACGTCGGCCCGTGTCCCTGTGTCTCCCGCCATGTCCCTTCGCTGTCCCGGGCCGCCTGCTCCACCAGCGGGATGATCCGCAGCGGAACGGGGTTCTCCATGACGATCGTCGTGGAGGCCCGGACGATGCCATCAAAACCGACGACCCGGTCGATCACCCGTTGAAGATCGGCGTTCGAACGGGCCACCAGCCGGCACAGCATGTCCCCGCTGCCGGTCGTGGTCAGCAGCTCCAGCACCTCCGGCACGCCCGCCAAGTGCGCCCGGACGTCGGGTCCTTGGCCCTGCCGGATCTGGAGTGTGGCGAACGCGGTGACCGGGTAGCCGAGGGCCGCCGGATCCACCTGCGGACCGAATCCGCGGATGACTCCATTCGACTGAAGCCGGTCCAGGCGCGCCTGCACGGTCCCGCGTGCCACGCCGAGCCGCCGGGACATCTCCAGCACACCGATGCGCGGCTCCTCGGCCAGCAGCACGATGATCCGCCCGTCCAGCCGGTCGAACGCCATCCGAGCCTCCCGAGGTGGTCATCCTGTACAGAAAGTCCGCCGATACGGCCGCACCACTGAGCAGATTGCCCTGTGGATACGCAAACTATTGCGCACCTTGCAGGCCAGGGCCACCCTTCGGCTATGACGCAGACCACACACCACACTCCCGACACCGCCCGGCAGGCCGACCCCTTCCCGGTCAAGGGAATGGACGCGGTCGTCTTCGCCGTGGGCAACGCCAAGCAGGCCGCGCACTACTACTCCACCGCCTTCGGCATGAAGCTGGTCGCCTATTGCGGACCGGAGACCGGCAGCCGCGAAACCGCCAGTTACGTGCTCGAGAACGGCTCCGCCCGTTTCGTGTTCACCTCGGTGATCAAGGCGAGCAGCGACTGGGGCCGGTTCCTCGGCCGGCACGTGGCCGAGCACGGCGACGGCGTCATCGACCTGGCCATCGAGGTCCCGGACGCCCGCGCCGCCCACGCCTACGCCGTCGAGCACGGCGCCCGCTCGCTCGCCGAGCCGCACGAGGTGAAGGACGAGCACGGCACCGTCGTCCTGGCCGTCATCGCCACCTACGGCGAGACCCGCCACACCCTGGTCGAGCGCACCGGCTACGACGGCCCCTACCTGCCCGGGTTCGTCACCGCCGAGCCGATGGTCGCGCAGCCCGCCCAGCGCACCTTCCAGGCCATCGACCACTGCGTCGGCAACGTCGAACTCGGCAAGATGGACGAGTGGGTGGCCTTCTACAACAAGGTCATGGGCTTCACGAACATGAAGGAGTTCGTGGGCGACGACATCGCCACCGAGTACAGCGCGCTGATGTCGAAGGTCGTCGCGGACGGCACCCTGAAGGTCAAGTTCCCGCTCAACGAGCCCGCGATCGCCAAGAAGAAGTCCCAGATCGACGAGTACCTGGAGTTCTACGGCGGCCCCGGCGTCCAGCACATCGCGCTGAACACCAACGACATCGTGCAGACGGTGCGCACCATGCGCGCGGCCGGTGTCGAGTTCCTCAACACCCCCGACTCGTACTACGACACCCTCGGCGAGTGGGTCGGCGACACCCGCGTGCCCGTCGACACCCTGCGCGAGCTGAAGATCCTCGCCGACCGCGACGAGGACGGCTATCTGCTGCAGATCTTCACCAAGCCGGTCCAGGACCGTCCGACCGTCTTCTTCGAGATCATCGAGCGGCACGGCTCCATGGGCTTCGGCAAGGGCAACTTCAAGGCCCTGTTCGAGGCCATCGAGCGCGAGCAGGAGAAGCGGGGCAACCTGTAGGGCCTCCAGGGGCTAGCTGGGCGCCGGCCCGACGGGGACGTCGCCCAGCGCCCGCAGCGCCGCCTGCGCCGCCGGCACCCCGAGGGGCGAGAAGTACGGGTTGGTCCGCAGCGCCTCCTGCAGGTGCCGGCGGGCCGGCGCGTACAGCTGCCGCCCCTGCTCGATCACGCCCCGGTGGTACGCGTACAGCGCGTTGAGCACCCCGCCGCCCTTCGACCTGTCCGTCGCCGCGGCCGCGTACGGCAGCGCCTCCGCGTCGTCGCCGGTGCGGTGCAGCGCCCAGCCGAGCGCATCGGCCACCTCGGTCCCCGGCTGGCGCCGCCACTCCGCCCGCAACCGCCCCACGGCGTCCGGCGCGTTCCCGTGGTCCGCCTCGAACTGCCCGACCAGCAGTTCCTCGTCGACCCCGGCCGCCACCCGCCGCCGCACCAGCACCTCCGCCCGCGCGTACTGCGCCGCGGCCTCGCGCGCCATCCCGTTCGCCTCGTACAGCTCGCCCAGCTCATAGGCGTCCTGCGGATCCGGCCGTCCGGCGAGCGCCGCCCGGTACGCGGTGAACGCCTCCGCCGTGCGGCCCAGCGCGGCCAGCGTCCGGCCCCGCCCGGTCAGCGCCGCCTGCTGCCCCGGGTCGAGGCGCAGGGCCGCCTCGCAGTGCCGCAGCGCGTCCGGCAGGTCCCCGCGCTCCCAGGCCAGCTGCCCGAGCCCGGCCAGCAACGCGGCCCGCTGCACCGGAGTGCCGGCGGCCGCCGCCGCGTCGGTCAGCTGGGCCACCGCGTCCTCGCGCCAGCCCTGGTCCCGGTACACCGCCGCGGCCCGCGCCATCACCGCGGGCCGTGCCGCCGCGCCGGTGCGCAGTTCCAGCAGCTTGTCCAGGGACGCCCGGGCCGCCTTGTAGTCGCCGAGCCCGGTGTAGGCGTCGATCAGCGGCGGATACGCCGTCCACCGCTTCGGCGACTCCTCCAGCGCCCGTTCGCCGTACCCCTCGGCCGCCCCGAAGTCCCGGCGCGCCAGCGCCAGCGCGGTCAGGCCCTCGAACGCCTCGGCGTTCTTCGCCGCCCGCACCCGCAGCGAGGTCCACAGCGCCCGCTCGGCCCGCGGATAGTCGGCCGGGTCGGCCGTCCGGCGCCCCCGCTCCACGTACGCGCCGCCCAGCACGGCCCACGCCCGCGCGTCCCGGGGGCGCAACCGCACCCGCTGCTCCTGCTGTCCGATCAGCGCCGCCAGCTGGGGCAGCGCGGCAGGCGCCCCCGAGGCCAGCGCCGTCAGTGCTGTCCGCGCCCCGGCCGGCGCCTGCGGACCGGCGGCCGGCGCCCGGACCACCCTCTTCCCTGCCTCCGCGGGCAGCAGCGTCAGCACCGCGCCCGCGACGACCCCGCCCGCCAACGCGGTGAGCAGCACCCGGCGCGGCCACCGCCGGGCGCGGCGCGGCGGGGGCGCGGCGGACAGCGGGGCCGTACCCGGCACGGTCAGCAGGTTGTCCATGACGCTCACTCTGCGTCAGTACGACGACGTGGTCCGGGCGGCCCAGGCGGCGGGCGGACGGGGTTCACACCGATGGCTGTGAGTGCGAACCTGTGATCATGAGCCGCATCCAAGCCCCCCGAGTCGAAGAGACGAGCAATCTCACCGACCGGCTCCTGGCCGGCCTGCCCGCCGAGGCCGTCCTGACCGACCCCGATGTCACCGCGTCCTACGCCAACGACATGGCGAGCTTCTGCCCGGCCGGCGCTCCCGCCGTGGTCGTGCTGCCCCGCACGGTCGAGCAGGTCCAGCACGTCATGCGCACCGCCACCGAGCTGCGCGTCCCGGTCGTCCCGCAGGGCGCCCGCACGGGCCTGTCCGGCGGCGCCAACGCCACCGACGGCTGTATCGCGCTGTCCCTCACCAAGATGGACCGCATCCTGGAGATCAGCCCCGTCGACCGGATCGCCGTCGTCGAACCGGGCGTCGTCAACGCCACCCTCTCCCACGCGGTCGAGGAACACGGCCTGTACTACCCGCCGGACCCCTCCAGCTGGGAGACGTGCACCATCGGCGGCAACATCGGCACGGCGTCGGGCGGCCTGTGCTGTGTGAAGTACGGGGTGACGGCCGAGTACGTGCTGGGCCTGGACGTGGTGCTGGCCGACGGCCGTCTGATGTCCACCGGACGCCGTACGGCGAAGGGCGTCGCCGGCTACGACCTCACCCGGCTCTTCGTCGGCTCCGAGGGCTCGCTCGGCATCGTCGTCCGGGCCGTCCTCGCCCTGAAGCCGAAGCCGCCGCAGCAACTCGTGCTGGCCGCCGAGTTCCCCTCCGCGGCGGCCGCCTGCGACGCCGTCTGCCGGATCATGGAGGGCGGTCACGCCCCCTCCCTCCTCGAACTGATGGACCGTACGACCGTCAAGGCGGTCAACGACCTCGCCCACATGGGTCTGCCGGAGACCACCGAGGCACTGCTGCTGGCCGCCTTCGACACCCCGGACCCCGCCTCCGACCTCGCCGCCGTCGGCGCCCTGTGCGAGGCCGCCGGCGCCACCGAGGTCGTCCCGGCCGAGGACGCCGCCGAGTCCGAACTGCTCCTGAAGGCCCGGCGGCTCTCGCTGACCGCGCTGGAGGCGGTCAAGGGCACGACGATGATCGACGACGTGTGCGTACCCCGCTCCCGGCTCGGCGAGATGCTCGACGGCGTGGAGCGGATCGCCGCGAAGTACGACCTGACCATCGGCGTCTGCGCACACGCCGGCGACGGCAACACCCACCCCACCGTTTGCTTCGACGCCCAGGACACCGACGAGTCCCGGCGGGCCCGCGAGTCCTTCGACGAGATCATGGCCCTCGGCCTGGAGCTGGGCGGCACCATCACCGGCGAACACGGCGTCGGCGTACTGAAGAAGGAGTGGCTGGCCCGGGAGATCGGCCCGGTCGGGGTGGAGATGCAGCGCGCGGTGAAGCAGGCCTTCGACCCGCTGGGCATCCTCAACCCGGGCAAGCTGTTCTGAACCGTCGACGCGGGTGCCGTCCGGGCTCACCGGGCGAGCAACTGGTCGAGGGCGTCGTCGATGCCGAGCTGTGCGCCCTCCGTCCCCGGCGGCACCGCCATCAGCGTCCGCTCCAGCCAGGCCGACACCTGCGGGACCGGCGCCTCCAGCAGCGCGTCCCCGTCCGGCGAGCTGAGCGCGATCAGCACGACGCTGCGCCCGTCGACCTTCGTCGGCCACACCCGCACGTCCCCGTGCCCGCACGGCCGGAACACCCCCTCCACCATCAGGTCGCGGGCGAACGTCCAGTTGACGGGGGACTCGGAGTTGATGTGGAAGCTGATGTGGACGGCGTAGGGGTCGTCGGAGCGGTAGCCGAGCCGGGCCGGGACCGCAATGCTGCGCTCCGGCGACAGGACGAGCTTCAGTTCCAGCTCCCGCTCCACCACGGTGTGATGCATGACGTCGCCTTTCTCTCTCCTGCGGGCCGCTGGGACGGGCCCGCACCAGGAGAGAGCGGGCAGGCGCCGGGCCATTACGCGGGTTCTGGGATTTTTTTCGCGGACCCGTGCGCGGACCGGTGAGAGCCGGGCACGGCGATACCCGGAAAGGAGTGGGTCCGACGGGACTGGCGCTGCGGGGTGCCCCGGTCTGATAGATGTGGAGGCCCCCATCCCACCCCCGAGCAGATACGGGACGACGGACATGAGCGCCCCAACCCCGGCCCCAGGCGACGACCGGCCCCGCGAGGGCTACTACCCGGACCCGTCCATCCCCGGCTACGTCCGGTACTGGAACGGCGCCTCCTGGGTGCCCGGCACCAGCCGCCCGGCGCCGAAGGACGGCGAACCGCTCGCCCCGCCCCCGGGCGTCCACCCGGCGGCCCCGGCCGTGGAGGAGACGGGACCGCACTTCTTCGACGAGGACCCCCGGCAGGGGCCTGCCGGCCAGGAGCAGGGGCACCCGGGTGGCGCCGGTGGTGACGGACGGACCGCCTGGGGTGCCGACCCGAGGATTGCCGCGGCGGGGCCGAGCGGGCAGGCCGCCCGCACCGACGGCACGGCCTCGGTCCCGCCGGCCGGGAGCGAGGCCCCGGACCCCGGCGGCACGTTCATCTTCCGCCGCCCGGTCCCGGGTCCGGCGGCCGTCACGGACGACGGCACGATGACGTTCCGCCCGGTACCGGGCCAGGGACGCCCGGGGCAGCCGCGTGACACCGGGACCCCCGGGCAGCGTGCGGGAGCGGCGGACGCGGGTTACGGCCCGCAGCCTTCCGTCCCGGGCTTCGGCCCCCACACCCCCGGCGCTGACGCGGCGGGCCCGGGAGCCGGCGCGGGTGGTCACGGCGGCGGCGCGGCCGGTGGCTACGGCCCCCAGGCCCCCGGTGCCGAGGCAGGCGCGGTCGGCACCGGCGGTGGCGTCGGGGCCGGTGGCGGTTTCGGGCCGCAGGGGCCCATCGGGGCGCCCACCCCGCCCTCCGCCGTGACTCCGTCGGCCTCCTCCCCGGCCGCCGGAGGCCCCGGGTTCGGTGCCGGCAAGGCCGCTGCCGCCGCGCGTGCCGCGGCCGCCCAGCCGGCTCCTGCGGCCCGCCCTGCTCCGCCCGCGCCCGCCGCCGTCGCACCCTCGGTGCCGGCGCAGGGCGGGGCGCCCGCGACCCCGCTGACCAGTGGGCCCGGCGGCGGGCAGGCGTCCTGGGCGCAGCAGGTGCACCAGCTGGCCGGTGGCGGTGACGAGCAGCCCGTGGCGCCGTGGAAGCCGCCGGTGGAAGACCTCTTCCAGGCGGCCGCGCGCCGGCAGGCGGCCGCCCGGCCCGCCGGACTCGGCAAGCGGTTCGCCGCCCGGCTGATCGACAGCCTGGTCGTGGGCGCCGTGACGGCCGCCGCGGCCGTACCGCTCGGCACCAGGGCCGTCGACCACATCCAGCAGAAGATCGACGCGGCCAAGCTGTCCGGCCGCGAGGTCACCGTGTGGCTGCTCGACGGCTCGACCGCCACCAGCCTCGGCATCGTGCTCGCCGTCCTGCTGCTCGTCGGCGTCGGCTACGAGGTCCTGCCGACCGCCAAGTGGGGCCGCACCCTCGGCAAGAAGCTGCTGGGTCTCGAGGTGCGGGACATCGAGGCGCACGAGCCGCCGGCCTTCGGCCGGGCACTGCGCCGCTGGCTGGTCTACAGCGTGCCCGGTCTGCTGGGCATCGGGATCGTGGGCATGCTGTGGTGCCTGTTCGACCGGCCCTGGCACCAGTGCTGGCACGACAAGGCGGCGCACACCTTCGTCGCCGGCTGACGGAGCCGGCCCCGGGTACTCCGTACGGCCGTCTGCCGGATGCGGGGCCGGGGCGTTCGCGATCCACTCGGGCCATGAGCAGCGAACCGCCCCCCGGGTCCGGAGAGCAGCCCCCCGAGGACGACCCGTTCAGGAAACGGCCCCCGTCGGAGCAGGGGTCGGGTTCGCCGTACGACACTCCGTACGGCGACGCCCAGCAGCCCTCGCCGCCCGGCGGCGGCCGGCAGCCGCCCCCCGGCGGAGGGCAACCGCCCCCGTGGGGCGGCCAGCAGCCTCCCCCTTACGGAGGCCAGCAGCCTCCGCCCTACGGGGGCGGCCAGCCCCCTCCCTACGGCGGTGACCCCTACGGCTCCGGTCCCGGTGGCTACCCCGGTGACCCGCTGGCCGGTATGCCCCCGTTGGCGGACAGCGCCCGGCGGACGCTCGCGCGGATCGTCGACATGATCCTCGTCGGCATCGTCGTCTGGCTGCTCACCTGGGCGTTCGGTGTGCGCGAGTACAACGTCAACGGCGACCACGTCGAGGTCAGCAAGTCCGTGGGACAGTCCCTCATCGCGGCCGTGCTCTACGTCGCCTACGACACCTTCATGATCTCCAAGTCCGGGCAGACCCTCGGCAAGAAGTGGCTCAACATGCGGGTGGCGAACCTGGACAACGGCGCCACCCCCTCCGGACAGACCACGCTGATCCGCTCCCTGGTGCTCTGGGTGCCGTTCGCGTTCTGCTGCGCCTGCATCTGGACGGCGATCTGCGGCGGCTGGAGCTTCTTCGACAAGCCGTACAAGCAGGGCCTGCACGACAAGGCCGCCAAGACGGTGGTGGTCAGCACCCGCTGACGGACGACGGCCGGCAGACGCGGCGTACACGAAGGCGGCCGGGCCCCGTACCTCACGGGCCCCGCCGCCTTCGTGTACGCCGCCTTCGTATGCGCCGCTCAGAGTGCCGTGGAGACCGGCTGCTCCTGGGGTGCGGGCTCGACGGGCTGGGCCGGTGCCACGGCCGCGAGGGCCTTCGGCACCGGCACCGTCATCGCGACGAGCAGCCCCAGGGCCAGTGCCGCGAGGGCGATGACGGTGATCCCGGTGCCCGAACTCGTCTGGGACAGCAGCAGCATGGCGAGTGTCGAGAAGATCACGGTGCACGAACCGTAGGCGAGCTGTGCAGCAGTCGGACGAGGCATGGCAATCGTGTCCTCGGAAGTCTTCGGGGGATCGTCGGGGGATGGGGTGCCGTTCGACTCTCTTCGCGTGCATGCCCGAGTCGGAGGGTTGGTAAGCGTGACCTAACCCACGGTACCGGTGCACAGGGGGCGCACGGAGTCATGGGGTGGAGGCATAGACCGCGTGCAGGTTCGTAAAGGGCGCGTCGGCTGTACCTAGTGCACTTGACCAGAGCAAGTCAAGGTCTGTCTTTTCTTCTAAACCTCTAGTCAAATTGCGTCACTTGAAACGCGTCGACCAGACGCGGGGGAGGAACTCAAGTGACCAGCAGATCCTGGACGTTCAGAGCGGCCGCGATCGGTGTGACGCTCGCGGCGGCCTCCGCCGCCTTCGCCACCTTCGCCGTAGCGGAGGCGAGTACCCAGCCCACCCGCTCCGCCGCTGCCCATCGGCACGACCCGGCGCCGGTGAATCAGCGGGCGCACGATCTCGACGGCCCGCTCAGCAAGACCCAGAAGGCCCAGCGCCAGGAGGCGCTGAACCAGCTCATATCCGGCAAGGCCAAGGCGCAGGACCGCAGCGGCTCCAAGGTCGTGGCGCTGAAGAGCCGTAAGGGCAAGAGCAAGTACGTCGAGCTGAGCCGCGAGAAGACCGACAAGATCTTCACGATCCTGGTGGAGTTCGGGGACAAGACCGACCCCAAGTCCGGCGGCACGCCCGGCCCGCTGCACAACACCATCGCCGCGCCGGACCGCGCGAAGGATAACTCGACGGCCTGGCAGAAGGACTACAACCAGAAGCACTACCAGGACCTCTACTTCGGCACCGGCAAGAAGACCGAGTCGCTGAAGAAGTACTACGAGAAGCAGTCCTCGGGCCGCTACTCGGTCGACGGCGAGGTCTCCGACTGGGTCAAGGTCCCCTACAACGAGGCCCGTTACGGCAACAACGCCTGCGGCTCCACCAACTGCACCAGCGTGTGGAACGTGGTCAGCGACGGTCTGAACGCCTGGGTCGCACAGCAGAAGGCGGCGGGCAAGAGCGACGCCGACATCAAGAAGGACCTCGCCCAGTACGACCAGTGGGACCGCTACGACTACGACGGCGACGGCAACTTCAACGAACCGGACGGCTACGTCGACCACTTCCAGATCGTGCACGCCGGTGAGGACGAGTCCGCGGGCGGCGGCGCCCAGGGCACCGACGCGATCTGGGCCCACCGCTGGTACGCCTTCGGCACCGACGCCGGCGCCACCGGTCCCGCGAACAACAAGCTCGGCGGCGCTCCGGTCGGCGACACCGGCATCTGGGTCGGCGACTACACCATCCAGCCGGAGAACGGCGGCCTCGGTGTCTTCGCCCACGAGTACGGCCACGACCTCGGTCTGCCGGACGAGTACGACACCGACGGCGGCGACAACTCCACCGGTTTCTGGACCCTGATGTCCTCCGGCTCCTGGCTCGGCACCGGCAAGGAGTCCATCGGCGACCTGCCCGGCGACATGAACGCCTGGGACAAGCTCCAGCTCGGCTGGCTGAACTACGACACCGCCAAGGCCGGTACGCAGTCGACGCACAAGCTGGGTGTCGCCGAGTACAACACCTGGGACAAGCAGGCCCTCGTGGTCACCCTGCCCGACAAGGCGGTCACCACCACCATCACCGAGCCGGCCCAGGGTTCGTACCAGTGGTGGAGCGGCAGCGGCAACGACCTGAAGAACACGCTGACCCGGTCCGTGGACCTGACCGGCAAGTCCTCGGCGAAGCTGGACCTGGACGGCTGGTGGGCCATCGAGGACGGCTACGACTACCTGTACGCCGAGGCGTCGACCGACGGCGGCGCCAACTGGACCGCCCTGGACGGCACGGCGGACGGCCAGGCGATCCCGCGTGACGGCAGCGGAAAGCCGGCGCTGACCGGCTTCTCCGAGGCGCACAAGAAGCTGTCGTACCCGCTCGACGCCTACGCGGGCAAGAAGGTCGACCTGCGCTTCCGTTACGCCACCGACGGCGGTGTCGCGGAGAGCGGCTTCACCGCCGACGAGATCACCGTGAGCGCCGACGGCACGCCGGTCTTCTCGGACAACGCCGAGACGCAGGACGCCGGTTGGACCCCGAACGGCTTCTCCCGCATCGGCGCGTCCTTCACCAAGGACTACAAGCAGTACTACATCGCCGAGAACCGGCAGTACGTGTCGTACGACAAGACCCTGAGGACCGGCCCGTACAACTTCGGTTACCTGAACACGAGCCGGCCGGACTGGGTGGAGCACTACCGGTACCAGAACGGCCTGTTGATCTGGAAGTGGGACACCTCGCAGGCGGACAACAACACCAACGCGAAGGCCCACCCGGGCACCGGTCTGATCCTGCCGGTCGACGCCCACCCGAAGGCGCTGCGCTGGTCCGACGGCACGCTGCTGCGCAACCGGATGCAGGCCTACGACTCCCCGTTCACGCTGGAGCCGACGGACGCGATCACGCTGCACCAGGCGGGCGTCGCGACCAGGATCACGTCGCAGAAGGGGGTGTCGGTCTTCGACGACCACGCCAGCACCTACTACGACCCGGCGAACCCCACCGGCGGTGTGAAGGTCACTGACACCAACACCAGGATAACGATCGTCAAGGCGGCGAAGAACGGCTCGACGATCTCGCTCAAGGTCGGTCCCGCGGTGAAGTAGTCATCATTTCCGCAGGTCAGACGCGTATCGGCGGCAACCCCTTGGCGGGCTGCCGCCGATCGTGTTTAGGTGCGTCATGTGACTCGCTTATTGACACCGACCGAAACGGGGATGTGACGGCATGGCCGCTGGAGGCTTCTGCAAGCTGCCGAACGGCACGGTCGTGGTGGCGCTGAACCTGCCCTACGGCTCCGCCGCGGTGCGGGTGCTGGTGCACGCCCAGAACCGGGCGCGCGCCCTGACCAGGCTGCGCAACCTGGGGTTGCGTGCGATCTACCTCCGGGGGAACGCGGCGCCTCCCACGCCGGACGAGATCACGGCGGTGCTGCACCATCCGGACGGCCTGATATGGCGCACGGCACCGGCCGACAACGGTGTCATGGCGAATGAGCTGTGGCATCCCATCCGGGCGCTTCTTCGCAGGTCAGCGGTGGTGTAGTCGTCGTGGGGGCGGTTGCCTAGCCGCTTACCACCGGCTTGCCGGTGAGCTCCACGCCCGCCTCCCGCAGCTCCTCCAGCGCCCGCTCCGTCGTCTGCGCCATCACGCCCGCCGTCAGGTCCAGCAGGACCTGGGTGCGAAACCCCTCGCGGGCGGCGTCCAGCGCGGTGGCGCGCACGCAGTGGTCCGTGGCTATGCCGACCACGTCGACCTCGTCGATGTGGCGGTCGCGGAGCCAGTCGGCCAGCGGGACGTCGTTCTCGTCCTTGCCCTCGAAGCCGCTGTAGGCGCCGGCGTACGCCCCCTTGTCGAAGACCGCGTCGACCGCGCCGGAGGCGACGGCCGGGGCGAAGTTCGGGTGGAAGCCGACGCCCTCCGTGCCCGCGAGACAGTGCGCGGGCCAGGTGCGGACGTAGTCGGGGTTGTCGGCGAAGTGGCCGCCGGGTGCGATGTGCAGGTCGCGGGTGGCGACCACGTGCCGGTATCCGGTGCCCGCCGCCTGGCCGATCAGCTCCGTGATGGCTGCGGCCACGTCGGCGCCCCCGGACACCGCGAGGCTGCCCCCCTCGCAGAAGTCGTTCTGCACGTCTACGACGATCAAGGCGCGGCGCATGATGGATGTCCTGTCCTTCGGCCATGGGCCGACTGTGGGCTAATCAACTGAGCCTAGAGACTTCCGGGCCCGTGCGGGAGGGGGCGTTCGCAGGGGCGGACGGCGGTTCCGCCGTCAGCTGCCCGAGCGCCCGGTGACGTACTCCGTCGGGAGCACGGGTTCCCCCCGGGAGAGCTGGGTCGCGGACAGCGGGAGGTTCGCGCGGGCGGCGATGTGCCGGTCGCGCGGCGCGTCCAGCGGCTCGCGCGAGAGCACGTCCCCGCCCTTGATCAGCTCGACCAGCAGCTGCCGGTCCGCCAGTTCGGCCGGCACCGGCCCGGTGCCGACGACCTCGGCCTCGGCGGTCCCGTCCTCGTCCAGCCGGCGCGCCGCCCACTTGCGGCCCCCGACGGAGGTCTTGCCGCCGCTGGACTTCTTCGCGACCGGCACCAGCGGCTCCTTCGGGTCGCCGGACTCGGCGCGGGCGACCAGCTTGTAGACCATGGAGCAGGTGGGGTGCCCGGAGCCGGTCACCAGCTGGGTGCCGACGCCGTACGCGTCCACGGGGGCGGCGGCGAGGGAGGCGATCGCGTACTCGTCCAGGTCCGACGTGACGACGATCTTCGTGTTGACCGCGCCCAGCTCGTCCAGCTGCTGGCGGACCCGGTGGGCCACGAGCAGCAGGTCGCCGGAGTCGATGCGGACCGCGCCCAGCTCGGGGCCGGCCACCTCCACCGCCGTACGGACGGCCTCGGCGACGTCGTAGGTGTCCACGAGCAGCGTGGTGCCCCGGCCGAGGGTGTCGACCTGGGCCTGGAAGGCGTCGCGCTCGTGGTCGTGGAGCAGGGTGAAGGCGTGCGCGGAGGTGCCGACGGTCGGGATGCCGTAGCGGAAGCCGGCCGCGAGGTCGGAGGTGGTCGCGAAGCCGCCGACGTAGGCCGCGCGGGCGGCGGCGACCGCCGCCAATTCGTGGGTGCGGCGGGCGCCCATCTCGATCAGCGGGCGGTCGCCGGCGGCCGAGGCCATCCGGGAGGCGGCCGCGGCGATCGCGGAGTCGTGGTTGAGGATGGAGAGGATGACCGTCTCCAGCAGCACGCACTCGGCGAAGGTGCCCTCGACGCGCATGATCGGCGAGCCGGGGAAGTACACCTCGCCCTCGGGGTAGCCCCAGACGTCACCGCTGAAGCGGTAGCCGGCGAGCCACTTCAGGGTCTCCTCGTCGACGATCTTCCGCTCACGCAGAAAGCCGAGGACGCCCGCGTCGAAGCGGAAGTTCTCCACGGCGTCCAGGACGCGTCCGGTGCCCGCCACCACGCCGTAGCGGCGCCCGTGCGGCAGCCGCCGGGTGAAGACCTCGAAGACGCTCCGCCGTTCGGCCGTACCGGCCTTGAGAGCAGCCTGGAGCATGGTCAGCTCGTACTGGTCCGTGAAGAGCGCTGTCGAGGGAACGTCCACCGGCAGCCCAAGGTCCGCTGTGTTCATGGCGAGGATCGTACCCCCATCTCGTCAGTGTGACGATTTTTCTTCGCCGTGGCAGCATGGGCACTGTGACGTCACCCGCGCCCGTAGAGATCGAACGCACCGAGTCGGCGGAGGAGGTCTTCGCCGTACCCGAGCCCGACGTCCCCTGGGTCACGATCGTCCACAACGACCCGGTCAACCTCATGAGCTATGTGACCTACGTGTTCCAGTCGTACTTCGGCTACACCAAGGACAAGGCCACCAAGCTCATGCTCGACGTCCACCACAAGGGCCGGGCGGTCGTCTCCAGCGGCAGTCGCGAGGAGATGGAACGCGACGTGCAGGCGATGCACGGCTACGGACTGTGGGCCACCCTCCAGCAGGACCGGAAGTAGCGAACCGACCCCATGCCCGGACATTTCGAACCGCTCCCCGGCGGCGGCGCGGCCGTCGCGCTCGACGACGTCGAGATCTCCATCATCCGCTCGCTGGCCGTCCAGCTCCTGGAACTCATCGGTCCCGGCCCCGGCGCCGAGGCCTCCGAGGACCCGCTCGCCGAGCTGTTCGCGGAGGGCCCGAGCGAGCCGCCCGCCGACCCGGTCCTCAGAAGGCTCTTCCCGGACGCCTACAGCGACCCCGAGAAGGCTCCCGACTCGCCCGCCGACGCCGAGGAACGCCAGGCCCACTCCGCCGAGTTCCGCCGCTACACCGAGAACGACCTGCGGGCCGGCAAGCGCGAGAACGCGCTCGCGGTGATCCGCACCCTCGACGCGCTCGCCCCTGTGGACGAGGGCGGGGCGGTGCTGAAGCTGGCGCCGGGGGAGTCCCGGCAGTGGCTCGGCGCCCTCAACGACCTGCGGCTCGCGATCGGCGCCCGGCTGGAAATCACCGACGAGGACGACACCGATCTGCTCTACCGGCTCCCGGACGAGGACCCGCGCAAGCCGATGGTGATGGCCTACCTGTGGCTCGGCGGGCTCCAGGAAACCCTGGTCACGACCCTGATGCCGTAGCCGCAGCGCCGGCCGGGGGCGTTTTACGGTGTACGAGTGTTCGCTCAGCGGACGCTCAAATCCGGATAACGATCCCGTCACCGTTCCGGCCTGGTTTGCCGCATTCGTGCGGTCTTTGTCCGCTTTTACCTGTGCGATGCGCCACACCGCGCCCCTGTGATCATTATTGCGGCTGTGATAAATCTTCACGACCGCCCGGCGAACACCACCCATGTTCGGCCGGGTGCGCCACCGAGCCGACGACCGTCGGCCAGGCAACAGCTCCATCATCCGGGGGGATCGAGATCCGATCCGAGGCCGACGAAAGGCCCGGATCGGTTATGGAGAAAGGCGCACCACACATGACCTCAGCGCAGGTCGATCAGCATCACGACGGCAATGAGGCCGTGCGGGACGGCGAGGGCGGCGAGGGGTATCAGCGCGGGCTCGGGGCCCGGCAGATCCAGATGATCGCCATCGGCGGTGCCATCGGCACCGGCCTGTTCCTCGGCGCGGGCAAGGGCATTTCCAAGGCCGGCCCCAGCCTGATCCTGGCGTACGCCGTCGCGGGCCTCGTCATCTTCCTGATCATGCGGGCACTCGGCGAACTGCTGATGTACCGCCCGGTGTCGGGTTCGTTCTCGGAGTACGCGCGCGAGTTCATCGGTCCCTTCGCGGGCTTCGTCACCGGCTGGACGTACTGGCTGTTCTGGGTGGTCACCGGCATCACCGAGGTCACCGCCGCGGCCGCCTACATGACGTACTGGTTCGACATCCCGCAGTGGGTCTCGGCCCTGATCTTCACGGTCGTGCTGTACACCGCCAACCTGATCTCCGTGAAGCTCTTCGGTGAGCTGGAGTTCTGGTTCTCCATGGTCAAGGTCACCGCGATCATCGGCATGATCCTGATCTGCGCCGGCATCCTCACGATCGGCTTCTCCGACGCGGGCGACACCGCCTCCGTGAGCCACCTGTGGGACGACGGCGGCTTCTTCCCACACGGCGTCGGCAGCACCCTGATGACCCTGCAGATGGTCATGTTCGCCTTCCTCGCCGTCGAGCTGGTCGGTGTGACCGCGGGCGAGTCGAAGGACCCGAAGAAGGTGCTGCCCAAGGCGATCAACACCGTGCCGTGGCGCATCGCCGTCTTCTACGTCGGCGCGCTGATCATGATCCTGTCGGTCGTGCCGTGGACGAACTTCCACCCGGGCGTGAGCCCCTTCGTCGCCGCCTTCCAGAAGATGGGCCTGGCCGCGGGCGCGGGCATCGTCAACTTCGTCGTCCTCACGGCCGCGCTGTCCTCCTGCAACTCCGGCATGTACTCCACCGGCCGGATGCTGCGCGACCTGGCGCTCAACAGCCAGGGCCCCAGGGCCTTCACCAGGCTGACCCGCAGCGGCACCCCGCTCGTCGGCACGACGTTCTCCGCCGCGCTGATGCTGGTCGGCGTCTGGATCAACTACCAGTGGCCGGGCAAGGCGTTCGACTACGTGGTGTCCTTCGCGACCATCTCCGGCATGTGGGCCTGGATCGTCATCCTGATCTGCCAGATCCGCTACCGGATGAAGGCCGACCGGGGCGAGCTGCCGCAGAGCGAGTTCCGTGCGCCGGGCGCCCCGTACACCAGCGTCTTCGCGCTGCTGTTCATCTTCATGGTGATCGTGCTGATGGGCATCGACAAGGACGCCCGGGTCTCGCTGTACTGTGCTCCGCTGTGGGCCGCGATCCTCGGTGTCTCCTACGGGGTGCTCAAGCGCCGCAACCCGGAGGCCGCGGCCTTCGCCAAGCGCTGACACTCCCGCCGGACGCCTCCGAAGGGACGTCCGCCGCCGGGAGCACTCGTGGTGCCCTCGGTGGCAGCCGCTCAGGACGTCCAGCATGTGGGCCGTCCCGTACCGCACCTCGGTACGGGACGGCCCACTGCTTATCCTGGCCGACATGCTGACCATCACCCAGGCCCTGTACGACCAGATCGTCGCCCACGCGCGCGAGGACCACCCCGACGAGGCGTGCGGCGTGGTCGCCGGCCCGGTGGGCGCCGGCCGCCCCGAGCGGTTCGTCCCGATGCTCAACGCGGCCCGCTCGCCCACCTTCTACGAGTTCGACTCGCAGGACCTCCTCAAGCTCTACCGTGAGCTGGACGACCGCGACGAGGAGCCGGTGATCATCTACCACTCCCACACCGCGACCGAGGCCCACCCCTCCCGCACCGACATCTCCTACGCCAACGAGCCCGGCGCGCACTACGTCCTGGTGTCCACCGCCGACACCGACGGCCTCGGCGACTTCCAGTTCCGTTCGTTCCGGATCGTGGACGGTGAGGTCACGGAAGAGGAGGTCAAGGTCGTGGAAGCCTACTGATCTCACTCCTTGGTCGGAATATATCCGCCATGTGGGATCACACTCCTGGCCCCGGACCGGGAATCGATACGATGAGCCCATGGTTCTGACTGTGGTGCGCGCTGACAGCTGACGTACCGCGCCCGCTGCCCCGACGACACCTTCCGACAGGAGCCCGCAACCATGGCCATCGAGGTCCGCATCCCGACCATCCTCCGCACGTACACCGACGGTGAGAAGGCGGTGGAGGGCAAGGGGAACACCCTCGCCGAGCTGTTCGCCGACCTTGAGACCCGGCATGCGGGAATCGAGGCCCGCATCGTGGACAACGGCAAGCTGCGCCGCTTCGTCAACGTGTACCTGAACGACGAGGATGTCCGCTTCGTCAACGGCATCGACACCGAGCTGTCCGACGGCGACACCGTGACGATCCTGCCGGCGGTCGCCGGCGGCATGGCCTGAGACCGGCATGCGCTACGACTCCCCGTTGGCCGCGGTGGGCAACACCCCCCTGGTGCGCCTGCCGCGGCTCTCGCCGTCCGCCGACGTCCGGATCTGGGCGAAGCTGGAGGACCGCAACCCCACCGGCTCGGTCAAGGACCGCCCGGCCCTGCACATGATCGAGCAGGCGGAGAAGGACGGCCGGCTCACCCCCGGCTGCACGATCCTGGAACCGACCTCCGGCAACACCGGTATCTCCCTCGCCATGGCGGCCAAGCTCAAGGGCTACCGCATGGTGTGCGTGATGCCGGAGAACACCTCGCAGGAACGCCGTGACCTGCTCGGCATGTGGGGCGCCGAGATCGTCTCCTCGCCGGCCGCGGGCGGCTCCAACACCGCCGTGCGCGTGGCCAAGGAGCTGGCCGCCGAGCACCCCGACTGGGTGATGCTCTACCAGTACGGCAATCCGGACAACGCCGGCGCCCACTACGCCACGACGGGCCCGGAGATCCTCGCCGACCTCCCCTCGATCACCCACTTCGTGGCGGGCCTCGGCACCACCGGCACCCTCATGGGCGTCGGCCGCTATCTGCGCGAGCACAAGCCGGACGTGAAGATCGTCGCGGCCGAACCGCGCTACGACGACCTGGTGTACGGCCTCAGGAACCTCGACGAGGGCTTCGTGCCCGAGCTGTACGACGCCTCCGTGCTCACCACCCGCTTCTCGGTCGGCTCGGCCGACGCGGTCACCCGCACCCGTGAACTGCTCCAGCAGGAGGGCATCTTCGCGGGCGTCTCCACCGGCGCCGCCCTGCACGCGGCGATCGGCGTCGGCCGCAAGGCGCTTGCGGCGGGGGAGAGCGCGGACATCGTCTTCGTCGTCGCCGACGGCGGCTGGAAGTACCTGTCCACCGGCGTCTACACGGCGGCCACCACCGAGGAGGCCATCGAGACGCTGCACGGCCAGCTCTGGGCGTAACAGCGCGGAAACCTGCATCAAGTGGTCGCCAGCCCCCTCTTATGAGGGGGCTAAGCCATTCCTATGGCGCGGCAAAGAAATCGACCCGGTACTGCCGGTGACGAACCGGGCGGGTCTACGTTCCTCCCGCACCCTGACATGTAACGCTCACAAAGCGGCATGTCGGGTGCCTGCGAATGTCATGCTCATGACTGCGCGGTCTCGCCGCCGCTACGCGCGTCACGGGCCTGCCAATCCAGTGCGAATCCCCACTTCAACCGGAGGCAGTTCCCCATGCGTGAGTCACGCCCGAGCAGCCGGAGACGGAGTCTTCGAAGACTCGTCGCCGTCGCCTTCCCCGCCCTCGCCCTCACCGTCGCCGGGCTCGCCGCAGCGCCGACGGCCGGGGCCCAGGCCGCCGCCGCTCCCGCGCCCCACACCACGAAGGTGACGCAGAACAGCAAGGCTCTGACCGACCCGAAGCGGCAGACGTTCCACACCACCGGCAAGGCCGGCCAGAAGGTGCCGACCCAGCACCTGTGCGCCACCGCCGAGCCGGGTCATGCGTCCTGCTTCGCCCAGCGCCGCACCGACATCAGCAGCGCCTGGCCTCGGCGCTCGCCGCCGCGACGCCCTCCGGCCTCTCGCCGGCCAACCTGCACAGCGCCTACAACCTGCCCACGTCGGCCGGTTCCGGTATGACCGTCGGCATTGTGGACGCCTACAACGACCCCAACGCCGAGTCGGACCTGGCGACTTACCGCTCCACCTACGGCCTGTCCGCCTGCACCAAGGCCAACGGCTGCTTCAAGCAGGTCAGCCAGACCGGCTCCACCACCTCGCTGCCGACCAACGACAGCGGCTGGGCCGGCGAAGAGATGCTCGACATCGACATGGTCAGCGCGGTCTGCCCGAACTGCAGCATCGTCCTGGTCGAGGCCAACTCCGCGAACGACACCGACCTCGGCACCGCCGAGAACGAGGCCGTCGCGCTGGGCGCCAAGTTCGTCTCCAACAGCTGGGGCGGCTCCGAGGCCTCCTCGCAGACCAGCGAGGACTCCCAGTACTTCAAGCACCCCGGTGTCGCGATCACCGTCTCCGCGGGTGACTCCGGCTACGGCGCCGAGTACCCGGCGACCTCCCAGTACGTGACCGCCGTCGGCGGCACCGCGCTCTCCACCGCCTCCAACTCCCGTGGCTGGAGCGAGTCGGTCTGGAACACCTCCAGCACCGAGGGCACCGGCTCCGGCTGCTCGGCGTACGACCCGAAGCCGAGCTGGCAGACCGACACCGGCTGCTCCAAGCGCATGGAGGCCGACGTCTCCGCCGTCGCCGACCCGGCCACCGGCGTCGCGGTCTACGACACCTACGGCGGCTCCGGCTGGGCGGTCTACGGCGGCACCAGCGCCTCCTCGCCGATCATCGCCTCGGTCTACGCCCTCGCCGGCGCCCCGGGCGCGAGCGACTACCCGGCGAAGTACCCGTACCAGCACACCAGCAACCTGTACGACGTGACCAGCGGCAGCAACGGCTCCTGCTCCCCGTCGTACTACTGCACCGCGGGCACCGGCTACGACGGTCCGACCGGCTGGGGCACCCCGAACGGCACCGCGGCCTTCACCTCCGGCGGTGGCACCGGCGGCAACACGGTGAGCGTCACCAACCCCGGCAGCCAGTCGACCACCACCGGCAGCTCGGCCAGCCTGCAGATATCGGCCTCCGACAGCGGCGGCGCCGCGCTGACCTACAGCGCCACCGGCCTGCCGAGCGGCCTGTCGATCAACAGCTCCACCGGCCTGATCTCCGGCACCGCGTCCACCGCGGGCACCTACCAGGTCACGGTCACCGCCACCGACTCCACCGGCGCCACCGGCTCGACCTCCTTCACCTGGACCGTCGGCACCTCCGGCGGCGGTGGCTGCACCTCGGCGCAGCTGCTCGGCAACCAGGGCTTCGAGTCGGGCAACAGCACCTGGAGCGCCTCCAGCGGGGTCATCACCAACGACTCCGGCGAGGCGGCGCACAGCGGCTCGTACTACGCCTGGCTCGACGGCTACGGCTCCAGCCACACCGACACCCTGTCCCAGTCGGTGACCATCCCGGCCGGCTGCAAGGCGAGCTTCACCTTCTACCTGCACATCGACACCGCCGAGACGGGCAGCACCGCGTACGACAAGCTGACCGTGAGCGCCGGTTCGACGACCCTGGCGACGTACTCGAACCTCAACAAGGCCTCCGGGTACGCGCAGAAGACCTTCGACCTGTCCTCGTTCGCGGGCCAGACGGTCACCCTGAAGTTCAACGGGGTGGAGGACTCCTCCCTCCAGACCAGCTTCGTCGTGGACGACACGGCCGTGACGACCAGCTGATCAGCACCATGTGAAAGCGGTGATCCCGCACACGACAGGTCCGTCCGTCGTGTGCGGGATCCTTTTGCGCCGGTGGTACGTCACATCTGCACCAGGCGGCCGCCCCCACGGCCACGGCAGAAAGGCGAAACCCCCATGCGCCGTACGACCACGTCCCTCGCCCTCGCGGGCGCAGCCCTGCTGCTCGCCGGATGCGGATCCCAGAGCGGCAAGGACACGGGCCCCGCGAGCGGCGGCAAGGTGTCACCGTCGGCCTCCTCCGCACCGGCCTCGGGCGGCTGTGCCGCCACCGTGGAGCTGAAGGCCGCCGACACCGGCCACAGCGTCTGCGTGGCCAAGGGCGGTGAGGTCCGGCTGACCCTGGACGGCACCAAATCCCGCCCCTGGAAGCCGGTCATGGCGAGCGGCGGCGCGCTGAAGGGCATCAACGCGGGCTTCGTCGTCCAGCCCGGCAACGCCACGGCCGCCTACCACGCGGTGGCCGCCGGAACCGAGAAGCTGACCTCGTCCCGCCCCCTGTGCGCCGAGCCCACCGCGCCGGGCGGGGTGTCCTGCAAGGGCATCCAGGAGTGGACGGTGACCGTGACCGTGAAGTAGGCGATCAGTTCGCGAGGTGTCGTACCTGGTCCCACAGGACCGGGTCGACCACGCCCACCCGGCGCCGGAAGTCGTCCACCGGCACCTCGCGCAGCTCGTCGGTCTCCAGGAAGCTCGGCCGGCCGCGGGCGTCGCCGACCGCGCCGGGCGGGAGCGGGATCACCCCGGACCGCTCGTCGTGGTACTTGCTGGTGATCTTCGCGACCGTGGCCCGGTTCCCGCGCACCGCCAGCACCAGACAGGGCCGGTCCTTGACGGCTTCGGCGCGGTCCTCGTAGGGGACGTCCGCCCACCAGATGTCCCCCGGGGCCGGCCGTTCGGCACGCGCGCGCGTGCCCGTGTGCCCGCGCGGCCGCAGACGTCGCCCACCGGGCCGGCGACCGCGTCCCCAGCCGTCGACGAGCGTGGCGACCAGCGCGAGCAGTACCACCGCCGCGAGCGCCAGCCACCAGGACGTGTCCATACGACGACGTTACCGGCGCGCGCCGCGGATCGCGCGCCCTTGGCGGATCCTTCTGCGCCCCCTTTCCAGCCGAACCGGTGACAGCGCAGGTGAGTTCGCCCACAACGGCCCTTTGCGGAGGAGCGACGCGTGCTTTCGCGCCTTACGCTCGACAAACCGCACGACCCCCGTTTCCTGCCCTTTTGATCTTTCCCGCCAACGGAGGTTTCTGCTTCATGAAGCTCACCGTCGTCGGCTGCTCGGGGTCGTTCCCGTCCGCGGAATCGGCCTGCTCGAGCTACCTCGTCGAGGCCGACGGCTTCCGGCTGCTTCTCGACATGGGCAACGGCGCCCTGGGCGAGCTGCAGCGCCACTGCGGTCTCTACGACCTCGACGCGATCTTCCTCAGCCATCTGCACGCCGATCACTGCATCGACATGCTCGGGTACTTCGTCGCGCGCTACTACCGCCACGACGGCGGCCGCTGCGACCCGATCCCGGTCTACGGCCCCGAGGGCACCGAGCACCGCCTGACCACGGCGTACGCCGACACCCCCTCCGCCTCCTCGATGAGCGAGGTCTTCGACTTCCACACGGTCAAGCCCTCCACGTTCGAGATCGGCCCGTTCACGGTGCACACCGAGCGGGTCCGCCACCCCGTCGAGGCGTACGGCATCCGGGTCGAGCACGCCGGGCGGACCCTCACGTACTCCGGTGACTCGGGCGTCACCGAGGCGCTGGACGAGCTGGCCCGGGACGCCGACCTGTTCCTGTGCGAGGCCGCGTTCACGCACGGCAAGGAGAACATCCCCGACCTGCACCTCAACGGCCGTGAGGCGGGCGAGACGGCGGCCCGCGCGCGCGTGCGCCGCCTGGTCCTCACCCACATCCCGCCGTGGACCGACCCCGCGGTCAACCTCCGTGACGCGCGCGAGGTGTTCACGGGGCCGGTGGAGCTGGCTGCTCCGCGGGGCACGTACGAGATCTGAGACCGCCGGTACGCACGACAAGGCCCCCGGAACCGAACAGGTTCCGGGGGCCTTCGTCATGGCGTCGCGGCCGGGCTCACGCCTTGGTGATGTCCTCGACCTCCTCCTCGGGCTCGCGGCCCGGGGTGGGGAGGTTGAACTTGGTGATCGCGAAGCGGAAGAGCACGTAGTAGACCGCCGCGAAGACCAGGCCGACCGGGATCAGCAGCCAGGGCTTGGTGGAGATGCCCCAGTTGATGAGGACGTCGGTCAGACCGGCCGAGAAGCTGAAGCCCATGTGCATGCCCAGCGCCCAGGTGATCGCCATGGACAGGGCCGTCAGCACCGCGTGGATCGCGTACAGCACCGGGGCGATGAACATGAACGAGAACTCGATGGGCTCGGTGACGCCGGTGACGAAGGAGGTCAGGGCCAGCGAGATCATCATGCCGAGGACGGCCTTGCGGCGCTCGGGGCGGGCGGAGTGCGCGATGGCCAGGGCGGCGGCCGGCAGGCCGAACATCATGATCGGGAAGAAGCCGGTCATGAACATACCGGCGTGCGGGTCGCCCGCGAAGAAACGCGGCAGGTCGCCGTGGAAGACGGTGCCGGCGGAGTTGGTGTAGTCGCCGATCTGGAACCAGGCCACGGAGTTGACGAACTGGTGCATGCCGATCGGGAGCAGCGCGCGGTTGATGAGACCGAAGAGGGCGGCACCGAAGGAACCGAGGCCGGTCATCCACTGGCCGAAGCTGGTGATCTGGTCACCGATGGGCTGCCAGCCGAGGACCACCAGGACACCGAGGGCGGCGCCGACGACGGCGGTGATGATCGGGACCAGGCGGCGGCCGTTGAAGAAGCCCAGCCAGTCCACGAGCCTCTTGCGGTGGTAGCGCTGCCACAGCACGGCGGTCAGCAGACCGATGATGATGCCGCCGAGTACGCCGGGGTTCTGATAGGTGGCGACCTGGGCGGCCTCCTGGCCCTTCTGCCAGAATCCGCCGAACAGACCGGTCGGCGTGTAGGTGGCGCCCGCGTGACCGTCCTTGATCGGGAACTGGTGGATCACCGCGTAGTAGGTGAGGAAGGCGACCACGGCGGCCAGCGCCGTCGAGCCGTCGGCCTTCTTCGCGAAACCGATCGCCACGCCTATGCAGAACAGCAGCGGCAGGCCGAACGAGCTGTCGAACAGGACGCCGCCGGCACCGGCGAACACCTTCGCGACGTCCGCGGGAAGGTGCAGCTTCTCCTGGACGTCGGGCTGGCCGAGGCGCATGAGGATGCCCGCCGCCGGCAGCACGGCGATCGGGAGCTGCAGGCTGCGGCCGACCTTCTGCAGGCCCTGGAAAAGGCCGGATCCCCGCTTCTTTGCGGGGGCCGCCGTGGCGGTGGCGGTGCTCATCGTGGATTTCCTCCATCGGTGGTGGTCTACACCACTCAGTGGTGTAGACCTGTTGTAGCACGATGAAGGTGGGATAAGGAACCACGAAATCCGCTACCGAAACGCTACTCGGCGTGCCGATGTGCTAATGGGGTCGTACGACCTCGACATTCCGTGACTTTCGGTCCGCGTTCTCAGGCCTTGGTGGTGTCCTCGACCTCGTCCTCGGGCTCCCGGCCCGGTGTCTTCAGGTCGAACTTCGTGATCGCGAACCGGAAGACGGCGTAATAGACCGCCGCGAAGCCCAGGCCGATCGGGATGATCGCCCACGGACGCGTCGCCAGATTCCAGTTGATCACGTAGTCGATCAGGCCGGCCGAGAAACTGAAGCCGTCATGCACCCCGAGCGCCCAGGTCACCGCCATCGAGACACCGGTGAGAACGGCGTGGAACGCGTACAGCAGGGGAGCGATGAAGAGGAAGGAGTACTCGATCGGCTCGGTGATGCCCGTGACGAACGACGTCAGCGCCACCGACAGCATCAGACCGCCGACCTCCTTGCGGCGGTGCGGCTTGGCGCAGTGGGTGATCGCCAGCGCGGCGGCCGGCAGCGCGAACATCATGATCGGGAAGAAGCCCGAGGTGAACTGGCCCGCGTGCGGGTCGCCGGCCAGGAACATGTTGATGTCGCCGTGCACCACCGTGCCGTCGGGCTTGGTGTAGCTGCCGAACTGGAACCAGATGGGCACGTTCAGGAACTGGTGCAGGCCGACGACGAGCAGCGCGCGGTTGGCGAGCCCGAAGACGCCCGCGCCCCAGGCGCCCGCGTCCCGCAGCCAATGGCTGAAGCTCTCCAGGCCGCTGCCGATCGGCGGCCAGATCCACAGGCACAGCGCCGCGAAGACGATGGCGACGAACGCCATGATGATCGGCACCAGCCGGCGGCCGTTGAAGAAGCCCAGCCAGTCCACCAGCCTGGTGCGGTGGAAACGGGCCCAGAAGAAGGCGGCCAGCAGACCCATGACGATGCCGCCGAAGACGCCCGGGTTCTGGAAGGCGAAGGGCGTCACCGCGCCCGTGCCCGCGCCGACGCTCACCTGACAGCCGACCTGCGGGACCGCCGTCGAGCCGCCCGGGCAGGACTCGGGGAACTGGTGCAGGACGCCGTAGTAGACGAGGAAACCGGCCACCGCCGCGAGCGCCGTCGAGCCGTCCGCCTTCTTCGCCATCCCGATCGCCACGCCGATGCAGAACAGCAGCGGCAGACCGAGCGAGCCGTCGAGCAGGGCGCCGCCCGCACCGGTCATGACCTTGGAGACGTCCGTCCAGCCCAGCCCGTCCTTGCCGAACACGTCCGGCTGGCCCAGGCGGTTGAGGATGCCCGCCGCCGGCAGCACGGCGATCGGCAGCTGGAGACTGCGGCCCATCTTCTGCAGGCCCTGGAAGGCGCGGTTCCAGCGCTCCCGTACCGGACTGACCGTGGGGGCGGCGCTGCCTGCGCTCTCGGCGCTCATGGGCGACCTCCGGCCACTCGGCTCACATGCGGTTCGTCGGACGCGGTTTGGCGACCGTCCGCACGGTGGTGTAGACCAGTCGACGGACGGTTCCGCTGTCGTGATCGCCATCATTCGGCACGGACGGCATGACCGCTCGCGAAGATGGGCCAACTGTGGGTTACTGCGACAAAGCGGTTCGGATCAGGGAGAAGGAACATGGCCAGCAAGGCTGAGAAGATCGTCGCCGGGCTCGGCGGGCTCGACAACATCGAAGAGATCGAGGGCTGCATCACCCGGCTGCGCACCGAGGTGTCCGACCCCTCGCTGGTCGACGACGCCGCCCTGAAGGCCGCCGGCGCCCACGGCGTCGTCAAGATGGGCACCGCCATCCAGGTCGTCATCGGCACCGACGCCGACCCGATCGCCGCGGAGATCGAAGACATGATGTGAGCCGACCCGGTTCACCTGGAAAGGGGCTCTTCCCGAGGCGGGAGGAGCCCCTTCCCCATGTCCGGCTAGGCTCGTCGCCATGTCTCGCATCGACGGCCGTACCCCCGAACAGCTCCGCCCGGTCACCATCCAGCGCGGGTGGAGCAAGCACGCCGAGGGCTCCGTCCTCGTCTCCTTCGGCGACACCAAGGTGTTCTGCACCGCTTCCGTGACCGAGGGCGTCCCGCGCTGGCGCAAGGGCAGCGGCGAGGGCTGGGTCACCGCGGAGTACGCCATGCTGCCCCGCGCCACCAACACCCGCGGCGACCGCGAGTCCGTCAAGGGCAGGATCGGCGGCCGTACCCACGAGATCTCCCGCCTCATCGGCCGCTCCCTGCGCGCCGTCATCGACTACAAGGCGCTCGGCGAGAACACCATCGTCCTCGACTGCGACGTCCTCCAGGCCGACGGCGGCACGCGCACGGCCGCCATCACCGGCGCCTACGTCGCCCTCGCCGACGCCGTCGCCTGGGCCCAGGGCAAGAAGCTGATCAAGGCCGGCCGGCAGCCGCTCACCGGCACGGTCTCCGCCGTCTCCGTCGGCATCGTCGGCGGCGTCCCCCTCCTCGACCTCTGCTACGAGGAGGACGTGCGCGCCGAGACCGACATGAACGTCGTCTGCACCGGCGACGGCCGCTTCGTCGAGGTCCAGGGCACCGCCGAGGCCGAGCCCTTCGCCCGCGACGAACTCAACGCCCTGCTCGACCTCGCCGTCTCCGGCTGCACCGAACTGGCCGCGATCCAGCGCGCCACGCTCGAAGCCTCCCTCGGGAACTGACGACCGCGAGTAAAAAGCAGGCCAACAGGACGGCGCGCGCGGGGCAACCCGCGTGCCCTCCCCGGCGTCCTAGGGATACGGCAGCCCAACCAGGGGAGGGGACCACCACCATGGCCGTCAGCCGACGCCGTCTCACCGCCGTCGCCGTCGTCGTGGCGACGACCGCGCTCACCGCCGGTCTCACCACCGGCTGCGACGCCGTCGGCAAGGCTCTGGACTGCGTGCAGACCGCCGACTCCATCGCCGACAGCGTCACCGGCCTGCAACAGGCCGTGGAGAACGCCGCGAACGATCCCACCCAGGCGGACGACTCCCTGAACTCCATCGAGAAGAACCTCGACAAGATCGGCGACAAGACCGACAACGCCGACGTCAACAAGGCGGTCGACCATCTGGAGAAGGCCGTGGGCAACGTCCGCACGGCCATCAGGAACGGCGACGACACGCCGGATGTGGGCCCGGTGACGGACGCCGCCGGCGAACTGACCAAGGTGTGCACGAAGTAGGGGCGCGGGCAACCGCGCGAGCGGCCACGCCGGACCCGCGGCCGCCGACGGCGCTCAGTGCCGCCGATCCCGGCGTTCCTCCCGCCGCTCGCGCCGCGATTCGTACCGCGCCCGGTGCAGCTCGTGCCGCTCCTGCCGGCGCTCCAGCCGCTCCTGGCGCCGCTGCTCCTTCAGGCGTTTCTGCTCCGCCCGCGTGACCTTGCGCTCCACCCCGACCCCGCCCCAGAAGGCGAACCCCCCGATGATCACCCGCGGAGCGCCGGGCTCGGGCGGACCGTCGTCGTCCCTCGGGTGCTCGAAGCCGCCCATGACGCCGATGCCCCGGACGACGACCTCGACCCCCGGCGGCACGATCACCTGGACCCCGCCCATGATCGCCACGCAGTTGATCTCGACCTCGCGGTCCGCGAAGTTCGCCTCGCGCAGGTCGATCTCGCCGCCGCCCATGAACGCGAAGGAGTTGAACCGCTTCGGCACCGTCCAGCGGCCCTTGCGCTCGAACCCCGACAGGATCGCGATCCCGCCCGCCGAGGACCCCTCGCCCCCGACGATCCGCGACGCCCAACTCCCGTTCTCCACAGGCGCCTTTGTGAACGAGACCGGCGCGGGCAGAGCCGCCCCGCCGGCCGCCGGCAGATCCCGGGTGAGGGGCTTCAGCTCGCCGTAGGTACGCGCCTTGTACACCGCCTCCAGACGCTCCTCGAACTCCTCCATGTCGAGGCGGCCCTCGGCCAGGGCGTCCCGCAGGACCTCGGCGACCCGCTCACGGTCGGCATCGGAGGCGCGGAGGTCCGGGGCGGGAGCGGCGGCCCGGTGCTCCGGTACTGCGTCGTCGGTCATGACGGCAGCCTACGAGACGGCCTTCTCCACGTACATCTTGGCGATGACGGCCTCGATGTCCGGTTCCCGCACCGACAGGTCCACCAGTGGATACTCCGCCGCGAGATGTGCCACGACCGGTGCCGCCGACTGCCCCGCGGGGAACGCCAGCCACTGCCGCGGCCCCTCCACCCGCACCACCCGCGCCGACGGCACCTCGACCGGCGGCAGCTCCCGCTCCAGGTCCACCACCAGCGTCCGCTCGCTCTCCCCGACCTCGTGCAGCCCCGCGAGCGGGCCGTCGTACATCAGCCGGCCGTGGTCGATCACCATCACCCGCGAGCACAACTGCTCGATGTCCTGCAGGTCATGGGTGGTCAGCAGCACCGTCGTGCCGCGCGCGGCGTTCAACTCCTTCAGGAATCCGCGCACCTTGGCCTTGGACACCACATCCAGTCCGATGGTCGGCTCGTCCAGATACAGCACCTCCGGATCGTGCAGCAGCGCCGCCGCGATGTCCCCGCGCATCCGCTGGCCCAGCGACAGCTGCCGCACCGGCACGTCCAACAGGGACTCCAGTTCCAGGAGTTCCACGCACCGGTCGAGGTTCTGCCGGTAACGGGCGTCCGGGATGCGGTACATGCGGTGCGCGAGCCGGTACGAGTCGATCAGCGGCAGATCCCACCACAGCGTCGTACGCTGCCCGAACACCACCCCGATCCGCTGCGCCAGCCGCGTCCGCTCCCGCGAGGGGTCGATCCCCGCCACCCGCAGCCGCCCGGCGCTCGGCGTCAGGATGCCGGTCAGCATCTTGATCGTGGTCGACTTCCCGGCGCCGTTCGGACCGATGTAGCCGACCATCTCGCCGCGCGCCACGGTGAACGAGAGCGAGTCCACCGCCCGTACCTCGCGCCGCTCCCGTTTCATGAACCCGGTCTTCTTGCGCACCTCGAAGACCTTCTCGACCTTCTCCAGCACGATGAAGTCGTCATCGGCGAAGTCACTGTCCGGCACCGCGCTAGCTCCCTGTGCTCCGATACGAACGAAGTCCCGCCCGCCACGCCAGCCCCGCCAGCGCACAGCAGCCCACCGCGACCAGCGGCGACGTGAACGCCACCCAGTGCGGCAGGTCCAGCGGATACGGCCGCCCCAGCACGTAGCTGGCGGGCAGCCAGTTGACGAAGGCCAGCGGCAGCACGAACGTCACCCCGCGCACCAGCTCCTTCGCGAACACCGTCGGCGGATACTGCAACAGCGTCGTCCCGCCGTAGGTGAAGGCGTTCTGCACCTCGGAGGCGTCCTGCGCCACGAACTGGAACGCCGCCCCCGCCACGAACACCGCGCAGAAGATCGCGAAGCCGCTCAGCACCATCACCGGCATCAGCAGCAGCTTCGGCGGCGTCCAGTCGATGTCGACCCGGGTCAGCGACCAGGCCAGCACCAGCGAGCCCTGCACCACCCGGCCCAGCCGCCTGAGCCCGAACCGGTCGGCGGCCACCTGGGCCAGCACCGGCGCCGGCCGCACCAGCAGCGTGTCCAGCGTGCCGTCCCGCACCCGCCGCCCCAGCCGGTCCATCGAGCCGATCGCGAGATCGGCCAGCCCGAAGGACACGCCCGACAGTCCGTACAGGAACGCCACCTCCGGCAGCGTGTAACCGCCGAGTGCGTGCACCCGCGAGAACATCAGCATGATCGCGACGAAGTCGAAGGAGGTCGCCGCGAAGTTCCCGAACGTGGTCATCGCGAAGGACGCCCGGTAGGCCATCGTGGAGCGCACCCACATCCCCGCGATCAGCCAGTACGTGCGCACCGCCGCCACCGCGCGGCTTCCCTCACCCACCCTGGACCACCACCCGCCGCGTCGCCGCCGACTGCACCAGCCGGCCCAGGCCCAGCAGCGCCGCCGCCCACGCTCCCTGGAACAGATACGTCCGCAGCGGATCCGCCTGTCCCAGCAGGATGTCCGCCGGGGCCTGGAGCAGCGAGGACCAGGGCAGGGCCCGTACGACCTCGCCGAGCGCGCCCGGGAAGACGTTCAGCGGCAGCAGCATCCCGCTGCAGAAGAACCCGGCGAGCCAGGCCATCTGCCCGACCCCCGTGCCGTCCAGCAGCCAGAACGCGCTCAGCGCCACCAGGAAGCGGATCCCGAAGCCGACCACCATCGCCAGCAGCACGGCGACGAGGAAGGCGATCCAGGTGCCGGCGTCGGTGGGCAGATAGGCCGGAAAACACAGCGCCCCGAAGGCGAAGGGGACCAGCCCTCGCCCCAGCAGCTGGAAGAAGGCCCGGCCGAGATCGGCGGCGAGCCACCACAGCTGGAGATCCACGGGCCGGTAGAGGTCGATCGCCACGTCCCCCGTACGGATGCGATCCATCAACTCGTCCTCGACGCCTCCGCCCCCGATCGCGAGCGTCGACAAAAGCGCCTGCCCCAGCCACACATACGTCACGGCCTGGGCCTGGCCGTAGCCTCCGAGGTGCGGCTTCTCGTCCCACAGCGCGGTGTACGTGTACACCAGAATCAGCCCGAAAGCCGTGTTCGTGAACACCCCTGCCGCAGTGGCCGCCCGATACGTCGCGTACCGTCTGAATCCCCCCGCCGCGACGGCCCCGTACAACCGTCCCGCGCCCACGTCAGTCCACCTCCCGAGACCGCTCGACACCGAAGCGCAGGAGCCTAGTCCGGAGGCCCGGCGACCGGCCACGCATTTTCGTGGCCGAAGCGTGCCGGAATCCGGGAACGGAACGCCAGGTGCGAGAGTCTTCAAACTGGGGGCGCAGAAGGCGTACGAGGCGTACGGGAACGTACGACGCGAAACAGGAGTCCGTGCACGACATGAGCGACGAGCCGCAGCCGCAGCAGCCGAACGAAGGCGTGGCGCCGGAAAAGCCGCTGCCGGCTGAAGGGCCCACCGCCCCGGGCAAGGGGACGAGCGAACCGGCCGAGGGGGCAGAGCAGGAAGGTCAGGCGGGGTCCGAGCGGGCCGAACGGTCCGAGCGGGGCGGGATCGGCCGAACGGGTGAGCCGACGGCGGCCCAGGACGACTCCGCCCCGGACCGGACGGCCTCGATGGCCCGGGCCCGCCAGGCGGCCCGAGGGGGGCGTACGGAGCAGGAGGGGGCGACGGCGTCCGGAGCCGGCACGGCTTCGGGGTCCGGCGGGGCCCCGGCGGCCCGGAAGGCCGCCGCCTCCGAGGACGCCCCGGCCTCCGATGACGCCTCGCGGGCCTCCGGAGCTTCTGCCTCCGCCTCCCACAAGCCCCAGTCGGCCGAGAGCACACAGGTGCTGCGGCGGGTCACCGCGCCCCGGGCACCGAAGGACGAGCGGTCGGACGCGTCGGCCGGGGCAGGTCAGGGCCCCGGTGAGACGTCGGCGCCGGAGACCACCCAGGTCCTGCGGCGGGTCGGCGCACCCCGCAAGGGCGAGCCCGGCGACCCGGCCGGGACGGCGGCCACCGAGTCGAACGCCGCCGGCCGTGCCCCTCGTACGAACACCCCCGGCACCGCACCCCGAGCCGCCCGGACGGCCGGAGCGCTCGGCGCCGCCGGTGCGGCCGCGGCGGCGGGCGCCGCCGCCCAGGCATCCCCGGCGGGCGCGGGCGCCGCAGCCACCGCAGGCGCAGGCACCCGAGGCCCCGCCGCCGGCCCCCGCACCGGACCCGTCCGCACCGGTCCCGCCGCCAACCCCTCCGGACAGGCCTCCGGACAGGCCTCCGGACAGGCCCCCGGCGGCAACTCCTCCGAGGACGCCACCGCTCTCCTCGCCGCGGCCGACGGGGGTTCCTCCGGCGGTCCCGGTGACGGGGGCGGCGGCAAGGGGAAGGGCAAGAAGCCGAAGCGGCCCAAGCGGACCGGGTGGCGGCGGATCATCCCCACCTGGCGCATGGTGCTCGGCACCGTCCTCTTCGGTCTGCTGCTGGTCATCGGGCTGTTCTTCCTCGGCTACTCGATGGTCAACATCCCGCCCGCCAACGCCCTCGCGACCAAGCAGGCCAACGTCTACCTGTACGCCGACGGCTCCCAGATCGCCCGTGACACCCGCGACAGCCAGGTCAACCGGGAGAACGTCAGCCTCGCCCAGGTCTCCAAGGCCGCCCAGCACGCCGTACTGGCCGCGGAGGACCGCGACTTCTACAGCGAGTCGGCCGTCGACCCCAAGGCGATGCTGCGCGCCGGCTGGAACACCGCGACCGGCAAGGGCACCCAGTCCGGCTCGACGATCACCCAGCAGTACGTGAAGAACTACTACCTGGGCCAGGAGCAGACGCTCACCCGCAAGGCCAAGGAGTTCTTCATCGCGATCAAGCTGGACCGCGAGAAGTCCAAGGACGAGATCCTCGAGGGCTACCTCAACACCAGCTACTTCGGCCGCAGCGCCTACGGCATCCAGGCCGCCGCCCAGGCCTACTACGGCAAGGACGCCGCCGGCCTCGACCCGGCCCGCGCCGCCTACCTCGCCGCGCTCGTCAACGCGCCCAGCGAGTACGACGTCATCGCCCACCCCGAGAACAAGGCAGCCGCCGTCGCCCGCTGGAACTACGTCCTGGACGGCATGGTCAAGAAGGGCTGGCTCAGCCAGGCCGACCGCGCCGGCATGAAGTTCCCCATGCCCAAGGAGCAGACGCTCTCCACGGGCCTGTCCGGTCAGCGCGGCTACCTCGTCGAGGCGGTCCGGCACTACCTGGTCACCAACAAGATCGTCACCACGGACCAGTTGGAGGCCGGCGGCTACCGCATCACCACCACCATCCAGAAGGGCAAGCAGGACGCCTTCGTCAAGGCGGTGAACGACCAGCTGATCTCCAAGCTGGACAAGAAGAACAACAAGGCCGACTCCTACGTCCGCGCGGGCGGCGCCTCCGTCGACCCGAAGACCGGCGACGTCGTCGCGATGTACGGCGGCATCGACTACGTGAAGCAGTACACCAACGGCGCGACCCGGGGTGACTTCCAGGTCGGCTCGACGTTCAAGCCGTTCGTCTTCACCTCCGCGGTGCAGAACGGCTCGGCCACCCAGGACGGCAGCCCCATCACGCCGAACACGATGTACGACGGCACCAACCAGCGGCCCGTACAGGGCTGGAGCGGCGGCACCTACGCCCCGGAGAACGAGGACCAGAAGTCGTACGGCCAGATCAACGTCACCAAGGCGACGGACCTGTCCGTGAACGCGGTCTACGCGCAGATGGCCGTCGACGTCGGCCCCACCAAGGTCAAGCAGACCGCGATCGACCTCGGCATCCCCTCCGACACCCCGGACCTCCAGCCGTACCCATCCATCGCCCTCGGCACCGCCACCGCCAGCGTGCTGGACATGGCGGAGGGATACGCGACGCTCGCCAACCACGGCAAGCACGGCCAGTACACGCTGGTCAAGAAGCTCACCAAGGACGGCACCGACGAGGTCAAGCTGCCCGGGCAGCCGGTCAAGCAGGTCGTCAGCCGGGAGGCCGCCGACACCACCACGTCCATGCTGCAGAGCGTGGTCGACAACGGCACCGCCACCGCCGCGCAGGCCGCGGGCCGCCCGGCGGCCGGCAAGACCGGCACCGCCGAGAGCGACACCGCCGCCTGGTTCGCGGGCTACACCCCCGACCTGGCCACGGTGGTCTCCGTGATGGGCCAGGACCCGGTGACCGCCAAGCACCAGCCGCTGTACGGCGCCCTCGGCGTGGCCCGCATGAACGGCGGCGGCCCGCCGACCCAGATCTGGGCCCAGTACACGCACGACGCGCTCGCGGGCACCCCGGCCTCCGACTTCGACCTCCAGCTCCAGCAGGGTGCCGACCAGCCGCAGCCGCCCAGCGACAACTCCTCGACCCCGCCGGGCACGACCGGGGACCAGAACAACGGCGGTACGACGGCCAGCCCGACCGGCGGCGGCACGAGCGCCAGCCCGGCCGGCGGCGCCACCGGCACGCCCACCGACGGCGGAGCGACGACCGGCGGGGGTACGAATACCACCGGCGGCGGCACGACGACCGGCGGCGGCCCCACCACGACGGGCGGCGCCACCACAGGCGGTGGCACCACGGGCGGGGACCCGGCCACCGGCGGCGATGCGACCGGCGGGGACCCGACGACCGGCGGCGGCACCCCCGGAGGCGGCGACGCGACCGGCGGCGATACGACGGGCACGGCCGCCGGTGCCGGAGGCGCCCCCGGCACCTGAGCCCGCCCGTACGCCCGGGACCAGGTGACCAGGTGACCAGGTGACCAGGTGACCAGGTGACCTAGTGGCCGCTGGTCGCCTTCAGTCCCACGACGGCGACCAGCAGCAGACAGACGAAGAAGATCCGGGCGGCGGTGACCGGCTCACCCAGCACCACCATGCCGAGCACCGCCGCACCGGCCGCCCCGATGCCCACCCACACGCCGTAGGCGGTACCGATGGGCAGGGACTTCGCGGCGTACGACAGCAGGACCATGCTCGCGACGATCCCGGCACCCGTGAGCACACTCGGAACCAGCCGGGTGAACCCCTCGGTGTACTTCATCCCGATCGACCAGCCCACTTCGAGCAGACCGGCGACGACGAGCAGAACCCAGGCCATGACAGGCACCTCCGGAAGGAATCTCTGAACGGGGGTGCGTCGTCTTTTCCTGGTGCTTTTCCTCTGGTGCTTTTCCTGAGGGTCGGGGATCCCGGTACGGCGCGTCTCGTCGGGCTGACCCTTTCGAATCTAGCAAAGAAAAGACAAAGGGGCCGGTGACCGTGGTCACCAGCCCCTTCGGCCGTTGATCTAGAGGTACAGCCCGGTGGAGTCCTCGGACCCCTCGAACCGGTCCGCGGCCACCGCGTGCAGATCGCGCTCGCGCATGAGCACGTACGCCACACCCCGTACCTCGACCTCGGCCCGGTCCTCAGGGTCGAACAGGACCCGGTCACCCGGCTCCACGGTCCGTACGTTCTGCCCGACGGCGACGACCGCCGCCCAGGCCAGCCGCCGGCCGACCGCCGCGGTGGCGGGAATCAGAATGCCGCCGCCCGACCGACGCTCGCCCTCACCGGCGTCCTGCTTGACCAGAACCCGGTCGTGCAGCATCCGGATGGGCAGCTTGTCGTGTTGAGGGGTGCTCTGCTCGTTTCTGTTGACGCTCACGCCTCGAACCTACCTGCCTTCGTCCCGCCCGTCCGCGTCCGGGTCAGCCCCTGCGCCGCCGACTGCTCAGGGTGAGCAGCCCGACAACACCGACGGCGAGCAGCGCGACAGGCACGATCCGCTCGAGCCGGGGCGCGCCCTCGTCATCGACGAACTGCGCGCGCACCTCACTGACCGCCCGGTTGACCTGCACATACGCACGCCCGACGGTGTGATCGAGATTGGCGACGACCTTGGCCTTCGCATCCCCGATGATCGTCTGCGGATGCACCCGCACGCCGATCTCGTCGAGCGTCTCGGCCAGCACTTCGCGGCGGCGCTTGATGTCCGCCTCGATCTGCGCCGGGGTTCTGGTGTCCGACGTGTCCGCCACCGTACGGCCTCCGAAGTCTGGTGATGCTGTCCCGAACAGTCTGTCAGCTCCGCGCCGCGCCGCACCGCAAGGCCCCCCGGTTACGCTGGCCCGATGAGCGAGCGACTCCAGCCGGGGGACGTGGCCCCCGCCTTCACCCTCCCGGACGCCGACGGCAACGACGTCTCCCTTTCGTCCCACAAGGGCCGCAAGGTCATCGTCTACTTCTACCCGGCCGCCCTGACCCCCGGCTGCACCAAGCAGGCCTGCGACTTCACGGACAACCTGGAGGTCCTGGCCGGCGCGGGCTACGACGTCATCGGCATCAGCCCGGACAAGCCCGAGAAACTGGCGAAGTTCCGCGAGCAGGAGTCCCTGCGGGTCACCCTCCTCGCCGACCCCGACAAGAAGGTCCTCGACGCCTACGGCGCCTTCGGCGAGAAGATGAACTACGGCAAGACGTACCTGGGCGTCATCCGCTCCACGATCGTCGTGGACGAAGAGGGCAAGGTGGAGCGGGCCCTGTACAACGTCCGCGCCACCGGCCACGTGGCCAAGATCATCAAGGATCTGGGCATCTGACGGCCCTCATCTGCTGCTGGCGGCTCGCACTGGTTGACCTGGTGCGGGTCGCTTCCTCTTTTCCGGGCGTGACTGTCCGACAAACGGTTCGTTACTCCGTGCGGGTCGCAAACGCGCGATCGGATCGGAGGGGGCTCGCATGGGGGCCGGCGCATACACCAGGGAGGGCTGCAAGAGGCGGCTCGCGGGGCGCGGACGTTGTCAGAGGCGTTGGAGAGGCTGGGAGTGGATCCGAGGTGTTCGAAGCGTGACTACATCAGGCGGCGGATGAGGAAGCTCGGGGTGGATACGTCGCACTTCGAGCGAGAGGGGGCGAAGTGGACGCGCGCGATTCTTGAACCAGTGGTGGCAGCATCCGTAAGCGTCAATGAGGTGGTGCGCCAACTCGGACTCGACTCCGTGGGCGGTCACCAGGCCAACATCGCCCGGCGAATCAAGGCGTACGGAATCGACACCGCGCACTTCACGCCTGCGGTCCGAACTGAGCGGATGAGGTACAACCACGCCGCCGCACCCCTGCGGAGATCCTCGGCGAGGACACATCGGCGCACGCTTCACGCATCCCGAGCCGGCGGCTCAAGAGGGCTATGAAGGAGCTGGGCGTGGAGGAGCGCCGTGCCCTGTGCGGGATCGAGTCGGTGTGGCTCGGTGAACCGCTCGCATTGGAGGTCGACCACGTCGACGGCAACTGGCGGAACAACCGCGTCGAGAACCTTCGGTTTCTCTGCCCAAACTGTCACTCGACAACGGACACTTACCGAGGACGCGGCAGGGGACGTGCTCGGGAGAGCATCGTATGAGCAGCGTCGTGCGGTACACCCGCGACCGGTTGGCCGAGGCTGCCGCACATTGCTCCAACCTTGACCAGGTCATCGACTTCTTCGGTACCCAGCCGTACGGCAACTTGCGGGGATACCTCCTGAAGCGATTCGCCCACTTCCGCATCGACATCTCGCACTTCTCGCCCACCGGCAGGCAGACGCGCCCCACTCCGGACGAGCTGCGGGCGGTGGTCGGTGAGTCGGCCTCCTTCACCGAGGTGCTTCGCCGCCTCGGACGTGCGAACAACGGCAGCCAGCGCACGATGCTTCGCAATCGGATCGCCGATGACCGCCTCGACACCGTCCACTTTCTCGGGAAAGGACATCAGCGAGGGAAGACGGCTTCGAATGCCAAGCGGCCGGAAGACGTCCTGGTGCGGCACCACGGCGGACACCGGATCGCAACCGAGCGCCTCCGGCGTGCCCTCGGTGAAGTGGGCGTACCTGAGCAGTGCGGCAGATACGGCGTTGGCCCCGACTGGCTGGGGAAACCCATGACGCTGGAAGTCGACCACATCAACGGGGACTGGCGGGACAACCGGCGAGAGAACCTCCGGCTGCTCTGCCCCAACTGCCACGCGATCACGAGCACCTGGTGTCGAGGAGGGCCACGAGCGGCTCGGCGCAACCAGTAGAGTAGGCACGGCTGAGGGCCCGTACCCCAGCTGGCTAGAGGGCGCCGGTTTAGGTCCGGTGTGTCGTGGGTTCGAGTCCCACCGGGCCCACGTGGAAAGAAGGCGCCGCACCTTGGAATCGAAGATGCGGCGCCGCTCCGTAAGGCTCAGCCCAACAGCTCCCGCACCACCGGCACCAGCGCCCGGAACGCCTTCCCCCGGTGGCTGATGGCGTTCTTCTCCTCGGGGCTCAGCTCGGCGCAGGTCCGGGTGTCGCCCTCCGGCTGGAGGACCGGGTCGTACCCGAACCCGTTGGTACCGGCGGGTGCGTGCCGCAGGACGCCTCGCAACTGCCCCTCCACCACGCGCTCGGTGCCGTCCGGCAGGGCCAGGGCGGCAGCGCACGCGAAGTGTGCCCCCCGGTGCTCTTCCGCGATGTCGGAGATCTGGGCGAGCAGGAGATCGAGGTTGGCCTTGTCGTCGCCGTGCCGGCCCGCCCAGCGGGCGGAGAAGATGCCGGGGGCGCCGTTCAGGACGTCGACGCAGAGGCCGGAGTCGTCGGCCACGGCCGGCAGCCCGGTGGCCTGCGCGAGCGCGTGCGCCTTGAGCAGCGCGTTCTCGGCGAAGGTCACACCGGTCTCCTTGACGTCCGGCACCTGCGGGTAGGCGTCGGCACCGACGAGTTCGTGGGGCAGTCCGGCGTCGGCGAGGATCGCCCTCAGCTCGGTGATCTTTCCGGCGTTACGGGTGGCGAGGATCAAGCGGGTCATGCCCGCCAGTATTCCCCCTGCTAAAGCTCCGCCTTCCCCCCGCCCGTCAGTGCGTTCAGGTCGAAGACCTCGGCCATCCGCTCGAAGCCCCGGTCGCTGGGGTGGAGGTGGTCGCCGGAGTCGTAGTCGGGGCGCAGGCGGCGGGGGTCGTACGGGTCGCGGAGGGCCTTGTCGAAGTCGACCACTGCGTCGTAGACCGTGCCGGAGCGGATCTGGGCGTTGATCTGCCGGCGGACCGCCTCGCGCGCCGACGTGTAGCCACGGTGGCCCTTGAAGGGCGTCAGGGTGGCGCCGACGACCTTCAGGCCGCGGGCGTGGGCCTGTGCGACCAGGGTGCGCAGGCCGGTGATGATCTGGTTCGGGTCGGCGAGGCGGGGGTTGCGCAGGATGTCGTTGACGCCGAGGTCGATGACGACGACCTTGGCGTTCGTACGGGAGAGCGCGTCGCGGGCGAAGCGGCCGAGGCCGCTCTCGTTCTCGGCGGGGCGTCCGAGCCCGCTCGCGAGGACCTGGTTGCCGCTGATGCCCTCGTTCACGACGCTGTAGCGCGGCAGTCGCCGCCCCTCCCGCAGCGCGCTGCGCAGGCGGTCCGCGAGACGGTCCGGCCAGCGGTGGTTGGCGCCGGTGGTGGAGGTGATGCCGTCGGTGATGGAGTCGCCGAAGACGACGACCGTGCCGTCGGCCTCGTTGCCGAGTACGTCGAGGGCCGTCAAGTAGCGCCAGTACGGCGTCTGTTCGGTGTACGGCGTGCCGGTCGCGTCCTCGGTGCGGTCACCGGTGGCGACGTACGAGATCTGCCGGGCGTGCGGGTGGTAGGTGACCGGGCCCGAGGGAGTGGGGGTGTAGGTGGTGACCAGGACGTCGCTGTCGTCCGGCACGGCGAGGCGCGCGGCGTCGCTGACGACCTGTCCGCCGGCGGGTATGACCACGCTGGTGGCGCCGTCGAAGGTGAGGCGCCGCATCGTCCGCGGGTCGGCCGCGGCCGACCCGTTCCCGGTGGACAGCGCGATCGAGGCGTGGGTGAGCGTCAGCGGCGACTGGCCGTAGAGGTTGGACAGCGTGATCCGGGCGGTCGTGCCGCCGGTGTTCGCGTGGACGACGTTGCGCACCGAGCGGCCCGCGAGGCCCGCGGTCTCGGTGCCGGGTTCGCCGCCGACCGGGGAGGCGGCCCAGGCGCCCACCCAGGTGCCGGTCGAGGCGGGGGCGGCGGAGGAGTCGTGGCGGGGGCGGTTGTCGTCGGCGGTGGCGCGCGGGGTGCCCCCGTCGGCGGTCACCGTGCCGTAGATGACGGCGGACACCGCCACGACCAGCGCGATCAGCGCGGTCAGTACCGCATAACCACGACGCTTGGTCACGCTTGAGCTGGTCTCCTCGGGAAAGGGGAGCCTGGGGCTCCGGTCCGGCTGAGCCCATGATGCGTCATGGGCGGGGGAGAGCTGTCAGGGCCCTGCCCAGAACCCCCCTCCTGACAGACGCCGGGAACTCTTGTTCCGTTCCGGGAGTCGGTCAGGAAGGGACAATTGTGTGCGGGATCGCCGCACGGGTGGACCGGAACGGGTGGAGCCGATGGAAGCGACCGAGACCGAGTCGGAGACAGGGAACGTGCCGCAGCGAGGCGCGTCGTACCGCACCATGACGGCCTTCACCCCGGCCGACGAGGAGCGTCGGCGCGGGGTGCGGCGGATGAAGCTCACGGCGACCGGACTGCTGCTGTTCGTGGCGCTGGTCTACGTCCTGGCCAAGCTCGCCGCGCACGAGGGCGCCGGCCCCTGGGCCGGTTATGTGGCCGCGGCGGCGGAGGCGGGCATGGTGGGCGCACTGGCCGACTGGTTCGCGGTCACCGCGCTCTTCCGGCACCCCCTGGGCCTGCCCATCCCGCACACCGCGATCATCCCCACCAAGAAGGACCAGCTGGGCGTCTCGCTGGGCGAGTTCGTCGGCGAGAACTTCCTCTCCGAGGACGTCGTACGCCAGCGGCTGCGCGCCGTCGGCATCGGGAGCCGGCTGGGCGCGTGGCTGGCGGAGCCGGAGCACGCGGACCGGGTGACGGCGGAGCTGGCGACGGCGCTGCGCGGCGCGCTGACGGTCCTGCGGGACTCGGACGTGCAGGCGGTCGTGACCGAGGCCGTCACCCGGCGGGCGAACATCCAGGAGATCGCCCCGGGTCTCGGCAAGATGCTGGAGGGAATCGTCGCCGACGGCGGGCACCGCCGGGTGGTGGACCTGGTGGTGACCCGCGCGCACGACTGGCTGGTGCTGCACCAGGGCGACGTGATGGTGGCCGTGGAGGGCGGCGCGCCCGGCTGGACCCCGAGATTCGTGGACCGGAAGGTCGGCGAGCGGGTCTACAAGGAACTGCTGCGCTTCGTCACCGAGATGCGGGACATGCCCGGCCACCCGGCGCGCGGCGCCCTGGACCGCTTCCTGACCGACTTCGCCTCCGACCTGCAGTCGGACACGGAGACGCGGGCGCGGGTGGAGCGGCTCAAGGGCGAGGTGCTGGGCCGTGGCGAGGTGCAGGACCTGATCGCGTCCGCCTGGACGGCCGTACGGTCGATGATGGTGGCGGCGGCCGAGGACGAGCGCAGCGAGCTGCGGCTGCGGGTGCGGGCCGCGCTGCTGTCGCTGGGCACGCGGATGGCGACCGAGCCGAAGACGCAGGAGAAGGTCGACAACTGGGTTCAGGGCGCGGCGGTGCACGTCGTGACGACGTACCGCAAGGAGATCACCTCGCTGATCACCGATACCGTGGCCGGCTGGGACGCCGAGCACACCACCCGGAAGATCGAGGCGCACATCGGCCGCGACCTGCAGTTCATCCGGATCAATGGCACGGTGGTGGGGTCGCTGGCGGGACTGCTGATCTATGTGGTGACGCGGACGCTGGGGGCGTGATCGCTGTGCGGTGAGGCGGACGGAGGAGGGTGCCCATGGCCACAGCCGAGGTGCCCTCGCCGCCGCCGTCGCCGCGGGCCGGCGGCGGCCGGATCATCACCACCGCCGTCCCCGCCCGGCTGGACCGGCTGCCCTGGTCCCGCTGGCACTGGACGATCGTGATCGGTCTGGGAACGGTCTGGATCCTGGACGGCCTGGAGGTCACGATCGTCGGCAACATCGCCGGCCGTCTCGCCGAGCCGGGCAGCGGTGTCTCGATCACCTCGGGCCAGATCACGGGTGTGGCCGCGGCGCTGTACGTGGCGGGCGCCTGCTCGGGCGCCCTCTTCTGGGGCCGCCTGACGGACCGCTACGGCCGCAAGAGACTCTTCATGATCACCCTGGCGGTGTATCTGGCGGCGACAGCCCTGACGGCCCTCTCCTGGGAGGCCTGGTGGTTCTTCCTGTTCCGCTTCCTGACCGGCTTCGGCATCGGCGGCGAGTACGCGGCGATCAACTCCGCGATCGACGAGCTGATCCCGGCGCAGTACCGCGGCCGGGTGGACCTGATCATCAACGGCAGCTTCTGGCTGGGCGCGGTGGGCGGCTCCCTGCTCTCGATCGTCGCGCTGAACACGAACCTCCTCCCGAAGGACATCGGCTGGCGCCTGACCTTCGCCCTGGGCGCGGTCCTGGCCCTGGTGATCCTGCTGGTACGACGGCACGTCCCGGAAAGCCCGCGCTGGCTGCTGATCCACGGCAGGGAGCGGGAGGCGGAGGAGATCGTCTGCGGCATCGAGCGGCGGATCGAGGCGGAGCGGGGCGTACGACTGCCCGAGCCGCAGGTCACGCTGGAGATCCGCCAGCGGGAGAGCGTGACGTTCGGGGAGATCGCGCGCACGGTCTTCGGCCGCTACCGCAGACGGGCGGTGCTCGGCTTCTCCCTCTTCATCGGCCAGGCGTTCCTGTACAACGCCATCACCTTCGGCTTCGGCGCGATCCTGACCAGGTTCTTCGCCGTGCCCGCCGACCGCACGGGCTACTACTTCGCGGTGATCGCGGTGGGCAACCTGTGCGGCCCGCTGCTGCTGGGCAAGCTCTTCGACACGGTCGGCCGCCGAGTCATGATCTCCTCGACGTATCTGCTCTCGGGCGTGCTGCTGTTCGGCACGGCGTGGCTGTTCGGCCGGGGTGTGCTGAACGCGGGCACGCTGACGGCGTGCTGGTGCGCGGTGCTGTTCTTCGCGTCGGCGGGCGCGTCGAGCGCCTATCTGACGGTGTCGGAGATCTTCCCGATGGAGACGCGCGCGATGTCGATCGCCTTCTTCTACGCCCTCGGTACGGCGGCCGGCGGCATCAGCGGCCCGCTCCTCTTCGCCGACCTCACGGGCACGGGCAAGGCGGGTGACACGGCCCTGGCGTTCTCGATCGGCGCGACGCTGATGTGCGTGGCGGGCCTGGTGGCCGCCTTCCTGGCGGTACCGGCCGAACGCCGCTCCCTGGAGGACATCGCCCGCCCGCTGACGGCGGTGCCGGACGAGCCGTAACGGCTCACGCTCCCGTGGTGGAACCGGGCCGCACGATCATCAGCACGGTCACGGCGGCCCACAGCAGATTGAAGACCCCGGTGACCATGGCCAGCCGGACGGTCTGCGCGGCCGTACCGCGCCCCTCCACGAGCGCGGTCTGTCCCGGCAGCACGAGTGCGCCGAGGACGACGGCGGCGAGGGCGGTCAGCACGATCGACGCGATCAGCCAGCCAGTGCCGAGCACGCCCATCTGGTTCGCGGTGGCGAACCCGAAGACCGGGACGACGACGCCGACGACGGCGTACACACGGCAGATCCGGTGGAGCAGGCTCAGCGTTCCGGCGGCGCCCTCGTCCCCCGGCGCGGCGAGCACCCGGCGCGCGGCGGGCGGAAAGAGGCTGGCGGCTACGGTCACGGGTCCGACGGCGACTATGGCGGCGAGGACGTGGACGGCGAGGAGGAACTTGGTCACGGAGGAGACGGTAAGGAGCGGGAGAGGGCGACGAGAAGTGGCGAGAGTGCCAGGAATCAACGGATTCTCGCCAGAGGGAGTGAGGGAACGTTGTGCACTATCCCTTCCTCGCGATGTCGGCCGTCGGCCGTCGGCCCTTCGCCCTTGGCCGCTGACCGTTGGTCTGTGTCGGCGGCCGTTGGCGCGAACCCGTCGGAGATCTAGGATCTGGCCATGCATACGGTGGCCGTACTGGCGCTGGACGGAGTCATCCCGTTCGACCTCTCCGCCCCCATCGACACCTTCGGCCGGGCCCGGCTGCCCGACGGCCGGGTGCCGTACCGGGTGCGGGTGTGCTCGGTGGGGGAGGAGGTGAGCGCGGGCGCGTTCACGGTACGGGCGCCCTACGGGCTGGAAGCACTGGCGGAGGCCGACACGATCATCCTGCCGGGCGTGGCGGAGCCGCCGGAGGAGCTGCCGCCGGGGGTGGCGGAGGGCTTGCGCACGGCGGCGGCGAACGGCACCCGGATCGCGTCGATCTGCGTGGGCGCGTTCCTGTTCGCGGCGACGGGCCTGCTGGACGGACTACGGGCGACGACGCACTGGTACGCGGCCGCCCGGCTGGCGGAGCTGCACCCGAGGGTGACCGTCGACCCGAACGTCCTCTACGTGGACAACGGCCAGTTCCTGACCTCGGCGGGCGCGGCGGCCGCGCTGGACATGTGCCTGCACATGATCCGCAGGGACTTCGGCTCGGCCGTCGCCGCGCACGCGGCCCGGTCGTCCGTGATGCCGCTGGAACGGGAGGGCGGCCAGGCCCAGTTCATCGTCCACGACCTGCCCCCGGCGCCGGCCGGGGCGACCCTGGAGCCGTTGCTGCACTGGCTGGAGGACCACTGTGACCGCGATCTGCCGCTGGAGGAGATCGCGGCCAAGGCGGGCATGAGCACCCGCACCCTCAACCGCCGCTTCCGCGAACAGACGGGTACGACCCCGCTGCAGTGGCTGCACCGCGCCCGGGTACGGCGGGCCCAGCATCTGCTGGAGACGACTCCGTACCCGGTGGAACGCATCGCGGTCCAGACGGGCTTCGGCTCCCCGACGGCCTTCCGCGAACGCTTCCGGAGGGTGGTGGGCACGAGCCCGCAGGCGTATCGGAGGTCGTTCGGAGCGGGGCGGGGCGACGGGATCCAGGCACGGGAACCGGGCACGGGATCCAGGTGACGGGACCTAGCCGAGGCGGTCGACGGCCTCCTTGGCCTCCCGCAGGCCGGCACCCGTGCTCTCCCGGTACACCTTGATCGCGTGGATCTTCTTCCCCTCGCGCACGAGCGCGGCCACCTCGTCCATCCGCGGATGCTCCTCGCGCAGGTCCAGGTGCTTCATGAGCAGGTCGAGTTTGCGCTCGACACGCGCGAGGCGCCGGTCGGTCCGTACGAGCCGGCCTTCGGCGCTGAGGATGCCACCGATCACGGCCAGGGTCAGTGCGAGAGAACCCACTATGTCCATGACAGTGATCTTAGAAGTGCCAGGTCGGCCAGCTCGGCCAGGTCGGGCCTGGTTCGGCCCGGCTAGGCCTTGCGGTCGGCGACGGCCCAGGAGGCGAGGGCCACGGCACCGGCGACACCGAAGACGGACGGCCAGGCGCCGATCTTCTTCGCCAGCGGGTGGGACCCGGCGAACGCGGCGACGTACGCGGCACCCAGCGCGCCCGCGGCCTTCCCGCCGGCCTGCTTGCGCCACTGCTGAGCGGCGGCGACCCCGGCAACGGCCAGCACGGCCCCGCCCAGCGGCCGCTTCTTGGTCCACCGGGCGACCCCGTACCCACCGACGAGCCCGCCGGCGGCGACGACCGCACTGGGAACCTTGGCCATGACTGCCTCCTGTGTTGTCTGGTGCCTTTTGTCTGGTGCCTTTTGTCTGGGGTCGAGGCTAACGAGGGGCCGCGGGGCGCCGCGCACCAGCCCCGAGCGGACCGCTCGCCGTTCGCCGGGCCATGGCATCCTGCCTCGGAGCTGACCCCGACCCCCGGCGGTGAACCTCCGTGAACCAGGACGTGTGTGACGTGGACCTGGACCAGGCCCTGACGGTCGCGACCGAGCTGGCCGCCTGGGCAGCGGAGGCGATCCGTCGCCCGCACGGCGGCGGGGTACGCGAGAAGGCGGGCCCGGCGGACATCGTCACGCGGACGGACGAGGCGATCGAGACGCACGTCCGCTCGGTACTGCGGGCGGCCTTCCCGGCGCACGGCGTGGAGGGCGAGGAGTACGGCGTCGTGGAACCGGCCGGGCCGCACGCCCCGCACTGGGTCGTGGACCCGGTGGACGGCACCACGAACTACGCCCACGGCATCGGCTGGTGCTCGTTCTCCCTGGGCCTGGTGGCCGCCGACGGCACCCCGTTGCTCGGCCTGGTGGCCGACCCGTGGCGAGGCGAGACCTTCACGGCGATCCGGGGAAGGGGCGCCGAGCTGAACGGCACGCGGATCCAGGCGGCCACCCACACCACCCTCACCGGCCACGTCTTCCTGACGGAATGGGCGGCCCACGCCCACTGGCCCGGCCTGGACACCCTTCTGACCGCCCTGTCCCGCCGCCACTGCACGGCCCGCGTGCTGGGCTCCACGGCCCTCTCCCTGGCCCAGGTGGCCGCAGGCCGGGCCACCGCGGCGGCCATCGGCGAATTCCACGCGGTGGACGGCTTGCCGGCCTACCTGATCGCGGTGGAGGCGGGGGCGGTGGCCCTCCCGGAGGTTCCGGTCTACGACGAGCCGTTGCTGTTGTCTGCGCCGGGGGTGGCGGGGGAGGTGGCGGGGCTGTGGCGTGCGAGCCGTAGCCTCTGAGGCGCCCTGAATGACGACCGACCCGACCGGGCCCACTCCTCCGTCGGCCCATCGGTCAACCTCGGAGCGGACGCGCCCTTTGCCCGGCTCGCAGAAGCACGACACTGGCGCAGAAGCGGGCGGCCTCACGGCGCGCTCACGGCAGACGGCAACTCGTCCTCTGAGGCCGACTGGTCATCACGCCAGCGACTTGCTCACGGCGTCGACAAGCGACTGTGCGCGAACGTCGCCGGATCCCCCGATGATGTGGTTCACCACGTACCCGAAAGCGACGCCGTGATCGGGGTCGGCGAAACCGAGCGACCCGCCTCGACCGGTGTGTCCGAAGGCGCTCGGGCCGGTCATGGGATTGTTCTCGGTCTGCAGCATGTACCCGGAGCTGAATCGGCTGGGTATCAGCATCACTTGGTCCCTTCCACGAGCCTGTTCCGTGGTCGCTGCCGTCAGGGTCTCCGGCGTGAAAAGGCGTATGCCGTCGACCTCCCCGATCAGTGCGGCGTACATGCGTGCCAACGCCCGTGCGGTGCCGATGCCGTTCGATGCAGGAAGCTCTGCGGCCTGTACCTCGGGCGAGTTGAAGTCGATCTCGGCCGGGTCCGTGACGGCGTACGCCCTGTTGCTCAGAGAGTCGGGATCGCGCCAGGCAGCCACCTGCTCGCGGAGATCATCGGGGATCGACTCGGGAGGCAGAGCGGTGAGGTCGACGTCCGGCTTCCGATACACCATGCGGCTGACCCGGTCGCGTTCAGTCGTCGGCAACCCGATGAAGAAGTCCAGCCCGAGCGGTGCGGCGATCTCGTCCGCGAAGAAACGGCCCGGTGTTCGGCCGGACACACGACGGATCAGCTCACCGACCAGCCAGCCCCAGGTCCGGCCGTGATAGCCGTGTGCGGTTCCCGGAGCCCACACAGGGCGCTGAGCCGCAAGGGCGTCAGCGATCGGATGCCAGGCCAACGCCTCGGTCAACAGCACCGGCTGGTCCAGAGTGACCAGGCCTGCCTGATGCGACAGGAGCCCCCGCACCGGAACCTCCGCTTTGCCGTTCGCAGCGAACTCCGGCCAGTATTCGGCCACTGGAGCATCCAGGTCCAACGCGCCGCGTTGGACCAGCAGATGAGCAGCTGCCGCAGCCGCTCCCTTCGTCGCCGAGTACACCAGTTGAAGGGTGTCCTCCGCCCATGGACGATCGGTGTCCGGATCGGCGACCCCGCCCCAAAGGTCCACCACCGGCCGACCGTCCCGGTACACGCATACCGCCGCGCCGATGTCCCCGCGCCGGGAGAAGTTCTCCGCGAAGGCCTCGCGCACGCTCTCGAATCCGGCCGCGACTTCACCCTCGATCGTCGTCATGGGCTCATCCTGGCACTTCGACCGCCGACTCGACCGATGAGGCAGCGCCTCTCAGACTGCGGTAGACAGCGCCTGAAGACGCTCGCGGAACTCCCGAACAGCCGGGACGCGCTTGTGAGCTTCGAGCTGCTCGGAGAAATCCTGCAGTCGGGCCAGGGCGCGGATCGAGCTGACGTCCTCCTCGAGCAACCTGGCGCCATGGTTCGCGGCATGCAGGGCCCCGTCCAGGTCACCGCCGGCGAGCCGGGCCTCGGCCAGACGACTGGTCCGTACGGCCCTGTCCCGAGGGGCGGCCCTGTTGACGGAGGCTTCCAGCGAGCTTGTCGCGCGGTCCACCTGACCGGAGCGCAATAAGACCTTGCCCTCTGTGGACCTCAATTGGGCCTCGCCGAACCAGCCGAGCCAGTCGGTGTGCTCCTCCTCCGTGTGGCGCTCCCAAAGGGACATGGCACGGTTGAGCGCGCTCCCGGCTCTCCCATGGTCACCGTCGCGTGACAGTGCCTCGGCCTTGTGAAGGTAGAGGAAGGACTGGGCATTCGGCGGAAGCGTCGAAGGAGCGTTCGCGATGGCCGTCGTGATGAGGTCGACCCGCTCTGCAGTCCGCCCGGCCTCGGAAACATGGACCCCCATCTCTGCCAGGACGAAGGCCCCGAAAGCATCGTCCGCTGTCGTACGGGCGCTGCGCAGAGCTCCGACGTAGTAGCGCTGTCCGGCGGACCGCAGCCCTGCGTCGTATGCCATCCAGCCGGTCAGCTGCGACACCCGGGCTGCCAGGGCGTACAGACGGACCTGGATCTCGTCTGTGTACCGCCCGGCTCTGAGGAGGCCGGTGACCAGGGCCAGGTCTCCACGTGCCTGCTCCAGCAGCCGTGCACCGCCGAGGTGGTCGTCAAGTGTGCGAAGGGTGCTGATCCGCTGCTCGATTGTCGACACCATGGCATCGGTGACCCGATCACCATCGAGTGCTGAGGAGAAGGCAGACGGTGCCTCTGCCCAGCTCGCCGCAAGGCCGGTCAGAGCCACTCCGGTGATGGTGAGAAAGCCTCGACGATCCGTGCGGCCGCTGCCCACCAGATCAGCCAAGGCCTCGACGGTGCCGGACTCGGTCCACGGAGCATCGAGTGCCGTCATCTCCCATACGGGGAGCCAGCGCGGCCATGGCTCCGCCTGCGCCGACACGTACGGGACCCGCAGCAGGTCGGCGAGTACGCGTTGGGCGTCCGCGTCCGGCTCTTGTCCCTGTTCCCACTTCCACACGGTCGTCCTGTTGGTCGCCAGCGAAATGCCGAGCGACTTCCCATGCGCCTGCATGAGCCGGGCGAACTCGGCCTTCCCCCAACCACGTGACTGACGGGCGAAGGTGAGTGGGTGTACTGCTAGCGGCTTTCCGGGCACGTCATCACTCCCGTCATCCCGGTCACGGCGTCATGGGGAGGTTAGTTCGCGTGTCTGCGTGTGAGGAGACCGCGTCTCCAAGAGGAACCCTCTGGAAACGTTCCCTGGCCATTCGCATCGGCCGTTGACTGTCTCCGAGCCGCCCGGGGGCCCGGCGAGAGGGCATCCGCACTCGGGATGGTTCCTCGGTTGGACGGCTCCGCCCTCGTGCCCCCATCGGAGACGGAGCCGTTCACAACGCTTCGGAAGCGTCCGCCATACCCACCCCGTTCACTCGGTGCTGGGCCGTTTCTCGCTGCGGCCCTTCCTCTCTTGCGGCCTACCGAGAGTCCGTCGACTTCCCGCCGGATTGCCGGCGGGAGAACCCAACAGGAAGGAGAGCACGAGGTGGCAGAACGCATCGCACCGCCTCCGGCCCCGAGCGGCCTTCTGCTGGCGGTCGAAGAGCTGACCGCCGTGCACGACCGGTACGACAGCCTCCGGTCGGACAACGCCGGAAGCTCCGGCGACGCACCGTGGCCGGGCGGCGACGGCAACCTGCACGACAGCGAGTAAGCGCGGGGCGGTCGAGGGTCGGCACGGTCCGCCGTGGCGGCCCTCACCGTCTGCGCATCACATGGACGATCTCATTGAGGAGGCAATGATGGAACACCGGTTGGTCAGCGCCGTTGAGGACGCACTCGGATGGCAAGGGTCCGATGGGCTGGGCAAGGGCTTCGCACGGGGAAACATGGGCGATCGGGCCCTCGCGTCCCGCATCCTGAGCCCGAACCGCTTGCTCGACATCGCGATGCGCAGGAGCCTGAGCCGTCCGCAGTTCAGGTGCTTCCAGAACGGCGTGGAAGTCCACCCGGCTGTCTACTGCACCGACTCTGTCAGTCCTCGTGGCCAGAGCATCTCCATGGCCGACATGCGCAGCCTGGGCAGGCTCCTGAGGGAGGGGGCGACTCTCATCCTCGACCAGGTCAACGTCTTCGACCCCACGATGGAAGTCGCATGCCGGGCCCTTCAGTGGTGGTCCCACGAGCGAGTTCAGGTCAATGCCTACCTGACGACGAACGACGCAGCCGGCTTCCCCCTGCACTGGGACGACCACGATGTCGTCATCGTTCAACTCGCTGGTGAGAAAAATTGGGAGGTGCGCGCGGCCACCCGCAGGGTTCCGATGTACAGGGACGCGGACCCCAACGACACCCCGAGTGACGAGATCATCTGGTCCGGCACCGTGCGGGTGGGTGACGTCATGCACATCCCCCGAGGCCACTGGCATCAGGCCACGCGCTCCGGGAGCGGACCGGGACAGAGCCTGCACGTCACATTCGGTATCACCAAACGAACCGGTGCGAGCTGGCTCGCCTGGCTGGCCGACTGGTGCCGCGAGCGTGAGATCTTCCGTCATGACCTGGACCGTCGGCACGGAATCGGTGAGCCGCTGATCGAGGCCGCCGCCCGGCTGATCGGCGAACGCACCCCGGCAGACTTCCTGACCGCCTACGAACGGGAAACGACGCTTCCTCGCCACGTGCCGTTCCTCGACGCGTTCGGAACGCTCGACGCCGTGGTGTGCACTACCCACTTCCCTCCACGAATCCAGGAGAACGGCGAAACGGTCGCCGTCGAGGCCTCGGGGAAGAAGCTCACTTTCGCAGCCAAGGCTTTGCCCGCTCTGCGCCTACTGCTGAGTGGCAGCCCGGTACCGCTCGACCTGGCTGCGGTCGTTGTGGGCACGGAAGTGGCGGAGGCTGCCGAGATCCTGGTGAAGGAGGAGATGTGCGCGGTACTGACCCCCGAATTGTCCTCGGGCTACACCGGTCTCGTCACGAGCGCCGGCTTCTGACCCGGGCGCTGGAGCTCGGAGTGACATCACTTGACACCGGCTTCAACTATCTGGGCTTTCAATCTCATCGGACCCTGGCGCAGACGGCCGGGGACCTTTTGCCGAAGTTCACGGTTTCCACGAAGGTCGGCTACCTTCCGGGACCGCACGGTGCGGAACACTCCCTGAACCCGGTACGGCTGCTGGCGGCTGTGGAGCAGGCAGTCAGAGATTTCGGGCGGGAGCCGGAGCTGGTCTTCCTGCACAATCCGGAGCAGTCGCTGCGCGAGGCAGGGGCACGCGGCCGAGAAGCGCTGGCAGCGGCATGCGAGGCCTTGCGGGAGGCCACGGTGAAAGGGCTGTGCGGTGCCTGGGGCGTCGCGTCCTGGGCCCCCTCTCCGCTGCCGGGGCTGATCGACAAGACCGTGCCGAGACCGGCCGTTCTGATGGTTCGTGCGGGCCTTCTGGTCGGAGCCGGAACGCTCGACGCCACGGACGCTCTCACGGCGGCGTGGGGCCTGGGCAGCGGTGAAGTGTGGGGGATGAGCCCCTTCGCAGGCAGCGCGAGCTCTCCGGTGTGGGAACGGTTCGATCCTCGTGTCTTCTTGCGGGGAGATAGCGGATTCTCGAGGGTGCAGGCGGCCTTCCGGATCGCCTACGCCCTTCCTCGGGTCGCCGCCGTCGCCGTGGGTACCGACCAACCGTCTCATCTGGCCGAACTCGTCGATGCCCTGAACGCCGGGGTCAACACATCGGTGACAGACGAGTATCGCTGTCTGCTTCGAGAGCGGTTTCGCGGTCAGCCCGACTGAAGCTCCCCGACGGTCTCCTCCGCCACGCGGCGCGCGGGCTTCAGCCGGGGATCCCCCGGATGTGCGTACGGCCCAAGGATCTTCGAGCAGACGAACAGAGTCATCAACTTGCCGTCCCGGCTCTCGAAGTCGGAACGACGCTCTCGCCGTACCCGGTCGGCCAGAGCCGGAACAGCCAGGGAACTCGCCCAGAGCGAGGCCGAGTCCAGCCCCATTGGCGCGTTCCCCCAGTCCTCCCAGTCGAAGAGACAGAAGGCCGGTGCTGTCACGTTCGCCCAGTTCAGATCGGCGTGGGCGGGCACCCACCGCTCGACGGTCGTGTCGAAGTCGTCGGGGAAGACACTGCGGATGGACTCAGAGACGAAGCCCTGGGTGATGGTGACGGTGTCCGGAGTGGCGATGCGTCCGGTTTCCTGGGCCGCGAGGGCATCAAGCGAGTTGTTGAGCGCCTGCCACCACTCGTCCGGCAGTTTCGGATCCTGGCCGAGTACTGCTGTTCCGACGGGCCTTCCCGGCAGGAGCGCCGTCTCGTCGGCCCGCCACAGGGTGACGGCCTCGTCGATGTCCCGCCAGACCAGGCACCCGAGCCAACCAGGCTGCGCGACCCCCTTCAAGAGAGCAGCGCACTCCGCGCCGTTCCAGCCCTGAACACCGATTCTGTTCAGCGCCCGCCTCTCGATACGTACCCATGTGTCGCGGTCGGTCCGCGCCCCGACCGTGCGGCGCTTACACACCACCGTGTCCCGGTCCAGGTGAGTCCGAAGGGACTGCTCCACGTGATCGAGGACTTGCTCAACCGGCTCGGTCCGCAGGTCGACCGAGCGCGCAGTGGACACCGAGGAGGTCATGGACCGACCGTAGCAGCGAAGGCTCGCGAGAGAGTTTGTATGGGGGCGGTCGGCGTGGGCGCCTGTAGCCTCACCGCAGCAGGTGGTCCGCCTTGCCGGCCTTGATGTCCCGAATCATGGTGCGCAGGGCCTCCCGACTGTCTGTGATGAAACGGTCCTCCTGCCCGCGCACCGCTATGTACGCGTTGCCGGCCTCGTCGACGCCCAGCCGGAAGCACGAGTTCCCTTCCCCGCAAAACGGCTCTTCCCACTGGATCTCGGTCATCACGCCTCCTGAAGTCCGTGTGCGATGGCGTGGATGAAGTCCCTGGAGTCTTCGGGGGACAGGGCCAGGTCCTCCATCCGGTCCAAGTGGGCACGGTACTTGGCCAACTCGGCCTCCCCGTAGAGGAAGTCCGGGCCGTGCGAATTGTCGATCTGCACGGTGTCCAGTTGCTCCGTTGCCCCCTCGGCGTACAGGACAGTCTGACCTGCGCCCGGGAACGCGCCATGGCCGAAGGGGACGACCAAGACGCTCACGCCGTCCTTCTCGGACTGGGCGAGCAGGTGTTCGAGTTGCTCGCGCGCCACCCTGCGACCCCCGAACTGCATTCGGAGCGCCGCCTCGTGAACGATGCCGGTGAACCCAGGGGCCGCATTGGTGGCGAGCACCTCTTGGCGCCGGTTGCGATGGGCCGCCCTCATGGTCACCGCGTGCTCCGGCAGTTGAGGCAGGACGGCGCGGAAGACGGCGAGCGCGTAGTCCGTCGTCTGCAGCAGGCCGGGGATGTGAACCGTGCACGACGCGCGCATGCGAACGGCTCGCGCCTCCAGCTCTGCGATGTCGAGCAGACCTTGGGGTACGGCCCCGCGATACTGATCCCACCAGCTCTGTGAGTCTGCCGAGGCCATGTCGGCCAAGGCGCTCACGTACTTCTTGTCGGTGCACCCGCAGTGATGGGCCAGGGTCCGCAGACGTTCTTCGCTGATGTTCCTGACCCCGGACTCCATGTAGGAGATCTTTCCCCGGTCGACGCCAAGGAGCTTCGCGGCCTCCTCCGCGGACATGCCGGCCGCTACTCGCATCTTGCGCAGCTCGTGACCGAGCCGCTTCTGCCGCTGAGTGGGCACTGGCTTCAGGGGCATGCCGTTCCTTCCTGTGCGCTCAGGCGAAGTCTGCCGTCTCTGCGTGGCCGAGGCCACGATCGAGCTAATTTGCCGAAGTGGCTGGCAAATTTACCTGAGCATCTCCTAGCTTGAACATTGCGCTGCTTACGGGCGGCGAGCAGAAGCGCATCGCGCACGTCTGCCTGATCTCTCCTGCCCTGGGAGGGGTGGGCTGTGCCAGGGCGACAGGCCACTGCTTGCCGGGCAGCACAGTCACCCTGCGGACGAAGGAACCGGGACATGGATTGCACTGCCTGCATGCCAAGAAAGCCTTGGAAGCTGCCGTTTCTCGCCGAGCCGGAGGAAGTGGCCGCACTGCGACGCGTACTACGGATCCATCTGGGCCTCTGGGGCCTGCCGGAGTTGATCGAAGCGGCCCAACTCTGCGTCAGCGAACTCGTGTCCAACGTGATCACTCACGTCGGTCGAGGCACTCCGGTGACGCTCGCCGTGTCCATGAGCGGCACGCACCTTCGCATGGAGGTCCAGGACCCGGAAGTAAGGGCCTTACCGACGCTGGTCGAGGCTGCCGATGACGCAGAGACGGGACGCGGCATGGCGCTCGTTTCCGCCCACTCCGACCGCTGGGGCGTTCAGCTCCTGCCCGACCACAAGGTCACCTGGGTGGAACTCGCGACGGCCCTGGTTACACCTGACGGCCACAACAGGAACGTGCATGTTTCAAGGGCTGAGGGTGTTCTCCGTAGCTATGACATGCGGCAGGTGGTCGGCCCAGCAGCATCGAACAGACTGAACGCCACTGTCGCCGAGGAGACAGCGATCGAGGCCATTGCTGACCTCCTTCATTGGCTTCGGGCGCACGGTCGTGATGCGGATGAGGCCGTGGACCGGGCCCAGGTGCAGTTCGAGGCAGACACGGAGTGAACAGCACGGTGATCGACAGCATGTCGTATGTGTGCCCCTTCCTTCGAAGCCGTTGCCGCATAGGCGCTGGCTCCGAAGGACGGCGCGGCCTGATGTCGCTGGCCCAGTACGCCCGTGAAGAAGCCCGCGCCAGGGTCAACCGGCGTGTCGGCGAGCACCTGTGCGACGTCCTTATTCGGGGCGCAGGTGCACTACCAAGCCGAAGCAGATGCGGTCTAGGGGAGCGACGACCTCGCAGTCCTCTCCATCTCCGCCCTCAGAGAGGCCGGGGTGCGCCAAGATTCTCCAGGGCGGCTTCTGTGGCACATCCTGTGGCAGTTGGCGCAGAGGCAGGCAAGGTCATCGAGCTTCGTCTCCCGAGCCCCGGAGGCGTGCAAAGGAGTGACATGGTGCACTTCGATGTACCCGTCACCGAGCTCGCCGTAAGCGCGCGCGAAGTTGAAGTCGCACACTTGGCAGCTGAGCGGCAGGCCTCGACGCCGCGTTTGCTTGATCTTGAGTCTGCGCAGCTTCGGGTCACGCTCCCGAGCCAGGGCCCGCCGGACGAGGAGACGCCCTTCGATGGCTGTGGCGCCCGTCTCATCGACTTCCTCAGGCTGGGGCGCGATGCCATACAGCTCACCCGAGCCAATGCCCTCCTCGATGGCCTGCGCAGCCTGGAGCATCTCAGCTTCACGGCTGATGAGCGCTTCGATCATCAACAGCGTTGGCTTGCCGCACCGCGTAGCCGCTCCGCTGTACAGCGGGTGATTTGTTGCAAAATCGGTGGTCTTGCGGCTGACGCTGTCCGGAGACCTGAAGCCGGGCAGCGCGAGGGCGTCGGCGCTGTGAATCGGAAGTGAGCGCAGCAGCTCGGACAGCTCCTGTACCTCCGGATCCCTGGTCCGGTGTTCGCGCCAACCGTTCTTCACGACCAGCGCTCCGGCAAGTACAAGCTCGTCTTCCGTCCAAGGAGGCGTTCGCATGATCAATATCGTATGAGTGTTCGGCGTGGCGGAGGGTGCGTTCAGCGGACCGTGGGGTGTGCGGCACACTTGGTGGGGTCTCGTTGTCAGTGGGGTCTGTCACCCTCAGTGATGGTGGATTGCAAGATGTGTCTGCCGCTGCACGGCTGTAAGGAGGGGGCATGACCCACACGAAGGAATCGGGGCGCGAGAGCGCGGAGTCGGCCGAGCCCGAGTTCACCTCGATCGAGATCTGCGCTGGTGCCGGCGGACAAGCCGTCGGCCTACACCAGGCGGGCTTCGGACATCTGGCCTTGGTTGAGATCGACCAGCATGCTGTTGCGACTCTGGAACTCAACATCCACGACCACGAGGTGTGGGCGTGGGAGAGGGAGCACTGTGACATCCTGCCGGCCGATGTCAACAAGTTCGACCCTCACAGTGACCTGACCAAGGGCGCTGATTTGCTGCGGAAGAGCGATCTGGACCTCTTGGCCGGCGGTGTTCCCTGTCCTCCGTTCTCGCACGCAGGAAAGCAGCTCGGCAAGGACGACGAGCGAGACCTCTTCCCGCGCATGCTGGAGTTGGTCGAGACTCTGAAGCCGCGGGCCGTGATGATCGAAAACGTCCGAGGGATCATGGATCCGAAGTTCTCGGACTACCGCGACTGGATCAAAGCCCGGCTCCAGGGCGGCAAGTATCGAGGCGATGATGGGCAGCTTGCCCATGAGAAAGGTCTTGGCTATACCATCGCCAAGTGGGATGTCTTGGAGGCCAGCGATTTCGGGGTGCCACAGCTTCGGCCACGGGCCATCCTCGTCGCGTTCCGGAACGACGTCATCAAGGACCTCAAGTACGAGTGGCCTTCGGCTACACATGAGGATCCGGTCAGTGTTGCAGATAGCCTTGAGCCGTCGATGCGGGAGCGCTTCGAGCGGTACTTTGAAGGCGTGCACGCAGAGAAGGCTCGCGATGCCTTTGATCGGTGGCTGAAGAAGGCTCGCGATCGAGATGCCGAACTCAAAGGCAAGGGTGGCGGCATTGCACCCACGCTTGTCGGCGGGTCGAAGAAGCATGGTGGGGCGGATCTCGGACCCAGCCGTGCGAAGGCGGCCTGGAGGCAGCTTGGTGTCTCGGGCATGGGTGTGGCTAATGACATCGAGACGTCTGCAAAGAAGCAGACCGAAGACCGTGACCTCTTCGGCCCTGACGGGCCGATGCTTACTGTGCGACAGGCGGCCACCATTCAGGGCTTCCCGCCTGAGTGGGACTTCTCGGGCGGGAAGACTGCTCAGTACCGGCAGGTGGGTAACGCGTTTCCGCCGCCGGTGGCCAGGGCTGTCGGTAGGTCGATCATCGACGTACTGAAGGCAGCTCAGGAGCGCGACCAGAAGAAGAGCTGATCTCAGCTGGTCGTCTTCCCCTTGCGGACTGCGCTGCGACGCTTCTCGACCTCGGCCGCGATGCGAACAGCGCAGTCCTCCGGCGGCTCGTGTTCCCAGAATCGGAGCACCATCCAGCCAGCTTCTTCGAGACGTTGGTCGGTATCCCGATCGCGGGCCATGTTCCGGGCAACCTTGTCTGACCAGTAGCCGGGGTTAGTTTTCGGCTGTACGTAGTGTTCGGGGCAGCCGTGCCAGTAGCAGCCGTCGATGAAGACAGCTACCTTCACCGGTCGGAAAACCAAGTCTGCCGTCCGGCGGAGACCGGGTAGCGGCCGGACCGCCACCCGATAGCGAAGGCCGTGCGCGTGTACGAGCTTTCGGACAAGACGCTCAGGAGTGGTGTCCCGGCTGCGAATGGCCTGCATGTTTCTCCGCCTCGCTGCAGAGGAAGCCCATGAGCCCTCCGGCCGCTCCCACTCCGTAGCCACAGCGGCTGTCCTTTCCTTTCAGTTAAGCCAGTTCTGGCTGCAAGTTCCGCTTACTGCTTACCGTCTTGCTCCAGGCGGCTGATTTCCGCTCTGATCGAACCCTCAGGCCAGGGTTCCCAATGCTTCGCCCTATAGGAAGAAAGGAAGCGGCCTGACTTGGGATCCTTCTTCTTCTTGAAATCAATTTGCCAGCCCAGCGTTCGCAGCTCCCGGAGTCGCTTTTGCCAATCATCTTGATACTGCTTCATGGAAGCGACAACGCCTATTAGCTCCGAAGGGACCCAATCGCCCTGGAATGCCTTCAGTAGCTCGCCGATCCGGCCATGTGGCTCATCGTGGTTGGCGGCTTCCTTGATTTCATTCGCGTAGTCGTCGTATGTGCCGTAAAAGGCTTTCTTGCCGGAGTTGCAGTCCTCGCAGAGCGGCTGGAGGTTGTCGAGCTCGTCGGTCCCGCCCCAATGGCGGGGGACCTTGTGGTCAACCACGAGCACCACATGGTGCTCAGTCGGCGTCCTGCCGCATTGTGCGCACCGTTGAGGGGCAAGAACCTGAGCTCGCAGACGTCTGCTCAGCGCCCGCCGGAGACCGTTGTTACGGTCGCGATTCCAGCCGCGAAGCTGATAGCGATGGTTGCGCCCATCGCGGACCGCATCGATCAAAAAGTAATCGCGCAGATCTCGAACCCGACGGTCTGTCTGCGCCGGAGAGGAGCCATTTCCATCAGCTATTTCCGCTCTGATTTGCAGCATCGTCGGCGGGGTGTGCCTCAAGTCGTACAGCAACTTGTAAAGCTGCAGGTGGACTGCGGATAGTCCCAGCTCTGCCACTTCCGGACTGTCCGGAGTGGGCGGCGACTCGGAACTTGCTTCCTCTGGGATTTCCTCGGTCACGGCTTTACCCCGCTGCCTTGTTCTGTTTCGTGTGTCGATTTTACTGAAGTGCCGCGTGCGGAGGCTGGTTCACTGCGCCGCCCCGTGACATCCGCTATACGTCTCGCCCGACTCACACCAACACCCCACCCCCCTCTCCGGCGGCCAAGCCACCGCCCGCCCCCGTGCCGCCAGCGTCGTCGCGTACTGCGGCAGCAGCGTCGCATCCCCCGGGGACGCCCCCTCCGACGCCGCGAACGCCTCGTACGACGGGACCGTGCCCGTGACGATGCCCAGGTTGTCCGTGCCGGAGGCGGCGAGTTCGCGGAGGGAGGACTCTATGGTCGTGAGGTGTTCTCCGTGGGAGGGGTACTCCGTGGACAGGGTCGGGTACGCCGACAGGAGTTCCGAGAGTTCGGGCGCCGGCCAGTGCAGGATCGCCACCGGGAACGGGCGGGACAGGGCCTCCCGGTAGGCGCCCAGTTCGGCCCGGAGGCGGGAGATCTCGGCTTCCAGATCTGCCGGGTTGTCCGAGCCCAGGGACCAGATGCGCTTCGGGTCGTGGAGCTCGTCCAGGGAGACCGGGGAGGTGTGCAGGGTGTCCGCCAGGGTGTCCCACGTGTCGTGCGGCAGGCCCCGCATGCGGCGGACGCGGTGGCGGCCGTAGAGGAGGGGGTGGGTGGCGGGGGCGGGGTCCGTCGCGTCCTCGGCCGCCAGGAGCCGGCGGGCGCCCTCCGTGAAGGTTTCCTCCGCCGCCTCCAGCTCGTCGTGCGACTCCAGGGCTTCGGCCACGATCACCCAGGGCGCCGGGTCGCGCGGGGCGGCCAGCCGGATGCCCTCGATGATCGCCCTCGCCTCCGCCTCATGGTCGTACTCCCAGAGGTTCGAGGCCTTCAGGGCGCGGATCAGGGACGGGTTCTCCAGCGTGTCCGTGGCGGTCAGCAGGCGGTCGTAGAGCGCTGTCGCGGCGGGGCGGTCGCCGGACAGTTCCAGGTGGGCCGCCGCGCGGAGGAGCAGGGCCTCGGCGTCCTCCGGGTACAGGCCGGCGGTCCGCTCCAGGCGTGCCGCTTCGGCGGTGTGGTCGACGACGTTCTCGGCAGGCGTGTCGGGGCGCATGGGGGACACCGTACTGCCGGGTGGTGACAAACGTGAGGCGCGGAGGGGGCGTACAGGAAGGCCCGCTATCTTCGTCCGGGGATCTCGGGTGTGGGCATCCAGTGGGGGTGGCGTGCAGAAGGCCGGAGTGTTGGTCGAGGCCGACAGTGATCAGCGGGTCGTCGAGGGTGAGCCCAGCGGCGCCCCGCCCGCGTACTGGCCGATGCTGCTCGTCGGCGCCGCCGTCGTGCCCGGTGCCCTCCTCTACCTCCTCGGGCGGTGGGGGGACGCGCCGGCCGTGCAGGCCTGGCGGACCGTCTGCCTGGCCGTGACCGTGCAGGCCACCCCGTTCCTGCTGCTCGGTACCGCGCTGTCCGGTGCGATCAACGCGTTCGTGCCCGAGCGGGTGTTCCAGCGCATGCTGCCCCGGCGGGGTGTGCTCGCCGTTCCCGTGGCCGGCGTCGCCGGGGTCGTGCTGCCGGGCTGCGAGTGTGCCTCCGTGCCGGTGGCGAGCAGTCTGATCGGGCGGGGGGTCACGCCCGCCGCCGCCTTCGCGTTCCTGCTGTCCGCGCCCGCCATCAATCCTGTCGTCCTCACCGCCACCGCGATCGCGTTTCCCGGGAAGCCCGTCATGGTGCTGGCCCGGCTGCTCGCCTCGCTCGCCACCGCCGTCGTCATGGGCTGGCTGTGGCTGCGGTTCGGGCGGGCGGAGTGGTTGCGGCCCGCCGTACGGCAGCACACTGGGCACCAGCCGGGCCACAGCCGGTGGGACGAGTTCCGGCGCGGCTTCCAGCACGACTTCCTGCACGCCGGCGGGTTTCTCGTGCTCGGGGCCATGGCGGCGGCCACCTTCAACGTCGCCGTCCCGCGGTCCGTGCTCGACACCTTCGCCGGGTCGCCCTGGCTGTCCGTGCTCTTCCTGGCAGGGCTCGCCGTGCTGCTCGCCGTCTGTTCGGAGGCCGATGCCTTTCTCGCCGCCTCCCTCGCCGGGTTTCCGGCCGTGGCGCGGCTCGCCTTCATGGTGGTGGGGCCGATGGTCGACCTGAAGCTCATCGCCCTGCAGGCCGGGACCTTCGGGCGGGCCTTCGCCGTACGGTTCTCCACCGCCACCCTCGTCGTCGCCGTCGCGTGCAGCGCGCTGATCGGAGGGGTCCTGCTGTGAAACGGTTGCTTCAGGCGGGGCTGCTCGTGCTGTGCGGGCTCGGGCTCCTGCACATCTCCCTCTTCACCGACCTCTGCCTGCGGTACGTGAAGGAGAGCATGCGGCCCCTGCTCATCGCCTCCGGGGTCGTCCTGGTCCTGCTGGGTGTCGCCGGCGCCCTCCTCGATCGGGGGAGAGCACACGGAAAACACCAGAAGGACCTGGACGGGCACGATCACTCCGCCCTCCCCCGCGTCGCCTGGCTGCTCCTCCTGCCCGCGCTCAGCCTGCTCTTCTACGCCCCGCCCGCCCTCGGCGCCTACACCGCCTCCCGGCAGCCGCCCAAGCCCGTCGCCGAGGAGCAGTCCTTCGATCCGCTGCCGGGCACCTCGCCCCTGCCCATCACCCTCTCCGACTTCACCAGCCGGGTGCAGCAGGACCGCGGGCAGGCCATCAAGGGGCGTACGGTCCTGATGACCGGGATCGTCACGCCCCATGGCGACGGCAGCTGGGATCTGACGCGGATCATCATCAACTGCTGTGCCGCGGACGCCCAGTCGGTGAAGGTGCGGATCTACGGCGGGCCCGTACCCCTGCCGCCCGCCAACAGCTGGGTGAGCGTCACCGGGACGTGGCACCCGGGCGGGACGCTGGGCACCAGGACCGCGCCGGTCGCGCTGGACGCCCTCGTGGTCAAGAAGGTCGCCCGGCCCGTCAACGGCTACCAGGACGCCCTTCCGCTGCCCTGAGCGGTCCCGCTCGTCACACGGTGACGCCGTCCACCTGGAGGGTCTGCACCGACTTCGCGGCGAAGGGGACCGACACCGTCCTGCCGGACAGGTAGGTGTCCGAGCGGGCCGTGTAGAGGTCCGCGCCGCCCGTCGTCACCGTGTTCCAGCGGGGGACCAGGCCGGCGGAGCCGCCGGTCACCGACGAGAAGGCCGAGAGGTCGAACGTCAGGGTCTGGGCCGAGGAGGACGTGTTCGCCGCCACGATCACCAGGCGTTTCGCCGACCTGTCCAGCGCCGCCACGGCGTAGCTCACGCCCGTGTCCAGGATCGTCATCCCCGGTCGGACGTGGCGGGTGAACTGGGCCAGTGTGTAGTACTTCGTCTGCACCGCTCCCGGCTGGAGCGTCGAGGCGTCGTACGCGATCGTCGCCCAGCCGGCGCTCGGATCCATCACCTGCCAGTACACCCAGGCCGTGGGATGCAGCCAGCGGAAGTCGTAGAGGAGATTGCTCGCCAGGGTCAGGCCGGTCGCGTCGCCGTCGCCCGTCTCCGAGTTCCACAGGGCCTTGCCGGCCGTCGTCACCACGTCCGTGTAGAGGAGGTCGCGGCGGCCTCCCGAGCCCTGGTAGCCGTGGACGTTGACCCGGTCGACGTAGCCCTTCGTCGTCGCGGAGAAGGAGTTCCAGGTCGTGCGGGCCAGGTCGTAGCTCGTCTCGTCCGAGGCGGAGATCCTCGTCGCGGTCAGGCCCCGCTTGTCCAACTCGCTGCGCAGGTACGGCAGTACGGCGGCCTGGACGGTCGCGTCCAGGTGGCAGCCCTCCTGTGTGCCCGTCGCCGTCCACCAGGCCGAGGAGGGCTCGTTGAAGGCCTCGACCGTCGAGAACGTCACGCCCCAGTTCTGTCGCGCGTACAGGGCCACCGCGGCCAGGTGGGAGGCGTGCTGGCGGTAGTTCCAGGACTGCAGGTTGTCGCCGCCGTCCGAGGCGCCCGAGGGGTTGTGGTTCAGGCACATCCACCACATCGGGGAGTTGGCGAACAGCTCGGTGGTCGCGCCGCGGCGGGCCGCCTTCACCAGCATCGCGCGTTGGGTCGCGTCCGCCGTCCACTTCCAGGACGAGGAGGTCGGGTCCTCGTTCGTCCAGTCCTGCCAGTAGCCCTCGATCTGCTTGAAGGAGGGGATGTTCGCGGAGGCGGTCATCGACTCGCCGCCGACGCTGTTCCAGCTGGACGCACCCAGGTTGTAGCGGGCGATGTTCAGGCCCAGACCGGGCAGTGCCGTGCCGTCGTACGTCGTCGTCCCCGTCGTGAAGAAGAGGTCGGCGAAGTCGTCCCGCGCGCCGAAGACGTTCGCCCACCAGGCCAGGGACGTGCCCCAGCCCTCCCAAGTGCCGTAGGCGGCGGACGGGTTGACGGGGATCGTCGCGTCCGCCCGCGCCGTTCCCGTCGCCAGGGCGCTGCCCAGGATGCCACCGCCCGCTGCGGCCAGCAGTGTTCTGCGTCGGATCGTCACGAGTTCCTCCGCCTCTCCCATGAGCCGGTTCCGGCAGCAGGAAGCATCGGGGGTGGCGGGCGGGGTTGTCGAGAGGGCTGCAGCGGTTTGTGACAGCCCTTTCTAAAACCAGTTGAGGAAGGTCCGCTATGGCCAGTTGTGCGTGCTGCGCCTATCGTGCGGGCGGCTCCCGTGGCGATGGCGCGGAGGTGGGTGCGGATGCGGGTCTCGTCCGGCGTGCGAGTCGTGGGGCACGGCGACCGGCGCAGGCGTGCCCGGCGCAGGCGGGTGCTGTGGGGCGGGGGAGAGGCGCTCGTCACCGTCGGGGTGCTGCTCATGCTGCTCGTCGTGCACCAGTTGTGGTGGACCAACCGGGAGGCGAAGCGCGGGGCCGAGCGGCAGGTGGAGGCCCTGGAACACGCGTGGGGCGGTGGCGGCACCGGCGGTTCCGGTCCGAGCCCGAGCGTCCCGTCGCCCGGCTCCTCCGGTACGACGGCCCCGCCCACTTCGGCGCCGAAGTCGTCGTACGCCCCCGTCGCCCTGCCCCGGCGCTCCCAGGCGTACGCCGTCCTCGACATCCCCCGGCTGGGGCTGCGCGTCCCCGTCGCCGAGGGCGTGAGCAAGGCCGACGTCCTCAACAAGGGGTACGTCGGCCACTATCCGGGCTCCCAACAGCCCGGCCAGGCCGGGAACTTCGCGCTCGCCGGGCACCGGAACACGCACGGCGAGCCCTTCCGTTACCTGCCCCGGCTGCGGCGCGGGGACGACATCGAGGTGGAGACGCGGACGGCGACGTACACCTACGACGTCGACCAGGTGCTGCCGCAGACCTCGGCGGTGGACTCGGGGGTCGTCCGGGCCGTCCCGCGCTCCCTCGTGAGGCCCTCCTACGGCTACGACGCGCCCGGCTACTACATCACCCTGACCACCTGCACCCCCGAGTTCACCTCGCGCTACCGGATGGTGGTCTGGGGCAAGCTCGTGTCCATGCGACCCCGATGAGGCATCCGCGCCCTCAGCGGTGCTCCCGCAGCGCCAGCACGCTCACCGCCCCCACCGCCGCCAGTCCCGCCGACACCAGCAGGGCGGTGTTCGCGCCGTGGGCCAGGGTGCCGGAGGAGGTGGCGAGGGCGATGGTCAGGGCGACGCCGGCGCAGGAGCCGATGTAGCGGAAGGTCTGCTGGGCGCCGGAGCCCATCGCGGCCCGTTCGCGCGGGACCGACTCGACGGCCAGCAGCGGCAGCGCGCCGTTGAGCAGGCCGCTGCCCACGCCGCCGACGATCAGACCGGGCAGCAGCCGGGCCGGGGAGCCGGAGCCGAGGGCGCCGAGCATGGTCAGCACGGCGACGGTGTGCAGGGCGAAGCCGACGGCGAGCTGGGCGCGCGGGGCGATCCGGCCGGCCAGGTGCTTGACCTGGAGGGCGACCGCGAAGCTCAGCCCGGACCAGAGCAGGAACAGCCAGGCCGTGTCGATGGGCGACAGTCGCAGTGTCTGCTGGAGCAGGGTCGGCAGGAAGCTGAACATGCCGATCACCGCGAGGCCGGTGAACAGGCCGCCGGCGGCCGAGGCGAGGAAGGGGGCGTGGCGCAGCAGGCCGAGGTCGATCATCGGCGTGGCGACCCGGTGCTCCACCGCGACGAAGAGCGCGACGAGCAGGACGGCGGCCGCCAGGAGGAGGCCGACCGGTGCGCGCAGCCAGCCGTCGCGGCCCAGGGTCAGGGCGGCGACCAGGGCCACCAGGGCCAGGCCGAAGGTGAGCGCGCCGAGCACGTCGGGACGGCCGCCGCGCGGGGCGCGGGACTCGCTGAGCGCACGGGTGCCGAGCGCGGCCACGAGGAGGGCGGCGGCGCCGAGGACGCCGTAGGCCACCCGCCAGTTCGGCAGCCCGCCCGCGACCAGCGGGCCGAGCGCGATGCCGCCGCTGACGAAGGCGCCCCAGACGCCGGTCGCGTGCAGCCGGCCGCGCGCGGAGGGGAAGGCCGCCACCAGCAGGCCCAGGCTGCTCGCCAGCAGCGCCGCGCTCGCCGCTCCCTGGGCGATGCGGGCGAGGGTGAACTGCCAGGTCGACGTCGTGAGGGCGCCGAGGGCGGTGGTCAGGCCGAGGGCCAGGGTGCCGCCGAGGAAGAGCCGGCGGCGGCCGTAGTCGTCGGCGAGACTGCCGGCGACCAGGAGGAGGGCGGCGAGGCCGAGCGGAGTGCCGTTCAGCAGCCAGGCCTGGCCGGAGAGCGGGGTGTGCAGGGCGCGCGCCGTGTCCGGGAGCGTGACCATCGGGGCCGTGTACGTCATCAGCGCCACGGCGGTGGCCGCGCTGGTCAGGACGAGGGTGGCCCGGGGGCGGGCGGGCGCGTCCGGGGCGGTCGCACCGCGTACGGCCGTGGCGGCGGGGGTGGAGGTGGCGGAGTCGGGCCCGGTCATCGTGTGATCCTGCCTTGAGGTTCGTTCATTGAACTGACCTGACCCGCCCACCGTAACACCATAGGTTCGGTCACTGAACCAACCCGTCGGAAAGTGGCTACAGTGGACGGCATGGCACTGGGCAAGGACTACGCGACACAGGAGTGCTCGATCGCCCGCGCGCTCGAGATCGTCGGCGAACGCTGGACGCTGCTCGTCGTCCGGGACGCGATGTACGGCGTGCGGCGCTACAACGACTTCCTGCTCCACCTCGGCATCCCGCGTGCCGTCCTGGCCGCCCGGCTGCAGACCCTGACCGCCGAGGGCATCCTCGAAAAGCGCCGGTACCAGCAGTCGCCGCCCCGCGACGAGTACGTCCTCACCGCGCGCGGCATCGCCCTGTGGCCCACCCTGCGCGCCCTCGGCCTGTGGGGCCGCGAACACTTCACCGAGACCCGGCTGCGCTACTTCCGGCACGCGGACTGCGGCACCGAACTCGGGCCGTACGGCGAATGCCCCGCCTGCGGGCTCGTCGTACCGGTCGGGGACGTGGTCATGGAACCCGGGCCGGGCCTCGACCGGGATCCGGCCGATCCGGTCAGCCGGATCCTGCTGAAGCCGAAGCGGCTGCTGGAGCCCCTGGAGCCCCTGGAGCCCCTGGAGGCCGCGGAGCGGCAGGAGGGCGTGCCGGCCTGATCGGGCGGAGAGGCGCCGGGCAGTGGTCCTGTGCCGCTCAGGAGGCCCGTGAGCCGCCGCGCGTGATCAGGTCGACGGCCATCCGGTCGGTCCGGTTCGGCCGGCCGCCCAGCCGGTGGACGACCACCCAGCGGCCGTCCGTCGCGGTCGCGGCGAAGAGGGACGCGTGGCGGGTGGCGCCGTTGTGCCAGAGCAGCCCGCCGGTCCTCTGCCACGAGGGAGCGGGATCGCCCAGCCGGCGTTCGACGGTCAGCCGGACGAGCAGATCGGCGACCGCGCGCGGAGTGGCCCACAGACCGCCCGCCGGCAGGATCGCCCCGTCCATGGTCCAGGGCCGGCGGTCCCGGCCGAACAGCCCCGGCGCGAGCAGTCGCCGGCCCGCGTCCGGGTGCACGCCCACCTCGTCCACCTCCAGCGGGCGCAGGACGTGCGCGGCGAGCAGCTCCTCGTACGACGTCCCGGCCGCCGCGACCAGCGCCGCGCCGAGGACGGCGTACCCGAGATTGGAGTACTCCTCCTGCCCGGGAGGCCGGACCGCGACCCGGTCCAGCCGGCCGAGCAGCCGGTGCAGGGCCGCCAGGTCGAAGGCGGCGTACGGATCGCGCACTCCCGTCCCCGGGGGCAGGCGGGGCAGCCCCGAGGTGTGGTCGGCCAGATTGCGCAGCGTGACGCCGGTGCCGGGAACGGCGGGCAGCCAGCGCTCCACGGGGTCGTCCGGGTCGAGCAGGCCCGCGGCGGCCATGCGCATCAGCGCGGTGCCGGTGAGGACCTTGGTGAAGGAGCCGATCTCGACGAACCGGTCCACCGCGTGGCCGTCACTGACCCGGGCGGCGGTCGATCCGGACATGACGCAGCTCGGGGTGCGAGGCACGCGCTACATCCCCCTTTGTCCCCCATGGACTTGTCCCCATGGCCCCCTCGGTCCCGTCGATCATATGAGCTGTCAGGTATAAAGTGCAGGTAGACGCCGGTAGTTGTGGACGGGGAGGGGAACGTGGTGGGGCGCGGGTTCATGTCGTCGCGTACGGTCGCCTCGTTGCTGCTCCTGCTGCTGCCCGTGCTGCTGCTCGACACCGGCAACCTCTCCGCGACCGTGGCGCTCGCCGCGACCGCCGCCGCCGGTTCCGCGCTCTCCGCCTGCGCTCTGCTCGCCGCCCGCAGCGCCCCTGCCGTTCCGCCCACGCGGGTGCGTACGGCGATTCGGGACCGGGCCCGGCGTACCGCCTTTCTGCCCCAGCGTGATCCCGACGCGTCCGGCCGACGGCGGCCCAGGGCACCTGGGCTCGCCCTTCCGGCGACCGCCGCGTAGGGCACGTACTTCCCGCATCCGACTGCTTCTGGCACGTCCGTGCGCGTGACCCCGCGTGGGTCGTCCTGCCGTTCTGCTCACTTCCAGCATGTTCCCGGCACGACGAGACCCTCCGGAGGGCTCACCCATGTCCGTCTTCTTCTCCGCCTTCGCCGGCCTGGTCGAGCACCTCGCCGACCTGCTGACACCGCTGTTCCACGGCTCCGCGGCCGCCGCCGCGATCGTCCTGTTCACCGCACTCGTACGGCTCCTGGTCCACCCGCTGTCCCGCGCCGCCGCCCGCGGGCAGCGGGCCCGCGCCGAGCTTCAGCCGAGGATCGCCGAGCTGCGCAAGAAGCACGCCAAGGATCCCGAGCGGCTGCAGAAGGCGGTGCTGGAACTGCACGCCGAGGAGAAGGTCTCGCCGCTCTCCGGCTGCCTGCCGAGCCTGCTCCAGATGCCCGCCTTCTTCCTCCTCTACCACCTCTTCTCCAACTCCACGATCGGCGGCGAGGCCAACGGCCTGCTCGGCCACCAGCTGTTCGCGGCCCCGCTCGGCGGACACTGGGCCGACGCGCTCGCCGACGGCGGGGCGTTCGGTCCGGCCGGGCTGGTCTACCTCGGGCTCTTCGCGCTCGTCGCGGCCGTCGCCGCCTTCAACGTCCGGCGTACCAGGCGGATGATGACGAAGAACCCGGTCGCGGCGAGCGGCGATGGCGGCGAGCAGGTGCCGGGGCTCGGCGCGGTCAACAAGGTCATGCCGTTCATGTCGTTCTTCACGCTGGTCAGCGTGGCGGTCGTCCCGCTCGCCGCGGCGCTGTACCTCGTCACCAGCACCACCTGGAGCGCCGTGGAACGGGCCGCCCTTTATCAGTAGGAAGCGTGGTTACGGTCCAGTACGTGAACAGGGTCTTGCGGAGTGGACTGTGGGATTGGAGGATCAGCCAGTCCTCCGATGGCTGCACCCATCGGCCGGGCGCCCGCGATCGAGGGAGATGGTGACCATGAAGCTGCTGCGAGTCGGTACGGCGGGGGCGGAGCGGCCTGCACTGCTCGATGCCGAGGGAACCCTCAGGGACCTGTCGGGAATCGTGCCCGACATCGACGGCGCGCTCCTCGCCGACGACGCCGCGCTCGGCCGGGTGAGGGCGGCCGCCGAGTCCGGCGAGCTGCCCGCGCTGGACGCGGCGGGGCTCAGGATCGGGCCGCCGCTCGCCCGCATCGGCAAGATCGTGTGCATCGGGCTCAACTACCACGACCACGCCCGCGAGACCGGCGCCGAGCCGCCCGCCGAGCCGGTCGTCTTCTTCAAGGCGCCGGACACGGTCGTCGGCCCGAACGACACCGTGCTGGTGCCGCGCGGCTCGGTGAAGACCGACTGGGAGGTGGAGCTGGCCGTCGTCATCGGGCGTACGGCCCGCTATGTGGAGTCGGCGAAGGAGGCGCTCGCGCATGTCGCCGGGTACGCCGTCGCGCACGACGTATCCGAGCGGGAGTTCCAGATCGAGCGGGGCGGGACCTGGGACAAGGGCAAGAACTGCGAGACGTTCAACCCGCTCGGACCGTGGCTGGTGACGTCCGACGAGGTCGCCGACCCGCAGGAGCTGCCGCTGAGGCTGTGGGTCAACGGGGAGCTGAAGCAGGACGGCACGACGGCCGAGCAGATCTTTCCCGTCGCGGAAGTCGTGCGGTACGTCAGCCAGTTCATGACCCTCTACCCCGGGGACGTCATCAACACGGGGACGCCGGCGGGGGTGGCGATGGGGCAGGCCGAGCCCAAGCCGTATCTGCGGGCCGGGGATGTCGTCGAGCTGGAGATCGCCGGGCTCGGTCGGCAGCGGCAGGAGCTCAAGGACGCGTAAGCAGCAGAGCGAGCCTGCGCCATTGCGCTCTCGGGAGGGTTTCCCTCGGGGTGTCGGTGATGAGCTGGAGGGCCACGTGGTCCGCGCCCGCCTGGTGGAAGGTGTCGATGCGGTCGCGGACGCGGTCCTCGTCGCCCCAGGCGAAAACGGCGTCGACCAGCCGGTCGCTGCCGCCGTCGGCCAGGTCGTCCTCGGTGAAGCCGAGGCGCAGGAAGTTGTCGGTGTAGTTCGGCAGGGCCAGGTACATCGCGAGGGTGTCGCGGGCGAGGGCGCGGGCGCGGGCCGGGTCGGACTCCAGGACGACCTTCAGCTCCGGGGCCAGCAGCGGGCCCTCGCCCAGGATCTCGCGGGCCTGGGCGGTGTGCTCCGCGGTGACCAGGTACGGCACCGCGCCCGCCGCCCGGTCGCGGGACAGCTCCAGGGTCTTCGGGCCGAGGGCGGCCAGCACCCGGCGGTCCTCGGGCACCCCGGCCTCGTCCAGCTCGTCGAGGTAGGCGACCAGGGCCGAGTACGGACGGCGGTACTGCTCGGCGAGCTTGGCATGGCTCACGCCGAGGCCGAGCACGAAGCGGCCGGGATGCGCCGCGTCCGTCTCCGTGAAGGCGGCCGCGCTCGCCTTGGCGTCGTACTGCCAGATGCTCTGGATGCTGGTGCCGACGGTGAGGGTGCCGGTCGCCTCCAGGAGCGGTGCGGCGTGCCGGGCGGCGCTGCTGCCGCCCAGCCATACGGCTCCGTAGCCGAGGCTCTCCAACTCGGCTGCCGCGTCCGCCAGTTCGCCGCGCCGGGAGGCGTCCTCCGCGCGCAGGCCGATACTCCAGATGCCGTACCGGCCGATCCTGTCCTTCAAGGTGCTCATGGGGTCGATCCCTTCGGGCGGGTCGTGATCATCACGTGTGCACTCATCCCCAACCGAAGGGACCTGCCCGCGTAATCCCTGCCGGCGTCACACCTTCAGGAACTGCTCCAGGGCCGCCACGACGAGCCTGTGGTCCTCGACCTGGGGCAGGCCCGAGACCGTCACCGAGCCGATGACGCCCACGTTCTCCACGGTGAGGGGGAACGAGCCGCCGTGGGCCGCGTAGGTGCCGGGGTCCAGACGGGAGGAGTCCTCGAAGGTCGTGCCCTTGGCGCGGAAGCGGGCGCCGACCAGGTAGGAGGCGGCGCCGTAGCGTTCCACCACCCGGCGCTTGCGGGCGATCCAGACGTCGTTGTCCGGGGTGGATCCCGGCAGGGCCGCGTGGAAGAGCTGCTGGCCGGCCCGGTGGATGTCGATCGCGACCGGCGCCCGGCGCTCGCGGGCCAGCTCGACCAGGAGCGAGCCGAGCGCCCAGGCGTCGTCGTAGGTGAACTGCCGGAAGACCAGCCGGCGTTCCTGCGCCTCCAGCTCCTCGACGGACGGGGCGGTCCGGGGCATCAGAGGGTCACCGTCACCTTGTCGCGGGCGGAGCGCCGGGCGGCTTCGAGTACGTCGAGGGCGGCGGCCGCCTCCAGCGCGGTCACCGGGTTGGCGGCGGAGCCGCGCAGGGCCTCGGCGACGGCCGCGTAGTAGGCGGGGTAGTCGCCCGGCAGGGTCGGTACGGGGGTGCCGCCGTCGGTCAGCGGGGACTCGCCGGCGCCGATGCGGCCGTACAGGGCCTCGGGCTCGGCGCCCCACTTGGGGCCGGGCCGCAGGCCTTCCCGGAGGGCGCCCTCCTGCGGGTCCAGGCCGTACTTGACGTAGCCCGCCTGCGAGCCGAGCACCCTGAAACGCGGGCCGAGTTGGGCGGTCGTCGCGGAGACGTAGAGGTGGGAGCGGACGCCGTTCGCGTGCGTCAGGGCGATGAAGGTGTCGTCGTCGGTCTCGGCGCCGGGACGGCGGATGTCGGTCTCGGCGTACACCTCGGTGACCGGACCGAACAGGACCAGGGCCTGGTCGACGACATGGCTGCCGAGGTCGTAGAGGAGACCTCCGATCTCTGCCGGGTCGCCGGACTCGCGCCAGCCGCCCTTGGGCTGCGGGCGCCAGCGCTCGAAGCGGGACTCGAAGCGCCATACGTCGCCGAGCGTGCCGTCCGCCACCAGCTTGCGGAGGGTCAGGAAGTCGTTGTCCCAGCGGCGGTTCTGGAAGACGGACAGGAGCACGCCGCGCTCTTCGGCGAGGGCCGCGAGGTCACGGGCCTCGGCGGCGGTGCCGGCGACCGGCTTGTCCACGACCACGGGCAGGCCCGCCTTGAGGGCGGTGGCGGCCAGCGGGACGTGTGTCCTGTTCGGGGACGCGATGACGACCAGGTCCAGCTCGTCGGCGCGGTCGAACAGCTCCTCGGGGGCGGCGGCCGTGCGGACGTCCGGGAACTCCGCCCGGGCCTGCTCCTGCCGCTCGGGGTTCGAGGTGACCACGGTGTCCAGGGCGAGGCCCTCGGTCGCGGCGATCAGCGGGGCGTGGAAGACGGAGCCGGCGAGGCCGTAGCCGATCAGACCGACGCGGAGGGGGGTAGCAGTCATGCCTCCTACTTTCGCAACGCTGTTGCCAAAGTGCAAGCGGTGGGGACAATGGGTGGCGTGAACAGGACGAGGACGGGGATGGCGCCGGGTTCGGCAGGCGGTGGGGCGGCGGGTGCGAATCTCGGCGCGCTGCGCAGCCACAACACCGCGCTGGTGCTGGGGCTGCTGCGGGACGCCGGGGCGCAGGGCATCAGCCGGCTCGAACTGGCCGAGCGCACCGGGCTCACCCCGCAGGCGGTCAGCAAGATCACCGCGCGGCTGCGGGAGGAGGGGTTCGCGGCGGAGGCCGGGCGGCGGGCGTCCACCGGGGGCAAGCCGCGCACCGTGCTGCGGCTGGTGCCGGAGGCCGGGCACGCGGTGGGGGTCCATCTGGACCGGGACGAGCTGCGGGCGGTGCTCGTCGACCTGGACGGGGCCGTGGTGGCGCGGCGGCGGACCGAACTGGATCTGGGGGCCGGGGCGGAGGCCGTGCTGCGGGTGGTGGGCGATGTGGTGGAGGGGGTCGTGACCGACGGCCTGGGCGGGCCGGCCGGCGCCGGGTCGCTGCTCGGGGTGGGGGTGGCGCTGCCGGGGCCGCTCGATCACGCGCGGGGTGTGCTGCACCGGGTGACCGGGTTTCCCGGGTGGGACGGCTTTCCGCTGCGGGACGCGCTGGCGGCGCGGCTGGGGGTGCCGGTCGTGGTGGACAAGGACACGAACGCCGCGGCGCTCGGCCTCTCGGTGGGGGGCGAGGGCGGGTCGTTCGCGTACCTGCATCTCGGTACGGGGCTCGGGGCCGGGCTGGTGATCGGCGGGAGCGTGCACCGGGGGGCGCGGACCGGGGCGGGAGAGTTCGGGCACCAGGTGATCCAGCTGGACGGGCCGCTGTGCGAGTGCGGGGACCGGGGGTGCGTGGAGGCGCTGTGCCTCGCGGCGGTGGGCCGGGGGGAGCCCGCGGAGGCGGCTCGGGTGCTGGGCGTGGGGGCGGCGAATCTGGTGGGGCTGCTGGACATCGACGTGGTCCTGCTCGGCGGCCGGACGATCAGCGGGGCGCCGGAGACGTATGTGCGCGGGGTCGGCGGGGTACTGGAGGCCCGGGCGCGCCGGGAGGGCGCGGGCGGCGCCCCGGTGCCGGTGCGGGTCGCCCCGCGGGGGGAGGAGGCGGTGGCCGAGGGGGCCGCACAGCTGCTGCTGGCGCCGGTGTTCGGGCGGGGGGACGGGTGAGGGGGCGGCGGCCCGCAGGGGCGGCCCGGCGGGGCTCGGGGCCGCGTCTTTGATGCGGGGCTGCTGCCGCGTGGGCGCGCTCACCCCCTTGCGCTGATCGAGCGGAGTTTCCCCCGCCCCGGAGTGGCACTCCCGCACACCGCCGGCCGCCCGGCAAGGTCATGTGTTCATGCGACTGTGCACGTCCCTGTCCCCCTGCCTCGCCGCAGCCGCCCTCAGCGTCCTCGTCCCCGTGTCGCCGGATGCCGCCCACGCCGACGCGGCCGTCGCCTGCGCCGGTGCCGACGCGCACGCCTTCCCGCTGGCCACCCGGATCCGCGGCGGTCCCGGCTCGTACGTGGCGGGCGGCGGCTACGGCACCTGGTACATCGACCTCACCAACACCACCCGCCGGACCTGCACCGGCATCCACCCGGTCGTCGTCCTCGTCGACGACAAGCGCGCGTTGCAACCCGGCCAGCCCCGGCTGGACTTCTACGACGGTCCCCGGGCCCGGCCGGTGTCGTTCGAGAGCACCGACGAGCAGGAGCTGGTCGGGGTGCTGGACGGCGCCGGGTTCGACGGGTTCGCCGTACCGCCCGGCAAGACCGTCAGCGTCCGGGTCAGGCTCTCGCTCACCTCCGACGCGGTGGTCGAGCGGGTCACCGCCAGCGCCGCCGTCGTCCAGCGCCGGGGCGGGAACGGGGAGTGGGTCGGGGAGTCCGGCCCGTACCGGTTCGGGATCGGACGGGAGGGGCGGGACGGGGTGGTCGTGCTGCCGGAACCCGAGGCCACGCCGGAACGCGAGGGCACGCAGGCGCCCGGGGGCACGCCGGCGCCCGGGGGCACGCAGGGGGGCGGGAGTGCGCCGCCCCGTTCCCCCGGGAGCCCGCAGGCCGCGCCGGGCGCCGGCACCGCCACGGGTGTCCCGACCTCGGCCTCGTCCTTCCCCTCCTCCGCCTCGCCGCTCCCCTCCTCCCTCCCCGCCTCCGTCCTCCCCTTCGCCCAGGAAGTGGCGGAAGTGGCCGAAGTGGCGGAAGCCGGCTCGCGGGCACGGGAGTTGGCGCGCACGGGACTCGGTCTCGCCCACGGGCTGTTCGCCGCTGCCGCCGCCCTGCTCGGGGTCGGCGGCGGCGCGTTCGTGCTGGCCCGCCGACGGCCCTGAACCGGGGTCCCGTACCCGCGACGCCGCCGCCGTCTGCGACGATCCCCGGGTGGACTACCCGAACGACCAGGCCCCCGGCGCCCCCGTCCGCTCCGGCATTCCCGAGCACGGGCGCATCCCCAAGTACTACGCGGTGAAGGCGCGGATCGCCGCATTGCTGGAGGAAATGGGGGAGGGCGGCGTCATCCCCACCGAACGTGATCTGGCCGAGCGGTACGACGTCGCGCGGGAGACCGTGCGCCAGGCCGTACGGGAGCTGGTGCTGGAGGGGCGGCTGCAACGCCGGGGGCGTGGCACCGTCGTGGCCGGGCCCAAGCTCGCCCAGCCGCTGTCCCTCGCCAGCTACACCGAAGGCGTGCGCCGCCAGGGCCGTACTCCCGGCCGTACCCTCGTCACCCTCGACCGTTTCCCCTGCCCGGACGCGCTCGCCGCCGAGACCGGGCTCACCCGGGGCGAGCCCGTGTGGCACCTGGAGCGGGTGCTGCTCGCCGACGACGAGCGGGTCGGGCTGGAGAGCACGTACGTCGCCGTCGCCCGGCTGCCCCGGCTGGACACCGACTTCGCCCCCGACTCCTCCTTCTACTCCTACCTCAAGGCCCAGGGCATCGTCTTCGCCGACGCCGACGAGCGCATCGAGACCGTGCTGGCCACCCCGCGCGAGGCCCTGCTCATCGGCACCCCGCCCGCCCTGCCCATGCTGCTGATCCACCGCCTCTCCCGGGACACCGAGGGGCTGCCGCTGGAGCGCGTACGCACCCTGTACCGCGGGGACCGGTTCTCCTTCACCGCCCACCTCACCGGCTGAGCGCCGCCCGTCTCACCAGGCGATTCCGGCCTGAACCCACCCATCGGGACCCTCGTAAATGTCACGAGAAGATAACGGGTCTAGCCCAAACGTGATGGGTCGTTCACGCTCTCGTTGTCAGCCGGACCCTTCCGGTTCCCCGACTCCGAGGAGCGTTGCCGTCGTGAGAGTGACAGTCGTAGGAGCAGGCGTGGTGGGCACCATGCACGCCTGGCAGGCAGTGCAGCGCGGCCACCAGGTCGTCCAGATCGAGCGTGAGGCGGAGGCGCGCGGCGCCTCGCTGCGCAACTTCGGACAGATCTGGGTCAGCGGCCGCGCGGGCGGAGAAGAACTGGAGACCGCGCTGCGGGCGCGGGAGCTGTGGGAGGAGATCGGCGGCCGGGTGCCCGGCCTCGGATTCCGGGCCAACGGATCCCTCACCCCCGTGCGCGGGGATCTCGAACTCGCCGTCGCCGAGGCCGCCGTGGCCCGCCCGGACGCCGCCGCCCGCGGCTACAAGCTGCTGACCCCCGGCGAGGCGCGGGCCCTGAACCCCGCCCTGCGCGGCGAGTTCACCGCCGCCCTCCACTGCGAGCGCGACGCCGCCGTGGAGCCGCGCACCGCCCAGCTCGCCCTGCGCGAAGAGCTGCTGAAGTCCCCGAACTACACCTTCCTGCCGGGACGGGAGGTGCGTGAGGTGGTCGGCGCGGCGAGCGTGCGCGACGACCACGGCGAGGTGCACCACGCGGACGCCGTCGTGCTGTGCACCGGTGCCTGGCTCGGCGGGCTCGTCCGCGAGCTGGCCGGACCCGATCTGCCCGTGCGCCGCGTCCGCCTCCAGATGATGCAGACCGACCCGCTGGGCGAGAAGCTCACCACCTCGGTCGCGGACGCCGACAGCTTCCGCTACTACCCGGCCTACGCCTCCCCGGCGCTGGACGCCCTCAACGCCGGCCGGCCGCAGCCGGCGACCGCCGCCGAGTACAAGATGCAGCTGCTCATGGTGCAGCGCGCCGACGGCGGCCTGACCATCGGCGACACCCACGAATACGAGCACCCCTTCGCCTTCGACACCGTCGAGGACCCCTACGACCACCTCACCGAGGTCGTCGAGTCCTTCCTCGGCCGGCCGCTGCCGAAGATCCGCCGCCGCTGGGCGGGCGTGTACGCGCAGTGCACCGACAAGAGCCGGGTCGTCCACCGGCAGCAGGTGAGCGACGGCGTGTGGCTGGTCACCGGGCCCGGCGGGCGCGGCATGACCTGCTCGCCGGCGATAGCCGAAACGACCGCGAACGAACTGGGCTGGTGAGTACCCCCATGACCGACATCCACGACATCCGTCTCGTCGTCCTCGACATGGCCGGCACCACCGTCGCCGACGGTGGTCTCGTCGAGCGCGCCTTCGCCGCCGCCGCCTGCGAACTGGGCGTCGAACCCGGCTCGGCCGAGCACGCGGAGCACCTCGCGTACGTCCGCGCCACCATGGGCGAGTCCAAGATCTCCGTCTTCCGGCATCTGTTCGGCGACGAGGCGCGCGCCCAGCGGGCCAACACCGTCTTCGAGCAGGCGTACGGCGAGCTGGTCGACGCGGGCCTCATCGCCCCCGTCCCCGGCGCCCGCGCCGCCGTCGAGGAACTCGCCGGCAGCGGTCGTGCCGTCGTCCTGACCACCGGCTTCGCCCGGGTCACCCAGGACGCCATCCTCGACGCCCTCGGCTGGCGGGACCTCGTCCCGCTCACCTTGTGCCCAGCCGACGCCGGCGGGCGCGGGCGGCCCTACCCGGACATGGTCCTGGAGGCCTTCCTGCGCACCAAGGCCGCCGAGGACGTGACGCAGGTCGCCGTCGTCGGCGACACCTCGTACGACGTGCTCAGCGGGGTACGCGCCGGGGCCGGGCTGGTCGCCGGTGTGCGCACCGGGGCCCACGGCGACGAGGCGTTCCGCGCCGCCGGTGCCACGCACGTCCTCGACTCCGTCGCCGCGCTGCCCGCCCTGCTGTCGGGAGCGCACTGACATGGGCATCCGCTTCGACTCCGTCACCGTCGCCTACGGCGGCAACGTCGTCCTCGACTCCCTCGACCTGACCGTCGAGCCGGGCGAGGTCATGGCGCTGCTCGGGCCGTCCGGCTCCGGCAAGACCACCGCGCTGCGGGCGGTCGCCGGGTTCGTGCGGCCCGTGTCCGGGCGGGTGCTCCTCGGCGGCCGGGACGTGACGGACCTGCCGCCGTACCGGCGGGGCATCGGCATGGTCGTGCAGCAGTACGCGCTCTTCCCGCACCTGCGGGTCGACGAGAACGTGGCGTTCGGACTCAAGGCACGCAGGACGGCCAAGAGCGAGATACGGCAACGGGTCGCCGAGGCGCTGGAGATGACCGGCATGGCCGCCTACGCCCGCCGCCACCCGCGCGAGCTGTCCGGCGGACAGCAGCAGCGGGTCGCCATCGCCCGCGCGCTGGCCATCCGGCCGGACGTACTGCTCCTGGACGAGCCGCTGTCCGCGCTGGACGCCCAGCTGCGCTCCGGGATGCTGGCCGAACTCGCCCGGCTGCACCGGGAGCTGCCCGACGTCTCGATGCTCTACGTCACCCACGACCAGGTCGAGGCACTGACCCTGGCCGACCGGATCGCGGTCATGGACAAGGCGCGGCTCCAGGCCTGTGGCACACCGAAGGAGCTGTACCGCTTTCCGGCCAACGAGTTCACCGCCTCCTTCGTGGGCGGCGCGAACCTGGTGCCGGTGACCGTGGGGTCGGGCGGTGTCTCCTTCGCGGGCACGGAGCTGAAGGTCGACACGGCGGACGCGGTCGCGGGTGCGCGGGCCACGCTGTGTGTACGGCCGCATCTGGTCGGGCTCGGGGAAGGCCCCAACCGGCTCGTCGGCACCGTCACCGAGATCCAGTGGCGGGGCGCCACGCACCGGCTGTACGTCGAGGTCGACGGGCACAGTGTGATGGCCGACCTGCGCGAGCTGAAGAATCCGCCCGGTCTCGGGGATTCCGTGGCGCTGCACTTCGCCTCGGACGACGCGGTGTTGCTGCCCGCGGGAGTCAGTCATGGCTGAGGCCGTGCAGAACGCGCGGGCCGTCCGGGGCCGGTCGAGTGGCTCCCCGCGCACGTCCGGGGCGTTGCTGTGGGCCCTTCCTCCCCTCGCCGCCCTCGCCCTCTTCTTCCTCTACCCCCTCGCCCTCGTCGTCCAGCAGTCCTTCCAGCCGGACTCCGGCGGCACCTCGCTCCAGCCCTACGCCGACGTCTTCGCCTCCGAGTCCTTCCGGCACGCGCTGTGGACCACCGTGTGGCTGGCGCTGGCCTCGACCGCCGGATGTCTGGTCCTCGGGTTTCTGCTGGCGCTGGTCATCGCGTTCGTGCCGTTTCCCGGGGCGAAGGCGGTGGCGCGGTTCATCGACGTGTACCTGTCCTTCCCGTCCTTCCTGATCACGCTGGCCCTGCTGTTCATCTACGGCACGACCGGCATCATCGGGTCGTTCCAGTTCCTGACCACGCCGTGGGGTGTGCTGCTGGCGGAGGTCACCTACTTCACGCCGTTCGTGATGCGGCCGCTGCTCGCCGCCTTCTCGCAGCTGGACACCGCGCAGCTGGAGGCGGCCAGTTCGCTGGGGGCGCGGGCGCCGCGGATCGTGCGGCAGGTGATCCTGCCCGAGGCGCTCCCCGCGCTCGCGGCGGGCGGCAGCCTCGTCCTCGTGCTCTGTCTCAACGAGTTCGGCATCGTGCTCTTCACGGGCGCGAAGGGGGTCACCACCCTGCCGATGCTCGTCTACGGCAAGGCGATCCTGGAGTCCGACTATCCGGGCGCGTGTGTGGTCGCCGTCGTCAATGTCCTGATCTCCGTGGGGCTGTACGGCCTCTACCGGGTGGTGAGCCGTCGTGCTGGTGCATAGCCGGGGGGCCAAGTGGGCCGTGTGGGCGGTGTTCCTGCTGCTCTTCGTGCCGCTGTTCGCCCTTCCCCTCCTCGTCGTCCTCGGTGCCTCCTTCGCCACCCACTGGTCCGGCGTCCTGCCCTCGGGCCTGACCACCGCCAACTACCGTTCCGCCACCCGGGGCGAGGCCCTCCAGGCGCTCACCACCAGCCTGCTCACGGCCACCGCCGCCAGCCTGCTCGCGCTGACCGTCGGCACCTGGGCCGCACTGGCCGCGGCGGCCCTGAAGAAGCGGTACCGGCGGGTCATGGACGCGCTGTTCGTGCTGCCGGTCGCCGTGCCGTCGGTCGTCGTCGGACTGTCGGTCCTGGTGGCGTTCTCCAAGCCGCCGATGCTGCTCAACGGCACCCGGTGGATCGTGATCCTCGCGCACACCGTGCTGGTCACGGCCTTCGCCCACCAGTCCGTGTCGGCGGCGATCACCCGCCTCGACCCGGCCTACGAACAGGCCGCCGCCTCCCTCGGCGCCCGGCCCTCCTATGTGCTGTGGCGGGTACGGCTGCCCCTGCTGCTGCCCTCGCTGACCGCCGCCGCCGGCCTCTGCTTCGCCCTGTCCATGGGCGAGCTGAGCGCCACGATGATGCTCTATCCGCCCGACTGGACCCCGTTGCCCGTCCTGATCTACGCGGCCACCGACCGCGGTGCCCTGTTCACCGGCTCCGCCGTCGCCGTGGTGCTGATGGCCGCGACCCTGCTCGTCCTGTTCGTCGTCTCCCGGGTCCGCACCCGGGCGTCGTACCGCTGACCCCCTCCTCAAACCCCCGTGAAAACGCCAGGAGTTGGCCTCGCCATGCCCAGAACCCGCATCACGCTCGCCGTAGCCCTCGCTCTCCTCGCCACCCCCGCGCTGGCCGCCTGCGGCGGCTCCTCCTCCGCCTCCGACGCGAAGGAAGTCACCGTCTACAGCGCCGACGGCCTGAAGGGCGAGAACGGCGACGGCTGGTACGACAGGGTCTTCGCGGACTTCACCAAGCAGACCGGCATCAAGGTCAAGTACGTCGAGGGCGGCTCCGGCGAGGTGGTGCAGCGCGCCGTCCGCGAGAAGAGCAACCCGCAGGCCGACGTGCTGGTCACCCTGCCGCCCTTCATCCAGCAGGCCGACGCCAAGGGCCTGCTGCAGAAGTACGAGGTGAAGGACTCCGACCAGGTCAGCGGCGCCGACAAGGCCATGGACGGCAGCTGGATCTCGGTCGTCAACAACTACTTCGGCTTCGTCTACAACAGGAAGGAGCTGAAGCAGGCCCCCAAGACCTGGGACGAGCTGCTCGACGCCAAGTACAAGAACAAGCTCCAGTACTCCACCCCGGGCGTCGCCGGTGACGGCACCGCCGTGCTGATCAAGGCGATGCACGACCTGGGCGGCAAGGAGCAGGCCCTCGCCTACCTGAAGAAGCTCCAGGCCAACAACGTCGGCCCGTCCGCCTCCACCGGCAAGCTCGCCCCCAAGGTCGACAAGGGCGAACTGCTCGTCGCCAACGGCGATGTGCAGATGAACTACGCCCAGTCCAAGACCATGCCGAACCTGGGCATCTGGTTCCCGGCCGACCAGAAGGGCAAGCCCACCACCTTCGCCCTGCCCTACGCGGCCGGCCTCGTCACCAAGGCCCCGCACAGCGAGAACGGCAAGAAGCTGCTCGACTTCATGCTCGCTCAGAAGCAGCAGCAGGAGGTCAGCGAGATCGGCGGCGGCTTCAGCGCCCGCCAGGACGTCAAGGCCACCGATGCCAACGCCATCGCCCTCACCAAGATCATGGACGGTGTGGACTTCTTCGAGCCCGACTGGAACGACATCAACAAGAACCTCACCTCCTACGTCGAGGACTGGAAGTCGGCCACCGGCAGCTGACCTGGACGACCGGGGTCAGGATCAGGCCACTCTGACTAGGCTGGGGGCGTCGGTACGCCGTGGTTCCGGCGCCCCCAGCTTTCTTGACCGTACGTACGCCAGGAGACGCACAACATGGCAGACCGCAAGCCGATCGAGTCGTGGCTCACCGACATGGACGGTGTCCTGATCCACGAGGGCGTTCCGATCCCCGGCGCCGACGCCTTCCTGAAGAGGCTGCGCGAGTCCGGGCGGCCCTTCCTGGTGCTCACCAACAACTCCATCTACACCGCCCGCGACCTGCACGCCCGGCTGCGGCGGATGGGCCTGGACGTGCCGGAGGAGAACATCTGGACCTCCGCCCTGGCCACCGCCCAGTTCCTCGACGACCAGCGGCCCGGCGGCAGCGCCTACGTCATCGGCGAGGCCGGTCTGACCACCGCGCTGCACGACATCGGCTACATCCTCACCGACCACGAGCCCGACTTCGTGATCCTCGGCGAGACCCGCACCTACTCCTTCGAGGCCCTGACCAAGGCCGTCCGGCTGATCAACGACGGTGCCCGGTTCATCGCCACCAACCCCGACAACGTCGGCCCCTCCACCGAGGGCGACCTGCCCGCCACCGGCTCGGTCGCCGCCCTGATCACCGCCGCGACCGGAAAGAAGCCGTACTTCGTCGGCAAGCCCAACCCGCTGATGATGCGGGCCGGCCTGAACGCCATCGGCGCCCACTCCGAGACCTCCGCGATGATCGGCGACCGCATGGACACCGACGTCCTCGCGGGACTGGAGGCCGGGATGCGCACGTTCCTGGTGCTCAGCGGGGTCACCCAGCCGGCCGACGTCGACCAGCACCCCTTCCGGCCCTCGCAGGTCGTCGACTCCATCGCGGACCTGGTCGACCTCGTCTGAGACCGGATCGGCCGGGGTTCCCAAACCCCGGCTCACCCGTATGGAGCAATCGGGCGCCTTCCGAGGATGCGGGGGCGCCCGGTGCGGGGGAGCCTCCAGATAACTGGAGGTTCACGATGGGCTCACTTCGCCTCACTGTCTGTACCGGAATCCTGGCCGTCACCGCGCTCACGCCGTCTGCCCACGCGGCCGACGGCGCTTCGTTCTCCGACGCCGGCACGGTCTCCGTGACCCCTGCCTCCCCGGCACCCGGTACCGACGTGGCGGTACGGGCCGTCGGCTGCTCCGGACCCGAGGGCACCGCCGTCTCGACCGCGTTCGTCGCCGACGCCCGGCTGACCGGCAACCGGGACGCCCTGTCCGGCGACACCCGCGTCCGCTCCTCCCTCGCGCCGGGCGCCTACGACGTGAAGGTCATCTGCGCCGATCACGTCGTCACCGGGACGATCAGGGTGGCCGGCCGGGGCGCAGGGGCCGGTCGGGGGACGGGGCAGGCCGACGGGCCCGTCCGGCCGCCCACCGACGCCGCCTCGCCCGTCGCCCCCGTCCACGCGGGCGGCGGCGGCACCGCCACGCACTTCGCCACCGTGGCCACCAGCGAGTCCGGGCCCGGCGCCGCCCAGGCGGTGACCGGCCTCGGGCTCGCCGGCATCGCCGCGCTCGCCGTCGGGCTGCGCGCCCACCGGGGCCGTAACAGCCGTCACACCCGCTGACGGGCCGGCATGACCGACGACCACGGGCCCGCCACCACCGGAACCGGCCGGCTGGTCACCGTCCTGGCCTGGGCACTGCTGCTGCTCGGGCTGTGGCTGTGGGGGCGAGAGATCACGGGCGTACCGCACCACACCGACAGCCCGGACACCGGTGACGTGTTCGTCGCCGGCGCCGCCCTGCCCCGCCCGGCCGCACCGCTCGGAGACGCACTGCCCCAGCGCGTCGACATCCCCCGGCTCGGTGTGCGGGCACCGGTGGTGGCCCGCGGCCTGGACGCCGAGGGCGCCGTCGACCCGCCCCCCTTCGATCAGCCGGGGGTGGTCGGCTGGTACGGCGCCGGCACCAGGCCCGGCGCGAAGGGCGCCGCCCTGCTGGTCGGACACGTCGACACCGAGACCCGGCGCGCCGTCTTCTACCGGCTCAGCACGCTCAGGCCGGGCGTGACGGTCCGGGTGGTCCGCTCGGACGGCAAGGTCGCCGAGTTCACCGTCGACGACGTCCGCGTACTGCCCCGCGACGACTTCGACGCCCACCAGGCCTACGGCCCCCACCAGGCCGGCCGCGCCGAACTCCGGCTGATCACCTGCGGCGGCACCTTCGACCGCGTCACCCGCAGCTACACCGCCAACGTGGTGGTCTCCGCCTACCTCACGGGCACCGCCCACTGACCCCGCGCGCCCCACCACGCGACCTCGTGGCGAACCGTCCCGATATGCCAGCATGGAGCGGCACCCGGACCAGTGCGCCCAGGGGGGAATCGCATGTACGACAGCAGGGGGGCCCGGTCGACCGCGCGGGCGTCCGCGGCGGCGGTGCTGGGGGCGGCACTGCTGCTCGCCGGCTGCTCCTCGGGGGGCGGCGCGGACCAGCACGCCGACCCGGGGGGCCCGATCACCCAACAGCCCAAGTCCGCCGACCCGTTCTGGGTGAACCCGGACGGCACCGCGGCCCGCCGGCTCGCCGGCTCCACCAAGGCCGGCAAGACATCGGAGAGCGAACAGATCCGGAAGATCGCCCGGCAGCCGGTGGGGGAGTGGATCGGCCCGGAGAACCCGGAGCAGGAGGCCCGCGGCTTCACCGAGGCCGCCCAGCACGCCGACCGCACGGCCCTGCTCGTCCTGTACGACATCCCGCACCGCGACTGCGGCCAGTACTCGCAGGGCGGTGCCGCCGACGGCGACGCCTACCGCGCCTGGATCGACGGCGTGGCCCGGGGCATCGAGGACCGCCCCGCCGTCGTGATCCTGGAACCGGACGCCGTACTCCACCTCGTGGACGGCTGCACCCCGGACCAGTTCCACGAGGAGCGCTACGACCTCCTCAAGGGCGCGGTCGCCAAGCTCAAGTCCCTGAAGAACACCAAGGTCTACCTGGACGCGGGCAACGCCGGCTGGGGCCACCCCGACCAGATCTTCCAGCCCCTCCGGCAGGCCGGCGTCGACCAGGCCGACGGCTTCTCCGTCAACGTCTCCAACTTCTACTCCACCCAGGACTCCATCGCCTACGGCAGGCAGCTCTCGGCCAAGGTGGGCGGCCGGCACTTCGTCATCGACACCAGCAGAAACGGCAACGGCCCCTACACGTCCGGCGACCCGGCCCAACGCTGGTGCAACCCGCCGGGCCGGGCCCTGGGAGAGACCCCGACGACGAAGACGGCCGACCCCCTGGTGGACGCCTACCTGTGGGTCAAGCGCCCGGGGGAGTCGGACGGGACGTGCAAGGGGGGCCCGAAGGCGGGGCAATGGTGGGAGAGTTACGCGCTCGCCCTGGCCGAGAACAGCAAGTGACAGCACGGGCGTCCCGGGCGGAGCCCGGCTGCGGAACGGCCTTGAGTCTCCAGTGACTGGAGACAGCAGAGTAGGGGCCATGGACGCGACGACCCTCTATTCGATCGGGGAGCTGGCCCGCCGGACCGGCTTGTCCGTGAGGACCATCCGGTTCTACTCCGATTCGGGGGTGGTCGCGCCGACCACTCGAAGTCCCGCCGGATATCGGCTCTACGACCTCGACGCACTGCTTCGCCTGGAACTCCTGTGCACCCTGCGCGAGTTGGGCATCGACCTGGCCACGATCCAGCGGGTCATGGACCGCGAGCTCTCGGTGGCGGAAGTCGCCGCTGCGCACGCCGACGCCATCGACGTCCAGATCCGGGGGCTGCAACTGCGTCGGAGCGTGCTGCGAGTCGTGGCCGGACGCGGTTCCGATCCCGAGGAGACCAAGCTCATGCACAGGCTCACGCAGTTGTCCGCCCAGGAGCGTCGCCATCTGATCGACGACTTCGTGGAGGGCACCTTCGGCACGGCCGACGCCGACCCTGCCGCCGTGGCAATGATCCGTGCCGCCACTCCCGATCTCCCCGACGACCCGTCCAGCGAACAGGTCGCCGCCTGGGTGGAGCTCGCCGAGTTGGTCGGCGACGACGAGTTCCGGGCCCGGATGCGCCGGATGGCCGTGCGCCAGGCCGCCGGGCACCCGCCCGCCCTCGAGAGCGAGGCCGGCGAGGAACTGATGACCTTCACCCGGCGGCAGGTGACCGAAGCCAGGGAGTCCGGCATCGACCCGCTCACCGACAGGGCCGCACCCGTCGTCGACGACCTTGTCCAGCGCTTCGCCGAGGTGTTCGAGCGCACTCCCGACAAGGAGTTCCGGGACTGGATGGCCCGGCGGTTCGAAGAGGCGCACGATCCCGAGGTCGACCGGTACTGGCGGCTGGTCTGGATCGTCAACGGCTGGCAGGTGCTGCCGAACCTGACCCCGGTGCACTCCTGGCTCGTCCCGGCCCTGCGGACTGACCGCGACGTGTAGTCACCGTGGTCCGCCCGGCGGTCGGCATCGCGCCGACGGTCCGCATCGCCCCTGCTCAGGCACATGATCCGAGCCCCGGCCACTAGGGAACCCGGACCCATTGCGCGGTCGAGGGCGTCCCCTGGTCATCGTCCACGAACAGCATGTACCACCCCGACGGCACCAGATTCCGGTTCGTCGGCACCGTCACCGTGATCCTGTCCCCGGACACCTTGAAGTCCAGCGCGATCGAGCGCTGATCCACATCCGTCACATGCGTCGAAGCACTCGGCCGCATCAACCGCGCCTTCCTGACGGCGGCCGCCTGCTTCGACGTGAACGTCCCCGAAGCGCCACGGGCGATCGTCTGCGGACCGCCACCGAGCGAGGGCCGTGCGTCCCGGTACAGATACGGCGGGGTGTAGATCTCGATCCGCTGCTCGAACGTCCCCGGCTTGGTGTTCGCCTTGTCCCCGTACAGCGAGTCCGAGCCGAAGAACATCACCCGCCCGTCCGGCAGCAGGATCGACCCGGAGTGGTAGTTGCGCCCCACCAGCGGATCGGCGACCCGCGTGAAGCTGTTGCTGTCGGGGTGGTACAGCCGCGCCTGGAGGATGTTGGAGTCGCCGCGCCCCCGGTAGTCCTGCGAGCCGCCGGACACCAGGACCGTGTCGTCGGGCAGGATCGAGGTCTGCGGATAGCGAGTGCCCTTCTCCAGCCCGGGCCCGTCCACGAACCGGGGATCCCTGGCCTTCAGACCGATGAGCCGGGTCTTCCTGCTGGACAGCTTCGACTCCCCGACACCGCCGCCCCCGACCACCATGAACCTCTCGTCCTGCGCCGGCGGCAGCAGCACGGTCGCGGAGGTCTCCATCATGTCCGGGTCGCCGAGTCCGGGCAGCTTCGTGAACCGGTTGGTGTCCACGTCCCAGATCCCGGGATCCCGGCCGACGTCGTCCGGCCCGTACCCCGCGTTCGCCCCCGAGTAGAAGACCTTTCCGTTCTGCATCAGGAACAGCGCCGGATAGGTCGGGAACTGCCGGGTCTTCTGCGTGTACGTCCACTTCTTCGTCGCCGGGTCGAAGATCTCGTTCTTGCCCGGCACCAGCTGACCGATGTCGTCCAGACCCGAGACGCTGAGGATCCTCCCGTCCGACAGCGTCGTGAGCGTCGGATACCAGCGGGCCTCGTTCATCGGGTCGACCTTGATGTACCGCTCGGCGACCGGGTCGAACTCGTAGGCGTTCTTGATCCCCTCGAAGTCCTTCTTGTCGAGGGCGAGCTTCTGCGCGATGCCGTACGTGTTGCGCGCGTCGGCGCCGGCCAGGCCCTGGATCCGGTAGTTGTCCTGGGTGCCGGTCTCGTACTCGGTGCCTGCGCGCGGGGCCTCGACGTAGACCCGGCCGTAACCCGGGTTGTTCCGCAGCCACTTGCCGGTCCGGTCGAAGACCTTCGTCGCGCGCGGGACGAGGACCGGGTCCTGGGAGACGAACGTCCTGCCGTTCTGCTTGCCGGTGAACCGGGTGCCCGCCGGCAGCGTCATCGGCTTGTCCGGGTTCTCGTTGTAGAGGATCATGACGCCGCCCGCCTTCTTGACGTCGCCCTTGAGCTTCTCGTACCGCTTGGTGCCGCCGGCGATCAGGATGTCGCCGTTGCCGAGCTGGGTGTGACCCGTGCAGAAGAGGTCGGCCGGGGTGGGCACCTTCTTGATCGTGCCCTTGACCGGGTCCCAGATCCGGGTGTCGAACCTCTTGGCGTCGAAGTTGTCCTGGTTGTTGCCCGAGCCCGCGATCATCAGGATCTTCCCGGTACGCAGCAGGGACGCGTGGATGGTGTCCTGGCGGTACTCCTTGGGGAACTCGATGATGTCCCAGTGGCCGTTCGCGGCCTTGTACTCGGGTCTGTTGATCTTGTACTGGTGGTACTGCTCGGTGCCGAAGCGGTAGACCCACGGCCCGTCCATCCCGGCCAGGGCGAGTACCACCGCCGTGCCTATCGCGAGGCGACGGGCGCGACGACGGCCGGCCTGCTGCTTCATTCCTTACGTCCCCCCGGTCCGCCGAGAGCGATCTGCATGGTCTGTTCGTGGTCCTCGGCCGGACCGGCCCAGGCGGGCCGCCGCGCGGTGTACCCGGCGGGCACCGCGTCCTGCGGTTCGGCGGCCGCCACCGGCCTGCGCCTCTCCTGCCGCAGCGTGTACCGCCAGGCGAAGATCGGTGAGGCGGTGATCAGCAGCGCGAGCGCCGCCCAGACGATCATCGCGGGCTGCGAGTGCCCGAGCGCGAAGCCGGCGCCGAGCGAGCCGGCGAAGACCAGGATGAAGAACCAGTGGATCCGGAAGGTCCCGAACAGCGTGTCGGGGCTGGCCGATTCGCCCTTGGGCGTCACCACGAACTTGCTCTTGCGGCGCAGTACGGCGTCCATGAGGGAGCGCGCGTAGACGGGCGCGGACAGGGCGGACATCACCATGCCCGCCACGCCGCCGGACCCCTCCGGCTCGTGCGGGGAGACGTTGTGCCGCCGGTTCCAGATGTACAGCCCGATCTGGAGCGCCGAGGCGTTGCCGTACAGCATCAGCCACACGGTCGGGTCGATGTTCACACCCGAGGCGCCCAGGCCCAGGAACAGGGCGCAGCTCAGCGCCGCGAGGATCCAGTTGAGGGCGGACATCGGATAGAAGATGATCATCATCGTGTAGTTGAAGAGCTTGCCCGGCCCGAGCGTGAACAGGCCCTTCCAGTACTGCTTGAGGATCGTCTCGTAGGTGCCCCGGGACCAGCGCAGCTGCTGGGTGAAGAAGTCGGTCCAGGCGTTCGGGCCCTCGCCGACGGCGAGCACGTCCGGGGTGTAGACGGACTTCCATTTCCGGCCCGTCGCGGGGTTCCTGGCCCGGTGCATCTCGAAGCCGGTCGCCATGTCCTCGGTGATCGAGTCGTACAGCCCGCCGATCTGCTTGAGCGCCCTGATCCGTACGGCGTTGGACGTGCCGACGAACATCGGGGCGCCGTAGCGGTTGCCGGCGCGCTGGATCAGCGCGTGGAAGAGGAACTGCTGGGACTCGGCGGCCTTGGTGACGAACGTGTCGTAGTTGCCGTAGACCTGCGGGCCGATGACGAAGCCGACGTCCGGGTCGCGGAAGTAACCGAGCATCCGCTCCAGGTAGTTGGGCAGCGGGACGTGGTCGGTGTCGACGGAGGCGAAGAAGTCGTACGCGTCGCCGTGCGCCTCCAGCCAGGCGTTGTAGTTGCCGTGCTTGGTCCTCGCGCGGTGCGGGCCCCTGGGCCGGTTCCACTTCTCGACGCCCTTGCGGGTGAAGTGGTGCACGCCGAGCCGGGCGCAGACCTGCTTGACGGCCGGGTCGTCGCCCTCGTCCAGCAGCCACACGTGCAGCAGGCCCCGGTGCCGCAGCCGCACCGCCGCCTGAAGGGTCTTCGTCACCATCGCCAGCGGCTCCTTGCCGGGCACGAAGGAGGTGAGGAAGGCGACGCGGGTCCCGTTCTGCGGGACCACCGGGACCGGGTCGCGGGCGACCAGCGTGGCGTGCGCGTTGGACAGCACGTTCATGCAGCGGAAGAACTCGATCAGGCCGATCGAGACGAGCATGACGGTGTCGAGCGCCGGCAGAAAGTCGTAGGCGGGGTAGTCGCGGTGGGTCCAGTGCTCCGGACGCAGCAGCCAGAACAGCAGGACCAGAGAGAGGACCGGAGCGGCGCCCAGCATGAGCGCGGCACGTATGCGATGCGGTTCCTGCGACAGCAGCGAGCGGTACTGCACGGTGTACGGCTCGGTCGGGTCGGGCTGGGTGAGCGGGCCCGCGAGCCGGCTGTAGTGCTCGTAGTCGTATCTCGGCAGGCTCGTCCGTATCCGGCGGAACTGGCCCGTCCGGTGGCCGACCGCCCTGAGCCGTGTGGTCTGTGACGGGTCGTCGTGAGCGTGGCTCTGCCCGGCGCCCGGCGGCGTCGACGTCATGAGCATTCCCCCCACACGCAGGTCACCGCGTGTTGTGTCGGTCCTTTCCGCCCGGCAGGCCCCCCTCGGCCCGCGCGCACGGAATCGGTGGCAGGCGCGCGGCCCCCGCGTCTCCCCCACGCCTCGGACACAGGACCGCGACCTTCCGGTTGCATGATGCCCCCCTCGGCACCGATTCATGACGGGTCCTACTCCCCGTCGGTCAGCAACCGGATTCTTCCCCCCAACTGCCGCCAATCGGCGTCAGCTTGGACATCCAGGGTTCTACGGCGCTCCGCATGATCGCAAGACGCGAAACGTGGTGTTTACCGGTCAAACCCGTTCATTGCGGCGCGGGTGGGACTCGGGAGGATGGGGTGCGCCGGTGGACTTCGGAGGACGGGGTGCGCCGGTGGTGGCGAGGCGGACGCGGATGTTGCCGAAGTGGTCCCTTATGGCCCGCTCCGCCCGCAGCGAGTCCCCGGACCGGACCGCGTCCAGGATCTCCCGGTGCTGGTGGCAGGTGACCCGGGGGTCCTGCGGCACGTCCACCAGATCCCGCTGCACCCGGTGGAAGGCGTCCCAGAACGCCTCCAGCACCTCGCTCAGCAGGACGTTGTCCAACCCTCGGTAGAGGGTGGCGTGGAAGGCGCGGTCGGTCTCGGCGAGGCCCGCCCCCTCGGCGGCCTGACGGTCCATGCGGTCCACGAGCCCGTCCAGCTCGACGAGGTCCGACTCCGGCAGCCGTCCGGCCAGCCGCGACACGAGCCCCGTCTCCACGGCCTCGCGCAGCTCCAGCAGTTGCAGCAGGGAGTCCTCGCCCCGGTAGTGCCCCGCGACGGTGCGGAAGGCCAGGCCCTCGATCATCGGCGCGAACGACATCGGTCCGACGTAGGTGCCGAACCCGTGCCGGATCTCCACGATGCCCATCGCCTGGAGCGCCTTCAGCGCCTCCCGCACCGAGTTCCGGCTCGCCCCGAGGTACTCCATCAGCTCGGGCTCGGTGGGCAGCGGGGCGCCCGTGGGCAGCCGCCGGTCGACGATCAGCTTCTTGATCCGCTCCTGGAGGTCCCGGGCTGCCATGGCCAGAGGGTAACCGGCCAAACGGGGCATGCGGAAAGCCCCCCGCGTGTGCGGGGGGCTTTCCGGACGAGGGGGTGTGGGCGGCAGAGCCCCCACTGCGCGCGGCGAAGCCGCGCAGTAACAGAGATGGCGAGCCGAATCCGCGTTTCTCGCGGACGTGGCTCGCCATCGTCATCGTGCGCCGCCAGGGACTCGAACCCCGGACCCGCTGATTAAGAGTCAGCTGCTCTAACCAACTGAGCTAGCGGCGCCTGCTGACAGAGATAACTCTACCTGACCTGGAGGGGTGGCTTCGACCACCTCCAGGTGGCCGGAGGCTCCCGGGGGAGGGCCGTGTACATCATTCGGACCGTCAAAGTGGCAGTCGGGGCGACAGTTGGGAAACTGACCAACGTGCACACTCGCGGACAAACCTCCATCGAATGTGAGGCAGATCGCATGACTGTTCCGGTGTTCGGCGAATTCGACCCCGGGAGCGACTGTGACTGCCCAGGCTGCGCTCACGCGCGACCAGTGGGCCGGGCGGGCCGGGTGGCTTCCCGCCTCCGCCTGCTGCCCGGCCGCCCCGGCGTCCATCCGGCCGTATGCGGTCTCGCCGTCGTGGCCGCCGCGTCCGCCGTCCTCGGCGCGGCCGCCCCGGCCGCCGCCCTGACCACCGGCCGACCCGCCCTGCACCGTCCCCACGTCCCCGGGGACGGCGGGCCCGAGACCCCGCAGGGCGCCAGGTCCGGCCTGGGCGGCAGGCCGGCGGCCAAGCCCGGCGCCGTCCGGACCCCCACCACCACCCGCGCCGAGATCATCAACCGGGCCAAGATCTGGGTGGCCGCAAAGGTGCCGTACAGCATGGACAGCTACTGGTCCGACGGCTACCGGCAGGACTGCTCGGGCTATGTCTCCATGGCCTGGAGCCTGGCCGGCAACGAGTGGACCGGCAGTCTCGACCAGTACGGCGTGAAGATCACCAAGGAGGAGCTGGAGCCCGGCGACATCCTGCTGTACCACAACCCCGACAACCCGGAGAAGGGCTCGCACGTCGTGATCTTCGGCGGCTGGACCGACTACACGCACACCTACTACACGGTCTACGAGCAGACGCCCCCGCAAACGCGCAGCCAGAGCACGCCCTATCCCTACTGGAGCAACACCGACAAGTACGTCCCCTACCGCTACAAGGGCGTCGCCCCCGCCACGGCGGGCACGCAGTCGGCCGGCGCCAAGGCGGTCGCCTACCGGGGCGCCGCCTACCCGGGCGCCGCCCACTTCGGTCCGGGCGCCCGCAACGAGTACGTCAGCATGCTCGGCCGGCTGCTGACGGCCCGGGGCGCCCGCTCCTTCTACCCCCAGGGTCCCGGCCCGGCCTGGAGCGAGTCCGACCGGCGGGCCACCCGCGCCTTCCAGTTGGCCCAGGGCTGGACCGGTGCCGCCGCCGACGGGCTGCCCGGCCCGCGCACCTGGAACCTGCTCGTCACCGGCAAGGGCAAGGACATCGCACCGGGCGCCGCCGGCCGGAGCCGGCCCGCCGCGCACGGGGTGTCCGGCTATCCGGGCCGGGACCAGTTCCTGCCGGGCGCGGAGAACGCGCACGTCCTGCAACTGGGCCGCCGGCTGGTGGAGAAAGGGTTCGGCGGCCTCTATCCCGAGGGTCCCGGCCGGCGTTGGAGCGACGCGGACCGCCGTGCCGTGGCGGCCTTCCAGCGCGCCCAGGGCTGGCGGGGCGGCGCGGCGGACGGCTACCCGGGCCCGGAGACCTGGCGCCGGCTGTTCGCGCAGGCGGCCCCGGAGCGCGTTGCCGACCTCTGACGTCCCCGTCCTTCCATCCCTCCCCGGGCCGGCTGCCCGTCCCCCGCAGTCCGGCCCCACCCCCGCCCGTCCCTCACCCGTCCCGTTCTCGCCCCCTTCTCGTCCCCTGTCCCCTCCCCCTGCTCGACCCCCTGTTCGTGGCGCACCTGGCGCGGAGGCTGGAGGCACGCATGCATACGACCACGTCACACACACCACCCGAATCCGAGGAACTGGAGGAGGCCGCCATGGGGCCGGGCAGCCGTCCGGCCCGGCTGATCCAGAACGAGGCGACCACCGAGATCCCCGTCCATCTGCTCTTCCGTGACGGCCCCGACCCGGTGAACCCGGTGAAGGTGCCGCTCAAACCCGCCGTGGTGGGCCGCCGGCAGGGCACCGGCGAACAGCCGCGCACCAGGCGTACGGCACCGGTGCGCGGCCGGCCCCTGCCGGAGGTCGACCCGGAGCTGGCCGAGCGCCCGGCGCGGGTGCTGCCGGGGGCGGCCGGGGTGCTCGCCGGAGCGTGCGGGGTCACCGGATGCGTGGCGACCTCCTGGTGGGCGGGGCTGCTCCCGCCGTTCGTGACGGCGGCGCTCAGGCTGCCCGCGTCCGCCGGCGCGGCCCTTGGTCCGGCGCAGTGGGCGGCGTACGCGGGAGCCGGGGCGCTTGGGCTGGCCGGCTTCGGCGGGCTGGCCCGGGGGCGGACCGGGCGGGCCTGGGTGCTCGACCTGTTCGGCCGCTACCGGGGAACGGTCCGGCGCACCGGGCTGCTCTGGGTGAACCCGCTGCTGCTGCGCCGCCGGGTGGACGTACGGCTGCGGCACTGGCGCAGCGAGGCGATGCCGGCGGCGGATCCCGACGGGGTGGAGCTGCGGGTGGTGGTGCGGGTGGTGTGGCGGGTGCGGGACACCGCGCGGGCGATGCTCGGCATCGAGGACCACGAGACGTATCTGCGCGAGTGCGTGGAGGCGGCGCTGGCCCGGGTGCCGGTGGAGCAGACGGGCGGGACGCGAGGCGGGCCGACGGCGGCCGGGGACGCGCTGACCCGGCTGGTGGCGGCGGAGGCCGCGCCGGTCGGGGTGGAGGTGTTCTCGGTGCAGCCGGTCCGGGTGGAGTACGCGCCCGAGGTCGCCCCCGCGATGCACCGGCGCCGGATCGCCCAGCTGGACGCCCGGCAGCGGGCCGGCATGGTCACTTCGGTGGTGGACTCGGTCGAGGACACGGTGACCCGGCTGACCGTGCGCGGCCTGGTCGACCTCGACGACTACGAGCGCAAGGTGCTGGTGCGGGACCTGACGGTCGCCTTCTGCTCGGGGCGCGCGGAGCCGGCGTAGCCGCCCCGGGACCGGGACGGCACGCGTTTGTATGGACACAGTCAACTCGCGGCAATAATCTGGGACTTGGTCTAGACCTACCTGCACGGCTCACTGAACTCCCCACGTTCTCGAGGAGCGGCAGCATGCGCACCAAGACCAAGTTGTCCGCGGTCGTGCTCGGGGTGGTGACCGCCGGCGCGTTCGCGCTCTCCACCGGCGGCGCCAGCGGGCACGGCTACACCGACCTCCCCGTCAGCAGGCAGAAACTCTGCGCCAACGGCACGGTGACGGGCTGCGGTGACATCCAGTACGAGCCGCAGAGCGTCGAGGGTCCCAAGGGCTTCCCGGCCGCGGGACCCGCCGACGGCCAGATCTGCAACGGTGGCCTGAGCCGGTTCGCCCAGCTCAGCTCACCGACCACGCCGTCCGGCGGGGCCTGGCCCACCACCAAGGTGACGGGCGGCCAGACGTACACCTTCCGCTGGCAGTTCACCGCCATGCACGCCACGACGGACTTCAAGTACTACGTCACCAAACAGGGCTGGGACCAGAACCACGCCCTGTCCCGCTCGGACCTCGACACCACCCCGTTCCTGACGGTGCCGTACAACGGCCAGCGCCCGCCGGCCACCCTCAGCCACAGCGGCACCCTGCCCTCCGGCCTGAGCGGGCACCACGTCATCCTCGCGGTGTGGACGATCGCCGACACGGGCAACGCGTTCTACGCCTGCTCGGACGTCACGTTCTGAGCAGCGCGCCGGTACGGCACGGAAGCCGGGGTTCCCCGTAGGCCGGGCGCCCGGGGCGCCGGGTGCGCCGCCTTCCGGCTGGTCCGCCGCGCCCGGCGGACCAGCCGGACCCCGATGCCGTGACCCTCCACATCTGACGCAATGTCAGTTATCTTGCGCGGTCATGGGGCTGACGACACGCACGGTCGCCGAGCTGGTCGCGGCGCGGTGGGGTGACCACCGGCCGGGGCTGTGGTGCGAGGAACGGCTGCTGACGCTGCACGAGGTGGCCGCGGGCGCCGCCGCCCGGGCCGCCCTGCTGGCCGACCTGCTGCCCCCGGACGCCGTACGGCATGTCGGGGTGCTCCTCGACAACACCGAGGAGTTCCCGCTGTGGCTCGGCGCCGCCGCCCTCGCCGGCGCGGCCGTCGCCGGGATCAACCCCACGCGCCGGGGCCCCGAACTGGCCCGCGACATCCTGCACACCGAGTGCCCGGTGCTGGTCACCGAGCGGGCCCGGCTGCCGCTGCTGGCGGGCCTGGAGCTGCCCGGTGTGCGCCTTCTCGTGACGGACGACGAGGAGTACGCGGCCCTCCTCGCCCCCTACGCCGACGCCGTACCCGATCCCTCGCGGGCCACCCCGGCCGACCGGATGCTGCTGTACTTCACCTCCGGCTCGACCGGCGCCCCCAAGGCCGCGATCTGCTCCCAGGGGCGGCTGGCGGCGGCCGGGCAGGCCCTGGTCCGGCAGTTCGGGGTCCGCGCGGACGACGTGCACTACATCTGCATGCCGATGTTCCACGGCAACGCGGTGATCGCCGACTGGGCGCCCGCGCTGGCGGCCGGGGCCGGGGTGGCGCTGCGCCGGCGCTTCTCGGCGTCCGGGTTCCTCGCCGACGTGCGCCGCTACCGCGCGACCTACTTCACCTATGTCGGCCGGGCCGTCCAGTACGTCCTCGCCACCGAGGAGCGCGCCGACGACCGGGACAATCCGCTGCGCACGGGCTTCGGCACGGAGGCCGGCGCGGTGGACGCGGCGGCCTTCGAGCGGCGGTTCGGGGTGCGGCTGGTGGAGGGGTACGGGTCCTCCGAGGGCGGGGCGGCGATCCAGTGGGCGCCGGGGACGCCCGCGGGTGCGGTGGGTCCGGCGACACCCGGACTGGTGGTGCTGGATCCGGCCACCGAGCGCGAGTGCCCGCCGGCCGTCCTCGATGCGGCCGGGCGGCTGCTCAACGGGGAACAGGCGATAGGAGAGCTGGTCAACCGGGGCCCGAACCCCTTCGAGGGGTACTGGCGCAACCCGGCCGCGGAGGCCGAGCGGCGCCGGGGCGGGGCGTACTGGACCGGTGACCTCTTCTACCGGGACGGCGCCGGCTACCTGTACTTCGCGGGCCGCACGGACGACCGTATCCGCGTCGACGGGGAGAACCTGGCCGCCGCGATGATCGAGAACATCGTCGCCCGGTATCCGGGCGCGGCGGCCGTCGCCGTGTACGGGGTGCCGGACCCGGTGACCGGGGACCAGGTGATGGCGACGGTCGCCGGGTCCTTCGATCCCGCGGACTTCGCGGAGTTCCTGGCGGCCCAGCCGGACCTGGGCACGAAGATGGCGCCCCGGTTCGTGCGGGTGGTCGGGCGGATGCCGGTGACGGCGACGAACAAGATCCACCGGGCCTTGCTCCGGCGGGAGGGGTACGCGTGCGCCGACCCGGTGTGGTGGCGACCGCCGGGGGAGCCGGGCTACCGCAGACTCACTTGCGAGGACGCCGAAGGGCCCCTCGCTTCCGCGAAGGGCCCTTCATCTGTGCGCCGCCAGGGACTCGAACCCCGGACCCGCTGATTAAGAGTCAGCTGCTCTAACCAACTGAGCTAGCGGCGCATGACTCCCGCCGACCGCGTTCATTTTCTTCCCGCGGCTGGCGACGAAGAAAATACTACCTGGTCCTGAGGGGTGCTCGTGACCGCCTACAGGGTGAGCGACAGCAGCACCGGTGCCGCGCTGCGGTTCAGCGCGTCCGCCGCCTGCTTCAGCCGGTGTGCGTGCTCCACCGGGAGCGACAGGGCCAGGCAGCCCACGGAGGAGCCCGCGGTGATCGGGACGGCCGCGCAGACCGTGCCGACCGCGTACTCCTGGAGGTCGAGCACCGGCACCGTCGGCGGCTGGGACTCCAGGCGCGAGAGCAGCAGCTTGTCACTGGTGATGGTCCGCGAGGTGAGGCGGGCCATCTTGTGCCGGGAGAGGTGGTCGCGCCGGGCGTTGTGGTCGAGCTGGGTCAGCAGGCTCTTGCCGACGGCGGTGGCGTGCGCGGAGTAGCGGAAGTCCACCCACTCGTTCACCGCCGGGGTGCCCGGGCCCGCCGCGTACTGGGTGACCTTGACCTCGCCGTCGACGTACCGGCTGATGTAGACCGCCGCGCCGACCGAGTCGCGCAGCCGGTCCAGGGTGTGCTGGAGCTTGTCGCGCAGGGCCCGCTCGCGGTCGTGCGCCGAGGTGAGCCGGCGCAGGGTGTCGCCCGTGACGTACGCCCCGTCGGTGATCTGCTCGACGTAGCCCTCGCGGCGCAGCATGCGCAGCAGCGCGGTGAGCCGCTCGGCGCTGAAGCCGGTGCGGCGGGCCAGCTCGGTGTCGGTGACGCCGGCGGAGTGGCGGGCCACGGTCTCCAGTACGCGCAGCGCGTCCTGGGCGGAGTGGTACGGGGCGGTCGGCTCGTGCATCAGCGCCACGGTGTTCCCCCTGCGCTCGCCTGTCAGTGCTCGCCTGTCTGGCCGCGAAATCCGGTCGGCGGATCGGTACCACGATATCGGGCAAAGGGCCGGTGGGGAGAGGGGGTTGGCGAGATTGTGGTGTTCGCCGCCCGCTCCCAACTGCGCGGCAAACCCGCTGGCATATGCCAAAGGCATCATCCATCGCCTGGACCTCGCCCCTTCCCGTCTTCACACCTCGTAGTCAGAGGACTGCGCTGAGGAATTCCCTCGTGCGGTCCTGCTCCGGATCACTGAAGATCTTCTCCGGCGGGCCCGCCTCGATGACGCGGCCGTCGTCGAACATCAGGACCTGGTCGGAGATGTCCCGGGCGAAACCCATCTCGTGGGTCACACAGAGCATCGTGATGTCGGTGCTGCGCGCGATGTCCCTGAGCAGGTCGAGGACGCCCGCGACCAGTTCCGGGTCGAGCGCGGAGGTCACCTCGTCCAGCAGCAGCACCCGCGGCCGCATCGCCAGCGCCCGGGCGATCGCCACCCGCTGCTGCTGCCCGCCGGACAGCCGGGTCGGCCGCGCGTCGCACTTGTCGGCCAGCCCCACCAGCTCCAGCAGCTCCCGGGCGCGCGCCTCGGCCTCGTCCGCGGACAGCCCGAGGACCTGCACCGGAGCCTCGGTGATGTTCCGCAGCACGGTCATGTTCGGGAACAGGTTGAAGTGCTGGAACACCATCCCGATCTTCTTGCGGACCTCCCGGACCTGCTTCTCCGGCGCCGGGAACAGCAGCTGCCCGTCGACCGTGATCGTGCCCTCGTCCGGCTGGGTGAGGGTCATCAGCAGCCGCAGGATCGTGGTCTTGCCGGAGCCGGAGGGGCCGATCAGGGTCACGTGCCTGCCGGGCTGGACGGAGAAGTCCAGCTGGTCGAGGACGGTGTTCGTGCCGAAGCGCTTGGTGACCTTGTCCAGCCGGATCAGCTCGCCCGGCGCGGCGCCGGTGACCGGGGACGTGGCAGGGGACTTCGTACGGGCTTCGTTCGTATGGGGTTCAACGGACAAGGCGTCGCTCCAGGGCTCGCAGCAGCAGGGATGCCGGGAAGGAGATGAGGACGAAGGCCACACCGATCACGGTGAGGGGCTCGGTGAACTGGAAGTGCTGCTGGGAGAAGAGCCGGGCCCGGCCGAGCATCTCCAGCACGGTGATCACCATCAGCAACGGGGTGTCCTTGAGCATGGCGATCACGTAGTTGCCGAGCGCGGGGATCACCCGGCGGATCGCCTGCGGCAGGATCACCGCGGTCCAGGTCCGCCGGCGGGGCAGGTTCAGCGCCGTCGCGGCCTCCCACTGGCCGACGGGCACCGCCTCGATACCGGCCCGGTAGACCTGCATCGTGTACGTCGAGTAGTGCAGGCCGATCGCGAAGACGCCGGTGGCCAGCGCGGAGAAGGTCAGGCCCCACTCGGGCAGCACGTAGAACAGGAAGAACAGCTGGACCAGCAGCGGGGTGTTGCGCACGAACTCGGTGACCACCCCGACGGGCCAGCGCACCCACCGGCTCGGCGTCCGCATCAGCAGGGTCCACACCAGGCCGAGCGTGAACGAGAGCAGCGAACCGAGGGCCAGGATCTGCAGGGTGACCAGCAGCCCGTGCCAGAACTGCGGCATGAAGTCCCGCACGGCGTTCCAGTCCCAGGTCATACGCCACCACCTCCCACTCCGGTCGTCTGCGCGCGCTTCAGCTCACGCGCCGCCCACTCGGTCCCGGGATCCTTGCCGACCCCGGCCTTCAGCCGTATCTCCAGCGCGCGCATCAGCCGCGTGAGCACGAAGGCGATCGCGAAGTAGATCAGCAGCACGTACGTGTAGATCTGCGCGCTCTGCTGCAACGCGAGGCGCACCAGATTCGCGCTGAACGTCAGATCGCCCATGCCCATGACCGACACCAGCGCGGTGCCCTTGAGCAGCTCGATCAGCAGATTGCAGAAGGACGGGATCATCTCCGGCACCGCCTGCGGCAGCACGATCAGCCGCAGCCGCTGCCAGGGCGTGAAGCTGAGCGCCGTCCCGCCCTCCTTCTGCGCCGGGTCGACCGCGTTCAGCGCGCCGCGCACGATCTCCGAGCCGTAGGCGCCGTAGGTCAGCCCGAGCGCCAGCGTGCCCGCCCACATCGGCACCAGCTGCCAGCCGGTGACCAGCGGCAGCACGAAGTACACCCAGAAGATCATCACCAGTGCCGAGGTGCCGCGGAACACCTCGGTGTAGAAGCCGGCCACGAAGCGCACGATCCACAGCCGGTGGGTGCGCGCGATGCCGACGGCGAAGGACACGGCCGCGGCCAGCAGCGCGCTGAACACCAGCAGCTGGACGGTGGTCCACACGCCCTTCAGTACGAGTTCCCACAGTCCCGGGGTCATCCGCCGCACAGCTCCTTCGCGGTGAGGCCGGTCATCTCGGCCCGGGTGAAACCGAAGGGCCGCAGGATCCGGAACAGCTCCCCGCTCTTCTTCAGCGCGTGCAGCTCGGTGTTGAAGGCGTCCCGCAGCCGTGTCTCGGTCGGCCGGAAGGCGAACCCCCCGCCGTCGACGTGCGGTTTGCCCTTCACCAGGGGGGCGAAGGCCTCGGTCGCCTCCGCCTTGGCCGACTTCTTCACCACCGCGCGGGTGGTGAGCGCCGTTCCGGCGAAGACGTCGACACGCCCGGCCTCCACGGCGTTCAGCCCGGCCACCTGGTCCGGGACGATCAGGATGTCGCTCTCCTTGTACCCCGCCTCGACGGCGTACTGGATCTCGGCGTACCCGGTGCCGATGGCGAACTTCGCCTTCTTCGCGACGACGTCCCGGTAGGAGTGCAGCCCCTTGGGATTGCCCTTGCGCACGATGAACGAGTCCAGCATCTGGTAGTCCGGATCCGCGAAGATCACCTGCTGGCACCGCTCGGGATTGATGTACATCCCGGCCGCGACGACGTCGAACTGCTGCGAGTTCAGACCGGGGATCAACGAGCCGAACTCGGTGGGCACCGGCTGCACCCGGTCCACCCCGAGCCGCTTGAAGACGGCCTTCGCCAACTCGGGTGCCTCACCGGTGAGATGGCCGTCCTTGTCGATGTACCCGAAGGGGATCTCCCCGGCGATCCCGAGCCGTACGACCCCCTGCGCGCGCAGCCGTTCCAGCAGGTCACCGCCGGGCTTGTCCGACGCGGAGGCCACCCGTGTGCACCCGGCGGCCCCCAGTGCACCGAGGGCCGCGAGGCCGCCGAGCACGGACCGCCGGGTGCGTCTGTGTTCCGACCGGAATGTGTGTACGTCGTTCCCAAGTGGTGGAGCCATGGCGGCGCGGCTACCCAAGCGCACCCGGGCTATGCACCCTGGATTTCATGGCCGATCGATTCGTCACCGTCTCACTCGACAAGCGGGACGTGCACTGCACGGCCCGCCTCCTCACCGACCGCGCGCCCCTGACCTGCGAGGCGGTGTGGGAGGCGCTGCCCCTTTCGGGCGACGTCTACCACGCCAAATACGCCCGCAACGAGATCTACGCCCTCTTCCCGCCGTTCGCCTCCACCGAACCCCCACTGGAGAACCCGACGGTCACCCCGATTCCCGGCGACCTCTGTTACTTCTCCTTCGCCGGCGCCGAACTGGGCACGAAGGCCTACGGCTACGACCGCGAGGTCCGTCCCGGCAGCACGGTCGTCGACCTGGCCCTGTTCTACGAACGCAACAACCTGCTGCTCAACGGCGACGTCGGCTGGGTGCCGGGCATCGTCTGGGGCCAGGTGACCGAGGGCCTCGACGCGATGGCCGAGGCCTGCAACGACCTGTGGCGGACGGGGGCGGCGGGGGAGACGCTCAGCTTCCGGCGGGCGTGACGCTCCCGGAGAGCGGGACCCCCGCCTCGTACAGCGCGTGCGCCGCCCGCAGCACCAGATCGTCCCGGTGCCGGGCGGCGACGAGCTGCATTCCCACCGGCAGCCCGTCGCCGTCCGTCCCCACCGGGACGGTCGCCGCGGGCTGCTGGGTCAGGTTGAAGGGGTAGGTGAACGGCGTCCACCCGGTCCAGCGCCGGTGCGCCGAACCCGCCGGCACCTCGGCGCCCGCCTCGAACGCCGTCACCGGCAGCGTCGGCGTCACCAGCAGGTCGTACGTCTCGTGGAAGCGCCCCATACGGCGGCCGAGGTCCATGCGGACGTCCACCGCGGCCAGATAGTCCAGCGCGCCGTACCGGGCGCCCTGGGCGCAGATCTCCCGCAGCCCGGGATCCAGCAGCTGCCGCCGGTGCGGCGGGAAACGCTCGGTGAGCCGGGCCGCGCCGGTGAACCACAGGGTGTGGAACGCCTCCACCGGGTCGCTGAAGTCCGGGTCGGTCTCCTCGACGTACGCCCCGAGGTCGGCGAGCCGCGCCACCGTCCGCCGTACCGCCGCCGCGACCCGCGGCTGGACCGCCACCTGGCCGCCCAGCGTGGGTGAGTAGGCCACCCGCAGCCCCTTCACGCCCGCCTTCAGGGCCTCGGTGAAGGAGCCCGGCGCGGGCGGCAGGGCCGACCAGTCGCGCGGGTCGGGGCCGCCGATCACGTCGAGCAGCAGTGCCGCGTCGACCGCGTCCCGGGTCATCGGACCGGTGTGCGACAGCGTGCCGAACGGGCTCGCCGGATAGATCGGCACCCGGCCGTACGTCGGCTTCAGCCCGAAGATACCGCAGAACGCGGCCGGGATACGGATGCTGCCGCCGCCGTCCGTGCCCAGCGACAGCGGGCCCGCGCCGAGCGCGACGGCCGCCGCGCTGCCCCCGCTGGAGCCGCCCGCGGTGCGGGACGCATCGTGCGGGTTGCGGGTGATGCCCGACAGTGGGGAGTCCGTCACGCCCTTCCAGCCGAACTCGGGGGTCGTCGTCTTGCCGAGGAACACCGCGCCGTGCTCGCGCAGCCGGGCCACCGAGGGGGCGTCCTCGTGCCAACTCCCCTGCTGGGAAACGGTTGTGGAGCCGCGCAGGGTCGGGTGGCCGCGCATCAGCAGGATGTCCTTCACGGTCACCGGCACCCCGTCGAGCAGCCCGGCCGGTTCGCCGCGCCGCCAGCGCCGCTCCGACTCCCGGGCCCGGGCGAGCGCGTCCTGTTCGGTGAGCCGGACGAACGCGTTCACCCGCGGCTGGGCCCGCCGGGCCCGCTCGAGGGCCTCCTCGGTCACCTCCACCGGACTGAACTCGCCCTTGCGGTAACCGTCGAGGAGCCGGACGGCGGTCAGGTCGGTGAGCTGCATGCACCCTCCCAGGGGTCAGTGACCGGGCACGTAACCACGTTTTTTGTCGACCACGTTCACCAGTGATCTGCCCGCTGCCCACCGCTCGTACAACTCCACGAACTGTTCGCCCAGTTCGTCCCGCCAGCCGACCGTGTCGCCGCTCATGTGCGGGGAGACGATCAGCCCGGGCAGACCCCACAGCGGGCTGTCCTCGGGCAGGGGTTCGGTGGTGAACACGTCCAGCGCGGCGCCCGAGATCCAGCGCCGGGTCAGCGCCTGGGCGAGGGCGTCCTCGTCGACGAGCTGCCCGCGTCCGACGTTCACGAAGAACGCGGACGGCTGCATCACGCCGAACCGGTGGGTGTCGAACATGCCGTGCGTCTGCTCGGTCAGCGGCGCGGCGGCGATCACCCAGTCAGCGCGGGAGATCAGCCGGTCCAGGTCGGCCGGGCCGTGGATGCCGGTCCGCGGGACCCGCCCGACCAGTGCCGTCGTCACGCCGAGAGCCTTCAGGGTGCGTACGATCGCCCGGCCGATCGGACCCGAGCCGACCACGCACGCGCGCGTGCCCGCCACCCGCCGGCTCTCCCGGTGCCGCCAGGCCCGCTCGCGCTGGTCCTCCAGCGTGCGCGGCAGGTCCTTGGCGACCGCCAGCACGAGGGCCGCCACGTACTCGGCGATCGCCTGGTCGAAGATCCCGCGCGCGTTGGTCACCACCGTGTCCGACGCGGCCAGCTCCGGGCACATCAGATGGTCCACGCCCGCGCTCGCCGTGTGCACCCAGCGCGGCCGCGGGCCGTCCCCCGGCCAGGCCTCGCGCACCGCGTGCGAGGTGAAGTCCCAGACCAGCAGGACGTCCGCCCCGGGCAGCCGCTCGGCCAGGTGCGCGGCGTCCGTGCGTACGACCCGGGCGCGTCCGGTGAGGCGGCCGAGCCGGGGCGGCGGATCGGCGTCCAGAATCAGCAGGGTGGGGCGTGTCGGCGTCATGCGGGGCGGCTCCCGAGCGTCTGACATGCGCGGATTGACCACGCTCGCACCCGAACCTACCTTCGTCAACACGGGCGTACTCGCGATCCGTTGCCCACTCGTCCACTCAGTGTGAGGCCGGTGCCTGCCATGGACGTTTCCTTTCTCGGCGGACCCCGCCCCCAGCGGGGTGTCGGCGTGGTGGCCCCCTTCGACTTCGCCCTCGACCGCGAGCTGTGGCGCTGGGTGCCCGACGAGGTGTCGCTGCATCTGACCCGCACCCCGTTCGTGCCGGTCGAGGTGAGCCTGGACCTGGCCCGGCTGGTCAGCGAGCACGAGACGCTCGGTGATGCGGTCCGCGCGCTGACCGCCGTCGCCCCCGAGGTCGTCGCCTACGCCTGTACCTCCGGCAGTTTCGTCGGCGGGATCGCCGGGGAGCGGGCGATGTGCGCGGCGATGAGCCTCGCCGGCGCCCCGCCCTCGGTGACGACGTCCGGGGCGCTGCTGGAGGCGCTGGCCGAGCTGGGCATCCGCCGGGTCGCGCTGGTCACGCCGTACACGGTCTCCGTGACCCGGGTGCTGGAGGAGTTCGTCGCCGAGGCCGGCGTCCAGGTCACCGGGTGCGCCTTCATGGGACTGACCCGGCACATCTGGCAGGTGCCGTACCGGGACGTCGTCGCCATGGCCCGGCAGGCGGTCCGCCCCGGCAGCGCCGACGCGCTCTTCATCTCCTGCACCAATCTGCCGACCTACGACGTGATCCCCCAGCTGGAGGCGGAGCTGCGCATCCCGGTGCTGTCCGCCAACCAGGTCACGATGTGGGCGGCGCTGCGCCGGCTGGGTACTCGAGCGGTGGGGCCGTATCAGGCCCTGCTGGACGAGGCCGCGCGCGACTGGCCCGTACTGCCGGACGAAGAGCAGGAACACCAAGAAGGGGCGTCATGACCGCACTCGGATTCCTCTACCCCGGACACTCCGGCGAGGACGACTACCCGCGCATGGAACAGCTCCTCGGCAGCGATGTCCGGCTGGACCTGGTCCACACCGACATCGGCGAGGACGCGCACCGGGTGGACGCGCTGCGCGAGATGGGCTCGGAGCGGCGGCTCGCGGCGGGCGTGGCGGCGCTGCGGCTCACGGGCGTGGAGACGGTGGTGTGGGCGTGCACCAGCGGGAGTTTCGTGCACGGCTGGGAGGGCGCCCGGGACCAGGTGCGCACCCTGGCCCGGCTGGCCGGCATGCCCGCCTCCTCGACGTCGTTCGCCTTCGTGCACGCGGCCCGCGAGCTGGGCGTACGACGGGTCGCCGTCGGCGCGACCTACCCCGACGACGTGGCCGCGCTGTTCGCCGACTTCCTGCGGGCCGGCGGCCTGGAGGTGACCGGGGTGCGCCCGTCGGGGATCGTCACGGCGGCGGAGGTCGGCACCTGGGGCGAGGAGGAGGTGCTGGGGCTGGCCGGCGCCGCGGACGCCTCCGGCGCGGAGGCGGTGCTGTTGCCGGACACCGCGCTGCACACGGCCGCGTACGTCGGTCTGCTGGAGAAGGCCCTGGCCAAGCCGGTGCTCACGGCCAACCAAGTGACCGTGTGGGAGGGGCTGAGGCTCGCCGACCGCCGGGTGAACGCTCCCGCGCTAGGCAGGCTGTTCACCCGGGAGCCGATCGTCCAGGTCTGAGCCCGGGCCGCCATGAACGCGCAGGAATAAGCGGGGACCGCCTCCTGTTATGGCTCGGACGGACAGCCCACGCCATGAACAGGAGGCCCACACCGTGTCGGCAGACGAGATCCGGGGCACGACGCACGGCACCGCCCCCGTCCCCCTCTCCGTACTGGACCTGGTGACCGTCGGCGCGGGCAGTACCGCCGGCGACGCCCTGCGCACCAGCGTCGCGCTGTCCAAGCTCACGGAGGCCCGCGGCTTCCACCGGTACTGGGTCGCCGAGCACCACTCCATGCCGGGCGTCGCCTCCTCCTCGCCCGCCGTGATCCTCGCCCACCTCGCCGCCCACACCGACCGCATCCGGCTCGGCTCGGGCGGGGTGATGCTGCCCAATCACGCCCCGCTGGTGATCGCCGAGCAGTTCGGCACGCTGGAGGCGATGGCGCCGGGCCGGATCGACCTGGGCCTCGGCCGCGCGCCGGGCACGGACGGGGCCACGGCCGCGGCCCTGCGCCGCACCGACTCCCTGCACGAGGGCGCCGACGACTTCCCGCAGCAGCTCGCCGAGCTCACCCGCTTCCTGGACGACGACTTCCCCGACGGGCACCCCTACGGACGCATCCACGCGATCCCCGGGCCGGTCCAGGCCACCGCCCCCGGTGGCGTGCAGTCCCCGCACCGGCCGCCCGTCTGGCTGCTCGGCTCCTCCGGCTTCAGTGCCCGGCTGGCCGGAACGCTGGGGCTGCCCTTCGCCTTCGCGCACCACTTCTCCGCGCAGAACACCATCCCGGCCCTCGACCTGTACCGGCAGACCTTCCGGCCCTCCGCGGTCCTGGACGAGCCCTACGCCCTCATCGGCGTCTCCACCCTCGCCACGGACGACGCGCGCGAGGCCCGCCGGCAGTCCCGGGCGCTGGCGCTGAACATGCTCCGGCTGCGCACCGGCCGGCCCGGCCTCTTCCCCGACCCGGACGAGGCCGACCGGTACGAGTTCAGCCCGATGGAGGAGGAGTTCATCACCTCCTGGACGGCCAACATCGTGCACGGCACCGCCGACGAGGTCCGCTCCGGTCTGGACGACCTCCACAAGCGCACCGGCGCCGACGAGCTGATGCTCGTCTCCCACGCCCACCGCGGCGAACTGCGCCTGCGCTCCTACGAGTTGATCGCCGACGCCTACGGCTTGCCGGCCGCGTAGGTCGGCGAGCCGAGCAGCTCGGAGATACGATCCGGCGGCACCGGACGGGAGTACAGCCAGCCCTGTCCGGTGTCGCAGCCGATCCGGCGCAGCCGGGTGGCCTGGGCGGAGGTCTCCACGCACTCGGCGGTCACGGTGATGCCGAGCCGGTGGGCCAGCTGGATCATCGCCTCGACGATGACCTCGTCGGCGGGGTTGGGCGCGACGGCCGTGCCCTTGGCCGCCTCTTCGTACTGGAAGCCGCGTACGAAGGAGCCGTCCAGCTTCAGCGTCGAGACCGGCAGCCGGCTGAGGTAGGCCAGGTTGGAGTAGCCGGTGCCGAAGTCGTCGATGGCGATGCGCACGCCCATGTCGCTGAGCGCCTGCAGGGCCTGGAGCGGACGCCCCGCCGAGCCCATCACCGCCGACTCGGTCAGCTCCAGCTGGAGCAGATGCGGGGCGAGCCCGGTCTCGGCGAGCACCTCCGCCACGTCGGCCACCAGGTCGGAGTCCCACACCTGGCGTACGGCCACGTTGACGCTGACGAAGATGGGCGGCTCGCCGGGGTTGTCCAGCTGCCAGCGGCGGGCCTGCCGGCAGGCGGTGTTCAGCGCCCAGCGGCCGAGCTGCACGATGGAGCCGTCCTCCTCGGCCAGTCCGATGAACCGATTCGGCGTCAGCGTGCCGAACTGCGGGTGATGCCAGCGCACCAGCGCCTCGACCCCGGACAGGCTTCCGTCCTCCATGCCGATCAACGGCTGGTACTCGAGGACGAATTCACCGCGCTCGATGGCGGGGCGCAGGGTGGAGGACAGGGCCTGACGGGTCATCCGGTGCGCGTTGCGCTCGGGGTCGAACAGCGTCCAGCGGCCCTTGCCGTCGGCCTTCGCCCAGTACAGGGTCGTGTCGGCGGCCTGCATCAGTCCGGTGGCCGTCGTACCGGCCGCGTGGCGCTCGACGACCCCGATGGACGCGGTCAGCGACAGCCGCTGTCCGGCCAGGTCGAAGGGGGCCTCAAGGGCCTTGAGCGCCGACTCGGCGAGATCGGCGAGCTGTTCGGTGCCGGTGGAGTCCTCCACGAGCAGCGCGAACTCGTCGCCGCCGAGCCGGGCCACCAGGGGGGTGGCGGCGCGTGCGTAGCCCGCCTCGTCGGCGACCCGGGTCAGCCGCTCGGCCACGGACGCGAGCAGCCGGTCGCCGACGCGGTGGCCGAGGGTGTCGTTGACGGCCTTGAACCCGTCGAGGTCCAGATAGCACAGCCCGATCCGGCCGGTGCCGCTCTGCTCGTACGACTCCGCCTCCAGCGCGGCCGTGAGGCGCTCGAAGAACAGGGTGCGGTTGGGCAGCCGGGTCACCGGGTCGTGCATCTGCAAGTGCCGCAGCCGCGCCTGGAGTTCGCGGCGGGCGCTGATGTCGGCGACCGACAGCAGCACCCCGGGCTCCCCGCCGGTGAGCGGGGACACGGTGATCTGCACCCACACCGAGTGCCCCTCGGGGTGTTTGAGCCGGCGGGTGCAGCGCAGCCGGGCCTGCCGGCCGCGCAGGACCTCGCGGTAGGCGTGCCAGCTGCGGGCGTCGGAGGCCAGGTCCACCAGATCGGCGGCGACCCGGCCGGTGAGGGTGTCCGCACAGGCGCCGAGCAGCTCCCCGAACGCCGCGTTGGCGCTGACGACGAGTCCCGCTCGGTCCACGACGGCCATGGCGTGCGGGGCGGCCGCGAAGACACGGTGGTAGGTGGTGTGGTCACTGTCTGTAACGGCTGACCGGTCGAGGTCTGCCGCGGGCGTCGGCCCTTCGGACGTTCCGCTCACCGCTCGCTCCCGCAGTGCACTCGATCGCTGTCCGTGCCGGAAAGTGTGCCGATCATAGAGGCTGGCCCCGGGCCCTTCCAGCCACTCCCCAGTGTCCCGGATCGGGCAGGGTTTCTGACAGATCGTTTCTGCCCGCACCTGGGCGGGTTCTTCAAGCCCCCGACCAGTTGTGACGTTCCGTGAGTGTTTCGGGGTGTCGAGCGCCGGGGCGCGCCGGCGCGCGAAAAAAGCCCGCTCACCCTTCTGGTGCAGACAAATAGGGCATGTCATAAGAAACACCATCAATCTGGAATGCGGGTCCCGCGAACGCACCGCATCCGGAGGTCAAGTCCGTGCCCAAGCTGCGCAGCACCGCCGCCGTGTGCACCACGCTGTCGGCGCTCGCCGCCACCTCGATCCTCAGCCGCCCCTCGGTCGCCGAGCCCTTCTCCACCACCCCCTGCGCGCTGCACCGGACCGACGCCCACCACTCGGAGGGGGTGGACACGTGGAACCCGGACTACACCCGCCCGACCGGCACCCTCGACGCCGTACTGGTCTATCTGTCCTTCCCGGACGCCACCCCGCGCGTCACGCCCGCCGAGCTGACCGCTGACCACTTCCCGGCCACCACCCGCTACTTCGAGCAGGCCTCCTACGGCCGCTTCACCCTGCGCCCGCACCCGCTGAACCACTGGCTGCGCATGCCGAAGCCCTCCACGGCGTACGCCATGAAGCGCGACTGGGGTGCCGAGGACCGCGCCACCTATCTGCGGGACGCGTTCGCGGTGGCCGATCCGGAGGTGGACTTCTCCCGCTACCGGGTCGTGTACTTCGTCGCCGACCCGGACGCGCCGGGCGTCGACTCGGACGCCACGAAGGTCGTGAACCTCGACACCCCGGCACACGTGGACGGCACGGACGTCCGCCGGGTCGTCACGGTCTTCGAGAAGCACCCGCCGGACCGGCTGGTTCTCGCCCACGAGACCGGCCATGTCTTCGACCTGCCCGACCTCTACCACCGCCCGGACGACGGCAAGGGCGACTGGGACACCTACGTCGGCGACTGGGATCTGATGGGCAGCCAGTTCGGCCTCTCGCCCGACCTGTTCGCCTGGCACAAGTGGAGACTGGGCTGGCTGGACCGGCGTCAGGTGGTGTGTGTGCGCGGCGCCGGGGCGACCCGGCTGACCCTGGAGCCGCTGGAGGCCGGCCCGGGCGTCCCGCTGCAGGTCACGGCGGGCGCCCCGGCCTTCGGCCTCGGGCACGGAGTGAAGCTGGCGGTCGTGCGCACCGGCCCGGACGGCGTCCTGGCCTTCGAGGCGCGCGGTGCGGCCGGCAACGACCGGGCCACCTGCCGACAGGGTGTGCTGGTGTACCGGATCAAGGGCGGCGCGGAGTCCGGCGGCGGCCCGGTGGAGGTCGTGGACGCCCATCCGAACACCGAGGCCTGCTGGGAGAACTCGGTCTACCCGCCCCTCGCGGACGCCCCGGTCGCCCTTGGCGAGAGCTTCACCGTGCCCGGGGACGGCGTGAAGGTGGAGGTGGAGGACCGGACGGCGTCGGGGGCGTGGACGGTGAAGATCACACCGGGGGTGCAGGGCTGACCTCCCGGGCAACGGCCCGTCGCGTCAACTCCCCGCGTCGCCGCCAGCAGTCGTGGAGGTCGTGCGCTCTCTCACCAAAAAAGCCTGGGGCTTCTCACGGGAGTGAGAAGCCCCAGGCCAAGGTGCTGCTTGTCTGTGCGCCGCCAGGGACTCGAACCCCGGACCCGCTGATTAAGAGTCAGCTGCTCTAACCAACTGAGCTAGCGGCGCCTGCTGACGTCGTAGACCTTAGCACCCTGATCCGCGGGAGGAAAAATCGATATCCGCACCGCCGCCCTGGCCGCCCGCACGGCCGCCCAGAGGACCACTTCCGGGCCGGGCAGCCACGGGTGCCGCTGGTCCGGAGCCACCAGCCAGCGGGATTCGCCCGTGGCGGAGCCCTCGCCGTCCGGGGCCGGGACGGTCACCGCGTCGCCGGTGCCGTGGCACAGCAGCGGCGGCACCTCGTGTGTACGGTGCGAGCCCCACTCCTCCCAGGCCAGCAGCGAAGGCAGCCGCTGGGCCGTGCCCGGCGCGGCGAACAGCAGCATGCGGCCCCGGAACACCGCCACCGGGCCCGAGCCCGGCCCGCCGTCCCATAACTGGTCCAGCATCCGGCGCCCGAAGATGGCGGGGGCGCTCACCACGTCGAAGGCGGTGCCGCAGGGAACCCAGCGGGCCGACGTGCTTCGGACGTACGGTCCTGCCGAGGCGAGCCAGGCGGCGCCGTCGGGGGTGACTCGGGTGATGTTCGGTGCACTGCTCATGCCACCCAGATGTACCCGGGGTGAGCGCACCGTGCTTCTGAGTTGCCGAAACCCGGGACAGCGGCGGTGGGGGAGGAGTATCTTGCCCGCCTGGCATATGCCAGACGAGGTGACATATCGCGTCCGGTCACACGGGCCACACGGGCCACGGGTCAGAGGGGGTCGGCGGGCGTCCGTCCTTCGCTGTCGCCCCGCATCAGGTCCCGTCCGAACTCGACCATCTTCTTCGCGTAGTCCTCGGTCCACTCCGCCCGCGCGGCGATGTCGGCCGGGGTCAGCCGGTCGAACCGGCGCGGATCGGCGAGCTGGGCCGCCGCGACGGCCTGGAACTCCACGGCCCGGTCGGCAGCCGCACGGAACGCCTGGGTCAGCTCCGTCGCCCGGGCCAGCAGCGCCTGCGGATCCTCGATCGACTCCAGGTCGAAGAAGTGCTCGGGATCGCCGGCCGCCTCCGCGGGCTCGAAGAGCAGGGGCGCGGGGCGTAGCCGCGGTTCGTTACGACGCGGCGTGTGCTCCGCCATGTCTTGTCTCCTCCTCGTACGCTTCGCTGGGCACCGCCTTCAGGTGGGCCACCGTCCATTGTCCCGCGCCCCCGCAAGGGGCCCTCCGGGCCACCGTTGCCGACGCCTCAGGGCCGCCAGCTGATCCGGTGTTCGGACAGGTGGGCCAGGACCGCATGGTTCGCCTCCCAGCCGTCCGGAAACTTCACCAGCGTGCCCAGCTGGACCGGGTCCGTGGACGGGTAGTCGTCCAGGAGGTCCTCCACACCCGCGCGGCAGACCACGATGCATGCGTGGCGGTGGCGGGAGGCCAGGACGCACAGGCGGCCGGTCTCCAGGTGGAAGGCGGTGGCGTCGGGGCGCCCGGAGAGCGGGTGCAGGACCACCGTGACGTCGTACTCGCGGCCCTGGAGCCGGTTCGCGGTGTCGACCGTGACGTCCGCCATGCCCAGCTCGGCGAGCGCCGCGCGGACCGCCGCCGCCTGGTCGCGATGGGCCGTGCCGACGGCGACGCGGTCGGGGGTGAGGGGAGCGGGGGCGGGGGAGCGTTCGGAGGTCGCCGCGCCCGCGCGGTCCAGCAGGCGGCGTACGACCGTCGCCACCGCGCGGACCGCCTCCGGGTCCGTGCGCGGGGTGTGCCGGGCGGGCAGCTCCAGTAGGCCCCAGCCGGACCGCGCCGCCTCGTCGATCACCCGGTCCGGGCCGGAGCCGTCCGACGGGACGCCGAAGGCGAGCCTGCGGTCGCCGTGGTCCGTGCCGCTGCGGAACGGGGTGTACGGGTAGAACGCGTCCGAGACCAGGGGGGCCGCCGAGGCCGGGAGCCGCCAGGACACCGGCAGACGGTGCTGCGGCAGGCCCGGGTTGTGCGCCAGCAGCGTGGTCACCGCCGAGGCCGACGGGTCGTACGACAGGCCCGCCCACTGCTCGCTGCCGACGATCGCGAACGGGTCCAGCTGCCCCGGGTCGCCCACGAACAGCGCCCGCTCGAACAGCCCGGCCACGGCCAGCAGGGAGTCCGAGCGCATCTGGTACGCCTCGTCCACGATCGCGTGCCGCCACGGCTCGTCCGCCTTCACGTGCGCCCACTTCGCGGCGGTGGACAGGACCACCGGCAGACCGGTCAGCTCGGCCGCCTTCGCCGACGTACGGACCTGGGGCAGCTCCTCCAGCGCCGGGTCGTACGCGTCCGCGTCGCTGCTGTGGAGGCGGCCCACGGGCAGCTCGGGGTTCTTCTCGGCGAGGCGCAGGACCAGGTCGTCCACCTGGGCGTTCGTCTGGGCCACCACCATCAACGACCGCCCCGCGTCGGCCAGTTCGAGTGCCGCCCGGACCACCAGCGTGGACTTGCCGGCGCCCGGCGGGGAGTCCACGACCACGCCCCGCTCGGTGCCGTGCAGGGTGTCGCGCAGGATCGCGTCGGTGGCGCGGGCGGCAGCGGCTCCGGGGTCGAAGCCGACCGTCGGCACAGGACTCACAGGACTCACAGGACGTCCTCCTCGGTCACGGTGTCGGGCGCCTCCGGCGCGGACTCGCCCGGCGGGCCGCCGTGCGTCCACGGGGTCTCCTCCGGGTCGGGCAGCTTCGCGCCGCCGCGCTGCTCGTGCTCGAAGAGCGTGAAGCAGATCCGGTCGCCCTTCTCCGGCACCGACCCGGGCTCGGGCTCCTTGCCGCGGCCCATCTTGTCCAGGACGCGCAGGACGAACACACCCTCGGCCTCCTGCCCGGCGAACTCGGCCGACTGGGGCTTGCCGGCCAGCGAGCGGTACACCTTCGCGCGCTCGGCGAGCTGCGGCCGGTCGTCCGTGCGGACCGTCACCAGCGGGCGCGGGCCCGGCCGTCTGCCCTCGCTGTAGGTCATGACGACATCCAGTACCTCGCCCGCGAACGCCTCCCCGGCCAGCCGCCGCCCCGCCATCACCAGCGGGTCGTCCAGCGCCTCCTGCGCCTCCAGCCGGGCCTGCTCACGCTCGCGCGTGGCCAGCTTGTTCGCCGCCGTCACCGCGTCGTCCCGGCGCGGCTGCGGGGGCTCGCCGGCCAGCACCCGGTCGCGGTGGCCGGTGAACGACCAGCGGTCCCGGAGCCAGCGCTCCCCGGCATGCGCGCCCGCCGGCAGCGACCGCAGCAGGTCCAGGCCCCGCCACGTGGCGTCCCAGGTGGGCCGGGTGCGGCTCGCCACCAGGTCGCGGATCTCCCGCTCGGCCGCCGTGAGCGCGGCCAGCCGCTCGTCGGCGGCCAGGGCGTCCTCGGCCGCGGCGAGCGCGGCACGCGCGCGGTCGTAACGCTCGATGGCCGGGGCCAGCAGCTTGTTGTCGAACGCCGGGTCGGTGGCCGGGCCGGCCGGCGGGCACAGCAGCTGGCCGTCGGCGTCCCGGGCCAGCTCGGCCCGCCGCGCGGCCTCGGCGCCGGACGCCCCCTGCGGGGGGTCGATCCAGGCGAGCAGCGCGCCCAGGTGCTGGTCCTCCAGACTGGACTGGCCGGTCGCCCAGTGCCGGGAGAGCACGTCGGTGAGGGCCAGCAGGAGGGCGGAGCCGGGGACCCGGGCCCGCTCGCCGTAGTGGGTCAGCCAGCGGCCCAGCAACGGGATGTGCGGCGGCGCCGGATGGGGTGTCTCCGGGTCCTGCTCGGCCGTACGGCGAAAGCGCGTGGAGCGGCCCAGCAGCCGTACGAAATCCAGGCCCGCGCGGCTCGGCACGATCAGCTGGGGCGCGTCCGCGCACAGCTCCACCTCGACCTTGACCCGCTTGCCGGTCTCCGGGTCGGTCTCGGTGCGCTCGGCCGCCTCCACGGACTCGGCGTACGAGTCCAGGTACGGCAGGACGACGTCGGCCAGGTCGGCGAGGAACGTGAAGCGCAGATCGCGGTCGCGGGGCTGCGGCACGACCAGCAGCCGGGGCGCGTCCCGGTCGGTGCCGACCAGCGCGCCGAGCGGGGCGCCGGCCTCACCGGCGGTGGTGAGCGGCACGAACACCAGCGGGCGCTCGGACAGATGCCGGTGCCGGACGGTCGCGGTGGGCTGGGCCCGGCCGCCCGCGACGGCCTCCAGCCGGGCGAGGGTGGTGATCAGCGACACGCGGCCACCTCCAGAGCGGCCCGGGGTGCGGCGCCGGCGCCCGCCAGTGCCTCGGCGCGCAGGGCGGCCGCCCGCCGCAGGGCCGCGACCGCGGGGTCGTCCGGGTCGCCGGTCTCGCCCCGGGCCGCCGCGAGGACGTCCTCGACCGTGGCCAGGCCGCCCAGCTCGGCGCGCAGGGGCCGGCCCAGGCGGGTCACGGCGCCCGCCTCACGCGCGCGTTCCCGGCAGTGGAAGGCCAGTTCGCACGCGGACAGGCACTCCGGCGCGTAGGTCGCCGGGACCGCCGACACGGCCGCCGTCAGCTCCTCGGCGGGCCGGTCCGGCGCGAAGCACGTGCCCTCGGGCAGGGCCCCGGCGATCTCCTCGATCCGGGTGAGCCGGGCCAGCTGGCGGGCGGTGACCGCGCGCTGCTTGCGCACGTCCACGGCGGAACCGGCGGCCAGGTTGGAGAAGTCCTTCGGGCACACCAGCAGCACCCGGTGCCGTACGACCGGGACGGGATCCAGGCGGGCGGCGACCTCCTCCAGCGCGAGCACGTACACCGCCGACTGCCGGGCCGCCGCGCCGACCTTCGCCGGGTCCGCCGCGCCGTCCAGCAGCGGGAAGGACTTGATCTCCACCACCGACCAGCTGCCGTCCGGGTGCACCACCACCACGTCCGGCTCCAGGAAGGCGAGCGAACCCGCCACGTCCAGCGCCAGCATCGGATGGTCCAGCAGCGCCCAGCCACCCGCGCCCGTGGCCTCGCGCAACGCCAGCGCCGTACGGGCCGTGCGCCCCTCGGGGCCGTGCGCGCTCAGGTCGGGTACGGCGGCTGTCTCGGGCGGCGCGGCACCCGGGTCGAGGCGGGCGTGCGCCAGGCGCAGCAGCTCCGCGCCGCCGTCCGCCTTCACCCGCGCCTCGAACGCGTTGCCCCGGGTCAGCGCGAACTGCGACTGCCCGAAACCCGACGGCGCGCCCAGCGCACTCGCCAGCCGCGCCTTGTCCACCCCGGCGCCGTCCAGGATCGCCCGCCGGCGGCACCCGGGGTTCGCGGCGAGCGCCGCGAGGGCGCGCGCGTCCAGCGCCTTGGCCGGTACGTCGGGACCGCGCAGCTCAGCGAGCCGGTGCCGCAGCCCCTTCTCCCTCGTCGCTGGAGGAGGCGTCCGGTTCGGCCCCGGCGTCGAGCCGCGACTCGCGCTGCCGTGGAATTCGCTCACCCGCCGAAGTCTGGCACCCGCCACTGACAATCGGGGAGCCCGTGCCGCCCGCGGCGGTGGTGCCACGCGGGAACAGGCGGGCCCGGAGCAGGTCCAGGACCCGCATCACACGCGGCGCCAGCAGCTGGCCGACGCCCATCACGGCGACGCCCGCGACCGCGTCCAGAAGGTAGTGATTGGCGGTGCCCATGACCACGAGCGCGGTGCCCAGCGGGTAGGCGACGCCGAGGATCTTCGCCGCGCGCGTGCCGCCGTGCCGCCACAGCATCACCCCGCACCACAGCGCCCAGCCGACGTGCAGGCTCGGCATCGCCGCGTACTGGTTGGTCATCCCGCCCAGCCCGCGCGGCGCGCTGGCCTCGCCGCCCCACCAGCCGTACGAGCTGTACTGGGCCATGGTGTCCACGAAGCCGTGCCCGGCGGACAGCAGCCGGGGCGGGCAGGTCGGCAGCAGCGTGAAGCCGATCAGGCCGATGAACGTGGACGTCATCAGCCAGGTGCGGGCCCGCCGGTAGTGCTCGGCGCGGGCCCGGAACAGCCAGATCAGGATGGCGGGCGTGATCAGGTAGTGCAGCGAGGCGTACCAGAAGTCCGCCGGAACGCCGAGCCAGGGCTCGCGCGTGAACAGCCGGTTGAGCGGATGCTCGGCGTTGAGGTGCAGGGCCTTCTCGATGCGCAGGATCGTCAGGCCGTGGTCCACGGCGGAGGCGACGTCACCGCGCGCGAGGAGGCGGCCGGCCGAGTAGCAGCCGTAGACGAGGAGGATCAGCGGCAGCTCGGTCCACCAGCGCAGCCGGGTACGCGCGGCCACCTCGGTGCCCGGTGTCTCGGTCTGCGGCATCCGATCGCCCTCCCCCTTGTCGCTGTGCGGTCCGCCCCGGCGGGCGACCGTGCCACTTTACGGTGTTCGTGCACCGCCCATGCGGGCGCTCCCTCTTCGCTCGAGGGTTGCCCGAGCGTTCGCCGGGCCGCGCGCCCGTGCGGGCACTCAGCCCTCGAAGACGCCGAGATCGCCCGGCAGGTTGCCCCGGCGCGGGGTGCGCGATGATGGAGGGGTTCCCTTCGCATCCGGAAAGGTCTCCCATGGCACCGCGCATCCTGCTGGCCCGGCACGGACAGACCGAATGGTCGCTGTCCGGCAAGCACACCGGCAGGACGGACGTACCGCTGCTGGAGGAGGGCCGGCGCGGGGCCAAGCTGCTCGGCGAGCGACTGCACCGCGCTCCGCTGGACGGACTGCCGGACGTGGAGGTGCGCACCAGTCCGCTGGTGCGCGCGCGTGAGACGTGCGAACTGGCCGGTTTCGGCGACCGCGCCACCACCTGGGACACGCTCATGGAGTGGGACTACGGCGCCTACGAGGGAATGACCCCGGCCGAGATCCAGGTACTGCGGCCGGGCTGGCTGATCTGGCGGGACGGGGTCCCGGAGGGCGAGAGCATCGGCGACGTCACCGCGCGCGCGGACGAGGTGGTCTCATGGGCGCGCTCGGCCGACCGCGACGTCCTGCTCTTCGCCCACGGCCACATCCTCCGCTCCATAGGCGCCCGCTGGCTGGACCTCCCCCTGGACTTCGCCGCCCGCATCCGCCTGAACCCGACGTCCTTGTCCGTACTGGGCTGGGCGTACGGCGAACCGGCGATCGAGAGCTGGAACGACGTGGGGCACCTGGCGTCCTGAAGGGGCGCCGACCACGTTCAGGCCCTTCCCGTCCTCGGCACAGAGGCATGCCGGTCCAGGAAATCGGACACTCCGGACGCCCGCCGATGCGGCAGCAGAACCCGCGCCGTCCCCGCCAACATGCTCTGGATACGGGAGGACTGCACCTGGTCCAAGAGGGACAGCACGCGCAGGCCGGCGGCCGCCGCCTCGTCCGGCCGCCCCTCACGGGCGAGGTCGTCGGCCAACTCGGCCGTGTACAACGCGATGTTCCGGGTGAAGTGAGGATCCTGCAGCTCGGTGGCGCGATACGCGTGCCGCGACGCCCGCCGCCAATCGCCCAGCATGGACCAGCACTGCGCCTCCAGCCCTTCCAGCTCGGCCTCGCCGTAGAAGCTCATCCACTCGGGGTCGGCGTCCGAGTGGCCCCGGACGAAGAGGGCCTGCGCCCGGACGAGTGCCTGCTCGCAGCCGGTGCGGTCGGCGAGTCCCGCCCAGCCGCCCGCCTCACGCAGTGAGAGCAGGGACATCAGCCGGGCGGAGCCGAGGGGGCGGGCGGCGCGCTGGGCGGCCTGTGCGGCCCGGACCGCCTCCCGGGGCCGGCCGGCGTCCCGCGCCAGGAAGGCCGTGTTGCAGAAGGCGTGCGCCTCCAGCGCCGGGTCCCCGGTCATCCGGGCCGTGGCCAGCGCCTCCGCGTAGTGCGAGCGGGCATCGTCGAAGCGGCCGGAGTCGTGGGCCAGCCAGCCCACCGAAATGGCGAGTTCACCGGCGCCGGAGTGCAGACGGTCGGCGGTGGTCTGCCGGGTCGCGCCGGCGTCCAGCAGCTCGTAGGCCGCGCGCAGCGGAGCCGCCGCACGCCGGTAGAGGCCGTCCGCGCCGTGCCGGTCGTCGAGCAGCCGGATGCGGCGGACCGCCTCCTCCAGGGCGGTCGCCTCGGCCGTGCCGGGCCGTCCGGGGCGCCGGGTCGCGGCCGCGGCGTCCGTGGTGAGCCCGAGCGGGCTCAGCGTGACGGTGACGGCGGCCATCGTGGCGCCTCCGCCGGTCATGAATGCGCGACGCAGCACGTCGCTCTCCTCGTGGTTCAGGTGGTGGTTCTCGTACGGCTCGTGCGGGTCATACGGGTCGTACGGGTCGTGCATGTCGTGCATGTCGTGCGGGTCCGGTGGGTCATACGGCTCGCAGGCCCCCGGCGACTCACCGGAGGTGTCCAGGGCCGGGCGCGCCGCCCGGCCGCGGACGGACGAACGGGGCGCGAAGCCGAGGTCGGTGAGCGTGCGGCCGGGGAACATGTGCAGGAACACCCGCTCGTACGCGTAGTTCGGGCAGCGGATCTCGCCCGCCTCGACCCTGCCGATGTAACGCGCGTCACAGCTCACCCGCTCACCGATCTCGCGCGCGGCGCGCCGTACGAGCGCCGCGAACTCGGCCGGTGAACGCCTGCCGCGCAGCTGGCGGAAGGCGAGGTTGGGCCGGGGTGGCCGTTCGGGCTGTGACGAGGTCACGGTTGACGACGCCATGGCCGGGTCCTCTCGTGCGAACCGTCGAACCGGGCATGAACGTACCTGCTGTGACGGACCCGCCACGCGGTGTTTGGCTACAAACCGGATATCTCATCCACGATCTGCCATGAAGTGCCATCCTTTGCGGCGCACTTGTGCCGTAGCCGTTGACGACCTGGCGCGTTGGAGGGGTTGGACCGCAACAGTGCTGTGTGGTGGAGGCCGGCATGGAGACCAGCCAGAGCAACGAACCTTGTCCGCCGTCGTCGGCCGTGGAGGACGCGGCGGGCACGGCGGCATGCGACCTCGTGACGGTGCCCGCCCGGCAGGGGCTGGAGGCGGTCGACATCCTGAGGCGCGGGTCCGGGGAGGCGATGGGGCCCGTCCTGCACGACGACGGCTGCGGCACCCTCGGTTTCCTGGTCCCGGCCGGCACCGCGGCCTGCTGGGACATGCCGGGCAGCACCTGCACGGAGACCGAAGGGCGCGGCATGCGGCTGACCCCGCAGCCGCCGGTGGAGGGCTCCGACTGGCTGCTGCCGCCCGGGGAGGCCGATCTCGCCACCGATCCGGTGGTGCTGCGCAAGGCGCTGGGGGAAGCGGCCCGGATGATCGAGGCGGCCGACAGCTGCCGGTGAGGCGCGGTCCCGGACCGCCTGCGAAAATGGGCGGATGGGCAGAGCCAGGAACACACGGCAGTCACGGCGCGCAGCGGCCGCCGAGGAAGCCGTCGTGGAGGCGGTCGACGGCGGGCTCGCACAGCTCGTCCCCGATCCCGACCGCACCCGGGGCTGGACCCTGCTGATCGACGGCGCGCCCCAGTCCCACGTCGACCTGGACGACCCGGCGTATCTCTCCTTCGAGTACCAGCGCCGCCTCGGCCATGTCATCGACCTCGTCGCCCCGCCCGGCAGGCCCGTGCACGCCGTGCATCTCGGCGGCGGTGCGCTCACCCTCGCCCGGTACGTCGCCGCCACCCGGCCCCGCTCCACCCAGCAGGTCGTCGAATGGGACGCCGCCCTCGTCCAGTTGGTCCGGCGTGAGCTGCCCCTGGAGCCGAACGCCCGGATCCGGGTCAGGTCGGCGGACGCGCGCGCGGGGCTCGGCAAAGTGCCGGACGGATGGGCGGACTTGATCATCGCCGATGTCTTCAGCGGCGCCCGTACCCCGGCCCATCTGACCTCCACCGAGTTCCTGGACGAGGTCCGCCGGGCCCTGAAGCCCTCCGGGGTCTACGCCGCGAACCTCGCCGACGGTCCGCCGCTCGCGCACCTGCGCGGCCAGATCGCCACCGCCGCCGCGCGGTTCGCCGGACTCGCGCTGATCGCCGACGCGGCCGTACTGCGCGGCAAGCGCTTCGGCAACGCCATCCTGGTCGCCTCCGACGGCCCGCTCCCGCTCGCGGAACTCACCCGTCATGCCGCCTCCGACCCGCACCCCGGCCGGGTCGAACACGGCAAGCCGCTCACGGACTTCACCGGCGGCGCGGCCCCCGTGACGGACGCGGCGGCGGTGGCCTCCCCGGCCCCGCCGCCCTCGGTGTTCCGCTGACGTCCCGGCGGTCGGCGCGGTCGCCAAAAGACCGTGCTGTCGCCTCTCAGTAGTTCCCGACCTCCACGTGGGGCGGCCCGTCGTGCCAGGTGCAGAACACCGACACCCGCGCCGTGTCCTTGCTGAACTCCACCCGGATCCAGGTGTCGGTCTTCCACACCTGCATCGACCAGCCGGTCCCGGGCGTGGCCGAGACGAGGGTGGCGTCGGCGGTGCCCAGGGCGAAGACCGCGCGACCGCCGTCGGTGTCGTAGGCCTTGACCTGGCCGGACGCGGACTGCGTGGCCGTGGGGGAGGGCGTCGGGCGGTGGGCCGGGGTGTGCGGCGGGGTCGGGCTCGGCGCTCTGCCGGACGGGCTCGCCGACCGGGGCGGGCGCCGCGTCGGCGAGGCCAGGTCCTGTGTGCCCTGTGGGGTGGTGTCCGTGATCGGCAGGGCACGCGGCGGGTCGTACGCCGTCGCCGCCATCACTGTGTGCACGCCCCACCACGACAGCGTGACCGCCGCTCCCGTCGCGAGCAGCCACGCCATCACCGGTACGAGTCCTCTGCGCATCGCGGGCCATCCTGCCTCACGACCCACACGGGTTGTCCACAGGACCGGAGTTATCCACAGGTCCGGACCCGTGTCGACCGCATGGCGTACGGTGCGGCGCATGGCAAGTGTGCTCGTGGTCGAGGACGACCAGTTCGTACGCTCGGCGCTCATCCGGCATCTGACCGACGCCGCACACACCGTGCGCAGCGTCGGTACGGCACTGGAGGCGCTGCGCGAGGTCGCCCATTTCCGTTTCGACGTGGTCATCCTGGACCTCGGACTGCCGGACCTGGACGGCTCCGAGGCCCTGAAGATGCTGCGCGGCATCACGGACGTGCCGGTCATCATCGCCACCGCGCGGGACGACGAGACGGAGATCGTCCGGCTGCTGAACGACGGGGCGGACGACTATCTGACCAAGCCCTTCTCGGTCGAGCACCTCTCGGCCCGGATCGCGGCCGTGCTGCGCCGGGCCCGGGCCGTCGGCGGTGAGGCCCCGCCTGCCCCGGTGCTCCGGGTCGGCGGCCTGACCGTCGATCCGCTGCGCCGCCAGGCCGAGCTGGACGGGGTCGGCCTCGACCTCACCCGCCGGGAGTTCGACCTGCTCGCCTTCCTGGCCGGCCGGCCCGGTGTCGTCGTCCCGCGCAAGGAACTCCTCGCCGAGGTCTGGCAGCAGTCCTACGGCGACGACCAGACCATCGACGTCCATCTGTCCTGGTTGCGCCGGAAACTGGGGGAGACGGCCGCCCGGCCGCGTTATCTGCACACCCTCCGGGGCGTCGGCGTGAAGATCGAGCCGCCTGTCGAGGACGGGGCCGGCGGGTTCGGGGGGCCGGTGCGATGAGGTGGGCCCTGGTCAAGGTCTGCCTGGCGGTCACCACGATGGTCGTGGTCGCCTTCGCCGTGCCGCTCGGCCTGGTCGTCAAGGAGATGGCCCGCGACCGGGCGTTCTCCAACGCCGAGCGGGAGGCCGCCGCCGTCGCGCCCGCGCTGTCGATCACCACCGACCGGGACAAGCTGGAGCGTGTGGTGGCCTCCGCCGGCGCCGACTCCGGGATGGCCGTGCACCTGGCCGCCGCCGACGGCCGCCCGGCGCTCGACCTCGGCAGACAGCGCGCCGCCGACCGCGACATCCAGGCCGTGCGGAAACTGGGCCGGGCCTCCACGACCACCGTGACCGGCGGATCGACCCTGCTCCAGCCGGTCGCGCTCGGCTCCGGCACCATCGCGGTCGTCGAGGTCTACGTCCCCGAGTCCGAGGTGACCAACGGCGTCGGCACGGCCTGGGCGGTGCTCGCGGCCGTCGGCCTCGCGCTGATCGTCGGCTCGGTCGCCGTCGCCGACCGGCTCGGGGTGCGCATGGTGCGGCCCGCGCAACGGCTGGTGCGGGGGGCGCACGAACTGGGCGAGGGCAAGCTGGGCTCCCGGGTGCCGGAGGACGGCCCGACCGAACTGCGTCTGGCGGCCGTCGCGTTCAACTCCATGGCCGACCAGGTCGTCCAGCTCCTCGCGAACGAGAGAGAGCTGGCCGCCGACCTCTCCCACCGTCTGCGCACCCCGCTCACCGTGCTCCGGCTGAACGCGGCCTCCCTGGGCGCAGGTCCGGCCGCCGAGCAGACCCGGGCCGCCGTCGCCCAGCTGGAGCGCGAGGTCGACACCATCATCCGTACGGCCCGGGAGGCCAAGCCGCAGACGGCCGCGGCCGGTCCGGGCACCGGGTGCGACGCGGCCGGAGTGGTCCGCGAGCGCATGGAGTTCTGGTCCGCGCTCGCCGAGGACGAGGGCCGCAAGTGGCGGGTGGCCGGCGTGGAGCGGCCGGTGCGCATACCCGTCGCCCGCGCCGATCTGGCCGCCGCGCTCGACGCCCTGCTCGGCAACGTCTTCCGGCACACCGCCGAGGGCACCGCCTTCGCGGTCGACGTGCACAACGGCGAGGACGCGGTGATCGTGCTGGTCTCCGACGCGGGCCCCGGCATACCCGACCCGGACGCCGCGATGGCCCGGGGCCGCGGCTCGGGCAGCGCCGGCTCGACCGGACTGGGCCTCGACATCGTGCGCCGGCTGGCCGAGTCCACCGGCGGGGACGTGCGCATCGGCGCCTCGGTGCTGGGCGGCACCGAGGTGCGGATCTGGATCCAGCTCGACGGGCGCAAGCCGGTGGGGCGGGGACACCGGGGGAGCGTGCGCAGACGCCGATCGGGCAAACCGGTTCCGACCGGTCTTGACCATTAACCGTCCCCGATCCCTTCCTTAAGCGCACCCTAAGGTCTTCAACCACCGTCCCGATCAGGCCGTTTGTCCGATTCCGGATCGCTAGCGTGCTGCCGCACCCCACCCCCGTGAACATCGAAGGCAGGCACGCGCATGAGCACGCACCGGCGCAGGATCAGTGGCAGGAACAAGGCGATCGGCGGCCTCGTGGCCGCGGCCGTGGTCGGCGGTGGCGCGGTCCTGCTCAGCGGCACGGCGAACGCGGCCGGCGTGAACGCCGCGTACACCAGGACCAGCGAGTGGTCGACCGGCTACACCGCCCAGTACGTCGTCACCAACAACAGCGGTTCGCCGGAGAAGAGCTGGACGCTGGAGTTCGACCTCCCGGCGGGCGCCAAACTCAGCTCGCTGTGGAACGGCGAGTCGAGCGTGAGCGGTTCACACGTCACCGTGAAGCCGCCGCAGTGGGACACCGCGGGTCTCGCCCCGGGCAAGTCGGTGACCATCGGCTTCGTGGTCGACGGCGGCGGCGCCCCGACCGGCTGCCGAATCGACAACAGCCAGTGCTCCGCGGACGGCGGCGCCACCCCCGAGCCGAGCGGCCGGCCCACGCAGTCCCCGGCCCCCACCGCCACGCCGAGCAAGACCGCCACCCCCACTCCGACCAAGAGCGGCACCCCCACCCCCACCCCGACCGCTTCCCGGACGACCGGCAGCGGCAGCACCTCCTCCGCCGGCTTCGCCCCCTACGTCGACACCTCTCTCTACCCGGCCTTCGACCTGGTCGGCGCGGCCGACGCGACCGGCGTGAAGAACTACAACCTGGCCTTCGTCACCGACGGCGGCGGCTGCACCCCCAAGTGGGGCGGCGTGACCGACCTGACCAGCGACGCCGTGGCCGCGCAGATCGGTTCCCTGCGCGCCAAGGGCGGTGACGTCCGGGTCTCCTTCGGCGGCGCCTCCGGCTCCGAGCTGGCCACCACCTGCTCCTCGGCGGACGCGTTGGCGGCGGCGTACGGCAAGGCCGTCGACGCCTTCAAGCTCACCAAGGTCGACTTCGACATCGAGGGCGGCGCGCTGCCGAACACGGCCGCCAACACCCGCCGCGCCCAGGCCATCGCCAAGCTCCAGCAGCAGCACCCGGGCCTGGACGTCTCCTTCACCCTCCCGGTGATGCCCGAGGGCCTCACCCAGGACGGTGTGAACCTGCTGTCGAACGCCAAGTCCAACGGCGTGAAGACCAGCACGGTCAACATCATGGCGATGGACTACGGCGCCTCGTACAGCGGCGACATGGGGGGCTACGCCCAGCAGGCCGCCACCGCCACCCAGGCCCAGATCAAGGGCGTCCTCGGGCTGTCCGACTCCGCGGCCTGGAAGGCCGTCGCCATCACCCCGATGATCGGTGTCAACGACGTCTCCTCCGAGACCTTCAAGGTCGACGACGCCACTCAGCTGGTGAACTTCGCCAAGTCCAAGGGGCTCGGCTGGCTCTCCATGTGGTCCGCGGCCCGCGACAAGCAGTGCGCCGGTGGCGCGAAGGACTCCGCCGACCCCACCTGCAGCTCGATCGTCCAGGACAAGGACGCCTTCTCGAAGGCGTTCGGCGCCTTCAACTGACCCGATCCCGACGGACCGGCCGAGCCGGGGTGTGGCGTTCCGGGGGGAGCGCCACACCCCTTCGTCCTCGTCCGGGTCACACGGCGAAGTCCGCCGACGGCAGCGTGCCCGTCCGCGCCGCCTCCCCGTACCACCGGGCACTCGACTTCGGTGTGCGCTCCAGCGTCGCGTAGTCCACGTACACCGCGCCGAACCGCTTGCCGTAGCCGTACGCCCACTCGAAGTTGTCCATCAGGGACCACAGGTAGTAGCCGCGCACATCGGCGCCGTCGGCGAGGGCCCGGCGGACCGCCGACAGGTGGCCGTGCAGGTAGGCGATGCGCTCGGGGTCGTGGACGCGGCCGTCGGGGTCGGGCTTGTCGTCGTAGGCCGCGCCGTTCTCGGTGATGTACAGGGGCAGCCCCGGCGCCTCGCGCGAGTAGCGCATGACCAGGTCGTACAGGCCCGTCGGGTCGATCGTCCAGCCCATCTCGGTGCGCTCGCCCGGGGTCTGGTGGAACAGCACGTCGTCCGAGCCCGGCCAGGGGGAGTGGTCGCTGGCGCCGTGGCCGTCCGCCCGCGGGCCCGTGACCTCGCCGGATCCGGCCGAGACCAGCGCCGGGGTGTAGTAGTTGAGGCCCAGCGCGTCCGGCTTCGCCCCGGCGATGCGGAGATCGCCGTCGAGGACGTACGACCAGTCGGTGACCGAAGCCGTCGCGGTGAGCAGCGACCCGGGGTAGGCGCCGTGCAGCAGCGGGCCGTGGAAGACCCCGTTGGCCAGGTCGTCGATCCGGCGGGCCGCGGCGAGATCGGCCGGGTCCTGCGAAAGCGGCCGTACCACCGAGGAGTTGAGACTGATCGCGATCCGGTTGCGGGCCGGCATCACCGAGCGCAGCGCCGACGCCCCGAGCCCGTGCGCCAGGTTGAGGTGATGGGCGGCGCGCAGCGAGGCCGCCGGATCGGTGCGCCCGGGCGCGTGCACGCCGGAGCCGTACCCCAGGAAGGCGCTGCACCAGGGCTCGTTGAGGGTGGTCCACTGCTCCACCCGGTCGCCGAGCGCCTCGCCGACCAGGCGCGCGTACTCGGCGAACCGGAAGGCGGTGTCCCGCTCCGGCCAGCCGCCCGCGTCCTCCAGCTCCTGCGGCAGATCCCAGTGGTAGAGGGTGAGCGCCGGCTTGATGCCGTGGGCGAGGAGTTCGTCCACCAGACGGCGGTAGAAGTCCAGGCCCCGCTGCACGGCCGGTCCCCGCCCCGTCGGCTGCACCCGCGGCCAGGAGACCGAGAAGCGGTACGCGGTCAGGCCCAGCTCCGCCATCAGCGCCACGTCGTCGCGGTAGCGGTGGTAGTGGTCGACGGCGATGTCACCGCTCTCGCCGCCGGCGGTCCTGCCCGGCGTATGGCTGAAGGTGTCCCAGATCGAGGGGGTGCGGCCGTCCTCCCGCACCGCCCCCTCGATCTGGTACGCCGAGGTCGCGGCACCCCACAGGAAGGCGGGCGGGAAGGTCACGGAGGAAGCGGACGGGACGGACTCTGACATGGAAGCGCTCCCATAGGAAGTCGTGGAAGACCGGCGAAGTAAAGAGGAGAGTTGGCGAAGGAGAGGCGGGGGCCGGGCGGCGGGGCCCCGGCCCCCTCAGGAGACGCGGGCGGTCAGCCCTTGACCGCGCCCTGCATGATCCCGCCCACGATCTGCTTGCCGAAGACCGCGAACACGAGCAGCAGCGGCAGCGTGCCGAGCAGCGCGCCCGCCATGATCAGCGACTGGTCGGGGGTGTAGCCGCGGCCCAGGGCCGAGACCGCGACCTGCACGGTCGGGTTGCCGTTCTGGGTGAGCACCAGGAACGGCCACAGGAAGTCGTTCCACGTCTGCACGAACATCAGCATCCCGAGGACCGCCATCGCCGGCCGGGCCGCCGGGAACACGATGTGCCACACCACCCGCCAGCTGCTCGCGCCGTCGACCCGGGCCGCCTCGATCAGCTCGTCCGGCAGCGCCTGCATCAGGTACTGCCGCATGAAGAACACCCCGAACGCGCTCACCAGCGACGGCAGGATCACCGCCTGCAACTGGTCGGTCCAGTCCAGCTTGGCGACCATCATGTACAGCGGGATGATGCTCAGCTGCGGCGGCACCATCATCGTGCCGATCACGATCAGCATCAGGGCGTTACGGCCCTTGAACCGCAGCTTGGCGAAGGCGAACCCGGCGATCGTGGACAGGAAGACGATGGTCGCCGCCGAAACACCGGCCACGAAGGTGGTGTTGACGAACGCCTTGCCCAGGTTGGCGTCGTTCCAGGCGACGTCCAGGTTGTGCGGGAGGTTGGACCCGAACCAGAACGGCGGCGGGGTCTCGGCCAGCCGGTTGTTGTCGCGGGACGCGGCGATCGCCGTCCACACCAGCGGGAACAGCGAGCCGATCGAGAACAGGATCAGGACCGCGTACGCGAGGGGGCCCGCGTGCAGCGTCCCGCCGGCCCGCGCCGCCTTCGGCCGCCGAAGCCGCCGAAGGCGCCGTGGCCGCCGCTGCTCTTCCACCTCGGTCGGGGTCAGGGTCGTCGTCACGGCCGTACTCCTAACCACTCTCGCGCAGCCGGCGCGAGATGACGTAGTTGACGATCCCGATCACGATGAGGATCAGGAACATCGTCCAGGCGATCGCGGAGGCGCGGCCCAGGTGCTGGTTGACCCAGCCCTGCTCGTACAGATACAGGCCGAGCGTCTGGAACTGGTGCTCGCCGCCGCCGGAGGCGCCCTTGTTGGCGTCGAACATCAGCGGCTCGCCGAAGAGCTGTGACGCTCCGATCGTCGAGACGACACAGGTGAACAGGATCGTCGGGCGCAGCTGCGGCAGCGTCACGTGGAAGAACTGCTGCCAGCGGCTGGCGCCGTCCAGCGCCGCCGACTCGTACAGGTCCTGCGGGACGGCCTGCATCGCCGCCAGATAGATCAGCGCGTTGTAGCCGGTCCAGCGCCAGATGACGATCGAGGAGACCGCGATCTGCGAGGGCCACCTGTCGTTCTGCCAGTCGATGCGGCCGATGCCGATGTAGTGCAGCGCCCAGTTGATCATGCCGTAGTCACGGCCGAAGAGCAGCACGAAGACCAGCGAGGCGGCGGCGATCGACGTCGCGTACGGCGCCAGCATCACGACCCGGTAGAAGGTCGAGGCGCGCAGCTTGTAGTTGAGGATGTGGGCCAGCCCCATCGCCATCGCCAGCTGCGGGACGGTGGAGATCACCCCGATGGTCAGGGTGTTCCGCGCGGCGTTCCAGAAGAAGTCGTCGTCGAAGATCCGGGTGTAGTTGTGCAGCCCCGCCCACTGCATGTCGGTGGGCGCGGTCAGCTCCACCGTGTGCAGCGAGGCCCAGCCGGTGTAGATCAGTGGGAACAGACCGAACGCGACGAACAGCAGGAAGAACGGGGAGACGAAGGCGTACGGGCTCCAGCGGATGTCCCGCTGCCAGCGGCGGGACAGCCGCGCCCGCCGCCGCTCGTCCGTGCCGGATGCGGCACCGGAGCGGGCCGGGGCCGCGCCCCCCTCCCCTGCGGGGGGCGCGGCGGTGTCGTGCCGGGTGGCCATGCCGGTCACTTCTCCAGGTTGTTGTCGATGGTCTTGACGGCCGTGTTCCAGGCGTCCGCGGCGGACTTGCCCTTCGTGACCAGGAAGACACCGTTGTCCGTCAGGCCCGCTTGGATGATCTGGTCCTTCGGGCCGATCACCTGGGGCGGGATGGACTTGGCGGCCTGCGCGAAGATCGTGCCGATCGGGGCGTCCCCGGTCATCTCGTTCTTCGCGCCCGTGACCTGGGACATGGCGTACGCGGGCGGTGCGCTCGGGAAGCTGCCCTGGACGGCGAACAGCTTGGCCTGCTGGGCGGGCGCAGTCAGCCAGGTCACGAACTTCTCGGCCTCGGTGACGTTCTTGCCGGACTTGGGCACGGTCAGGAAGGTGCCGCCCCAGTTGCCGGCCTGCGGCGCCTGGGCCACGTCCCACTGGCCGGCGGTGTCCGCCTTCGACTTGCCCTTGATGTAGCCGAGCATCCAGGGCGGGCAGGCCACGGAGGCGAACTTGCTGTTGGAGATCAGCTGGTCCCAGCCGGGCTGGAACTGCGTCTGCGACTGGAGCAGTCCGTCCTTGGCGGCCTTGGCCGTCAGGTCGAAGGCGCTCTTGACGGCCGGGTTCGTCTTGTAGATGACCTTGCCGGAGGAGTCGTAGAACTTCTGGCTCGCGCTGCTGACGATCGCGTTGAGCAGACCGCCGGGGGAGTCCATGAAGGTGGTGCCCTTGGGGGCCTTCTTCTGGTACTGCTCGCCGACGGAGACGAGCTTGCTCCAGTCACCGGCCCACAGCTTGGACACCTGGTCGCGGTCGGTGGGCAGGCCGGCCGCCTTGAACATGTCCTTGCGGTAGCAGATCGCCATCGGCCCGATGTCGGTGCCGAGCCCGACCGTCTGGCCGCCCGCCGTGGTGGCCTGCTGCCACTTCCAGCCGAGCCAGTTGCTCTTGTCCACGCCCTGGACCTTGGAGAGGTCCGCCAGCTTGCCCGCCTGGGTCTGGACGACCTCGGCGATGTTGCCGACCTCGACGGCCTGGACGTCCTGGAGGCCGCTGTTGGTGGTGAGGTGGTTGACGAGGGCCGGGTAGTAGTTCTCGTTCTTCTCGATCACGTTCTCCTTGATCGAGATGTCGGGGTGCAGCTTCTCGTACGCGGTGTAGAGGCCGGCTTCCTTGAAGCCCATGGTGCCGAACAGGCCGAGGGTGATCGTGGTCTTGCCCTTGCCGCCGCCATCGCCCGAGGTGTCGGACTTGCCGCCGCTGTCGTTGGCACAACCGGTCAGCAGCCCCGTGGTCAGCGCGGCCACGGCCGCGAGGGCCCCCAGCCTGCGGGACCGGCGGATGCTCGTACGCATTGCGTCCTCCTGTTGCCTGACGTGCCGACCCCCGGCCAACTGCACTGTTGGGCCCGTCTGTTGCTCGCTGCGGCTCGGGCGGGGAACGTGCGGGATGTGTATGTCTCAGGTAGTGTGGGAGCGCTCCCACACGTGATGGGTTGAAGAGTCGTCGGTTCGGGGCGGGGTGTCAAGGGAGCGGGCAAGGGCAACCGCGTTCGTTTATTGGCTCGTTGACAGAGTCTCACCTGAGCCCGTCCGGCGTTCGAGGGCGAGGCCGAAGGCCGGCAGCGCAGGTCTGGAGGCGGCGGCCCGGGGACGGCGGGGGTGACGCGCGGTGCTGTTACATTCCAGGCCAGCTAGAACATTCGCGGCGGAGAGGCGGAGCCCATGGCAAGCCACGGAGCGCGGGGCCGGAGCGGGGGGCGGCCCACGCTCGAGGAGGTCGCGGCCCGGGCCGGCGTCGGCCGGGGCACGGTCTCGCGGGTGATCAACGGCTCGCCCCGGGTCAGCGACGCCACCCGCGCCGCGGTCGAGGCGGCCGTGGCCGAACTGGGTTACGTCCCCAACACCGCGGCCCGCGCCCTCGCGGCCAACCGCACCGACGCCATCGCGCTCGTCGTCCCCGAGCCGGAGACCCGCTTCTTCGCGGAACCCTACTTCTCGGACATGCTGCGCGGGGTGGGCGCCGAACTCGCCGACACCGAGATGCAGTTGCTGCTGATCTTCGCGGGCAACGACCGGGAGCGCCGCCGCCTGGCGCAGTACCTGGCGGCCCACCGGGTCGACGGCGTGCTGCTGGTCTCGGTCCACGCGGACGACCCGCTCCCCGACCTGCTGGCCCAGCTGGAGATCCCGGCCGTGATCAGCGGCCCGCGCTCGGCCGGCGAGACGCTCACCTCGGTGGACTCCGACAACTACGGCGGGGCCCGCTCGGCCGTGGAACACCTGCTCGCCCGCGGCCGCACCCGCATCGCCCACATCACCGGCCGCCTCGACGTCTACGGCGCCCAGTGCCGCGTCGACGGCTACCGCGACGCCCTGCGCGACGCGGGCCACCCGGCGGACGAACTCCTCGTCGAACCGGGCGACTTCACCGAGGAGGGCGGTCGCCGCGCCATGTCCGTCCTGCTGGACCGGCACCCCGGCCTGGACGCGGTCTTCGCCGGCTCGGACGTGATGGCGGCCGGCGCCCGCCAGGTGCTGCGCGAGGCGGGCCGCCGTATCCCCGAGGACGTGGCGCTGATCGGCTACGACGACTCCGCCATCGCCCGCCACATGGACCCCCCGCTGACCAGCGTCCGCCAGCCCATCGAGGAGATGGGTCGCGCGATGCTCGGCCTCCTGCTCACCGAGATCGCCGACCGCCGCCCGGCCGCCTCCCGGGGGCTGGAGCGACGGCATGCGGTGCTGCCGACGAAGCTGGTGACGCGGGCGTCGTCGTAGCGTGCCCCCGTGCCCCCGTGTTCAGAAGCGGCCCCAGGGCACGAAGCGGCGAGGGCGACGTAGACCAGGTCCACCGCCACCAGGGGGTACTCGTGCCGTCGGACGCGGGTGAGCGCGGCACCGGTCGCCTACGGCATGACCGGCTCCGTGGGCGGCGCCGAGGACCTCGTACAGGACGCCTTCCTCGGGCTGACCCGGGCGCGGCGGGCGGAGAGCGCGCGGCTGGCCGACCGGTTCTTCGCGGCCGCCGCCGGCGGCGACCTGGACGCCCTGCTCAGCATGCTCGCCCCCGACGCGGTGTTCCAGGGCGACGGCGGCAAGGCGCAGGCCCTCGCGGCGTCGGCGACCGGGCCGCGGCGGATCGGCCGGCTGCTCGTCGGCGGCTTCCGCCGGGTCCGGGCACTCGGCGCCGTCCTCGAACCGGCCTGGGTCAACGGCCGCCCGGGAGGGGGCACGTACGACGCCGAGGGCCGCGTGGCCAGTGTGGTCGTGCTCGACATCGCCGACGGCGCGGTCCGAGCGGTCCACGCCGTGTCCAACCCCGACAAGCTCGCTCACCTCGGACCGGTGTCCGGCATCGGACTGCTGCCGGGACGGTGACCCGCCGGGTTCAGACCGCGTAGCGCCCCGGCGCGAACAGGTGGAGGTTGCCGTGGATCCAGTCGGAGGTACGGCGCAGGCCCTCGTCGAGGGTGACCTCGGGCTTCCACGACGCCCAGGTACGCGCGCGGGAGTTGTCCGACAGCAGGCGGTGGACCTCGCTGCCGGCCGGGCGCAGCCGCGCCTCGTCCACGACGATCTCCGCGTCCTGCCCGGAGACGGCGATGAGCTTGCGCGCCAGGTCCCCGATGGCGATCTCCTCGCCGGTGCCGAGGTTGACCACGTCGCCGAGCGCCCGGTCGCACTGCGCCACGGCGAGGAAGCCGCGGGCGGTGTCGGTGACGTAGGTGAAGTCGCGGGTGGGGGTCAGCGAGCCGAGCCGTATCTCGCGGGCACCGGCGTGCAGTTGGGCGAGGATCGTGGGGATCACGGCGCGGGCGGACTGGCGGGGGCCGTAGGTGTTGAAGGGGCGGACGACCGTCACGGGCAGGTCGAAGGCGTGGTGGTGGGAGAGGACCATCATGTCGGCGCCGATCTTCGAGGCCGAGTACGGGGACTGCGGCTGGAGCGGGTGGTCCTCGCCGATCGGGACGGTCAGGGCGGTGCCGTAGACCTCGCTGGTGGAGGTGTGCACCAGACGCCGCACCTGGTGGCGGCGGCAGGCCTCGGCGATGTTCTCGGTGCCGGTGACGTTGACGGCCACGTAGGCGCCGGGGGAGTCGTAGCTGTACGGGATGCCGATGAGGGCGGCGAGGTGGAAGACGGTGTCGCAGCCGGCCACGGCGTCCATCACCCGGCCCGGATCGCGCACGTCACCCGCGAGCAGCTCCACCCGGGGGTGGTCCTGGAGATGGGCGAGGTAGCCCTTCTCCGCGTAGGGCTTGTAGTGGACGAAGGCGCGCACCGTGGCGCCCTGGGCGACGAGCAGGTCGACCAGCGTGGAGCCGATGAAGCCCTCGGCCCCGGTGACGAGGACGGTACGGCCGCGGAAGAAGTCGGTCGTGGACATGGCAAGACCTTTCATGGGTGGGGGATGGCGCGGAAGTCGGTTCAGGCGGTTCAGAAGGCGATGGGTACGGGGGCCGGCAGCGCGTGGCCCGCGAGGTGGAGCACCTTGCGCGCCAGCCGGTCGGCCGCGTCCCGGTGGAGTGCGCCGACACCGGCCGCCGCGGCGGCGCGGCCCATGGTGTGCAGTCGGCGCGGGTCGTCGAGCAGGGAGCCGGCGAGGGCGGCGAGGGACCCGGCGGTGGTCTCCTCGTCCCGCAGCAGCACACCCGCCCCGATCCCGGTGAGGGTGCGGGCGTTGTGGGTCTGGTGGTCGCCCGGGGCGTGCGGATACGGGACGAGTACGGCGGGCAGCCCGATGGTGGCCAGTTCCGCGACGGTCGCCGAGCCCGCGCGGCACACCAGCAGGTCGGCGGCGGCGTAGGTCCGGTCGATGCGGTCCAGGTAGGCCACCGCCTCGGCGACCCGGTCGGCCCCGGTGGCGCGCAGCCTCGCGCGGGCCTCCTCCAGCGCCGCCGGCCCGGTCTTGATCAGGAGCCGTACGTCGGTGCGCTCCCGCCAGCGTTCGGCGAGCCCGAGGGCCGCCTCGGTGAGCCGGGCCGCGCCCAGGCTGCCGCCGTTGACGAGGAGCAGCCGGGTGTGCGGGGAGATGCCCAGCTCCCGGCGGGCGTCCTCGCGTTCGCCCTCCCGGTCGAGGGCGGACAGCGGGCCGGAGAGCGGCATGCCGACGAGGTCGGGCCGGCCGGCCGCGGGCAGCCGGTCGCCGCCCGCCTCGAAGGCGAGCGCGATGTGCGGGGTGAGCCGGGCCGCGAAGGCGTTGGCCCGGCCCGGCACCGCGTTGGACTCGTGGATGAGGCTGGGCAGCTGCGCGAAACGGGCGCCGAGGATGACGGGGGCGCTCGGATAGCCGCCCATGCCGACGGCGACCTGCGCGCGCTGCTCCCGCAGGACGGTCCGGCACTGGCCTGCGGACTTCAGCAGCGCGGCGGGCAGGGTGAAGCGTTTCGCGCCGAGCGAGCGGTCGAAGGGGATCATGTCGACCGTGTGCAGTCGGTACCCGGCCTCGGGGATCAGCCGGGTCTCCAGGCCGCGCTCGGTCCCGACGAAGGAGATCACCGCGTCGGGCACCCGGCGGCGCAGCGCGTCGGCGAGCGCGAGCCCGGGATAGATGTGGCCGCCGGTGCCCCCGGCACCGATCACGACGGAGAGCGGAGTGTCCATGCCCGGCACGGTCCCGGTCTGTTCTAAGAGGCTTCTAAGAGAGCGGTTTGGCAGGCTGGGGCCATGAACGACGCAGCTCAGGACCAGCCCCTCGGCGCCGGACGCCTGCTGGTGGTGGACGACGACCCCGAGGTGCGGGCCGCCCTTGAGGACGGACTGGCGCTGGAGGGCTTCACGGTCCGGGGCGCGGCGGACGGACACGCGGCGCTGGCGGCGGTGGCGGACTGGGAGCCGGACGCCCTGGTGCTGGACGTGATGATGCCGGTGGTGGACGGGCTGGCCGTGTGCCGGCAGCTGCGCGCGCTGGGCGACCGTACACCGATCCTGGTGCTGACCGCTCTCGACGCGGTCAGCGACCGGGTGGACGGCCTCGACGCGGGCGCCGACGACTACCTGGTCAAGCCGTTCGCGCTGGACGAGCTGGCGGCCCGGCTGCGCGCCCTGCTGCGCCGGGCTGGCCCCGGCGAGACACCCCAGCCGGGCGGGCTGCGCTTCGCCGACCTGGAGGTGGACCCCGAGAGCCGCTCGGCCGTGCGGGCGGGACGGCGGCTGGAGTTCACCCGCACCGAATGGGCGCTGCTGGACCTGCTGCTGCGCCACCCCGGTCAGGTCCTCGAGCGGGAGACGATCATGCGCTGGGTGTGGGGCCGCGACCTCGGCCCGGATTCCAACTCGCTGGCCGTCTACGTCGGATATCTGCGCCGCAAACTGGAGGCCGGGGGCGCCTCGCGGCTCGTCCACACCGTGCACGGCGTCGGCTACGTGCTGGACGAGCGATGACCCGGACCCGCGCACCCCGCGCACTCCGCGCGTCCCAGGCACCCCGTCGGCACCGCCGCCCTCCACTGCGCCGCCGGCTGGCGCTCACCGCCTCCGCCGCGGTGGCCGGTGTGGCGCTGGCGGTGTGCGCGGGCGCGTACGCCGTCACCGTCTACACCCTGAACCGGCAGTTCGACCTCCAGCTCACCCAGGCGGCGACGCTGGCGATCCAGCAGCACCAGGGGAACGGGCCCGGCGTGCAGGCCGGCGAGTGCCGCTACCTGGCCGCGCCCGCGTGCGCCCAGCTCGTGCCCGCGTCGGCCGCGGACGACCCGCGCGCGAGCTATCTGCTGCCCGTCACCGCCACCGTGCGCCAGGTCGCGGGCCGGCATCGGGCGCCGTACTACAGCACGGCCTCGGTGGCCGGTCACCCGGTGCGGGTGCTGACCACTCCCGCCGGCGAGGGGCAGGCCATGCAGGTGGCGCTCCGCTCCGACGGGGTACGACGGGCCGAGCGCCAGGTCGCCGGGCTGCTGGCGGTGATCGGCGGGGCCGGTGTGCCAGTGGCCGCGCTGCTGGGTTACTGGGTGTCCCGCTCGGGGCTGGCTCCGGTGACCCGGCTGACCTCGACGGCGGAGCGGATCACCGCCACGCGCGATGCCGGGCACCGTATCGAGCTGCCGCCCGGACCGCGCGGCCGGGAGGACGAGATCACCCGGCTCGCGGTCAGCTTCAACACCATGCTCGACGCCCTGGAGGAGTCCCTCGCGGCCCAGCGCCGCCTGGTCGCCGACGCCTCGCACGAACTGCGCACCCCGCTGACCGCGCTGCGCGCCAACGCGGAGATCCTGCTGAGGGCGGAGCGGCTGACCCCACGCCAGCGGGAGCGCGCGACGGGCGCCCTCACCCGTCAGCTGCGGGAGGTGACCAACCTCGTCAACGACCTGATCGACCTGGCCCGCGACGAGGAACCGCAGCAGGCCCTGGAGCTGGTGCACCCGACGGCCCTGCTGGAGCACGCCGTGGCCGCCGCCCGGGACCACTGGCCGCACCTCGACTTCGTGCTCGACACCGACCCCTCGGCCGCCGCCATGCTGGCGGCCGCCGTCCCCAGCCGTCTGACGAGGCTGTTCTCCAACCTCCTGGACAACGCGGCGAAGTTCTCCCCGGCCGGCGGCCGGGTCGAGGCGGCCGCGCTCCGGTCACCGGGCGACGCCCGGCTGGAGATCACCGTCCGCGACCACGGCCCCGGTATCGACCCCGCCGATCTGCCCCATGTCTTCGACCGCTTCTACCGGGCCCGCACCGCTCGTGCCCTGCCGGGCTCCGGCCTGGGCCTGGCCATGGCCCGCCAGATCGCCCACACCCACGGCGCCGAGCTGACGGCACATCAAGCCCCGGGCGGCGGAGCCCTGTTCCGGCTGCGGCTGCCCGCCGGCGCGGCCTAGGCACACTGAGGGAGACTTATGCGGCCCGCGGCCGTACCGCCTCCCAGCCGTTCTCCAGCAGGTCGAAGGCCGCGTTCACGGCGGCGGCGGGGTCGCCGGCGGGGCCGGCGAGGGCGCGGGCCTCCAGGGCGAGATGGGCCAGAGCCGCACAGGCCGGGTCGTCGGCGGGGGCGCCGGTGTCGGCCGCGATCGCCCCGGCCAGGGCGCGGGCGTGCCGCAGCCACATGCGCCGGTGGTACTCGGCGAGCGCCGGGGTGGCGTCGATGAGCCGCCGGAACGCGGCCAGCTGTTCCTCGTGATCGCTCCGGAACGCCCGCGCGCCCAGCATGTGGGTGCGCAGCGCGGTGAGCAGCGGGGTGTCGGGCGCGCGGTCGCGCACGGCCGCGACCAGGGCGGACTCGACGTCCGTGTCCTGGTCGAAGAGCAGCGCCTCCTTGCCGGGGAAGTGCTTGAAGAGGGTCGTGGTGGAGACGTCGGCCGCCTCCGCGACGTCCCGGATGCTCACCGCGTCGAAGCCGCGCTCCAGGAACAGCTCCAGTGCCGCGTCCGCCAGTGCCTGGCGGGTCGCGGCCTTCTTGCGTTCGCGGCGGCCCATCGTCTCCGTCATGAGCCGTAGCGTACCCAGGTTCGGTTGTCGTGGAAAAAAAGTTGACTCGTTGCACTCGGGCTCGCTGTCGGTGTCCGCCCGAACCCCTGCTGCCGCCGCGTGTGTTCAGCGGCACGGCGAAAACGAAACAGCCGGTGATTCCGTCTTGCGACGGAATCACCGGCTGATCGGTGAGGGTGAGTGACGGGACTTGAACCCGCGACATCCTGGACCACAACCAGGTGCTCTGCCAGCTGAGCTACACCCACCATGACCGGCAGTGGAACTTGTCGTTTCCCCGACCGGCCGAGAAGAAGTCTACAGGGTCCGAAGGGGTGCTCGCGCACAGGTTTTCGCGCGGGCCCCCGGGCGGCCTACTGCGCGGGCAGGACGTGCTTGGCGGCGATCGCCTTCGCGGTGTCGGAGTCCGGGCCGGGCTGCGGGACGAAGACGGCCTCGCGGTAGTAGCGCAGCTCGGCGATCGACTCGCGGATGTCGGCGAGGGCCCGGTGGTTGCCGTTCTTCTCCGGGCTGTTGAAGTACGCCCGCGGGTACCAGCGGCGGGCAAGCTCCTTGATGGAGGACACGTCGACGATCCGGTAGTGGAGGTAGTCCTCCAGGGTCGCCATGTCGCGCAGCAGGAAGCCGCGGTCGGTGCCGACGGAGTTGCCGCACAGCGGGGCCTTGCCGGGCTCCTTCACGTACTGCTTCACATACGCGAGGACCTGCGCCTCGGCGTCCTCGAGCGTCGTGCCGTTCGGGAGCTCGGCGAGCAGCCCGGACGCGGTGTGCATCTGACGCACCACCTCCGGCATCGTCTCCAGGGCCTGGTCCGGCGGGCGGATGACGATGTCCACCCCCTCGCCGAGTACGTTCAGCTCGGAGTCGGTGACGAGGGCGGCTACCTCGATGAGAGCGTCGTCGGACAGCGAGAGGCCGGTCATCTCGCAGTCGATCCACACCATGCGATCGTTCATGCGACCACCCTAAAGCGGACCTGAGCTTTTTAGCTGCCCCCTGCTGGTGCCGGCCTCCGGAGCCGCCGCCCCGGACCCCCACGGCCCGTGCCGAAAAAGACGGAGGGGGCGGGTGTGGGCCCGCCCCCTCCGTACGCCGTGCTCAGCTGCCGTGCCTCGGACCCGGCAGCAGGCTCACCGCTCCGGCCGGGGCGCGGCGGCTCTGGACCGGGACTCCGCTGTCCGGATGCAGCAGGGCAGGCACGGGGCCCACCGGTCCCGGGCCGCCCAGGCCGGCCGGGGCACCGGGCTGGTGCACCGGGGTCTCCGGCTCACCCGGCTTGTCGCCCTGCGGCCGGCGGGCCCGGTAGGCGGCCCGGTAGGCGGCGGGGGACGAGCCGAGCTGGCGGCGGAAGTGCCCGCGCAGCGCGACCGGGGAGCGGAAGCCGCACCGGCCCGCCACCTCGTCCACGCTGTAGTCCGACGTCTCCAGCAGCCGCTGTGCCTGCAGCACCCGCTGCGTGATCAGCCACTGCAGCGGAGCGCTGCCGGTCAGTGAGCGGAACCGGCGGTCGAACGTACGGCGGCTCATGTAGGCGCGTGCCGCCAGCGTCTCCACGTCGAACTGCTCGTGGAGGTGTTCCAGCGCCCAGGCGACGACCTCGGCCAGCGGGTCGGCGCCGATCTCCTCTGGTAAAGATCGATCGAGGTAGCGCTCCTGGCCGCCCGATCGGCGCGGCGGGACCACCAGGCGCCGGGCGAGCGCGCCGGCCGCCTCGTTGCCGTGGTCCGTCCGCACGATGTGGAGACAGAGATCGATCCCGGCCGCAGTACCGGCCGAGGTCAGGACGTCGCCGTCGTCCACGAAGAGTTCTCGCGGATCGACGTGCACGGACGGATAGCGCTTGGCCAGCGTCGGTGCGTACATCCAATGAGTGGTCGCGGGGCGGCCGTCCAGCAGTCCGGCCGCGGCGAGCACGAACGCGCCCGTACACAGCCCTACGATGCGGGCGCCCTCTTCATGCGCGCGGCGGAGTGCGTCGAGCGCCTCCTCCGGCGGCGGTGAGGTGATCGAACGCCAGGCCGGTACGACGACCGTCCCGGCGCGTGAGATCGCCTCCAGCCCATGCGGTGCGGTGAGTTCCAGGCCCCCTGTGGTCCGCAGCGGACCTTCCTCGCCGGCGCACACCAGTAGTCGGTAGCGCGGCACGCCGGCGTCCTGGCGGTCGATCCCGAACACCGACAACGGAATGGAACTCTCGAAGATGGGGCCGCCGCTGAACAGCAGCACCGCGACGATCTCCTTGCGGCGGCGCCCGGAGAGTTTCCGGGCCGCGGCTTCCGGCGCGGCAGTGGAGTCGTGGCTCATACTGCTAAGCCCCCCTCGGTGGTCGCGGCTCCTCGGTTGTGTCGCTCCTGCACGTTTCCCCTCGGTCCTGCACGAGTCCCCCGCCGTAAGTCATCAAGATCGAATCTACTGGCTACCGCGGTCTCACGGTGGCCGGTTCGACACGCCGGAGATTGTCGACATGACAACTTGGCGTGAAGCATTCGATCACGAAGCGTTGCACTCACGGGGGGTGTAGGGAAGTGCGCCTTGTCGCGGTGGCCGAAGCGCGTAGGGTGCGCAGTCGTCCGTAGACCCTTTCCGTGCAGGTCAAACGGGGGTTGGAGGGTGGTCAGGACCCCCCTGGGGTGACATTGAGAAGTTGGCTGAAAAGAAACCTTCGGGAGTATGGAAACAGGTCAGTCGACCGGTGTCCGCCTCCTGGTGTGACGTCTGCCGCTTTGCGTGCCGGAACGTTGGGCACAGCGCGCCGCGCACCGTTCCGAGCGGCGCAGCAGGACCCGGCACGCGGTCGTGACGGCGACCAGCCCCAGGGCGGCCCCCGCCGCGCCGGCGAGCGAGGTGCCGTACCAGACCAGGACCACGGGGACGAGGACGCAGCTGAAGGCGGCCCAGCGGATCACCTCGCTCGCGCTGTCCGGCACGGTGCGCGGCTCGAAGCTGTGTCGCGGTCCGGGCATCTCGTACTCCCCTTCGTGCCCCCTGGGGGTACCCCCGGGGGATGGCTCACCGGGTTCAACGCCCGTTCGACCGGTCGGTCACCGGCCGTACGTCTGTGAATGCTGAGCAAACCGCCTGTACGGGGCAGCAACCATTGCGTTACGGGCGCGGCTCGTGCATGCTCCGGTGAACCCCTACGGACGTCGGGGGACCGATTACGGAGCGTGCGCGGGATCTGGGCTCGGGAGGCGTGCCGCCGTACCCTTGGGGGTATGGGCTTGGGAAGATGTTTCCCGGACACAGCTCCGCCGCACTCTGTCGTCCCCTCCCATAAAGGATCACAACGCCGAGACAGCCATGGCCGGTCACGAATTCTTCGAACCCGCGGACCGCAAGCGGCCCGTCGCCGATCCCACGGCGTCCGAGCCCCTGGCGGCGGAAGAGTCACGCCCCTCCTGCGACCCCGCCTTCCGGCACGGAGTCGTCGTCGGCTTCGACGGCTCCACCTCCAGTGAGCGTGCCCTCGCCTACGCGATCGGCATGGCCCACCGCTCCCACGCCGGTCTGATCATCGTCCATGTCGCCAACCGGCTGCCGTCCACCGTGTGGGCCGGCTGCGAGCCACCTGTCTTCGTCGACGTGCCGGATCACCGCACCGAAGTCCTCGGGCTCGAACTGGCCTGTGCGGACTATCTGGCCGAGGTGCCCTGGATCCTGGTCGAGCGGGGCGGGGACATCTGCCACGAACTCGAAGAGGTGGGGCGGGAGTACGAGGCCGACGCGATCGTCGTCGGTTCCACGCACGGCATCGTCGGCCGGATCTTCGGCTCCGTGGCCGGGCGGCTCGCCAAACGGGCGCGACGACCCGTGATCGTCATTCCGTAGGGTTTCCGGCCCAACTCCCTTTGTGCAGCGCGAAACTACTCGCGCGTAGAGGTGGTTTGTGCCCTTGTGAAGGGCATATATCAGTCACCGCGCAACTGCACAGCATGCATGAAGGGAGCCCGCCGTGGACAACGAAGTCTCCGCGGGAAGCACAAGCACAACGGTGGTGGGCCGACTCGCCCTGGGGATAACCCTGTTGGCGTTCGGTCTCGGTACGACTGGCGTGATTCACGGCGTGGCAGCGTCCGACGCCGTGTCAATGGCCCACTACGTGGGCGGAGTTGCCCTGTTCCTCGTCGGCCTGCTGGCGTTCCGGGACCGGGACGGCGCCTCCGGTACGGGCTTCGTGGCGCTCGGTGCCCTGTGGTTCACCTGGGCGGTCGGGACGCACTCTTCGGCCGACGCGGCCGGACTCTTCCTCCTCCTGTTCGCCCTCGTGGCACTCACCCTGACCCTGGCGGGCGGCGACAGCCTCGGTCAGGCCATGCACGGGCTGCTGTTCCTGGCGATGCTGGTGCTGGCCGTCGCGGCCTTCGCCGACAGTTCCTCCCTGACCAAGGTCGGAGGCTGGGTCGCCGCGGTGTCCGGTGCGGTGGCCTGGTACGCGGCGACGGCGAGCCTGGCTCACTGGCCGACGACGCTTCCGGGGCGTGCCGCCCGCCGGGGGGTGACGGCCACCGGCTGATCCGCAGCGGCACGGAAAGGACCCCCACGTGTCTGGTGGCACACGTGGGGGTCCGTTCCGTGGTCGTGCTCCCGGGGAGTTACTCCACCGTGACCGACTTGGCCAGGTTCCTCGGCTTGTCTATGTCCCGGCCCAGGGCCTTCGCCGTGTGGTACGCCAGCAGCTGGAGGGGGATGCCCATCAGGATGGGGTCCAGTTCGTCCTCGTTCTTCGGGACGACGATCGTCTGGTCCGCCTTCTCCTGGTGCTGGTGGGCCACCGCCAGGATCTTGCCGCTGCGGGCCTTGATCTCCTCCAGGGCCGCGCGGTTCTTCTCCAGCAGGTCGTCGTCGGGGACGATCGCGACCGTCGGCAGGGCCGGCTCGATCAGGGCCAGCGGGCCGTGCTTCAGCTCGGAGGCGGGGTAGGCCTCGGCGTGGATGTAGGAGACCTCCTTGAGCTTCAGGGAGGCCTCGCGGGCCACCGGGTAGCCCCGCACGCGGCCGATGAAGAGCATCGAGCGGGCCTCGGCGTACAGCTCGGCCAGCTCCTTGATCTGCTCCTCCTGCTTGAGGATCTCGGTGATCTGGTCGGGCAGCTTGCGCAGGCCCTCGATGATCCGCTTGCCGTCGCGCACCGAGAGGTCACGGGTGCGGCCGAGGTGCAGGGCGAGCAGGGCGAAGGCGACCGTGGTGTTCGTGAAGCACTTCGTGGAGACCACGCAGACCTCCGGGCCCGCGTGGACGTAGATCCCGGCGTCCGCCTCACGCGCGATCGCCGAGCCGACCACGTTGACGACGCCGAAGACCCGGGCGCCCTTGCGCTTCAGCTCCTGGACGGCCGCGAGGACGTCGTAGGTCTCACCGGACTGGGAGACGGCGACGTACAGGGTGTCGGGGTCCACCACGGCGTTGCGGTAGCGGAATTCCGACGCCGGCTCGGCGTCCGCGGGGATGCGGGCCAGCTCCTCGATCATCTGGGCGCCGATCATGCCCGCGTGGTACGAGGTGCCGCAGCCGAGGATCTTCACACGGCGGATCTGCCGGGCCTCGCGCGCGTCCAGGTTGAGGCCGCCGAGGTGCACGGTGGAGAAGCGGTCGTCGATGCGGCCGCGCAGCACGCGGTCCACGGCGTCGGCCTGCTCGAAGATCTCCTTGTGCATATAGGTGTCGTGGCCGCCCATGTCGTACGACTCGGCCTCCCACTCCACCGTCGTGGGCTCGGCGGTGGTGCGCGTGCCCTCGGTGGTGTAGGTACGGAAGTCGTCGGCCTTCAGGGTGGCCATCTCGCCGTCGTCCAGGGTCACTATCTGGCGCGTGTGCATGACCAGCGCGGCGATGTCGGAGGCGACGAACATCTCCTTCTCGCCGATGCCGAGGACGACCGGGGAGCCGTTGCGGGCCACCACGATCCGGTCGGGGAAGTCGGCGTGCAGCACGGCGATGCCGTACGTGCCCTCGATCACCCGGACCGCCTGGCGGACCTTGTCCTCCAGCTTCTCGGCCGTGGCGCGGGCGATGAGGTGGGTGAGCACCTCGGTGTCGGTCTCGGAGAGGAACTCGACACCGTCCGCCTCCAGCTTGCGGCGCAGGTCGGCGGCGTTGTCGATGATGCCGTTGTGCACGACGGCGACCTTGTTGTCGGCCGACATGTGCGGGTGGGCGTTGACGTCGGAGGGGGCGCCGTGGGTGGCCCAGCGGGTGTGGGCGATGCCCGTGGTGCCCTTGAAGCGCGCCGGGACCTTGGCCTCCAGGTCGCGCACCCGTCCCTTGGCCTTGACCATCTTCAGGCCGGCCGCCTTCGGGGAGGTGACGACGATGCCCGCGGAGTCGTAGCCGCGGTACTCCAGCCGCTGCAGCCCTTCGAGCAGCAGCGGGGCTACGTCACGCTTCCCGATGTATCCGACAATTCCGCACATGTATAGGTGTCCCGTATCCCGTTCTCAGCCGTAGACCATGCGGCGCAGCTGCCTGAGCGTCAGCTCCGGCGGCGCCACCGCCCGGTAGTTCAGGTCCGCCTCGATCCGTTCGAAGATCTCCGCGTTGACCAGGCCCTGGGCCTGCAGTTCGCGGTGGCGGCGACGGACGAAGTCCTGCGTCGTCTCGTCGAAGTAGGCGAGCACGTCCTGGACCACCCGCAGCGCCTCGCCCCGGCTCAGGGGCGTGGACCGCGTCAGATGATCAACAAGTTCGTCGTGCACCCGGTAGATCCTGGGCCACCGGCGCCGGTTTCGCAAGAATCGTGCCCGATATCGGGCAGGAGCCTTGCCGGCGTCTTACCCGGGGCTGTTGGATCTCTGTTCGTACGCTGTCCATTCTGTGTCTTGCGTCTCGTTGCCCGGACCCACGAGTTTCGGACGCCATGGACATTCCTCGTATGGGAGTACCGGACCGGCTCGCCGAGCGCATGAGCATGGCCGAGCAGCACGAGTACCTGCGCGCGAGATTCTCGCGGCGCACCATGATCAGAGGCGGCGCCGTCACGCTGGGTGCCGTCACGGGCGGCGCGTTCGTGACGGGCGCCACCGCTCAGGCGGCCGTACCGGCACAGCGCACCGCCCCCGCCGCCGAGCACGTCGACGGCGCCCTCGTCGCCCCCTTCGGCCGGCACCTCGCCTACGGCACCGACGCACGCACCGAGATGACCGTCTCCTGGCAGGTCCCGGTCGCCGTGAAGAAGCCCTTCATCCGGATCGGCGCCCGCCCCTGGGACCTCTCCCGCAAGATCGAGGCCGAGGTCCGCACCCTCTACACCCCGGCCGGTGTCGGCGCGAGCGGCGACCACACCCAGTACTACCTGCACGCCCGGCTCACCCACCTGCGCCCGGGGCGCACCTACTACTACGGCGTCGGCCACGAGGGCTTCGACCCGGCCGAGCCCCACCTGCTGGGCACCCTGGGCACCTTCACCACCGCCCCCGCCCACAAGGAGCCGTTCACCTTCACGGCCTTCGGCGACCAGGGCGTCAGCTACCACGCCCTGGCCAACGACAGCCTGATCCTCGGCCAGAACCCGGCCTTCCATCTGCACGCGGGCGACATCGCCTACGGTGACCCGGCCGGCCAGGGCAAGTCCACCGACACGGGCTTCGACGCCCGTACCTGGGACCAGTTCCTCGCCCAGACCGAGTCGGTCGCCAAGCAGATCCCGTGGATGGTCTCCTACGGCAACCACGACATGGAGGCCTGGTACTCACCCAACGGCTACGGCGGCGAAGACGCCCGCTGGACCCTGCCGGACAACGGTCCGGACGCGAAGAACCTGCCGGGCGTCTACTCCTTCGTCCACGGCAACACCGCGATCATCTCGCTGGACCCCAACGACGTCTCCTTCGAGATCCCCGCGAACCTGGGCATTTCCGGTGGAACGCAGACAAAGTGGTTCGAGAGCCAGCTCAAGCGGTTCCGGGCCCGTGACGACATCGACTTCGTCATCGTCTTCTTCCACCACTGCGCGTACTGCACGTCCACGGCGCACGCCTCGGAGGGGGGCGTGCGCCAGGAGTGGGTGCCGCTGTTCGAGCAGTACCAGGTGGACCTGGTCATCAACGGCCACAACCACCAGTACGAGCGCACCGACGTCATCAAGGCCGGCGCCGTCACCAAGAAGCTCCCGATCGGCGGCACCGCCTACCCCGAGACCGAGGGGGTGGTCTACGTCACCGCCGGCGCCGCGGGCCGCAGCCTCTACGCGTTCAGCGCCCCGGACTCCTACGAGGGCAACGAGCACGAGGTCGACTCGGTCGCGTCGTTCATCAACACCAAGGACGGCAAGGTGAACGAGACCGTCACCTGGTCCCGGGTGCGTTACCTCAACTACTCCTTCCTGCGCGTCGACGTCACCCCGGCCCCGCGCGGCCGGCAGACCACGCTGAAGGTGTCGGGCATCGCCGAGACCGGTGACCGCATCGACCACTTCACGGTGTCCCGCCGGGCCAAGTAGGCAACCGGCAGGCGGTTCTCACATGCGCCTGAGGACCGCCTGCTTGGCCAGGGTGAACTCCTCCTCGGTGAGCACCCCGTCGCGGTGCAGTTCCCCCAGTTCGCGCAGGCGCCGCAACAGCGCGTCGTGGTCGTCCCCGGCGGGCGCCTCGCCGAGCGGCCGCGGGTCCTGCGGCGCGTCCGCCCCCGCCGTGGCCGGATGCGGCAGCCGCGCCTGTACGGCGGCGGCCACCAGGGCCATCAGCGGGTCCCTCTTGAAGCCCCACAACTCGACCGCGTTCGGGTCGTACTTGGGCGGCGCCGTGCCCGGGGTGCCGCGTACCAGGAAGCGCAGATGCCCGTTCTCCAGCCCGGCAGCCGGCTGCCACTCGACGCCGGTGATGTCCGCGACGGGGATCGTCCGGGGACCGCCGGCGGCCTTGGCGTCCTCCGTCTTCCAGTTCCACTCCAGCCGCACCCGCTCCCCGTCGAAGCTCGCCGAGCCGTCCCCGGCGGCGGCGGACACCGGCAGCGCCGGGCCCGGCAGCAGATAGCCGGTCACCGGCTCCGGTGAAACCCCCTCCAGCAGCAGCGCGTTGCGCACCTCGTCCGCGACGTACTCGGCGACGCCGAACCGGTCGGAGGACACCGTCAGCTGATACGGGTCGTCCGCCTCGGCCAGCCGCCCGCCGGTCGCCTGCGTCAGCGGATCGGCGCCGTCGCGCAGCCGCAGCCTCAGCCGTCCCGCCTTGCGCCCCTGCTCGACGGAGACACCGGTCAACGCCCCGCACGGTATGACGAGTTCGCCCAGCTCACGGCGGAGCAGGCTCACGTTCTTGTCCCGGCCCGGAGTGAGCCGCAGGGCCTCGCCGTCGAAGGTCCAGGTGCCGTCCTTCTGGATGATTTCCGCCATGGAGGGATTGTTTCACCGGATCTGCGGGAGAGTGGTCTCGACCACGTCTGACGTCCCACCCTTCTGAAGGGAGCGCATGTGAGACGGAACCACAGCACGACTCCCCGAACGAGCCGCCTTCTCGGCTCGCTGCTCCTGGTCGCCGCGGCCGGTGTGTTCACCCTCGGCGCGGCCCCCGTGGCGCGTGCGGCGGCGGCACCGACCCCGCTGGACCGGGTGATCCCGGCCCCCGCCTCCGTCCGGGCGGGCGGCACCCCGTACCGCATCACCCGCGCGACCGGCGTCCGTGTCGACGCCTCCGCCGAGGTCCGCCGGATCGGCGCCTACCTCACCGGCATCCTGCGGCCCTCCACCGGTTATCCGCTGCCCCTTACCGATCACGGCACCGGCGGCATCCGGCTGCACCTGGCGAAGGGCGGCTTCGGGGCCGAGGGCTACCGGCTGCAGAGCGGCGCCGGTGGCGTCACCATCACCGCGAGCGCTCCCGCCGGCCTCTTCCACGGTGTGCAGACCCTGCGTCAGCTCCTGTCGCCCGCCGTGGAGAAGAAGACCGTGCAGGCCGGCCCCTGGCGGATCGCCGGCGGCACCGTCGAGGACCGCCCCCGCTACGCCTACCGGGGCGCCATGCTCGACGTCGCCCGGCACTTCTTCACCGTCGCCCAGGTCGAGCGTTACATCGACGAGCTGGCGATGTACAAGGTCAACGAGCTGCATCTGCACCTCAGCGACGACCAGGGCTGGCGCATCGCCATGGACTCCTGGCCGCGCCTGGCCACCTACGGCGGCTCCACCGAGGTCGGCGGCGGAAAGGGCGGGTACTACACCAAGGCCCAGTACCGGCAGATCGTCTCCTACGCCGCCTCCCGCTATCTGGAGGTCGTCCCCGAGATCGACATGCCCGGCCACACCAACGCGGCCCTCGCCTCCTACGCCGGGCTCAACTGCAACGGCGTGGCACCCCCGCTCTACACCGGCACCGAGGTCGGTTTCAGCTCGCTGTGCGTGCCCGACAAGGTCACCTACCAGTTCGTCGACGACGTCGTCCGCGAGCTGGCGGCCATCACCCCCGGCCGCTACATCCACATCGGTGGCGACGAGGCCCACTCCACCAGCCACGCCGACTACGTGACCTTCATGGACCGTGTGCAGCCCGTCGTCGCCAAGTACGGCAAGACGGTCATCGGCTGGCACCAGCTCACCGGCGCCCACCCGGCCAAGGGCGCACTGGCCCAGTACTGGGGCCTGGACAGCACCAGCGCCGCCGACAAGGAACAGGTCGTCAAGGCCGCGCAGAACGGCACCGGGCTGATCCTGTCCCCGGCCGACCGGGTGTACCTCGACATGAAGTACACCAAGGACACCAAGCTGGGCCTCGACTGGGCGGGCCTGGTGGAGGTGCAGCGGTCGTACGACTGGAATCCGGGCGACTACCTCGCGGGGGCGCCGAGTTCGGCGATCAGGGGGGTCGAGGCGCCGCTCTGGTCCGAGACCCTGAAGACGTCCGCCGACATCGACTACATGGCGTTCCCGCGGCTCCCGGGCGCGGCCGAGCTGGGCTGGTCCCCGGCGGCCACGCACGACTGGAACACGTACAAGGTGCGACTGGCCGCGCAGGCCCCGCGCTGGGACGCCCTCGGGATCGGCTACTACCGCTCGCCGCAGGTGCCGTGGCCGGCGCCGTAGGGTGACGGGCCGACGGGCTCCTCCGAGGACCGTACTCAGGGGAGCCCGTCGGACCGGATCAGAACCCCGCGATGGGATTGTTCAGGGTTCCCACCAGCTGGAGGGCGCCGGAGGGATCCGCCAGGTCCACCATCTGCCGGTTGTCGCGCAGCTGGAGCCGGTTGAGGCAGGAGCGCGCGAACCTTGGGGCGAACATGTCGTACTGGGCGAACTTGTCGGCCAGTTGAGGGTTGGCGTCCTGGTACTCACGGGTGACCTCGGCGACCGTCCGCCAGAAGTCGTCCTCCTCCAGGATCCCCTCGGCGGCCAGGTGCGCGGCGAGGAAGCGGAAGAAGCAGTCGAAGACGTCCGTGAAGATCGACAGCAGCTTCTTGTCCTCAGGGACCTCCACCCGGATCCGCCGCACCTCGGGCGGCAGTGCGGCGTCCGGGTCCATCACCGCGATCTCCTCGGCGATGTCCTTGTAGATCGCGCGCCGCACGACCCCGTCCTCCAGCACCAGGACGACGTTCTCGCCGTGCGGCATGAACACCAGGTCGTAGGCGTAGAAGCTGTGCAGGAGCGGGGTGTAGTACGCCCCGAGATACCGGCGCAGCCACTCGGTGGGCGCGAGCCCGGACCGTTCGATCAGCGCGCCCGCGAAGGAGGCGCCGGCGTGGTCCACGTGCAGCAGACAGGCCATGGTCGCGAGGGACTCGCCGTCGCGCAGCGAGGGCACCGGGCTCTCCCGCCACAGCGCGGCCAGCATCTTGCGGTACGGCGAGTAGCGGTCGGTGGCCTGCTCGTACTCCAGGTGCCGGTAGCCCACGGCCGCCCGCTCCCGGATGATCGTCAGGTCCGTCGACTTCAGCACCGGGTCGTTCTCGATCAGCTGGGCCAGCCAGTCGTTGATCGCCGGGGTGGCGTCCATGTAGGCGGCCGAGAGACCGCGCATGAAGCCCATGTTGATGACGGACAGGGCCGTCTTCACATAGTGCTTGTGCGGGTCGCTGCTGTTGAAGAAGGTCCGGATGGACTGCTGGGCCAGATACTCGTCGTCCCCCTCGCCGAGGCAGACAAGAAGCCGGCGGGCCACCTCGGCGGCGAAGGTGACGGACAGCTTGTTCCACCACTGCCAGGGGTGGACCGGGATGAGCAGGTAGTCGGCCGGGTCGAGACCCTGGGCGGTCAGCGTGTCCCGGAACCGCCCGACGGTCTCCTCGCCCAGCTCCTGCCGGATGAAGTCCTCGTACTCGATCCCGACGCCCGCCGTGAACGCGGCCCGCGAGCGGTGCGCGGCCAGCCACACCAGCCGCACCGGGCTCGCGGTCTCCGGGGCGTACGACAGGTACTCGTGGATGCCGAACCCGAGCCGCCCGTTGTTCGCGACGAAGCACGGGTGCCCCTCGGTCATCCCGGTCTCGATCGCCTGGAAGCCGCTCGTGACCAGCTCCGCGGAGGTGACGCGGGGCTTGGTCAGCTTGTAGCAGGTGCCGGAGAGGGTGGAGGAGATCTCCTCCAGGTAGACCGGCAGGACCTCGTCGCTCAGGCCCAGGGAGTCCTTCAGCTCGATGAAGAAGTCCAGTGCGGCGAGCGGGAGTTCGCCGCCGTCGCGGTGCCGGGTCAGGGATGCGGCGTCGACCTGCCAGTGGTCGAGGGCCCGCCGTACGGCGCTGAACCGGTAGGAGGTGAGCCCGTCGTCGCTGCGTACGGCGTACCGTCCGTCGTCGAGGGCCTCGGGCGTGATCAGGCGCTCGTGAGCGAACTCGGCGAGCGCCTTGCGTATGAGCTGCCGGTTGGCGTCCGCCCAGCGCTCGGGGGACAGATGGGCCACGGCGTCGGCGGGCGTCATGCGGCCACCCCCGTCGCCGACAGGAACCGCTCCCGGGTGCAGATGCTCAGCAACGCCTTTTTCTCCGGCTTCTGGATCTCGCGTTCGGGCACGAACCCGACCACTTCGTTCAGGGCGTGGACGGCCTTGTTGGCGACGTCCGGTTCGACGACGACACGCTCGGTCGCCGGGTCCTCGAAGAGGCGGGCCAGCACGGCGGTGATGACGGCTTTGGTGAACCCGTGCACGGGAGTGTCGGTCGCCGGGGTCAGGAAGTGCATGCCGACGTCACCGGGCAACGGCTCATACAGGCCGACCAGTTCGCGGTGCGTGGGGTCGTAGTACTCCATCAGGAAGGCCGGTTCGCCGTCCCGGAGTCCGAGCAGCGCGTGATGGTGCTCGTCGGCCGCGATCTCCATGTAGGCGCGCTCGACGTCGACCAGCGTCGCGTCCTGCATCATCCAGAAGGCCGCTTTGGGGTGGGTGACCCAGCTGTGCAGCAGCTCGGCGTCCTTCAGCGGGTCGAGCGGACGGAAGGTGAAGGTCATACGGCGAACTCCTGGAAAGCGATGGTCTTCTCGACCGGGTAGTACTCGGTGCCGAGCAGCTCACGGATGATGGAGCTGTTGCGGTAGGCGCCCATGCCCAGGTCGGGGCTGGTGATGCTGTGGGTGTGGACGCCGGCGTTCTGGAGGAAGACGCCGCGGCCCGTGGTGTCGATGGAGTAGTTGCGGGCGACGTCGAAGCGTCCGTGGGCGTCGCGGCGCAGGCGGTCGTGGACCGGGGCGAGGAAGGCCGGCGGCGCGTAGTGGTAGCCCGTCGCCAGCACCAGGCCCTCGGTGCGGATCTCGAAGTCCTTGCCCTGCTCGTCCTGGCGGAAGCCGAGCGTGTACGCGCCCTCCTCGTACGCGGCGCTCGTCAGCGAGGAGTTGGTGAGAAGCCGGGTCGGGACCGGACGTCCGCCGCTCTCGACGTTCTTCTGGTAGAGCAGGTCGAAGATCGAGTCGATCAGGTCCGAGTTGATGCCCTTGAACAGCCCCTTCTGCTGCTTCTCCAGCCGGTAGCGGGTCTCCTCGGGCAGGGCGCGGAAGTAGTCGATGTAGTCCGGGGAGGTCATCTCCAGGGTCAGTTTGGTGTACTCCAGCGGGAAGAACCGCGGGGAGCGGGTGACCCAGTTCAGCTCGTATCCGCGTACGTCGATCTCGGCGAGCAGCTCGTAGTAGATCTCCGCGGCGCTCTGGCCGCTGCCGACGATCGTGATGGACTTCTTCGACTGCAGCTCCGCCTTGTGGTGCATGTACTGCGCGTTGTGCAGGAAGTCGCCGCCCAGGCCCTGGCAGGCCTGTGGGACGTAGGGGACCGTCCCGGTGCCGAGGACGAGGTGGCGGGCGCGGTACGTCGTGCCGGTCCGGGTGCGCACGACGTAGTGCTCGTCCTCGTACGTCACCTCGGTGACCGTCGTGCCGAAGCGGACGCTGCTGAGTTTGTTCGCCGCCCAGCGGCAGTAGTCGTCGTACTCGACCCGCAGCGGATAGAAGCTCTCGCGGATGTAGAACGAGTACAGCCGGCCCTTCTCCTTCAGGTAGTTGAGGAAGGAGTACGGCGAGGTCGGGTCGGCCAGGGTGACCAGGTCCGACATGAACGGGGTCTGGAGGTGGGCGCCGTCCAGGAACATCCCGGCGTGCCACTCGAAGTCCGCCTTGGACTCCAGGAAGACGCCGTCCAGCTCGGCGATCGGCTCGGTCAGACAGGCGAGGCCGAGGTTGAAGGGGCCAAGCCCGATCCCCACGAAGTCATAGGTGCGGCTGGCTTCAGGAAGCGCGGTCAAGGGACTCTCCCAGGTACTGCTCGGCGTGGCCGGCGATCAGGTCGAGGACGGCGGCGATGTCGGCCGCCGTGGTCTCGGGATTGAGCAGGGTGAACTTCAGGTAGTGGCGCCCGGAGACCTTGGTGCCCGCGACCACGGCGTCGCCGGAGGCGAACAGGGCCTTGCGGGCGTAGAGGTTGGCGCGGTCGATCTCGGCCGGGTCGGTCACGGCCGCCGGGATGTAGCGGAAGACGAGGGTGGAGAGCGAGGGCTGCACGGCCACGTCGTAACGGGGGTCGGCCGCGAGCAGGTTCCAGCCCTCGGCCGCCAGGTCGCAGACCTCGTCGAAGAGCTGCCCGATGCCGTCGGCGCCCATCACGCGCAGCGTCATCCACAGTTTGAGGGCGTCGAAGCGGCGGGTGGTCTGCAGCGACTTGTCGACCTGGTTGGGGATTCGTTCCTGCACCGCGCGGCGCGGGTTGAGGTACTCCGCGTGGTAGGTGGCGTGCCGCAGGGTCGCCGCGTCCCTCACGAGCAGGGCGGACGAACTCACGGGCTGGAAGAAGGACTTGTGGTAGTCGACCGTCACCGAGTCGGCGCGTTCGATGCCGGCGAGGCGGTCGCGGTACTTCAGGGAGGCGAGCAGCCCGCAGCCGTAGGCCGCGTCGACGTGCATCCACACGCCGTACTGGGCGCAGAGCCCGGCGATCTCGGGGAGCGGGTCGATGGAGCCGAAATCGGTGGTGCCGGCGGTGGCGACGACCGCCATCGGGACCAGTCCGTCCCGGTGGCAGCGCTCCAGCTCGTGGGCGAGGGCGACGGTCTGCAGGCGCTTGTCGTGGCCGACGGGGATCGCGACGACCGAGTCCGGGCCGAGGCCGAGCAGTTTGGCCGACTTCTGCACGCTGAAGTGGCTGACCTCGGAGGCGAAGATCCGCAGTTTGGCGAGGGAGTCGCTCTTGGCCTCCTCCCGGGCCAGCAGCAGCGCCTGGAGGTTGGACTGGGTGCCGCCGGAGGTGAACACGCCGTCGGCGGCGGGCCCGAGGCCGATGCGCCCGGTCGTCCAGTCGACGAGCTTGCGTTCGATGAGGGTGCCGCCGGCCGACTGGTCCCAGGTGTCGAGGGAGGAGTTGACGGCGCAGAGCACGGCCTCGCCGAGCACCGCCGGGATGACGACCGGGCAGTTGAGGTGGGCGAGGTAGCGGGGGTGGTGGAAGTAGACCGCGTCCTTGAGGTAGACGTCCTCCAGCTCGTCCAGGACGGCGGCGGTGTCGCCGAGCGGCCGGTCGAGGTCGATGGCGTCGACTCGGGGGGCGAGGGCGTCGGCGGTGACGCCGGTGAACGGACGGTCGGTGGTGGCGAGTTTCGCCGCCACCCGCTCGACTCCTTCGGTCACGGAGCTGCGGTAGTGCTCCGCGGTGAGGCCATTGAGCAGGTGCGAGCGCATGTGGGGGTCCTCCGAGGGGACAGTCCGTGCCGGTTCAACTTAGGTTAGCCTAACCTAACTTTTTTGGATCAAGGTGTGCGTCACCCGTGACCGGTGTCACGTCAGAGGCGGATCACTCCGCGGCGCGCAGCTGCTCCTCGGTCATCCCCTGCCGCCAGTACCCGACGAACGTCACCCGCCGCCGGTCGACCCCGCGCTCACCCACGAAGTGCCGCCGCAACGCCTTGACCTGCCCGGACTCGCCGGCGATCCACACGTACGGCCGCTCGCAGAGGGGGAGTCGGGCGGCCCGTACGGCGTCGACGGCCATGGGGGACCCGTCGTGCCGCACGAGCCACGTGATCTCGGCGTCCGCCTCGGTCCGCACGTCCTGGATGTCCCCGGCGTGCGGGACCTCCAGCCAGGCCCGGGCGCGCGTACCGGCCGGGAGGGACTCCAGGATCGCGGTCGCGGCGGGTACGGCGGTCTCGTCGCCCCAGACGACGACGAGGGTGGTGTCCTCGGGCGGGCGGAAGCGGATGGCGCGGTTGTCGGCGAGGGCGGGGCCGAGCACCAGGACGCGATCACCGGCGGTGGCACGGGCGGCCCAGCGGGAGGCGGGACCGGCCGGGGTGCCCGTGCCGGGTTCGAGGCCGTGCAGGGCGAAGTCGATGTCGATCTCGTCCGGATCGCGGCGCAGGGCCCGCAGTGTGTACGAGCGCATCACCGCCCGTACGTCGTCCGGGAGTTCACGCCAGCCCTGCCACCAGCCGTCGCCCAGCTCCAGCGGGACGGCCGGCTCGCTCTGGCCGGGGTGCGGCAGGAAGAGGGAGAGGGACTGGTCGCGGCCCAGCGACTGGAACTCGCACAGGTCGCTCCCGCCGAAGGTGACCCGGACCAGAGACGGACCGAGCCGCCTCGTCCGTACGACCTGGAGGGAGAAGAAACGGAACGGGGCGGCTACGGCCGTCGTCATGTGTGGCTCCTGAGATGGGGGATTTCAGGGCTGATGTGCGGTGAACCGGCTGGTCGGCCCGGCGCTCAGCTGACCTTCCTGGCCTTCTCCAGCGCCTCGGCCAGACTCGTCAGCAGCGGCACGCACTTGTCGTACGAGAGGATCGGCTCGGGTGAACGCGCAATGACCTGGCCCGCCTTCACCGCGGGCAGCTTCTTCCAGGTCGCCTTCGTGATGTCGGCGGGCTGCATCGCCGAGGTGCGGTCGTCCATCATGATGATGTCGGCCTGGTACTTGTCGACGTTCTCCCAGCTCAGCGACTCGTACCAGCCGCCGCCCTGCTTCTTCGCGCTCTGCGGGGGCTCGACGAAGTTCACGCCGAGGGCCTTGAAGTACTCCAGGTCGACGGAGAGGTCGGTGCCGGAGACGTAGAAGAGCTGGTCGCTCGCGCTGCCGGCCATCACCTTGAGGCCGGGCTTGGCCTTGGCGGCGGCGCGCAGCCGGGCGGCCGCGGCCTCGAACCGCTTCTTGGCGTCGGTCACCTCGGCGGCCTTCATGTCCGCACCGAGCGACTCGGCGAGGTCCCACATGCGCTGGAGCGGCCCGGTGAGCTGGCGGTCGTAGACGGAGATGCCGACGCTGGGGGCCAGCTCGGCGATCTTCTTCTTCGACTCCTCGGGGACGTACCAGAGGGTGCCGGCGTTGTCGAACATCGTCGTGATCAGCACCTCCGGCGCGAGGGAGGCGTACTTCTCGATGTTGAACTGGCCCCAGGCGTTGCCGAGGATCGTGACCTTGCTGATGTCCATGTCGCCGGCCTGGACGTCGGGCTTGCCGGCGCTGGTCTTCGTCGGGCCGAAGACGCCCTTGACCTGGACGCCGTAGTCGTAGAGGGCCGCGCCGACGCCGGTGAACGCCACGATGTCCGCGGGAACCCTGTCCAGCTTCACGGTCGTGCCGCGGTCGTCCTTGAAGGACCAGGGGCCGGACTTGCCGGCCTTCGGCCCGCTGCCGGAGCCGCTGTCTTTGCCCTTGCCGTCCCCGCAGGCGACGAGCGCGGCGCCGAGCGCGAGGACGCCGCCCGCGGCGAGGACGCCGCGGCGGTTGACACGGGAGACAGGGGCGTTGGGCATGGCTCGGCTGCTTTCGGAACAGGGCGGGGTGATCCACCAGGCTGATTCGAAAGTCAGGTTAGCCTAACCTCACTCGATGTCCAGAGGGGAGCCATGCCCGCGGCGTGGTGAAGGTCCTGGAGGGCCGACCCCGGCCCTCCAGGACCCTTCGAGCCGCTCACGGTGCCGGGCCGGTCAGCTCACCAGCCCCAACTCCCGTGCGATCAGCATCCGCTGGACCTCGCTCGTGCCCTCGCCGATCTCCAGGATCTTGGAGTCGCGCCACATGCGGGCCACCGGGTACTCGTTCATGAAGCCGTAGCCGCCGTGGACCTGCGTCGCGTCGCGCGCGTTGTCGACCGCGATGGTGGAGGAGTACAGCTTGGCCAGGGCCGCCTCCTTCTTGAAGGGTTCCCCGGCGACCAGACGGCTGGCGGCGTCGCGCCAGGCCAGGCGGGCCGTGTGGGCCTTCATCTCCATGTCGGCGATCTTGAACTGGACGGCCTGGTTGGCGCCGATCGGGCGGCCGAAGGCGTGCCGTTCCTTCGCGTACTTCACCGACTCGTCCACACAGCCCTGCGCCAGGCCCGTCGCGAGCGCCGCGATGGCGATACGGCCCTCGTCGAGGATGCGCAGGAACTGGGCGTAGCCCCGGCCCTCCTCGCCCAGCAGGTTCGCGGCCGGCACCCGCACGTCGGCGAACGACAGCTCGCGCGTGTCCGACGCGTTCCAGCCGACCTTCGAGTACGGGGCCGCCACCGTGAAGCCCGGGGTGCCCGACGGGACGATGATCGCCGAGATGCGCGGCCGGCCGTCCGGCTTGCGGCCCGTCACCGCCGTGACCGTCACCAGACCCGTGATGTCCGTGCCCGAGTTGGTGATGAAGCACTTCGTGCCGTTGATCACCCATTCGTTCGTGTCCGGGTCCAGACGGGCCGTCGTACGGGTGGCTCCGGCGTCGCTGCCGCCGTCCGGTTCGGTGAGGCCGAACGCGCCCAGGGCCTCGCCCGCGCACAGCCTCGGTAGCCACTCGCGCTTCTGTTCCTCCGTGCCGAAGAGGTGGATCGGCATCGCGCCCAGCGAGACGCCCGCCTCCAGGGTGATCGCCACCGACGAGTCCACCCGGGCCAGTTCCTCCAGGGCGATGCCGAGGGCGAGATAGTCGCCGCCCATGCCGCCGTACTCCTCCGGGAACGGCAGCCCGAACAGGCCCATGCGGCCCATCTCGCGGACGATCTCGTACGGGAACTCGTGCCGCTCGTAGAAGTCGCCGATCTTCGGCGCCACCACGTCGTGCGCGAACGCCTCGACCGTACGGCGGAGTTCCTCCAGCTCGGGGCTGAGACGGTGGTCCATGCTGATCACTGGTCCTTGTGGGAGAGAGCGCGGACGGTACGGGACGGGCTCGGGCGGCCCAGCTGTTCGGCCATCCACACGCTGGTGGCGGTGAGACGGCCGAGGTCGACGCCCGTCTCGATGCCGAGGCCCCGCAGCATCCAGACGAGGTCCTCGGTCGCGAGATTGCCGGTGGCCGACTTGGCGTACGGGCAGCCGCCGAGGCCGCCGGCGGAGGCGTCGATCGTCGTCACCCCGTGCTCCAGCGCCGCGTAGGTGTTCGCGAGCGCCTGGCCGTAGGTGTCGTGGAAGTGCACGCCGATCACGTTGGTCGGCACGCCCTCCTCGTTGAGCACGTTGAGCAGTTCCTGCACATGGCCCGGGGTGGCCACGCCGATCGTGTCGCCGAGGCTCAGCTCGTCGCAGCCCATGTCCCGCAGGGTCGTGCAGACCGAGGCCACCTGGTGGATCGGCACCGCGCCCTCCCACGGGTCGCCGAAGCACATCGACACGTAGCCGCGTACGTGTGCGCCCGCCTTCTTGGCGTGCCGCACCACCGGCTCGTACACCCCCAGCGACTCCTCCAGCGAGCGGTTGAGGTTGGCCCGTGCGAAGGACTCGCTGGCGCTGGCGAAGACCGCGACCCGCTGGGCGCCGAGCGCGAGCGCCCGGTCCAGGCCGCGCTGGTTGGGCACCAGCACCGGAAGGTCGGCCGGCACGTCGGCGAGCAGCGGGAACAGCTGCTCGGCGTCGGCCAGTTGGGGCACCCACTTGGGGTGCACGAAGCTCGTCGCCTCGATCGTCGTCAGGCCCGCGTCGGCCAGCCGGCGGATGAACTCCGCCTTCACCGACGTCGGTACGGCCGTCTTCTCGTTCTGCAGACCGTCGCGCGCGCCGACCTCGTGGATCCGCACCCGCGAGGGCAGATCCGTGGCCGGGACGACCATGGGCAGCCCTTCGGCGCTCATGACTCCGCCTCCTCATGGGGTGCGATCACGGCGAGCACCTGGTCCATGGCGACCGTCGTGCCCGGCGTCACGTCCAGCTCGGCGACCGTGCCCGCGTGCGGGGCGGAGATGACGTGCTCCATCTTCATCGCCTCCACCACCAGCAGGCTCTGCCCCGCCGTGACCTCGTCGCCGACGGCGACCTTCACCACCGTCACCGTGCCCGGCATCGGCGCGGTCAGCGAGTCGGCGCCCGCGTGCCCGGCCCCGGTGAGGGACGCGGCGACCGGGTCGTGGTCGCGCACCTGCCAGGCGTCCGCGTCCCGGCCGAGCCAGTCACCGGCCCGGTGGAAGGTGTGCCGGACGCCGTCGAGGGTGACGGAGACCGTGTCGGCGGTGACCGTGGCGGTGCCTCGGCGGGTGTACGTCACCGGGTCCTGCACCCGCAGCGGGAAGGCGGGCGGCTTCGGGGTGCCGCCGAGCCGCCAGCCGCTCGGCACCGAGAACGGGTCGACCCAGCCCTCCGCGCGCGGCTCCAGCGCCTCGGCGCGGACGGCCGCCGCCGCCTCGTAGACCTCCTGCGGCACGTCCGTCGGCACCAGGTCGTCCACGACCCGCTCGACCAGGCCGGTGTCCAGCTCGCCCGCGGCGACCGCCGGATGCCCGAGCAGCCGCCGCAGAAAGCCCGCGTTGGTCTGCACGCCCAGCGTGACCGTCCGCGCGAGTGCCGCCCGGAGTTTCCTGAGCGCCGTCTCCCGGTCGGGGCCGTAGGCGATGACCTTGGACAGCATCGGGTCGTACAGGCTGCCCACCTCGGTGCCCTCGCTGAGGCCGGAGTCGGTGCGCACGCCGTCGCCCTCGGGTTCCCTCAGCAGCAGTACCGTGCCGCCGGAGGGGAGGAAGCCGCGCGCCGGGTCCTCCGCGCAGATGCGGGCCTCGACCGCGTGCCCGGTCAGCGTCACGTCCTGCTGCGCGAAGCCCAGCTCCTCCCCGGCCGCCACCCGCAGTTGCCACTCGACCAGGTCCAGGCCCGTGATCAGCTCGGTGACCGGGTGTTCCACCTGGAGGCGGGTGTTCATCTCCATGAAGTAGTACCGCGAGGGGTCGTTGCCCGGCACGATGAACTCCACCGTGCCCGCGCCCCGGTAGCCGCACGAGCGGGCCGCCTGTACGGCCGCCTCGCCCATCGCCGCGCGCGTGGCCTCGTCGAGGAGCACGCTGGGCGCCTCCTCGATGATCTTCTGGTGCCGCCGCTGGAGCGAGCACTCGCGCTCGCCGAGGTGGACGACGTTGCCGTGGCCGTCCGCCAGCACCTGGATCTCGATGTGCCGGGGCCGGTCGATCCACCGCTCCACCAGCAGCGTGTCGTCGCCGAAGGAGGCGCGGGCCTCGCGGCGGGCGGCGGCGATCTCCTCCTCCAGGACGGCCATGTCCCGCACCAGCCGCATGCCCTTGCCGCCGCCGCCGGCCGACGGCTTCAGCAGCACGGGTGCGCCCAGTGCGCGGGCTGCTTCGGCGAGTTCGGGATCCCGGCCGCCGGGGACCACCGGAACGCCGGCCGCCTGCACCGTCTCCTTGGCCCGGATCTTGTCGCCCATGAGCGCGATCGCGTCCGCGGGCGGGCCGATGAAGACCAGCCCCGCCTCCTCGCACGCGCGCGCGAACGCGGCGTTCTCGGCGAGGAAGCCGTACCCCGGGTGCACGGCCTGCGCACCCGTGCGGGCGGCGGCCGCCAGCAGGCGCTCCACCGACAGATAGCTCTCGGCGGCCGGCGCCGGGCCGATCCGTACCGCCGTGTCGGCCTCCCGGACGTGCCGCGCGTCCGCGTCGGCGTCGGAGAAGACCGCCACCGAGCGCACGCCCAGCGAGCGGAGCGTACGGATGACGCGTACGGCGATCTCGCCCCGGTTGGCCACCAGCACTGTGTCGAACACGGTTCCCCTCCTCACATCCGGAAGACGCCGAACTGGGGATCTCCCAGCGGCGCGTTGGCACAGGCGGTGAGGGCGAGGCCCAGCACCTGACGGGTGTCCAGCGGGTCGATCACGCCGTCGTCCCAGAGCCGGGCGGTGGCGTAGTAGGCGTTGCCCTGGCGCTCGTACTGCGCGCGGACCGGCGCCTTGAAGGTCTCCTCGTCCTCGGCGGACCAGGACTCGCCGCGCGCCTCCAGCTGGTCGCGCTTGACCGTGGCGAGGACGCTCGCGGCCTGCTCGCCGCCCATGACGGAGATCTTGGCGTTCGGCCACATCCACAGGAAGCGGGGGGAGTAGGCCCGGCCGCACATCGAGTAGTTGCCCGCGCCGTACGAACCGCCGACCACCACCGTCAGCTTCGGCACGCGCGTGCACGCCACCGCCGTCACCATCTTGGCGCCGTGCTTGGCGATGCCACCCGCCTCGTAGTCCCTGCCGACCATGAACCCCGAGATGTTCTGCAGGAACACCAGCGGGATGCCGCGCTGGTCGCACAGCTCGATGAAGTGGGCGCCCTTCTGGGCCGACTCGGAGAACAGGATGCCGTTGTTGGCGACGATCCCGACCGGGTGGCCGTGGATCCGGGCGAAGCCGGTGATCAGGGTCTGCCCGAACTCGCTCTTGAACTCGGCGAACCGGGAGCCGTCGACCACGCGCGCGATGATCTCGCGTACGTCGTAGGGGGTACGGGAGTCGACGGGGACGGCGCCGTACAGCCCGTAGGGGTCGACCTTGGGCTCGACCGTCGGCTGGACCTCCCAGGGCAGGGAGGGCCGGGCCGGGAGCGTGGCGACGATGTTCCGCACGATCCTGAGCGCGTGCGCGTCGTCCTCGGCGAGGTGGTCGGTGACGCCGGACACGCGCGCGTGGACCTCGCCGCCGCCCAGCTCCTCCGCCGTGACGACCTCACCCGTGGCCGCCTTCACGAGCGGCGGGCCGCCGAGGAAGATCGTGCCCTGATTGCGGACGATCACCGCTTCGTCGCTCATGGCCGGCACGTACGCGCCCCCCGCCGTGCACGAGCCGAGGACGGCCGCGATCTGCGGGATCCCGGCGCCGGACATCCGCGCCTGGTTGTAGAAGATCCGCCCGAAGTGCTCGCGGTCCGGGAACACCTCGTCCTGCATCGGCAGGAAGGCCCCGCCGGAGTCCACGAGGTAGACGCACGGCAGCCGGTTGTCGAGGGCCACCTCCTGGGCGCGCAGGTGCTTCTTCACGGTCATCGGGTAGTACGTGCCGCCCTTGACCGTGGCGTCATTGGCGACGATCACGCACTCGCGCCCGCTGACCCGCCCGATCCCGGCGATCACCCCGGCGGCCGGTGCCTGCCCGTCGTACATCCCGTCGGCCGCGAGCGGGGCCAGCTCCAGGAACGGCGAGCCCGGGTCGAGCAGTGTGTCCACCCGGTCCCTGGGCAGCAGCTTGCCGCGCGCGGTGTGCCGGGCGCGGGCCTTCTCACCGCCGCCGAGCGCCGCCGCGGCCAGCTTGCCGCGCAACTCCTCCAGCAGCGCGAGATGGGCCTGTTCATTGGCCCGCCAGGCCTCCGACGCGGGGTCTGCCGCGCTCCGGAGCTCCGGTGCCTCCTGCATCCTGCGGTCCCCTCACCCGGTGCTCGAACCGGTTAATGAGCGTTAACCATTTCCTTCAGGTTAACGACCGCTAACCTCGCTGTCTAGAATTATCGGCATGGTCACCAGAACCGACGCCCCCACCCGGCGCGAGCAGATCCTCAAGGAGGCCGCGCGGCTCTTCGCCGAGCGCGGTTTCCACGGCGTGGGCGTGGACGAGATAGGTGCAGCGGTCGGTATCAGCGGCCCCGGTCTGTACCGCCACTTCCCGGGCAAGGACGCGATGCTCGCCGAGCTGCTGGTCGGCATCAGCGGCCAGCTGCTGACGGGGGCCAAGCGGCGCCTGGCGGAGGCCGACGGCGGCACCGGCGCCCGGGCCGTGCTCGACTCGCTCGTCGAGGGCCACATCGACTTCGCCCTGGACGACCGCCCGCTGATCACCCTGCACGACCGCGAGCTGGACCGGCTGCGCGACAGTGACCGCAAGCTGGTGCGCCAGCTCCAGCGGCAGTACGTCGAGCTGTGGGTGGAGGTGGTCCGCGAGGTGTACCCGGCGCTGACCGAGCCCGCCGCCCGCTCCGCCGTCCACTCGGTCTTCGGACTGCTGAACTCCACGCCCCACCTCGGCCGCGCGGGCACGCTGCCCGGCCGGGGCGCCACGGCGGCGCTGCTGCACCGGATGGCGTGCGGGGCGTTCGAGGCGGCCGGCGAGGAGTGACCTGCGTCTCTGGACGCATTCCGTACTCGCCGGTACGGTGGAATCTGAGCAAGCGCTTAGACATGCCGATGTGCCGAGGTACGTGGAGGTAGCCGTGCGCCGTACGGTGTTCAACGAGGATCACGAGGCGTTCCGGGAGACCCTCCGCGCCTTCATCGAGGCCGAGGTCGTCCCGGTCTACGACGAGTGGTTCGCCGCCGGCCAGGCGCCGCGCGACTTCTACTACAAGCTCGCCGAGCTGGGCGTCTTCGGCATCCGTGTCGACGAGGAGTACGGCGGCGCGGGCATCGACTCGTACAAGTTCGAGGCCGTCCTGTACGAGGAGACCGCCCGCGCGGGCGTCTCCTTCGGCGGCTCCGGCGTGCACGTCCTGCTCGGCCTGCCGTACATCAAGCTGCTCGCCAGCGACGAGCAGAAGAAGCGCTACCTGCCCAAGTTCGTCTCCGGCGAGGAGATGTGGGCGATCGCGATGACCGAGCCGGGCACCGGCTCCGACCTCGCGGGCATGAAGACCACCGCCAAGCTCTCCGAGGACGGCACCCACTACGTCCTCAACGGCGCCAAGACCTTCATCACCGGCGGTGTGCACGCCGACCGCATGATCGTCTGCGCCCGCACCTCCGCGCCCACCGCCGAGGACCGCCGCCACGGCATCTCCCTCTTCGTGGTGGACACCAAGGCCGAGGGCTACTCGGTCGGCCGCAAGCTCGACAAGCTCGGCCTGAAGACCTCCGACACCGCCGAGCTGGCGTTCGTCGACGTCAAGGTGCCCGTCGAGGACCTCCTCGGCGAGGAGAACAAGGGCTTCTACTACCTCGGCCACAACCTCGCCTCCGAGCGCTGGGGCATCGCCTTCGGCGCCTACGCGCAGGCCAAGGCAGCCGTCCGGTTCGCCAAGCAGTACGTGCAGGAGCGGGTGGTGTTCGGCAAGCCGGTCGCGGCCTTCCAGAACACCAAGTTCGAACTGGCCGCCTGCCAGGCCGAGGTCGACGCGGCCGAGGCCGTGGCCGACCGCGCCACGGAGGCCCTGGACGCCGGCGAGCTGACCCCCGCCGAGGCCGCCTCCGCGAAGCTCTTCTGCACCGAGGTCGCCCACCGCGTGATCGACCGCTGCCTCCAGCTGCACGGCGGCTACGGCTTCATGAACGAGTACCCGATCGCCCGCCTGTACGCGGACAACCGCGTCAACCGCATCTACGGCGGCACCAGCGAGATCATGAAGACGATCATCGCCAAGGACATGGGCCTGTAAGGTCCGCGCAACCCACGCAATGAGTGGCCGGTACAACTGACGCCATGAGCCAGGCACTCCAGGACCTCCTCGATCTGCTCGACCTCGAGCAGATCGAGGAGGACATCTTCCGCGGCCAGTCCCGTTCCGCCGTCGTACCCCGCGTCTTCGGCGGGCAGGTCGCGGCGCAGGCGCTGGTCGCCGCCGGGCGGACGGTCCCCGCGGACCGGACCGCCCACTCCCTGCACGCCTACTTCCTGCGCCCGGGCGACCCCGGCGCGCCGATCGTCTACACCGTGGACCGCATCCGCGACGGCCGCTCCTTCACCACCCGCCGTGTGGTCGCCGTCCAGCACGGCAAGCCGATCTTCCACCTCTCGGCGTCCTTCCAGACGTACGAGGACGGTCTGGAGCACCAGGCCCCGATGCCGCCCGCCCCGGACCCCGCCACGCTGCCCACCTCCCAGGAGCGGCTGCGCGGCTACGACCATCTCGACGCGGCCGTGGTCGAGAAGTTCCTCGAAGCCCGGGAAGCGGTCGATCTGCGCTACGCGGAGGAGCCGCCCTACGGCCGGTTCGGCGCGCCGCGCGAGCCGCACAGCCAGGTGTGGTTCCGCACCAACGGCAAGCTCGGCGGCGCCGTCGACGAACCGCTGCTGCATGTCGTCCTCGCCACCTACGTCTCCGACATGACCCTGCTCGACTCCGTGCTGCTCGCGCACGGACGCGGCGGGTGGGCGGTCGGCGATGTCGTGGGTGCCTCGCTGGACCACGCGATGTGGTTCCACCGCCCCTTCCGCGCCGACGAATGGCTGCTCTACGACCAGGAGTCGCCGTCCGCCCACGGCGGCCGGGGCCTCGGCCAGGCCCGTATCTACACGCAGGACGGGCAGTTGGCCGTCACCGTCATCCAGGAGGGCGTGGTCCGCGTTCCGCGCGGCTGAGCCGCCGAAAGCTCAGGACAGTCCCGACTCCGCGAGCAGGTAGGCCGTCATGGGGTCGTAGTAGCGCGGGCTGAGCACGTGGTCGTCCAGCGGTACGACGGCCTGGAGGGTGCCCTCGGACTCGGCGAGGAACAGCGCCGGGTCGTTGCAGTCGGCGTACCCGACGGAGTCGACCCCGTGCTGTCCGGCGTACCCGGCCCAGCCGTGGTCGGCGACGACCAGGTCCGGCAGCGGGCGTCCCTCGCATTCAAGTCCCGTCAGGATCGCCCGCATCGGCTCTCCGGAGTGGGTGTGCCACAGCGTGGCCCCGTGCTCCAGCACGGCCACGTCCGCGAACTGCATGACGTACCCCTCGTCCGTCTGCAGCCCGTCCGGGATGACCACGATCTCGCAGCCGGCGGCGCGCAGCGCGGCGGCCGTGGCCCGGTGCACATCCAGCAGACCGCCCGGGTGACCGGTGGCGAACAGCACCCGCTGGTGCCCCTCGGCCGCCTTGCGCAGCCGCGCCGCCATCCGCTCCAGCGCGTCCACGGTCAGTTCGGGGTCGATGGTGTCCTGCCCGTACCGGTATTCGGGATCGTCGTTGACGCCAACCCGCTCGGCCATCACCGCGAGCACGTCCTGCTCGTCCGTCCAGCGGTCGCCCAGCTCCAGACCGAACCAGAAGCCCCGGACACCGTTGGCGAGCTGGCGGTAGTGGGAGAGGTTGTTCTCGCGGGGCGTGGCGACGTCCCCCGCGATACGGGTCCTCACCAGATGGTCGACGAGCTGGGCGCGGCTGGGTGTCCCGGATATCGGCATGCCTCCCATTGTGGGGCAGGGCCCGGCGGGCGTCGTGGGCGCATCGGCCGCCGGTACGCGGCCCTCACCCGCGCGGGACGTACGCCGGGCCGTGCGCACCCGGTTCGCTACGCTTCGCGATCGACAGCCGGGTCAGGAGCCGTAGCGTCTCGTGCGCCGACGACGTCGACGGTGGACGGGACGACGCAGGACACGCAGGCGAGCCGGCCGTCGGGCGCGGAGCGGACGGCCGGCGGGCCGGGACCGGCCTCGACGTCGCCCACGCGCTCGTGCGTCCCGGTGGCGAACACCGTGAGCCGGCCCGGCGCGAGCCTGCCGAGGTCCGCTCGGCTCGGCAGGCGCCGCGGGCCGATCGACAGCGCGCTCGCGGGGCTCGGGCTGCGACGCCGCACCGCCGTCGTCGTGCCGTCCCGCACCGGCGCGCTGATGCTGCCCGGCACCGTCGCGGCGCTGGGCCTGCGCACCTTCCCCGTCCCGCTGGACCCGGCTCCCCCCGACCTCGGGACGGCCCGGGACCCGCGCAACTCGGCCGGCCCGGCGCACCGCTGGTTCCGCGCCCGTCCGGCGGACGCGGTACGGGAGCCGTCCGGCCGCCCGGCAGTCCCTAGCCCAGATGCGTCGGCGCGAACATCCGCAGCACCGCCGGGAGTACGACCACCGACGGGCCCGGTGCGGCCAGGGCCTTCGCCAGGTCCTCCGCCAGGGTCTGCGGGGTCGTACGGACCCCCGGCACCCCGAAGGACTCCGCCAGGGCCACGTAGTCCGGGCGGGTCAGTTCCGTCGCCGTCGCCCGGCCGAAGGTGTCCGTCATGTACTCGCGGAGGATGCCGTAGCCGCCGTCGTCGACGATCAGCCAGGTGACCGGCAGGTCGTACTGCTTCGCCGTGGCCAGTTCCGCGATCGAGTAGAGGGCGCCGCCGTCGCCGGACACCGCGAGCACCGGGCGCGTCGGGTCGGCCGCCGCCGCGCCGAGCGCCGCCGGGAAGCCGTAGCCGAGGCCGCCGGCGCCCTGGGCCGAGTGCATGGTGTTCGGACCCTGTGCGTCGAAGGCCGACCAGGCCCAGTACGCCAGGATCGTCATGTCCCAGAAGGACGGGGACCCGGCGGGCAGGGCGCGGCGGACCGACGCCAACACGTCCTGCTCCAGGGTGAGTTCCTGGGAGGCGAGGCGCTCACCCACACGGGACAGCAGCTCGCGCACCCGCTCCGGCGCCGAGGTGTCCGTGCGCTCCTGAGCGGTCTCCAGCAGGGCCTGGAGGGCGAGGCGGGCGTCCGCGTGGATGCCGAGGGCGGGGTGGTTGGACTCCAGCTTGCCGAGGTCGGCCTCGATCTGGATCACCCGGCCGCGGGGCTTGAACGTGTGGTAGTTGGAGGAGAGTTCGCCGAGGCCGGAGCCGACCACCAGCAGGACGTCCGCGTCCTCCAGGAAGTCCGTCGTGTGCCTGTCCTCCAGCCAGGACTGCAGGGACAGCGGGTGCTCCCAGGGGAAGGCGCCCTTGCCGCCGAAGGTCGTCACGACCGGCGCGGCCAGCATCTCGGCGAGCTGGAGCAGCTTGCCCGACGCGTCCGACCGTACGACCCCGCCGCCCGCGATGATCGCCGGCCGGGCGGCGTGGGACAGCAAGTGGGCCGCCACCGCGGTCAGTTCGGGGCGCGGGACCAGGTCGTCCGGGGCCGCGTCCATCGCCGTCACCACCGGCAGCGAGGTCTCGGCGAGCAGCACGTCCTGCGGGATCTCCACCCACACCGGGCCGTGCGGGGCAGTCAGCGCGGACTTCCAGGCCTCCGCGATGGCGGAGGGGACCTGGGAGGCGGTGCGGACCGTGTGGACCGACTTCACCACGCCACGGAACGAGGCCGACTGGTCCGGGAGTTCGTGCAGGTAGCCGTGCCGGCCGCCGCCCAGCCCCGCCGTCGGGATCTGGCTGCTGATCGCCAGCACGGGGGCGGAAGCCGCGGCCGCCTCCTGGAGCGCGGCCAGGGACGTCAGGGCGCCCGGGCCGGTGGAGAGCAGCAGCGGGGCGGCCTCGCCGGTGATCCGGCCGTACGCGTCCGCCGCGAAGCCCGCGTTGTTCTCCACCCGCAGGCCGACGTAGCGCAGCGAGGAGCGGCGCAGGGCGTCGAACATGCCGAGGGCGTGCTGGCCGGGCAGGCCGAAGACGGTCGTCGCGCCGAGCCCGGCCAGGGTCTCCACGACCAGGTCTCCGCCGTTGCGCCCCGGGGGTGGGTTCAGAGCCGTCGAGATCTGCGCCTCGGTCGGGCGGAGTACCAGGTCGTGGTCGTGAGTCACTGCTCTCGGTCCCCTAGGAGAATCAGGCGGTGCGGGCCGCCGCGATCTGGCGGCTCATGATGGTGGTCAGTTCGTAGGCCGTGTGGGAGGCCGCGACCGAGGTGATCTCGGCGTGGTCGTACGCCGGGGCGACCTCGACCACGTCCGCCGAGACCAGGTTGCACGAGGCCAGGCCGCGCAGGATCTCCAGCAGCTCGCGGGAGGTCATGCCGCCGGCCTCGGGGGTGCCGGTGCCGGGCGCGTGGGCCGGGTCCAGGCAGTCGATGTCGATGGAGATGTACAGCGGGCGGTCGCCGATGCGCTGGCGCAGCTGGTCGGCGATCTCGTCGGCGCCGCGGCGGTAGACGTCGGCGGACGTGACGATGCCGAAGCCCATCTTCTCGTCGTCCGTCAGGTCCTGCTTGCCGTACAGGGGCCCGCGCGTACCCACGTGGGACAGGGCCGAGGTGTCGAGGATGCCCTCCTCGACCGCGCGGCGGAACGGGGTGCCGTGGGTGTACTCGGCGCCGAAGTAGGTGTCCCAGGTGTCGAGGTGGGCGTCGAAGTGGAGCAGGGCCACCGGGCCGTGCTTCTTCGCGACGCTCCTCAGCAGGGGCAGCGCGATGGTGTGGTCGCCGCCCAGGGTCATCAGGCGGGCGCCGGTGCCGAGCAGCTCGTCCGCGGCGGCCTCGATGGTCTCGACGGCCTCGTTGATGTTGAACGGGTTCACCGCGATGTCGCCGCCGTCCGCGACCTGGGCGAGGGCGAACGGGGAGGCGTCCTGCGCCGGGTTGTACGGGCGCAGCAGCCGGGACGCCTCGCGGATGGCGTTGCCGCCGAAGCGGGCGCCCGGCCGGTACGAGACGCCGGAGTCGAACGGCACGCCCACGACGGCGACGTCGGCGGTGCCGACCTCGTCCAGGCGGGGCAGCCGGGCGAAGGTCGCGGGGCCGGCGTACCGCGGGACGCGGGAGGAGTCGACGGGGCCGCGGGGCGTCTCGTTGCTGCTCATGGTGAAATGCCTTCTTTCCTGCGCTTCGTCGCGCATGTACTGCTTTCCCTACGACTCTACTGGTGAGCCGGGACCGGTTCGGACGCGAGTTCGGGGGACCGTCCGGCGAGACGCTCGCGCCAGGCGGCGAGGACGGTCTCGTCGGTGGGCCTGGTGGCCAGCGACACGACGAGGTAGGCGGCGAGGGAGGCCAGCAGACCGTAGTAGACGGGCTCGTTGGCGAGGATGCCGTATCCGGCCATCAGGCCGATCACCGCGAGGCCGCCGACGATCACCGAGGCCAGCGCGCCCTGCGCCGTGCCGCGCTTCCACAGCAGGCCGCCGAGGATGGGCACGAGCAGACCGCCGACGAGCAGGTTGTACGCCACGGTCAGCGCCTCGACCACGTTGTTCAGCGCGATCGCCGTACCGATCACCGCCACGCCCATGGCCAGGATGAACGCGCGGTTGCCGCTGACCTCGTCATGATCCTCGGACGACCGCTTGCCGGCCTTTCGCAGCCTCGACCAGATGTCGTTGTTGGCGACGGTGGCGCAGGCGATCAGCGCGCCGGAAGAGGTGGACATCACGGCGGCCAGGGCGGCGGCCAGCACCAGGCCGCGCACGCCGACGGGCAGTTCGTCCTTGACGATGGTGGCGAACGCGTCGTCGGGGCTGGCCAGCTTGGGGTAGAGCACCTTGGCGGCCGTACCGATCACCGCGCCGGCGAGGGCGTAGGCCAGACAGTAGGTACCGGCCACCGTGCCGCCCCACTTGGCGGTCCTGTCGCTGCCGGCGGTGAACACGCGCTGCCAGATGTCCTGCCCGATCAGCATGCCGAACGTGTAGATCAGGACGTAGGTGAAGATCGTCTCGCCGCCGATGCCCAGCGGGTCGAAGTACGAGGTCGGCAGCTTGGCCCTCATCCCGCTGAAGCCGCCGGCCTTGACGACCGCGATGGGCAGGAGCAGGAGCAGTACGCCGATGGTCTTGACCACGAACTGCACCATGTCGGTCAGGGTGATCGACCACATGCCGCCGAGGGTGGAGTAGGCGACCACGATCGAGCCGCCGATGACGATCGCGAGCGTCCGGTTCATGTCGAAGAGGACGTCGAAGATCGTGGCGTAGGCGATCGTCGAGGTGACGGCCAGCATGAGGGTGTACGCCCACATGACCAGGCCCGAGATCACACCGGCCCGGCCGCCGTAGCGCAGGTCGAGCATCTCGGAGACGGTGTAGACCTTCAGGCGGGCGATGCGGGCCGAGAAGAAGACCGACAGGGCCAGCAGGCCGAGGCCGATGGTGAAGACCATCCAGGCGCCGGAGAGACCGTACTGGTAGCCGAGTCCCACGCCGCCGATGGTGGACGCGCCGCCGAGGACGATCGCCGCCATGGTGCCGGAGTACATGGCGGGCCCGAGGCGGCGGCCCGCCACCAGGAAGTCGCTCTTCGACTTGGCGCGGCGCATGCCCCACCAGCCCATGGCCAGCATGCCGGCGAGATAGACGACGATCACTGTGTAGTCGACGGCCATGGGGCGGCCCTCCTTCGCGCACGGTCGGTGGCGTGTCGTGCAGAGACGTGGGAAACGCGCCGGCAGCGGATCGCGGGGACATCCGCCCGTACCCGCGGCTGCCGTGCTGACTTGACACTAGGTGGCCGGAAAGCGACTGCGAAGTGTACGTTTCATCCATATGGACGGGATGGCAGTGGAGGGAATGCACACCATGTCGGAATCGATCGCCCCAGCGGTCCCGTCGACCCCACCGACCCCACCGGTTTCGTTGCAGGCCCTGCTGGCCCGCGAGGATCTCGCGCTGCGCCAGATCGCGGGCCCGGCCGGCCCGGGGACCGTGATCCACTGGGCGCACACCTCGGAGATGGCCGACCCGTACCCGTATCTGCTGGGCGGCGAGCTGTTGCTCACGGCCGGCGTGCACATCCCGGAGGCGGCGGGCTGCGACGGGGGCGCCCCCGGTCGGGCGGATTCGACGCCGGGGGACTACTTCGACGGTTACGTGGCCCGGATCGTCGCGGCGGGCGGCGCGGCCCTCGGCTTCGGTGTGGCCCCGGTGCACGACACGGTCCCGCGCGCCCTGGTCGCCGCCTGCGAGCGCCACGGCCTGCCGCTCCTGGAGGTCCCGCCGCAGACCACCTTCTCCGGCGTGGCCCGCGCCGTGTGGCAGCTGATGGCCCAGGCCCGCCTCGCCGAACTGCGCCGCGTCACCGAGGCCCAGCAGAGCCTCGCCTCCGCCGCCGCCCGCCCCGACCCGGTCCCCTCGGTCCTGCGGCAACTGGCCCAGCGCCTGACCGGCCACGCGGCGCTGTACGGCCCCGACGGCACCGAGATCGCCTCGGCGGGCCGCGAACCGGCGGCGGGGGTCCGTCAGGCGCTGACGGGCCTGGCGGAGGTGGTGCGGCCGGGAGGGGCGGGCAGCCACCCCGCGGGGACCCCCACCCCCACGTCCGCCACCGACGCCCTGGGCGGCACGCACCTGGCGGCCTACGCCCTCGGCTCCGGTGGGGGATTCGTGCTCGGTGTCGCCGCCCCGCGGCGCGAACCCGGCGACCACACCATCGCCTCCGTGGCCTCCGTGCTGCTGTCGCTGCTGACCGGGGAGCACCACAGCGGGACCGGAGCCGCCCGGTCCTCGGCGTTCGTGCGGCTGCTGCTCGGCGCGCGGCCGCAGGAGGTCGCGCCGCTGCTCGGGGAGGGCAGCTGGGTCGTCGTGCACGCCCGGCCCGAGGCACAGCTTCCCGACGCCGTCGCCGCCTCGGCCCTCGGCGCCGCCCTGGGTTCGCCGCTGGTCGACCTCGCGCATGACGTCGTACGGGTGCTGGTGCCGGGCGGGCGGGAACCGGAGCCGCAGACCGGCTGGACGCTCGGGGTCAGCGCCGCGGTGGCGCCGCGCGGGTGGCCGGAGGCCGACACCCAGGCGGCCCGCGCCCTGGCCCGCGCCCGTGCCACCCGCACCCCGCTGGTCCGGCACGGCGCCCGGCCGGGGCTGGAGGACCTGGTGCCGCGCGCGGACGCCGAGGCGCACGCCCGCACCCTGCTCGCACCGCTCGCGGGCCGGCCCGCGCTCATCGATACCCTGCGCAACTGGATTGCGCTGCACGGAAGTTGGGACCGTACGGCGGTGGCGCTGGACGTGCACCGCAACACCGTCCGCCAGCGCATCGCGCGCTGCGCGGCCCTGCTGGACGCCGACCTGGACGATCCCGACGTCCGCATGGAGTTGTGGTTCGCGCTGCGACACGGCTGAGCGTGCCAGGAATTCACTATGGCCTGAACTTTTCCGTCGCCGACGGTCAGTCCCGTCGGCCGTGAGCAGGCCGAAGCGCAGCAGCGCGGACAGGCCGTCGGCCTCCTCGGGCGTCGTTTCGCCGCCGGCCGACGGATGGGGCACCCGCCCCGTCCTCAGGGCCCGCAGGTACAGGCCCTTCGCCCGGCTACGGCGGCTCGTTCAACCGCGGCGTCGCGAACGCGGAGCCCGGGGTGATCAGCCTGGCCAACGGTGCCAGTTTCACGATGTCGTTCCACACCCGGACGGGCCTGTAGCGGGCGACGGCCCCGGCACGCGTGGCCGGCCCCGGCGGCTCACGCCAGGCCGGCCGCCGTCGCGCGCGCGAATCCCTCCGGGTTGTCCAGCATGATGTTGTGGCCGCAGTCCGCGATCCGCGTCACGGTGATGCCCGCCTCCGTCAGGGATTCGATGCCGGTGAGCGTGTCGTCGGCGTCGGGCAGGAGGTAGGTCCGGGGAACGGGCAGGCCGACGAGGAGCTCGCGCATGGTGGGACGGGTGCCCCGGATGAGATGCACGGCGCTGCGGTACAGCGCCTGACGGCCGGCCAGGCGCATCGTGGACCACCAGTGCGGGCCGACCAGATCGCGGATCTCCTCCCAGCCTCCCGCCAGGAACTCCTCCTCCGAGTAGAAGGCGATTCCGCTGCCGCCGCCCCAGTGCGGCCTGGGTTCGACCGGATCGAGATTGGCGTCGACCAGCACCAGGCGGGAGACCAGGTGGGGATGGCGAGCGGCCAGCACGATCGCCACGGAGCCGCCCATGCTGTGCGCGATGAGCTCGGCCCCGATGACACCGGCGGATGTCAGGGCGGCGGCCAGCGCGTCCGCGTGCGACTCGAGCGTGTAGTCGAAATCCGTGGGGCGATCGCTGATGCCGTGGCCGAGCAGGTCGATCAGCAGCGAACGGTGACCCGCCAGCAGGGGATGGACCGCGGCCTCGGCGAAATAGGCCGGGGAGGTGGAACCCAGTCCGTGCACGTAGACGCGGGCCGGTTCCGCCCCGGGCAGTTCCACCCAGCGCATCAGGTCGCCGGCGGGTGTCACGGCGGCGGCACGCATGTCTGCTCCCATGCTCAGAAGAAGGAAAGGGGTGAGGAAGGGGTAATCTACCGCCGCCTACGGCACAGCGCGCCAAGGGGATCAAAGCCCTTGGCGCGGCGTGTGGTTCGTGCGGTGGGGTCGGCGGCGGTACCGCCTCAGTTCACGTCGGACGCGTCCAGACGGTAGATCGTCGACTGGCTGGAGCCGGACGAGGACGAAGACTTGGCCGAGGACGAAGACTTCGAAGAGCTCGCGGTCTTGCTGTACGCGCTCTCCTTCACCAGTGTCCCGTGCTTCTTCACCCAGGCCGTGACCTGCGAGGACACGCTGTTGGTGGCCCCGCCGGGGCCGCCCGTCATGCCGCCGCCGAGCTGGACGTAGTGCAGCTCGCCCTTCTTGACCAGTTCCTCCAGCTTGGCGACGGTCATCGCCTCGTCCGTGCCGGTGAAGCCCCACATGGAGATGACCGGCACCTTGGCGCTCAGCTCGATCTGGGCCGCGCTCTGCGAGTTGGAGACCGCGAGCAGCCAGGTGGCGCCGTCCTGGTGCTTCTTCAGGTAGGCGATCAGCTCACTGTTCGCACCGCCCATGCCGCCGCCCATGCCGCCGCCCATACCGGCTCCCGTACGGCCGCCCGTACGGTTCGGGGCACCTGCCTCGCCGGTACCGCCGGGGGCCGTACCGCCCGAAGCGCCCTGGCCGCCGGGGAGTTCACCGTTCTCGCCGCCGCCCGGGAAGCCGCCGGCCTGCTGACCGCCGCCCGGCATCTCCCCTCCGGAAGCCCCGCCGGGGGAGCCGCCGCCCGCCTCGGCGTTCCGGCCGCCGCCCTGGCCGGGCATCTCGCCGCCGCCCGGGAAGCCGCCCCGGCTGCCGGACCCGCCGGGGCCGCCGCCGAAGCCGTTGCCCGTGGACGGGCCCGCCGTCGGGTTCACCCCGCTCATGCCGCCGCCCGAACCGGACGGTACCGACCAGGCGTACGCCGCCGGGCCCGCGAGCGCCGCGAGCACGGCCGCCGCCACGGACGCGGCGAGCAGCCGTACGCGACCGCCGGAGCGGAAGAGGAACAGGCCCGCGATCGCCGCCGCCATGACCACGGCGACGGTCGGCCACAGCCAGGTGTGCCAGCCGGAGGCCCGGCGCAGGAGGACGATCGCCCAGCCGGCCGTCACGGCGAGACCCGCCGGCAGTACCCACGCCCAGCGCTTGTCGGCGCGGAACGCGCGCAGCAGCAGGACGCCGCCGCCTCCGCACAGTGCCGCGATGCCGGGGGCGAGGGCCGTCGTGTAGTACGGGTGCATCGTGCCCTCGGCGGTCGCGAAGGTCACGTAGTGCAGCACCGTCCAGCCGCCCCACAGGACGAGCGCGGCCCGGGTGAGGTCGGTGCGCGGGGCGCGGCCGCACAGGATCAGGCCGGAGACCAGGGCGATCGCGGCGAACGGGAGCAGCCAGGAGATCTGGCCGCCGAGGATGTCGTTGAACATCCGGCCGAGGCCGGCGGAGCCGGAGAAACCGCCCCCGCCGCCCGCGCCCCCGCCGCCGTTGCCCTCGCCGCCGAAGATCCGTCCGAGGCCGTTGTAGCCCATGATCAGGTTCCAGGCGGAGCCGTCCGTCGAACCGCCGATGTACGGCCGCTCGGAGGCGGGGACGAGGGACACGGCGATCGCCCACCAGAAGCTGGAGACCGCCAGTACGACGGCGGCGATCAGCAGGTTCACGATCCGCTTCACGAGCTTCGGCCGTGCCGCGAGCAGATAGACCGCGAAGACGGCGGGCAGCGCGATGTACCCCGCCAGCATCTTCGTGTTGAAGGCGAGACCGAAGCAGACCGCCGAGCCGAGCAGCGGCAGCAGCCGTCCGTCGCGGGTGGCGCGCAGGGCGAGCGCCGCGCCCCCGACCATCAGCAGGACGAGGATGGTGTCGGGGTTGTTGTCCCGGTTGATGGCGACCGTGATCGGCGTCAGCGCGAGCACCAGCGCGGCCACTGCCGCCGCCGCGTGCCCGAAGGCCCGCTTCACGCAGGAGTGCAGGATCCAGATCGAGCCGAGTCCGGCCGCGACCTCCGGCAGCATCATCTGCCAGGTGCCGAAGCCGAAGATCCGGCACGACAGGCTCATGACCATGTTGGCGAACGGCGGCTTGTCGACGGTGAGGAAGTTCCCGGCGTCGAGCGAGCCGAAGAACCATGCCTTCCAGTTCTGCGTGCCGCTGTAGATGGCCGCGCTGTAGAAGCTGTTCAGGCCGGAGCCGGACAGGTTCCAGGTGTAGAGCACGGCCGCCAGCAGCAGGATCGCGAGCAGCGCGGGCAACGACCAGCGGGGCGTGCGCTCCGGCGGCGCGGCGTCCGGTGCCGAGGGGCCGGGGGTCGCGGTCGTCGTGTGGGGGAGGGGATCGGTGGCAGATGTCACGGGGGTAGCGTGCAGAGGCGGCTTGAGCGCGCACTGTGGCGTACCTTGCCGTTGCCTGTGAATCGGCAAAGGGCCACGTAAAGGCCGCGGTCAGGCCGTGAAGCCGCCGCCCTTGACGGCCGTGACGAACGACGACCAGCCGGCTGCGGGGATGATCAGCGCGGGACCGGTGGGGACCTTGGAGTCCCGGACGGGCACGTCGCCTGAGGGGTGGTCGTCGAGGACTTCGAGGCAGTTGTCGGCGTTGGGGCTGCTGTAGGTCGACTTGCGCCAACCGCTCAGTGTGGCGGCGTTCGGGATGGTCCGGTCAGTCATGGTGTCCGTAATCCTTCGCAATGGCCCTGAGCAGAGCGACCGACTCCTTCAGAGGCGAGGCGTCGCTCAGAGCGAGATAGTAGCGACTCTGCAACTCACGGACCATGGCCGGGGAGTCGTGCAGCTTTCCCATTCCGTATCCCTCGGTGTATGCCAAGGGCGGCTGGTCCTCGAACCACATGAGCCTCAGCGTGCTGTCCAGCAACGGATGTAGCCCCACGCCGAACGGCAGCACATGGACGCGGATCCGTCCAGCCTCGACGAGGCGGACGAGGTGCATGATCTGCTCCGCCATGACGTCCGGGCCGCCCACCGGGCGCCGCAGCAGTGCCTCGTCCAGCAGTGCCCACACCACGGGTGTCAACGAGTCTTCGAGGATCTTCGCGCGCTCAAGGCGTGTGACAACGCGCCTGTCACATTCCTTTTCACTCACCGGAGGGAACGCCGAGCCCAGAACCGCACGCGCGTACCTTTCCGTCTGGAGGATGCCCGGAAAGTACGCCAGGGCGAACTCGTGGATCATCGCCGCCTGTTGTTCGAGTACGCGCACCGCCTCGAAGTAGTCGGCGATCGACACGTCCTCCTGCGGCAGGAAACTGCTCAGCACGTTCCCCGTGTTCAGCGCCCTGTCCAGCCTCCGCGCGTCCTCCTTCGACGGCACCCTGCGCCCCGCCTCGATGTGCGCGATGTGCGAACGGGTCATGACCGCCACGTCGGCCAGCTCCTGCTGGGTCAGCCCCGCCGCCTCGCGCTGCTTCCTGAGCCAGTCACCGTACGTGTTGGCCATGGCCACCCCTTTGTGACAAATCCCTGGTCACGCTCGCCCCCCTGGCGAGCCTAGCCGCGGCCGTCTCACTCTGTATGCGGATCGCTACAGAACGCGAAGCCCCCGCGACCGCGCGACCGGTCCGGGGGCATGGCCATCAACCAACCAGCCAAGCCAGGGGAGTTGACGACATGCGTCACCATATCGCCCGCCTCTTCCGTTCGCTGCGACGACGTCGGCGGCCCACCGGTTACCAGACCGGTGCCTGGTCCCCGCAGCCGGTGCGCGCGGTGCGCCCCGCCGGGGTGCCGGGCATCGGCCTCGGGTCGTGCGGTCTGCCGATGGGTGTGGAGGTGGGCAGGTGAAGAGCGGCACCAGTGCACGTCTGCTGCCCTGGGCGGGCTCGGAGGGCAAGCCCTGTTACCTCGTGACCGACGGCACCGGCCATCTCTCCAAGGTGGCCGACACCGTCGAGAGCGTGCAGCTCGGGATGGCGGCCGACCTGCTCGACCACGCCGCCGAGATGCTGGCCGACCACCGGTCGACGTCTGCCCAGCTCCGGTTCCTGCTCGCTCGGATGCGCGAGGCGTTGGCCGACGTGCACCGGATTGCCGAAAGCCGCGGTGCCCGCCTCGCGGATCGGACGTGAAGCCCTCCGGCATCAGCCCAGGAGGCTCGGAAAGGCCTCTTTGAACTGCGCCAGCTGGGCCTCGTACCCGGCGATGAAATCCGGGCGGCGGTCCTTGCCGAGCGTGCCCGTGGGGGCGAGTGGCCCCTGCTCCAGGAGACCGGGCAGCGAGTGGAACACCGCCGCTGCCGCCTTCCAGCGCGCGTCGCCCTGCTTGCGTGCCTTCAGCAGGGCGTCGTACGGATCCGACTTCAGGGCGTCGATCCGCTGCGCTGCGGTGGCCTTTCCCGCGAAGGCGTCCGCGCCGGGCAGGGACTTGCCCGGATCCGCGAGGGAGCGGAGTACCGCCAGTGCCGCGAACAGCCGTCCCCATCGCCTGACCTGACTTTCCGTCCCCTGTGCCATGGGTCAATTCTTGCCACGCGCCTGCCCTCTTGAATCGTCGGCGACTCCCGCCCCTGCGAACGCGTGTGCAACTATCGGGCGCCCCCGCGTGTCCTTCCTCGCAGCGCACGGGTGCGCTCAACGGCGTTCAGGGGGACGCCCGTACGACGTTCAAGGGGGAACCTTTCATGACTTACCGGATATCCGGCCGGGCCGGCGCGCTCGGCGCCGCCCTCGGCGCCGCGCTGCTCATACCGGCCGTCACCACCGTCGCCACCGCCACCCCGGCAGCCGCTGCCGCGCCGGCCGTCAGTTGTACGTCCGCCAAGGCGGGCCTCGCGGCCAAGCTGCAGAAGGACATCACCGCCGCCCTGGCCGGCCGCAAGGGCACCGTCGCCGTCGGCCTGTACGACCGCAGCACCAGCACCACCTGCACGCTGCGCGCCACCAGCGCCTACGACTCGGCCAGCACCGTGAAGGTCACCGTGCTTGCGACGCTGCTGTGGGACGCCAAGAAGCACAACCGGTATCTGACGAGCACCGAGCAGAAGCTCACCACGGCCATGATCACCCAGTCCGACAACGACGCGACCAGCAAGCTCTGGAAGCAGCTCGGCATGACGAAGATCAAGGGCTTCCTGTCCGCCGCCGGGATGACGAAGACCGTGCCGGGCACGGGCGGCTACTGGGGTCTGACCCAGGAGAACGTCACCGACGAGCAGAAGCTGCTCAAGCTGGTCACCGCCAAGAACAGCGTGCTGAGCGACAACTCCCGCGCCTACATCCTGAAGCTGATGGGGCAGGTCATCCCGTCGCAGCGCTGGGGCACCCCGGCCGGCGCCCCGTCGGGGGTCTCCGTGCACGTCAAGAACGGCTGGCTGCAGCGCTCGACGCACGGCTGGCGTGTGCACAGCCTCGGCACCTTCAACGGCGCCGGCCACGACTACATGATGTCGGTGCTGACCCAGGACAACAGCACCATGGACTACGGCGTCACCACCATCCAGAACGTCGCCAAGGCCATCCACAAGGACCTCGTGCCGACCAAGGCCGGTGCCAAGGTCTACACCCCGACGAACAGGCCGAGCGAGGCGTTCGTCGCGGTGCCCCCGCGGGGCTGACGCTTCAAGAGGCGGTTCAAGAGCCGGTTCATGAGGCGGTCTCCCGCAGGACACCCGCCCGTCCTACGGTGACGGCCATGCGCCTGAGAACCGTACTCGCCACCCTCACCGCCTGCCTGGCGGCGGCCACCTGTCTGACCGCCGCCGGGCCCGCCGGCGCCGACTCCGCGAGCGGCCACGCCTGTTCGCCGGCCGTCTCCCTCGACCGCTTCTCCGACGCGCTCGACAAGACGACGTACGACGGCACGTTCGTCGGCAACTTCTCCGCCCTCGCCGTGGACCGGGACGGTTCGATCGCGGCCCTGGAGGACCGCTCCTCCCTGTTCGACCTGGACGCGAGGACCCTGCGGCCGGAGCGGGCCGTCCGCCTCGCCGACGAGAAGGGCGCCGACCTCGACTCCGAGGGCCTGGCCATCGACCGGGACGGCACCCGGCTGATCACCTCCGAGACCGAGCCGTCCGTCCGCCGCTACTCCGCCGACGGCAGGATCCTCGACCGCCTCCCCGTCCCGTCCTCCCTCCTGGTCGCCCCGGCCGGCCGCGCCACGGGCAACCAGACCTTCGAGGGCCTGACCCTGCTGCCCGGCGGACACACGCTGCTCGCGTCCATGGAGGAGCCGATCGCCGGCGACGCCAGGGACATCGTCCGCTTCCAGACCTGGACCCGGACCCGGGGCGGCCACTTCCGGCTCGCCGCCCAGTACGCCTACCGCATCGACGCCGGCCTCGGCGTCCCCGAGGTCCAGGCCACCTCCGACGGCCGCCTCCTCGTCCTGGAGCGCGGCTTCACCGCCGGCGTCGGCAACACCGTCCGCCTCTACCTGGCCGACCCCCGCCACGCGACCGACACCAGCGGCATCGAGAACCTGACCGGGCAGCCGGGTGTCCGTCCGATCAGGAAGACCCTGCTCACCGACATCGCCACCTGCCCGTCCCTGGGCGCCACCGCCAAGCAGCCCCAGCCGAACCCGCTGCTGGACAACATCGAAGGCATGACGATCACCGGGCGTGACCACACCGGCCGCCTGAAGGTCCTGCTGGTGAGCGACGACAACCAAAATCCGGTGCAGACGACCCGGTTCTATTACTTGCGGGTACGCGTCTGACCTTCCCCCTTCGGTTTGTTGCGGAGGGATGAAATCCGCTCACGTGTGCGTTGGTGCCTTCCGGTAGAGCAGGTCAACAGGGAGGCACCGGCGTGGCAGCGCAACGGGGATGGGCACGACGTCTGGCGGCGTACGCCTGGCGGTATCCGAAGGACGTGGTCCTGGCCCTCGGCTCGTCCCTCGCCGGCATGGCCGTCATGGCCGTCGTCCCGCTGATCACCAAGGTGATCATCGACGACGTGATCGGGAACCACACCCGCTCCATGGCCCCCTGGGCCGGCGCCCTGATCGGCGCGGCCCTCCTCGTCTACGTCTCCACCTACATCCGCCGCTACTACGGCGGCCGCCTCGCCCTCGACGTCCAGCACGACCTGCGGACGGAGATGTACGGCACCCTCACCCGGCTCGACGGGCGGCGCCAGGACGAGCTGTCCACCGGACAGGTGGTCGGCCGGGCCACCAGCGACCTCCAGCTGATCCAGGGCCTGCTCTTCATGCTCCCGATGACCATCGGGAACGTCCTGCTCTTCGTGATGTCCCTGGTGATCATGGCGTGGCTGTCGCTGCCGCTGACCCTGGTCGCCCTCGCCGTCGCCCCCGCGCTCGGCTGGATAGCCAAGCGCAGCCGCGGCAGGCTGCACCCCGCCACCTGGTACGCCCAGGCCCAGGCCGCCGCCGTCGCGGGCGTGGTCGACGGCGCCGTCAGCGGGGTACGCGTGGTGAAGGGCTTCGGGCAGGAGGACCAGGAGACCGGGAAGCTGCGGGAGGTCGGCCGCAAGCTCTTCGCCGGGCGGCTGCGCACCATACGGCTGAACAGCAGGTACACCCCCGCCCTCCAGGCCGTACCGGCACTCGGCCAGGTCGCCATGCTGGCCCTCGGCGGCTGGCTGGCCGTACGCGGGCACATCACCCTCGGCACCTTCGTCGCCTTCTCCTCCTACCTCGCCCAGCTCGTCGGCCCGGTCCGGATGCTCGCGATGGTCCTCACGGTCGGCCAGCAGGCCCGCGCCGGCACCGAGCGGGTCCTGGAGCTGATCGACACCGAGCCGACCATGAAGGACGGCACCAAGACCCTGCCGGCCGACGCGCCCGCGGCCGTCGAGTTCGACGACGTGTCCTTCGGGTACGCACACGAGCGTCCGGTCCTGGAAGGGCTCAGCTTCGAGATACGCCCCGGCGAGACCCTCGCCGTCGTCGGCTCCTCGGGCTCCGGCAAGTCCACCGTCTCCCTGCTCCTGCCGCGTTTCTACGACGTCACCCACGGCGCCGTCCTGATCGGCGGCCACGACGTCCGCGAGCTGACCCTGGACTCGCTGCGGTCCGCGATCGGGCTGGTCCCCGAGGACTCGTTCCTCTTCTCCGACACCGTCCGCGCCAACATCGCCTACGGCCGCCCGGACGCCACCCAGGAGGAGATCGAGGCCGCCGCCCGCGCCGCCCAGGCGGACCGTTTCATCGCCGAGCTGCCCGAGGGCTACGACACCACGGTCGGCGAGCAGGGCCTGACCCTCTCCGGCGGCCAGCGCCAGCGCGTCGCACTCGCCCGCGCCCTGCTCACCGACCCGCGACTGCTCGTCCTGGACGACGCGACCTCGGCTGTGGACGCCCGCGTCGAGCACGAGATCCACGAGGCGCTCAAGCACGTCATGGAGGGCCGCACGACCCTCCTCATCGCCCACCGCCGCTCCACCCTCAACCTCGCCGACCGCATCGCCGTCCTGGACGGCGGCCGGCTCGCCGCCCTCGGTACCCACGAGGAACTCCAGGAGCGCAGCCCCCTGTACCGTCGGCTGCTCACCGACCCCGACGAGCTGGGCGGCGTCTCCCCGGGCCACGCCGAGCCCGCCGTCCTGGCTGAGGACACGACCCTGCGCGAGGAGCTGGACGCCGAGTTCGACGCCGAGCGGGGGGTGACCCCCCGGCTGTGGACCGGCGACCGCGAGCCGAAGGATCCGGCGCTCAGCGGCACCCCCGCCACCCCCGAGCTGCTCGCCCAGGTCGAGGCGCTGCCCCCGGCCACCGACACCCCGGACGTCGACGAGGCCGGAGCGGTCCGCCGCGAGGACTCCTACGGGCTGCGCCGCCTGCTGCGCGGCTTCGGCGCGCCGCTCCTGGTCAGCCTGGGCCTGGTCGCCGTGGACGCGGGCGCGGGCCTGCTGCTGCCGGTGCTGATCCGGCACGGCATCGACCAGGGCGTCACGAAGATGGCCCTCGGCGCGGTCTGGGCGGCCTCGCTGCTCGGTCTGCTGACCGTCCTCGTCCAGTGGGCCGCGCAGATCGGCGAGACCCGGATGACCGGCCGCACCGGCGAGCGGGTCCTGTACACGCTGCGGCTGAAGATCTTCGCCCAGCTCCAGCGGCTCGGCCTCGACTACTACGAGCGCGAGCTGACCGGCCGGATCATGACGAGGATGACGACGGACGTCGACGCCCTCTCCACCTTCCTCCAGACCGGGCTGGTCACGGCGTTCGTCTCGGTCGTCACCTTCTTCGGCATCATGGTCGTGCTACTCGTGATCGACGTCCAGCTCGCGCTCGTCGTCTTCGCGACCCTGCCGCCGCTGATCGTCGCGACGGTCTTCTTCCGCCGGGCGAGCGTGAAGGCGTACGAACTCGCCCGCGAGCGCGTGTCGGTGGTCAACGCCGACCTCCAGGAGTCGGTCGCCGGGCTGCGGATCGTGCAGGCCTTCCGGCGCGAGCGGGACGGCGGGGCGCGGTTCGCCGGGCGCAGCGACGACTACCGCCGCGCCCGTATCCGCGGGCAGTGGCTGATATCGATCTACTTCCCCTTCGTCCAGCTGCTGTCCTCGGTCGCCTCGGCGTCCGTGCTGATCGCGGGCGCGCACCGGGTGGAGGCGGCCACGCTGACGACCGGCGCCCTGGTCGCCTATCTCCTCTACATCGACCTGTTCTTCGCACCCGTCCAGCAGTTGTCCCAGGTCTTCGACGGCTACCAGCAGGCCACGGTCTCCCTGGGCCGGATCCAGGAGCTGCTGCGCGAACCGACGTCCACGAAGCCGGCGGACGAACCCCTGGAGGTGCTCTCCCTGCGCGGTGACATCGCGTTCGAGGACGTGCACTTCGCCTACGGTGCCTCCGACGGCGACGAGGAGGCGCTGACCGGCATCGACCTGACGATCCCCGCCGGTCAGACGGTGGCCTTCGTCGGCGAGACCGGCGCGGGCAAGTCCACCCTGGTCAAGCTGGTCGCGCGCTTCTACGACCCCACCGGCGGCCGGGTCACCGCCGACGGCACGGACCTGCGCACCCTCGACATGACCTCGTACCGGCACCGGCTCGGCGTGGTCCCGCAGGAGGCGTACCTCTTCGCGGGCACGCTCCGCGACGCCATCGCCTACGGCCGCCCCGACGCGACCGATGCCGAGGTGGAGGCGGCGGCACGGGCGGTCGGCGCGCACGAGATGATCGCCGGTCTGGAGGGCGGCTACCTGCACGAGGTCGCCGAACGCGGCCGCAATCTGTCGGCCGGCCAGCGCCAGTTGGTCGCGCTCGCCCGGGCCGAGCTGGTCGACCCCGACATACTGCTCCTCGACGAGGCCACGGCCGCCCTGGACCTGGCCACGGAGGCCCAGGTCAACCAGGCCACCGACCGGCTGGCGGGCCGTCGTACGACGCTGGTGGTCGCCCACCGGCTGACCACCGCGGCCCGCGCCGACCGGGTGGTGGTGATGGACCGCGGCCGGGTCGTCGAGGACGGCACCCACGACGAACTCCTCGCCCGTGGCGGCCGGTACGCCGTGCTGTGGCGCACCTTCGTCGGCGGGGCCGAGCCGGAGGAGCCGGTCGGCGCCGCCCGCTGAGGCGCGCCGACGGCCGGGGAAGGCGACGCGTTCCGCTGACGGTCGTGCAACCATCCGACACATCAGTGCGTCCGTACATCAGTACGGTCATCGGGCAACCCACCGCGGTACGGGGAGGAACAACTGTGGACAGTGGGGGGATACGCCGGCGTCTGGCGCTCGGGGCGGCGGTGCTGGCCGCGGCCGGGTCGCTCGGCCTCATGGCGTCCGGCACCGCCCAGGCGGACACGGCGAACGCCTGCGCGGGGCGCGAGGTGCGGACCCTGTCGTTCAGCACCGGCGTGACAAGCGTCTACAAGCAGGACGGCTACATCTGCGCCGTGACCGTGCCCAGACGCCCCGGCGTCACCCAGACCATGTCCGTCAGCGTCCAGGCCCGCGGCAACCGCGCGGTGGTCGACAAGGGCGGCTACCGGTACCACGCGGGCCCCGTCACCGTCCACGCCGGCCACCGCTGCGTGTGGATCAGGGGCTCGGTCGGCCGGGACTCGGTCAGCTCGGGCTGGATCCTGTGCTGAGCGTGGCCTGAGAACGACCCCGGCAGACGGCACAACTCCCTCTGGTGCGCCGGAAGTTGCTTCGGTAGCTTCCGGCGCACATGTGTCTCACAACAGTCACACAGGGGAGAGTGCGCATGCGCAAGGCGCTCAGATGGCTGCTGGCGCTCACCGTGTTCATAGGCACGCTGAGCACAGCGGGCGCGGCCACCGCCGCCCAGGCCGGGCCGGCCGACATCAAGGACCGGCTGCTCGCCGTACCGGGCATGAAACTGATCGAGGAGAAGCCGTACCCCGGCTACCGCTACTTCGTCCTCGACTACACCCAGCCGGTCGACCACCGCCACCCGGACCGGGGCACCTTCCAGCAGCGGATCACCGTGCTGCACAAGGACACCAGCCGGCCGACCGTCTTCTACACCAGCGGCTACAACGTCTCCACGACCCCGTCCCGCAGCGAGCCCACCCGGATCGCGGACGGCAACCAGGTCTCCCTGGAGTACCGCTTCTTCACCCCGTCCCGCCCCGACCCGGCCGACTGGTCCAAGCTCGACATCTGGCAGGCGGCGAGCGACCAGCACCGGGTGTACGAGGCCCTGAAGCCGATCTACGGCGGCCACTGGCTCGCCACCGGCGGCTCCAAGGGCGGTATGACCGCGACGTACTACGAGCGTTTCTACCCGCGCGACATGGACGGCGTGGTGGCCTACGTCGCCCCCAACGACGTCGTCAACGACGAGGACTCCGCCTACGACCGCTTCTTCGCCGGCGTCGGCACCAAGGAGTGCCGCGACCGGCTGGACGCCGTCCAGCGACAGGCGCTGGTGCGCCGCGCGCCGCTGGAGAAGCGGTACGCGCAGTACGCCGCCGACAAGGGCTACACCTTCGACACCATCGGCGGCCTGGACAAGGCGTACGAGGCGGTCGTCCTCGACTACGTGTGGGGCTTTTGGCAGTACAGCCTGCTGAAGGACTGCGCCGGCGTCCCGGCGGACGCGGCCACGGCGAGCGACGACGCGATCTGGTCGTCGGTCGACACCATCTCCGGCTTCTCCGCCTACACCGACCAGGGGCTCGCCCAGTTCACGCCGTACTACTACCAGGCGGGCACCCAGCTCGGCGCGCCGACCATCCACTTCCCGTACATCGAGCGGAAGTTGATCCGCTACGGCTACCAGCCGCCGCGCAACTTCGTGCCGCGCTCCATCCCGATGCGCTTCCAGCCGCACGCGATGCGGGACGTGGACACCTGGGTACGACACCACGCCACCCACATGCTCTTCGTCTACGGCCAGAACGACCCCTGGGGCTCGGAGCGCTTCCGGCTCGGCGCGGGCGCCCGTGACTCCTACGTCTTCACCGCGCCCGGCATGAACCACGGCGCGAACGTGGCGGGCCTGGTCCCGGACCAGCAGGCGCTGGCCACGGCACGCATCCTCCAGTGGGCCGGGGTCTCCTCGGCCGAGGTGGCCCGGGCGAAGCCCTTGGCCCACTCCGACGCGACACTGGATGCCCGGGATCTCGACCGCGAGCCTGCGCTGCGGCCGTAGGGGTCACAGCCGGCGGGCGCAGCCCACCGGCTCGTCTCCGCCCAACTGGACGTACAACGCCGTCGACGCCGGGCAGTCCGCCCGGGTCGCGGCCGCCTCGGTGATCCGGTACTGGGGCCGGTGTCCGCCCGAGCCGTCGCAGGGCGTCTCGCGGACCTGGCCCGCCCCGGAGGTGTACACGCAGTCGCCCGGGATCGTGCGCGGGCCGCCCCCGCCGCCGGGATCGCCGGGGTGCGGGGGCTCCAGCTCGCGCATGCAGGCGTAGCCCCGGGCGCCGATGTGCAGCACGAAGTCGGTGGTCGGCGGGCACAGCGGGCCGTCGGCCGCCGCACCGTCGTAGCGGGCGACGACCCTGGCCGCCGCCCGCTCGCTCGCGCAGGGCACCTCGGTGACCCGGGACGTGCCGAAGGAACTGCACGCGCCGACCGCGAGGAACCCGGTGCCGTATCCGCTGCTCGCGGTGGGGCGGGCGTCGCCTGCGGACGTGCCCGCCGGGCCCCGGCAACCGGTCAGCAGCGCGGCCAGCAGCAGGCACACGAGCCCCGAGGCACCTTTCCCGCGCATCGCCACCCCCCCGACAGGATGGTTTCCGGCTTTTGTGGGTGTTACGCCCGGTGTGTGGCGTACGCCTAGTACGTCAGTCCGTGCCCGATCGGATACAGCACCTGCGCCGGATCGTCCGCCCGCCGCACCTCCACCGGCAGCTTCCCGCGCGGCGCCACCCGTCCGGCGATCACCCGCGCGGCGGCCCGCACCTCGACGTCGGTCCAGCCGTACGACGTCAAACAGGATTTGACGGAGGGGAGTTGGGCCACGTCGTAGGGGTTGCGGACGGCGAGGGCCGCCAGCGGCCGGCCCGTGGCCAGCAGCCGCTCCACCAGGGTCCGCTGTGCGTCGCCCGCCGTCACGTTGTACGTCGCCACGACGATCGCGTCCGCGTCCCGCGCCGCCGTGACCGCCTTGGCGATGGCCGCGGCGGAGGGCGGGGTGCCGGTGGACAGGGCCGTGGCGGTGAAGCCCAGTTCGGCGAGGGCGGCGGCCAGGACGCCGGTGGGCGGGCCGGTGGTGCCGGAGGGGGAGTCCGGGTCCGCGCCGACGACCAGGATCCGGCGTTCGGTGCGCGGGGCGAAGGGGAGGGTGCGGTCCTCGTTGACGAGCAGGGTCGTGGTCCGCTCGGCGATCCGGTCGGCGGCGGCCAGGTGCGCCGGGCTGCCCACCGTGCGCCCGACGCCCGCCCGGGAGGTGTACGGCTCGTCGAAGAGGCCGAGCCGGGACTTCAGCCGCAGGATGCGCAGGATCGATTCGTCCAGCCGGGATTCCGTCAGCTCGCCGTCCTGGACGGCCTTCAGCACGGCGTGCCAGGCCACGTCGATCGACGGCGGGTTGAGCAACTGGTCCACCCCGGCCTTCAGCGCGAGCACCGGGACCCGGTCGTCGCCGTACTTGGTGCGCACGCCCTCCATGCCGAGGGAGTCGGTGATGACGACGCCGTCGTAGCCCAGCTCCCCGCGCAGGATGCCGCTGAGGACCGGGCGGGAGAGGGTGGCCGGGTCGCCGGAGTCGTCCAGGGCCGGGAACTGGATGTGCGCGGTCATGACCGAGTCGATGCCGGCGGCGATCGCGGCCCGGAACGGCACGGCGTCCAGCTTCTCCCACAGGTCCCGGCTGTGCGTGATGACCGGGAAGCCGGTGTGGCTGTCGACAGCGGTGTCGCCGTGGCCCGGGAAGTGCTTGGCGGTGGCCGCGACCCGGGACGCCTGGTAGCCCTTCACCTCGGCGGCCACCAGCGCGGCGACCGCGTCCGGGTCGGCGCCGAAGGAGCGGACCCCGATGATCGGGTTGGCGGGGTTGACGTTGACGTCGGCGTCGGGGGAGTAGTCCTGGTTGATCCCCATCGCACGCAGCTCGGCGCCGGAGATCCGGCCGAGGGTCTCGGCGTCGGAACGGGAGCCGCCCGCCCCTACCGCCATCGCGCCCGGGAAGAGCGTGGCGGGCTTGCCGACCCGGCAGACCGCGCCGTGCTCCTGGTCGGTGGCGACGAGCACCGGCAGGCCGCGCGGCTGTTCCAGGGAGGCCTGCTGGATGCCGTCGGAGAGGTCCGCGATCTGCCGCGGATCACGGGTGTTGTGCGCCCACGTGAAGTAGATGATGCCGCCGACCCGGTACTTCGCGATCAGCTCGGCGGCCGTACGGACGCCGAGCTCCTTGATGTTGGCATCGATGTCGGCCTGGTCCGGGGCGGTCGCGGAGTGGCCGTAGACCCGCATCACGAAGAGCTGGCCGGCCTTCTCCTCCAGAGTCATCCGGGAGATCAGGGCGCGCAGCCCGCGGTCGTCGGGGGGAGCGGCGGCGCGGGCGGACGTCGCTACGGTCAGCGCGGCGGTGAGACCCGCGGTGGCGGTGAGGACGGCACGTCTGGACGGCCGTGCGGTGCTTCCCGCGCTTCCCGTGCTGGTGTCGTGCACGTGCGCTCCTTCCGGAGGAGAACCGCTGGAGCATGCACAGTAACCACCGAGGCGCCGCCAGCGACGCATTCGCGAGGCGCGCCGTCCAGCCCCTGGACATGCGTGACCGGGGCGGGGGTGAGCGGCCATCATGCGGCCATGCCCGCAGTCGACATCCCCGGTTCCAAGTCCATCACCGCCCGCGCGCTCTTCCTCGCGGCCGCCGCCGACGGCGTCAGCACCCTGGTACGCCCCCTGCGCTCCGACGACACCGAGGGCTTCGCCGAGGGCCTGACCCGGCTCGGCTACCGGGTGGGCCGCACCCCCGACACCTGGCAGGTGGACGGCCGCCCGCAGGGACCGGCGCACGCCGAGGCCGACGTCCACTGCCGCGACGGCGCCACCACCGCCCGCTTCCTGCCCGCCCTGGCCGCGGCCGGACACGGCACCTACCGTTTCGACGCCTCCCCGCAGATGCGCCGCCGCCCCCTCGGCCCGCTCACCCGCGCCCTGCGCGACCTGGGCGTCGACCTGCGGCACGAGCAGGCCGAGGGGCACCACCCGCTCACCGTCCGGGCCGCCGGCGTCGAGGGCGGCGAGGTCGTGCTGGACGCCGGCCAGTCCTCGCAGTACCTGACCGCACTGCTCCTGCTGGGCCCGCTGACCCGCACCGGCCTGCGGATCCGGGTGACCGACCTGGTCTCGGCGCCGTACGTGGAGATCACGCTCGCGATGATGCGGGCGTTCGGGGTCGAGGTGGTCCGGGACGGCGACGTCTTCTCGGTCCCGCCCGGCGGCTATCTGGCCACCACCTACGCGATCGAGCCGGACGCCTCCACCGCGAGCTACTTCTTCGCCGCGGCCGCCGTCACCCCGGGCCACGAGGTGACCGTGCCGGGCCTCGGCTCGGGCGCGCTCCAGGGCGATCTGCGCTTCGTCGAGGTGCTGCGGCGGATGGGCGCCGAGGTGGAGATCGCGCGGGACCGGACGACCGTACGCGGTACGGGAGTCCTGCGCGGGATCACCGTGAACATGCGGGACATCTCCGACACCATGCCGACGCTGGCCGCGATCGCGCCGTTCGCCTCCGGACCGGTCCGCATCGAGGACGTGGCGAACACCCGGGTGAAGGAGTGCGACCGGCTGGAGGCCTGCGCGGACAACCTCCGGCGGCTCGGCGTGCGGGTGGCGACCGGCCCCGACCGGATCGAGATCAGCCCCGGCACCCCCGCACCCGGCACCGAGATCAAGACCTTCGGCGACCACCGCATCGTCATGTCCTTCGCCGTGACCGCCCTGCGCACGTCCGGCCTGACGTACGACGACCCCGGCTGCGTCCGCAAGACGTTCCCGACGTTCCACGAGGCGTTCGCGTCCCAACGGGACGCTGGGAACCGGGCGACCGGCCACGACGCGGCCGCAGGCGCCGGATGACCGTACCCGGCACCGGCTACGCGGCCTCGTCCAGCAGGCGCAGCACGTGCTCGCGCCCGCCCGCGAGCAGCCCGGCCAGCGGCGCGGCCGCCTCGTACCACCGCTTCTCGTACTCCCAGCACAGCCACCCGTCCCAGCCGCGCCGGCACAGGACGTCCACGCACTCGGTGAGCGGCAGCACCCCCGCGCCCAGCGGCAGCGGCGTCGTGTCCTCGGCCGAGGCGATGTCCTTGACCTGCACGTATCCCAGATGCGGGGCGAGGGCCGCGTAGCTGTCCGAGGGCTGCTCGCCGCCCAGCCAGGTGTGCATCACGTCCCACAGCGCGCCGACGTGACCGTGTCCGACCAGGCCCAGCACACGGATCGCGGCGGCACCGGTGCGGTGCGAGTCATGGGTCTCCAGCAGGATCCGCACCCCGAGGGCGGCGGCGTCCTCGGCTACGGTGCCGAGCCGCCGGGCGGCGATCGCGTCGGACTCGGCGGGCGGCCGGGACGGATCGGCGCCGGGGAAGACCCGGATGAAGGGCGCGCCCAGGTCATGGGCCAACTCCAGGAGTTGACGCGTCTCGTCGACGACCGGGCCGTCCCCGCCGGGTGCCGCGAGGCGGGCGTACCCGGCGACGCACAGGACTTCGACCCCGGCCGCCTTGAACTCGGCGGCCACATCGGCCCGTTGCGCCGCCCCGAGGCCCGGATGCACCGGCTCCTCCGGATGCGCGCGCAGCTCGACTCCGTGATAGCCGTGCGCGGTGGCGAGCGCCAGCACGTCCGGCACCGGAAGACCGGGAACCCCGAGGGTGGAGAAGGCTAGCTTCATGGTCACGGACCTTACTCGTCACTCGCCCGACCGGTGCAGATCCAGGCGCCAGTCCTGGCCGGTCAGGTCCTTGCCGAAGGAGCGGTGCGGTTTCTCGGCGGTGAGCACGAAGCCGTGCCGCCGGTAGAGGCGCCGGGCGGCGCCGAGCACGTCGTTCGTCCACAGCACCAGGTCCCGGTAGCCGACCCCGCGCGCGAAGTCCACTACCGCCCCGACCAGCCGGTCCCCGATGCCGAGCCCCCGTGCCGCCGGCTCGACCAGCAGCAGCCGCAGCCGCGCGGCGCCCGGGGCGTCGTCCCGTACGCACATCACGCAGCCCACGGGCCGCCCCGCCGATTCGGCGATCCACACCCGCTCCAGATGGGGATCGTGGTCCTCGGCGAAGTCGGCGACGATCCGGGCCACCAGTCCCTCGTAATCGGCGTTCCAGCCGTGCTCGGCGGCGTACAGCGCGGCGTTGCGCTGCACGATCCAGCCGAGGTCACCGGGCCGGGGCTCGCGCAGGACGACCTCGGCGGGGTCGGTGGTCGCGGGGGCGTCGCCGAGGGTCGTACGGATGGTCCGCAGGGCCTGCTCCAGGCGTGTCCGCTCGACGGGACCGACCGCTTCGAGCAGCGCGCCGGCCGATTCCCGCGCCTGTGTGTCGAGCAGGGCCGCGGCGGCCCGCCCGCGCCCGGTCAGGGCCGGGCGCGCCGCCAAAGGGGTGCGCTCGACCAGTCCCGCCTCCTCGAAGGCGTCGAGCACCCGGTTCAAGTGCCCGTCCTCCAGCCCGAGTCCGGCGCGCGGCCCGGCCGGGTCGGCGCCCGTCGTGTGGGCGAGTTCGTGCAGCACGGTGGCGAAGCGATGGAAGGCACGGACGTCCTGGACGGTCATGGCTGGACCCCGATGGTTCCCGGTGGTTGAAAGCTTCAAGTACCTGGGCTTCTTTTGCTAGTTCTCTACTTTGCCCGTCGGGGCCTGCCTTTGACTTCCCCGCTCTCTCATCGTACGTTTAATAACGAACGTCACTTATATCCGTTTAGAACCGGAAGTGACGTGCCCGTCGTAAACCGCCATCGCGGGCGGCGGACGCCGCCCAGAGCTGCGCGCAGGCTCTGGTGCGTACGAGGACGGCCCCCGTTGGCGGCCGCCGTAAGAATCCACACCCTCGGAGAGGGGCATATCATGCGCGCGCACACCACCCGTATGAAGAGAGTGGCCATCGCGGTCTGCTCAGCTCCCATCCTCGCCCTCGCGGCCGGAGCGGGAGTCGCCAGCGCGGCCACCAACGCAGCTCCCACCAACGCAGTTCACACCAACCTCGTCGCGTACGACCACGGCGGCGGAGGCGGCTGGGGATGGGGAGATGACAACTGCTGAACCAGCTGTGACATGACCCCCCCTCGAAACGAAGGACGGATCCGGGTGCCCGGCCCTTGGGCACCCGGATCCCTATGACCCCGGGGCGTGACCCCGCGGCCGTGAAGGCGGTGACCGGATGAGGATCGTCTGCGTGGGCGGAGGCCCGGCCGGGCTGTACTTCTCGATCTCGGCGAAGTTGCGGGACGCCGGGCACGAGATCACGGTGATCGAACGCGACCCGCCGGAGGCCACGTACGGCTGGGGCGTCGTGTACTGGAGCGACCTGCTGGACATCCTGCACCGCAACGACCCCGAGAGCGCCCGGGCGGTGAGCGCCGGTTCCGTGCTCTGGCAGGGGCAGGAGGTGCAACTGCACGGCAGCCGGCACGACGGTACGGCGTACTTCGGAGGGTACGGCTACAGCATGGGCCGCGCGGCCCTGCTGGACGTCCTGACCCGGCGCGCGAAGGCACTCGGCGTGGACGTGCGGCACGGGGAGCGCCTGGCCGACCCCGCCGACCTGCCGGAGGCCGACCTGGTCCTGGCCGCCGACGGTGCGGGCAGCCGGATCCGGCAGAGCCGCGCCGAGCACTTCGGCACCACGACGGAGACCGGCCGCAATCACTACATCTGGCTCGGCACGGACCGGCAGTTCGACAGCTTCGTGTTCTGCTTCGAACAGACCCCGGCGGGCTGGATCTGGTTCCACGCCTATCCGTCGATCCGCGGGATCAGCACCTGCATCGTGGAGTGCTCCCCGCAGACCTGGCAGGGCCTGGGCCTGGACTCGCTCGACGCCGAGGACGCCGTACCCCTGCTGGAGAAGATCTTCCACCGCGCGCTCGACGGCCACTCCCTGATCAGCAGATCACGCGGCGAACCGGCGAAGTGGCAGCGGTTCACGCACCTCAGCAACGAGACGTGGGTCGACGGCAACATCGTCCTGGCCGGCGACGCCGCGCACACCACCCACTTCACGCTCGGGTCCGGCACCCGGCTGGCGATGATCGACGCGATCGTGCTGGCCCACAGCCTCGCCCAGGAGCTGGATCCGCAGGCGGCGCTGCGCGCGTACGACGAGCACCGGCGCGCGGAACTGCACTCCATCCAGGCCGGAGCGCGCTCCAGCATGGCCTGGTTCGAACAGCTGGACGACTACCTGGACCGCGACCCGGTCTCCTTCGCCTACGCGATGTCGGTCCGCACGGGCCACGAGTCCCCCTGGCGCTACCAGGTCCACCTGGCCAACCAGATCCCCGCCCTGCGCAACGCCCGCCAGGCCTACGAGACGGGACGGCGCTGGTACCGGGACCGCCGCAGGGGCGAGGCCCCGCTCCCGCTGCTGGGCCGTTCGCTTGCCGGCCGGGAACAATCGGGTGGCGGGCGCTCAGGCGCGCGGCACTCCTGAGGACCCCCGCACCATCAACTCCCCCCGGACCGTCGCGACACCGCCCGGCGGCGGTTCCTCGCGCCCCATGGCGATACGCCCGGCCCTGGCCCCCGCCTCCGCCAGCGGCAACCGCACCGTCGTCAGCGAAGGCACCGCGTCGATGCTGAACGGCAGATCGTCGAACCCGGCCACCGACACGTCCCCGGGAATCCGCAGCCCCGACTCCCGCAGCGCGGCACACGCCCCCAGCGCGACGGAGTCGTTCGCGGCGACGATCGCCGTCAGACCCGGGTCCCGGCGCAGCAGTTCCAGCGTGGCCTCGTACCCGGACCGGCGGTCGTAGCGGCCGTACACCGTCCGGCGCGGGTCGTCCTCGATCCCCGCCGCCGCCAGCGCCGCGCGGTGGCCCTCCAGCCGGTGCCGGGTCGTGGTCCGCTCCTCGGGCCCGGCGATATAGCCGAGGCGGCGGTGGCCGAGACCGATCAGGTGCTCGGTCAGCCGGTGTGCGCCGCCACGGTTGTCGAAGGTCAGCGCGACGGCCTCGGTCTGCGGCGCCGGCGGCCGCCCGCACAGCACCACCCGGGTCCCGGCCTCCGCCAGCTTGCGCAGCTTCGCCGCGACCGCCGCCGCGTGCGGGGCGTCCTCCACGGCGCCGCCGGTCAGCACCACGGCCGCGGCCCGCTGCCGCTGCAGCAGGGTCAGATACGTCAGCTCGCGCTCGGGCGAGCCCCCGGTGTTGCAGACGACCGCCAGGCGCTCGCCGCCCGCCCGGCCGCCCGGCCCCCCGATCTCGGCCTGTATGGCGGACGCCATGATCCCGAAGAAGGGGTCCGCGATGTCGTTCACCAGAATCCCGACCAGGTCGGACGTGGCGGCGGCCAGCGCGCTCGCGGGACCGTTGAGGACGTAGTCCAGCTCGTCCACCGCCCGTAGCACCCGTTCGCGTGTGGAGGCGGCCACCGGGTAGTTGCCGTTCAGCACGCGCGACACCGTCGCGGGGGAGACCTGGGCGCGGGCCGCCACGTCCGCCAGGGTCACCGTCATGTCGTCGTCCTCCGGTCGCGCTTCGTGTCGTACGCCCTCGTAGACAGCCAGACCCTGCTCCTGGTTCCGAGCAGATCTTCCAGCAGACCTTAAAGCCATGAACCCCGGTCGTTCGCCCCCTCGAACAACTCGAAGGGGACACGGTCTTGTACAGACCAGTGTCCAGAGGCTAGCTTCTCACTGATAGAAAGCGCTTGCTGCACTCGCTTGTCGTACTGATCGGGGCGCGCGGCGCCCACAGAGGGGACTGACGTGACACGCAAGACGGTGCGTATCGCCATGAACGGCGTGACCGGGCGCATGGGCTACCGCCAGCACCTCGTCCGGTCGATCCTCGCCCTGCGCGAGGCGGGCGGCCTCGACCTCGGCGACGGCACCGTGCTGTGGCCGGAGCCCGTCCTGCTCGGCCGCCGTGAGCACGCGCTGCGGGAGATCGCCGAGCGGCACGGTCTGGAGGAGGTCTCGACGGACATCGACGCGGTCCTCGCGGACGACGGCGTGGACATCTACTTCGACTCCCAGGTCACCTCCGCCCGTGAGGAGGCGCTCCGGAAGGCGATCGCGGCCGGAAAGCACGTCTACACCGAGAAGCCGACGGCGACGGGCCTGGCGGGCGCCCTCGAACTCGCCCGCCTCGCCCACGCCAAGGGCGTCAAGCACGGCGTCGTGCAGGACAAGATCTTCCTGCCGGGCCTGCTGAAGCTGAAGCGGCTCATCGACGGCGGGTTCTTCGGGCGGATCCTCTCCGTCCGGGGCGAGTTCGGCTACTGGGTCTTCGAGGGCGACTGGCAGCCCGCCCAGCGCCCCTCCTGGAACTACCGCGCCGAGGACGGCGGCGGCATCGTCGTCGACATGTTCCCGCACTGGGAGTACGTCCTGCACGAGCTGTTCGGCCGCGTGAAGTCCGTCCAGGCCCTCGCCACCACCCACGTCGCGCAGCGCTGGGACGAGAACGGCAAGCCCTACGACGCCACGGCGGACGACGCGGCCTACGGCATCTTCGAGCTGGACGGCGGTGCCGTCGCCCAGATCAACTCCTCCTGGGCGGTACGCGTCAACCGCGACGAACTGGTGGAGTTCCAGGTCGACGGCACCGAGGGCTCGGCGGTGGCGGGCCTGCGCAACTGCCGTGTCCAGCATCGCAGTTCGACCCCCAAGCCGGTGTGGAACCCGGACATCCCGGCGACGGAGGTCTTCCGCGACCAGTGGCAGGAGGTGCCGGACAACGGGGACTTCGACAACGGCTTCAAGGCCCAGTGGGAGCTGTTCCTCAAGCACGTCTACGCCGACGCGCCGTACCACTGGGACCTGCTGGCCGGCGCCCGTGGAGTGCAGCTCGCCGAACTGGGCCTGAAGTCGTCGGCCGAGGGCAGCCGTATCGAGGTGCCGGAGGTCGCGCTGTGACGATCCGGCTTCCTTCGGCGGGCGGCGCGCTGCGGACGTACGAGCCCCGCACCGGCCCGCTGGTCATCTCGTCCGGCACCCCCTTCAGCTCCCGTACGGTCTTCTCGGCGGCCCACGTGGTCGCCGACCCGTACGCGGACGTGTCCCCCGACGCGCCCGCCGCCGTCGACTGGGACGCCACCCTCGCCTTCCGCCGCCACCTGTGGTCCCACGGGCTCGGCGTCGCCGAGGCGATGGACACCGCCCAGCGCGGCATGGGCCTGGACTGGGCGGGCGCGGCCGAGCTGGTCCGGCGCAGCGCGGCCGAGGCACGGTCGGTCGGCGGCCGGATCGCGTGCGGGGTCGGCACCGACCAGATCACGGGCGGCTCCCTGGCGGAGATCCGCGCGGCCTACGAGGAACAGCTCGCGGTCGTGGAGGAGTCGGGCGCCCGGGCGATCCTGATGGCGTCGCGGGCCCTGGCCGCTGTGGCCTCCGGTCCGGAGGACTACCTGGAGGTCTACGGCCACCTCCTGCGCCAGGCGGCCGAACCGGTGATCCTGCACTGGCTGGGCCCGATGTTCGACCCGGCGCTGGAGGGCTACTGGGGCTCGCCCGACCTGGACGCGGCGACGGAAGTGTTCCTGGAGGTCGTCGCGGCCCACCCGGACAAGGTCGACGGCATCAAGGTGTCCCTGCTGGACGCCCGGCGCGAGATCGGCCTGCGCCGCCGTCTCCCGCACGGAGTCCGCTGCTACACCGGCGACGACTTCCACTACCCCGAGCTGATCGCGGGCGACGACCAGGGCTTCAGCCACGCCCTGCTCGGCATCTTCGACCCGCTGGGCCCGCTGGCCGCCGAGGCGGTCCGGGTCCTGGACACGGGGAACACGGCCGGCTTCCGCGCACTGCTGGACCCGACGGTCGAGCTGTCCCGCCACCTCTTCCAGGCCCCGACCCGTTTCTACAAGACCGGCGTGGTCTTCCTGGCCTGGCTCGCGGGCCACCAGGGGCACTTCACGATGGTCGGCGGTCTCCAGTCGGCACGCTCCCTCCCGCACCTGGCCCGCGCGTACGAACTCGCCGACGGCCTCGGCCTGTTCCCGGACCCGAAGCTCGCCGAGGAACGGATGAAGAACCTGCTAGCCCTGTACGGAGTGGACCAGTGAGCGTTGATCTCGCGCGCTTCAGCATCAACCAGATGACGGTGAAGCAGCTTCCGCTGCCCGAACTGGCCCACGCGTGCGGACAGTCGGGCATCGGCCAGGTGGGCCTGTGGCGCGAGCCGGTCCAGGCGTACGGCCTGGAGGCGGCGGCGAAACTGATCCGCGAGGCGGGCCTGACGGTGACGACCCTGTGCCGGGGCGGCTTCTTCACGGCGATCGACCCGGCCGGGCGGGCGAAGGCGCTGGACGACAACCGGCGGGCGATCGAGGAGGCGGCGACCCTCGGCACGGACACGCTCGTCCTGGTCTCCGGCGGCCTGCCGGCCGGCTCCAGGGACCTGCGCGGGGCACGGGAGCGGATCGCCGACGCCCTCGCCGAGCTGGGCCCGTACGCCGAGGACCACGGCGTCCGCCTGGCCATCGAGCCCCTGCACCCGATGTACGCCTCCGACCGCTGCGTCGTCTCGACCCTGGCCCAGGCGCTGGACCTCGCGGAACGCTTCCCGGCGCGGCAGGTGGGCGTCGCGGTGGACACGTACCACATCTGGTGGGACGACCAGGCGCCCGCGCAGATCGCCCGCGCGGGCGCGGGCGGCCGTATCCACACCTTCCAACTCGCCGACTGGATCACCCCGTTGCCCGAGGGCGTCCTCAACGGCCGGGGCCAGATCGGCGACGGCGCGATCGACATGCGCGAGTGGCGGGGGTACGTGGAGGCGGCCGGCTACACCGGCCCGATCGAGGTGGAGCTGTTCAACGACGAGCTGTGGGCGCGGGACGGGCGGGAGGTGCTGGCGGAGACGGCGGAGCGTTTCCACAGCGCATTCCTGTAACCGCGGCTAAATTCTGTGAAAGAGACAGGTATTCCTGTGGAATACCTGTCTCTTTTTCTTTTTCGAGAAATTCAGGAACCGGCGAAACCGCAGGTCGTGTCTGTACGGCTGAGTCCGCCGCAAGGGTGGATGGAGAACAACTCAGTTCAAGGAGTTTTCATGAAGAAGATGGCCACCGCCGCAGTTTCCCTGGTTTCCGTCGCACTGGTCGTGGGCGGCGCCACGGCCGCCACCGCGGCCCCCGCTCCCCACCCGACCCTCACCCTCTCGGCGGGCGACACCCACGTGAGGCTCGGCGACAAGGTGCTCCTTTCCGGCCGTGCCGCCGGTCTGAAGGAGGGCAGCAAGGTCACGCTCCAGGAGAAGCGCGGCGCCCAGTGGGTCAACCTGCCGGTGACCACCACGGTCAAGCGCGGCGGCTACCGCCTCGCGGAGAAGGCGAACCGCAAGGGCGTCCAGATCATCCGCACCAAGGACGGCGGGGCCGTTTCCAAGGCCGTGACCATTTCGGTCCGTTGATGAGCCGATGAGGTGAGGGGCTTGCCCGACCGCCGGTCCGGGCAGGCCCTTCGCTTTTCAGTCGCGGATGTGGCCCTGCTTTACGGCGGTGAGGAAGCTTGCCCAGTCGTTGGTGGAGAAATGGGGGGGCGTAGGCGTCCGGCGCGGCTGGGATGACGGGCGAACGACGGGATTCCGGGCATGCGCGTTCCCGTGCGACCCATGATCATTGTCACCTGTGGGGCGGTCGGGTGGATCTGCGGATAGATAGCTGTAAAACGGTCATTGGCTGTCATGTGGGCATCGCGGCACCTCCTAGACTTTGCCATCGCATTACTCGCTATTGACCAAAGGCTTGAGCAACACATGCGCATACCCAAGGCCGGTGTCACCGGCCTGGTCCTCCTGTCCGTCCTGCTGCCGACGGCACCGGCGTACGCCACCGCGCCTTTGCGGCAGGACGCCCCGGTACCGGCCGCCACGACGGCCCCTGACGTTCCGTCCGCCCTCGCCGCCGCCCGCCGCACCGGCGACCGTGTGGAGGCCCTGTCCGAGCGGACCGAGACCGCCACCACCTGGGTGCACGCCGACGGCTCCCTGACCACGGAACTGACCGCGGGCCCGGTCCGCTTCGAACGCGACGGCCGCTGGGTCGCCGTCGACACCGACCTGGCCGCCCGCCCGGACGGCTCCGTCGCCCCCAAGGCGCACCCCGCCGACCTGACCCTGGGCGGCCCCGGTGGGCGGACGGCCGACTCGCTCGCCGACACCCGTACGGCCAGACCCCGTGACCTCGTCACCCTCGGCGAGGGCGACCGGCAGGTCACCCTCCAGTGGAAGGGCGGTCTGCCCAAGCCCCGGTTGGACGGCAACCGGGCCGAGTACCCCGAGGCGGTGCCCGGCGCCGACGTGGTCGTGGAGGCCACCCGGACCGGCTTCGAGCAGTACGTCGAGATCAAGGAGCGCCCCGAGCCCGGCGAGGACAAGGGCGCCTATCGGTACACCCTGCCGCTGCGGGCCGAAGGGCTGAAGGTCGGGCACCAGCCCGACGGCAGCGTGCTGTTCACCGACCGGCGCACCGGCCAGGAGCGCGCCGTCATGCCGGCGCCGGTGATGTGGGACGCCACCGTCGACGAGCGCTCCGGCGAGCACACCCGCCGGGTCGCGGTGGACATGGAGGTCGTGGAGAAGGGCGACGACTCCTTCGATCTCGTGGTGACGCCCGACGCCGGCTTCCTGGCCGACCCGAAGACCCGTTACCCGGTGACCGTCGACCCGTCCACCTCGGCGCTGAGCAACGTCTTCGACACCTACGTCCAGCAGGGCGAGACCCGCGACTGGTCCACCGACACCGAGCTGGACTTCGGCAACCCGGGCACGAAGAACGCGGGCGGCAGCCCTCGTACGGCCCGTTCGTTCCTCACCTGGGGCACCGCCCCCGTCGCGGACGCCCTGGTCAGCAGCGCCAGACTGAACCTGTGGAACTTCCACTCGGCCAACACCGACTGCAAGCCGCAGGCCTGGGAGGTCTGGTCGGCCGACGCGGCGACCACGGCCAGCCGCTGGACCAACCAGCCCGCGACACAGAAGAAGTACGCCACCTCCACCGAGACCAAGGGCAACCCGGCCTGCGGCGCCGACGGCTGGATCGGCGCCGACGTGACGGCCCTCGTACAGACCTGGGCCTCGGCCAAGGCGCCGAAGGGCACGATGGCCCTGCGGGCCGCGGACGAGTCCGCCGTCGCCCCCTGGAAACGCGTCAACTCGGCCAACGCGACCGCGAACCCGCCGAAGCTGACCGTCACGTACAACTTCCGTCCGCGCTCCGGCAACAACCGGCAGGCCGGACCGCCGTACGTGAAGGACGCCTCCGGCACCTGGCAGGTCGACACCACCACGCCGACGCTGCGCGACACGTTCTCCGACAAGGACGGCGACCGGATCAACGGCACCTTCGAGGTCGTCGAGGCCGCCACCGGCAAGCGCGTCGGCGAGTACCTCGTCTCGCCGTACGTCGACTCGGGGCGCCCCGCCGCCGTCACCCTGCCCGACGGACTGCTGAAGGACGGCACCACCTACCGCTTCCGCACCAGCCCCTACGACGGCACCCACTACAACCTCGCCTGGTCGGAGTGGACCACGTTCACGGTGCAGACCGGCCGCAGGCCCGGCGGGCTGCCCGACATGCCGCAGGCGCTGGAGCAGGGCGCGACCGACACCCTCACCCCGCTCCTTTCCGGCGTGGCCTCCAGTCCCGAACAGGGCCGTGTGCGCGCCGAGTTCGCCCTGCGCGACGAGGACGGCAAGCCGCTCGACGGCGTGCACGTGCCCGACGCCTGGGTGGACAGTGGCCGGCGGGCGGCGGCCCAGGTGCCGACGGGCGCGCTGCGCTCCGGTACGACGTACCTGTGGGCGATGCGTTCCTGCACCGACGCCGGCTGCTCGGCCTGGTCGTACGAGCAGGAGTTCACCGCGTCCGACCAGCCGGGCCCCAAGGCGCCGGACACCAAGTCGCTGACGCTGAGCGGCACGTCGCTGGACGACGCCACCGCCGCCGTGCGCGAGGACGGCCCGGCGGTGCGCGACGAGCGGCTCGTGCTGGACGCCGACCACACCGCCTGGTTCAAGCCCGACCTCACCAAGGTGCCCGCCGGAGCGAGGATCGCCGGGGCCAGGCTGCGGCTGACGCCCGTGAGCGGTACCGAACGGCCCGCCGAGATCTACGAGTTGCTCGACCCGTGGACGGCCCCGCAGAAGGGCAAGGACCTCCCGGACCTGCTCGACGAGGCTCCTTTCGGTGACGCCGCCCGCCCCGCCGACCAGGATCTCACCGCGGTCGTCCAGTCCTGGCTGGAGCAGGGGAGCGGCGAGGGCCTCGCGCTGCGGCCGCCCTCCGGTGACCGGCAGGCCGTCGCCTACCACTCCGGCCGGGCCAAGGACGCCGCCCAGCGGCCCCGCCTGGTGATCGACTACGTTCCCCCGGCCGCCCCCGGCCGCCCGCAGGACGTCCGCGCCACCTCCGGCGCCGGCGGACTGCTGGCCACCTGGAACCCGCCGCAGGACGACGGCTCGGCCGGCGACGGCCCCGCGTACACGGTCGTCGTGCGCAAGGAGGACGGCAGCGAGGCCGCCCGTGTGACCACGCCCGCCCCCCGCGCCGTCGTCACCGGACTCGCGGACAAGACCGCCTACCGCGTCTTCGTCCAGGCCCGCACCGACCACGGCACCAGCCCCGACGCCACCGCCGGGCCGGTGACCACCGCGGGCGTCCCGGGCGGCGCCACCGCCTACCGGGAGATCGTCCAGCAGTACCTCGACGCCCGGGCCGGGCTCCTCACCGGCCGCCACACCACCGCGGCCGCCGCGCTCGCCGCCAGTACCCGCGGGACGTCCTTCGCGGACCTGCTGAACGCCCAGGCCCCGGCCCTGATCGACTCCCGCGAGGCCCTCGCCCGGCACGACAGCACCTACACCGACGCCTCGGTGAAGCTGTCCGACGTCCTGGTCGGCACCGACGCCGACGGCGCCGTCTTGCTGCGCGCGGCGGTCGAGGAGTCGGCCCAGCTGAAGCAGGACGGCGCCGCCGAGCCGGACGAGGGGCGCCAGGAGCAGCGGTTCACCTTCAGCAGCAACGGCGGCGCCCCGATCCTGCACCTGGCGGCCGACGCCCCGGCCGCCGAGACCGTGCTGACCGAGGCACCCTCCGCCTGGAACGGCCTGGACGTGGCCCCGCCCGACGCCCAGGACGCCGACGAGGTCCCGGACGAGCCCATCGCCCTGGACGCCGACGGCTTCCCGGCCGAGGAGAAGACGGCCGCGTCCCCCGTGGCCCTGCGCGCCGCCGCGGTCTCCGGTTCCGGCACCGCCAACTGGGCCTCGAAGAACATCAACACCAAGTGGGAGTACGGCCAGGACTGCACGAACTTCGTGTCCAAGGCCCTCTACCACGGCGGCAAGATGAAGACCCGCTCCGGCGGCCGCAAGCACGACCGCGCCTGGTGGCAGCAGTACTACCTGTTCGGCACGATCAAGAACAAGAGCTACACCTGGTCGGGCGCCGAGAACTTCCGCCGCCACATGACCAGGTACCGGCACGCCCCGTCGGTGTCGCAGAAGAACGCCCGGCCCGGCGACATCGTCATGTTCAAGTGGAAGAAGGAGAAGGTCTACAACCACGCGGCGGTCGTGGTCGGCAACAACGGCCGGAACATCCAGCTCCGCCAGCACGGCGGCGTCAACAAGACCACGCTGAGCGCGGCCATCGCCCGCTACCGCCACAAGGCCAACTACATCGAGCGCGTGATCATCCTGCGCCCGAAGTCGAGGAGCTGACCGTGAAACCGCGCCACATCCGGGCCGCCGCCCTCGCGCTCGCACTCGGCGCCGCCCTGACGGCCTGCGGCGACGACCACCTGGACTACCGGACCGATTACGCGAACCACCGTCCGCTGCGCGTCACCGGCCACCCCAGCACGGGCAGTCTGGAAACGGTCCAGAAGGTCGTCTGGCACCTCGCCGACCAGGACGCCGACGGCCTCGCCGCCCTGAACACCGAGGGCGGCGACGCGGGTCCGGCGGCCCGCGCCTGGGTCAAGGCCTACGGCAGGGCGGCCCGGTCCGAGGTGAGCGCCGACTTCCTCGACGAGGGCTCGGTGCGCCAGGACGTGGTCCTGCACTTCTCCGGCCCCCGCCGCACACAGGAACTCACGGTGCGGATCGGGAAGGACGACGCCTGGGGCATCGTCCTGGACGACCCGGAGCCGCAGCCGCGGTCCTGAGGCACGCGGAGGGGGCGTGCCCGGTCGCCCGACCGGGGCACGCCCCCCTGCGCCCGGCACGTCCGGGCGCTGTCCGGGCGCTAGAAGAACACCCCGCACCGCAGCAGCACATTCGCGTACGGCCGGGCCTCCCCGGTGCGGATCACCAGCCGGGCGCCCGCCGACAGCTCCTTCAGCCGCTCGTGCGGGACCAGTTCCAGGTCCCGGAAGTGGCCCTCCAGCACCGCCCGGTTGGGGCCGCGCAGCTCCCGCGCCGCCGTCGCGCCCTCCACCACCAGCTCGGCCAGCAGCCCGTCCAGCACCTCGGCGAACGACGGCACCCCCGCACGGAACGCCAGGTCCACCACGCGCGGCCCGGCCGGGACCGGCATGCCCGCGTCGCACACCAGCACCCCGTCACCGTGCCCCAACTCGGCCAGCGCGCCGGCGAGATGGCGGTTGAGGATCCCCGCCTTCTTCACAGGGAGTCGACCTCCTGCGCCGTCGGGTACGACTCCTGCGCACCCCGCCCGGTCACAGCGGCCGCGCCGACCCGGGCCGCGTAGCCCGCCGCCTCGGCCAGACCCGCGCCCGACCCCAGCTTCCAGCCCAGGGCCGCGGTGAAGGCATCGCCCGCGCCCGTGGTGTCCACCGCGTCCACCTTCACCGACGCCACCCGCGTCACCCCGGAGCCGTCGCACACCAGAGCACCCTCGGCCCCCAGGGTCACGACCACCGAGCGCGGCCCCTTGGCCAGCAGCAGCTTCGCCCAGTCCTCGGGTTCCTCGCTCACACACGCGTCGCCGAGGACGACCCGGGCCTCGTGCTCGTTGACGATCAACGGGTCGCAGGCCGCCAGGACCTCCGAGGGCAGCGGCCGCGGCGGCGACGGGTTCAGTACGAAACGGCTGTCCGGGGACAGGTTCCGTACGACCTCCACGACCGTCTCCAGCGGGATCTCCAGCTGCGTCGACACCACCCGGGAGGCATGGAAGAGGCTGCCCGCCGTCCGCACGTCCGCCGGGGTGAGCCGGGCGTTGGCGCCGGGTGACACCACGATGCTGTTGTCCCCTTCGGGGTCGACGGTGATCAGCGCCACGCCCGTCGGCGCCCCGCCCACCAGCACGCCGACCGTGTCGACGCCCGCCGCGCGCAGGGAGTCGAGCAGCAGCCGGCCGTGGCCGTCGTCGCCGACCCGGGCCAGCAGGACCGTACCCGCGCCGAGCCGGGCGGCGGCGACCGCCTGGTTGGCGCCCTTGCCGCCCGGGTGGACGGCCAGGTCACCGCCGAGCACCGTCTCGCCGGCGGCGGGCCGCCGCTCGACGTCGATCACGAGGTCGGCGTTGGCCGAACCCACGACCAACAGGTCGTAGTCGTACATCAGTTGACTCCCCTGAGAGATGATCCGGGCGCCCGTTGTCAGCCGGTGAATCCGGCCACGTTGTCCTTCGTGACCACCTTCACCGGTACCTTCACCGTCGGCTCCACCTTCTTGCCCTGCACGGCCTTCAGCGCGTTGTCCACGGCGATCCTTCCCAGCTGCGAGGGCTGCTGGGCGACCGAGGCGTACAGCGTGCCGTCCTTCACCGCCGTCAGCCCGTCGGGGGTGCCGTCGAAGCCGACCACCTGGACCGATGTGCCGGCCTTGGAGCCGAGCGCCTTGATCGCGCCGAGCGCCATCTCGTCGTTGGCGGCGACGACACCCTGCACATCGGGGTGGGCCTGGAGCAGGTTCGCCATCACGTCGAGGCCCTTGGTGCGGTCGAAGTCGGCGGGCTGCTGGGCCAGCACCTGGATGCCGGGGTAGGCCTTCAGGCCGTTCGCGAAGCCCTGCGCCCGCTCCCGGGCCGCCGACGTGCCCGCCTGGCCCTGGAGGATCACGATCCTGCCCTTGCCGCCGAGCTTCTCGGCGATCGCCTTGGCGGCCAGCTCACCGCCGGCCACGTTGTCGGACGCCACCAGGGTGTCCACGTCGGCCTTGTTGACACCGCGGTCGACGGCGACGACCGGGATCTTCGCCTGGTCGGCGGCCTTCACCGAGTTGCTCGCCGCGTCCGAGTCCACCGGGTTGACGATGATCGCGCCGAGGCCCGAACTGGTGAAGTTCTGCAACTGGTTGGCCTGCTGCGAGGCGTCGTTCTGGGCGTCGGTGACGGTCAGGTCCACCCCCAGCTTCTTCGCCTCGGCCTGGGCACCGGCCCGGATCTGCACGAAGAACGGGTTGTTGAGGGTGGACAGCGACAGACCCATGCGCGGGTTCGCCGAGGACGACGAGCCGGTGTGCAGGAAGGAGGTCGCGCCGACGACCGCCACGGTGACGACGGCCGCGAGGGCGTACGTCACCGCCTGCTTGCCCCTGCTGCCCCCGCCCGGCCCGCCCGCCACCGGGCTCGCCCCGGCCTTGCGGCGCACGGTGTCCAGCAGCACCGCCAGCGCGATGACGACACCGATCACGACCTGCTGCCAGAACGCCGACACGGAAAGCAGGTTGAGACCGTTGCGGAGCACCGCCAGGATCAGCGCGCCGATCAGCGTGCCGGACGCCTTGCCCGTGCCGCCCGCCAGCGAGGCACCGCCGATGACGACCGCCGCGATCGCGTCCAGCTCGTAGCCGTCGGCGGCCTGCGGCTGCGCCGAGGACAGCCGGGAGGCGAGCACGATGCCCGCGACGGCCGCGAAGACCCCGGACAGCGCGTAGATCGCGAGCTTCTGCCTCGGTACGCGCAGCCCGGACAGCCGCGCCGCCTCCTCGTTGCCGCCGATGGCGTACATGGAGCGACCGATGTACGTGCGCCCCAGCACGAGCGCGGCGATCAGCCCCATGACGACCATGACCAGCACCGGCACCGGCAGCCAGCCGCCGAGCGTGTCACCGAGGTGCGAGACCGAGTCGGGGAAGGCGATGGGGGAACCCTGCGAGATCACGAGGGCCAGACCGCGCCCCACGGACAGCATGGCCAGCGTCGCGATGAACGGCGGCAGCTTGCCGTAGGCGATGAGGAAACCGTTCACCAGCCCCGCCACGACTCCCGTGGCGAGACCGAGCAGCACCGCGAGCGGCACCGGCACCCCGTGCTGCGTGGCGCTCCAGGCCAGCACGGTCGCCGACAGCGCGGCGACGGAGCCGACCGACAGATCGATACCGGCCGAGACGATCACGAACGTGACACCGAAGGCGAGGATCGCCGTGACAGCGGCCTGCACACCGATGTTGAGCAGATTGTCGGTCGTCAGGAAGTCCCCGGACAGCGCCGAGAGGGCGATGACCAGGACGATCAGCGCGGTCAGCGCGCCGTTGTCGAGGAGCAGCCGGCGCAGGCCGCCCGGGGCGCCACTCGCGCCCGTCGTGCTCTTGAGCGTGTCAGTGGCCACGGCTGGCCTCCTTCTCGGTGTCCTGCTCGGCGGTGGGGGTGGAGACGGCGAGCGCCATGACGGCGTCCTGGGTGGCCTCGTCGGCCGCGAGTTCACCGGCGATCCGGCCCTGGGCCATGACCAGCACCCGGTCGCTCATGCCGAGCACCTCCGGCAGATCACTGGAGATCATGAGCACGGCGGCACCGGCGGACGTCAGCTCATTGATCAGCTGGTAGATCTCGACCTTGGCGCCGACGTCGATTCCGCGCGTCGGCTCGTCGAGGATCAGCACCTTGGTGTCGGCCAGCAGCCACTTGCCGATGACGACCTTCTGCTGATTGCCGCCGGACAGGGTGCGCACATGCTGCCCGAGCCCGGCCATCCGCACGCCCAGCTGTGCGGCGATCCGCTCGGCGGCGACGTGCTGCCCCTTGCGGTCGACCAGCCCGGCCCGGGTGGCGGACCGCATGGTGACGAGCCCGAGGTTCTCCCCGACGGAGGCGTCGAGGACGAGCCCCTGCCCCTTGCGGTCCTCGGGTACGAGCCCGATCCCGGCGGCCATGGCGGCGTTCACGTCATGCCGCCTGAGGGGCGTACCGGAGACGGTGACGACCCCGCCGTCGTACGGATCGGCCCCGAACACGGCCCGCACGACCTCGGTACGGCCGGCGCCCACGAGCCCGGCGATCCCGACGACCTCCCCGGCGTGCACCTCGAAGCTCACGTCGTGGAAGACCCCGTCCCGGGTGAGCCCGTCGACGCCGAGCAACGCGGCACCGCGGTCGGCCCGCCGCCTCGGATACTGCTGCTCGATCGACCGCCCGACCATGAGCCGTACCAGCTCGTCCTCGGGGGTAGAGGCGGGTACCTGCCCGACGCTCCTGCCGTCCCGGATGACGGTGACCCGGTCCCCGAGGGCGGCGATCTCCTCCAGGTGATGGGTGATGAAGACGATCCCGACGCCGTCCTCGCGCAGCGAGCGCACGATGCCGAAGAGCTTCTCCACCTCCTCCGAGGTGAGCACGGCGGTCGGCTCGTCCATGATGAGCACGCGCGCGTCCAGGCTGAGCGCCTTGGCGATCTCGACCATCTGCAGCCGGGCGATGCCGAGTTCCCGCACACGCGCGCGTGGCGACACGTCGACGCCCACGCGTGCGAGGAGGGTTTCGGCCTCGGCCTCCATCCGCTTGCGGTCGATCAGCCCGAAGCGGCGAGGCTGCCGCCCGAGGAAGATGTTCTCGGCGACGGTGAGATCGGGCACCAGATTGAACTCCTGGTAGATGGTGGCGATCCCGAGTCGCTCGGCGTCCTGCGCACCGTGGATCCGCACGACCCGGCCACCTGCCAGGATCCGCCCGCCATCGGGCGTGTACGCCCCGGAGAGCATCTTGATGAGCGTGCTCTTGCCGGCGCCGTTCTCACCGAGCAGCACGTGGACCTCGCCCCGGCGCAGATCGAAGTCGACGCCGTCGAGCGCGACCACGCCGGGGAAGGTCTTGCGTATGCCCTCGATGCGCAGCAACTCGTCCGGGTTGCTCACGACGTGCTCCTGTTCTTCGGGGAAGGCTCGCCGCACGAGCGGCGCACGACGAGCCGGGCGGGCAGGGTGACGGACCGGGGGGTCCGCCCCTCGATGCGATCGACGAGGGCCCGCACAGCGGCCCTTCCCAATGCACCGGTCGGCTGGGCGATGGCGGTGACGGGCGGGTCGGTGTGCACGAACCAGGGGATGTCGTCGAACGCGGCCAGCGCGATGTCGTCCGGAACGCGCAGCCCACGCGCGCGTACGGCATCCAGCGCGCCGAGCGCCATGAGGTTGTCGGCGGCGAAGACGACGTCCGGCGGCTCCGGAAGATCCAGGAACCCCTCCGTGACCCGCCGCCCGCTCTCGGCCTGGAAGTCGCCCTGGCCTGTGTATGCGTCGGGGAGCGCGAGCCCGTACTCGGCCAGGGCGGCCCGGAACGCCTCCACGCGCTCACTGCCGGTGGTCGTGGCGGCGGGCCCGGCGATGATGGCGAGCCGCCGATGCCCGAGCGCGCACAGATGGGCGACGAGATCCCGTACGGCCTCCCGCCCGTCGGCCCGCACGACGGGCACGTCCACGCCCGGGATCCACCGGTCGACGAACACCATCGGGGTCCCGGCCCGAGCGGCGTCGAGCATGAGCGGCGACCCGCCGTCCGTGGGCGACACGAGCAGCCCGTCGATCCGCCGGTCCAGCAGATTCCGCACGTGGTGGTCCTGCAGCTCGGGCTGCTCGTCGGCGTTGCCGATGATCACGCTGTACCCGAGGGTCCGTGCTTCCTCCTCGACGGAACGGGCCAGCTCGGTGAAGTACGGATTCAGCACGTCGCTGATCACGAGCCCGAGGGTGTGGGTCTGGTCGGTGCGCAGGGAGCGGGCGACGGCGTTGGGCCGATACCCCAGCTCTTCGACGGCGGCCAGCACACGTGCGCGTGCGTCGGCACTGACCGACGGGTGCGCGTTCAGGACACGCGACACCGTGGCCACGGACACCCCGGCCGCAGCGGCGACATCCTTGATACTCGCCAACGCCGGCTCACCTCCTCGTGAGACTCCTTGTCGGAACAGGCGTGTAATCGATTCCACGCCGTGCCGTAGGAGGGATTGGAATCGATTACACGGGGTGGAGGCAAGGGGGTGCGGGGTGGCCGAAACACAATCGTGACCGGGGCGGGGGAGCGGTGAGTTTCGAGGCGGAGCCGAGTCCATCACGGTGCGGGGGGGCCTGCGAGGGATGACGAGAAGCGGCGAGAGGAACGGCCATGGACGCCAAGCCCCGCCAGGACGCCACCGCAGGAAAGATGCTCTGGCACTTCACCATGTTGCTGGACGGGTTCGTGGCCGGGCCGGACCATGCGATGGACTGGATGACGGGCCTCCCGCCCCGGCCCAGCCTCATCGACGCGTACGTCCGGACGACCGGCGCAGTGTTGGGCGGCCGGGACGGCTGGAACGCCTGACCCGACCCCGGCGCCGTCTACGGCGGCGCCGGGACGGGTCCACTGTTCGTCCTCACGCACCACCCCGAGGTTGCGCGGCCCGCCGGCGGGGTGACCTTCCTGCACTGCAACGTGGCCGAGGCGGTCCGGATCGGGCCGGCGTCCGCCAGCGGCATGAACCTCGAAGTCTTCTCGCCCGCGATCGGCCGGCGGCTCCTGGAGCGCCGGCTGATCGACGAGGTTGATCTGCATATCGTGCCCGTGTTGCTCGGCGAGGGAATCCGACTGTTCGAAAATCCGGGCGGCACGCCCGTACGGCTCGCACGGCTCAATGGTGACGATTGCTCGGCGGTGGTGCACCTTCGGTATCGCCCGACCTGAGAGCGGAGGATCGACCAGGGTGCGGCGCGACCGGAAATCCGAATGAACGTACGGGCGCTCGGCATCGAGCCCACGTTGGCCGGATGCATAGGTCAACTCGTCTGCTTCGGCCGTCTGTTGGGGGAAGTTGGCTGACGGTTTTAACGACGGGCGGGCGGTGAGGTCTGCGCGACTTCGCCTCCGGAATATCACATTCTGCAAGAGAATTGTTTTTCAGTCGCATCCTCCTCCCCCTCCCGTCCCTCGGGAATCTTCTGTCTTCGCGAGGGTAATCCAAGTAAGTAGAAATCACGTCACCCGCCCCCTCGGCGTTTTCCGGACTTTGTCCCCGAGGTGAACCGCGAAACCGTTTCCGCATATCTACGATCGCAGGCTATGACCGACAATCCACGGGACAACTCCGCCACCCGTGCCCGCTGGCAGACATGTCTCAGGCTGGCCCGGGAACTCTTACTCGTCGGACCCGGCGGCGAGGACCTCAAGCTCGCATACCTGCACACCCTGATAGACACGGGCCGCCTCGGCCCCACCCGGCACCCGCGCAAGAAGATCCTCGTCATCGGCGCCGGCGTCACCGGCCTCGTCGCCGCCGGACTGCTCAAGGACGCCGGTCACGACGTCACCGTCCTGGAGGCGAACGCCAACCGTGTCGGCGGACGCGTCAAGACCTTCCGCACCACCGAGCACCACCAGCCCTTCGCCGACCCGGCCCAGTACGCCGAGGCCGGGGCGATGCGGTTGCCCGACTTCCACCCGCTCGTCCTCGCCCTCGTCGACAAGCTGGGACTCGGCCGGCGCCAGTTCTACAACGTGGACATCGACCCAGGTACCGGCAGCGGCCCCGACGTCCCCGTCCCGCCGGTGACGTACAGCTCCTTCACCGGTCGGACCTGGAGCTACGGCGACGACAGCCCGGAGTTCTGCGAGCCCGACAAGCGGGGCAACTCCTGGATCCGCGCCAACCGCGTCCAGGTCCGGCGCGCCGACTACGCCACCGCCCCCGAGCGGATCAACGAGGGCTTCCACCTCCCCGACGACGAGGTCCGCGCCCCCGTCGTACAGATGGTGGACGCCGCGCTGGAGAGCGTACGGGACTACTACTCCGACGTCGTCGACGGCAAGCGGGTCAACAAGCCCGTCCAGCAGTGGATCGAGGGTTGGGCCCGGGTGATCCGCGACTTCGACGGCTACTCGATGGGCGCCTTCCTGCGCGACCGCGCCGGGCTCAGCGACGAGGCGGTCGAGGCCCTCGGCACCCTGGAGAACATGTCCTCGCGGCTGTACCTGTCCTTCTTCCACAGCTTCCTGAGCCGCAGCGACATCAACCCCGCCGTCCGCTACTGGGAGATACCCGGCGGCAGTTGGCGCCTGCCGCACACCCTCCACCAGGGCCTGCTCGACGAGGTGCGGCTCGGGCAGCGCATGATCCGGCTGGAGTACCACGACCCCAGCCGCGACACCGACCCCGAGGGCACCGGCGCCGTCGGCCACGACGGCTGGGGCGTGGCCGTGCAGACCGTCGCCGAGGACGACCCGCAGGCACCGCCCCGCCTGTGGACGGCGGACCTGGCGATCGTCACCATCCCGTTCTCCTCCCTGCGCTTCGTCGAGATCGTCCCCTCCATGTCGTACAAGAAGCGCCGCGCGATCATCGAGACCCACTACGACCAGGCCACCAAGGTACTGCTCGAATTCAGCCACCGGTGGTGGGAGTTCACCGAGGACGACTGGCGGGACGAGCTGGAGAGCATCGCGCCGGGCCTGTACGCGTACTACCGCCGGGGCGACGACGCCGACACCGATTCCGTCTCCGCGCCTACGCTGCCCGAGCCGGAGGCGGGGCTGCTCGGCGCCGCCGTCAAGGACAGCGGTGTCACGGCGGAGATGCGCCGGCTCAACGGCTCCCTGCCGCTGCGCGGCCCCGCCGTCCGCCCCGCCACCCACTGCTTCGGCGGCGGCTCCGCCGCCGACAACCCCAACCGGTTCATGTACTACCCCTCGCACCCGGTCGAGGGCAGCACCGGCGGCGGCGTCGTCCTCGCCGCGTACTGCTGGTCCGACGACGCCGCGCGCTGGGACTCCATGCCGAAGACGGAGCGCTACGTCTACGCCCTGCGCAACCTCCAGGCCCTGCACGGCCGGCGCGTCGAGGTGTTCTTCACCGGCCGGGGCACCACCCAGAGCTGGGCCCGCGACCCCTACGCCTTCGGCGAGGCCGCCATCTACACCGCGCACCAGATGACCAGCTTCCACCTGGACGCCTCCCGGCCCGAGGGCCCGGTGCACTTCGCCGGCGAGCACACCTCCCTCAAGCACGCATGGATCGAGGGCGCGCTGGAGAGCGCCGTCCGCGCCGCCCTCGCCGTCCACCAGGCCCCGCCGGTCACCGACCCGGGCCCGGACCGGGAGGGGGAGTCCTCGTGAGCGCGACCACCTCCACCTGCACGGTCGCCCGCTATCTCGCCCTGCGGCTGGCCGAGTTGGGCATCACCCACCTCTTCGGCGTCCCCGGCAACCACCTCGGCCCGTTCCTGACCACCCTGCGGGCCGAGGGCGACGTCGAGTGGGTCGGCACGCCGACCGAGGGCGGCGCGGGCCAGGCCGCCGAAGCCTACGCCCGCATCCACGGCGTGGGCGCGGCGGCGGTCACGTACAGCGTGGGCGCGTTCAACCTGCTCAACGCCTGCGGCGGCGCGTACGTCGAGCAGATTCCGCTCATCGCCGTCAACGCCTGCCCGCCGTACGAGCAGTGGCAGAACTACCGGGCAGTCGGCCTGCTCACCTCCCACATGAGCCCCCGCGCGGAGAGCAACCTGGACGTCTACCGGCAGGTCACCGTGGACGCACAGGTCATCTCCCACCCGGGCCTCGCGCCCGCCCAGATCGACGCCGCGCTCACCGCGTCCGTCTCCGAGCGCCGGCCGGTCTATCTGGAGGTCATGGAGGACCTGTGGGACGAGCCGTGTCCCGCGCCGACGGAGCCGATCGTCCGCCGTGAACGGCCGTTCAGCACGCGCAACCAGACCATGCTGGAAGACTCCGTGCACGCGATCCTCACCCTGATCGAGGAACATCCGGGCCCGGACGGCAGGCCCCGCGCGATCGTGTGGGCAGGCGAGGAGATCGACCGGTTCCGCCTCGGCGAGGAACTGACCGACCTGGTGGAGGCCACCGGCGTACCGTTCTGCACGACCGTCGGCGCGAAGGCCGTCGTGGACGAGCACCTCCCGCAGTTCCACGGCGTGTACAACGGCAAGGCCAGCCACCCGGACGTGCACGCGATCTTCAAGGACTGGGCCACCTGCCGGATCGGGCTCGGCGCCTGGTCCACGTCCAAGAACCTCGGCGGCGAGCAGAACGTCGGCACGGACTGGGCGATGGCGGCGCACGGCGGCATCAGCGTCGGCACGTCGTACTTCCCCGACGTCCAGCTCGCCCACCTGCTGCCCGCCCTCCAGGACGCGCTGGTGAAGGAGTACGGCTCCGGGGGCCTGGCGGCCGACTACTACGCCGAGTCCTACAGCTACGGCGGAGCGCGGGCCGACCGCCCCGCCGGCCTGGCGCAGTACCGCGCCTCGCTGAGCATCGACCGCGCCCGGACCCGGAACGCCGAACACCTCACGTACGACGGCCTGTTCGACCGGATCAACCACTTCCTGGGCGAGGAGACCGGGGAGGACTGGACGGTCGTGTCGGACGCCGCGTTCTCCCTCATCGGCTCGATGAACCTGTTCCTGGCCGCGGGCGGGTTCCTGTCCCAGGTCGGCTGGCTGTCCATCGGCTGGTCGGTCGGCGCGGCCACCGGCGCGGCGCTCGCTCCCGAGCGGGAGAGCGCCCGCCCGATGGTGTTCGTCGGCGACGGCTCCTTCCAGGAGACCTGCCAGGAGATCTCCACCCACACCCGGCTCGGGCTGCGCTCGGTGGTGTTCGTCCTGGACAACGGACACTTCTACGGCATCGAGCAGATGCTGGTGCACCCCTCCTACTTCGCGGAGCGGAACCCCACCGAGCCGGACTTCTACAACGTCCTCCACCCCTGGCACTACGACCGCCTCGCGCAGGTCTTCGCCGGCGAGGGCAGCCCGGCGAACGGCGTCAGCATCGCCCACCCCACGGACCTGGACGCCCTGCTCTCACGCCTTACCGACCCGAGCGACCCGTACAACGCCGGCCCGCTCCTGGTCCGCGTCCGCCTGAACCGGCACGACTACCCGAGGGCGATGGCCTACAAGGTCTCGAAAGCCTCGTAACCGAAAAGCCTCGTAACCGAAAAGATTCGTCACCGAAGGGGTAAGGAAATGGCCGACCTGAACGTACTGATCTCGTTCGACGCGGCGACGATCGTCGAGCAGAACCCGAACGCGTCGAGGAACCCGGACGCACCGACCTACGCCGACCAGAGCCTCATCTACATGACGACGCGCCACGACCACATCGTCGGCACGTCGGGCGCGGAGCTGAACCTCCGGGCCGAACCCGGGGACACCATCCGCTGGCGGGAGACCACCCTCTCCCTCGGCAGTGACTACAAGGCGCTGCTGTACCGGTACGTGAGCAGCGACCGCGACCACACGCTCATCAGGACGCCGGAGATCGAGGTGGTCGACGGCGTCTATCCGGTCCCGAAGGAGGGGAGCGAGGGCAGCCCGGACTTCGTGACGCAGAGGTACCAGGACCACTACTGGCGCACGACCGTCAAGAGCGTCGGCAAGGTCGTGTACCACTTCTACTTCCAGATCCTCGACCGCCACCGGCAGTTGAAGGGGTACTTCCAGTGGGACCCCTTCATCACCATCGAAGACTCCTGAGCCCCACATGACGGCGGCGGCCCCGGGCTCCCCGGGGCCGCCGCCGTCTGTCCCTCATTTCTCGGCGAACAGCTCCTCCGCGTCCGTGGCGTGTACGGCTCGCTGGGCCCAGACTTCGAGCTGGTCGAGGTCGGTGCAGGTGCTGACCCGCTCCCGGACGGCGTCGGGGACGGGGACACCGCGCCATTCCAGCACGTGGAGCACCATCTCGGCCTTGGCCTCAAGCCGCCCCTGCTCCAGCCCCTGCTCTCGTCCTTCTTCGCGTACCTGCTCGGCGAGCGGGTGTCGCCAGAAGTACTGGATTGCCGTCATGAGGTCCCTCCACATCTGCTTCGCCTGAGGGGCGGTCAGGCAGGAGTCGACGAACTGCACGAAGACTGCGGCGCTGTCGGGGTCAATGGTCCGCAGGGCGGCGGCCAGGGATTCCAGTATGGCCGGGGCCTGCGGTCCGCGCCCGTGTGTCATGGCCGAGAGCACCGCAAGGGGTACGTCCTTCTCGGCCTGCCGTTCGTCCGCGATCACGGGCACGTTGTCCGGGCCGAGCACGAGGGGCCGTACGGTCAGCGACTCCCAGCCGGGGAAACCGAGCCGGATCGGGCGCGAGGCCCAGTGCGCGGTGCTGCTGCTCTGGGTGATGACGATGAGCACGGGCTCGCAGCGGTACTTCTCGAAGAGGTACGACAGGTAGTACGGCCAACTGCCCCGCTTGCGCTCGTCCACCTTCCCCTGTGACTCGACCACGAGGAGATAGGTCCCCTCGCCCGTCTCCGCCCGCAACAACGTGTCCACACGCCGCTCGACCGGTTCGATTTCCGTGAGGTCCACGTTCAGTGCGGCGATCTCGCGCGGTTCGGGGAAGAGCACGTGCAGTACCCGCTGTAACGCCCGCGTCAGCCCCTTGCCCAAGCCGGACCAAGACCCCCGCCCGAGCCGCCCTCACCTTCCCCGCCCCCGCCTTCGCCGTCTTCCTCGAAGCCCTGAAGGCGAAGGGGTGACCCGCTGTCACACCTCACCGGTACCGTCGAAGGCGTGACTCAACAGGCGGGGAACCCCACGACCGAGCGTCGGCTCGCCGTGCTCGAAGGTGTGCTGGAGCGGATCACGTACGCCAACGAGGAGAACGGCTACACGGTCGCCCGGGTCGACACCGGAAGAGGCGCCGCGGACCTCCTCACGGTCGTCGGTGCGCTGCTCGGTGCCCAGGTCGGGGAGTCGCTGCGGATGGAGGGCCGGTGGGGCTCGCACGCCCAGTACGGCAAGCAGTTCCACGTCGAGAACTACACGACCCTCCTGCCCGCCACCGTCCAGGGCATCCGGCGTTACCTCGGCTCCGGCCTGGTCAAAGGCATCGGACCCGTCTTCGCCGACCGCATCACGCAGCACTTCGGGCTCGACACCCTCCAGATCATCGAGGAGGAGCCCAAGCGGCTCATCGAGGTGCCCGGACTCGGGCCGAAGCGGACGAAGAAGATCGCCGACGCCTGGGAGGAGCAGAAGGCGATCAAGGAGGTCATGCTCTTCCTCCAGACCGTCGAGGTGTCCACCTCCATCGCCGTGCGGATCTACAAGAAGTACGGCGACGCGTCGATCTCCGTCGTCAAGAACCATCCCTATCGGCTGGCCTCCGACGTCTGGGGCATCGGCTTTCTGACCGCCGACAAGATCGCCCAGTCCGTGGGCATTCCGCACGACAGTCCGGAGCGGGTGAAAGCCGGTCTGCAGTACGCGCTGTCGCAGGCCACCGACCAGGGCAACTGCTTCCTGCCCGAGGAGCGGCTGATCGCCGACGCGGTCAAGCTGCTCCAGGTAGACACCGGACTCGTCATCGAGTGCCTCGCCGAGCTGGCCCAGCCGGGGGAGGACGGCGAGGAACCGGGTGTCGTACGGGAGAAGGTGCCCGGGCCGGAGGGTGACGCGTCCGAACCCGTCACCGCCGTCTACCTCGTCCCCTTCCACCGCGCCGAACTCTCCCTCTCCGCCCAGCTCCTCCGCCTCCTGCGCACGGACCAGGACCGGATGCCGGGCTTCCGGGACGTCGACTGGGGCAAAGCCCTCGGTTGGCTGAAGTCCCGTACCGGTGCCGACCTCGCCCCCGAGCAGGAAGCCGCCGTCAGGCTCGCGCTCAGCGAGAAGGTCGCCGTCCTCACCGGCGGCCCCGGCTGCGGCAAGTCCTTCACGGTCCGCTCGATCGTGGAGCTGGCCCGCGCCAAGCGGGCCAAGGTGCTGCTCGCCGCGCCGACCGGGCGGGCCGCCAAGCGGCTGGCCGAGCTGACCGGCGCCGAGGCCTCCACCGTGCACCGGCTGCTGGAGCTGAAGCCCGGCGGGGACGCCGCCTACGACCGGGACCGGCCGCTCGACGCCGACCTGGTCGTGGTCGACGAGGCCTCCATGCTCGACCTGCTCCTCGCCAACAAACTGGTCAAGGCGGTGCCCCCGGGCGCCCACATCCTCTTTGTGGGCGACGTCGACCAGTTGCCCAGCGTCGGCGCGGGCGAGGTGCTGCGCGACCTGCTCGCCGACGGCAGCCCCGTCCCCGCCGTCCGGCTCACCCGCGTCTTCCGGCAGGCCCAGCAGTCCGGCGTCGTCACCAACGCGCACCGCATCAACGCCGGGCAGCATCCGCTCACCGACGGGCTGGGGGACTTCTTCCTCTTCGTGGAGGACGACACCGAGGAGGCCGGGCGGCTCACCGTGGACGTGGCCGCGCGGCGAATTCCGGCCAAGTTCGGGCTCGATCCGCGTCGGGACATTCAGGTCCTCGCGCCGATGCACCGGGGGCCCGCCGGGGCCGGCGCGCTCAACGGGCTGCTCCAGCAGGCCATCACGCCCGGCCGGCCCGATCTGCCCGAGAAGCGATTCGGCGGGCGGGTGTTCCGGGTCGGCGACAAAGTCACCCAGATTAGGAACAATTACGAGAAAGGGCAGAACGGTGTCTTCAACGGCACCGTGGGCGTCGTGACCTCGCTCGATCCGGTCGACCAGCGGCTCACGGTACTGACGGACGAGGACGAGGAGGTTCCGTACGAATTCGACGAACTGGACGAACTGGCACACGCGTACGCGGTGACCATTCACCGCTCGCAGGGGAGTGAATATCCCGCCGTGGTGATTCCCGTCACGACCGGAGCATGGATGATGCTCCAGCGGAACCTCCTCTACACGGCGGTCACCCGGGCCAAACGGCTCGTGGTCCTGGTCGGTTCGCGCAAGGCGATCGGGCAGGCGGTGCGCACGGTGTCCGCCGGACGACGGTGCACGGCCCTCGATTTCAGGCTGGCGTCACCTGCCGGACGGGCAGCGCAAAAAATGATCGATCAAACGAGTCGTGAAGGTCACAGAGCCCTTCCAGATGTCGGTCAAAGGGGGCAGGATGAGTAAGTTGGCGGCACTGAGTGCCGCCAATAGGCCCAATGGTCGACCCCGAGTGCACTCTCCTGCGCCAAATGGGGGATGGTAGAGACAGTCAGGGCACCTCGAAGAAGAGGCACAACGTCGGTGAGGGATGACGTGAGCGACAACTCTGTAGTACTGCGGTACGGCGACGGCGAGTACACCTACCCGGTGGTCGACAGCACCGTCGGCGACAAGGGCTTCGACATCGGGAAGCTCCGCGCCCAGACCGGTCTGGTGACTCTGGACAGCGGGTACGGCAACACGGCCGCCTATAAATCCGCTGTCACCTACCTCGACGGCGAGGCGGGCATCCTCCGCTACCGCGGCTACCCCATCGAGCAGCTGGCCGAGCGCTCCACCTTCCTCGAGGTGGCGTACCTGCTGATCAACGGCGAGCTGCCCACCGTCGACGAGCTGACGACGTTCCAGAACGACATCACGCGGCACACGCTGCTGCACGAGGACGTGAAGAACTTCTACAAGGGCTTCCCGCGCGACGCCCACCCGATGGCCATGCTGTCCTCGGTCGTCTCGGCGCTGTCCACCTTCTACCAGGACAGCCACAACCCGCACGACGAGAAGCAGCGCGACCTCTCCACGATCCGGCTGCTCGCGAAGCTTCCGACGATCGCGGCGTACGCGTACAAGAAGTCGATCGGCCACCCGTTCGTCTACCCGCGCAACGACCTCGGCTACGTCGAGAACTTCCTGCGGATGACCTTCTCCGTCCCGGCGCAGGAGTTCGACCTCGACCCGGTCGTCGTCGCCGCGCTCGACAAGCTGCTGATCCTGCACGCGGACCACGAGCAGAACTGTTCGACGTCGACGGTCCGCCTGGTGGGTTCGTCCCAGGCCAACATGTTCGCGTCGATCTCGGCCGGCATCAGCGCCCTGTGGGGTCCGCTGCACGGTGGCGCCAACCAGTCCGTGCTGGAGATGCTCGAGGGCATCCGCGACTCCGGCTCCGACGTCGACACCTTCATCCGCAAGGTGAAGAACAAGGAGGACGGCGTCCGCCTGATGGGCTTCGGCCACCGGGTCTACAAGAACTTCGACCCGCGCGCCAAGATCATCAAGGCCGCCGCGCACGACGTGCTCTCCGCGCTGGGCAAGGAGGACGAGCTCCTCGACATCGCCCTGAAGCTGGAGGAGCACGCCCTCTCCGACGACTACTTCGTGGAGCGCAAGCTCTACCCGAACGTGGACTTCTACACCGGTCTGATCTACCGGGCCATGGGCTTCCCGACCGAGATGTTCACGGTCCTGTTCGCCCTCGGCCGGCTGCCGGGCTGGATCGCCCAGTGGACCGAGATGATCAAGGAGCCGGGTTCCCGCATCGGCCGCCCGCGCCAGATCTACACGGGCGTCGTCGAGCGCGACTTCGTCCCGGTCGAGGAGCGCTGAGCGCACTGAGTGGCAGGGCCCGCCTTCGACCGGGTGGGCCCTGAAACAGCCGTAAAAAGCGGAAGGCGCCCTGCCGCCGGTCCCCCCACGGGCCGACGGTCAGGGCGCCTTCCCATGTCCCGGTGCGGATTCCCCCCACGGGATCCGGCCGGGCGCTCGGAGAGGACAGCGCCTGAATCGCTGCCTTGTGAGCAGAACGAGCAAAACTCGTCCCACTCCAGTGATGCGGTGCGATCTGCCGGGACATCGCACGCTGGGAGGGCCGCTCAAAGCTCCCCGGTGTACGTGCCCCGGCAACGCATCTCTGAGGAAGTCCCCCAAGACATCCCCAGATGCCGGCTGACGCCCCCCAAGACGCCGTACCGACATCGCCAACTTAGACCTTCGAACCCCTTCGATGGTTACGTTCACATCACTGTGATCTGCGTCTCTTGCATATGTCCTTTAGGTACGCAAGAGCCCCGATACGGCGATCGGGACCCAAGCGTAAGGAAGATGCGCGAGCCTTGTGAAGAGCTTATGTGAGGCGTGCGTCCGACTCTAGAGGGTCTCCTACTTCGACCGTGCCGAACCGCCGGTAACCCCGGGGGACTTCAGCGGAAGCGCCGCAGCCGCAGACTGTTCGTCACCACGAACACCGAGGAGAAGGCCATCGCCGCGCCCGCGATCATGGGGTTGAGCAGCCCGGCGGCGGCCAGCGGCAGCGCGGCCACGTTGTAGCCGAAGGCCCACACCAGGTTTCCCTTGATGGTGGCCAGCGTCCGCCGGGACAGCCGGATGGCGTCCGCCGCCACGCGCAGGTCCCCGCGCACCAGCGTCAGATCGCTCGCCTCGATCGCCGCGTCCGTGCCGGTGCCCATCGCGAGGCCCAGATCGGCGGTGGCCAGCGCGGCCGCGTCGTTGACGCCGTCGCCGACCATCGCCACGGCACGCCCCTCGGCCCGCAGTCGCCGTACGACGTCCACCTTGCCCTCGGGGAGCACCTCGGCGTACACGTCCCCGGCGTCGATGCCGACCGTCTTCGCGACCGCCTCGGCGACCGTCCGGTTGTCGCCGGTGAGCAGCACCGGGGTGAGCCCGAGGGCGCGCAGCCCGTGTACTGCCTCGGCGCTGGTCTCCTTGACCGCGTCGGCGACGGCGAGGACGCCGCGCGCCCGCCCCTCCCAGCCGGCCACCACGGCCGTACGGCCCTGCTGCTCGGCCTCGCGGACCGCGCGGGTCAACTCCTGCGGCAGCGCGTCGTACAGCCGCCCCACGGCCACCTCACGGCCGTTCACGCGCCCGCGTACGCCCCGCCCGGGGACGTTCTCGAAGTGTTCGACCTGCGGCAGCGTCCCGGCGCGTTCCTCGGCGCCGGCGGCGACGGCGCGGGCGACCGGGTGCTCGGAGGCGTGCTCCAGGGCACCGGCGAGCCGCAGCAGTTCCTTCTCGTCCTCGCCGTCGGCGACGTACACCGCCTGGAGCGTCATCCGGCCGGTGGTGACGGTGCCGGTCTTGTCGAGGACGATCGTGTCGACGCGGCGCGTGGACTCCAGCACCTCGGGGCCCTTGATGAGGATGCCGAGCTGGGCGCCGCGGCCGGTGCCGACCATCAGCGCGGTCGGTGTGGCGAGGCCCAGCGCGCAGGGGCAGGCGATGATCAGGACGGCGACGGCCGCGGTGAACGCGGCGACCGCGTCCCCGGTCACGCCCAGCCAGACGCCGAACGTGGCGAGGGCGATGAGGATGACGACGGGCACGAAGACGGCGGAGACGCGGTCGGCGAGCCGCTGCACCTCGGCCTTGCCGTTCTGCGCGTCCTCCACGAGCTTCGCCATCCGCGCGAGCTGGGTGTCCGCGCCGACCCGGGTGGCCTCGACGACCAGCCGGCCGGCCGCGTTGACCGTGGCCCCGGTGACCTGGTCGCCGGGGCCCACCTCCACCGGCACCGACTCGCCGGTCAGCATGGACGCGTCCACGGCGGAGACGCCCTCGGCCACGGTGCCGTCGGTGGCGATCTTCTCGCCGGGCCGTACGACGAACCGGTCGCCGACGGCCAGGGACGCCACGGGTATGCGCACCTCGCGCCCGTCCCGCAGGATCGCCACGTCCTTGGCGCCCAGTTCCATGAGGGCCTTCAGGGCGGCCCCGGCGCGGCGCTTGGAGCGGGCCTCCAAAGAGCGGCCGAGCAGGATCAGCGCGACGACTCCGGAGGCGACCTCCAGATAGATGGTCGAGGCGCCGTCCATGCGCGCGACGGTGAAGCGGAACTCGTCGTGCATACCGGGCATGCCGGCGTCGCCGAAGAACAGCGCCCACAGCGACCAGCCGAACGCGGCCAGCGTGCCGACCGAGACCAGGGTGTCCATGGTGGCGGCGCCGTGCCGGAGGTTGGTCCAGGCGGCCCGGTGGAAGGGCGCGCCGCCCCAGACGACGACGGGCGCGGCGAGCGTGAGGCAGAGCCACTGCCAGTTGTCGAACTGGAGGGCCGGGATCATCGAGAGCAGGACGACGGGCGCCGCGAGCAGTGCGGAGACGAGCAGCCGCTGTCGTAGCGCGACCTGTTCGGCGTCCTCGGAGGGGGTGGCCGGCTCGGGCTCGGGTCGTGGCGGTGCGGGCTCCTCGGCGGTGTAGCCGGTCTTCTCCACGGTGGCGATCAGGTCGGCGACCCGGACGCCCTCGCCGAAAGCGATCTTCGCCTTCTCGGTGGCGAAGTTGACGGAGGCGCTGACGCCCTCCATCCGGTTGAGCTTCTTCTCCACGCGCGCGGCGCAGGAGGCGCAGGTCATCCCGCCGATGAGCAGTTCGACCTCGGAAGCCGTACCGGTAGCCGTGGCTGTCTCTGCGGTAGTGCTGGTCATGTCCGGACTCCAGACATCGGACCGGACCGTACGGATCCAGTATGAGCTGGTCGGTACGGACCGATCGGGGAAAGGTTTCGGGACCCGTGCGGGCCGGACCCGTTGCCGCGCGCTCCCGCCGTCGGGCGGGTTCGCGCCCTGCCGTACCGGGCGGGTCAGGCCCGGCCGGCCAGCTCGAAGCCGGCCTCGTCCACCGCGGCGCGCACGGCCTCGTCGTCCAGCGGGGCCTCGGAGACGACGGTCACCTCGCCGGTCGACGCCACGGCCTTCACCGAGGTGACACCGGGGATCTCGGAGACCTCACCGGAGATCGCACCCTCGCAGTGGCCACAGCTCATGCCGGTCACCTTGTAGACGGTGGTGACGGAACCCGGGGTGTCGGTGTGGGTGGTCATGTCGTTACTCCTCGTCGAGGCGTATGGGGCCAGTGGGGTCCACGGGGCCGCCAAGGCCACGGGGAGATCCCCATGCTCACCAGACTATACCCCTAGGGGGTATTTCTCAAAGAGGGGTCCCGGCGCGTCAGCGACCGCACCCAGCCGACTCCGGCCAGCGCCACCAGGACCAGTCCGCCGACCGAGAACAGTGTGAACAGGTGCTCCTGCGCGGCGCTCGGCCGGGTGAGGTACGCCTGCGCGAACAGCGGACGGTCCAGGCCGGCACCGGTCAGCCGGGCCGTCGCCCGGAGCGCGAGGCCGTTGGTGGCGTCCCACAGCGTGTGCAGCAGGCAGACGCCCAGGCAGGTGACGACGACCGGCGTGGCGATACGGAAGCGGCCGTTCAGGCGGCGCCGGGACAGCAGGGCGCCGCCGGCGATCGCGGTCCACAGGCCGTGCCCGGAGGGTACGAGCACCCCGCGCAGGATCTCCGTCTCCAGCAGCGCGCGCAGATCGACGCCCTCGGTGGAGACGGCCGCCTCGAAGGCGTACCCGGCGCTCTCCAGGGCGGCGAAGCCGAAGCCGACGGCCGCGCCGAGCACGAGCCCGGCGCGCATGCCGCGGATGCCCGGTCTGCCCCGCAGTACGAACGCCAGCGCGGCCAGCTTGGCCGTTTCCTCGGCCAGACCGACGCCGGCGAACATCCCGAGGGAGGGGCGCAGCAGGTACGACTCCATCAGTGAGGTGCCCAGTACGCCGAGCGCGCCGCCGGTCAGGAAGCAGCCGAGGATCGCGCTGACGCCCAGATCACGGCCGTGCCGCTCGTACGCCCACAGCACGAAGGCGACCGGCGCGAGAAAGCTGCCGAGCAGAATCAGTGTCGGCAGCAGCGCGCTGTCGCGCGTCTCGTAGGCCACCCACGCGGTCAGCGCCCACACGGCGAGCCCACCGCCCAGGCAGCGCCGCCACAGTCCGGCACGGATGCGCGGGTACGGCGGCGGGGGCTGCTGCGGGCCGGGGATGCGGGCCCTGGGTGTGCCGGGCGGCGGGGAGTGGGTCACGGGAGTCCCCTCGACAGCTGCTGGGCGATTTATCCGCACTCTAGGCAGATGCGCCGGGTGCCGCAGTCCGGGTGACTCCCTCGGGTCACCTACGGCCGGGCCGGTCGCCCGTCAACGGGTCCAGGTAGCGGACCAGGACGTCCTTGACCTCCTGGACGTAGGCCGTGCGCTCGGCGCCCTCGCTGGCGAGGACCAGTTCCAGACCGGACTTGTAGATGCCGAAGCGGACATGGGCCGTGCGCGTGATGTCGGCCGGGGCGGCACCGGGCATGAGAGAGGCGAGCAGGCCCTCGATCCGGCCGATCAGGGTCGCGTGCAACTGGTCGTGCGCCTCGGTCATCCGGCCCGGGACGTCGGCGCCGTGCATGAGCGCGAAGAAGACCGGGTGTTCGGTGTTGAACGCCATGAACCGGTCCACGGCCGCGCCGATCGCCTCCTCCAGCGGGGTGGCGGGGGCGACGGGCGCCAGTGCCGTGCCGTAGGTCTCGCGCATCTCGTGGATGAGCCGGTCGCCCAGCTCGATCGCGATCGCCTCCTTGTTCGGGAAGAACTGGTAGAGCGTGCCCGGCGAGACCCCGGCCTCGCGGGCGATGGCGTTGGTGCTGGCGGCCGTGTAGCCGGTGGTGCAGAAGACCTGGGCGGCCGCTTCGAGCAGCTGGGCGATGCGGCGCTCGCCGCGGGCCTGGCGGCGGCGGGGCTGCTCCTTCTGTGGCTGCTCCTGCTCCTGCTGCGTCTGCGGGTTGTCGGGCACGTGTTATCCCCAGGTCTCCGAACGGGATCGACGGGCAGCCCCGGCGGCGGCCTGGAGATCCTCGCCGAGGGCCGGGCCACCCCCGCCCAGTACGCCGCCTACACACAGCGGGTCGCCGCCCTGCCCGAGGTGGTCCGCGTCGACGGCCTGCTGGTCAAGGGCGACGCCGCCTACTTCACGGTGCAGCCCAGGGGCGAGGCCGTGGACGACGCCGCCCAGCGCCTGGCAGGCGACGTCCGCGCCCTGCCCGCGCCCTTCGACACCAAGGTGACCGGCACGGCGGCCGTCCTCGTCGACACCAAGCACGCCATAGCGCGGCGCCTGCCGTGGGCGGTCGCGTTCATCGCCGTCGTCACCCTGCTGCTGGTGTTCCTGCTGACGGGCAGTGTGCTGATACCGATCCAGGCGGTGCTGCTGAACGCCCTCAGCCTGACGGCGATGTTCGGCGCCGTGGTCTGGGTCTTCCAGGACGGCCACCTCTCCGGCCCGCTCGGCTTCACCAGCTCCGGCTCCATCGAGACCACCCTGCCCGTGCTGATGTTCTGCGTGGCCTTCGGGCTCTCCATGGACTACGGCGTCTTCCTGCTCTCCCGCATCAAGGAGGAGTACGACCGCACGGGCGACCACGACGCGGCCGTACGGCACGGACTCAGGCGCACCGGCGGGCTGATCACCGCGGCGGCGGTCATCCTCGCGGTGGTGATGGTCGCCATCGGCACCTCCCGGGTGACCAGCACCAAGACGCTCGGCCTGGGTATCGCTCTGGCGGTCCTGATGGACGCGATGGTCGTCCGCAGCCTCCTGGTCCCGGCGATCATGCGCCTCACGGGGAGGGCGACCTGGTGGGCACCGGCACCGCTGCGGCGGCTTCACGGACGGTTCGGTCTGAGCGAGGGCGGGCCGGACACGTCCCCGAGCGGCGCGGGACCGTGCCGACATGAGGCTCCACCGCGTGGTGCGACCAGCGACAAGGCATCGGAACTGGTCACCCAACGCGGCGGCCCCCGGGCCTCTAGTCTTCGCGTAGGTTCCCGAAAGGATTGCGCATGCGAGCCGTCGTCCTCGAACGCTACGGCGCCCGCGCCGAGGTGCGGGAGGTCCCCGACCCCGAGCCCGCGGAGCACGCCGTGGTGGTCCGGGTCGAGGCCACCGGGCTGTGCCGCAGCGACTGGCACGGCTGGATGGGCCACGACCCCGACATCGAGCTGCCGCACGTGCCCGGGCACGAACTCGCAGGAGTCGTCGAGACGGTGGGCTCCCGGGTGACGCGCTGGCGGCCCGGCGACCGGGTCACCGTGCCGTTCGTCTGCGCCTGCGGCACCTGCGCGGCCTGCGCGGCGGGCGACCAGCAGGTGTGCGAACGCCAGACCCAGCCGGGCTTCCACCACTGGGGCTCCTTCGCCGAGTACGTGGCGCTCCACCACGCGGACGTCAACCTGGTGGCGATCCCGGACGACATGGCGTACGCCACCGCCGCCGCCCTCGGCTGCCGTTTCGCCACCGCCTTCCGCGCGGTGGTGCAGCAGGGCCGGGTGACGGCGGGGGAGTGGGTCGCGGTGCACGGCTGCGGCGGGGTCGGCCTGTCGGCCGTGATGGTCGCGGCGGCCTCGGGAGCGCGGGTGGTCGCCGTGGACGTCGCTCCCCGGGCCCTTGAGCTGGCGCGGAAGTTCGGGGCGGTGGAGTGCGTGGACGCGACCGGTGTGCCCGACACGGCCGCCGCCGTCCGTGAGCTGACCGACGGCGGGGCCCATCTCTCCCTGGACGCCCTCGGCTCCCCGGCCACCTGCGCGGCATCCGTGAACGGCCTGCGCCGCCGTGGCCGGCACATCCAGGTCGGTCTGCTGCCCTCGGCCGACGGCACCACGCCCGTCCCGCTGGCCCGCGCCATCGCCCTGGAGCTGGAACTGCTCGGCAGCCACGGCATGGCCGCCCACACCTACCCCGCGATGCTCCGCCTGGTCCGCTCCGGGGTGCTGCGTCCCGACCTGCTGGTGACGTCCACCATCCCGCTGGACGCGGCGCCGGAGGCGCTCGCGGCGATGGGGACGGCGCCCGGCGCCGGGGTCACGGTCATCGAGCCGTGGGGCCGAGGGCGGCCCACTCCCGGTCCAGGATCGACATGACCACCTCGTCCGCCCACGCACCGTCCCGCAGCGCGACCTCCCGCCGGACGCCCTCCACCACGAACCCGACCTTCTCGTAGACCCGCCGGGCCCGCGCGTTGTGGCCGTAGACCTCCAACTCGATCCGGTGCAGCCCGAGTTGCTCGAAGCCGTAGCCGACGATGAGCCGGGTCGCCTCGGTGCCGATGCCCCGGCCCCGGCCGCGTGGGCCGATCAGGGTGCGAAAGGTGCAGCCGCGGGCCTGCCGGTCGACCTCGTACAGGACGACCTCGCCGAACAGTTCGCCGGTGGCGGGATCGGTGACGGCGAGGTCCAGCCGGTCGGGTCCGGCCGCGCGTGCGCCGTAGTGGGAGCGCAGCCGGTCCAGGGTGATCACGGTGGTCGGATCGAAGGTGAAGCGGATGACCTCGGGGTCGTTGATGATCTCCCCCATCGGCTCGGCGTCGTCCGCGGTGAAGGGGCGCAGCACGGTCCGCTCGCCGGTCAGAACGGGTTTGACGGAGAAATCCATGGTCGGCATGGAGAGCACTGTGCCCCACGCGGACGGTGGGGGCACAGAAGTTTTCCGGAGGCGGAGGCGGGGGCGGGGGTCAGTCGAACCGGCGGCCGCGGTTGCCGGGCCGGGAGGCGACCCAGGCGCGGACGGTGTCGGCGTACCAGTAGGGCTTGCCGCCCTCCACGTGGTCGGGCGGGGGCAGCAGCCCGTGCTTGCGGTAGGACCGTACGGTGTCCGGCTGCACCCTGATGTGCGCCGCGATCTCCTTGTAGGACCAGAGCCTGCGGTCGGTCATGAGTTGCACCTCCCTGCGCACGCCGCGGCGGCGGCCTGGGGCGGCCGTCGGGGGAGCCGGGCGCTGCGCTGGCGATCACCAAGCCTGCGCACGGTGAACGACGGAGAGTGAGAGGGGACAGCGCCTGTAGGAACGGTGTGACGCACAGCCCGCGTACATGTGACACATGTGACACAAGTGGAGTGTTTGTGACACACCGGCCGCACCGCGTGCCGGCCGGCAGCTTCAGATCGCGCCGGGCGGTTTCCTTGGCTGGTCCGAATGTCTGGACAAAACATTGACAGGGTGAGGCGTACGGGACTACAAAACCGGGGAGAGCCGTAACGAAGGGAAGCCGATGGCCTACGACCTGATCACCATGGGGCGGATCGGAGTGGACCTCTACCCGCTGCAAACCGGTGTCCCGCTCGCCCAGGTGTCGACCTTCGGCAAGTTCCTCGGCGGGTCGGCGACGAACGTCGCGGTCGCCGCGGCACGACTCGGCCGGCACACCGCCGTGATCACCCGAACCGGTGACGACCCGTTCGGCACCTATCTGCATGAGGCGCTGCGCGGTTTCGGTGTCGACGACCGCTGGGTCACCCCCGTCCCGGGACTGCCGACCCCGGTCACCTTCTGCGAGGTCTTCCCGCCGGACGACTTCCCGCTGTACTTCTACCGTCAGCCCAAGGCGCCCGACCTGGAGATCGACGCCCACGACCTGGACCTCGACGCCATCCGCGGCGCCCGCATCTTCTGGGTCACCGGCACCGGCCTGAGCGAGGAGCCGAGCCGCACGGCGACGCTCGCGGCCCTCGCGCACCGCGCCAAGTCCGGTACGACGGTCTTCGACCTCGACTGGCGGCCCATGTTCTGGACCCACCCGGACGAGGCCCGCCCGTTCTACGCCGAGGCCCTGCGCCACACCACGGTCGCCGTCGGCAACCTGGACGAGGTGGAGGTCGCGACGGGGGTGCGCGAGCCGCATGCCGCCGCCCGGGCGCTGCTGGCCGCCGGCGTCGAGATCGCCGTCGTCAAACAGGGACCCAAGGGAGTCCTGGCGGTGAGCGCTTCGGGTGACTCGGCCGAGGTGCCGCCCCTCCCGGTCGACGTCCTCAACGGCCTCGGCGCCGGTGACGCCTTCGGCGGCTCGCTCTGCGACGGCCTGCTCGAAGGCCGGGACCTGGAGACGATCATGCGACACGCCAACGCGGCCGGCGCCATCGTCGCCTCCCGCCTGGAGTGCTCCTCCGCGATGCCCACCCCGGCCGAGGTGGCCGCCGCGCTCGAGGCCGGAGCGGTCCTGTGAGGGCCGGCCGCGTCACGGGCACGCACACCGAGGGCGGGGACGCGGGAAGGCGCTCACGCGTCGACGTCGCCGAACTCGTCCGTATCCGCACCCACCACCCCGAGGCGATCGCCGAGGCCGCGGTCCGCCGGGCCCGGCGCCCGCTGCTGGGGGACAACGGCCGGCTGATGATCGTCGCCGCCGACCACCCGGCCCGCGGCGCGCTCGGCGTCGGCGACCGGGGGCTCGCCATGGCCAACCGCGCAGAACTGCTGGAACGGCTGTGCCTGGCGCTGTCCCGGCCCGGCGTCGACGGTGTCCTCGCCACCGCCGACATCCTGGACGACCTGCTGCTGCTCGGCGCCCTCGACCACAAGGTCGTCATGGGCTCCATGAACCGGGGCGGACTGCAGGGCGCCAGTTTCGAGCTGGACGACCGCTTCACCGGGCACCGCCCCGAGGACATCCAGCGGCTCGGCTTCGACGCGGGCAAGCTGCTGCTGCGCATCGACTACGACGACCCGGGTTCGCTGACCACCCTGGAGTCCACCGCCCGCGCCGTCGACGAGATGGCCGCGCGCCGGCTGCCGGTGTTCGTGGAGCCGTTCATCAGCCGCCGCACCCCCGAGGGGAAGCTGCGCAACGACCTGTCCGCCGAGGCGGTCACCCGGTCCATCGCCATCGCCTCAGGCCTCGGCGGCTCCTCCGCCTACACCTGGCTGAAGGTGCCCGTCACCGAGCACCCCGACGACATGGCCCGGGTCATGGAGACCTCGACCCTGCCGGCCGTGCTGCTCGGCGGCGACATCGGCGACTCGCCCGAGGACCAGGTCGCCGCCTACGAGAAGTGGCGCGACGCGCTCCAACTGCCCACCGTGCGCGGCCTGGTGGTCGGACGCTCGCTGCTGTACCCGGCGGACGGCGACGTGGCCGCCGCCGTGGACACCGCCGTAGGACTGCTGTGAGGGCCGCATGACCAGCACCGACCTGTATCTGCCCCGGGGCGCGACCGCGAACGCCCAGTACGCCGTCGACATCGACCCCAAGTTGGCCGGCTGGACACACAGCAGCCTGCGCGTGGTCGAGTTGGCGCCCGGCGGCAGCCATACGTTCACCACCGGCGACAGCGAGTGGATCGTGCTTCCGCTGCAAGGCGGATGTACCGTACAAATCGAGGAGAACGAGTTCCAACTCCTGGGCCGGGGGAGTGTGTTCGCGGACGTCTCCGATTTCGCGTACGTTCCCCGGGACGCCCGGGTCCAGATCGCCTCCGGCGCGGGAGGCCGCTTCGCCCTGGCAGGAGCGAAGTGCGAGCGACGACTCCCCGCCCGCTACGGCCCCGCGCCGGAGGTACCCGTCGAGCAGCGCGGCAGCGGCACCTGCGCCCGCCAGGTGCGGGGCTTCGCCGCAGCCGACTCCTTCGACTGCGACAAGCTGATCGCCGTCGAGGTGATCACCCCCGGCGGCAACTGGTCCTCGTACCCGCCGCACAAGCACGACGAGCACCGGCCGGGCGAGGAGTCCGAGCTGGAGGAGATCTACTACTTCGAGATCGACGGCCCGAACGGTCTCGGCTATCAGCGGGTGTTCCCCTCCCGCGAGGGCGGATCCGACGTCCTCGCCGAGGTCCGCTCCGGCGACGCCGTCCTCGTCCCCGACGGCTGGCACGGCCCGTCGATCGCCCAGCCCGGGCACGACATGTACTACCTGAACGTCATGTCGGGCCCGGGCCGGACCCGGGAGTGGCGGATCTGCTTCCACCCGGACCACACCGAGACCACAGGGGGGTACCGATGACGACGACCCGGCTGACCGTCGCCCAGGCGCTCGTCCGCTTCCTCGCCGCCCAGTACACCGAGCGCGACGGCGAGCGCCGCCGGCTGATCGGCGCGACCTGGGGCATCTTCGGGCACGGCAACGTCGCGGGCCTCGGCCAGGCGCTGATCGAGTACGCCGAGTTGATGCCGTATCACCAGGGCCGCAACGAGCAGTCCATGGTGCACGCGGCGGTCGGCTACGCCCGCCAGTCCAACCGGCTGTCCACGCACGCGGTGACGACGTCGATCGGCCCCGGCGCGACGAACCTCGTCACCGGCGCCGCCCTCGCCACCATCAACCACCTCCCGGTCCTGCTGCTGCCCGGCGACGTCTTCGCGACCCGCCCCGCCGACCCGGTCCTGCAGCAGCTGGAACTGCCGTACGCGGGCGACGTCTCGGTCAACGACACGCTGCGCCCGGTGTCGAAGTACTTCGACCGGATCACCCGCCCGGAGCAGCTGATCCCGTCCGCGCTCCAGGCCGTGCGGGTCCTCACCGACCCGGTGGAGACGGGCGCCGTCACCCTCGCGCTGCCGCAGGACGTGCAGGCCGAGGCGTACGACTGGCCGCAGGAGTTCTTCGCCGAGCGCGTGTGGACCGTACGACGCCCGGGCGCGGACCCGACCGAGCTGGCCGAGGCGGTCACGGCGATCCGTGCCGCGCGGCGCCCGCTGGTCGTCGCGGGCGGCGGAGTGCACCACAGCCGCGCCGAGGAGGCCCTCGCGGAGTTCGCGTCGGCCACCCGGATCCCGGTCGCCTCCACCCAGGCCGGCAAGGGCTCGCTGCGCCACGACCACCCGCAGGACGTGGGCGGCATCGGCCACACCGGCACCGCGACCGCCGACGAACTGGCCCGCACCGCGGACCTGGTGATCGGCGTCGGCACCCGGTACACCGACTTCACCACCGCCTCCGGCACCCTCTTCGCACACCCGGCCGTCCGCTTCCTCAACCTCAACATCGCCCCCTTCGACGGCCACAAGCTGTCCGGGCTGCCGCTGATCGCGGACGCCCGCAGCGGCCTGGGCGAGCTGACCGAGGCGCTGGTCGTGCACGGCCACGCGGTGGCCGACGCCTACGTCACCGAGTACACCGAGGACAAGGAGCGCTGGGAGCAGCGCGTCGACGCCTGCTTCGAGGCCGACGAGACGGACGTACGGCCGAGCCAGCCGCAGGTCATCGGGGCGCTGGACGCCCTGGTGGACGAGTCGGACATCATCATCAACGCGGCCGGCTCGCTCCCCGGCGACCTGCACAAGCTGTGGCGGTCACGCTCGCGCGACCAGTACCACCTGGAGTACGGCTACTCCTGCATGGGCTACGAGATCCCGGCCGCGCTCGGCGTGAAGCTCGCCGCGCCGGAGCGGAACGTGTGGGCGCTGGTCGGCGACGGCACGTATCTGATGATGCCGACGGAGATCGTGACGGCCGTGCAGGAGGGCATCGCGATCAAGATCCTGCTGGTGCAGAACCACGGGTACGCGTCCATCGGCGGTCTGTCGGAGTCGGTCGGCGGGGAGCGGTTCGGTACCGCCTACCGGTTCCCGACGGACGAGGGGACGTACACGGGCGCCCCGCTGCCCCTCGACCTCGCCGCCAACGTGGCCAGCCTCGGCATGCGGGTGCTGCGCGCGAAGACCGTACGCGACCTGCGCGAGGCGCTCGCCGAGGCGCGGGCCGCCGACACTCCCACATGTGTCTACGTGGAGACCGAAACGTCCGACACTGTGTCGGGCGCGCCCCCGGCGCAGGCCTGGTGGGATGTTCCTGTGGCCGAGACCGCGACCCGATCGTCCGCGGTCAAGGCACGTGAGCTGTACGAACGGCACGTCTCGACCCGACGCCGCCATCTGTAATAAGGAGTCTCTGGGCATGACGAAGATCGTCAACCACTGGATCGGCGGCAAGACCGCCGAAGGCGCGTCGGGTACGTACGGGCCGGTCACGGACCCGGCGACCGGTGCGGTCACCACCAAGGTCGCGTTCGCGTCGGTCGAGGAGGTGGACACGGCCGTCGCGGCGGCCAAGGACGCCTTCGCGACCTGGGGCCAGTCCTCGCTGGCCCAGCGCACCACGATCCTCTTCAGGTTCCGGGCGCTGCTGGACGCCAACCGGGACGCCATCGCGGAGCTGATCACCGCCGAGCACGGCAAGGTGCACTCCGACGCGCTCGGCGAGGTCGCGCGCGGCCTGGAGATCGTGGACCTGGCCTGCGGCATCAACGTGCAGCTCAAGGGCGAGCTGTCCACGCAGGTCGCCAGCCGCGTCGACGTCTCCTCGCTGCGCCAGCCGCTCGGTGTCGTCGCGGGCATCACGCCGTTCAACTTCCCGGCGATGGTCCCGATGTGGATGTTCCCGATCGCCATCGCGACCGGCAACACCTTCGTGCTGAAGCCGAGCGAGAAGGACCCGTCGGCCGCCGTCAAGATCGCCGAGCTGCTCTCCGAGGCGGGTCTGCCGGACGGCGTCTTCAACGTCGTGCACGGCGACAAGGTGGCCGTGGACCGCCTGCTGGAGCACCCGGACGTGAAGGCGGTGTCGTTCGTCGGCTCGACCCCGATCGCCCGCTACATCCACACCACGGCCTCGGCGAACGGCAAGCGCGTCCAGGCCCTGGGCGGTGCCAAGAACCACATGCTGGTCCTGCCGGACGCCGACCTGGACGCGGCGGCGGACGCGGCGGTCTCGGCGGCGTACGGCTCCGCGGGCGAGCGCTGCATGGCCATCTCGGCCGTCGTCGCGGTCGGCGCGATCGGCGACACGCTGGTCGACAAGATCCGTGAGCGCGCCGAGAAGATCAAGATCGGCCCCGGCAACGACCCGGCGAGCGAGATGGGCCCGCTGATCACCAAGGTCCACCGCGACAAGGTGGCCTCCTACGTCGAGGGCGCGGCGGCCGAGGGCGCCGAGGTCGTGCTCGACGGCACCGGCTACACGGTCGAGGGCTTCGAGGACGGCCACTGGATCGGTATCTCGCTGCTCGACAAGGTGCCGACCAGCGCCAAGGCGTACCAGGACGAGATCTTCGGCCCGGTGCTGTGCGTGCTGCGCGTGGACACGTACGAGGAGGGCCTGGCCCTCATCAACGCGTCCCCCTTCGGCAACGGCACCGCGATCTTCACCCGGGACGGCGGCGCGGCCCGTCGCTTCCAGCTGGAGGTCGAGGCCGGCATGGTGGGCGTGAACGTGCCGATCCCGGTGCCGGTGGGGTACCACTCCTTCGGTGGCTGGAAGGACTCGCTCTTCGGCGACCACCACATCTACGGCAACGACGGCACGCACTTCTACACCCGCGGCAAGGTCGTCACCACGCGCTGGCCCGACCCGGCCGACGCCCCTGCGGGCGTGGACCTGGGCTTCCCGCGCAACCACTGAGAGTAACCAGAACCTGCCGTCAGGCCGTCCGGATTCCGGACGGCCTGACATTTTTTTGACGCGTTCGCTGCGGTTCTCGTGCACGGTGGACGAAACGGGTGGCGAAGGGGTTACGGGGATATGACCTTTGAAAGCAAGGTCACATTCGACCAAGGCTTGATGGATGCGCCAATGGGGCGTCAGAGCCTAGGAATGTGATGCGACGCAAGGGTCTTCGCAAGTGCGGATTCCGAAGGTAAACGGCCATTGACGCGGCGGTTTTCGTCGGGGTTCGCTATGCAGCGCCGGGAGCGGACCAGACGAACGCACCACGATCCGCCGGAGGCGATAGCGCTCCCGACCCCCACCCTCAGTCGCACACGTCGATCGGAATCGCCGCATGACCGACACGCTCCGCCCTGTCGAGACAGCCGTCCTGGACGCTGCTGACAGCTCTCAGAAGCTCAAGCGTTCCATCGGCGTGGTCGGCGGCACCCTGCTGACGCTGTCGTGCGTCACGCCCGCCTCGACGCTCTTCGTGATCGTGCCGGACCTGTTCTCCAGCCTGGGCACCGCGACCGCTCTGTGCATCGCCATCGGCGCGCTGCTCTGTATCCCCGTGGCCTTCTGCTACTCGGAGCTGGGCACCCTCATCCCCAGCGCCGGCGGCGAGTACGCCATCGTCTCCACGCTGGCCGGGCGGCTGGCCGGCTGGCTCGCCTTCGTGATGTCGCTGCTCGTCGTGATGATCGTCCCTCCGGTCATCGCGATGGGCACCGCCGACTACCTCGCCCCGGTCATCCACCTCGACCCGGCCTTCACCGGCGCCGGCGTGATGCTCGCGGCCACCCTCGCCGGCCTCCTCGACCTGCGCGCCAACGCCTGGATCACCGGCATCTTCCTGGTCCTGGAGGTCGTCGCCGCCGGTGTCGTCGCGTTCCTCGGCTTCTCCCACTCCCACCGCGGGGTGAGCAGCCTCGGCTCCCTCCAGGTCGCCGGTGAGCACGCACACGTCAACCCGGTCACAGCCATGATGGTCCTCTCCGGGCTCGCCATCGCCCTCTTCGCCACCCAGGGCTTCTCCACCGCCGTCTACCTCTCGGAGGAGCTGGAGAACCCGCGCCGCAACGTCGCCCGTACCGTCCTCGCCACCCTCGCCATCTCCAGCGTCGTCATCCTGGTACCGGTCGTGGCGATCACCCTGGGCGCCGGTGACCTGAAGGCCCTGACCGGTGGCGACATCTCCAGCATGGTCATCGCCTGGAGCAACTCGGCCGTCGGCACCTTCGTCAGCCTCTGTGTCGCCCTCGCGATCATCAACGCGGGCATCGTCATGGTCATCCAGAACTCCCGCGTCCTGTTCGCCTCCGCCCGCGACAAGGCCTGGCCCACGCCGGTCAACACCGCCCTGTCCCGGCTCGGCCGGTTCGGCTCCCCGTGGGTCGCCACCCTCGTCGTCGGAGTGCCCGGCGCCTTCCTCTGCTTCGTCAACCTGGACACGCTGTACGGCGTCACCGGAGTCGCCGTCACCGGTCTGTACCTGCTGGTCGCGATCGCCGCGCTGCTCGCCCGGCGCGGGGTGCACGGCACCCGGAAGGCGTGGCGGATGCCGCTGTGGCCCGCGATGCCGGTCCTGCTGATCGCGGTCCTCGTCTACATCCTCGTGGAGCAGGACCCGTCGTACCTGGCGTGGACCGGCGGCATCACGGCCGTCGCGACCCTCTACTGGGCCTTCTATCTGCGTCCGCGCCGCGAGATCCGCTGGCTGGTGACCATCCCGGAGGACGTCCCGGTCCCGGACGGCACGCAGGCGTAACGCCTCAGAACGTCCACACCACCACCGTGCACGGTTCCTCGCTCTCGCCGCCCGCACCGCGATAGGCGGCGAGAGCGACGTCGTTCCCGGCCTCGACCCCCACCCACATGCCGTAACAGCCCCGCTCCCGGGCCAGCGCGGCCAGCCGCCGCACCAGCGCCCGCCCGATGCCCCGTCGCCGGTACGGCTCCGCCACGGCCAGCTCGTACAGGAACATCTCGGTGCCCTTGTCGGGGTGGACGGTCTCCACCCCGCTGACGAAGCCGACGGGGGCCGTCCCGCCGGCTTCGTAGGCCAGCAGCAGATGGTGTCCCGCGGTGCCGAGGAAACGCTCCGCCCACTCGGGGCGCACCGGATTGTCGAACAGGTGCTCGGCGGCGGTGACTTCGGTGACGGTGGTGGCCCGGCGGATCTCCATGGCCCTTCGTACCACGCCCGAAGTACGGCGGATCCGGCTGTACTCCCCGAGGAGGGGCCGGGGTTCAGCCCGCAGGCGCCGTCGGATGTCAGTGCGGGCCCGTACCGTTGAGGCATGGATCTTCGCCGGCCCTCGCTGCGGGGGCTGCTCAAGGGGCCGCGCCGGCTGGCCGCCGCCGTGGCCGCCGTCGTGGTGCTCGTCGGCGCCGGCACCTGGACGGCCGCCGCCTCCGGCGACACGCCCCCGGTGCACCGCACCGACCAGGTCATGGCGGTCGACGGCGTCCGCCTGGACACCTCGTTCTTCACCCCGTCCGGCGCCGGCCGGCACCCGGCCGTCCTGCTGGCGCACGGCTTCGGCGGCAGCAAGGACGATGTGCGCGGCCAGGCGGAGGACCTCGCGAGGGACGGATACGCGGTCCTGACCTGGTCCGCACGCGGCTTCGGCAGGTCGACCGGGAAGATCGGGCTCAACGACCCCAAGGGCGAGGTCGCCGACGTCTCCCGGCTCATCGACTGGCTGGCGAAGCGGCCCCAGGTCCGGCTCGACCGACCGGGCGACCCGCGCGTGGGCGTGGCCGGCGGTTCCTACGGCGGTGCGATCTCCCTGCTCGCCGCCGGATACGACCACCGGGTGGACGCCATCGCCCCGGCCATCACGTACTGGAACCTCGCCGACGCCCTGTTCCCGAACGGCGTGTTCAAGAAGCTGTGGGCCGGCGTCTTCTTCAACACCAGTGGCGGCTGCGCCCGCTTCACGCCCGAGCTGTGCCGGATGTACGACAGGGTCGCCGAGTCCGGCACCCCGGACCAGGCCGCCCGCACCCTGCTGGAGGAGCGCTCCCCGTCCGCCGTCGCCGCCCGCATCAAGGTGCCCACGCTGCTGGTGCAGGGCCAGACGGACTCCTTGTTCCCCCTCGGCCAGGCCGACGCCGCCCAGAAGGCGATCAGAGCCAACGGCGCCCCCGTCGACGTCGACTGGATCGCGGGCGGTCACGACGGCGGCGACATGGAGACCGGCCGGGTCCAGGCACGCGTGCGTGCGTGGTTCGACCGCTATCTGAAGGACGACAAGAGCGCGAGCACCGGCCCGGCCTTCCGGATCACCCGCACCGGAGGGGTGCGCTCGAACGACGGCACGGCCCAGCTGCGCGGTGCGAGCGCCGCCGCCTACCCTGGTCTGCGCGACGACCCGCGCGCCGTCCCCCTGACCGGCGGCACCCAGCAGGTCGCCAACCCGGCCGGCGCCAGCCCGCCCGGCGTCTCCGCGCTGCCCGGCCTCGGCGGCTCCGGCGGCCTGTCCCAGCTCTCCGCGCTCGGCCTCGGTGTCTCCCTCGACTTCCCCGGCCAGTACGCCAGGTTCGACTCCGCGCCCCTCACCCGCGACCTCCAGATCACCGGCGAGCCGACCGCCACCGTCCACGTCACCTCCACCAGCGCCGACGCCGTCCTGTTCGGCAAGGTCTACGACGTCGGCCCCGACGGCACCCAGCAGGTGCTGCCCTCCCAGCTGGTCGCGCCCGTCAGGGTGACCGGCGCCAAGGCCGGCAAGGACGTCACGCTCACCCTCCCGGCCATCGACCACCAGGTACAGAAGGGCCACCGGCTCCGCCTGGTCCTCGCCTCCACCGACCTCGGCTACGCCTCACCGGCCGCCCCCGCCACCTACACCGTCGCGTTGAAGGGCGCCCTGAGCGTGCCGACGGCCCCTGCCGTCCACACCGCCGCCGCGCCCCTGCCCGCCTGGGTGTGGTGGCTGCCCGCGGCCGGCGTGGTGCTCGCGCTCGCCCTGCTGCTCACCGGCCGCCGCCGCACCGCGACCCCCGCGCCCGACCCGGAGTCGGCCGAAGTCCCGCTCGTGATCAAGGACTTGAGCAAGCGCTACGCGAAGTCCGCCGACCGGTACGCGGTGCGCGAGCTGTCCTTCCGGGTGGAGCGCGGCCAGGTGCTCGGCCTGCTCGGACCCAACGGCGCGGGCAAGACCACCACCCTGCGCATGCTGATGGGCCTCATCACCCCGGACGACGGCGAGATCCGCGTCTTCGGCCACGCCATCCGGCCCGGCGCGCCCGTGTTGTCCAGGGTCGGCGCCTTCGTGGAGGGCGCGGGCTTCCTGCCGCATCTGTCCGGCCGGGAGAACCTGGAGCTGTACTGGCGGGCCACCGGCCGCCCGCCCGAGGACGCCCGCCTCGACGAGGCCCTGCAGATCGCCGGGCTCGGCGACGCGCTGGCCCGCGCGGTGCGCACCTACTCCCAGGGCATGCGCCAGCGCCTCGCCATCGCCCAGGCCATGCTCGGCCTGCCCGACCTGCTCATCCTGGACGAGCCCACCAACGGCCTCGACCCGCCGCAGATCCGCGAGATGCGCGAGGTGATGATCCGCTACGCGGCCGCCGGCCGCACGGTGATCGTCTCCAGCCATCTCCTCGCCGAGGTCGAGCAGTCCTGCACGCACCTCGTGGTGATGGACCGTGGCCGGCTCGTCCAGGCGGGCCCCGTACGGGACATCGTCGGCTCCGGCGACACCCTGCTGGTCGGCACGGCCACGCCCGTGCGGGAGCCGGTCGTGGAGAAGGTCGGCGCACTGCCCGGCGTCGCCTCCGCCGTGCGCACCGACGACGGACTGCTGGTCCGGCTGGAGCCGGGCGGCACGGCCGAGCGGCTGGTCGCGGAGCTGGTGCGCCTCGACGTGCCGATCGCCTCGGTCGGCCCGCACCGCCGCCTGGAAGACGCCTTCCTGACCCTGATAGGAGGTTCCGCATGAGCACGCTCACCGAGGTCGCCTCCGGCTATCGGACCCGGCACACCCTGCCGCTGCGGGTCGAGCTGGTCCGCCAGCTCAAGCGGCGCCGCACCCTGGTCATGGGCGCGATGCTCACCCTGCTGCCGTTCGTGCTGCTGATCGCCTTCGCGATCGGCACCCCGCACGACCGGAACGGACAGATCACCCTGATGGACACGGCCACCGCGTCCGGCGCCAACTTCGCCGCGGTGAACCTGTTCGTCTCGGTGGGCTTCCTGCTCGTGATCCCGGTCGCCCTGTTCTGCGGGGACACGGTGGCCTCGGAGGCGAGCTGGTCCTCCCTGCGCTATCTGCTCGCCGCACCCGTGCCCCGGACCCGGCTGCTGTGGTCCAAGCTCGTCGTGGCGCTCGGACTCAGCCTCGCCGCGATGGTGCTGCTCCCGGTCGTGGCGCTCGCCGTCGGTACGGCGGCCTACGGCTGGGGGCCGCTCCAGATCCCCACCGGCGGCGCGCTGGACACCGGCACGGCGGCACAGCGGCTCGTGGTGGTCGTGGCGTACGTCTTCGTGTCCCAACTGGTCACCGCCGGGCTCGCGTTCTGGCTGTCCACGAAGACGGACGCCCCGCTCGGCGCGGTCGGCGGCGCGGTGGGCCTCACGATCGTCGGCAACGTCCTGGACGCCGTCACCGCCCTCGGCCACTGGCGCGACTTCCTGCCCGCGCACTGGCAGTTCGCCTGGGCCGACGCCATCCAGCCGCACGCCGAATGGTCCGGCATGATCCAGGGCGCCGCGATCTCCGTCTCGTACGCCCTGGTGCTGTTCGCCCTGGCCTTCAGGGGGTTCGCTCGCAAGGACGTTGTTTCATAATTTCTTTTTCGTATTTCTTTTTCCGTCGGCATATCGGCTGCCGCAAGCTTGGCACACCATACGATCAATCGATTCGCCGACCGGATGTGAATCACTCCGGGGAATCCGAATAATTCGCGCTCCTTGGTTGCAGAAATCTTCATGCGTATGGAGTAGTGCATCGCTTTGCATGGGCTGTGGACTGCTATGTTCTGCGTCTGTCGGATCAGAGGTAACTCCAAGTGAGGTGATCATGAAGAAGGCAGTTTTCACAACTGCGGCGCTGGCCATTGGCGCAAGTCTCGTGGGTGGCTCCGCCGTCGCGGCGTCGGGCACGGCCAAAGCGCCCGCCCATGAAACCGGCGCGCTCGGTCTCGTGTCCCAGACCGACGTGGCTCCGGCGATTGTGCCTGCGGCCGACACTGTGATGCGGGTGGCCAAGCAGGGCAACCTCACCAAGGGCAGTGCGTTCGACGAGAACCAGTCAGCGACGGTCACCGGCACTAACAAGGCGGCGAGGGTTTCCGGCGTTTACCTGGACGGGATGGGGCGCGGCAGCAGCAAGAAGCCCGCAATTCCAGTGAAGAACCCGGTCGGAACCGGATCCGTTCAGCTTCATCCGCTGAATTCCCCGACCAGCGCCGGGCTCGGTAGCCTGCTCAGCCAGGGGTGACACGTAAACGGTCAGGAGTCGGTGCGGTGACAGCCGCCGGAATCCTGACACTCTGATCCGGTTCTTGTCAGCCGGAGACCGACATCGTAGTGCCGCTGACGGATCGGCCTGGTGGCCGCCCCGGCACGACCCATTTCCGGCGCCTTGAGGGCATAGCCAGAGTCTGGAGCCGGACCAGCAGCTCCGCGCTCGCCCGGTGCCCGATGTCGTGTCCGGGATACGCCTCAAGCCTGTTCGGCCCACTGGACTCCTCCTAGCCAGTGGGCCGGACGCATGTCGGCGTCCGCTCCTGCTTTCGTGCTGCACTCGGGAAGCGGGGCACGGCATCGTTCCGCCATCCGATGGAATCCGTCCGCTATGGCCGGTGTCCGCGTGACTTTCCGTCGCATATTTCGGTTTCTTGCCATGTAAGCGCGGGTTACCGTGAATCCAGGAAGGAACTGAGTTGACCAGGAAGTTCGCGGTCGTCACTGCACTGGCCCTTGGCGCTCTCTGCGGCAGCGCGGGCGTTGCCTCCGCCCACTCGAACACGACCAACGTCACTGGCGGTGACGGCTTTTCGGAGTCTCCGGTCGTCGTGAACGCCCCCCAGCAGGGTGTGGTCGTCATCAATGGCGCCCTCGTCGATGGCCGCTGCATCGCGCCGTGGTCCAACGGTGCCGTTCTCGGCGGAGTCGTTCCGCCGAACTCGCACTACGCCGCCTGTAACACCGCTGCTGTCGACCAGTCGCAGAAAGCTCCGTACGCGGGCGGCCTGCTCTTCTGATCTCCCGCTCCGAGTAATTCGGGGCAGGTGAACCCTCCCAAAACGCAGTCCGGAAAGGACATCTCATGCGTAACAAGGTTACGGCCATCTCCGCCCTCGCCGCAGGTGTCGTCCTGGCGGCTGCCGGCACCGCCGCAGCCGACAACTGCACGACTGTCACCGGCGGCAACGGCTTCTCGTCGTCCCCGGTCGTCGTGAACGCGCCTCAGCAGGGCGCCATCGTCTCCAACGGCACGCTTGTCGACCTCCGCTGCGTCGCCCCGTGGTCCAACGGTGCCGTTCTCGGCGGCGTCGCCGCACCGAATTCGCACTACGCCGCGTGCAACACGGCCAAGGTCAACCAGGCGCAGTACGCGCCGTACGCCGGCGGCCTGCTGTTCTGACCCCTTCGCGCTCCGACCCCGCCGGAGCAGGGCGGGGATGTCAGCAGACGTTCCCGCCCAACCCACCCCTCCCCCAACCGAAAGGCGCATGTCATGCGTAACAAGGTTACGGCCCTCTCCGCGCTCGCCGCGGGCATCGTCCTGGCCGCCGCCGGTACTGCTGCTGCCGACAACAACACCGTCGTCACCGGTGGCAACGGCTTCTCGGAGTCTCCGGTCGTCGTGAACGCCCCTCAGCAAGGGCTTGTCGTTTCCAACGGTTCTCTGATCGACGGTCGCTGCATCGCGCCGTGGTCCAACGGTGCCGTTCTCGGTGGCGTGGTCGCGCCGAACTCGCACTACGCCGCATGCAACACGGCCGGGGTCGACCAGACGCAGCTCGCCTCCTACACCGGTGGTCTGCTGTTCTGAGCAGTCCTCACCAGCCGGGCGGCCCGCCGGATTTCGGCGGGCCGCCAGCTGTTTTCTGTGGACGCCCTGGAGGCGCGTCCCGAAAACGCCGAAGGCCGGCTCCGGGAAACGGAGCCGGCCTGAATCGCTCGGCGGGTGTGTGTCTTCACGACGTGGTGCACGGAAATCGTAACGGCGGGGCGGGACGTGAACAGAGCCGTACGGGTGGGAAGACTGTGACGTCTTTCCTGGCCCGTACGGCTCTGTCGCATCGCGTCGGCACCGGCAGTTCCCGGAAGCAACTCGACGAGATCATCGCCGGTTTGGTCCGGTCTGGATGGCTCAGCGAGACTCGGCGCCGCGTGAACGCCGAGGTCATGACCGTCAGCGTGCGGCTCCGGCTTCCGGATGCCGCGCTCTCCGTCTTCTGGCGGCCCGGGGCTTCACCGTGCCCGACCGGCCCGGTCCGCGCCTGCGCGCCCTGGCCGACGTCTCCGCCCGCGCCCAGGCCGGGACGCGCACCCTGTCAAACCGGAGCGATGCGCCCCGGTCGCATGCACGAGCAGGCCGTGTTGAATACCGAGGCACACAAGGCATGGCGTCCCTCCAGCGGTACATCGGCCGCCGTGAGTACGCCGAGGAGACCCAGCCGGCCATTGCCGACCTGGTCTCCGACCGTGGCACCGAAAGTGCTCACCCACCAGCCGAAGCCCCAGGCCGGGACATCCCGGCCTCAGTCGTGCACCACGTCGTTACTTGACGACCGGAAGCTTGGCCGGAAGCTGGGCGGGCGGCTTGCCGTTGAGGGGGTTCGGCAGGGTGCCGCCGAAGACGGGTGTCTTGACGATGCCCGACTGCTTCACGCCCTCCGCAGCGGTCCTGACGTCGTTGGCGACGGCGCCCGTCGGCAACTCGGCTGCGTTGGGAAGAGCGTGAGTGACCGTCTTCCCGTCCTCCAGAATGCCCTGTGCCGGCATGTCCGCGGCGACAGCGGGCGCCGCAGCGCCTGCGATGGCCAGGGCGCCGACCATGAGGGCCGCAGCCTTCAGCTTCTTCATTGTGTTCCTTTCGTCCGCAGCTCGGGAGCTCGGGTCACACTTCGGCTGGGCTAACGAGAGAGATACGCCGCGGGAAACTCCACTGACTGCAAGTTCCTGGAACTCATACATCCCTAATGGCCCCGCGAATAATTTCATCGGATTATTTGCGCGTGGGGTTACTTCTCCGACACGGTTGTCGATTTCATGGATAAAAACGGATAAGCGACTAGTGTGCTCTGTGAATCCGGCTCGCTTATGTCGAGGCCAGGGTTCGCACACCTTGCGCTGGGTTCGGAATGTTTCTTCGGAAGGAAGGGAAGCCTCGGTCATGCGCATTCCCCTCGGTTCCCCACCGCGCCGTGCAACGGGGTCCGCCGCACGCGAACCGAACGTCCTGCACGTCACTCAGCCGGTCGAGGGCGGTGTCGCCCGGTTCGTGATGGACCTGGCGACGGCACAGCTCGCCGCAGGGCTGCGGGTCACCGTGGCCTGCCCGCGAGGCGGCACGCTGACGGACACACTGCGCGCGGCGGGCTGCAAGGTGCTGCCCTGGGAGGCGACCCGCTCACCGGGGCCTGAACTGCCCGGTGAGGTAGGGCGGCTGGCGGGGCTCCTGCACGAGGTGCGTCCCGACGTGGTGCATGCGCACAGCGCGAAGGCGGGGCTCGCGGTGCGGCTCGCGGTGCGCGGGCGGCTCCCGACCGTCTTCCAGCCGCACGCGTGGTCGTTCGAGGCCGTGGACGGCGTCACGGCCCGGGCAGCTCTGCGGTGGGAGCGGTTCGGGGCGCGGTGGGCGACGCGTGTCCTGTGCGTGAGCGAGGCGGAACGGCGTACCGGGGAACGCAATGGCATCACCGCCCGGTGGAACGTGATCCCCAACGGTGTCGACACCAGCAGATTCCGGCCGGAAGGGAGCGTCGCCCGGTCCGGAGGGGGCCCGTTGGTCGTCTGCGTGGGACGGCTGTGCCGCCAGAAGGGCCAGGACGTGCTCCTTCAGGCCTGGCCCGCCGTCGTGCGGCACGTGCCGGCCGCCCGGCTGGTGCTGGTCGGAGGTGGTCCGGACGCGGACCGGCTGCGCACTGTCGCACCCGCGTCGGTGGAGTTCACCGGCCCGGCAGCCGACGCCGCCCCCTGGTACCGGGCCGCCGACGTCGTGGTCCTGCCGTCCCGCTGGGAAGGCATGGCGCTCGTCCCCCTGGAGGCGATGGCGTGCGGCCGGCCGGTCCTGGTCACGGACGTGGACGGAGCGCGCGAGAGCCTGCCGCCCGGGCATCTGCCGCACTGCCTGGTGCCTCCGGAAGACCCCGGCACGCTGGCCCGGGCGTTGACGGCGTTGCTGTGCCGCGCACCGCTGTGCGCGGCACTGGGCGCGCAGGGCCGCGCGCACGTGCTCGCCGCCCACGACGTGCAGCAGACCACGGACGCAGTGATCGACGTGTACCGCGAACTGCTCGGCATTGTCACCACGCCGGTCCTGCTACCCGCCCAGACCAGGGAGTCCGTCACCACATGACCGGCTCCTCAGGCGGTCACGTCGAGCGGCTCCGAGCGGGGCGTCGTGTGCCTTCCGTCGGTGACGGCGATCGTGTAGCGGTGATGTGAGCCGCGAGGGACGGAATCCGTGTACGTCATGTCCGGTCGGTCCCATTCGGCCGATCGCCGCTTCGGCGAGGCCACGAGAACACCGTCGCGGTAGATCCGGTACGTCAGCTCCGCGTCGTCCCTGTCCCATGCGGCACGCCAGGCGAGCGTGACCGTTCCGGCGCGGGTACGCCCGCCCGTGAGCCGGGGCGCCGCTTCCGGGGCCGTGTCGCCGGGGCGGGCCCCGAAGCGCGTCAGACCCTGCTGGGGTCTGCCGTTGACCGTGGTGAACTCGCCTCCTGCCCAGAGGATGTCGCCGGCCATCACCAGTGCCCGGGGGCCGACTCCCTCACCGATACCGTCATCGGTGTCGGGGAACCAGTGCAGGATGTTCTTGTCACCGGCCGATTGAGCCAGGAAATGCCGTCGGGGTCCGTCGGGGAAGCCCCCGGGGGTGAGGCCGCAGTAGTGGGCGTGGGATGCGCTGTAAAGGACGTCTTTGTACACGACGACATCCTGAGTGGCACCCAGGCAGGTGTCCTTCCAGACCATCGCGCCGTCGGACAGCCGGCCCGCGATCCGGCCGTCGAAGATGCCCGTCCCCTCGCCCTCGGCCCCCAGGTAGAAGCGGTCGCCGTTGCGGGTCAGCGATGTCACCGCGGATCGTTCCGGCAGCCAGTCCGGGAAGGACTTCACCGTCGAACCCGTTGTGGGATTCAGGGAGACCAGTGCCTGCTCCGGCTTGCCGTTGACGTTGTGGAACTGTCCGCCGACGAGCACCTGTCCCCGGTCGGATGCGGCCAGGATGGCCCGGACCGGCTCGTCGATGTCCGCCTTGAACGGCAGCAGTGTGCCGCTGCGACCGAACGCCGCGACGCGCTTTCTCTCCTGGCCGTCGACGACCGTGAAATCGCCACCCAGGTACACGGTCGTGTCGGTGGTCTCGATGGCCCGTACGGGCGCCGCCACGGCGGGACGGAAGTCCCTCCGCAGCGAGCAGTCGGCCGTGTTGAGCGCGACCGCACTGGCCACTCCGGCGCCGTCGACCTTGCCGAACGATCCGCCGACATACAGCACTTTGCCGTCGCGGGATGCCTTCAGCGCCCGTACCGTCCCGGCGCCTTCCGTGAAGGAGTGGGCACACGGCAGCAGTTTGCCGGTCACCGCGTCGAAGGCCGCGAAGTTCTTCCGGGCGACCTGTTTCTGGCCGGGCTTCGCGCCGGGCGGGCGGACGCTGCGGAAGGTGCCGCCGACGTACACGACACCGCGTGCGTACTCGACCGACCAGACGATGCCGTCCGTCTGCCAGGTCGTCAACGGGGCCGCAGTGAGCGCTGTTTCACCACGTGGGGCCATTTCGGCACGCGGGATTTTCAGGTCGTGCGCCTGCGCGCCGAAAGCTGACGTGAGTGAAGCGGACGCGAGGAGGACTACCGCGGAAGCCATGGTGGCGGTCCTGGTCGTGCTTTTACTTGGTCGCATGGAATTCGAAAGTAGACACCCGGCTCCGGATCTCGCGGCGCCGCGACGGCGCGCTCCGCCCTTCAGGCCCTCACTGAAGCTCGAATGGCCTAGGAAAAGGAGTCGTAACCCACGATGGCATGCTGTTCGTGGGAATGTCGGGCGAGATCAGGTACCCGAGCTCTGGTACCCCAAGCAACGAGGAGGAGTGCTCGTCATGCGAGTAGCCGCCCGAACAAAGACGCAGTCACGGCAGTTGAGTTGGGGAGCGGGGCTCGTCGGCGCCGGCCTGACCGCGACCGTGGCATTCGGCATCGCTGTCGGCCCGGCGTCGGCCTACGCCGTCCCCCGGGCGACGCAGGCGTGCACGTCGTGCAAGGCGACGACCACCCCCACGACCGGGTGCTCGGTGTGCCAGACGAAGCCGCCCATGACCGGGTGCTCGGCGTGCCAGACGAAGCCGCCCACGTCCGGGTGCTCGTGCCAGAAGCCGCCGCCCCCTCCGCCGATCTGCCCCTCGGGCACGACCGCGGTCAGCGTGACCAATCCCATGACCGAATCCGTCGCGATCCCCGGCGACGGACGGTTCCAGCTCACCGTCACCAGCACCACCCAGGGACAGGTGTTCAGCTTCAACATCCCCGGATCCGATCACCGCTCCGTCGTCAGGGTCACCGCCACGGGCAGCACCGGCGGCTCCACCGTGGTCACCTACGACAGCACGACGGGCTTCCCCGACGGCATCGCGGCCGCCGGACCACTGCACGCCCCGGTCAACTCGACCGGCAAGTACGCGAACCTCAGCCGCATCGACTTCTGCATCAAGCCCACCAAGTACCACTGAGGAACACACAGGTGAGGGGGGCCCGGGACGTCCCGGGCCCCCCTCAGGGCCGGGGCGGGGGCGGGCCGGGGGACACCACGGGGGTGCTGGGCGTCGCCGGGGGGGATGCGTCGCCGGTGGGCGCGGTGTCGATGCAGTCGGTGAACTGTACGAAGCGGGCGGAGCCGGTGCCCTCGGTGACGGCGAACTCGGCCCGGGGGTGGCTCCTGAGCAGGCACATGTCGTAGCGGACGACGGTCGGCAGGGCCTCCTCCTCGTGGGTCGTCCGGTACTGGTGGCGGCCCACGAGCTGACAGGAGTCGTAGCGGATCAGGGGTCCCCGCGGGCCTACCGTGTAGCGGTGCGGGCGGACTTCGGCGGAGAAGTCCTTGAAGGCGTTGCCGGTGTCGTCGCAGTCGTTGAAGTGGACCGTTCCGCTGCTCCACACGCAGTCGATGATCCTGACGTCCGGGTCACGTACTTCGAACCGGATGTCCTGGGCGTGGAAACGCTGTACCGAGTCGTGGTGCGGGCTGACCGGGAAACGGAAGAAGGTGCTGGTGGTGCCGTACTCCGGGGTGCTTTTGGGGCGCTTGCCGGTGATGATGTACGAGCCGCCGCGGCAGGCGATGGATCCGCCGTAGGGGAACTCCAGGAAGTTGCCCCACTCGTATTCGACCTTCATGTCGGTGAACCAGTAGTTCAGGAACTGGTCCTGGTAGTTGGGGCTGGCCTGTTTGTGGCCCGTGAGCCCCGAGTACAGAAACGCTTTCCGGTAGCTGCCGGCGACCGTGCAGGCTTCCCAGCGCATTTCCGAGTTGGTGTCCGTACCGTCGAGGGCGAGCCCGTACTCCCATTCCCCGAGCCACTCGCATTCCGAGAACCGGTAGTCCTGGGCCTGGCCGGTGGAATAGGAACTGAAGAAGGACGCGCCCGGTGTGGCCGAGCGGAACTGCATGCGTTCGAAGGACAGGTTCGACCAACTGTCCTCATTGCGGCACAGATAGGAGCCCGGGCCGGTGGCCGGACGGAAGACCAGGGTGGTCATGTTCTTGCCGACCCCGGCGAAACGCAGACCGTTGGCGGGCCGTGGCGGGGCTACGCCGTTCAGCAGCGCATGCGGCCGGGTGATGAGGAAGTCACCGGCGGGAATCTCGATCACGAGGCGGCCCACCCCGTTCCGGACATGGGCGGCGGCGAGCGCATAGGCGGATTCGAATGCCTTTGTGTCGTCGGTGTATCCATCGCCCACGGCACCGAGATCGGCTACATTGATCGTGGACGTCGGCCCCGGGGGCGCACTTTTGGCGGACGCGCTGCCGATGGGCAGGACCGCCGAGGCCAGCAGCGACGTTCCGCCGCGCAGAATATGCCGACGGTTGCATGAGACCTCGCCACCCAGTTCTGACATAGTTGCCTTCTTTTCTCGAGTGGTTGTGTCACCAAGGAGGGTGATGGCCGAGTTCGCGGAGACGCTGAGGCAACTCTCGACGGCACAGAAGCCGGCGAAGGGGGTGTCGGTCTACAGTCGGTTCGTCAATCGCCCGGTCGGCCGTGTCATGGCCGCGCTGGCCTTCCGGATCGGTGCGACCCCCAATCAGCTGACTCTCCTCGGTGCCTTGTTCACTTTTCTGGCCCTTGCGGCGGTGGCCCTGCTGCGGCCCGCGCCGGTGATGTCGGTCTGTGTCGGCGTGGCCCTTGCCCTGGGCTTCGCCCTGGACGCCGCGGACGGTCAGCTCGCGCGGATCCAGCGCTCTGCGAGCCTGTCGGGCGAATGGCTGGACCATGTGCTGGACTGCGTCAGGATCGTCACGCTGCACTCGGTCGTCCTGGTGACGTTCTACCGTTTCTTCGTGCTGCCCAGTCCGCTCTTTCTGCTGGCCCCCATGGTGTTCCAGTCCGCAGCCGTGGTGATCTATTTCGCGGGCATTCTCACGCAGAAGCTCAAGGGGGGGAGAGCGGCGGCGGGAACGGACGGTGGCACCGCCTCGGTGCTGGGGCCCGTGCTGCTCCTGCCGGTCGACTACGGCACGACCTGTATCAGCTTTCTGTTTCTCGGCAGTCCGGCCATATTCCTAGTTCTGTACTGCGGGCTGGTGCTGGCTCATGTCCTGTTCCTCGTCGCCTTCTTGGTGAAGTGGTACCGGGAACTGCATCATTTCCAGCGCCCCGCGCAACAGTGTGCTGGAGGTGTGGACCGTATAGGGTAAGTAGACGACTCCGACACCCACGTCCGCGAAGCGGCGTTCGAGGTTTTCCCATGTGGGTGTGCCCTTCCAGTCGTCTCCCTTGAAGACGACGTGAAAACCGACCTGCCGCCAGATCTGCAGTTTGTCTTCGTGCGTCTCCACCACGACATCGTCGACGTGGCGCATGCTGCGGACGATCTCCTGACGCTCGGCCAGCGGGATCACCGGCCGTCTCCCCTTGACGCGCCAGGCCAGTTCGTCGGACACCACCCCGGCCACCAGGCGGTCACAGCGCCGGCGCGCCTGACGCAGGATGTTGAGATGCCCGATGTGGAACAGGTCCCAGACGCCGGGCGCGTATCCGATGAGCGTCGCTTCCACAGCTCAGCCTCCGCTCGACGGGCCGGCGTGCGCGGGCACCGTCACGGACAGGGCCGGCGATCTGCGGGAGGTGCGGATGCCGTTGGTCACCTCGATGGTGTACCGGTGGCGCGTACCGGCGGGCACGGAGTCGGTGTGGCTCATCTCCGGAAGGTTCCAGGACGTGGAGGAGGCGGTCTTCCGGAAGACGGGCTTTCCGTCCCGGTAGAGCCGGTAGGTCAGGGCGGCGGTGTTGCGGTCCCACGACGCGTGCCAGCCGACGGTGACCTTTCCCGGGTTCGCGGCCAGCAACGTCAGGGCGGGGGTCTGCGGCACGCTCGTGGGCGTTCCGGTGCCGAAGCGGGTCAGTCCCTGCTGCGGCCGGTCGTTGACCCGGGTGAACTCGCCACCCACCCAGAGGATGCCCCGGGCCACGGTCAGGGCGCGCGGGCCGACCCCCTCTCCGAGCCCGCCGTCGGTGTCGGGGAACCAGTGCAGGATGCGCCGGTCCGTGACCGACTGGGCCAGGAGGGTGTGCCGGATGCCCTGTTCGGGAAACCCGCCGGGGGTCTGTGAGCAGTCGTGCGCGTGGGAGGCGCTGTAGAGGACGCCGTGGTAGGGCAGGACGGTCTGGGTGGCGCCGAGGCAGGTGTCCTTCCACGCCATTGTGCCGTCCTGGAGCCGGGTCGAGATGCGTCCGTCGAAGACCCCGCCCCCGGTCCCTTCGGCGCCGACGTAGAAGTGAGAGCCGTCCTGTGCGATCGACTTGACCACCGAAGCGGCCGGCAGCCAGCCGGGATAGGTGTGGACCGTCGCACCGGAGGTGATGTCCAGCGCGGCCAGGGCGTGGACCGGACGGCCGTTGACCGACTCGAAGTCACCTCCGACCAGGATCTCGCGTTGCGGGGGCATGGCCGACAGGGCGCGGACCGGAAGATCGACGTCGGCCTTGAAGGGCAGCAGGGAACCGCCGGGGGTGAAGGCGGCGACGCGGCTCCGGCTCCGGCCGCCCGCCTGGTCGAAGTCACCGCCCAGGTACACCCCGCGGCCGGTCGTCTCGATGGCCCGCACGGTTGCGTTCACCGCGGGCCGGAAGTCCTTGCGCAGGGTGCAGTCGGCCGTGTCGACGGCCACGGCGTTTGCCACCCCCGTGGATCCGACGCGGCCGAAGGAGCCGCCCACGTACAGCACCCGCCCGTCGGGGGAGGGCTTCATGGCCCGTACCGTGCCGGCCGTGTACGGGCCGGCACCCGAGGTGAAGGACAGGGCGCAGGGCAGCAGTTTTCCGGTCACGGCGTCGAACGCGGCGAAGTTGTGCCGCCGGACCTGCCGGGTGCCCGCCGCGGCGCCGGGCGGACGGACCGTGTCGAAGGAGCCCGCGGCGTAGACGACACCGCGGGCGTAGGCCAGGGACCAGACGATGCCGTCCGTCTGCCAGGTGGCCGGCGGATCCGCGGTGAACGTTGCCGGTTCATGGCCCGCGACCGCGGCCGCGGGAGAGCTGAGCAGAGCGCCTGTGCAGATCAGGGCAGCGGCAGCCGGGCCCGTGACCGCCTTCTTACGGAGCTTGCTCTGACGCAAGGGACACCTCAAGGGGAAGGGGGCGGGCAGGACGAAGGCGCCGGCGCGGACGGTGCCGGCTCACGCGGTGCGACGGCGCAGCACCTGGACGAGTTCGCTCACACCCAGAGGCGTGCGATATCGCCACAAAAAGGTACCAAATGCCGACATTCCGAAAGTCAGACTGAGTGCGAGTCCTGACGGAGTGTCACCCGACAGGACGCGCACGGCTGCCAGCACCACCGAGACCGCCAGACCGATACCGAGGGCGCTCGTGTACCCGGCGGCCACGGTGGTGAAGCCGAGCCGCAGTCGGACCAGCAGAGCGGCCGAGAGGTTCTCCACGACGATGGCCGCGCCCCAGGAGACGGCCGCGCCGAGGATGCCCCACCGGGGCACGGCGAGCACGCCCACGGTGAGCTGCACCGTGAACGCCGCAGCCGTGCAGGCCAGATGCCACGAGCTCTTGCCGGCCATGAGCAGCACGGTCTGCGCGTTGCCGACCGCGACATTGACCACGGAGGCGGCACACAGGATGACCAGGGCGGGTGCCCCCTTGGTGAACTCCGGCCCGAAGACGGCGAGGACGGTGCGGGGAAAGCCGGCGACGAGAACGAACAGGGGCCAGGAGAACAGGACGATCCAGCAGGTCGAGATGCGGTGCAGGTGGCGGGCTTCGGCGACCTCGCCGACGGCGAGCAGCCGGCTGAGCTGGGGTGCGACGGACAGGCGGACGGCGAGCTGGACGAGGGCGCCCGCGGTGACGACGCGGCCGATGGCGGTGTAGATACCCGCCTCGGCGTCGGTGGCCAGCGCCGACAGCAGGATGACCCCCACCCAGACCGCGCTGATGTCGAAGACGGAGGAGACCGCGCGGGGTGCGGAGAAGGCCCAGAACGCCCGCCAGGAGACGGGCTCTCCACCCCTTCGTGCCGTCGTGGTGTGGTGGTGGGCCCGGCAGCGGTGCAGGCCCAGCCACGCGGCCGCGAGACCGGCCAGCGCCGGCAGCAGCCAAGCCGCCGCCAGGGACATCATCCGGGGAGCCCAGTAGGCCACCGGCACCGCGATCAGCACCCGGAGCACGGGCTTGCCGATCTGCTCCACGGAGACGAACGGCACCACGGTGCCGTATCCCTGGGTGGCGCCGAGCAGGAGCAGGCTGACGGTGGCGGCGGGCAGGACCAGGCCGAAGAACCGGATCAGGGCGACCGCGTCGGCGCGGGGCAGGTGCGGCAGGAGCATCGTGGCCACCGCGGGGCACAGCAGCAGCACCGCGCTGGTCGCGGTGGCGGCCGCCACCGCCGGGAGCACCGCCATGCGCAGCAGAGAGCCCACCGAGCGGCCGCCGTTCAGAGCGAGGTCGCCGGGGATGAAGCGGACGAGCCCGGTGTCGGCGCCGAGCTTGCAGACGTTGCTGGCAATGGTGAACACGGCGACGCCCGTGAAGATCGCTCCGGCCCCCTGGGCTCCGGCCGCACGGGTGATCAGGCCGACCAGGAGGAAGGCGAACACGGCGTTCGTGGCGGAACCCACCGCGCCCCACAACCCGCCCCGCGCGGCGGCGGCGACCGTGCTGCGGGCGGTGGCCCCGGTGGGGGGAGGGGCCACCCCGGGCGCCGTCATCCCCGGGGGGCCGTGAGTGTGTCGTGCTGCCCCGCGGGCTGCGCGGCCGGCAGGACGCTCGCGGTCCGGGAACGGGGCTTCACGCCGCGGAGCGCGGCGCCGCCGCGCCGCGCGCGTCCGGCGTCGACCACGGCGCCCAGCAGTCGTACGCCGGAGCAGCTGATCAGCTCGCCCATCTGTCTGAGGTCGTCCCGCCGGGTGCCACGTCCGGTGACCACCAGGACACCGCCGACGTGCTGGGTCGTCACCAGCGCGCCCGGGTACTCCAGCAGCGGCCTGCCGGCAATGACCGTGGTGGGCGAACGGGTGTCGGGCGCGTCCTGGTCCGTCTCCCGGGACACGTCGGTGTGCGGGGACCGGCCGGCTCTGCCGCCGGGGCAGAGGGCGAACCGTCCCGCCGAGCCCGCGTCGACAAGGACGCCCCCCTCGGGCAGGGAGGGCTCCGGCTCGGCGCGCTCTTCCGCCGGCACCAGCGGCAGGCGGGCCGCAAGACCGGGCGCGCCGGGGTCGGCGTCCACGAGCACGACCTCCCGTCCGCACTCCGCGAAGGCCGCAGCCAGGTTCGCGGCGACCGCCTCGGCGCCGCCGCCGGCCCGCGGCGCCACCACGAGGAGGCAGCCGGTGCCGCCCGAGAGCCCGGTGCGGACGGCCAGGGACCGATAGGCCTGGGCCCGGGCGCCGCCCGTGCCGCCGACGGCCAGCAGGGCGTCGCCTGCGCGGGGGTCGTGGGGCAGGCTGCCCAGCACGGGCGCGCCCAGGGCGGCCTGGACCTCGCGGGCCGACCGCACCCGGCTGTCGAGGGCCGAGCACAGCCAGGCCAGCAGGATGCCCAGGACGGCGCCGCCGGCCAGACCGAGGACGACCAGCGTGCCCGTCCCGGGACCTGAGGGCAGGGCGGGCGCCGCGCCCGTGCGGACGATGTCGCCACCGCTGGTGTCACGGGAGTTGATCTCGGACACGCGCTTGCGCAGGCTGCCGATCTCGCTCTGTACGGCGGAGGCGGCCGCGCTGTTGTCCGAGTCCTTCGTCGTCTGCCGGGTCAGCGCGGTGATCTGCGTTCTCATGCCGCCGACGGCCCGGTGCACCGCCGCGGCGTTGCGGCTCCTGCGGTCGGCGAGATAGGCCTCGGCGAAGGCGTTGGCGCCGCGCGCCGCGCGCTGGGGGGTACGCGCGGTGAACGCGAAGCGGAGCACCTGGGACTTGGCCGGGTTGGTGACCCGGAGGTGGTCCTGCAGGGCGGTGGCCCGGCTGGCGGGCTGTCCCAGGGTCTGCGCCGCACGGACGGCGACGGCCGCGCTGGCGGCGATCTGCTGCTCCGTGTTCATACTGATCTGGTTGTCGACGGGCACGTTGACCGTGTCGAAGGGGTCGGCGCCGGCGCGGACCAGAACGTCACTGGTGGAGCTGTAGGTGCCGGCGCCGTACAGCGCCATGGCCAGCCCACCGAGCAGCCCCAGGGCGACCCCCAGTGCCATCGCCACCCGGTAGCGAAGGAGCAGGCGCAGTTGGTCACGGAGCTGGTCCGGTTCGCCGAAACGGTCGTCGAAGGGGACGGGACCGGTCACAGGTGGCCTCCTGGGTGAGGAAGTGAGGCGTGCGGGACGGGGGCGGACGGGGCCGCCGGTGAGGCGGGTACGGACACCTGGCGCGTCGACGTGCTGATGAGCAGCGGAACGGTCATCATCAGCAGCATCGGGCCCGTGATGCCGAGCAGGCTTCCGCGCAGGAACATCAACTGGTAGAAGGCGAAGGCGGGGACCAGCAGAGCCGCCAGGGTGCCGCGCCGGTCCGACAGGCGTTCCCGGGCCTCGTCCATACGGCGTCCCGCCGTGCCCAGCAGGCAGAACACGAGGGCCACGGCGGCCGGGCCGGCCCACAGATAGCTCTCGATCCACAGGGGCGCCGACAGGTTGAGGAAGTCGTAACCCGCGTACCGCGCCAGCGCGATACCGGTGTCGTCGGGTTTGTCCGGCCACACCGAGCGCGGCACCATGAAGAGGAGAGGGCCGAGTGCGGACCGGGGGGAGACCCCCTTGTCCCGCGCGTAGTCGAGGCCGGTCTGCACCTGCTGGAAGGCGTCGTAGTCGCCCTTGGCGATGAACTGCTCGGCCATCGACACGACGGCGACCGTCTGCCGGTCGTCGTAGCGGAAGTAGTCGCTGTAGGGAAAGACGACGAGCACCGTGGCGAGAACGGCGCCGGCGAGCGCACGCGAGGCCCGGGGCCGGCACAACCGGTCCGCGTTGAACAGCAGCGTCAGCAGCACCGTGCCGGCCCAGAACCTCGGTTTGCTGATGGGGTTGTTGACGACGATGTTCACGGCGACGAGCAGGGGCAGCAGCAGCCACCGGAGGCCGCGCAGCAGGCGGTCGCCGCCCGGCAGGCGCGGGAGGCGCAGCAGGCCCAACAGGCCCCAGAAGGCGGGCACGGACAGCGACCAGCTTCGCAGAGGCTGCAGGAAGGAGTCCGACGAATCGTTCAGGGCGCCGGTTTCGTGAACGGCCTGGCGGCTGGTGAAGTAGGCGACGACTCCGCCTGGTTGGCCGGGAATCAGCAGCACCGCGAGCGCCAGGGCGAGTCCGCACAGCGCCAGGACGCGCCAGGGCGCGAGGCGGCGGGCGAGCAGCCGTTCCAGTGCGCCGGGCCGGGTGGCACGGGTGACCGCGCCTCGGACGGCGAGGGCCGTTCCGGCACTGTAGGCGAGCAGCCCCAGCTCGACGACCGTCACGGCAGCGAAGGAGGTCTCCTCGCCGGCCCGATAGGGCCAGGGGTAGGTGTCCGAGGTGAGCTGCGCCAGGGGGGCCAGACCGAACCAGATGTAGGAGAACATCCAGAAGCCGAGAGCGACGAGCCGGACCTTGGGTGCGGTCAGCACGCGGGTGAGGGCGCCCCCGGTGTGCGCCACGACGACGCCCTGCAGCAGCAGGGCCGTCGGCACGGGCCCGTGGTGCGGCCGGAGCACCAGCACCGGCAGCATGACGATCAGCACCACGGCCCAGATGCAGACCCCGGGCACACTGCGGGCGCGAGCGTCCCGCACCGGGACGTGGGGGATTTCTGCGGTCGATGAGTGCGACGAGTGCGACGAGTGCGGCCAGTACGGCGAGTGCTTCGGCGGAAACCTCACCGGCAGATGTATAGCGGCCTCCATCCCCTATACGGCATCAGGCGCGCCAATACATGGCAAATCGGACAAACCTTAATACTCTGGGCGCCTCGCATTCCCCTTCACTCGAGGAGCTGTCCATGAACAAGCAGGTCGACGCAGTCGTTGCCGGTGGCGGGGGATTCATCGGCGGGCACCTTGTGGGCGCCCTGCTGGCCCAGGGGTTGACGGTCCGCTCCATCGACGTCAAGCCCCGGCGCGAGTGGTACCAGGTCCACGAGGACGCCGAGAACCTGACCGCGGACCTCTCGCTCCTGGACAGCGCACGCGACGGCGTCCGGGGCGCTCGGTACGTGTACATGCTGGCCGCGGACATGGGTGGCATGGGCTTCATCGAGAACAACAAGGCCGCGTGCATGATGTCGGTGCTCACCAGCACCCACATGCTGCGGGCCGCGCGCGAGGCCGGCGTGGAGCGGTACTTCTACTCCTCCTCCGCCTGTGTCTACGCCGCCGGCAAGCAGACCGATCCGAAGGTCACCGCCCTCAAGGAGGAGGACGCCTATCCGGCGCAGCCGGAGGACGGCTACGGCTGGGAGAAGCTCTTCTCGGAGCGTATGTGCCGTCACTACGCGGAGGACTACGGGTTCACCACCCGCGTCGCCCGCTACCACAACGTCTACGGCCCGCACGGTACGTGGTCCGGCGGCCGGGAGAAGGCCCCGGCCGCGGTGTGCCGCAAGGTGGCCGAGGCCGTGCTCTCCGGTGTCCACCGGATCGAGATCTGGGGCGACGGCCGGCAGACGCGTTCCTTCATGTACATCGACGACTGCCTCAAAGGCACGCAGATGATCACGGAGGGGGGCAGCGGCGTACCGGTCAACCTCGGCTCCTCGGAGCTCGTGACCATCAATCAGCTCGTCGACCTGGTCGAGCGGATCGCGGGCATCCGCTGCGAACGCAGCTACCGGTACGACGCTCCCCAGGGCGTACGCGGCCGCAACTCCGACAACACCCTGATCCGCGAGATCTACGGATGGGAGCCGTCGATCCCGCTGGCGGACGGCCTGGAGAAGACCTACGCCTGGGTCTACGACCAGGTGAAGCGTTCCCAGGGCTGAGGCCCCGGTGCGAGGACACCACGAGCCGATGCGGATCTTCGTTCACGACTACAGCGGTCACCCCTTCCAGGCCCAGCTCAGCCGGGAGCTGGCCCGCCGCGGTCATGCAGTGGTCCACTCGACCTGTACGGCCTACCGCAGCGGCAAGGGCGATCTCGAGTCGGACGTCCCCGGCCTGCGCTTCGTCACCATCGGGGACCGCACGGTGCTGAAGAAGCAGGCCTACGTGCGCCGGCTCTTCCAGGAGAGCCTGCTGGGCATGGAGCTCACCCAGCAGGTGCGGCGTGCGAAGCCCGACGTGGCGCTGTTGTCCAACATGCCGATTCCCACGCTCGTCGTGACCGCGGCGGTGCTGAAGCGGCTCGGCATCCCCTGGGTGCTGTGGCACCAGGACGTCACCGCCGTCGCGCTCAAGAGCTTCGCCGCAGCGGAGGTCGCCGACGCGATGGGCATCGCCGCGAAGGTCTTCGGTGCCGGCGAGAAGTGGGCGGCACGTCAGGCCTCGGCCATCGTGGTGATCGCCGACTCCTTCGTCGAGGTGCACCGGCAGTGGGGCACCGCCGGCAAGGTGACCGTCATCCCCAACTGGGCACCGCTGGACGAGATCGTTCCCGTGGCCCGGGCCAATGCCTGGTCGGACGAGCAGAGCCTGAGCGGCGTGAAGACCCTCCTGTACGCCGGCACGCTGGGCCTGAAGCACAATCCCGTGCTGTTGGTGCGGCTGGTGGAGCGGCTGCGGCAGCGGGGCGAGCGCGTGCGTCTCGTGGTCGTCAACGAGGGCCCGGCCGTGCCCGTCCTCGAACGGGCCGCCGCCGTCCACGGCGTCGAGGTCACGCTGCTGCCCTTCCAGCCCTACCGGCGGCTGCCCGAGGTACTGGGCACCGGTGACGTCCTGGTCGTCCTCCTCGAAGGCGACGCCGGGATGTTCTCGGTCCCCTCGAAGACCCTGTCGTACCTGTGCGCCGGGCGCCCGGTGCTCGGCCTGATGCCTGCCGAGAACCTGGCCGCTGAGCTGCTTCACCAGGCCGGCTCGGCGGTCTTCCCGCCGGCGGAGTCGTCGCTGGAGGACGCCGCCGGCTGGGTCCAGGAGGTGCTGTCCGACCCGGAACACGCCGCGTCGCTGGGCAAGCGGAGCCGCGTCCTGGCCGAGCGGGAGTTCGCCCTGGAGGGCTCCGCCTCCCGCTTCGAGGACATCCTCAAGACGGTGACCGGCGCCTCGGTGCCCTGAGCACCCGGCTGAACCCCCGCCGGGCGCCCGGCGGGGGGGAACGCTCACATCTGTCGTGCGCGCTCTCGGTAGAGGCCCTCCAGCCGATCCACCACCGCGCGGATGGAGAAGACCTCCCTGATCGCCCGGCGCCCGGCGTCGGCCAGTCGGCGGCGCAGAGCTTCGTCGCCGAGCAGCCGGCCCACCGCCTCGGCCAGGGACTCCGGGCTGTCGTCGGTGATCAGCGCCGCCTGTCTGCTTGCCAGTTCCTCCGCGATGCCGCAGCTGTCCGTGCACACCACGGGTGTTCCTTCGGCCAGTGCTTCCAGAACCGTCATGCCGAACGGCTCGTTCACGCTGGGCAGGACGTAGACGGTGGCCTGGCGATAGGCCTCCAGCGCCGCGGAGTGTTCCAGCGCGCCGCCGTAGTGGACCACGTCGGTCAGCCCGCGGTCGGCGATGAGCTGATTCACCTGCCGCAGCGATCCCTCGTCCGTTCCGTGCAGGGTGAAGCGCGCCTCCGGGAACTCCTTGTGGACGAGGGCGGCCATCTCCACGAACGCCTCGGGCCGTTTGCGCGGGTGAAGCCGGGCGAGGAAGAGCACGTGGTGGCCGTCGCGCGGCCGCTCGTCCGGCACCTGACGGGGCGGGGGCATACCGTTGCCCAGCATCATCAGGGGCGGAGCCTTGGGGCCCAGTACCGCGGTCAGGGCCCGCCGCTCCTCCTCGGTGAGCACGAGGCAGCAGCGTGCGCGCCGGAGCAGGGGGACGTAGACGCGGTCGAAGACGCGCGCGGCGATTCCGGTACGGGGCTCCACCATGCCGTGTGTCTGGACGACGAAGTCAGTGCGCCGCATCCGGGCGACGGCGAGTGCGGCCAAGGACACGAGGTCTCTGCCCGCATGCAGGTGGACGGCGTCGGCGCGTCCCATGGCATGCCAGAGATCCCGCAGCAGCAAGGGGTGCATGAGGCCGAGATATCCCTGGCCCGGGACGACGGTCCGCGCCGGGCGGGAGATGAACGGGATGGCGCCGATGCGTCGGGGAGCGGGCGTGCGGCCCCGCCACAACGCCACCAGCTCCACGTCGTGACCCCGTTCGGCCATCTCCTTGAGTTGGGTGACCGCCACGCTCGGCGGGCCTCCGAAGGCCGCGCCTTCGCTGACGAGCGTGACGACCTGGACCACTCTCATGGCCTGATTCCTCTCATGGGTTCGGACGGAGACGTCCCCCTTGGAGCACCGCCGGGCGTGAGGACCAGGCCCGGGGCGAGGTCCTGGTGCGCCACGGCGCCGGCGCCCACCACGGCGCCCCGGCCGATGGTGACGCCTCGCAGCACGACCGCCCGGGCCGCGACCCAACTGCCCGGCTGCAAACGGATGGGGCCGTTGTCGAACTCGAACGTGGCGGAGTGACGCAGATGGCTGCCCGTGCACAGCAGCGCGCTCTGCGAGACGCAGCAGTCGCTGCCGATCGTGACAGGCTCGAGGTTGAGGATCCAGGCGCACTCGCCGATCCACACGTCGTCGCCGACGTCCAGCTTCCACGGCCAGTGCACCCGCACTCCGTGCCGGATCAGCACCCGCTCTCCGATGCGGGCGCCGAAGGCGCGCAGCAGCACCGGACGCCAGCGGGCCGGGAACCACCACTTGACGAAGACGAGGTGGAGGACCGCGAACCAGGCGGCCTGGACGAGCAGGGGCCGCCCCTTGTCGTATCCGGCACCGGTGAAGCCGCGCAGCGACCACGTGGTTCGGACTGTGCGCTGTGCCATGACGCTGTGCCTTTCCCGCAGGGCCACGACGGCCGGAGCAAGCGGTGTGATCAGTAGGCGCCCTGGCCGTTCAGTACCGCGCGCACGGTGCGGGCCATCACGGTGACGTCTCCTGCCAGGGACCAGTTGTCGATGTAGCGCAGATCGAGCGCGACCGTCTCGTTCCAGGAGAGGTTGGATCGTCCGCTCACCTGCCACAGCCCCGTCAGACCCGGTTTGACGGTGAGCCGGCGCCGCTCCACCAGGTTGTACTTGTCGACCTCTTCGGGCAGCGGGGGCCGCGGTCCGACCAGTGACATGTGGCCGAGCAGGACGTTGAGCAGCTGGGGCAGCTCGTCGAGCGAGTAGCGGCGCAGGAAGCGTCCGACGGACGTGACCCGTGGGTCACGGCGCATCTTGAACATGTGCCCGTCGTTCTCGTTCGCCTCTTCCAGCTGGCTCTTGAGCCGGTCGGCACCCACCACCATCGTGCGGAACTTCCACATGGAGAAGTGCCTGTCGTGCTGGCCCACGCGGGTCTGCCGGTACAGGGCAGGGCCGGGTGAGCCGAGCCGCACCCACAGCCCCACGAGGAGAAGTAGGGGGGAGAGAAGGACGATCAGCAGCAGCGCACCCACACGGTCCACGACGGCCTTGAACAGCGCCGGAATGTCGTGGCGCAACGGCGGTGCGACGATGTGCAGCATCGTCAGCCCGGCGGCGGAGGTGGCCCGGAGCCGACGTCGGGCGACGTCGACGATGCCGGGCAGCACGATGAGCGGGCAGCCTCGGTCGTGCAGCGCCCAGGACAGCCGGCGCAGTCGCTCGCCGGACATGGAACGGCTCACGGCCACGAAGGTCACATCGGCGGCCAGTTCGTCCACGGCGCCCAGTACGGCCGGCGCGTCCGTCTCGGGTGTCCGAGGCGCTTCGCCGGCCAGCCGTACGCATACGGCGACGCCCGAGGAGACCGGGTCCTCGCCCACCGCACAGGCGCCGACGATGACGTATCCGTGGTCGGTGCGCTGGGCGAGCTGCGCGACCACGGCGTCGACCAGAGGGCCCTCACCGACGACGAGGACGCGGCGCAGTGTACGGGCGTCCCTCCAGGCGGCCCGCAGATGACGGCGGATCACCTCCTGACAGGTCGCGGTGAGGACCAGCGCGGGCAGGAGTGCGGTGAAGGCCTCGATGGGGACGCTGTTCAGACCGCACAGCACGCGGAGCGTGGCCAGGGCACCGACCAGCACCAGCCAGTCCCTCAGGACGTCCCGCAGACCGACCCCGTCGGTCCAGACCCCGGAGGCGTAGCGCTTTCCCGCCAGTCCGATCAGCGGCCACAACACGGCGGCGGCAGCCGCCAGGCGCAGCGGGTGCGGCTCCCGGACGTGGATGATCGCCGCCGCGACCGGCAGCGCCGCGCCGGCCAGATCCACGCAGACGGAGAGCGGGCGGTACCAGCGAGCCCGCGTGCCCTCGCGGTGAACAGTTTTGCAGGGCGGGGAGTAGGACGCCTGCCCGGACATCGCGTTGGTGGACCGCCCCATGGCTCTCCTTAGCAGCCTCAGTCGCTCATCGGCCACTACTTATATCAGTCAAACTTCATAAAACCATGTCTTTCCGTACGTTGATCCGCTTTGCGGTTGCCCGTGATGACACGTAACGGGCAGAGGTCGCAAAACCGGAATGAACAGATGGAATGCGTATAGTGCGGGCACGGTGGGGAACAGTGCGCAGGCGATCGCAGCGAAACCCGCGAGGAGAGAAGGATGCCGGTATTTGCCGTGCTCGCCCACACCGAGCCCGGGCTGTTCGCCCGGCTGGTCGAAAGGCTGGCGCCCTACCCCGTGGTCGTCCATGTGGACGCCCGGTCGCGAGGTGACGACTTCGCGGGGGCGCCTCGCACCACGTGCGTCCGCGACCGGGTCGCTGTCCGATGGGGAGGTTTCTCGGTCGTCCGCGCCATGCTGGCTCTGTACCGCACGGCGCTGGAGTTCGCGCAACCGTCGGATCACATCGTCCTGCTGTCCGGGCAGTGCTATCCGGCCCGGCCGGTGGCCGAATTCGCCGACTATCTCGCTACGGTCCCGTTCCGGCAGCACTGCCGCACGGCACCGCTGCTCGACGGCGCGGCTGCCGAGGGCCGAGTCCTCAAGCGGTGGTGTTTCGACGCTTTTCCCATCGGACCGGGCCCGGCCTACCTCGCCCGCGCCGTGCTGCGGAGGGGGATCTCGGAGTTGACCCCTCGACGCAGGCCTTCGGTGTTCGGTGACGTCGAGCCGGTGTCGGGGAGCCAGTGGACGGCGCTGACCGCCGACTGCGTCGCGGACCTGCTGGGCAAGGCCGAGGACCCCCGCTGGGAGAACCTGTTCCGTACGACGCTCGCACCGGACGAGATGTTCTTCCACACGCTTCTGTGGAACAGCGGCTGGCGGGAGGAGGTGGAGGATCCGGTACTCCGGCCGAGGGCCGGCCGCATCACCTCTGACCTCACCAACTTCCACTACGTGGACCGAATGCTCATGGGCACCAGGACACTTGCCGATCTCCCGGCGATCGAAGCCTCCCGGATGTACTTCGTCCGCAAGGTCGCCTCACCGCGGTCGGCAGAACTGCTCGACGCCCTCGACGCTCTCGGCGCCCTCGACGGACGAACGTGACCTGACGTCCACCGGGACGAACGGGAGACGGCCGCGGAAGGGAAGCGGCGGGTGCCGGACGCGAGGCGTCCGGCACCCGGTTGACTACTTCTGGGACGCGGCCCGGCGGCCCCGCCGGTACAGGACGGTTCCGGCGGCCAGCAGGGCCCCGCTGGCGGCCAGGGCGGTGAGGGTCTCCTCCGTGCCGGTCCGGGCCATCTCGGGAGGCTGGTGCGCCGGCGGCCGGGTGTCGTGGTGATGCACCGGCGGGGTGACGTGGCGCTGCGGTGGCTTCGGCGCGGGCTCTTCGTCGGAGCCTCCGGGGGAGGGTGGTTGGCTCGGTTCGTCGGCGCCGTAGCCTCCGGGGGAGGGCGGTTGGCTCGGTTCGTCGTCGCCGTAGCCCCCGGAGGAGAACTGGTAACTCGGCTTCGTCGTGTCGGTGGAGGCACCGCTGCCGGGGGAATCGCCGGTGGTGTGAGCCGGGACCGAGGACTCCTCTGCCGTCCTGGTCGCCATCTGCGTCGCGCTTTCCGCGCGCTCGATGGCCTGGCCGGCGTTTGCCTCACCCGGGAAGTCCCGCTGATCCGTGTTTCCGGACATCGAAGCGAATGAGTCGGCTCCTGTCACCCGCGGACCGGAGTCCGCGAATGCCCATGAGCCGCAAAGAGTCAGGGTGCTTGTCGCGGCGGCCGCCACGATCAATCCCTTGCTCAGGGTCTGTCGCACTCTCTTGTCTTTCCTCTCGGAAGGATTCGGAAGCCGGCCCCTGGAGCCAGGGAAGGGGATGCTCCTCAGCGGGCCGTGGGCTGTTGTTCCGCGCGGTCGTCGCAGGGGCGTATGTCGCCCGGATATGCCGCCCGTTCACACGTGTCAGGACGTGCAGACTGTGAACGAGATATGGAGCCCGAAGAAACTCGGATGCGTGAAACGCCGGGGAATTCACCCGGTTGCCCGTCCGGCCCGGCAGCTGTAATTCTTGATCGCCGAGGCGTCCGTGCAGGTCAGCAGGTACCTGCGGGTGTGGGAACGGCCGCCGTGATCATGAGCGTTTGTGATGATGTTCAACGATCAGGTGCCGTGGAGGCCACGACGGCCGAGGTGATGCTGACGGAACTGGAGCGGTGCAACTGCTGGACGCTCGCCCATGTGCTCGGCCATGACGGGCCCTACCGGCGGCAGCGAGTCCACTCCGCCCAGGCGCGGTGGCGGCGAGCACCGCCGGACGCCACCGCCCCTCCCGCACACGGGTGGTGACGCCCGGACCGTGCTCGCGACCTCGGCCGACCGTGCCGCGCTGATCGCGGCCGGCACGGTCATGTACCGGCGCGGCCGGGTTGCTTCCCGCCGACAGCACGCCGGGTGCGGGAGCCGACCGCCCGGCAGCCGGCCCGCGCCACGACGAACCCGCGGCCGGCCGGCGGCCCGTCACGGCAACGGCGCCTCCAGCAGCAGCGCGGTCGCCGCCGGCGACGGCACCCGCGGCGGAGCGTCCCACAGCCGGCGCCGTACCCCGCGTACCAGCGTGCCCGCCGTGAACGTCGCGCCGTGCACGAAGCGCATCGCCGGGCCGAAGCCCGTGGCCGTGACCAGACCGGCCAGGAACAGCCCGGGGTACGACGACTCGAACTCCGGCCCCACCTCCGGCGCCCCGTCGGCGCCCGCCGCCAGCAGTGCGCGCAGCTCGGGGGCGAGCGGTCGCAGCCGGTCCCGGGTGGCCCTGAAGCCGGTCGCCGCGATCACGTGCCCGGTGCGCAGCGACTGTGCCCCGTGGCTGCCCGCCGTCTCCAGCCGCAGCCCGTCCGGCACTTCACGGGCCGTCACGATCTCCCGGCCGAGCAGCACTTCCACCCGGTGCTCGATCCGCTCGCGCACCCACCAGGCGCCCGCCGGGCCGAGCGCACCGGCCGCGATCCGGGTCCGGGTCCCCTCCGGCAGCCGTCGGAACAGGCCGGGCCGCTCGGCGTAGAACCAGTTCCGCCAACCGGGGCCGAGGCCGCTGTGCGGGGTGCGGGCCGCCCGCCACCAGGGGCGCTCCCAGGGCGGCGGCACGTCGTTCCAGCACAGTCGGTCCGCGCGGGCCAGCACCCGTACCCGGGTGCCCTGTTCGGCGAGGAGCGCGGCCGTCTCCAGGGCCGCCTGGCCGCCGCCGACGACGGTGACGTCCTGGTCGCGGAAGCGGTCGAGGTCGGCGTGGTGGCTGCTGTGCGAGACCAGCGCCGGGGGCAGACGGCGCAGGGGTCCGGGGATCTCGGTGAACGGCAGCACGCCCACGGCCAGTGCGACCGTGCGCGCGCCGAGCGTCTCGCCGTCCTCGGTGACGGCCTCGAAGCCGCCGGTGCCGGGCGCGACCCGGGTCACCGTCCGCTCGTCGACCTCGAGTACGGCGTTGCGCGCGAACCACAGCCCGTACTCGGCGAACACCTCCAGCGGGAGCGGCTCGGCGTGCCGGACCGGCAGGCCGCGGAAGGCGCAGTAGACGTCGAGCCGCCAACGCCCTTCCGGATCGGAGAGGTTGGACGCCCAGGGTTCGGACTTCAGGAACATGCCGCGGGGCATGTGATCGCGCCAGGACGCCATGGGCCGGCCGAGGACGCGGACGCTCAGCCCGGCCGCCGCGGCGTGCGAGGCGATGGACAGCCCGTACGGGCCGGCGCCCACCACCAGCAGGTCGTACATCAGCAACTGCTCGCTTTCTCGTCGTCGCGGAAGTCGTCGGTGAGGCGGGCGGGCGGGGCGAGAGGGTCGTCCGGGGCGCCCGCCTGGTGCACCAGGAGCGGTGCCGCGGCCGGTGCGCGGGAGGTGCGGCGACCCGGGCGGTCGGCGAGCAGGCGGGCGAGGAGGCCGACGAGGAGGCCCACGGGGCGGCGTACGAGCCGGCGCGCTGCGTGGCGGCACCACAGTGCCCACATCACGCGGCCCGGCGCCGGGTCGTCCGCCGCGTGCCAGGCCAGCTCCCGGCCCCGGGACGCGGGCCGCAGCACGGTCAGCGGCGCGTAGTTCTCCACGACGAACTCGCGCCCGGGCAGCGGCATCCCCGTCGGCAGCGGACGCTGGGTCAGGTCCAGGTGCAGGGCCCGTACGACGTCCAGACCGGCGCTGTCCGTGAACAGCCGGAACTGGGCGCCGGGGCGCGGGTTGAAGTCCAGCAGGTGGTAGCGGCCCGTGCTGCCGCAGCGGCGGAAGTCCAGGTCGAAGACGCCCCGGTAGCCCAGGTCGCCGGTGAGCTGTTCGGCCAGCGCCCGCACCTGTGCGTTGGGCGCCCACTGGCCGACCGCGGTCAGACCCGCGCCGCGCGGCCAGGCCAGGTGCTTGCGGCCGGGGCCGCCGGCGCGGACGGCGCCGGTGCGGTCGACGTACCCGTGGAAGAACCAGTCGCGGTCCGGACCCGGCGGCAGGAACGTCTGGAGCAGCAGCGTGCTGCCCGCCTCCCCGGCGCGCAGGAACAGCTCCCGGGCCTCGCGGGCCGAGCGCACCAGCGCGGTCGAGCGCAGCCCGCTGCCGGCCGGTACCAGCCAGGGCCGGCTCCACTTGGCCACCAGCGGCAGCCCCAGCCGCCAGGCGGCCGCCGCGGCGTCCTCGGCGCTGTCCGGGATCAGGGTCACCGGGTGCGGGATGCCGGTGGCGGCGCACAACTCGGCCAGCTCCGCCTTGTCGGCGACGCGTTCGGGCAGCGCGTCGGGCTGCTGCGGCAGCAGATAGGCGGGCGTCAGTTCTTCACGCAGCCGTCCGGCGGCGATGGCGCTCGCGTCGTCCAGCGGGATCAGCACCGCCGGACGCGCCACGCGGGCCGCGACCCGGTGCAGGGCGGCGGCGATCTCGCCGGTGGACGCGTCGGGGCGCGGCGGGGGATGCAGTTGATGGACGAATCGCGACGTGCGTACGGGGCTGCCCGTGGAATCGGCGACGACATGCACCTCCACTCCCGCTCTGCCCAGCGAACGCACGGCGCCGAGCGTGCCGTGATGAAAAGGGTTCCGGTCGATCCGCAGCAATACCGCGGGGACCCGGATGTCCAGCAGCGACACGGGTGTTTCTCCTCCTCCGTTCGCCCGTGCGGGGGTTCGGGCAACCTGAAAGCCGTAACCGCACTGGCGGAATTCGTATCGATATGACTGTGTGTCAGTAAGAGAAAACGCAGAGCGGGGAAGCGGTCGAGCGGAGAGTCGCGTGGAGAGTCGAGTGGAGAGAGGAGCGGGCATGGCAGCACAGCGGAGCAGAGCCCGCACCCGGCGGTTGGCCGTGGTGGCGGTGGCGGCCGTCGCGTCGGTCACCCTGGCGGTCGGCCCGGGATTCGCCGTGGTCCCGGACACCCCGACCCCCGTCACCCCGGCCCCGGACACTCCGGTTCCGGGCGCCTCGGTTCCGGTCGCCCCGGCCCCGGTCGCCCCGGCCCCGGTCACTCCGGTTCCGGTCACTCCGGCCGCGGCCGTCCCGGCTCCGACCGTCCCGGCTCCGGTCACTCCGGCCGCGGTCGTCCCCGCTCCGGTCACTCCGGCTCCGGCCGTCCCGGTCCCGGTAGTTCCGGCTCCGGTCACCCCGGCTCCCGAGCCCGTCAAGGCCGTGGCACCGCCCTTCGGGGCGTTCCTCGACTCCGGGCGGCTCGGGGTCGCCCGGATGGCAGGGCTGAGCCACTGGCTGGGCGGGACCGAGCTGAAGGTCGCCCACACGTATCTGCCCGGCGCTCGCTGGGCGGACATCGAGGGCCCGCCCGGCTTCCTGGACGTGTGGGCGCACTGGCGGCGCGGCAAGCCCGACCGGACGCTCGTGCTCAACGTGCCGATGCAGCAGCACAACGAGGACCACGTCTCCGACGCCGGAGTGGGGTGGCTGCTGCGGCAGGGCGCGAGGGGCGTGTTCGACCAGCACTTCAAGGCCCTCGCCGAGCGGCTGGTGGAGCTGAAGGTGCCGGACACGGTGATCGTGCTCGGCTGGGAGATGAACGGCACCACCTACACGCATCGCTGCGGACCGGCCCCGGAGAGCTGGAAGAAGTACTGGAACAGGATCGTCACCACCATGCGTGCGGTGCCGGGCCAGAAATTCCGGTTCGATTTCACGCCGAGCCGCGGCCGGGACGCCGTGCCCTGGACGGAGTGCTATCCGGGTGACAGCACGGTCGACATCATCGGTATGGATTCCTACGACCAGCCGACGGGGCTGTCCTTCGACGAACAGGTGAAGGAGCCCTACGGTCTGCAGGCGCAAGTGGATTTCGCGAAATCCCACGGCAAGCCCATTTCCTACCCGGAATGGGGACTCTTCCGCAACGGTGACGACGCCGCGTACATGAAACGCATGCTCGCCTGGATCGACGAGCACAAACCGGTCTACAACACGCTGACCGACTACTGCCCGCACGGTGTGTGGCAGTGCTCGAACAACCCCGAGTCGTCGCGGATCTACCGCACCGCCCTGTACGGCCTCCCCGAGAAGCCGGTCCCGGCACCCACGGCACCCACCCCCACGCCGACCCCCACGCCGACCCCGACGCCGACCCCCGTCAAGCCCCCGGCCAACTGCTCGCCGGTGGATCTCGGCGACTGGGTCGAGTACTGGCTCGGCGGAAAGCTCTGCGTCCGTTTCGACTGGTGGTCGCGCAACGGCTAGCCCTGCCGGCGTTCTCTCCACCGGTGCAGCACCTCCTTGCCCCGTTGCCGGGCGGCCGCGTGGCACAGCGCGGCCGTCAGCAGCGGGGCGGTGCGCCGCCGGGCCATGAGCAGACGTCGGTTGGCGACAGGTTCGGGCCGCCAGTGGTGCTTGTACGGCTCGTCGCCGCGCAGCAGGCTCAGCGTGCCGCGCCCGCCCGCGCCGGTGTGCTCGGCACACGCGTCCAGCATCATCACGGCCACGTCCGCCTTGCGTTCCCGCAGGTCCGGGTGGGCGCCGTAGAGATAGCCGCCGGCGAGGCTGCGGGACAGCAGGGTCAGGTCGACGGCCACCACCTCGCCGTCGATCCGGAACTCGGTGACCGCCGCGCTGCCCGCACGGACCATCGGGCCGGCCGCGCGCACCAGATGGGCGCGGAAGCGGGGCTGGAGGTGCTCGGTCGTCACCTTCCGCCCCTGCCACTGCAGCCGGTGCAGCTCCAGCAGCCGGCCGAGGGCCGAGTCCACCTCCTCCGGCTCGACCACCCGCCGCTCCACGCCCAGCGACCCGAGCTTGCGCAGCTTGGCCCGCACCCGCTGCTGGGCCTTGTTCGAGGGCAGCCGGGCCACCAGGGCGTCCATGGGCACGGCCGGCAGCTCCAGGCACAGGGAATCGGCCACCGTGCGGCGCGGCCCACGCCAGCGGTCGTAGACCCGCTCCACCGCGCCGCCCGGCCGCACCTCGCGGAAGTCGACCAGCGACGTACGGGCCGCGTCCGCCAGGGCCGCCGTGAGCGCGCCGGCCGCGCGCCCGTCGTCGGCGTCGTCCAGCAGCACGTCCGCGTAGTCGGAGATCGCCCCGCCGAGCGGCACCAGTGCGGGCAGCGGCCGGCGGACCAGCATCAGCGGCGCGGCGGCCACCAGTTCGCCACCGGCGCGCACCAGCAGCAGCCGGAGCCGGCCGCGCGTGCCGTACGACAGCCACCACGAGTGCAGCCAGGGGTGGCTCTGGAACGGGGTCGCGGCGGCGCACCGCCCGTACAGCCGCCCCCAGGCCGGGGCCAGACAGGCGAACGCCGTCTCGTCGGTGACGAGTTCCGTGGTGTACGCCGGACGCCCCGGGTACGTCGCCGTCACCGGGCGCCGTGCGCGTCGGCGGCGACGGCCGGACCGGGCACCGAGGCCGGGCGCCCGGCCTCCTCCGCGGGCCGGCGCCGCGGCCGTACCAGCAGCCCGAGCCCGCCGAGCAGCCCGCCCGCGCTCGCCCCGACCAGCCCGGTCACCTTGGCGGACGCCGAGGCCGGCGCGGTCGGCTTCACCGCGCGGGAGAACTCCAGGAGTTCGACGTGCGTGTCGTCCTTGGCGTCGTCGGCGTGCCGGGTGAGCGCACGGGCCACCGCGTTGGCCATGTCGGTGGCATCGGCCGGGTGCGTGGAGGTGGCGGAGACGGCGATCATCGGGGCGTCCGGCGAGGTCGCGGTGCGCACGCTGTCGCGCAGGGTGCGCACCGGCACCCCGGCCCACATCTGCGCGTCGGCGAGCACCGCGAGCTGCGTGGCGACCCGGCCGTAGGCCTGCGCGAAGCCGGTGGCGGAGGCGGTGTCGGACTTGTCGGTGGGGACCGCGATGACATAGCTGGTCGCCGTGTACGTCGGCGGCTTCAGTTCGCCGTACGCGCCGCCGAGCAGCCCGCCCGCGAGCACCCCGGCCGCCACCAGCGACCAGGGCGGGAGCGCGCGCACGCGGGAGGGGCGGGAGGGGCGGTTGTTGTCGGTCATGAGGGGCTTGCTCCCTGTTGGACGGGGATGTGGACGGGGGTGTGCGGGGCCGCGAGCGCCGAGGCGTAGACGTCCATGAGCCGGGCGGCGCTGCGGGTGATGCAGTAGTGGCGGGCGGCCTCGGGGGCGGTGCGCGGGCCGGGGCCGGCGGCGCGGACCTCGGTGAGGGCGCGGGCGTAGGCGTCGGCGTCGCACGGGACGCGCAGCGCGTCCGGGGCGGCCTCGGGCGGCAGGTCCTGGAGGGCCGGGCAGGAGGTGTAGCGCACCGGCAGCCCGGCCGCGAGCGCTTCCACGACCGCGAGCCCGAACGCCTCCTCGGCGGACGGCGCGGCGAGCACGTCCATCGCCGAGGCCAGCGCGGGCAGGTCCGGGCCGGGCGCACCGTCGGCGACGTACGGCCGCTCGCCCGCGAACAGCACCCGCTCGGCCACCCCGGCCGCCTGCGCGGCCCGCCGCAGCGGGCCTTCCTCCGGCCCCCCGCCGACCAGCAACAGCCGGTAGTCGTACGGGAGTTTGGCCAGAGTGCGGATCAGGACGTCGAAGCGTTTGCCGGGGGCGAGGCGGCCGACGGCGCCGATGACGAACGCGTCGGCGGGCAGGCCGAGCCGCTCGCGGGTGCGCCGCCGGGCCGCCGGGTCGTAGGCGAACCGGGCCAGGTCGATGCCGTTGGGCACGACCGCGACGCGCGGTGCGGGCACGCCCCAGCGGGTGAGCCGGTCGGCGACCGTGGGCGAGACGGCGACCGTGGACCGGCCGAGCCGCTCGCCCAGCAGATACAGCCCGCGCACCCCCGCGGTGAGTGGCCGGCCCTCCAGCTGTACGTCGCCGAGGGAGTGCTCGGTGGCGACGACCGCGCGGACCCCGGCCAGCCGGGCGGCGATCCGGCCGTACAGACAGGCCCGGTACAGATGGGTGTGCACGAGGTCGTAGCGGCCGCGCCGGATGATCCGGGCCAGCCGGGGCAGGGCGGCCAGATCGCGGTTGCCGGTCATGCCGAGGTGCGTCACCCGCACCCCGTCGGCGGCGAGCCCGGCGGCCACCGGACCGGGGTTGGTGAGCGTCACCACATCGCACTGCACCGGCAAGTGCCGTACGAGAAGCCGGAGTTGCTGCTCGGCGCCGCCGACGCCGAGCCCGGTGATGATGTGCAGCGCCTTCACCGCAGCCCCTCGACCGGTCGGCGGCGCAGCCGGTGCAGCCGGTACTTCAGGAACAGGCGTACGGCGTGGTCGTTCTGCCCGATGTGCACGCGCGGCAGGACGTGCGGGCCGTTCAGCCCGCCGGGGTCGATGGCGCAGGCGTAGCCGTACCCGGCCGCGCGTACGGCCTCCACGGCGCGCCGGTCGACCGTGCCGTACGGATAGCAGAAACCGGCGACGGGGGAGCCGGTCAACTCCTCCAGCAGGGCGCGGCTCTCGGCGGTCTCGTCCCGCAGTCGCGCGTCGTCGGCCCGTGTGAGGTCCACATGGGTGAGGCCGTGCGAGCCGATCTCGATGCCCGCGGCGGCGGCGCGCCGGATGCCGTCGGCGCTCAGCAGGGGTCGGCGCGGGCCCAGCGGGTCCCAGGCGTTGTCGCCGCCGAGCCGTCCGGGCAGCACGAACAAGGTGGCCGTGCACCTCCAACGGGTCAGCACCGGAAGGGCGTTGACGGTGAAGTCGGCGTACCCGTCGTCGAAGGTGAGGCCCACCAGGTACCGCCCCTCGCCCCGTGCGCGGGCGGCGAGCAGCTCGGCCACGGACACGCCCCGCAGCCCCCGCCGGCGCAGCCAGCGCAGCTGCCGCTCCAGCCGGGCGGGGGTGACCGTGATGCGGTACGGGTCCTCGGAGCGGTCGCCGACCGAGTGGTACATGGCGATCCAGGGGGCCGGGCCGGGGCTGGCCGGGTGGAGCGGGGCGGGGGTCTCAACGCAGGAGGGCATGGGCGAGCCTTCGGGTCCGGGTGCGTACGGTACGGAGGGCGGCGGTGCAGCCCCGGTCGCCCAGGGCGCCGCCGAGCAGGACGAACACGACGGTCACGGTGGCGCCGCCGGCGGCGAGTCCGGCGAGCGGCGACGCGGGCGTGCGGCCGACGACTGCACCGGCCAGGGCGGCGACCCCGGCCGCCCGCAGCGGCCGGCTCAGCTCGCGCAGCACGACCGGCGTGCGGATCGGCACGTTGCGGACCCCCATGCCGGCCAGCAGCAGGGCGGCGGTGACGGTGATGCCGGCGGCGTTGGCGGCGGCGATCCCGGTGACCCCCGAGGTGCCGACCGTCCGGGCGCCGAGCCAGGACGTCACGACGATCCCGGCGGCCATCGCGCCGACCGGGTACCAGGTGGCGCGGCCCGCCGAGAAGTAGGAGCGGACCAGGATGCCGGTGAGCGTCTGGCCGAGCAGGCCGAGCGCGTAGACGCGCATCACGCCGGCGGTGGCGGCGGTGTCCTGGGCGGTGAACGCGCCGCGCTGGAAGAGGAGCTGGATCAGCTGCGGCGCACAGGCCACCACCGCGGCGGCGCCGAGCAGCACCAGGGTGGCGCCCACCGCCAGATCCCGCTCCACCCGGGTCCGGGCCCGCTCGGTGTCGCCCTCGGCGAGCGCCCGCGCGACCACCGGGAAGGTGACCGTGCACAGCATCATCGACAGCGTCATCGGGATCTGGGCGACCTTCTGCGCGTAGTTCAGGTGCGAGATCGCCCCGGCGGGCAGGGTGGAGGCGAGGAACCGCTCGATGAGCACCTGCGACTGCCGGCACAGCGCGAACAGCAGCACGGTCGCCATGAGGGGCACGTCCAGAGCCCGTACGCCGACCACGGCCGCGGAGGCCGCACCCGTCGTACTGCGCCCAGGGGCCCGCAACTCGCCGATCAAGGACGGAAGTTGGATGAGAACCATCAGGAACCCGCCCGCCGCGACCCCGAGCGCCGCCGAGCGCACGCCCCACAGGCCGCCGAGCGCGTGCATCGCCGTGATGATGCCGAGGTTGTAGGCGATGTAGATCGCGGCCGGGGCCAGGAAGCGGCGGTGGGCGCGCAGGGCCGCGCTGCAGTATCCGGCGAGGCCGAAGCCGAGCACGCAGCTGGCGGTGAGCCGGGTGCAGTCCACGGCGAGCCCCGGATCGGGCAGCCCCGGCGCGAGCGCCGCCACGAACTGCGGCGCGGCCAGCGCGAGCAGCCCGCCCACGGCGGTGAACGCCAGCGCCAGCCGCGGCAGCGTACCGGCGACCAGCGACCGCACCGGGTCCCCCGGAGCACCCTGGGCACGGCGGGCCAGCGCCCTGCTGAACGCCGGGACCAGCGCGAACGCCAGCCCGTCCTCGATGAGCAGCGTGGCCGCGAACTCCGGCACGGTCCAGGCGACCAGAAACGCATCGGTGTCCTGCCCGGCCCCGAACAGCCGAGCCAACGACTGATCCCGCACCAGCCCGAGCAGGGCCGCCACGACAGAGAGACAGGCAGTGACCAACGCGGCCCGCGCAAGGAAACGACGGGTGGGCGGGGTGTGGTCGGGGGAGGGCGGCGCGGGGGTGGTGCCGGTGGTGGTGTGTGTGACGGGGGTGGGTTC
>NZ_LGDV01000227.1 GCF_001280015.1 Streptomyces sp. MMG1121
GGCCCCTCTCGCCCCCGAGGCCGCTGTCGTCGCCCGGCTGGCCCCTCCCCCCCTCCTCCCCTCCTCCCCTCCTCTCCCTCTTCTTCCGGTCAGCCGGCGTCCTCCCCGGCGGACCGCCACGCCCGCAGAACGCCCTCCACGGCCGGGGCGATCCGGCGCCGTGCCTCGTACCGTGGCACCCCGCCCATCAGCAGCTGGTCGTACGGCGTGTCCACATGCCGTACGCCCGCCACGACCGCCGAGATCACCGCCCCCTCCGTCAGTGCCCGCCCGGCCGCGCTGCGCCCGACCCGCCCGCTGCCCCGCACGGACGCGTGCGCCGCGACGGCCCGGGCCCGGTCGGCCGGGCAGCCGGGGAACAGCCGGAGGATCTCCGCCGCGAACGCCGCCACGAACCGCTCGTCCTCCGCCGCCCTGTGCCGTGCGTCCCGCGCCCGGCGCCGGCGCCGCGCCTCGGCGTCCGCCAGACAGCGGGCCTCGGCCCGGGCCAGCGCCGTCTCCTCCACGAGCACGCCCTGCCGCTCGTACCGGCTCTTGCGCCGGTTGAACCGCACCACCACCGCCGACAGCGCGCTCTCCTCCCGCGATCTGCGGGTCAGCGCCGTGTCGCCGCGCGGAACGAACACCAGGTGCCCGAGGTCGGCACAGTCCAGACATCGCGGTGCCCCGTCCTCGAGCACGAGCAGCGACAGCGGCCCGCCCCGGCACGTGGCACACCGCTTGCGCTTCGCGCTCTGGATGACGACAAGCCGTCCGGGGAAGTGGGGAGTTGACGTCGAGGCGAGACCCATACGCGGTACTTTCCCCGTCGCCGCCCGCTCCTCCCATACCCGGCCTGCCCTAGTCCTCGTTCCCGCCCCGGACGTTGAACACCGAGACCCGCGTACGGTGCCGCACGGGACTCCGGATCCCGTCCACCACAGCCACCGCGAGATCGGCGTACGACAGCCACGGCGCACCGCCGCCGTCACCGCCCTCACGGCCGGACAGTTGCTCCCCGCCGGCGCGGTACCGACCGGTCCGCGGCCCGCCATGCTCCGGGAACCCGGCGCGCCTCCTCGACGTGGCCCGCGCCTGGAGCGAGACCCATCTCCCGGCCCTGCCGACGGCCCGCCGGACAGCCGCGGACCGGAGCTGAGTCCGCCGCCCCCCGCCGCGGGCGCGGACCGTCCCCGGCCGGAGCACGCCCCCGTCCCGCGACGGGCGCCGCCACCTCGCTCTCCGCCACCCGGCATCATGGGCCCCGTGCGACTCGAAGCGATCACCTGGGACCGGCTCGCCGAGCTGCTGGCCGACCGGTTGGCCGGACTGGAGCCGACCGACGGGGGCGCCTGGCCGCGCGTCGGCTTCGACGGGGCCCCGGCCGCCCGCCCCGGAGACCTCGCCGAGCGGGTCGGCGAGGCGCTGCGCGTGCGCGGCCGGCCCTCGCTCGTGGTCGGCGCCGAAGGCTTTCTGCGTCCCGCCTCGCTGCGCCTCGAGCACGGGCGGCGGGACGCGGAGTCGTACTACGGCGGATGGTTCGACACCGGCGCCCTGTGGCGTGAGGTCTTCGGCCCCCTCGACCCTGGAGGTAACGGGCGCGTCCTGCCCGACCTGTGGGATCCGGCCACCGACCGCGCCACGCGCAGCCCCTACGTCCAACTCCCGCCCAGCGGGATCCTGTTGCTCCACGGCCCCCTCCTGCTGCGCCACTGGTTCCCCTTCGACCTGACGGTGCACCTCCTCCTCTCCCCGGCAGCCCTGCGTCGCCGCACGCCCGAGGCCGACCACTGGACGCTCCCCGCCTTCGAGCGCTACGTGTCCGAGACCGACCCCGCCGGCACGGCCGACGTCCTGGTGCGCGCCGACGACCCACGCCGTCCCGCCTGGAGCGGCTGATCCGACCGCCCCGCCCGCCCCCGCTGCCCGCTCTCGCCGCGCCTCGCCGCTCAGAGCCAGCCGATGCGTCGAAAGCCCCGGTACAGCGCCAGGCACATCCCTGCCATGACGGCCATGACCAGCGGATATCCGAACCGCCAGTGCAGCTCCGGCATGTGGTCGAAGTTCATGCCGTACACCCCGCACACCATCGTCGGCACGGCGATCACCGCCGCCCAGGCCGTGATCTTCCGCATGTCCTCGTTCTGCGCGACGGTCACCTGGGCGAGGTGGGCCTGGAGGATGGAGTTGAGCAGCTCGTCGAACGCGGCGATCTGCTCCTTGGCCCGGATCAGATGGTCGAGCACGTCGCGGAAGTAGGCCTGTATCTCCGGGGCGACGACCCGTATGGGCCGGGTGGCCAGGTCCTCCACCGGGCGGCCGAGCGGCACCACCGCCCGCTTCAGCTCCAGCAGTTCGCGCTTCATCTGATAGATCCGGCCGGGGTCGAGCCGTGCGCTGTTCTCCGAGAACACCTCGGTCTCGACCTGGTCGATGTCCGCCTGCACCGCGTCGGTGACGTTCAGATAGTCGTCCACGACATGGTCGGCGATCGCGTGCAGCACCGCCGCCGGCCCCTTCGACAGCTGGTGCGGATGCGCCTCCAGCCCCTCGCGCAACGGGCCCAACGAGCCGTGCCGGCCGTGCCGCACCGTGATGACGAAGTCCTCGCCGACGAACACCATGATCTCGCCGGTGTTCACCACCTCGCTGGTCGCCGTCAGTCGTTCGTGCTCCACGTAACAGACCGTCTTGAAGACCGCGAAGAGGGTGTTGCCGTAGTGCTCCAGCTTCGGGCGCTGGTGGGCCTCGACCGCGTCCTCCACCGCCAGCGGATGCAGGTCGAACAACTCCGCGATCCCCGCGAACTCACGGTCCGTCGGCTCGTGCAGCCCCAGCCAGACGAATCCCTCGCCGGTCTTGCGCACCATTTTCACGGCGTCCACGAGGTCGGTGCAGGTCAGCACGCGTACGCCGTCCTGGTAGGTCACGCAGTTGACCACCGAGGACCCCAGGGGCGACCTGGCGGGATGGCTCAGGTCCACGCGGGGCCGCCGCCGGGCCAGCCGCGCCACCTTGCGCAGGCCGGCGGCCCTGCCCAGCCCCGTGACCTTCCGCAGATTCCCTGCCATGGACATCTGGATCCCCTCGCATGGATCGCCTCGCGTAACGCCTTTGCGCCTTGCCCGAGCAGTCTGCCAGTCGAGGGCAAAACGCGGGTAAGCCTGTGGGAATAGGGTGTTCCGCTTGGTTCCCGCCTGTGGACGCAGCACCGTGTCCCGGTCGCCGTCCCCAGCTCCACCGGCGGGCCGGGCACCGGCTCGGCCCTCTCCCGTGTGCGGAGCATCGGCCGATCCGGACAAGCCGGGCGGCTGGGATGATCCTCGTATGACGCAATCCGACGGGTACCTCCTGGACAACCGGCAGAACGAGGCGGGACAGCGTTTCGACGCCTTCGCCACCCTCTTCGACCCCACGACCTTCCGGCACCTCGAGGCGGTCGGCGTCGGGCCCGGCTGGCGCTGCTGGGAAGTCGGGGCCGGCGGCACCTCCGTGGTGTCCTGGCTCGCCAGGAAGGTCGGTCCCACCGGCAAGGTCGTGGCGACCGACATCGACACCTCGCTGTTCGCCGTCGGGGCACGCCCGCCGCTGGAGGTCCTCGTCCACGACGTGGGCACCGAGGAACCGCCGGGCGAGGATTTCGACCTGGTCCACGCCCGGCTCGTTCTCGTCCATGTCCCGGACCGGGAAAGGGCGTTGCGGTCCATGATCCAGGCGTTGCGGCCGGGCGGAAGCCTGCTGGTCGAGGACGCCGACCCCGCCCTCCAGCCTCTGATCTGCCCTGACGAGTACGGTCCCGAGCAGCGGCTCGCCAACCAGCTGCGCCAGGGCTTCCGCAAGCTGCTGGCCGAACGAGGCGCCGATCTGTCGTACGGCCGCAAGCTTCCGCGTCTGCTCCGCGAGGCAGGGCTGAAGGAGGTGGAGGCCGACGCGTACTTCCCGGTGACCTCGCCGGCCTGCACCGCGCTGGAGGCCGCGACGGTCCGTCAGATCCGCGCCCGCCTCGTCGCCGCCGAACTCGCCACCGACGAGGAGATCGACCAGCACCTGGCCAACGTCGAGGCCGGTTCGATGGACCTGGCCACCGCACCGATGATCTCGGCGTGGGGGAGGAAGGCCTAGAAGACTGCGGCTGGGCGCACAGGCAGAGCCCAGCCGCCGGGGCGTTCCGAATGCCGGGGCGTTCCGGATGCCGGATGCCCGACGCCGGATGCCCGACGCCGGCCGCGGTCGCCCGCGCCCGCATGGCGTCGGCGGCTGCCCAAGCGCCGCGTGGGGCGCCGCTGTGCCGAGGCGAAGCTCCGGCGCGTGCGCGCGACCGGCCGTCGCCGGCCCGCAGTCGGACGACCGCACCTCCAGCCGAGCGTCAGCCGTCGCTCCCCGGATGGGGCGGCCTGGCCCCCACCCGTCGTACCGCCTCCGCGCCCGCCCGGCAGCCCCGAGCCGCCGCCTCCTCCGGAGCCGCACCTGCGAGCAGCGCGGCGAGGAACGCGCCGGTGAACGCGTCACCGGCGCCCGTGGTGTCCCGAGGGAGCGCCGGTGTCGCCGGGATCCGGGCCGGCGCGGCACCGGAACGGGCGACCAGCGCTCCGTCCGCGCCCGCCTTGGCCACCACCAGCGGCACGAGACGGCTCAACTTGGCCGTCGCGTCCGCCGGATCCGGCAGCCCCGTCAGCAGACACGCCTCGTCCCGGCTGGGCAGCAGCACATCCAGCCCCTCCGCGAACGCGAGGAACCGGTCCACCCCCAGCCGCACCAGGAAGCCCGCCGACGCCGGGTCCAGGCTGACCGGCACACCACGCGCGCGTGCCGCCGCGAGTGCCGTGCGCGCCAGTGCCCGGCTCGGCTCCGTGAACAGCAGATAGCCGGACAGGTGCAGCCGGGCGACCCCGTCGAGCAACGCGTCCGACCAGTCGGCGGGTTCGAGCCGCAGGGAGGCTCCGCTGTCCGTGAGGAACGTGCGCTCGGCCGCCGCTGCGGTGTCGACGAGGCAGATCACCGTCCCCGTCGCCGCCCCCGGATCGACCACCAGCCGGGGCCGCACTCCGGCCGCGAGCAGCTCCCGCTTGTGCCACGCGGCCGCGTCCGCGCCCACCCGCCCGAGCAGCCGTACGTCCGCGCAGCCCGCATGGGCGGCCCAGCAGGCCACGTTCGCCCCCGCGCCGCCCGGCAGCATCCGGATCGCCGCGGCCGTGTCGGTACCGGCCGCGAGCGGCCCCCGATGCCGGGCGACCACGTCCGTGACGACGTCCCCGACGACCAGCAGGGCCCCGTTCCGGTCCGTGGTCACCCCCTGGTCCAAGCCCCGGCGATCCGCGCTGCCAGCCGTACGTTGCCGCGTACGGCCGCCAGATTGGCGCTCAGGGAGGCGCCCTCGGTGTGCCGGACCAGGTAGTCCAGCAGGAACGGCGTCACCGCCTGCCCGGTGACACCCTGCTCCGCACACGCGCGCAGCGCGTCGGCGAGCACGCGTGCGTGCAGCTCGGGATCGAGCTGTGCCGCCTCCGGGACCGGGTTGGCGATGATCAGTGCCGACTCCTGCGCGCCGAGCGCGTCCTGGGCCCGCATGACCTCGGCGACCCGTTCCGGATCGCGCAGCGTCCAGTCGACGGGATGCCCCGAGTCGGACAGATAGAAGCCGGGAAACCGCTCCGTGTCGTACCCGGCGACGGCCACGCCCAGCGTCTCCAGCCGCTGCAGCGTCGCCGGCACGTCCAGGATCGACTTCACCCCCGCGCAGACCACTGTGATCCGGGTGCGCGCCAGCAGCCCCAGGTCGGCCGACTCGTCCTGCGTCACCGTCCACTCCCGGTGCACACCGCCCAGCCCGCCCGTGGCGAACACCCGGATGCCGGCGAGGGCGGCCAGCTGCGCCGTCGCCGACACCGTGGTCGCCCCGCTCACACCCGTGGCCACGGCGAGCGGCAGATCGCGGTGGCCCAGCTTGCGGATGCCGTCCTCGTTCGCGACCCGCTCCAGCTGTTCCTTGTCCAGCCCGACCCTGGGGCGCCCGTCCAGGACGGCGACGGTCGCCGGTACGGCGCCTTCCCGCCGTACCGCGTCCTCCAGCTCCAGCGCCACCCGCAGATTGCGCGGGCGGGGCAGACCGTGCGCGATGATCGTGGACTCCAGGGCCACCACCGGTCGCCGCGCGTCGATCGCTTCCCGGACCTCTTCCGACACCACGAGCACCACGCGTATCGCCTCCTGTCCGTCGGCCTGTCCCTCCCTGGATCTCTGGCGGGCGCCGACCGCGACTAAACGCTTGCGGCCTGTGGGGGACGCCACCAGCCTGGGCCGTATGACGAAGAACAGCACGCGTCTCGACCACGTCGTCCTGTGGGTGGCCGATCCGGTGGCCGCTGCCCGGTTCTACGCGGACGCCGTCGGTCTGGAGCCCGTGAGACTCGCCGAGTTCGTCGAGGGAAAGGTGCCGTTTCCCTCCGTGCGCGTCAACGAGGAGACCATCCTGGATCTGGCCCCGCCCACGCTCGCGGACCGCATGAGGATGCTGCCCGGCGCGGCCGACAGCGCCGGCCACCCGGTCAACCACATCTGTCTGTCCCTGCCGGCCGACGCCTTCGACGCCCTGCACACCCGGCTGGAGCACCACGGCGTCCCCCTGTCCGAGATCGGGCACGACTCGTTCGGCGCCCGCGGCAACGCCCCGCGCTCCTTCTACTTCCGGGACCCCGACGGCAATGTCTTCGAGGCCCGGCACTACGAGGAGTAACCCCCGGCCGGTCAGAACAGCGGCTCGGGCAGCACGCCCTCCAGGGCGAGCAGCCTCCGCTTGGTCTCCAGCCCGCCGCCGAAGCCCCCGATGCCGCCGTCGCTCTCGACCACGCGGTGACACGGCACGACCACCGGCAGCGGATTGGCGCCCATCGCGGCGCCGACCGCCTGCGCCCCTCCGGGCTGCCCGACCCGCCCCGCCAGATCGCCGTACCCCACCACCGTGCCGTACGGCACGCCGGAGGCCAGCTCGCGCAGCACCTGCCGGTTGAACCCGGAGATCAGTGACCAGTCCAGCGGCAGGTCGAAGTCGTGCCGCTCGCCCGCGAAGTACGCGCGCAGCTGGCGTATCGGTTCGGCCAGCAGCGGCGAGTCCGCGTCCTCGACGGGGGCCTCGCCGAGCCGGGCCGCCAGGCGCTCCAGGGCGCGGTCGCGCACCGCGTCCGTGGCGTGGAAGACGACGTTGACCAGGCCGTCGCGGGTGGCCGCCAGCAGCAGCGGGCCGATGTCGCTGCCGACGACGGCCCACACGACCCGCTGCTGATCCTGCCCTTGGCTGTCCATGCGACCACGGTACGGCCCGCCACTGACAACGCCCGCCCGGCTCAGTCCGAGCCCAGTGCCGACCGCACCACGTCGGGCTTGTTGGTGATGATCCCGTCGACGCCGTAGTCCGCGGCCTTGTGGGCGGTGGCCGCGTCGTTCACCGTCCACGCGAAGACGCGCAGCGGCTTGCCGTGCGGCCCGTCGAAGGCCTGCGCGGCCGCGACATAGCCTCGCGAGAGCGACCCGTACGAGGGATTGACCAGATCGGTGAAGCGCGCGTCCTGATGCAGCTGTGTCACCGGGGGCGAGCCGAGCAGGGCCGTGGTGACCGCGGGCTTCAGCTTGTGGACCGTGCGGATGCTGTCGGCGCTGAAACTCTGCACGATCAGCCGTCCCAGATGGCTGTGATCCAGCCAGCCCTCGGTGCCGAGGAGCTTCATGGTCTGCTGCTCGATGCCCGGATACAGCTCCGGGTTCTTGATCTCCAGGAGCAGCTTCTCGTGGTTGTGCTCGATCCGGCGCATGTACTGCGTGAGCGTCGGCACGCGCGTGCCCGCGTAGGCGGGGGAGTACCAGCTGCCCGCGTCGAGCCGGGCGATCTCGGCGGCCGTGAAGTCCTTCACCTTCCACGGCGCGCGGCCGGGGAAGACCCGCTCGACGTCCGTGGTGCGCCGCAGGCTGTCGTCGTGGATGACGACCAGCTCGCCGTCCTTGGTGCGCTGGACGTCGTTCTCGACCCAGGTGAAGCCCAGCTGCGAGGCTTTGTCGATCGAGGCCAGCGTGTTCTCGGGAGCGTAGGCGGAGGCGCCTCGGTGAGCGATCACCGTGGGCTCCCCGGTACCGCCGGCCCGGGCGTCGGAGATCGGGCTCAGCAGGGCCGCAGCGATCCCCAGGACCGCGACGGCCGTGGCGGCCACTACGCGCGCGTGCATGCAGACTCCTCGTATCGAGCGAATTCCGATTGCAACAAGAGTGACAGCAGACGGTGCGTGGCACGCGGGCGCATGACGGGCACACATCGCAGGCAGATGTCGAAGTCCACTCACCGGTGCCCCACAAGTGCGGCAAGGCTGTGTTTCTTTGCCGGAAAGTCGTTCGACCATTCCGGTGGGAGTCATACTCTCTGCGACAACCCTGACCGCCCGCGCGGTCCTGGCGCAGGGGGACATTTCGGGTATTCCGGGACGCAAGAGGGCGGAGGGGCAGCCGCAGATGCAAGGCACGGTCGACGGATTCAGCTACGGGGCCGTCACCCCGTTGGTGGCCTATCTGATGGCCTGCCTGGGCGGCGCCCTCGGCCTGCGCTGCACCACCCGGGCGCTGCTGGTCACGCACTCCGGGCGACCCGCCTGGCTGGCTCTCGGCGCCGCCGCGATCGGCTCCGGCATATGGACCATGCACTTCGTCGCCATGATGGGCTTCGCCATCGAGGAGACCCCGATCCACTACGACAAGCCGATCACCTACGCCAGCCTCGCTCTCGCCATCGTCATGGTCGGCGTCGGCATCTTCATCGTCGGCTACCGGGGCGCCACCGGCACCGCGCTCTTCACCGGAGGTACGATCACCGGCCTCGGCGTCGCCTCGATGCACTACCTCGGCATGGCCGGCGTCCGCTTCCACGGGCGGTTCACCTACAACACCCTCACCGTCGCCGCCTCCGTCGTCATAGCGGTCGTGGCCGCCACCGCCGCCCTGTGGGCCGCCGGACGCGTCCGGGGCTTCCTGTGGAGCGTCGGGGCTAGCCTCGTCATGGGGCTCGCCGTCAGCGGCATGCATTACATGGGCATGGCGGCCCTGGGCGTCCACCTCGACGGCGCCTCCCACGTCGCCGGAGGCGTGCCGGAGCCGTCCGTGCTCGCGCCCATGCTGATCGGCCCGCTCGCGTTCCTGCTCCTCGCGGGCGTCGTCGTGGTCTTCGATCCGCTGATGGTCATGGGCCGGCCCGTCCGCAGGACCGTCGAGCACAAACCAGGTGTCCCGGCCGCTGCCGTCGCCCCCCACCCGGACCGCCGGCCCGCGTTCCACGAGGCGCGCCGGCCCGAGCACCACGGCTCCCGGACACCGTAGAACCGCTGATCCGGGCCCGATGTCAGTGGCGGGTCGTACGGTGGATTCCATGCGGCCCGTTTCCCACATCGAACGTACGGTGGCGCCCTTCGAGGTCGTCAGCCCCTACCAGCCCAGCGGTGACCAGCCGGCGGCCATCGCCGAGCTGGCCAAGCGCGTCGAGGCCGGTGAGAAGGACGTCGTCCTGCTGGGCGCGACCGGCACCGGCAAGTCCGCCACCACGGCGTGGATGATCGAGAAGCTCCAGCGCCCCACGCTCGTGATGGCGCCGAACAAAACGCTGGCCGCCCAGCTGGCCAACGAGTTCCGCGAACTCCTGCCGAACAACGCGGTCGAGTACTTCGTCTCGTACTACGACTACTACCAGCCCGAGGCCTACGTCCCGCAGTCGGACACCTACATCGAGAAGGACTCCTCGATCAACGAGGAGGTCGAGCGCCTGCGCCACTCGGCGACGAACTCGCTGCTCACCCGTCGCGACGTCATCGTGGTCGCCTCGGTCTCCTGCATCTACGGCCTCGGCACTCCGCAGGAGTACGTCGACCGGATGGTGCCCCTCCGGGTCGGCGACGAGATCGACCGGGACCAGCTGCTGCGCCGCTTCGTCGACATCCAGTACACGCGCAACGACATGGCCTTCAGCCGCGGCACCTTCCGGGTCCGCGGCGACACCATCGAGATCTTCCCGGTCTACGAGGAGCTGGCCGTCCGCATCGAGATGTTCGGCGACGAGATCGAGGCGCTGTCCACGCTGCACCCGCTCACCGGCGAGATCATCAGCGACGACCAGCAGCTGTACGTCTTCCCCGCCTCCCACTACGTCGCCGGCCCCGAGCGCATGGAGCGGGCCGTCAACGACATCGAGAAGGAGCTGGGGGAGCGCCTCGCCGAGCTGGAGAAGCAGGGCAAGCTCCTGGAGGCCCAGCGTCTGCGGATGCGCACGACGTACGACATCGAGATGCTCCGCCAGATCGGCAGCTGCTCCGGCGTCGAGAACTACTCGATGCACTTCGACGGCCGCGCACCCGGCTCCCCGCCGAACACCCTGCTCGACTACTTCCCGGACGACTTCCTGCTCGTCATCGACGAGTCGCACGTCACCGTCCCGCAGATCGGCGCCATGTACGAGGGCGACGCCTCCCGCAAGCGCACCCTCGTGGACCACGGTTTCCGTCTGCCGTCCGCCCTGGACAACCGCCCCCTGAAGTGGGAGGAGTTCCAGGAGCGCATCGATCAGACGGTCTACCTGTCGGCCACGCCGGGCGCGTACGAGCTCTCGCGCTCCGACGGCACGGTCGAGCAGATCATCCGCCCCACCGGCCTCGTCGACCCCGAGGTCGTCGTCAAGCCCACCGAGGGCCAGATCGACGACCTGGTGCACGAGATCCGCAAGCGCACCGAGAAGGACGAACGCGTCCTCGTCACCACGCTCACCAAGAAGATGGCCGAGGACCTCACCGACTACTTCCTGGAACTCGGTATCCAGGTGCGCTATCTGCACAGTGACGTCGACACCCTGCGCCGCGTGGAGCTGCTGCGCGAACTGCGCAGCGGCGAGTTCGACGTCCTGGTCGGCATCAACCTCCTGCGCGAGGGCCTCGACCTGCCCGAGGTGTCCCTGGTGGCGATCCTGGACGCCGACAAGGAGGGCTTCCTGCGCTCCGGCACCTCGCTGATCCAGACCATCGGCCGCGCGGCGCGCAACGTCTCCGGCCAGGTCCACATGTACGCCGACAAGATCACCCCGGCGATGGAGAAGGCCATCGACGAGACCAACCGCCGCCGGGAGAAGCAGGTCGCCTACAACCAGGCCAACGGCATCGACCCGCAGCCGCTGCGCAAGAAGATCAACGACATCGTGGCGCAGATCGCCCGCGAGGAGGTCGACACCGAGCAGCTCCTCGGCTCCGGTTACCGCAAGTCCAGCGACGGCAAGGGCGCCAAGGCACCCGTTCCGTCGCTGGGCGGCAAGGCCGCCAAGGGTGCGAAGGCCGGCAAGGCGGCCAAGGGCAAGTCGGCGCCCACGGACCGCCCGGCGGCCGAACTCGCCGAGCAGATCGAGGAGATGACCGAGCGGATGCGCGCCGCCGCCGCGGAGCTCCAGTTCGAGATCGCGGCCCGGCTGCGCGACGAGGTCTCGGAGATGAAGAAGGAACTGCGCCAGATGCGGGAGGCCGGCCTCGCCTGAGCCACCGACACCCTGCCGGACCTCGGCATACACGCCAAGTGTTGCAACACCGACACAAAGCGCGGGCCGGGGTTCGGCACCGTCGGTGGCCCTGCGTAGGGTTTTGACAACCGCGCACTGCGCGGCAACAGGGGACCTTCGAGAGGGGATTCAGCGGTGTCCGTCAACTTGAGCAAGGGTCAGGCCATCAGCCTGGAGAAGAAGGACGGGGGCACGCTGACCGCGGTCCGTATGGGGCTCGGCTGGCAGGCGGCGAAGCGGCGTGGCCTGTTCGGCTCCCGCACCCGGGAGATCGACCTGGACGCCTCGGCGGTCCTCTTCGCCGAGAAGCAGCCGGTCGACGTGGTCTTCTTCCGCCACCTGGTGAGCGACGACGGCTCCGTCCGTCACACCGGTGACAACCTCGTCGGGGGCGTCGGCCAGGGCGGGGACGACGAGGCGATCCTGGTGGACCTCCAGCGCGTTCCGGTCCACATCGACCAGATCGTCTTCACCGTGAACTCCTTCACGGGCCAGACCTTCCAGGAGGTGCAGAACGCGTTCTGCCGCCTGGTGGACGAGACCAACGGCCAGGAACTCGCCCGCTACACGCTGGACGGGGGCGGCGACTACACCGCGCAGATCATGGCGAAGGTGCACCGTGCGGGCTCGGGCTGGACGATGACCGCCCTGGGCTCCCCGGCCAACGGCCGCACCTTCCAGGACCTGATGCCGGCGATCCTGCCGCACCTGTAGGGACCGCCCGCTCGACCGGCAACACGCACGACACAACGACACAGGGGGGCACGGCGATGACGGCCGAGCTGGTGCGGGGACAGAACCACCCGCTGTCCCAGGTCCGGCTGACGATCCGGATCTCGGCCGGGGTGCCGGTCCTGGCCGGGGCCACGCTCGGCGACGAGAACGGCACGGTGCACGGGACCGAGTGGGTGGCCCGTCCCGGCGTCCCCGCTCTGCCCGGCATCGAGGTGTCCGGGCAGGCCACCGCCGAACACCGGCTGGCCGTCGACCTGGGCGCCCTGCCCGAGGCCGTGCACCGCGTCGCTGTGTTCCTTGCGCTGCCCACCGGGTCCACGGGCCCGCTTCGATTCGGTGCCGTCGCCGCCCCGCACACCGCGGTCGAAGGCGCCGACGGCACCGAACTCGCCTGCTACACCCTGACCGGCCTGGACACCGAGACAGCCGTGGTCGCGCTGGAGCTGTACCGCAGACAGGGCGTCTGGAAGGTCCGCGCGACGGGCCAGGGCTACGCGGCCGGTCTCCCCGCACTCCTCGCCGACCAGGGCCTGCGCGAAGCCGCCGACGTCGCGGCCGCCATCCAGAACACGGCGACCCCCGCCCCGGCCGTACCGGCACCCACCTCCGCTCGTGACACGACGGCGCCGACACGCCCGTACGCCCCGGAACACCCGGAGCCCGTACCCTCGTCCGGAGCACAGAACCCGTACGTCCCCGAGGCGCCCGCCGCCGCTCCGCGAGACCCCAGTGCCCCGGTGGACTACACGCACCCCCGCCGCCGCCCGCACACCACCCCGCAGCCGCCGTCGCCCCCGGCCTCTCCGGTCACGGACGACGGGCCGGCACCCGCGCAACCGGTCGCCGGGGACGCCGTGGGCTGGTCGATGGAGGAGCGGCTGTACAACCAGGTCTGGGGCATGTTCGAGGACCTGGCCCGCGCCACGGCCGCGTACCGCGGCGCCGTCGATTTCGCCGACTCCCGCCTGGAGAAGGAACTCGACCAGGTACTCGCCGACCCCCGCGCACGGATCGGTACCGCGGGCGACACCGCGCGCGAGACGGCCCACGCCCGCCGGACGCAGCTGGTCGACCAGGCCCGCGCGGCCCTCGACCGTGACCTCGCCCAGCTCTCCGCGGAGTCCGACGTGGTCGAGCCCGCGCTGCCCCCCGCGTACGCTCGCTGGGATAACCCCGTCTGGCACGGGTACCGGGTACCCGCCGACCCTCCGATGGCCCTGCGGCTCGGCGATCTCCATCTGCCGGAGAGCGTGCCGCTGCGCATCCCCATGCTGGTCAGGCTGCCGCTGGAACGGGGCCTGTGGCTCGACAGCGGCCCGGCGGGCGACGGCTTCCCGGACTCCCTCGAGATGCGGCACCTGGCCATGGAGGCGGCGACCGCCCTCGCCGCGCGGCTGCTCGCCGTGCATCCGCCGGGGGACTTCGCCCTGCAGGTCATCGACCCGGCCGGTGCCGGGGCCACGGCGCTCGGCGTGCTGACGCGCACCGGGGCGCTCACCGCGCCGCCCGCGACCGGGGCGGTGGGCGTGACGGAGGTGCTGGAGAGGCTCACCCGGCGGGTCGACCTGGTGCAGATGGCGCTGCGCGGCGGCACGCCCGAGTCACTGCCGGCCGATGTCGACACCGCGCAGCAACTGTTGATCGTCAACGACTTCCCGCACGGGTTCGACGACCGTGCGGTGACCCGGCTGCGCTATCTCGCCGACGAGGGGCCCGCCGTCGGCGTGCACCTGCTACTGGTGGCGGACCGCGAGGACGCCGCCGCCTACGGCCCCTTGCTCGATCCGCTGTGGCGTTCGCTGATGCGACTGACTCCCGTTCCCGACGATCACCTCGCCGACCCCTGGGTCGGACACGCCTGGACCTACGAGCCCTCGCTGGCGCCAGTCGGCAGCCACATCGTGCAGCACGTGCTCACCGAGGTGACCAAAGCCAGGGCCAAGCACAGGTAAAGAGCCTCCAGTCAGGGGATTTAGTCATCTCTTTACTATCTACTTTACCTTTCCTTGGTGATTGAGGTAGGGTCTTCCGTACGGAGGGGAGTACTCCCTGACTGCGGCGCACCCGTCAGTACGGACCGGTTCCGGTCCCGGGGCGTCGGCCCCGCGCGGGTGGAAGAGACCTCCGGCAGCGACAACGCTGAAAGTGTTTGCCGTTACGTAATGCCGGAGGTGCCGTGGACGTTTCGCTGACCCTGTGGGTCCTGACCATCGTGGGCTTGGCCGCCCTGATCGCGGTCGACTTCTTCATCGGCCGCAAGCCGCACGAGGTGTCGATCAAGGAAGCCGGTATCTGGACCGTCGTCTGGATCGCCCTGGCCGGGCTCTTCGGTCTCGGCCTCCTCCTTTTCGGGGGCGGCCGGCCGGCCGGTGAGTTCTTCGCCGGATTCATCACCGAGAAGTCGCTGAGCGTCGACAACCTCTTCGTCTTCGTCCTGATCATGGCGAAGTTCGCGGTTCCCACCCAGTACCAGCAGCGCGTCCTGCTCGTTGGCGTGCTCATAGCCCTGGTGCTGCGGGCGATCTTCATCGCCGCGGGGGCCGCCATCCTCGCCAGCTTCTCCTGGGTGTTCTACCTCTTCGGCGCGTTCCTGATCTGGACCGCCTGGAAGCTCATCCAGGAGGCCCGCGCGGACGAGGAGGACGAGGAATTCGAGGAGAACAAGCTGCTGAAGGCCGCTGAACGCAGGTTCGGCGTGGCCGACCGCTACCACGGCACCAAGCTGTGGATCCAGGAGAACGGCAAGCGGGTCATGACCCCGATGCTGGTCGTGATGCTCGCCATCGGCACCACCGACGTCCTGTTCGCCCTGGACTCCATCCCCGCGATCTTCGGTCTGACCCAGGACCCGTACATCGTCTTCACTGCCAACGCGTTCGCCCTGATGGGTCTGCGTCAGCTGTACTTCCTCATCGGTGGCCTGCTGAGGAAGCTGGTCCACCTCTCGTACGGCCTGTCGATCATCCTCGGCTTCATCGGCGTCAAGCTGGTGCTGCACGCCCTGCACGAGTCCGGTGTCCACGTACCCGAGATCAGCATCCCGGTCTCGCTCGGCGTGATCTGCGCCGTGCTGATCGTCACCACCATCACCAGCCTGATGGCCAGCAAGAAGCAGGCGGCCGCCGAGGCGGCGGGCGCCGAAGTCGAAGGCGCGGCAAAGGACGGCGTCGACGCACGACCCGGCCGGCGGTAGACGTGACCTGGGCGGGAGCGGGGCTGCGCGGAGCAGGTGCCCGCTCCCGCCGGTGGCGGGCCGTGCGGCGGAAAGGATGAGAGGTATCCGAAAAGAGCGGAATGCGAATCCTGTTCGTCTCTGCGACCATCGCCGCATGATCACTAGGCTTCGGTCGCTCACCCGGCAATGGACGACCTTCGTGCCGGCGCTCGCGGTCGTCCTCCTGGTCTTCACCTGGGGCCGTGACCTGCCGGGCGCGGTCGTCGCCCTGGTCACCCTCGTGCTCGCCGGTGCCGTCCTCGCGGCGGTGCACCACGCCGAGGTCATCGCCCATCGTGTCGGCGAGCCCTTCGGCTCCCTGGTACTGGCCGTCGCCGTCACGATCATCGAGGTGGCCCTGATCGTCACCCTGATGGCCGACGGTGGCGACAAGAGTTCCACCCTGGCGCGGGACACCGTCTTCGCCGCCGTCATGATCACCTGCAACGGCATCGTCGGGATCTGCCTGCTCGTCGCCTCCCTGCGGCACGGCACCGCGGTCTTCAACCCCGAGGGCACCGGCGCCGCTCTGGCGACCGTGGCGACACTGGCCACGCTCAGCCTGGTGCTGCCGACCTTCACCACGAGCAAGCCCGGACCCGAGTTCTCCGCTGTGCAGCTGACATTCGCCGCACTGTCCTCACTGGTCCTGTACGGCCTGTTCGTGGCCACGCAGACCGTGCGCCACCGCGACTACTTCCTGCCGATCACCCGGCAGGGCGTGGTCATCACCGCCGACGACCACGCCGAGCCCCCGTCCGCGCGCGCCGCCTGGTTCAGCGTGAGCCTGCTCGGGCTGGCCCTGATCGGTGTGGTCGGGCTGGCCAAGGGCGTGTCGCCCACCATCGAGTCGGGCGTGGAGGCGGCGGGTCTGCCGCACGCGGTCGTCGGTGTGATCATCGCCCTGCTGGTGCTGCTTCCCGAGACGATCGCCGCACTGCGCTCCGCCCGCCGCGACCGGGTCCAGACCAGCCTCAACCTCGCGCTCGGCTCGGCCATGGCGAGCATCGGCCTGACCATCCCCGCCGTCGCGCTCGCCTCCGTGTGGCTGTCCGGCCCGCTCGTCCTCGGCCTCGGTTCGACCCACATGCTGCTGCTCGCGCTGACCGTGGTGGTCAGCTCCCTGACGGTGGTGCCCGGCCGGGCCACACCCCTGCAGGGCGGTGTCCACCTGGTGCTGTTCGCGGCCTACCTGGAGCTGGCGATCAACCCGTAGCCGGCTCCACCGCCGGCATGGGCACCGGGCGGGTCTCGGGCAGCAGGGCGAAGCACACCAGGCTGAGCAGCGCGACACCGGTCAGGTAGACGCCCACGCTCCACGGGACCCGCCCGCTGTGCTCCGCGAGTGCCGTGGCCACGATCGGGGTGAGGGCGCCGCCCAGGACTCCGCCGAGGTTGTAGCCCACCGCGGCGCCCGTGCAGCGCACCCGGGCGTCGTACAGCTCCGGCAGGTAGGCGGCGATCACCGCGAACATGGTGATGAAGGAGACCAGGGCGCCCAGGATGCCGAGGAACATCAGGAGCGGCTGGCCGGTGGCCAGCAGCGCGACCATCGGCAGCATCCACAGACCGCAGGCCGCGCACCCCGTCAGGCACATCGGCCGGCGCCCGTAGCGATCGGCGAGCAGGGCCATGATCGGTGTGAGGGACGTCTGCACCACCACCGCGGCCATGACACAGGTCAGCATCACCGTCCGGCTCACGCCGAGCCGCTCCGTCGCGTACGCCAGGGACCAGGTCGTCACCGCGTAGAAGACCGCGTACCCGGCGGCCAGCGCACCGGCCGTCAGCAGGACCAGCCGCCCGTGATGCCGTACGACCTCGAGGAACGGCACGCGCGCGTGGTCGTCGATCTCCAGGAATCGCGGGCTCTCCGCGATCGACGAGCGGATCCACAGCCCGCCCAGCGCCAGCGCACCGGCTGCCCAGAACGGCACCCGCCACCCCCAGTGCGCGAACTCCGCGTCGGACAGGGTCGCCGACAGCGCGAGCATCACCCCGTTGGCGAGCACGAACCCGACCGCGGGCCCCACCTGCGGAAAGCTCGACCACAGGGCGCGCCGTCCGGGTGGCGCGTGCTCGGCGGTCAGCAGGACCGCCCCGCCCCACTCGCCGCCGAGCCCCAGACCCTGCAGGAAGCGCAGGACGAGCAGCAGCACCGGCGCGGCGACGCCGATCGACCCGTACGACGGCACACAGCCCACCGCGACCGTCGAGGCGCCCGTGACCAGCAGGGAGAGAACCAGCACCGGCCGCCGTCCGCGCCGGTCGCCGAGGTGCCCGAATAGCACCGAGCCCAGCGGCCGGGCCAGGAACCCCGCCCCGAACGTCCCGAACGCCGCTAGTGTCCCGGCGAGCGGCGAGAACGTCGGGAAGAACAGCGGCCCCAGGACCAGGGCCGCCGCCGTCCCGTAGACGAAGAAGTCATAGAACTCGATCGCGGTCCCCACCAAGGAGGCGGCGGCGAGCCGTAGCATCGACGGCTTGTTTACGGTGCGTACAGGATTCATACGGCGTCAACTACCCACGGTGATTGACAGTTACGGGGGGCGCGTAGAAGTGATCAAGGGGCCGGAGTGTGCGCCGAGGCGACGGCGCACACGGCTCGTCGTCCGCTCCCGCCACCGTGATAGACCGGGTGCGAGCAGCGGTCGTCGACGCACCGCCCCGAACGGACCGGAGGAACCGTGCCCCGCACCCTGGCCAACGCCCCGATCATGATTCTCAACGGGCCCAACCTCAACCTGCTCGGCCAGCGTCAGCCCGAGATCTACGGCAAGGACACGCTGGCCGACGTGGAGGCACTGTGTGCCAAGGCGGCGGCCGCGCACGGCGGCACAGTGGACTTCCGGCAGTCCAACCACGAAGGCGAACTGGTCGACTGGATCCACGAGGCGCGCCTGGGCCACTGCGGAATCGTCATCAACCCCGGAGCTTACTCGCACACGTCGGTCGCGATTCTGGACGCACTCAACACCTGCGACGGCATGCCCGTGCTGGAGGTGCACATCTCCAACATCCACCAGCGCGAGTCGTTCCGGCACCACTCCTACGTGTCGCTGCGCGCCGACGGCGTGATCGCGGGCTGCGGCGTGCAGGGCTACGTGTTCGGCGTCGAGCGGGTCGCGGCCCTGCTGGGGGCCGCGCAGACCGACGCGTAGCCGACACGCGCGCGGGCGGCCGCCCGCGGAGGTAGTGCGCTACGGCCTCACAGGCGGCCGGCCTCCACGATCCGGCGCAGGAAACGCCGCGTGCGCTCCTGCCGCGGATCGCCGAAAACTTCCTCGGCGGTGCCGCGCTCCAGCACGACGCCTCCGTCCAGAAAACAAACCTGGTCGGCGACGTCCCGCGCGAAGCCCATCTCGTGCGTCGCCAGCACCATGGTCATGCCGTCGTCCTTGAGGCCGCGCACCACCTCCAGCACCTCGCCGACGAGTTCGGGGTCGAGCGCCGCCGTGATCTCGTCCAGCAGCAACAGCCGGGGCCGCACGGCGAGGGCCCGTACGATCGCCACACGCTGCTGCTGACCGCCACTGAGCCGGTCCGGGTAGGCGTTCGCCCTGTCACCCAGTCCAAGGCGCTCCAGCAGCTCCCTGGCGCCTTCCTCGGCCTCTTCGCGGGAGGCGCCGTGCACGCGCCGCGGCGCCAGCGTGACGTTCTCCAGGACGGTCATGTGCGGAAACAGGTTGTACGCCTGGAAGACGACGCCGATCCGGCGCCGTACCGCGTCCTGGTCGACACGGGGATCGGTGATCTCCTCACCGTCCAGCCAGATCGCGCCGTCGTCGATGTCCTCCAGCAGGTTGGCGCAGCGCAGCAGCGTCGACTTGCCCGAACCGGAGGCGCCGATCAGCGCGGTCACGGTGTGCGGGGCGACCTCCAGGTCGACATCGCGCAGGACGACGGAGCCGGCGAAGGTCTTGCGGACGGACTCCATGCGCAGGACGGGCGCGTCGCTCATAGGGATCCTCCCTGGGCCCGCTGGCGGTCCATCCGGGCCGTCACCCAGTCCGTGAAGCGGGTCATCGGAATGGTCAACGCCACGAACACCAGCCCGGCGACGATGTACGGCGTGTAGTTCAGGCTGCGGCCCACGATGATGTCGGCCGCCCGGACGGCGTCCACCGCGCCGCCGATCGACACCAGACCGGTGTCCTTCTGCAGCGACACCAAGTCGTTGAGCAGCGGAGGCACCTGACGGCGCACCGCCTGCGGCAGGACGACGTAGCGCAGAGCCTGCCGGTTGGTCAGGCCCAGCGAGCGGGCCGCGGCGCGCTGCGAGGGGTGAATGGACTCGATGCCCGCCCGGAACACCTCGGCCACGTACGCCGAGTACGTGAGCGTCAGCGCGGTACCGCCGAGCAGCACCGGATCGACCGTCACGCCCTGCAGGCGCAGCGCCGGAACGCCCAGGACCACGATCATCAGGTTGATGATCAGCGGAAGGCCGCGGAAGAAGTCGGTGTACGCCGCCGCGAGCACGCGCAGAGGGAAGAACACCGGGCCGCGCAGGGTGCGCGCGATGGCGATCAGCATGCCGAGGACCAGGACGGCGACGCCGCAGATCGCCAGCAGACGGACGTTCAGCCACAGCCCGTCGAGGACCTTCGGGAACGCCTCGCGCGCGTACTGTGCGCTGAAGAACGTCTCCTTGGTGCGCGGCCAGCCCGGCGCGTTGACGACGACCGTATACAGCACGACGGCCGTGACGAGTGTCGAGAGCGCCCCGACGGCGGCGGCGCGGCGGGCACGCGCGCGTTTGTAGCGCTCGCGCTCCAGGCGTCGTTCGGAGGGTACGTAGCCGTCGTCGGCGCCGCCGCTCATGTCTTCCTTGTCGTCGGTTCCCTCTGCGCCCGACTCGCCCTTGGTGAGCGTCACTTGAGCACCGGGGCGTCGACGGCGTCCGAGAGCCACTGCTTCTCCAGCCGGGCCAGCGTGCCGTCCTTGCGCAGGGCGTCGACGGCGCCGCTCACGCACGGGGTCAGCGCGCTGCCCTTGTCCAGCACCAGCCCGAACTGCTCGGGCGTGCCTCCCTGGTTCTCGAACTGGCCGACGATCTTCGCGTTCGTCACCTCGGCCGCGGTGATGTAGAACGCGGTCGGCAGGTCCGTGACAATGGCGTCTACCTGACCGTTCCTCAGCGCGGACTTGGCCTGGTCGTTCTTGGCGTACACGGCGGGCTCCTGCGTCGGCTTCACCATGTCGGTGATGTAGTCGAGGCTCGTGGTGCCCACCTGGGCGCCGAGCTTGAGCTTCTTCAGGTCCGCGATGCTCGTCGCCGCGGCCGCCTTGCTGCCCTTCAGGGCGATCACGGCCTGGCGCACGTCGTAGTAGCCGGAGGAGAAGTCCACGGCCTTCTTGCGCTCGTTGCTGATCGACACCTGGTTGATGTCGAAGTCGAAGGTCTTCACGCCGGGCGCGAACGCCTTGTTGAAGGGCACGCTCTGCCATACGACCGCGTTCTGGCCGTATCCCAGTTGCTTCGCCACGGCGTAGGCGACCGCCGATTCGAAGCCCTTGCCGTTGGCGGGCTTGTCGTCCTTGAACCAGGGCTCGTACGCGGGCTCGTCCGTCGCGATCGTGAGCTTCCCGGACGTCTCGGTGGCCAGCTTGCCCGGGGCGCAGCTCTTCGCGGCCGGGCCGGACGAAGTGGCCGAGGCCTTGTCATCGGGCTGTGGAGCACAGCCGACGGCAGTGGCGAGCAGGGCTACGGTGGCGGCGGCTGCCGCGCGGCGCAGGGTGCGGGGGGCAGGGTACATGGCGGGAGATTGGCAGTGGCGCCACCGTTTGTCCAGGTCACGACGGTAACTGTCCGCATGGTGGGAACGGGTGTTGCAGTCGCGTGAACATCTCCAGCGACCCGCCACCAGCCCGTTGGCGGACTCGGTCACAAGCCCGCCGCCGGCCTGGGCCGCCGGTCGAGGGCGGGTGGGAAGACCGGCGGCCCCTCCGCACCGGAGCCGTCATCCTGTGCGGGACTGCCATCAGTTGACCGCGTGACACCGGCGATGGGGAGCGCGCACGGGAGTCCGGCGCGTGTGAAGCGTTCACACGGGGCGCGCAATGAAAAACGCGCCGGGCGCACAGCCGAGGCGTGCGCGTGGCGCGCGGAATCCGACCTACGGAGCGCTCGGCCCCTCACCACCCACGCGCGTGCCACTCCGGCAGTTGGGGACGCTCCGCGCCCAGTGTGGTGTCGTTGCCGTGCCCGGGATACACCCAGGTCTCGTCGGGCAGCACGTCGAAGATCTTCGTCTCCACGTCCTGGATCAGACGGGCGAAGGCCTGCGCGTCGTTGCCCGTGTTGCCGACGCCGCCCGGGAAGAGGCAGTCGCCGGTGAAGACGTGCGGGTGGCCGTGCGGGTCGTCGTAGACCAGCGCGATCGAACCCGGAGTGTGTCCTACCAGATGCCGCGCGGTGAGCTCCACGTTCCCCACCCTGATGACGTCGCCGTCGTCCACAGGAACGTCGGTGGGCACCGGGATGCCGGACGTGTCCTCCCGGCCGGCGTACGTACGCGCGCCCGTGGCCGCGACGACCTCGGCGAGCGCCTGCCAGTGATCGCCGTGCCGGTGCGTGGTGACGACGGACGCGATGCCGTCGTCACCGATCATGCCCAGGAGCGTCCCCGCCTCGTTGGCGGCATCGATCAGAAGCTGCTCGTCGGTGGCACGGCAGCGCAGCAGATAGGCGTTGTTGTCCATCGGGCCGACCGCGATCTTTGTGATCATCAGGTCTTTCAGCTCGTGCACGTCCGCCGGCCCGCCGACCTTGACCTCTCCGGTGTACGTCATGGCGATCAGCCTATAGCGGGGGAGGGTCCCGCGGGCCGCCGTCGGCCTACAACGGAGGCAGCTTCGGCAGGGGGCCGTCCGTGGTCAGACCGGAGCCGTCGCGGCGCCCGGCGAGCCAGCCCAGCAGGTCTGCGGCCGTACCCTCGGCCGCGACCGGTGCGCCCTCCGCGCCGCCGCCCGTGGTCCAGATCCGGCCATTGCCGGCGGACAGGCTGGTCGAGGGCACCTCCTCGTGCCCGGCGAAGCGCTGCGCCAGGAAGTCGATCTCCCGCTCCGTGAACTCCGCCGGAAGATCCTCCAGCTCGTACCCGATCCCGAGGTCCACGTGGTGCAGCTCCACCTCGGCCCACCGGCGGAACGGCACCCGGGACGCGGAGTCGGTGATCCCGTTGCGCAGCTCGACGGTGCGCGACCAGTCCGCCGGCGCATCCCCCAGGGCCTGGAAGCGGGCCCCGCTCTCGCGCAGGTCGGCGAGCTGGACGTCGAGCGGGTGCGGGGCGCCGCGCTCGATGTCGGCGTCGCGTGCCTCGGCGCTCGTGTACATGGGGCGGCCCTCGAGAACGTTCACGAGCGCGTCCGCGTTGCGGGCGAGGTGGGCGAGAACGTGGCCGCGGGTCCAGCCCGGGAGCCGTGACGGCTCGGCGAGCGACGCGTTGTCCAGTTTGGCGACCGCGTCGAGGAGCCGTTCGGTCGCGTCACGTACACATGCCAGGTCATGAGCGTGATCAATCATGAGGCTGACCCTAGCCCCGTCACACCTTCGGGTGAAGGTGGTGAACCCTGCCCGCAAATCGAAAGCACGTGCTATATCGTCGAGGGTGGCGTCGGGCATGCTGGATGGCCGGGGGTTGTTATGCAACCGGGCAATCCGACCGGCGTTGTCAGTGGCTCCCCCTAGTCTGAAGAAGCACGGGGGCCCCGCCCCTGTCACTTCTCTCAAGAAAGGTGCGGACCGGCGTGGCCGACCGTCTCATCGTCCGTGGCGCGCGCGAGCACAACCTCAAGAATGTCTCGCTCGACCTGCCTCGTGACTCGCTCATCGTCTTCACGGGCCTGTCCGGGTCGGGCAAGTCCTCCCTGGCCTTCGACACGATCTTCGCCGAGGGCCAGCGCCGCTACGTGGAATCGCTCTCCTCGTACGCCCGGCAGTTCCTCGGCCAGATGGACAAGCCGGACGTGGACTTCATCGAGGGCCTGTCCCCGGCGGTCTCCATCGACCAGAAGTCGACCTCGCGCAACCCGCGCTCGACGGTCGGCACCATCACCGAGGTCTACGACTACCTGCGTCTGCTCTTCGCGCGCATCGGCAAGCCGCACTGCCCCGAGTGCGGCCGCCCGATCTCGCGCCAGTCGCCGCAGGCCATCGTGGACAAGGTCCTGGAACTGCCGGAGGGGAGCCGCTTCCAGGTGCTGTCGCCGCTGGTGCGCGAGCGCAAGGGCGAGTTCGTCGACCTGTTCGCCGACCTCCAGACCAAGGGCTACTCCCGCGCGCGTGTGGACGGCGAGACGATCCAGCTCTCCGAGCCGCCGACGCTGAAGAAGCAGGAGAAGCACACCATCGAGGTGGTCGTCGACCGCCTCACGGTCAAGGACTCCGCCAAGCGCCGCCTCACCGACTCCGTGGAAACCGCTCTCGGCCTGTCCGGCGGCATGGTCGTGCTCGACTTCGTCGACCTCCCCGAGGGCGACCCCGAGCGCGAGCGCATGTACTCGGAGCACCTGTACTGCCCGTACGACGACCTGTCCTTCGAAGAGCTGGAGCCCCGCTCCTTCTCCTTCAACTCGCCCTTCGGCGCCTGCCCCGAGTGCACCGGCATCGGCACGCGCATGGAGGTCGACCCGGAACTGCTCGTCCCGGACCCGGACAAATCCCTGGACGAGGGTGCCATCCACCCCTGGTCCCACGGACACACCAAGGACTACTTCGGCCGCCTGATCGGCGCTCTTGCCGACGCGCTCGGCTTCCGCACGGACATCCCCTTCGCGGGCCTGCCCCAGCGCGCGAAGAAAGCGCTGCTCTACGGCCACAAGACGCAGATCGAGGTGCGGTACCGCAACCGCTACGGCCGTGAGCGCGTGTACACCACGCCTTTCGAGGGCGCGGTGCCCTTCGTCAAGCGCCGGCACAGCGAGGCCGAGAGCGACGCCAGCCGCGAGCGCTTCGAGGGCTACATGCGCGAGGTGCCGTGCCCCACCTGCGAGGGCACACGCCTGAAGCCGATCGTTCTCGCGGTCACGATCATGGACAAGTCCATCGCCGAGGTCTCCGCGATGTCGATCAGCGACTGCGCGGAATTCCTGGGCGAGCTGAAGCTGAACGCCCGCGACAAGAAGATCGCCGAGCGAGTGCTGAAGGAGGTCAACGAACGGCTGCGCTTCCTGGTCGACGTCGGCCTGGACTACCTCTCGCTCAACCGCGCGGCCGGCACCCTCTCCGGAGGCGAGGCACAGCGCATCCGCCTGGCCACCCAGATCGGCTCCGGCCTCGTCGGCGTTCTCTACGTCCTTGACGAGCCGTCCATCGGCCTGCACCAGCGGGACAACCACCGGCTGATCGAGACCCTGGTCCGGCTGCGCGACATGGGCAACACGCTCATCGTCGTGGAGCACGACGAGGACACCATCAAGGTCGCCGACTGGGTCGTGGACATCGGCCCCGGCGCCGGTGAGCACGGCGGCAAGGTCGTGCACAGCGGCTCCCTCAAGGAGCTGCTCGCGAACACCGAGTCGCAGACCGGCGCGTATCTCTCGGGCCGCAAGGCGATCCCGCTGCCCGACATCCGCCGTCCCCGGGACCTGTCCCGGCAGCTCACCGTGCACGGTGCCCGTGAGAACAACCTGCAGGACATCGACGTGTCCTTCCCGCTGGGTGTCTTCACGGCCGTCACGGGCGTGTCCGGCTCCGGCAAGTCGACGCTGGTCAACGACATCCTGTACACGCACCTGGCCCGCGAGCTGAACGGCGCGCGCAGCGTCCCCGGACGGCACACGCGCGTGGACGGAGACGACCTGGTCGACAAGGTCGTCCACGTCGACCAGTCGCCGATCGGCCGCACCCCGCGGTCCAACCCGGCGACCTACACCGGTGTCTTCGACCACATCCGCAAGCTGTTCGCCGAGACCACCGAGGCGAAGGTCCGTGGCTACCTGCCCGGGCGCTTCTCCTTCAACGTCAAGGGCGGCCGCTGCGAGAACTGCGCGGGCGACGGCACGATCAAGATCGAGATGAACTTCCTCCCGGACGTCTACGTCCCGTGCGAGGTCTGCCACGGCGCCCGGTACAACCGGGAGACCCTGGAGGTCCACTACAAGGGCAAGTCCATCGCCGACGTGCTGAACATGCCGATCGAGGAGGCCACGGACTTCTTCGAGGCGGTCCCGGCCATCTCCCGGCACCTGCGGACACTGAAGGACGTCGGCCTCGGCTACGTCCGCCTCGGCCAGTCCGCCACCACCCTCTCCGGCGGTGAGGCGCAGCGGGTGAAGCTCGCCAGTGAGCTCCAGAAGCGGTCCACCGGACGTACGGTCTACGTCCTGGACGAGCCGACCACCGGCCTGCACTTCGAAGACATCAGCAAGCTGCTGACAGTCCTCGGCGGCCTGGTCGACAAGGGCAACACGGTCATCGTCATCGAGCACAACCTCGACGTGATCAAGACCGCCGACTGGATCGTGGACATGGGCCCCGAGGGCGGCGCCGGCGGTGGCCTCGTGGTCGCCGAGGGCACGCCCGAGGAAGTCGCCGGGGTTCCGGCCAGCCACACCGGCAAGTTCCTGCGCGAGATCCTCGGCGCCGACCGCATCAGCGACGCGGAGCCGGTCAAGGCGCCGCGCGCCACCACGACCAGGAAGACGGCCGCGGCCAAGTCGGCGGCGAAGAAGACGGTGACGGCCAGGGCCAACAGCACGGCGACCAAGAAGGCCGCCGCGGCCACGAAGAAGGCCACTCCGGCGAAGAAGACGACGCGGGCCCGCAAGGGCTGACCCGGCCGACACCGGCGGACCGGGTCAACGGCAAGACCGTCTGACACAACATCAAAAAACGGTGCCCCGCGGGAACTCCCCGCGGGGCACCGTTCGTTCATCCATCAGCCAGCCCGGCTCCGCGATGCGACGGGTTCCCACACCGCGGATCCGGCCGCATCTTGTCAACAGCACAGGGAAGACAGACAGCTCACCACTCACCACTCACCGAGTTCGTTCGCGTACGGCGGCTCGGCCCCCGCCCGCGAGCAGGTGATCGCCGCCGCGCGTGCAGCGAAGCGCAGCAGCCGCGTCCAGCCCTCCGTCCCGAGGGCGGCGAGCGCTTCCGCGGACAGCGCGTCCTGGGCGGAAAGCCCGTGCAGCAAGGCCGCGTTCACCGTGTCCCCGGCGCCGATGGTGTCCACCACGGCGACCTGTTCACCCGGCACGGAGTACTCCCCGCCGTCCCGGGTGAGCACGGTCAGCCCCTCCCCGCCCCGGGTCACCACCACGGCCGCCGGCCCCGAGGCCAGCCACTCGCGCGGGGTGCCGCCCAGCCACTCCGCGTCCTCCGCCGAGAGCTTCAGCAGCGTCACCGAGGGCAGCCAGCTCTTGAAACGCGCCCGGTAGGCGTCCGCGTCCCGGATCAGTCCCGCCCGGATGTTGGGGTCGAGCGCGGTGAACAGACCCTGCCCGGCCGCCGCGCGCATCAGCTTCTCGTACGCGCTCGCCCCCGGTTCCAGGACGAGCGAGCAGGTGCCGAAGGACACCGCGCGCGTGTCGGCGGGCAGGGCGTCGGGCGCGCTGAACAGACGGTCCGCGGTGCCGTCGACATAGAAGGAGTAAGCGGCGGAGCCGCCGGCGTCGAGCGTGGCCACCGCGAGGGTCGTCGGCTCGGGCCCGCGCTGTACGCCCGACACATCGACGCCGGCCCGCCGCAGCCCGTCGAGCAGGGCCTCGCCGAAGGCGTCGTCCGAGGTCCGGGAGCAGAAGGCGGTGCGGGAGCCGAGCCGTCCCAGCGCCACGGCGGTGTTGTACGGGCCACCGCCGAGCGCCGGCTTCAGGTCCGCGAGGGCACCGGGGCCCTGCGGTACCAGGTCGATCAGTGCCTCACCGGCGACGACGATCACGAGACGGTTCCCTTCTCGGACAGTGTGGATGGTTCGGTGTGCTCGGGCCTGGTGGCCCCGCCCGGCTCCTCCGGGCAGCCACAGGAGGTGCGATGCACGAACGCGCACGGCAGACGCACCGTTCGGGACGGCCGTCGCGGCTCGCGCAGACGGTCCAGGAGAACCCGGACGGCCTGGGCGCCCAGCTCCTTGCTGGGCTGGGCGATGGCGGTGAGCCCGGGCGAGAACAGGTCGGCCCAGGCGAAGTCGTCGAAGCAGCACAGGGCGATGTCGTCCGGGACGGACCGGCCATGTCGGCGCAGGGCCCGCAGGGCGCCGATGGTCATCGCGTTGTTGGCGGTAACGAGGGCCGTGGGCGGATCGGGCAGCGAGAGCAGGGTTGCTGTCGCCTGCTCGGCACCGGCGGACTCGGAGTTGCCGGATACGAGGAGCCGTTCATCGGGGGCCACACCGGCAGCGGCGAGGCCGTCCAGATATCCGGTGACGCGTTCCTCGGTGGTGCTGAGCCCGGGCAGGCCGGCGACCAAACCGATCCGGCGGTGGCCCAGTCCGGCGAGATGGGCGACGAGGCCGGCGGTCGGTCCGGAGCTCTCGGTGCAGACCTGGTCGCACCATGGCGCGCCCTCGCCAGGGGTGCCGCCCTCTTCGCCGCCGTCCAGCACGCGCGCGTCGATCACCCGGTCCAGGAACACGGTGGGGACGGCGTGGCGGCGGAGGTAGCCGACGAGATCGTGCGGATGCGCGGAGGGGGCGACGATCATGCCGTCCACCCGGCGCTCATGGAGGAGCTGCGCGACCTTGCGTTCGTGCCCGGGGTCGTCGTGCGGATCGGCGATGAGCAGGCTGTACCCCGCTTCCAGGGCGGCGGCCTCGACGCCCTGGAGGATCTCCGTGAAGTAGGGGTTGCTGATCGCCGACACCGCGAGCCCGATGGAGCGGGTGCGGGAGGTCACCAGGGAGCGGGCCAGGGTGTTGGGGGTGTAGCCGAGGGCGTCGACGGCGTCCAGCACGGCCTGGCGGGTATGGGGCAGCACCGGGCGCGTGCCGTTGAGGACGTGAGAGACGGTCGCCACGGAGACGCCCGCGCTGCGAGCGACGTCCGCCATGGTGGCCATTACGTTCCCCTCCCCGAGCCGACGAGGCTGGGCGTTCCCGGCCCGTGCGGGGGCTCCGGCCGGGAACGTATCCCATCGACCGCTCCCGCGTAAACGCTTGCGCAAGCGTTTACGTCCGCTGTTCCGGCCGCTCCCGTCGGCCGCGAAGGCCCCCGCGGCCACGCTCTCCGCCTCTCTTTCGCGGCCGTTGCCGCCTCCTCTCCTGTCGCGCTCTGCGCCCCCTCTCCCGCCACCGCCCCCGCCTCAGAAGTGGCCCTTCTGGCCGGGTATGGTCGCTCTGCACAGCCCTTGACCAGTGGAGTTCCAGATGCCCGCCCGACCGTCCGCGAGCCGTCGTACCGTCCTTCGAGGGGCCGCCGTGGCCCCGGTCGCCGGGCTGGGCCTGGCCGCGTGCTCGGCACCGGGTGGCGCCACGGCCGCGGCCACTCCGACCGCTCCGGTCGACCTCGGCGCGGAGAGCGAGGTCGCGAAGGGCGGCGCCAAGCTCTACCGGGATCACAACGTGGTCGTCAGCCGCGACAACAGCGGCGCGCTGAAGGCGTACAGCACGATCTGCACGCACGCGGGGTGCCCCATCAACAAGCTGCAGGGGACGACCCTGATCTGCCCCTGCCACGGCAGCCAGTTCGACGCCACGACGGGCAAAGTGGTCCAGCAGCCGGCTACGGAGCCTCTCGCCGAGCTGCCGGTGAAGACGGCCAACGGCAGGATCATCGCGGGCCCGGGCACCTGACCGGAAGCTGGAGCGCCCCCCCGGGGTCGTCAACGGGTGCGTGCCGAAAGGGACTTCATTCCCAATCCCAGGCGATGCCGACGATCCCCGGGCGGATCCGTGGCTCGACCACGTGGACGCAGGGGTGCGGTCCGGTGAGTGGCAGTTCCTGCCGGCCGCTGCGGGGGGCCGCCGACGAGGGCTGGGTGAAGCGGTGGCAGCGCGCCGGAAGTGCTGCCGCGTCGAAGCGCACCTGGAGCGCGTACTGCCCGCCGGGGGAGCAGAAGCGGTGGAGGTGTTCGCGGGAGGTACCGGCCGTGCCGTCCTCGACGCCGTACCGGAAGAGAAAAGTGTCACCGGAGCGCAGCCGGGTGCCGAAGAGCAGCTCGGCCACCAGCACGCCCGTGTCCCGGTCCCAGCGGACGCGCCCCGTACGGCAGTTCTCCAGGGCTCGCACCCTGACGTCCTGCGGGCGGCATCCGGGGTCGCCGTGGTGCACGGCGAGGAAGCGGTCGACACCGTCACGGTGGGCCCGCACGATGTGGTGGGCCTCGCGGCCCGCCAGTTCGCGCCGGGCACCGATCCGGACGTATTCATGGTGGCCGAGGGTGTGCAGTCCGCCGTCGGGCAACCAGCCCAGGTCGGCCCGGAGCCGGTCCAGGACGTCCGAGGCCTCGGTCAGGGAGCGGTAGGAGCGGGCTCCCGCATGACCGGCCACCGTGTGCTCGTGGGCGTCGGCGAGCAGCCGGATCAGCGATTCGTCCGGCAACTGGAGTATCTCCTCCAGTGCTCGTACGGCCCGCAGCGACTCCGGGCGCTGTGGGCGACGGGCGCCCTGCTGCCAGTAACTCAGGCTGGTCACACCGACCTTGACCCCGTGGCGGGACAGATGGTGCTGGACACGCTGGAGCGGCAGCCCGCGTGCGGCGATCGCGGCGCGCAGCGCCACATGGAAGGGGCCGCCCTGCAGGGCCGTGTCCAGTTCCGCGAGGGGGACGTCCGCGTGCTCGGTGGCATGCCGCATGCCGAGGCGCCTTTCTATGAGGTGTCGCTACGGCTGGTCGGGCCGTCTGCGCTGGTGTGCGGGGCCACCCCCGTGGGCGCTGTGGACGCCTGTAGCTGCGCACGCCGCGTCCCGTTGTGCGGGCGTGCCCGGCCCCGAGTTCCCCCGCATTGAAGCGTGTTGACCAGAGCCCGACAACACCTCGAACCCGCCATGGCCGCACTCGACCGGTCTGTGGCGCGCTGCCGGAACCGTCGCTCACGGGAACCGCGCCGGCGTCCGTCGCCGCATGGGGGGTTCGGCGCGTGACGGTGGCCTGGGCGTTCGCCGGTGATGACGCCGTCGTGCCGCTAGAAGAGGCGGTCGCGGGGCTGCGGCGGCGGATCACCGCGTTGCGTCCGGAGTCCTGGTTCACCAGCTCCGCCGGGCGCCTGCTGAGCGTGCCGGCCAACACCGAGCGCGCACTGGTGATGCTCCTGGACGGGGACGCTGATCCCGGTGGGTACGCGGTCGCCGGAGCCGGAGCCGAGGCCGGGGGATTCCGGCTCGCGAACGGGCAGTGCGACATGTATCCCGACGAGGGGACCGTGCCGCTCGACGAGGCGTTCCGGAGCGTCGGCAGCTGATGGGTACCGGCTGCCGCCGGCCGGCGCCGGATGACGTGGGGCGGATGAGCGGCGCGCGTGGGCGTTGTCCACAGGCCCGGCCTCGGTGTCGGTGCGCGCAAGTAGGGTGTGAGACATGGCCGACCCCTCCAGCTACCGCCCCAGGCCGGGTGAGATCCCGGACTCTCCGGGGGTGTACAGGTTCCGTGACGAGCACCGCCGGGTGATCTACGTCGGAAAGGCGAAGAGCCTGCGCCAGCGCCTGGCGAACTACTTCCAGGACCTGGCGAACCTGCACCCGCGCACCCGGACGATGGTGACCACCGCCGCGTCCGTGGAGTGGACCGTGGTGTCCACGGAGGTCGAGGCGCTCCAGCTGGAGTACTCCTGGATCAAGGAGTACGACCCTCGGTTCAACGTCAAGTACCGCGACGACAAGAGCTACCCGTACCTCGCGGTGACGATGAACGAGGAGTTCCCGCGTGTGCAGGTGATGCGCGGTCACAAGAAGAAGGGCGTGCGGTACTTCGGGCCGTACGGGCACGCGTGGGCCATCCGGGACACCGTCGACCTGCTGCTGCGCGTCTTCCCGGTGCGCACCTGCTCGGCCGGCGTGTTCAAGAACGCCGCCCGCACCGGCCGGCCCTGCCTGCTCGGCTACATCGGCAAGTGCTCGGCCCCCTGCGTCGGCCGGATCAGCCCTGAGGATCATCAGGAGCTGGCCGAGGAGTTCTGCGACTTCATGGCAGGCCGCACCGGCACCTACCTCCGTCGGCTGGAGAAGCAGATGATGGTGGCGGCCGAGGAGATGGAGTACGAGCGGGCCGCCCGGCTGCGCGACGACATCGGGGCCCTGAAGAAGGCCATGGAGAAGAGCGCCGTCGTGCTCGCGGACGCGACCGATGCCGACCTCATCGCCGTCGCCGAGGACGAGCTGGAGGCGGCCGTCCAGATCTTCCATGTGCGTGGTGGCCGGGTGCGCGGCCAGCGTGGCTGGGTGACTGACAAGGTCGAGGACGTCACCACCGGGGCACTGGTCGAGCACGCCCTGCAGCAGCTGTACGGCGAGGAGACCGGGGACGCGGTCCCCAAGGAGGTCCTGGTCCCGGCGCTGCCCGAGCCGGTCGAGCCGGTCCAGGAGTGGTTGACCGGCCGCCGCGGGGCGAACGTGTCCCTGCGCATCCCGCAGCGCGGCGACAAGAAGGCGCTCATGGAGACCGTGGAGCGCAACGCCCAGCAGGGCCTCGCCCTGCACAAGACCAAGCGCGCCTCCGACCTGACCACGCGCTCGCGTGCCCTGGAGGAGATCGCCGAGGCCCTCGACCTGGACAGCGCCCCGCTCCGGATCGAGTGCTACGACATCTCGCATCTCCAGGGGGACGACGTCGTCGCCTCCATGGTCGTCTTCGAGGATGGCCTGCAGCGCAAGAGCGAGTACCGCCGCTTCCAGATCAAGGGCTTCGCCGGTCAGGACGACGTCCGCTCCATGCACGAGGTGATCGGCCGCCGCTTCCGGCGCTACCTGGCCGAGAAGGAGAAGACGGGGGAGTGGGCCGACGGAGACGAGGCCACTGCCGGCGGCGAGTCCCTTCTCGCTGGTACGGACGAGATCACGAACTCGCTGAAGGACGACGACGGCCGCCCCAGGAAGTTCGCCTACCCGCCGCAGCTCGTCGTCGTCGACGGTGGCCAGCCGCAGGTCGCGGCGGCCCAGCGTGCGCTGGACGAGCTCGGTATCGACGACATCGCCGTGTGCGGCCTCGCCAAGCGGCTGGAGGAGGTGTGGGTGCCCGGAGAGGACGACCCGGTGGTCCTGCCGCGTACCAGCGAGGGCCTCTATCTGCTCCAGCGCGTGCGGGACGAGGCCCACCGCTTCGCGATCACCTACCAGCGCACGAAGCGCGCCAAGCGCTTCCGCGCCAGCCCCCTGGACGACGTGCCCGGCCTCGGTGAGACGCGCAAACAGGCGCTCATCAAGCATTTCGGCTCGGTGAAGAAGCTTCGGTCCGCCACAATCGAACAGATCCAGGAGGTGCCCGGGATAGGCCGGAAGACGGCCGAGACCATCGCCGCGGCCCTCGCCCGGGCGGTTCCGGCCGCACCCGCCGTGAACACGGCGACCGGAGAGATCATTGAAGACGAGGAACCCGATACGACGGTCGGTTCCTCGGGGGAGCCCGTGACCGCGGGCCTTCCGGACGAACGACGGGGGCAGGAGACATGACCGAGCACGAGGCACAGCACACAGCCGAACGAGATCGGGCACACGAGGAAGCGGGCCAGGAGCGGCCACAGCCCGCGGCCGGCGATGAGCACGCGATCCAGGAAAACGGAGCACAGGTGAGTACGGACGGCACGGCGGCCGCAGCCCCCGAAGCGGCCATCCCCGAGCTGGTGATCATTTCCGGCATGTCCGGAGCGGGCCGGTCGACGGCCGCGAAGTGTCTGGAGGACCTCGGCTGGTTCGTCGTGGACAACCTCCCGCCCGCCCTCATCCCCACCATGGTGGAGCTGGGCGCCCGCTCGCAGGGCAATGTGGCGCGGATCGCGGTCGTCGTGGACGTGCGCGGCCGGCGCTTCTTCGACAACCTGCGCGAATCCCTCGCCGACCTGGACGCCCGGGGCGTCACCCGGCGGATCGTCTTCCTGGAGTCCTCCGACGAGGCCCTGGTGCGCCGCTTCGAGTCGGTGCGCCGCCCGCATCCGCTGCAGGGCGACGGCCGCATCGTGGATGGCATCGCCGCCGAGCGCGAGCTGCTGCGCGAGCTGCGCGGGGACGCCGACCTGGTGATCGACACCTCCAGCCTCAACGTGCACGAGCTGCGCGCCAAGATGGACGCCCAGTTCGCCGGCGAGGAGGAGCCGGAGCTGCGGGCCACCGTGATGTCCTTCGGCTTCAAGTACGGCCTGCCGGTCGACGCCGATCTGGTCGCGGACATGCGGTTCCTGCCCAATCCGCACTGGGTCCCGGAGCTGCGCCCGTACTCCGGCCTCAACGAGGAGGTCGCCGCCTACGTCTTCAACCAGCCCGGCGCCAAGGAGTTCCTCGACCAGTACGCCGAGCTGCTGCGCCTCATCGCGGCCGGCTACCGACGCGAGGGCAAGCGGTATGTGACCATCGCCATCGGCTGTACCGGCGGCAAGCACCGCTCGGTGGCGGTGTCGGAGAAGCTCGCCGCGCGCCTCGCGGCCGAGGGTGTGGAGACGGTGGTCGTACACCGGGACATGGGACGGGAATGACGGAACGTACACCGCGGCTGAGCAGGCTGCGCCGGATGGTGCCCGATTCGCGCGCGGGGCGCCCGGCCGAGCCCCGCGGCGGCCGGCCCCGCCGCCGGGGCACACAGCCCAAGGTCGTCGCGCTCGGCGGCGGCATGGGCCTGTCCGCCTCGCTCGCCGCGCTGCGCCGGATCACCGGCGACCTCACCGCCGTCGTCACCGTGGCCGACGACGGCGGTTCCAGCGGGCGGCTGCGCGACGAGCTGGGCGTGCTGCCACCCGGCGATCTGCGCAAGGCGCTGGCCGCGCTCTGCGGTGACGACGACTGGGGCCAGACCTGGGCCCGGGTCATCCAGCACCGCTTCCAGTCCAAGGGCGATCTGCATGAGCACGCGGTCGGCAATCTGCTGATCGTCGCCCTGTGGGAGCAGCTCGGCGACCATGTGCAGGCCCTGGACCTGGTCGGCAAGCTGCTCGGCGCGCACGGTCGCGTACTGCCCATGTCGGCCGTACCACTGGAGCTGCAGGCCCTGGTCAAGGGCCATGACTCCGAGCGCCCCGACGACGTCGACACCGTGCGCGGACAGGCCACCGTCGCCCTCACCCCGGGCGAGGTGCAGTCGGTGCACCTGGTGCCCCACGACCCGCCGGCCGTGCCCGAGGCGGTGGCCGCGGTGCGGGACGCGGACTGGGTGGTGCTCGGCCCCGGCTCCTGGTTCTCCTCGGTGATCCCGCACCTACTCGTCCCCGAGTTGCTGGACGCCCTCACCGAGACCAAGGCGCGCAAGGTGCTGTCCTTGAACCTCGCCCCGCAGCCGGGAGAAACCGAGGGCTTCTCACCGCAGCGTCATTTGGAGGTTTTGGGGCGACACGCCCCTAAACTCGCCCTGGACGTGGTGCTGGCCGACGAGGCCGCCGTGCCCGACCGCGACTCGCTCACCGAGGCCGCCAAGCGGCTGGGAGCCGCGGTCGAGCTGGCGCCGGTCGCCCGGACGGACGGTTCTCCCCGGCACGACCCGGAGCTGCTGGCCGCCGCGTACGACCGTATTTTTCGGATGCATGGAAGGATCGGCCCATGGCGATGACGGCAGCGGTGAAGGATGAGATCTCCCGGCTCCCCGTCACCCGGACCTGCTGCAGGAAGGCGGAGGTCTCGGCCATTCTGCGGTTCGCCGGCGGCCTTCATCTGGTGAGCGGGCGCATCGTGATCGAGGCGGAACTGGACACCGCGATGGCGGCCCGCCGCCTCAAGCGGGACATCCTGGAGATCTTCGGGCACAGCTCCGAGCTGATCGTGATGGCGCCCGGCGGGCTACGTCGCGGCTCGCGGTACGTCGTGCGGGTCGTCGCGGGCGGTGACCAGCTGGCCCGCCAGACGGGTCTCGTGGACGGCCGCGGCCGCCCGATCCGGGGCCTGCCCCCGCAGGTGGTCTCAGGGGCCACCTGTGACGCGGAGGCGGCCTGGCGCGGGGCCTTCCTGGCGCACGGCTCGCTGACCGAGCCCGGCCGTTCCTCCTCCCTGGAGGTGACCTGCCCAGGTCCCGAGGCCGCGCTCGCGCTGGTCGGCGCCGCCCGCCGGCTGTCGATCGCCGCGAAGGCCCGCGAGGTGCGGGGCGTGGACCGGGTGGTCGTGCGCGACGGCGACGCGATCGGCGCGCTGCTGACCCGGCTCGGCGCGCACGAGTCGGTGCTGGCCTGGGAGGAGCGCCGGATGCGCCGCGAGGTGCGGGCCACGGCCAACCGGCTCGCCAACTTCGACGACGCCAACCTGCGCCGTTCGGCCCGGGCCGCAGTGGCCGCCGGTGCCCGGGTGCAGCGGGCCCTGGAGATCCTCGCAGACGAGGTGCCCGAGCACCTCGCGGCCGCCGGCCGACTGCGCATGGAACACAAGCAGGCCTCGCTGGAGGAGCTGGGTGCGCTCGCCGAGCCGCCCCTCACCAAGGACGCCGTCGCGGGCCGGATCCGCCGACTGCTGGCGATGGCCGACAAGCGCGCCGCCGACCTGGGCATCCCGGGCACGGAGGCCAACCTCAGCGAGGAGCTGGCGGAGAACCTGGCCGGCTGACCGGACCACGTCGACGAGCCGGTGCCGGGGCCCAGTCGCAGCCTCGGCACCAGTTCCTCCACACTCGCCGCCCCCACGCTCGCCCACACCCGCCCCCCACACGCCCGCCCTCGCGCGTCCCGGCCCGCGTCCGCCCCGCGTGCTCCCGCCTGCACGCCGGCCCGCACGCGCCCGCTCCACGCTGCCCCCCCCGCGCCCACCCCGGACCGCACGCCCGCCACCGCCCGTGCGGCCGCCTCGTGCACGCGTCCCGGGCGGTCGTCAGTGCTCACCCCGCGCTTCACGCC
>NZ_LGDV01000228.1 GCF_001280015.1 Streptomyces sp. MMG1121
GTGACCTCGACCTGCTCCGCCCGATCTACGCCCAGACGGCGGCCTACGGCCACTTCGGCCGCGAGCTGCCCGACTTCACCTGGGAGCGCACCGACCGCGTCGACGCCCTGCGCAAGGCCGTGGGCATGTAATCCTGCTCCCTTTTTCGCCGAGGCCCGGCTTCCCTGCGGGGGGCCGGGCCTCGGCGTGTCCGCGATGGCCCGGGCGGCGGGGGTCGTTGTCAGTGCAGTTTGGTAAGAATGCAAGCGTGAGCAGCGAGAACGGGGTGCCCCGGACAGAGGGGGACGGCGGGGCCGAAGGGGCGCCGCCGGAACAGCTCGCGCTCATCCGGGAGAGCGTGCGCAAGGCGAAGGTCCCGCGCGCCAAGCCGCGCACCTGGCGCGGGGCCGCGCTCGCCAGGGAACTGCCCGTCGCCCGGGTGCTGGTCGACAAGGGTGTGCTGCACCTCGACCGGTACTTCGACTACGCGGTGCCCGAGGAGCTGGACGCGCAGGCCCAGCCCGGAGTGCGGGTGCGGGTGCGGTTCGGGGCCGGGCGGCACCGGGTGCGCGATGGGCGCCGCGAGGGCGGCGGGCTCATCGACGGGTTCCTCGTCGAGCGCCGGGCCGAGACCGACTACACCGGCCCGCTGGCGGCACTGGCCCAGGTCGTGTCACCGGAGCCGGTGCTCAGCGAGGAACTGCTGGGCCTCGCCCGGGCCGTCGCCGACCGCTACGCCGGGAGCCTCGCCGACGTGCTCCAGCTGGCCGTGCCGCCGCGCAGCGCACGCGCCGAACAACGGCCGTCCCCCGCACCACTGCCGCCGCCGGACACCCCGGACTCCGGATCCTGGACGCGGTACGAACACGGTGCCGCCTTTCTCGAGGCGCTGGCCTCCGGCGGGGCGCCCCGGGCCGTCTGGAACACGCTGCCGGGCCCCCTGTGGAGCGAGGAACTGGCCCGGGCCGTCGCCGCCACGCTCGCCTCGGGTCGCGGCGCCCTCGTCGTCGTACCGGACGGGCGGGACGCCGCGCGGGTCGACGCCGCCCTCACCGCGTTGCTCGGCGAGGGCCGGCATGCGCTGCTCACCGCCGACGCGGGACCTGAGAAGCGGTACGCGCAGTGGCTCGCGGTGCGACGCGGCTCCGTACGGGCCGTCGTCGGAACACGGGCGGCCATGTTCGCGCCCGTGCGGGATCTCGGGCTCGTCGTCGTCTGGGACGACGGCGACGACAACCTCAGCGAGCAGCACGCCCCGCAGCCGCACGCGCGCGACGTGCTGCTGCTGCGCGCCGCCCTGGACAAGTGCGCGTTCCTGCTCGGCGGATTCGGCTGCACCGTGGAGGCCGCCCAGCTGGTGGACAGCGGCTGGGCCCGGCCGCTGGTCGCCGGCCGGGAGCAGGTCCGGCGGGCCGCGCCCCTGGTCCGGACCGTCGGAGACACCGACCTCGCGCGCGACGAGGCCGCCCGCGCCGCCCGGCTGCCGACCCTCGCCTGGCAGGTGGCCCGGGAGGGGCTGCGGCACGGCCCGGTGCTGGTGCAGGTGCCCCGGCGTGGCTATGTGCCCCGCATGGCCTGCGCCCAGTGCCGTGCGCCCGCGCGCTGCCGGCACTGCTCCGGCCCGCTCCAAGGGCAGGACGCGGAAGTGTTGCGGTGCGACTGGTGCGGGCGCGAGGAGAGTGCCTGGCACTGCCCGGAGTGCGGCGGCTTCCGGCTGCGTGCCCAGGTCGTGGGGGCACGGCGTACGGCCGAGGAGCTGGGGCGCGCCTTTCCCGCCGTACCCGTGCGGACCTCGGGGCGCGAGCATGTCCTGGACACCGTGCCGGGCACACCCGCGCTGGTCGTGAGCACCCCGGGAGCCGAACCCGTCGCCGAAGGCGGCTATGCGGCGGCTCTGCTGCTGGACGGCTGGGCCATGCTCGTGCGGCCCGACCTGCGGGCCGGTGAGGACGCGCTGCGGCGGTGGATCGCGGCGGGCGCGCTGGTCAGGCCGCAGAGCGAGAGGGGCACCGTGGTCGTGGTGGCCGAGCCGACCCTTCGGCCGGTACAGGCGCTGGTGCGGTGGGACCCCGTCGGGCACGCGGTGCGGGAACTGGCCGAGCGGGCCGAGCTGGGCTTCCCGCCGGTGTCCCGGATGGCGGCCGTGTCGGGGACGCCCGTGGCTGTCGCCGAGTTCCTGACGTCGGTCGAACTGCCCTCCGACGCCGAGATCCTGGGGCCGGTACCGGTGCCGCCCACGCTGCCCGGCCGGCCTCGCAGGCCCGGGGCGCCGCCGCCCGGTGAGGAATGGGAACGGGCGCTCGTCCGGGTACCGCCGGGCAGCGGGGCGGCGCTGGCCGCCGCGCTGAAGACCGCTCAGGCCGCGCGTATGGCGAGGGGGAGCGGCAGCGGAGAGGCGGTTCGGTTGCGGGTCGATCCGCTGGACATCGGCTGATTCGCGTGGATATCGGCCGAGGTCAGTAGGGCGGATCGGTTTGAGTAGGGCCCACGGGGGAGTGGACGGCTGTTCGCTGGGGGCTCGTGCGTCGGCCCTCCCGGACGCCTTTCCGGGAGGGCTGGGTGGTGGAAGTCAGCCGTTGCGGGGGCCGGGGAAGGCCGTCGAGCGGGCGTCGTCGCGCAGGGCGGGGCTGCCCGCGGTCGGCTGGGTGGGCATGGAGCGGGCCGCGGGGACCGTGGGTACCGGGGGCAGGACGGGGGTCGCGTTGAGCGCGCGTGCGCCGGACGGATCCTGCGTCCGCTCGGCCTCGGTGGCCGCCTGGGCCGCGGCGCGGCGGGCGCCGTAGCGGCGGTGCACCGCCTGCTTGGTGACTCCGAGCGCCGATCCCACCGCGTCCCACGAGAAGCCGAGTGAGCGGTCGAAATCCACGGCGGCCGTGACCAGGGTTTCGACGCTGTCGCGGAGTTCCTGGGCGAGGCGGACCGTCGGGGCGGGGGCGCGTCCATAGACGACGAAGCCCGTGGACGGGCCGGAGCGGCGCGGGCGGTAGACGTTGCCCAACTGGGCGGTGAGCGTGCGCAGCGCGTCCACCTGCCGGCGGACCCGCTCGATGTCCCGCACCAGCAAGTGCAGGCTGGCCCGGGCCTGGGCGTCGTGGGTTGCGTGGTCGGCCATGAACAAGCCTCTCGAACCGGCGTTGAAAGGAATCGGGCCGCGAAAGCGGCCCGGTGTGGTCAACTCTTTCTTGACCAACGCGTGTGCGCTCCGCTGGTCACGGGGTGGGGGCGTACGGGCATATGCGTACGCCGGTGGTCCTGGCTGGCGGCGCGGGTGGTTTGAGTTCTTTGTTCTCCCGCCCGCGCACCACCCGTCGGTCGGCCGGGAGCCGGGACGACCTGTGGGGCTCGCCCGCCGCTGACGTCCGCCCCTGCGCGTGCCCTGCGCGTGCCCTGCGCGTGCCGGTCTCCTGCTCGTGCGTCCCTCCGTCTGCCGCCCGGTCCGTTCGTCCGGCCGGGCCTTTCTTCCTTCGTCCGTGGTCATAGACTGGTGCGCTGCCCGGCTCATCCCCGTCCGAGAGGCTCGATCCCGCCCATGAAGCTCGTCTTCGCCGGTACCCCCGAGGTCGCTGTTCCCGCGCTGGACGCTCTGATCGCCTCCGGGCGCCATGAGGTGGCCGCCGTCGTCACGCGGCCCGATGCGCCGGCCGGGCGTGGGCGCAGGCTGGTCGCGTCGCCCGTGGCCGAGCGGGCGGAGGAGGCCGGGATCGAGGTGCTGAAGCCCCTCAAGCCGCGCGACCCGGAGTTCCTGGAGCGGCTGGCGGAGATCGCCCCGGACTGCTGCCCGGTCGTCGCCTATGGCGCCCTGCTGCCCAGGGTCGCCCTCGACATCCCGGCGCACGGCTGGGTCAACCTGCACTTCTCGCTGCTGCCCGCCTGGCGCGGGGCAGCGCCCGTGCAGCACGCCATCATGGCGGGCGACGAGATCACCGGTGCCTCCACCTTCCTCATCGAGGAGGGGCTCGACTCCGGACCCGTCTACGGCACCGTCACCGAGGAGGTCCGGGCCACCGACACCAGCGGCGATCTGCTCACGCGGCTCGCCTTCGCCGGTGCCGGGCTGCTCGCCGCGACCATGGACGGTATCGAGGACGGCACCCTGAAGGCCGTACCGCAGCCGCCCGACGGCATCACCGTCGCGCCGAAGATCTCCGTCGAGAACGCCCACGTGGACTGGGCCGCTCCCGCGCTGCGCGTCGACCGGGTCGTGCGCGGCTGCACGCCGGCGCCCGGCGCCTGGACCACCTTCCGCGGCGAGCGGCTCAAGCTGATCCAGGTCACGCCCGTGCCCGAGCGGACCGATCTCGCGCCGGGCGGGATGGCGGTGGGCAAGAACAGCGTGCACGTGGGCACCGGCTCGTACGCCGTCGAGCTGCTCTGGGTGCAGCCCCAGGGCAAGAAGCCGATGCGGGCGGCCGACTGGGCCCGCGGGGTGCGCATCGCCGAGGGCGAGACGCTCGGGGGCTGAGGCCGGGACGGGGGGACAGCGAAGGCGCTGCCGCTGCCCGGACAGCCGGCGCCAGGCCGCGCCGACGTACGCTGGAGCCCGCACCTTCTCTTCGTATCCGGAGCACCTTTTTCGTGAGTGAGCAGTCCCGGCGGCCGCGTAAGCCCGCCAAGCCCTACCGTCGTCCGCAGAAGGACCCTGTCCGCGTCCTTGCCTTCGAGGCGTTGCGTGCGGTCGACGAGCGGGACGCGTATGCCAACCTCGTGTTGCCGCCACTGCTGCGCAAGGCGCGGGAGAAGGAGGGGCCGGACACCTTCGACGCCCGGGACGCCGCCCTCGCCACCGAGCTGGTGTACGGCACGCTGCGGCGGCAGGGGACGTACGACGCCGTCATCGCCGCCTGTATCGACCGGCCGTTGCGCGAGGTCGACCCGCCGGTGCTCGATGTGCTCAGTCTCGGTGCGCACCAGTTGCTCGGGACCCGGATCCCGACGCACGCCGCCGTGTCCGCCTCCGTCGAGCTGGCCCGGGTGGTGCTCGGTGACGGGCGGGCCAAGTTCGTCAACGCCGTGCTGAGGAAGGTGGCTCAGAACGATCTCGACGGGTGGCTGGAGAAGGTCGCACCGCCTTACGACGAGGATCCCGAGGACCACCTCGCCGTCGTGCACTCGCATCCCCGCTGGGTCGTCTCCGCGCTCTGGGACTCCCTCGGCGGCGGGCGGGCCGGGATCGAGGACCTGCTGGAGGCCGACAACGAGCGGCCCGAGGTGACCCTGGTCGCGCGGCCGGGGCGGTCCACCCCGGAGGAGCTGCTGCGCGAGGAGGCCGCGGTGCCCGGCCGCTGGTCGCCGTACGCCGTGCGGCTCGCCGAGGGCGGTGAACCGGGGGCCGTGGAAGCCGTGCGCGAGGGGCGGGCCGGGGTGCAGGACGAGGGCAGTCAGCTGGTCGCGCTGGCCCTCGCCAACGCTCCGCTCGACGGGCCCGACGCGAAGTGGCTCGACGGGTGCGCAGGGCCCGGTGGCAAGGCCGCGCTGCTGGCCGCCCTCGCCGCCGAGCGCGGAGCCGCGCTGCTCGCCTCCGAGAAGCAGCCGCACCGGGCGGGGCTGGTCGCCAAGGCGCTGGCGGGCAACCCGGGGCCGTACCAGGTCATCGCCGCCGACGGCACCCGGCCGCCGTGGCAGCCCGGGACCTTCGACCGCGTGCTGATGGACGTGCCGTGCACCGGGCTCGGCGCGCTGCGCAGGCGGCCCGAGGCCCGCTGGCGGCGGCGCCCGGAGGACCTGGAGAACTTCGCGCCGCTCCAGCGTGCCCTGCTGCGCACCGCGCTCGACTCGGTGCGCGTCGGTGGAATCGTCGGGTACGCCACCTGCTCCCCGCACCTCGCCGAGACCCGGGCGGTCGTCGCCGACGTGCTCAAGCAGCGCCCGGAGACGGAACTTGTCGACGCACGGCCGCTGCTGCCCGGCGTACCGGCGCTCGGCGAGGGCCCGGACGTGCAGCTGTGGCCGCATCTGCACGGCACCGACGCGATGTATCTGGCGCTCATCCGTCGCACCGGCTGAGCCGGCGGGCCCGGGCCGTCCTGCGGTCCGTCGGGCGTTATCCACAGGCGGCAGCGTAAGTACGATGAACGGCGTCGCCTGTGGATGGGCGCGAACATTCGTGCCCAGGACATGGCAGTCTTGGGGCATGGCACAGATCAACCCCAGCATCCTGTCCGCCGACTTCGCCCGCCTCGCGGAGGAGGCCAAGGCGGTCCAAGGCGCCGACTGGCTCCATGTCGACGTCATGGACAACCACTTCGTCCCCAACCTCACGCTCGGCGTGCCGGTCGTGGAGTCCCTGGCGCGTGCGACGGACACCCCGCTGGACTGCCATCTGATGATCGAGGACCCCGACCGCTGGGCTCCTCAGTACGTCGAGGCGGGCGCCTCGTCCGTCACCTTCCACGTGGAGGCCGCCGCCGCTCCCGTGCGCCTCGCCCGCGAGATCCGCGCCAAGGGCGCCCGCGCCTCCATGGCGCTCAAGCCGGCGACACCGATCGAGCCGTTCGAGGACCTGCTGCCGGAGCTCGACATGCTGCTGATCATGACGGTCGAGCCCGGCTTCGGCGGACAGGCCTTCCTGGACATCATGCTGCCGAAGATCCGCCGCACCCGGGAGCTGATCGGCAAGCACGGTCTTCAGCTCTGGCTCCAGGTGGACGGCGGTGTCTCGGCCTCGACGATCGAGCGGTGCGCGGACGCGGGAGCGGACGTCTTCGTGGCCGGCTCGGCGGTGTACGGCGCCGAGGACCCGGCGGAGGCGGTCCGCGCCCTGCGGGCGCAGGCGGAGGCCGCGACCGCCCAGGCGTCCTGGGCATGCGACCACTGAGCCACAGATACATGAACGGTTAAGTGAACGGCGCCCATCAGGGCAGATCAGTCGCCCCGAATCTGCAAGGATGAACGGCGAATCCAGAGTGTGAACAGCAGTGAGGAGATCGCCGTGTCGGGTATGTCGGCGGGCCGGTCAGCCATGCGGATGGGACCCGCTGAGCTGGTCCAGGCGGCGGCCATGGCCCGCCGCTTCTACCTCGAGGGCAAGTCCAAGATCCAGATCGCCGAGGAGTTCGGCGTCAGCCGCTTCAAGGTGGCCCGGGTCCTGGAGACGGCCCTCGAACGGGATCTCGTACGTATCGAGATCCGTGTGCCGGCCGAGCTGGACGCCGAGCGCTCCGACGCGCTCCGCGCCCGCTACGGCCTGAGGCATGCCGTCGTGGTCGAGTCTCCGGCCGAGGCCGAGGAGACCCCCGACCCGGAGAACCTCGGCGAGGTCGCCGCCGACCTGCTCGGCGAGCTGGTCAACGAGGGGGACGTGCTGGGGCTGGCCTGGGGCCGGTCCACCATCCACATGGCGGCGGCGCTCGACCGGCTGCCGCCGTGCACGGTGGTGCAGCTGACGGGTGTGTACGACGCCGGGACCGCCGAGCGCGGATCGGTGGAGGCCGTGCGCCGCGCCGCCCAGGTGTCGGGCGGGGACGCGCACCCCATCTACGCGCCGATGCTGCTGCCGGACGCGGCCACCGCGGCGGCGCTGCGCAATCAGACCGGGATCGCCCGGGCCTTCGAGTACTTCGACAAGGTCACGGTCGCCTGCGTCTCCATCGGCTCCTGGGAGCCGGGTATCTCGACGGTGCACGACATGCTCAGTGACGAGGAGCGGGCGCACTACGCCTCGCTCGGTGTCGCCGCCGAGATGTCCGCGCACCTCTTCGACGCCGAGGGGCGCCGGATCGGGCGGGACCTGGGGGAGCGGTGCATCACGGTCAAGACCGATCAGCTGCGCCGTATCCCGGAGGTCGTAGCCATCGCGGGCGGGCAGCGCAAGGCGTCCGCGATCGACGCGGTGCTCCGGTCCGGGCTGGTCACCAGCCTGGTCACGGACACCTCGGCCGCGGACTACCTGATGACGGCGGGACCGACCCCGAAGCCGGCGCTCAGCCGCGCGGACCCCGACGGGATCTGACGGGCTCCGGGGCCCCGGGCCCGGGCGCGGTCGTCTTGGGTCCGGCGGCTTCGGGCCCGGCGGCGTCCGGCCCGGACGGGTGGCGCGGCGGGTCGTGGTCGGCCGAGCCGCGGGTCGAGGTGGTTCTTCGGGCGGACGGTGTCGGACCTCGGCGCGAGGACGGTGTCGGGTCCCGGCGAGTCTGCGGCTCGCTCCCTGTCGGGGCGCGCCCGACTCTGCCGAGGCCCGACACCGTCCTCGCGCCGAGAACGAGGCCGGCTCGGCGGTGGTCGAGATCGGTCTGCGGGGCGGGGCGGGTCCGGTTCTGCGGTGGGTTCGGGGGCGGCCGCGGCGCTCGTGGCGCCGCCCTCGTGGGCCGGGCGACACCGGCTCGTAGCTTCCTCCCCCGGCGGGGCAGGTCGCGGTCGGACGGGCCGTGCGGCCCCTCGTGGTCGGCTCCCGGCTCCTCGGCTTCCCGGCACGGGGCCCGGTGGTCCCGGCGGGTCGTGGTGGTGGGTGAGGGAAGTGGGCGTGGCAGCATCGGCGGCATGGTGTCGCGGTTCGTCCCCCGTCTGCTCAGGCAGCCCCGCCGTCTTCCCCGCGCGCTCGCGGGGGTGCTGGCCGTCGTCCTCGCCGTCCTGCTCGCGGGATGCTCGTCCGGGTCGCCCACGCGCGCCGGTTCCAGCGCCGGGGCGAGTACGGGGCCGCGTCCTTCGGGCACGCCTGTGTCCGCCCCGGCGTGGGCCCACGGCATGGGCACCGTCGGAGAGTCCCAGCTGCCTGCCGAGGCGCGCAGGACGCTCGCTCTCATCGACAAGGGCGGCCCCTTCCCGTACGCCAAGGACGGCGTCGTGTTCGGGAATTTCGAGGGGCATCTGCCGAGGCACCGCCGCGGCTGGTACCACGAGTACACGGTGAAGACGCCCGGCGCACGCGACCGCGGGGCCCAGCGCATCGTCACCGGCCAGAGTGGGGAGATCTACTACACCGATGATCACTACAACTCGTTCCGGGCGGTACTGAGATGAGCCAAGACCCGACAGACCTGACAGGGCGGCTCGTCGTCACCCTGGACCTCGGCGGTGTCACCGACAAGGCCGGGCTGATGGACCGGACCGCCCGGGCACTGGCGCTGCCCGACTGGTTCGGCCGTAACTGGGACGCGCTCGTGGACTCCCTCTCCGACCACTCGGTCTGGCCCGAGGACGCCGTCGAGCAGGGGCTGCTGATCGTCGTGCGGAACTGGCGGGCGTACGCCGAGGCGGACCCGGGCGAGTGGCGCACGGCGGAGGACGTGTTCACCGAGGCGATGGACCGCACGCCCTCGCTCGCCGTCGCCCTGGCCCTGGAAGGATCGCGACTTGGAGGATCGTCCTAGGTGATCGCCGGTCGCCCTGGAGGTTCTGTGGGGGCGTGACACGGTCGTCGACATGGGAGAATGAAGTACGTGCTCTTTCCCCCTGGCACACCTGTCCGGGGGTCACCTCTGATCGACTGGGATGTGCAGCACGTGCGTTTCCTCAATGACATCCAGCCCGCGTACGACCTGACGTACGACGACGTGTTCATGGTGCCGAGCCGCTCCGCGGTCGGTTCGCGTCAGGGCGTGGACCTCAGCTCGCCGGACGGCACGGGCACCACCATCCCGCTCGTCGTCGCCAACATGACCGCCATCGCCGGCCGCCGCATGGCCGAGACCGTGGCCCGCCGCGGTGGCCTCGTGGTCATCCCGCAGGACATCCCCATCGACGTCGTCACCGACGTCGTCTCCTGGGTGAAGAGCCGCCACCTGGTGCTCGACACGCCGATCGTGCTGGCCCCGCACCAGACGGTCGCCGACGCGCTCGCGCTGCTGCCCAAGCGCGCCCACAACGCCGGTGTCGTCGTGGACGAGAACCACCGGCCCGTCGGTGTCGTCACCGACGCGGACCTGACCGGCGTCGACCGCTTCACCCAGCTCGAAGTCGTGATGTCCAAGGACCTGCTCCTGCTGGACGCCGACATCGACCCGCGCGAGGCCTTCAACACCCTCGACGCGCACAACCGCCGCTACGCCCCAGCCGTCGACAAGGACGGCAAGCTGGCCGGCATCCTCACCCGCAGGGGCGCCCTGCGCACCACGCTGTACAGCCCGGCCGTCGACGCGCAGGGCAAGCTGCGCATCGCCGCCGCCGTCGGCATCAACGGCGACGTCGCGGGCAAGGCCAAGCAGCTGCTCGACGCGGGCGTGGACACGCTCGTCATCGACACCGCGCACGGCCACCAGGAGTCGATGATCAGCGCGATCAAGGTGGTGCGCGCGCTCGACCCGCACGTCCCGATCGCCGCGGGCAACATCGTCTCCGCCGAGGGCGTCAAGGACCTCATCGACGCCGGCGCGGACATCATCAAGGTCGGTGTGGGCCCCGGCGCCATGTGCACCACCCGGATGATGACCGGCGTGGGCCGGCCGCAGTTCTCCGCGGTCCTGGAGTGCGCCGCCGAGGCGAAGAAGTACGGCAAGCACGTGTGGGCCGACGGCGGTGTCCGGCACCCGCGCGACGTGGCCATGGCCCTTGCGGCCGGCGCGTCCAACGTGATGGTCGGCTCCTGGTTCGCCGGCACCTACGAGTCCCCGGGCGACCTCCAGCAGGACGCCAACGGGCGCCTGTACAAGGAGTCGTTCGGCATGGCCTCCGCGCGCGCCGTGGCCAACCGCACCTCCGACGAGTCGGCGTACGACCGCGCCCGCAAGGCGCTGTTCGAGGAGGGCATCTCCACCTCCCGCATGTTCCTCGACCCGGCCCGCCCGGGCGTCGAGGACCTGATCGACTCGATCATCGCGGGCGTCCGCTCCTCCTGCACCTACGCCGGCGCGAGCTCCCTGGAGGAGTTCGCCGAGAAGGCCATCGTCGGCATCCAGAGCGCCGCCGGCTACGCCGAGGGCAAGCCGCTGCACGCCAGCTGGAGCTGACGGCACCGACGTCCCGTACGGCCTCTGTCCTTCCCCCGCCGGGAGGGACGGGGGCCGTCGGCGTATCCGGAGGTCGTCTCCGGGTATCCGGAGGGGCCACCTTCACTTGTGGGGGCGGAGGGGGCTGTGGGGCTGCCGTGCAACGGTCGGCAGGGCATGCGCAACGATTTGTCATTCCGGTGCGATGAACGCAATGATCATGCGGGGACGCGCAAGGTTGCTGCATTACGCCCGTGAATGCCTGCCTCATAGGGTGCTCGTCTGTACGTGGCGTGGCGGGTACCCCGCTCGGTGGGTTCCTGCCCTCGTGGGCTGCCCCCGGTCCCCGTCCGCAATGACCGGCAGGATTAAGGAGCCAGCGCGTGCTCGACCAAGGCGCACCCCCGCACGACCGCCCAGCGACCGCCCCCGCGTCCCCGGGTGTCGCCGCGCGCCTCATGCGGCGCAAGCCCGTGGAACGCCTGGTCGCAGAGGGCGGCCAGGGTGAGGGAGGCTCGCTGCGGCGCTCCCTCGGGCTGTGGCAGCTGACCATGATCAGCATCGGTGCCACGCTCGGCACCGGCATCTTCGTCGTCCTCGGCGAGGCCGTCCCCAAGGCGGGCCCGGCCGTCACCCTCTCCTTCGTGATCGCCGGTCTCACCGCGCTGTTCTCGGCCCTGTCCTACGCCGAGCTGGCGGGCACCATCCCGGTCTCCGGCTCCTCGTACTCGTACGCATACGCAACGATGGGCGAGCTGATCGCCTGGGTCTGCGGCTGGTGTCTGCTGCTGGAGTACGGCGTCTCGGTGGCCGCCGTCGCCGTCGGCTGGGGCGAGTACCTCAACGAGCTGCTGGACGGCACGATAGGCGTGACCATCCCCACCGCCCTGTCCGCGCCGCCCGGCGACGGCGGCATCTTCAACCTGCCCGCCCTGATCGTCGTCATCCTGGCGATGGTGTTCCTGCTCGGCGGCGCCAAGGAGTCGGCGCGGGCCAACACCATCATGGTGTGCGTGAAGATCGCGGCGCTGATCCTGTTCTGCGCGATCGGCTTCATGGGCTTCAAGTCCGGCAACTACTCGCACTTCATGCCGCTCGGCATGGCGGGCGTCAGCGGGGCCGGAGCCACGCTGTTCTTCTCGTACATCGGCTTCGACGCCGCCTCCACCGCCGGTGAGGAGGCCAAGAACGCCCAGCGCGACCTGCCCCGCGCGATCATGCTGTCCCTGGTCATCGTGACGACCCTGTACGTGCTGGTCGCGGCCGTCGCGGTCGGTGCCAAGCCGTGGCGGACGTTCAACGACTCCGAGGCCGCGCTCGCCGAGATCATGAAGGACGTCACCGGGCAGAGCTTCTGGGGCACCCTGCTGGCCGCCTGTGCCGTCATCGCCATCGCGAGCGTCGTGCTGACCGTGCTCTACGGCCAGACCCGCATCCTGTTCGCCATGGCCCGCGACGGCCTGGTGCCCAAGGTCTTCGCCAAGGTCCACCCGAAGACCGGCGCGCCACGTGCCAACACGGTGATCGTCTCCCTGTTCTGCGGTGTCCTCGCCGCCGCGATCCCGCTGGGCCAGCTGGCCGACGCCACCAGCATCGGCACGCTGTTCGCCTTCGCCCTGGTCAATATCGCGGTCGTGGTGCTGCGCCGGACGCGCCCGAACATGAAGCGCACCTTCCGCGTGCCGCTGTCGCCGGTGATGCCCGCGCTGGGCTTCGGGTTCTGCGTCTGGATGATGGGCAGCCTGTCGACCGTCACCTGGGTCGTGTTCGGTGTCTGGATGGCCGTGGGGCTCGTGTTCTACTTCGTATACGGCTATCGCCGTTCCCGTCTCGCGACCGGTGAGGATCTCGCGGTGGCGGCGGAGAAGTAAGTGACCGAACCGAAGAAGTGAACCACCCCCTGTGCTGAACGATCTCGACGAACGCATCGTGCACGCCCTCGCCGAGGACGCCCGCCGCTCCTACGCGGACATCGGGCAACTGGTCGGCCTGTCCGCGCCCGCCGTCAAGCGGCGCGTGGACCGGCTGCGGGCCACCGGAGCCATCACCGGATTCACCGTCCGGGTGGACCCGGCGGCGCTCGGCTGGGAGACCGAGGGCTATATCGAGATCTACTGCCGGCGCAACACCTCGCCGGAGACCATCCAGCGGGGCCTGGAGCGCTATCAGGAGGTCGTGGCCGCCTCGACCGTCACCGGTGAGGCGGACGCGATCGCCCAGGTCTTCGCCTCCGACATGCGTCACTTCGAACGGGTCCTGGAGCGGATCGCCGGGGAGCCGTTCGTGGAGCGGACCAAGTCGGTGCTGGTGCTGTCGCCGTTGCTGCGGCGCTTCTCCTCCGGGGCGCCGGGCTGATCCGGAATCCGGCTCGGGGCGCATCGCCGGATGCGGGGGCGTCGTGGTTTCGCGCGCCCACGCGGCGGAGCCGCACATCGGCACAGCCCCGCGCCCTTTTCGGACATGCCCGACCGCAGCATCCTCAGGGGCGCGGGGAACTGCGTGACCGGCCACGGATCACCCGCACCCGGCGAACGCCACCGCGCCCCGAGTCCTACTCCGCCGTCTTCCGCGCCAGCGCGTTGTTGCCGATGGAGTTCCGCACGCTGAAGCTCACCGCGTCCGAGCGGTAGCGGTCGTCCGACCACTCCACCGGGCGGCCTTCACGCGTCGTCGTGACCCGCCGCACCCGCAGCAGCGGACTCGTGCGGCGGATACCCAGCAGCTCCGCGTCCTGTGCCCCCGCCGCGACCGAGTCGATGACGTGCTCCCCGTAGGCGAAGACCAGGCCCGTGTCGTCGTAGAGGCGTTGGGTGACCGAGGGGCAGTCCGGGTGGATCGCCTCCACCGCCGGGGCGATCCAGTCGGCGTAGACCGTGCGCTCCAGCAGCACCGGTTCGCCGTCCAGGCCGCGCACCCGTAGTACGTGCAACACCTGGGTGCCGATGGGGAGTTGGAGGCGTACGGCGTCCTCGTGCGTCGCCGGGCGGTACTCCTGCGTCACCACGTGGCCCGTGGCCTCGCGGCCCATCGCGCGGGCCCACTGGGCGAAGCTGCGCAGTTCCTCGAAGCTCTGGCTGCGCCGGCTGGCCAGCACCACGCGCCGGGCGCCCTGGCGGGAGCCGATCAGGCCCTCGGCGGTCAGGGCGGCGACGGCCTGGCGGACCGTGCCGCGAGAGACGCCGTAGTGCGCGGCCAGCTCCGACTCCGAGGGCAGCCGGCTGCCGACCGTGTACTCCTCGCGGTCGATGGCCCGCCGCAGTTCGTCGGCGATCTCCTCGTGTCGCGCCGTCATGCTTCCCCTCTGCTTAGGTCGCTGTGCACAGCGTGACCAGCCTAATCGACGTTCCTGGGTGATCCGTGTCAACTGGAAGTGTGCAGGGAATCAGGGGTTTATGTTTCGATGGCGTTCACGAACAGGACACCGGGGACGGGCGTACTAGGGCCGACTTGTTCATACAAGTTCTCCCGCCCTCCTTATGCGTCCCCTGGAGAGACCGTGACCGTGTCCCTGCCGAGAAACGCCGTCCTCGGCGGTTCCCTCGCCGTCGTCGCCGCGCTCGCCCTGAGCGCCTGCGGCGCCGCCCCCGACAACGCGTCGACCAACACCAAGGACGGCAAGAACGCCGCCACCGCCACCTCCGCCGCCGACTTCGGCGGCATGGACGCCCTGGTCAAGGCAGCCAAGAAGGAGGGCACCCTGCACATCATCGCGGTGCCCCGCGACTGGGCCAACTACGGCGCGATCATCGACGGCTTCCAGAAGAAGTACGGCATCAAGATCCAGGACGAGAGCCCCGACGGCACCAGCCAGGACGAGATCAACGCCGTCACCTCCCGCAAGGGGCAGGACCGTGCCCCCGACGTGCTCGACCTGGGCAGCTCGTTCGCACTGAGCGCCGCCCAGCAGGGGCTGCTCGCCCCGTACAAGGTGGCCTCCTACACCGACATCCCCGAGGCCCAGAAGGACCCGCAGGCCCGCTGGTACAACGACTACGGCGGCTACATCTCCATCGGCTGCGACGACAAGCGCGTCAAGGAGTGCCCGACCAGCTTCAAGGACCTGCTCAAGCCCGAGTACAAGGGCCAGGTCGCCCTCAACGGCAACCCGACCAAGTCCGGCTCCGCCTTCGGCGGCGTCTACGCGGCCGCGCTCGCCAACGGTGGCTCCTTCGACAGCATCCAGCCCGGCCTGGACTTCTTCGCCAAGCTGAAGAAGAACGGCAACTACACGCCCGTCGAGTCCACCCCGGCCACCGTCGAGAAGGGCGAGACGCCCATCTCCATCGACTGGGACTACCTGAACGCCGGGTACGCCGACGAGTTCAAGTCCAAGGGCCTCGACTGGAAGGTCGTCATCCCGAGCGACGGCCAGTACGCGCAGTACTACTCCCAGGCCATCAACAAGAGCGCCCCGCACCCGGCGGCCGCCCGCCTGTGGCAGGAGTACCTGTACAGCGCCGAGGGCCAGAACCTGTGGCTCAAGGGCTACGCCCGCCCGGCCCTGACGGCCGCCCTGGAGAAGGCCGGCACCCTCGACAAGACGGCCGCCGCCCGGCTGCCGAAGGTCACCGGTACGCCCTCCTTCCCGACCGAGGCCCAGCAGAGCAAGGCCAAGACGGTCATCGCTCAGGGCTGGGGGAAGGCCGTCTCCGGATGACCGCCGCTCTCACGCGTGCGGACGTGGCGACCGTCGCTTCGGCGAAGCGGCGGCGCCGCGCCCCCGGCTGGCTGGCCGTCGTACCGCTGCTGGTCTTCGCCGCCGTCGCCTTCGGCCTGCCCGCGCTGGCCATCGTGGACGGCGCCTTCACGGTCGAGGGCCACTACGGCACGCAGAACATGACCGACTCCCTCCAGGGTCCGTACCTCACCGCCCTGCTCGGCAGCGTCAAGCTGTCCGCGATCTCCGCCGCGCTCGGCGCACTGTTCGGGCTGCCGCTCGCCCAGGCCGTGGTCAGCTCCCGCTCCCGCGCGCTGCGCGAGGCCGTGCTGACCGCCTCCGGCGTGCTCGCCAACTTCGGCGGTGTGCCGCTCGCCTTCGCCTTCGTCGCCACCCTCGGCAACGCGGGCGTCCTCACCGTCCACCTGGGCCTCAAGGACAGCGGCTGGGACCTCTACAGCTTCTGGGGTCTGGTCCTCGTCTACCTCTACTTCCTCATCCCGCTCATGGTCCTCACCATCACCCCCGCGCTGGACGGCCTGCGCACCCAGTGGCGAGAGGCCGCGCTGAACAACGGCGCCACCGGCGTGCAGTACTGGCGCCATGTGGCCCTGCCGGTGCTGGCGCCCTCGCTGCTCGGTGGTCTCGTGCTGCTCTTCGGCAGCGCCTTCGCCGCCTACGCCACCGCCGCCGCCATGGTCGGCAGCGCGGTCCCGCTGATCACCCTGCAGATCGCCGACGCGCTCTCCGGCAACGTGCTCGTCGGCCAGGAGAACGTCGCACTCGCCCTCAGCCTCGACATGGTCCTGGTGGCCGGCCTGGTGATGGCCGTGTATCTGCCCCTGCAACGCCGGAGCGCCCGATGGCTCGACGCCTGACCCCCTGGCGCTGGGCCGTCCTCGGCCTCGCCGCCCTGTACTTCCTGGTGCCGCTCGGCGCGTCCGTCATCTTCACGGTCGACGTGCCCGGCCAGGGCGTCTCCTTCGACGCCTACACCAAGATCCTGTCCACCGATGGCTTCGTCTCCAGCCTGCTGCTCTCGCTGGAGCTGGCCGTGGCCACCATCGTGGTCGTCCTGCTGCTGATGGTGCCCGCCGTGGTCGCGCTCCGGCTCGGCTCGCCCCGGCTGCGCCCGGTGGTGGAGGTGGTCTGCTCGCTGCCGCTGGTGGTGCCGCCGATCGCGTTCGTCGCCGGCATCGTCACCGTGCTGAAGTGGGGACCGGAGCATCTGTCCCGGACCCCGCTGTTCGAGACGTTCGTGGTGATCCAGAACGACAACTTCCCCGTCGTGCTGGTCCTCGCCTACGTCGTGATGGCCCTGCCGTTCGTCTACCGGGCCCTGGACGCCGGCCTGCGCGCCATCGACGTACGGACCCTCGTCGAGGCCGCCCGCAGCTGCGGCGCCTCCTGGCCGCAGGCCCTCGTCCGCGCCGTCCTGCCCAATCTGCGCGGGGCCCTGCTGAACGCGTCCTTCCTCACGCTAGCCCTGGTCCTCGGCGAGTTCACGGTCTCCCATCTGCTCGGATACGCGCCCTTCGCCGTGTGGATCTACAACGTCGGCGGCGAACAGGCCCAGATGTCCGTCGCCGTGTCCGTGCTCAGCCTGCTCGTCACCTGGGCCCTGCTCCTCGCGCTCGCCGGTGCCGGCGGACGCGACCGAACCGCTTCCTCCCGGGGATGACACATATGACCGCCACCCTGACCGAGACCCTCGAGAAGGCCGCCACCGTCGAATTCCAGGGCCTGCGCCGGGAGTTCGGGACCACCGTCGCCCTCGACGGACTCGACCTCACCGTCCGCCCCGGGGAGTTCCTCGCCCTGCTCGGCCCGTCCGGCTGCGGCAAGACCACCGCGCTGCGGATGCTCGCCGGCTTCGAACACCCCTCCTCCGGCGCCGTCCTGGTGGACGGCGAGGACGTCACCCACGTCCCGGCCCACCGCCGCGACGCGGGCATGGTGTTCCAGTCGTACAGCCTCTTCCCGCATCTGAACGCCGTCGACAACGTCGCCTTCGGGCTGCGCATGCGCGGGGTCCGCACGGCCGAACGGCGCTCCCGCGCCACCGAGTTGCTGGAACTGGTCGGCCTCGGCGACAAGGGCGAGCGTTATCCGCACCAGCTCTCCGGCGGCCAGCAGCAGCGCATCGCGCTGGCCCGCGCCCTCGCACTGCGCCCGCGCGTGCTGCTCCTCGACGAGCCGCTGTCCGCGCTCGACGCCAAGGTGCGGCTCACCCTGCGCGAGGAGATCCGCCGACTCCAGCAGGAACTCGGCATCACCACACTGTTCGTGACGCACGATCAGGAGGAGGCCCTGTCGGTCGCCGACCGGGTCGCCGTCATGCGCGCCGGACGCCTCGAACAGTGCGCCGAGCCCGCCGAGTTGTACGGCCGTCCGGCCACCGCCTTCGTCGCCGAGTTCGTCGGCACGATGAGCCGGATCCCGGGCGAGCTGACCGACGGCACGGTCCAGGTGCTCGGACAGCGCCTGCCCGCCGACGGCGAGGTGCCGGACGGTCCGGTGGACGTGCTGGTGCGGCCGGAGTCCCTCCGGGTGGCCGCCGACGGGCAGGGCGCCGCCCGTGTCGTCGCCACCGCCTTCCTCGGCGCGGTCGTCCGGGTCACCGTCCGGCTCGCCGACGGCACCGAGGCCAAGGCCGACCTGCCCGCGCACGAGGCCACCGGGCTCGGCGCCGGAGCCCCGGTGAGCGTGTCGCTGCCCGAGCGGCCGGTGCTGGTGGCCGAACGAATCCAGAAGTGAGGACTGACCCGAACGTGACCCCCCACACCCTTCAACGCCCGCTGCAGGCCGTCCTGTTCGACATGGACGGCACGCTCGTCGACACCGAGCGACTGTGGTGGGAGGCGGTCGAGCAGGTCGCCCGACGCCCGCTGGCCGAGGCCGACCAGCCGGAGGTGCTCGGCCAGGCGGTCGAGCACACCGCCGCCTGGCTCGCCGCGGCGACCGGACGGCCGGAGGCGGACCTCGCCGCCGAGCTGCACCGCGAGTTCGCCGAGCGCGTCCGTACCGGCATCGTGCCCCGTCCCGGGGCCCTGGACCTGCTGGATGAGCTGGCTGCCGCCGGCCTCCCCACCGCCCTGGTCACCGCGTCCCCGCGCGCGGTCGCCGACCTCGTCCTCGAGGCCCTCGGCGCCTGGCGGTTCGCCGCCTCCGTCACCGCCGACGACACCGACCGCACCAAGCCCGCCCCCGACCCCTACCTGGCCGCCTGCCGGGCCCTCGGCGTCGCCCCGGCCGACTGTGTGGCCGTCGAGGACACCGCGACCGGGGTCGCCTCCGCCGAGGCCGCCGGCTGCGCCGTACTCGCCGTGCCGTCCCTCGCGCCGATCGGCGCGGCACCCGGCCGGACCGTACGGGAGACGCTGGCCGGGGTCACGGTCGAGGAGCTGCGGCGGATGGTCGCGCCCGAACTGCGGGTCATGAGCTGGAACCTGTGGCTCGGCGGCAGCGAGGTCGACGACCACCGGGCCAAGCAGCTCAAGACGATCCTGGAGAGCGGCGCCGACGTCGTCGGGCTCCAGGAGACCGCCGGCACGGCCGCACCGGAGCTGGCCGAGGCCCTCGGCTGGTACCACCACCGGGCCGGCGAGAACCTCGGCGTGCTCAGCCGCCACCCGATCACCGCGCGCTTCGGCGACCCGGCCGTCGGCTTCTACGGCGCCGCGGGCGTCCGGATCGCCGTGGCACCCGGCCGCGAGGTCGACGTGTGGACCGCGCATCTGCACTACACGCCGTACGGGCCCTACGAGGCCGCCTTCGACGGGCTGCCGGCGACGGAGCTGATCGCCCACGAGGAGGTGCGGCTGACGCAGCTGCGGGACGCGCTGGGCCGGATCGCCGAGTCCGCGCGCGAGGGTGTCCCGGTCGTCCTGGTCGGCGACTTCAACTGCCCCTCGCACCTGGACCGGCCGGAGGTGGCGTGGCCGGTGACACGGGCCGCCGAGGAGGCGGGCTTCGCCGACTCCTACCGCGAGGCCCACCCGGACCCCGTCGCCGAGCCCGGGCACACCTGGTCGCCGATCCACCCCGTGCACGAGGACGGCAGCGGGCGGCCCGAACCGCAGGACCGGATCGACTACGTCCTGCACCGGGGCCTGACCGTGCTGGACGCGCGCACCCTCGTCACCGGCAGCCCGCGCCCCTGGCCGGACGTGGCGGACAACGACTGGCCCTCGGACCACGCGGCGGTCGTCACGACCTTTGCGCTGCCCCCGAGGTGACCCGGGGTTACCGCAGGTCACCATTGCGGCGGGCGGGGTGATCCCGTAGGTTGTGCCGCGCTCTCTACTGACTGGTAACACCGGCAGGTACTCCATGCGCTGGCCCCTCGGCCGTCCCACCACCGTCCGCACGCGGATCGTGGCGCTCGCCCTCGCCCCGGCCGTCGCGCTGATGGGCCTGTGGAGCTTCGCCATGTGGTCCGTCACCGGCGAACTGCGCGCGCTGGTCCGGGTCCAGGGGGTGTACGACGACTTCGGCACCCCCGTGGACACCGCGATCGGGCAGATCCAGATCGAGCGCCGGATGTCCGCCGCCTACCTGGGCGCCCGTCTCGACACCGGCGCCGCGGGCCGGCTGCTCGGACAGCAGCGACGTACCGACCAGGCCGTCGAGGCGATGAAGCGGGCGGTCCGGGACGGCGACCGGGGCCGGCTCACGGCACGCCAGCAGCATGCTCTGGACACCGTGGTCGCCGCCAGTGGCAGGCTGGACGGGCTGCGCCAGCGCGTGCTGTCCCGGAGCATCACCTGGGACCAGGCGGTCACCGAGTACAGCGCGCTCGTGGAGCCCGGCTTCGACGTACAGTCCACGCTCACCGCCCTGCAGGCCGGACAGCTCGCCCGCGAGGCCCAGGTCGTCATCGAGCTGGTGCGGGTGCGCGAGTTCGTCTCGCGGGAGGACGCGCTGGTCGCCGGGGCGCGGGCGGCCGGCACCCTGACCCACGGGCAGTACGGCACGCTGACCGCGGCCATCGAGGACCGACGGGTCTTCGAGCGGACGTACGTACCGGACCTGCCCGCCGACTCGCGCGGCCTGTTCGAGCAGTTCCAGCGCGGCGACCTGTACCGCTCGCTGGCGCGGGGCGAGGACGCGCTGCTGCGGGCCGGGGCGGCCGGCGCCGGGAAGGCCGTCGCGGCGGACACCTGGCGCTCGACCGTCGACCGGGCCGTCGTCCGCTACCGGGAGCTGTGCACCAGCTCCGCCGAGAACTCCGCCGCACGCGGGCGCGCCTTCGCCTACCGCGAGCTGACCAAGGCGGCCGTCGTCGGCGGGGTGGGGCTGGCCGCCGCGGGCCTGTCGCTGTGGTTCGCGGTGCGCGGCGCCCGGCGCATCTCGCGGCGCCTGGAGACGCTCCGGGACGCGGCCGATGTGCTGACGCAGCGCCAACTGCCGGAAGTGATGAGGCGGTTGAGCGCGGGCGAGGAAGTGGACGCCGGGGCGGAGGCGCCGCCGCTGGCCGCCGACGAGGTCCGCGACGACGAGATCGGGCAGGTCGGCCGGTCCTTCAACACCGCTCGGCTCGCCGCCGTCGAGGCCGCCGTCACCCAGGCGACGCTGCGCAAGGGCCTGTTCGCGGTGCTGCTCACCATCGCCCGCCGCAACCAGGCGCTGGTGCACCGGCAGCTGAAGCTCGTCGACACCCTGGAGCGGCGCACCGACGATCCGGACGTGCTGCGCGAGCTGTTCCGCATCGACCACCTCACCACGCGTATGCGGCGGCACGCGGAGAGCCTGATCATCCTCTCCGGCGCCGCGCCCGGCCGCCGCTGGCGCCGGCCCGTGCCGGTCGCGGACGTCGTCGCCTCGGCGGTGGGCGAGATCGAGGACTACGCGCGCGTGGTGGTGCCGCCGATGCCCGAGGCGAGGGTGGCCGCGGACGCGGTCGCCGACGTCGTCCATCTGATCGCCGAACTCCTGGAGAACGCCACGGTGTTCTCGCCGCCGCACACCCAGGTCACCCTGCGCACCGGGGGCGTCGGGACCGGGTTCGTCCTGGAGATCGACGACCGGGGACTCGGCCTCGACGCCGATGCGCGCGCCGACGCCCACGCCACCCTCACCGCCCCCGACGCCTTCGACCCCACCCGGCACGACCGCCTCGGCCTTTACGTCGTCGGCCGCCTGGCCGCCCGTCACGGCATCGAGGTCACCCTCCGCGACTCGCCGTACGGGGGGACGACGGCCGTGGTGCGGTTGCCTTCGGCGGTGCTGGCGGAGGAAACGGCGGCAGAGCCGGCGGGCGCGGGTACGGGTACGGATGCGGGGTTCGGCGCCGGGCCACGGCCCGCCGCAGCGATCGCCGCCGAACGGGGGCTGCCCTCCAGGAACGCCGAGGTGCGGGAGCTGCCGGCACGGAATGGCTCGGTACGGATGCTGCCGTCCGGGGATGCGGAGGCACCGGGGCCGGAGACCGGGGGCGCGGGCATGTCGGGGCTGCCGTCGGGCGAGGCGGGCGGACGGGTCGTGCCGTCCGGGGACGCGGAGGTACCGGAGCTGCTGGCCGGGGATGCGGGCGTGTCGGGGCTGCCGTCCGAAGGCGCGGACGTACGAGTGCCGCCGGGCGAGGACACCGCCGTACCGGAACTGCCGGCCAGGAGGCGCACGGGAGCCCGGTCTGTTGCCGGCCGGGCGACGCCCTCGGCGGAGCCGGCCGCCACGGGAACCACGCCCGCGCCGGACATGTCTGCCGGGCAGGGCGTCCCGCCTGCGCCGGAGCCAGTCCCTGGGCAGGGCGTCACGTCTGCGCCGGAGGCAGTCCGTGGGCAGGCCGTCACGTCTGCGCCGGAGGTGCCGGCCTGGCGAGGTTCCGCTCCCGCGCCGGAGGTGCCCGTCCGGCAGGGCGTCGCCCCTGCGTCGAACGTGCCCGCCGTCACGGAAACCGTCCGTGGTCCGGGGACACCCGCCGCCATGGGGATCGCGTCTGTGCCGGAGACGCCCGTCGGGCGAGGTTCCGCTCCCGCGCCGGAGATGCCCGTCCGGCAGGGCATCGCCCCCGCGCCGGACGCCGCCCCCGCGCCGGACGCCGCCCGGCAGGGCGCCGTCCCCGCTCTGCCCACCCGGACCCGGCAGGCCTCGCTCGCCCCGGAGTTGCGGGACGAGCCGCCGCCCCGCGAGAGCGCGGCCGTGCCCGGACGCGAGGCCGACGCCGAGGAGATGCGTGCGATCTTCGGCGCGTTCCAGCGTGGTCTCGACCGCGGGCGGCGGGGCCTGCCCGCGAACCACGGGACGGCCGCCGGCCGGGAGATCCCAGAAACCACCACCGACGCCCACGAAGGGACGGACATCGACGATGCCCGGTGACGAACACAGGACCGAGCAGTCCGCCGTGCCCAGCGGAGCGGTCGGCACGGATCTCGGCTGGCTGCTGGACGACCTCGTGGCGCGCACCGGCCATGTCCGGCAGGCCGTGCTGCTGACCGCCGACGGCCTGCCGCTCAGCAGCTCCGACGGTATGCGCCGGCGGGACATCGAGCATCTGGCCGCCGTCTGCTCCGGCTTCCACGGCCTGGCCCGTTCGGCGGGGGAGCGGTTCGACGCGGGCGGGGTGCGGCAGACCATGGTGATGCTGGACGACGCCTACCTCTTCATCACCCCGGCCGGCCACGGCAGCCGGCTCGCCGTCCTCAGCGAGGCCCACACCGACGTCGGCCAGCTCGCCCACGAGATGGCCCTGCTCGTCCGCCGCCTCGGCCGCCATCTGGACGCGGCCGCCCGCTCGACCCCCTGATCCCACCGTGAGCGACGAGCACTGGTACGAGGACGAGACCGGGTCGATGGTGCGCCCCTACACCGTGACCCGGGGCCGCACCCGCCCTTCGGGCACCTACGCCATCGACCTGATGTCCCCGGTCAGCGCGGTGGAGGGCGTGGCGCAGGGGCCGGACATCGACCATGCCCGTGCCGCGCTGCTCGACCTCATCCGCGGTGGCCGGCGCCCCGTCGTGGAGCTGGCCGCGGACGCCGACCTGCCCCTGACCGTCCTGCGCGTCCTCCTCGGCGACCTGGCCGAGGCGGGCCTGATCCGCATCGACGCACCCCGCCGCTCCCCGACGGGCGGACCGGCCGCCGACCCGGTGCTGCTGCGGGAGATCGTGGAGCGGTTGCGGGAGATCTGAGCAGGGCTCACGGATCTTGTAACAGGCATGTATTAGGGGCGTACGGAGGGGAACGGCACAAGGGCCCGCGGCTGTCTCACCGGGCGGCAAGTGACCAGTGCCGCTTCCTGCCTGCGGGCAGGGGAGCGGCAACGCCCTGAAGGGGAACCATGCGCGTCCAGAAGCTCTCGCTGCTCGCCATCGCCGCTGTCGCCGGTCTGTCGCTCACCGCCTGCCAGGGCAGTGACAACGGCTCCTCCGGCTCGAAGGACTCCTCCGCCCCGAGCCAGAGCGCCGGCGCGCAGGACTCCGGTTCCCAGGGCTCAGGTTCCCAGGCCACCGGCGGCAGCGGCGCGGCCTCCGGCAAGGGCACCAGCACCGGAACCGGCAGTTCCGGCTCGGCCGGCGGCGGCACGGCCGTGGGCGGCGGTTCCGGCGCGTGCAAGACCTCCCAGCTCGCGCTCAGCACCTCCGGCGGCATGGCGCAGGGCGAGCTGATCGTCAACCTGAAGAACACCGGCTCCGCCACCTGCTCCCTCAAGGGCTTCCCCGGCGCCGACCTCAAGAGCAAGGACGGCACGATCAGCGCCCACCGGAGCAAGATCGCCCCGGTGCCGGTCAGCGTCAGGCCGGGCCAGGAGACCCGCTTCACCCTGCACTACCCGCCGAACAACTCCGGCGGCTCCGGCGAGACCTTCACCAGCCTGATCGTCACGCCGCCCAACGAGACCCACTCGCAGACCCTGCCGGTCACCATCAACGTCCCCGTGTCGGACGGCACCGGCCCCGCGATCACCGTCGACCCGGTCGGCACCGGCAAGTAGCGGGCAGGAGCAGGGCCCGGCGGCGGGGGCCGCCGGAGCACGGCCCCCGAAGGTCTCGTACCCCCGTCCGTGACCTGCGTCTCAGGGGGTCTCGGGGAGGACGGGGACCGATCCCCGGGGCGCGCAACGAATCGCCGCCCCGCCCCCGCTCCACGCAACGAACCGCGCACAGGCGCGCAACGGCTCCTTCTTGTCCGGCCGAGTGTGGCGACCGTACCTTCTTTACGGCCCCATAACCCCCGTCCGGTGAGGATCACGCATGCGCACCGCCTTGCTCCAGAGCTCCGGCCGCCCCGGCTCGGTCGCCGAGAACCTCGAGGTCCTCGACGCGGCCGCGGGCCGGGCCGCCGCAGCGGGCGCCGCGCTCCTCGCCGCACCGGAGATGTTCCTGACCGGGTACGCGATCGGCGACGACATCGGCCGCCTCGCCGAGCCTGCCGACGGCGCCTGCGCCGACGCGATCGCCGAGACCGCCACCCGGCACGGCGTCGCGATCGCCTACGGCTACCCGGAGCGCGACGGCGAGACCGTCTACAACTCCGCGCAGCTGATCTCCGCCGACGGCACCCGGCTCGCGAACTACCGCAAGACCCACCTCTTCGGCTGCTTCGAGCGCGACCACTTCACGCCGGGCGAGCAGCCGGTCGTCCAGGCCGAGCTGAACGGCCTGACCGTGGGCCTGATGATCTGCTACGACGTCGAGTTCCCGGAGAACGTCCGCGCCCACGCCCTGGCCGGTACGGACCTCCTCGTCGTCCCGACCGCGCAGATGCACCCCTTCCAGTTCGTCGCCGAGTCGATGATCCCGGTGCGCGCCTTCGAGAACCAGATGTACGTCGCCTACGTCAACCGGGTCGGCCAGGAAGGGGAGTTCGAGTTCGTCGGGCTCTCCACCCTCGCGGGTCCCGACGGCATCGCCCGCACCCGGGCCGGCCGCGCCGAGCAGCTGGTCTTCGCCGACGCCGACCCCGCCTTCCTGGCCGCGTCCCGCGAGGCCAACCCGTATCTGAAGGACCGCCGGCCCGGTCTCTACGGGTCCCTGGCCTGACACCCCCGAGCTTCCCCCTGAACTTCTGAACTTCCCCCCGAGTTCTTTCGCGCAAGGAGTCCGTACCCCATGACGTCCACGGTGCCCAACGCCGTCGAGCACACCGGCGAGCAGCAGCCGCCGATCACCATGTTCGGCCCGGACTTCCCCTACGCCTACGACGACTTCCTCGCCCACCCGGCGGGCCTCGGCCAGATACCCGCGACCGGGCACGGCACCGAGGTCGCGGTCATCGGCGGCGGTCTGTCCGGCATCGTGGCCGCCTACGAGCTGATGAAGATGGGCCTCAAGCCCGTCGTCTACGAGGCCGACGAGATCGGCGGCCGGCTGCGCACGGTCGGCTTCGAGGGCTGTGACGAGTCGCTGACCGCCGAGATGGGCGCGATGCGCTTCCCGCCGTCCTCGACCGCCCTCCAGCACTACATCGACCTGGTGGGCCTTCAGACCCGGCCCTTCCCCAACCCCCTGGCCGAGGCGACCCCTTCGACGGTCGTCGACCTCAAGGGCGAGTCGCACTACGCCGAGACCGTCGACGACCTGCCGCAGGTCTACCGCGATGTCGCCGCGGCCTGGAACAAGTGCCTGGACGAGGGCGCCGACTTCTCCGACATGAACCGCGCCATGCGCGAGCGCGACGTCCCGCGCATCCGCGAGATCTGGGCGAAGCTGGTCGAGAAGCTCGACAACCAGACCTTCTACGGCTTCCTCTGCGACTCCGAGGCCTTCAAGTCCTTCCGGCACCGCGAGATCTTCGGCCAGGTCGGCTTCGGCACCGGCGGCTGGGACACCGACTTCCCCAACTCCATCCTGGAGATCCTGCGCGTCGTCTACACCGAGGCCGACGACCACCACCGGGGCATCGTCGGCGGCTCCCAGCAGCTGCCGCTGCGGCTGTGGGAGCGCGAGCCGGAGAAGATCGTCCACTGGCCGTACGGCACCTCGCTGAAGTCCCTGCACGCGGACGGCGAGCCGCGCCCGGCCGTGACCCGGCTGCACCGCACCGCGGGCAACCAGATCACCGTGACGGACGCGAACGGCGACATCCGCACCTACCAGGCGGCGATCTTCACCGCCCAGTCCTGGATGCTGCTGTCCAAGGTCGCCTGCGACGACTCGCTCTTCCCGATCGACCACTGGACGGCGATCGAGCGCACCCACTACATGGAGTCGAGCAAGCTCTTCGTGCCCGTCGACCGGCCCTTCTGGCTGGACAAGGACGAGGAGACCGGCCGGGACGTCATGTCGATGACGCTGACCGACCGCATGACCCGGGGCACCTATCTGCTGGACGACGGCCCGGACAAGCCCGCCGTCATCTGCCTCTCCTACACCTGGTGCGACGACAGCCTGAAGTGGCTGCCGCTGTCCGCGAACGAGCGGATGGAGGTCATGCTGAAGTCACTCGGCGAGATCTACCCCAAGGTCGACATCCGCAAGCACGTCATCGGCAACCCGGTGACCGTCTCCTGGGAGAACGAGCCCTACTTCATGGGCGCGTTCAAGGCCAACCTGCCCGGCCACTACCGCTACCAGCGGCGTCTGTTCACGCACTTCATGCAGGACCGGCTGCCCGAGGACAAGCGGGGCATCTTCCTCGCCGGCGACGACATCTCCTGGACCGCCGGCTGGGCCGAGGGCGCCGTCCAGACCGCGCTGAACGCGGTCTGGGGCGTCATGCACCAGCTGGGCGGGACGACCGACCCGACCAACCCCGGCCCGGGTGACGTCTACGACGAGATCGCCCCGGTGGAGCTTCCCGAGGACTGACCGGGAGCGACGGGAACACCGACCAAGGCGTGGGCGGCCGGCCTCAGACTCCGGCCGCCCGCGCCTTCTCAAACACCTCGGCGGCCACGTCCTTCAGCTCCTCCGCGTCCCGCGCGGCGCCCTGGAGGTCGATGAGGATCTCGTCCAGGCCGACCGCCGCGTGCTCCACGAGGTCCGCCACGATCTGGTCGACACTGCCCTGGAACGGGCTGCGGTCGGCGCCCTCGTACGGCTTCGCCTCACGGGCGGTGTTCACCCGCAGCACCGACCGGACGGGCCTGGTACGGCCCCGCTCCTCGGCCAGCTCCCGCAGCTGCCGCCACTGGGCGGCTAGCTGCTCGGCCCCCGTGGCCACCGGCAGCCAGCCGTCGGCGTGGTCCACCAGCCGGCGCAGCGCCCGCTGGTTGCCCGCGGCCAGCAGAATCGGGATCGGTCGCGCGGGCTTGGGTCCGACCGCCGCGGAGGCGATCTTCGTGAGAGTGCCGTCGTAGACGACCGGATCCGGTCCCCACACCGCCCGGCACACCTCGATGATCTCGTCCAGCGCCTTGCCCCGCTCCTCGAAGGGACGGACGGAGGAGGCCGCGTACTCGTCCAGGGACCAGCCGGTGCCGAGGCCCGCGACCACCCGCCCGCCGCTCGCCGCGTCCAGTGAGGCGAGGGCCTTGGCGAGCTGGAACGGCACGTGCAGCGGCGCCACCAGGACGCTGGAGCCCAGCTCCGCCCGCTCGGTGGCCGCCGCGGCCAGGGTGAGGCTGACCAGCGGGTCCGCCACGTTGCGGTACCGGTCCGGCCACGGGACCCCGTCCATGCCGTACAGCCCCTGCGTGGCGGGCTCGGGGAACAGGGCACGCTCGAAGACCCACAGGCTCTCGTAACCGATCCGCTCGGCGGCGCGGGCCACGTCGGGCACGTCCTCGCCGAGGGAGTACTGCTGCATCTGGGGGAGACCGAGACCGAGCCGGGTTGTCATGACCACTCCTCTGCGATGGGGTGCAGGATGTCAACGTACGGCGGTGGCACGGCTGTTCCGAGGCGGCTCGCGCGGGTGCCGGATCCGGACAGGTCCGGCCCGGCTCAGATCAGCTCCGGGAGCGGTGTGAGCAGCATCCGGCCCGCGAGCCCCACGGCCGCGTCCAGCCGGTCGGTGAACTCCTCGGCCACCTCGCCGCAGTGGCGCAGCGCCCACAGCGCCCGCGCCGCCGCCCAGGTCGCGTCCCGGGCCCGCTCCAGGCTCCAGGAGCCCACCAGATGGGTGAGCGGGTCGGCGATCTGGAGCAGGTCGGGCCCCGGCATCAGGTCCTCGCGGATGCGCTCCTCCAGCGATACGAGGAGGTCGCCCACGCGCTCGAACTCGTCCTCCAGATCGGCCGGTTCGCAGCCGAGCGTGCGGCAGGCGTCCACCACGGCGAGCGCCAGGTCGTGCCCGATGTGCGCGTTGATGCCCGCCAGCGCGAACTGCAGCGGCCGTACCCCGGGATGGCGGCGGAGCTGGAACAGCGGCCGCCAGCAGGCGGGCGGCCGGCGGTCCGCCGCGGCCGTGTCGACCGCCGCCAGATAGCGCTCCGCGAACCGCACGTCCAGCGCGGTCGCCGCCCGCGGGTCCGGGAACTGCCCGGCGTCCAGGCGCCGGTCGACCTCCTCGGTGACGGTGAGGTAGACGCGGTTGAACACGGCGATCCCGTCGTGCTCGGGCAGGGTCGCGTCGAGAGCGCGCATCCGCGAGACGACCGTGTCGACGGAAGTGCTGAACTGTTCCAACTGCGCCATGGGGAAAGAGTCCCAGCCCCGGGCCGGCCGGCGCTCCGACCGGCCCGGCGCTTCGCCGGAACGGGGGAACGCCGTCCAGGACACGGCCGCACGATCGCCTACGCGTCGGCGCCCGGCTCCTTCGCGTCGTAGCTGGACGTGCCCTCGTCCAGCAGCGGTTCCTGCTTCTTCAGATGGGCGGGGGCGAAAGCGCGCAGCGCGTGGTAGCCGGTGATGACCACCAGGGTGCCGAGGGCGATGCCGCTGAGCGAGAAGTTGCTGGTGAACTTCATGCTGACGTTGCCGACGCCGATGATGATGCCCGCGGCGGCCGGCACCAGGTTCAGCGGGTTGCGCAGGTCCACCTTGGCGTTGAGCCAGATCTGGGCGCCGAGCAGGCCGATCATGCCGTAGAGGATGACGGTGATGCCGCCCAGCACCCCGCCCGGGATCGCGGCCACGACCGCGCCGAACTTCGGGCAGAGGCCGAAGAGCAGGGCGAAACCGGCGGCGGCCCAGTAGGCGGCGGTGGAGTAGACGCGGGTCGCGGCCATCACGCCGATGTTCTCGGAGTAGGTGGTGTTCGGCGGGCCGCCGACCGCGGTGGACAGCATGGAGGCGACGCCGTCCGCCGAGATCGCCGTACCGAGCTTGTCGTCCAGCGGGTCACCGGTCATCTCGCCGACCGCCTTGACGTGGCCCGCGTTCTCCGCGACCAGGGCGATGACGACCGGCAGCGCGACCAGGATCGCCGACCACTGGAAGGACGGCCCGTGGAAGGACGGCAGGCCGATCCAGTCGGCCTTGGAGACGCCGGAGAGGTCGAGGCGCCAGTGGTCGGCGACCTTGCCGCTCGGGCTCATGGAGTGGATCTTGCCGAAGATCCGGTCGAACACCCAGGAGATGCCGTACCCGAAGACCAGGCCGAGGAAGATCGCGATACGGGACCAGAAGCCGCGCAGACAGACCACGGCCAGCCCGGTGAAGAGCATGACCAGCAGGGCGGTCCACTGGTCCTGCGGCCAGTAGGTGGAGGCGGTCACCGGGGCGAGGTTGAAGCCGATCAGCATGACGACCGCGCCGGTGACGATCGGCGGCATGGCCGCGTGGATGATCCGCGCCCCGAAGCGCTGCACCGCGAGCCCCACCAGGAACAGCGCCACGCCTACGACGAACACCGCGCCGGTCACCGTGGCGCTCGTACCGCCCTGCGCGCGGATGACGGCGGCCACACCCACGAACGACAGGGAGCAGCCGAGGTAGCTCGGCACCCGGCCGCGGGTGGCGAGCAGGAAGATCACGGTCGCCACGCCCGACATCATGATCGCCAGATTCGGGTTCAGGCCCATCAGGACCGGAGCCACGAAGGAGGCGCCGAACATCGCGACCACGTGCTGGGCGCCCAGGCCCACCGTACGGGGCCAGGAGAGCCGTTCGTCGGGGCGTACCACCGCTCCGGGCGCGGGCGTGCGCCCGTCACCGTGCAGTTTCCAGCGCACGCCGAGGTTCATGGTGGGGTTTCGCTTTCTTACGTACGTGAAGACGGTCCGGACCATTGTCACGGGTAACGAGCGGCTCTACGCTCGCACGGCCCTACTCATGAACTGAGTTCACATATCTGATCAGTGACAGATCGGAGTGCTTGATGAGTGGAAGAGCCCGTGCGGCCGCTCTGCTGGCCGCGGTGGTGACGTTCGGGACCGCGCTCGTCCCTGTCGCGCACGCCGCCGCCCCTTCGTCCGCGCGCGCCGGGTCCCCGGCGTCCGCGCACGCCGCGCCGAAGGTCCCGAGGACGGCCGTGCTCGACGGCGCCCGCCTCCAGCAGACCCGCGCCCGCCTGGACCACGACCCGCAACTCCGGCGCACGGTGAAGGACTTGACCACCCGCGCCGACACCTGGCTGGACCAGGGTCCCTGGACCGTCGTCGACAAACCGCGCCCCGCGCCCGGCGGCGACGTCCACGAGTATCTGAGCCAGGCCCCCTACTGGTGGCCCACGACCACCCCCACCGCCGACAACCCCTGGGGCTGCCCCTACGTCCAGCGCGACGGGCAGCGCAATCCGGAGGTCGACAGCGGAACGGACCGGCAGGACGCCGAGAAGGTCTTCGACTCGACGTACGATCTGGCGCTCGCCTGGTACTACACCGGCAGGAGCGCCTACGCCGAGAAGGCCGGGCAGATCCTGCGCACCTGGTTCCTGGACCCGGCCACCCGGATGAACCCCGACCTGGAGCACGCCCAGTTCATCCCCTGCAAGTACGACGGCCGGGCCATCGGCATCATCGACTTCTCGCAGTCGTACACGAGTGTCCTCGACGCCCAGGCGATCCTGGCGGCCGGCGCCCCCGGCTGGAGCACGCAGGACCGCACGGCGATGGGCAAGTGGAACACCGGCTTCCTGGACTGGCTGAAGAACAGCGACTTCGGCCACGAGGAGGGTGCCGCCGCCAACAACCACGGCACCTTCTACGACATGCAGCTCGCCGCCCTCGCCTATGCCGCCGGCGACACCGCCCTCGCCCGGCGGACCGTGCTCGACGCCCGCGCCAAGCGGATCGACCCGCAGATCGCGGCCGACGGCAGCCAGCCCCAGGAGCTCACCCGCACCCGCAGCTGGCACTACTCGACCTTCGACCTCGTCGCCTACACCCGGCTCGCGGACATCGGCCGGCACGTGGGCGTGAACCTGTGGGCGTACCAAGGCCCGGACGGGCAGAGCCTGTTCAAGGCGGTCGACTATCTGCTGCCGGCCGCGACGGGCGCCGCCGCGTGGCCGCATCCGGAGCTGGAGTTCGACCGGTACGCGGCCTGCGACATCGTGCACGCGGCGGCCGACGCGGGGGACCAGGCGGCCCGGCGGGCGGTCCCGAAGCTGGCGGCGCCGCCCGGCGGTGACCTCTGGGCGCTGCGGCCCGCCGCCGAGCAACTGGACTCCATCGCGGGCTGAACTCGTCTGGCCAGGGGCTTCCCGGACAGGGTTCCTGAGCGGTCGCTTAGTATGGAATGTGCCCAGGGGTGCCACCGCCCCGCACCCGCGATGCCCAGGAGCCCCTCCCGTGACCGCCGAAGCCCCGATCGCGCCCGCCGTCTCCCACGGCCGGCTGATCCCCGTCACCGTGCACTTCGACGACCTCGACGCTCTGGGGCTCCTGCACAACGCCCGCTACCCGGTGATGGTCGAGCGCGCCTGGACCGAGCTGTGGAACGAGCACGGCGTCCGCTTCGACGGCGACTGGCACGCGGCCGGCGACGCCTGCAACGCGGTGCGCGAGCTGCGCATCAGCTACGAGGCGCCGGTGACCAGCCCCGGCGGCTACGCCGTCCACCTGTGGCTGGAACGGCTCGGCACCACCGGCCTGACCTACGGCTTCCGGTTCTGTTCGGCGGACGGGACGCTGACCTACGCCCAGGGCACCCGGGTGCTGGTCCGGCTCGACGCCACCACCATGCGTCCGGCGCCCTGGACCGACGGCTTCAGGGCCGTGGGTCGGCAACTGCTGCGGCCGGCCGGCTGACCCCGGCCCGGCCGCCGCGCTCGGCGCTGCGCAGCACACCCGCGAACACCGCGAGCCCGCACGCCAGCGCGGTCACCACGCAGAACGACACCACCAGACTGGCCGCCTGGGCCACCCCACCGATCAGGCTCGGCGCGATCAGCCCCGAGGTGTAGGTGATCGTCGCCACGCCCGCTATGGCCTGGCTGGGGTTCGGCCCGGCGTGCCCGGCCGCCGCGAAGCACAGCGGTACGACCACCGCGATGCCGAGCCCCATCAGCCCGAACCCGGCCATCGCCACCGCCGGTTGCCCGGCGAGCACGACGAGCAGCCCGCCCAGTACGGCCAGCACACCACCGGCCCGGACGGTACGGACCGCGCCGAACCGGTTCACCACCGCGTCGCCGGCGATCCGGGCCGCCGCCATGGTCAGCATGAAGCCCGTCGTGCAGGCCGCCGCCACGCCGGCCGAACTGTCCAGCCGGTCCCGCAGGAACACCGCCGACCAGTCGAGGCTCGCGCCCTCCGCGAACACCGCGCAGAAGCCGACGGTGCCGATCAGCAGCGCCGAGCGGGGCGGCAGCGCGAACCGCGGCGGCGGCTCCTCGTCCTCGGCGGGCTGCAGATCCAGCACCCAGGAGCAGGCCACCAGCCCGAGCACGGTGAGCACGGCCGAGGCGAGCACGAAGTGCAGCCGGGCGTCCGCGCCCAGGTGGGCGGCGAGTGTGCCGGCCGCGGAGCCGGTCAGCGCGCCCGCGCTCCACATGCCGTGCAGCCCCGACATGATCGACTTGCCGAGCCGTCGCTCGACCTCGACGCCGAGCGCGTTCATCGCGACGTCCGCCATGCCCGCGCTCGCGCCGTAGGTGAACATCGCCAGGCACAGGGTGTACAGGTTCGGCGCCAGCGACGGCAGGACCAGCGCCAGTGTCCACAGCGCGAGCAGCCCGCGCAGGGCCGTGCGGCTGCCGAAACGGTGGCTGATCCGGCCCGCGAGCGGCATCGCGCACGAGGCGCCCAGCGCCGTGAAGGCCAGCGCGAAGCCCAGCCGGCCCGCACCGAGCGAGGCATGGTCCTGGATCCACGGCACCCGAGTGGCGAAGGAACCGGTCACGGCGCCGTGCACGGCGAAGACGGCCGCCACGGCGTACCGGGCGCGCCTCACCTCGTCGGGCGCGTATCCCACCTCACTCATGTCCAGTCCCTCCCCAGGGTCGCCGGTGCGGCACGCGCCGTAAACTATCAGGTACCCTGCCTGATAGATAGACGGTGTGACGGCCGCTGTCCCGGGCGGCGTCGATCGAGGAAGGTCGCCCACCGCCGCCGATCTGGGAGGATTCCCGTCATGCCCGCATCACCCAGCACCGCCCGGGCCATCAACGACCGGCTGGCCCTGCGACTCCTGCAGCAGGAAGGCCCGCTGACGGCAGGACAGTTGAAGCAGCTGACGGGACTGTCCCGGCCCACGGTCGCCGACCTCGTCGACCGGCTCACCGCCGCCGGACTGATCACCGTCGTCGGCGAGTCCGGCGAGCAGCGCCGCGGCCCGAACGCCCGGCTCTACGGCATCGTCGCCGACCAGGCCCACCTGGCCGCGCTCGACGTGCGCACCGAGGGTGTCTTCGTGCTGGTGTCGGACCTGGTCGGGCGGGTGCTCGCCGAGACGTCCGTCCCGATCGGCGGGGACACGGGGACCGGGCCGGCCGTGGAGCAGGCGGTGGCCGCGGTGGAGAGGACGGCGAAGGAGGCGGGCGCGGACCGGCTGCACACGGTCGGCATCGGCGCACCGGGCCTCATCGACCCGGCCACCGGCGACCTCCGTGACTCCGGCGGACTCCCCGCATGGCACCGCAGCCTGGCCGCCAACCTGCACGAACGGCTGCCCGGGGCCCGCGTCACCGTGGAGAACGAGACCAACCTCGCCGCCCTGGCCGAACAGCGTGAGGGTGCGGCCCGGGACCGGGACACCTTCGTCCTGCTCTGGCTCGGGCACGGCGTCGGCGCGGCGGTCGTCCTCGACGGCACACTGCGCCGCGGTGCCTCGGGCGGCACGGGCGAGATCGGCTTCCTGCCGGTCCCGGGCACCGGCTCGCTCCCCTCGGCGACGGACTGCGACGGCGGCTTCCACTCGCTGACAGGTGCGGCGGCGATCGCCTCGCTGGCCACGACCTGCGGCCTGCCGACGCCGGCCAGGACGGACGGACCGGGGGCGGCGGCGGTGGTGCGCAGGGCGGTGGAGACGGTGACCCGTGCGGGCGCGGACGCGGGTCGCCGGGAAACGGCACCGGCACGGACGCCTCGCCATGTCCCTGGTGCGGCTGCCCGCCCCGAGGGGTACGCCGAGTCCGATCACGGCGAAGGCTCCGCCCCAGCCGCGGCGATCCCCGGTGACCACCCGGCCGGCCGCTTCCTTCACGCCCTCGCCGACCGGATCGCCGTGGGAGTCGCCTCCGTCGTGGCCGTCCTCGACCCCGGCTGTGTGGTGCTCGGCGGGGAGGCCGGGCAGGCCGGCGGCGCGGTGCTCGCGGGGCTCGTGGCGGAACGGCTGCGCCGGATGTCACCGCTGCCCACGGAGGTACGGGCGAGCACCCTCGGCGGCACGGCCGTACTGCGCGGAGCGCTCCTGACCGCCCGGGACCACGCCCAGAACGAACTGTTCACACCCCCGGACCGGACGTAGCCGAACCCGACCGACCGACCGACCGCCCGCCCGACCCGGCGGCCCGCGGCCCTCCCCCCCCGGCCGGACCGGAGCG
>NZ_LGDV01000229.1 GCF_001280015.1 Streptomyces sp. MMG1121
ACCCTCCCCCTCGCCCACTGACCCCCGCTGCCCGCATGTCCGCGCTGCCCGCCGCTCGGAGGCCCCCATGCCCACCCTCAGGACCGCCAGCAGAGCCATCGCCCTGGCGACGCTGCCGCTGACCGCCCTCGCTCTGACCGCCTGCTCCGGTACCGCCCATGGCGGCAGCACCGGCCCGAGCGCCGCCTACCACCTCACCGCCTCCACCGCCGCCGCCAAGGGCGATATCGACGGCTTCACCTGGTCCCTCTTCGCAGAGCCGACCTCGATCGACTACGCCTATTCCTTCGACTACCCGCCCAACACCGTCCTGGCCAACGTCTGCGAGAGCCTGCTGCGCTGGAATCCGGACCTGACCACGTCGCCCGGCCTCGCCTCCGCCTACACCAACCCGACCCCCACCACCTGGGTCTACACCATCCGCAGCGGCGTCCACTTCCACGACGGCACACAGCTCACCGCCGACGACGTGGTCGCCTCGCTGCGCCGGAACCTCGACCCGAACGTGGGCAGCGACTGGGCCTACCCCTTCCGCAACGTGAAGTCGGTCGACAAGACCGGGCCGATGCAGGTCACCGTCACCCTGAAGACCCCCGACTCGACCTTCAACAAGTACCTGGCGGCCAGCCCCGGCACCGTCGAGTCCGCAGCCACGCTCAAGGCCGACGGCAAGGACTACGGAAACCCCGCCAAGGGCGTCAACTGCACCGGACCGTTCTCCTTCTCCTCCTGGAAGCCCGGCCAGTCCATCGTCCTCAAGCGTTTCGACGGCTACTGGGATCCGGCCCTGCGCGCCAAGGCCGGGCAGGTGAAGTTCGTCTTCCTCGCCGACGCCACCGCCCGCGTCAACGCCTTCCAGACCGGCGAGGTCGACGGCGGCTGGATGGTCCCGCCGTCCTCGTACGCCCAACTCGCGGCCTCCGCCAAGGGAAAGCTCTACTACGGCCAGAACACCACGGTCGCCGACGAGGTCGTCAACAACCTCAAGGGCCCGCTCGGCACCCCCCAGGTGCGCAAGGCGCTGCTGATGGCCATCGACCGCGAGGGCATCATCAAGGCGGGCGTGGCCGGAGTCGGCGACGTGGCCGACAACCTGGTCACCCGCAACAACTGGAACGGCAGCCCGCCCAGCACCGTCGACAGCATGCTCAAGGCACTTCCGAAGTACCCCTACGATCCGGCCAGGGCCAAGCAGTTGGCGGCCCGGGCCGGCGTCACCGGGCAGAAGGTCGTCATCGCCACCAGCCCGCTGGACTCGCAGACCACCATCATCACCCAGGCCATCGCCCAGGCCGCCACAGCCATCGGCCTCAAGCCGCAGATCGACACCATCTCCCCGGACAAGTACACCGCGCTGTTCACCGACCCGGCCGCGCGCAAGGGCATCGACCTCTTCCTGACCTTCTGGTACACCTCCATCACCGACCCGCTGGACATGTACGGCTCGCTGCGGACCGGCGCCTACAGCAACTACGGCAACTGGTCGGACCCGCAGTTCGACACCGCCGTCGACCAGGCGGTCGGCGCCGCCGACCCGGCCGTGCGTACCGCGGCCGCCGCCAGGGCGCAGCAGATCGCCATGGACCAGCTGCCCTGGCTGCCGCTCTCCACCGAGCCGGTCTCGGTCTTCCTCGGCAACCGGATCACCGGTGTCAAGCCCTCCATCGACTATCTGTACTACCCGTGGGCGGCCGAGATCGGGGCCGAGGGAGCAGGCGGATGAGCCTCGCCGTGGCCGTGCTGCGCAAGCTGGCGGGCATGGGCGTGACCCTGCTGGTGACCTCCTTCCTGGTCTTCTCCTCTCTCTACCTCGCCCCCGGCGACCCCGTCTCCTTCCTGGTCCGCGGCCGCAGCCCGAGCCCGGCCGAAATGGCCGCGATCCGCAGGCAGTTCGGCTTCGACCAGCCCTTCCTGGTGCGCTACTGGCACTGGCTGGACGCGGTGCTGCACGGCGACTTCGGCCACTCCTACCTGTTCCACGAGAGCGTCGGCGCGGTCATCCGGTCCCGGCTGCCCGCCTCGCTGCTGCTGGTCGCCGTAGCCACACTGATGATCGCGGTGGCCGGGATCGGAGCGGGCGCGCTCGGCGCGCTGCGGCGCGGCACCCGCACCGACAAGGGGGTGCTGCTGCTGGTCACCGTGGGCGCGGCGGTGCCCTCCTTCGCCGCCGCGATCGTGCTCCGCTCGGTCTTCGGGGTCCGCCTCGGCTGGTTCCCCACCATCGGCAACGGCACCGGCCTGCTGGACCAGTTGCACCATGTGGTGCTGCCCGCCGTCGCCCTGTCGGTGACCTTCATGGCCATGGTCACCCGGGTCACCCGCACCGCCATGCTGGACCAGCTCGGCAGCGAGCATGTCGAGGTGGCGCTCAGCCGGGGCACCCCCCGCCACACGGTGCTGCGCCGCCACGTCTTCCGCAACGCGCTCGGCCCGATCGTCACCGTCTCCGGGCTGCTGGTCTCCGGAATGCTGGTGAGCACCGCCATCGTGGAGACCGCCTTCGGGATGTCCGGCATCGGCTCGCTGCTGGTGCAGTGCGTCGACGAGCTGGACTTCCAGGTGGTCCAGGCCCTCGTGTTGCTCGTGGTCGCGGTCTTCGTGGTCGTCAACACCCTGGTGGACCTGGTGTATCCGCTGATCGACCCGCGGGTCGCCGCCCAAGGAGGAGCCCGATGACCGCCGCTGACCCCACCGCATGGCAACGCCGTCCCGGGACGGGCTGGCTGCGGCGCGGGTTCCTCGCGCACGGCCTGCTCTTCCGGACCAGCCTTTCGCTGCTGCTCCTCTTCGTCCTGGTCGCACTGTTCGCGCCGTGGCTGGCCCCGCACGATCCGACCGTCGGCGACTTCGCCACCGTCATGGCCGGCCCCAGCGCCGACCACCTGCTCGGCACCGACCAGGGCGGCCACGACACCTTCTCCGCCCTGCTGGAGGGGGCCCGAACCAGCCTGCTCGGGCCACTGGGCGTGGTCGTCTTCTCCAGCCTCTGCGGTATCGCGGTCGGCCTGTGGAGCGGCTGGCGCGGCGGACGCGTGGACGCGGTGATCGGCCGGGTCCTCGACGTCCTCTTCGCCTTCCCCTCGCTGCTGCTGGCGATCCTCGCGGTCGCCCTCTTCGGCAAGGGACTGGGCGCACCGGTGCTGGCCATGGCCATCGCCTACCTCCCCTACAGCGCCCGCCTGGTGCGCGGCCTGACCGCCCAGGAGAAGACCCGGTCCTATGTCGCGGCCTATCTCGTCCAGGGCCACGCACCGGCCTTCGTCGCGGTGCGGCGGCTGCTGCCCAATATCGCGCCGACGGTGCTCGCCCAGTCCACCGTCAACTTCGGATACGCGCTGCTGGACCTGGCCGCGCTGTCCTTCCTCGGGCTCGGCGTGCAGCCGCCGACGCCGGACTGGGGAGCGATGATCAACCAGGCGCAGGCGGCGGTGCTCGCCGCCCGGCCGCTCTCCGCCGTGGTACCGGCCGCGGCCGTGGTGCTGGTCGTGGTCGCCTTCAACGTCGTCGGCGAGCAGTACGGCGACCGGCTCGCCGGAAGGGAGACCCGATGACCGTCACCGCACTCCACGAAACGGCACTGCTGTCGATCGACGCTCTGACCGTCGAACTCCCGGGCGCGGCACGGCCCGTGCTGGACGCGGTCAGTCTGCACGTCGCCGCCGGCGAGATCGTCGGCCTGGTCGGCGAATCCGGCTCCGGCAAATCGGTCACCGCCCGCTCCGCGCTCGGCCTGCTGCCGCCCGGCGCGCGCACCAGCGGCCGCGTCCAGGTCGACGGCGTCGACCTGGACGGCGCGCCGCCGGCAGCACTGGCCCAGGTCCGCACCGGCGCCGCCGCGATGGTCTTCCAGGACCCACGGGCCGGTATCAATCCGGTCCGCCGGCTCGGTGACTTCCTCACCGAGCCGCTGCGCCGGGCCCACGGCCGGCCCCGCCGCCGGGCCGAGGAGCGCGCGCTGGAGCTGCTCGCCGCCGTCGGCCTGCCCGACCCGCCGCGCCACCTGCGGCAGTATCCGCACCAGCTCTCCGGCGGCATGCTGCAACGCGTCATGATCGCCGGGGCTCTGGCGGGCGAACCCCGGCTGCTGCTCTGCGACGAACCCACCACCGCGCTGGACGTCAGCACCCAGGCCGAGATCATGGCCCTGCTCGGCCGGCTGCAGCGCGAACGCGGGCTGGGACTGCTGCTGATCACCCACGACATCGAGCTCGCCGCCGCCAGCTGCGACCGCGTCTACGTGATGTACGCCGGCCGGATCGTCGAATCCGCCCCGGCCGCCGAGCTGTTCGGCACTCCCCGCCACCCGTACACCATCGGCCTGCTCGGCTCCACCCCGCCGCTCGAAGGTCCGCTGGAGCGGCTGCGCCCGGTCCCGGGCGCGCCCCTCGGGCTCGCCGAGTCGGCGCCCGGCTGTGCCTTCGCGGCCCGCTGCCCCTACGCCGAACCAGGCCGCTGCGATCAGTCCCCGCCGGAGCTGCTGTCCCTGACGGAGCACCGGTCGGCAGCCTGCGTCCGCGTCGCCGAACTCCCCACCACCGCCAGGGAGATCCACCGATGACCGCCCTCCTCGAAGTCTGCGGACTCCGCAAGACCTACGGTCCCGTCACCGCCGTCGACGGCGTCTCCTTCACCCTGCCGCCCGGCGGCGCGCTCGGCCTTGTGGGAGAGTCCGGCTCCGGCAAGACCACCACCGCCCGCATGCTGGTCGGGCTGGAACACCCGGACGCCGGCAGCATCCACGTGCTCGGCCGCCCGCTCGCCCCCTCGGTCCGCGACCGGGCGGCACGGCTGGCCCGCGCCAAGGCCGTCCAGATCGTCTTCCAGGACCCGTATCTCTCCCTGGACGCCCGCCTCAGTATCGGCGCGACCGTCGAGGGCGTCCTGCGGCTGCACGGCCACCGCGACCGGGCCCTTCGCGCTGCCCGGGTCCGCGAACTGCTCGCCCAGGTCGGCCTCGGCGGCCGGGAGGCCGCGGCGCTGCCCCGCCAGCTCTCCGGTGGTCAGCGCCAACGCGCCGCGATCGCCCGAGCACTGGCCGTGGAGCCGGCCGTCCTGGTCCTCGACGAGGCGGTCTCCGCCCTCGATGTCTCCGTCCAGGCGCAGGTGCTCAACCTGCTCGCCGACATCCGCCGCGACTCCGGCATCGGCCTGGTCTTCGTCAGCCACGACCTGGCCGTGGTCCGCTACGTCTGCGACGAAGCGCTCGTCCTGTTGCGCGGGAGCCCCGTCGAACACCGCCCCATGACCGAACTGCTCGGCGCTCCCCAGCACCCCTACACCCGCCTGCTCCTCGGCTCCGTCCCCCACCCCGGCTGGAACCCGGACGACATCGCCCGGCGCCGCCGCGCCCTCAGCGAGCCCGGCGCGTCGGCCCCGGCGTCGGCGAGGTGACAGCCGGCCATGAGCCATGCTGCCCGTCTGTGGAACGCGGCCTGACCATCGCCCTGGAGTTTGACGACAGGGCCTAACCCAGCGCCACCGCCAGCGTCCCGCTCTGCCCGGGATCGGGTGCGGGGCGCGTCCAGCCCTGGTTCGAGGCGGTGCTGCTCCAGCGCCGGCCGTCGAACGTCACGGATGTGGCGTGCAGTTGGGTGGCGTGGCAGACCAGCCACAGGGCGAGGGACCAGCCCGTGGAAGTCTGACCGGTCGCGATCGGGTAGCTGACGTTGCCGCCGCCGGTCGCGGGCAGGGCGGCGGGCGCGTCGCCGAACTCCCGCCGGACGGCTACCGCGACACCACCACCGTCACCGGCCTCGCTCACGGCGCCCGACGCACCGCTTCCTGCGTCGGAGGGGGTCGGATCGGCCCCGCTCACCGTGCAGCTCAATGCCGGGCCCTCCCGCCCCGTCAGGACGTCGGCCAGCGTCGCGGCCATGTTCTCGTGCTGGGCGTACGCCTGTGGGTAGTCGCTGTGCTGGACGTTCTGCGCGGCGACGGTGACTGGCAGATCGAGGTAGTCCGGCACCTTGACCAGCGCGTCGAAGAACCGGCCCGACGAGTACACGGGGTCGCGGATCTGCGCGGGGCTGCCCCAGCCTTGGGACGGGCGCTGCTGGAACAGACCGATAGAATCCCGGTCCCCGTAGGCGAGGTTGCGGAGTCTGGACTCCTGGATCGCGGTCGCCAGGGCGATGGTGACGGCCCGTTCCGGCAGACCGCGAGCATGGGCCACGGCCGCGATGGTCGCGGCGTGGGACGCCTGGTCCAGGTCGAGCGTGACCCTCGTGCCGTCCGGGCCGTGCGCCGTGCACTCGTCGAGAGTCGTCGAGCGGATGAACCGGACGGCGAGGTAGCTCACGAGCGCCAGGACCACGCTCACCCCGATCAACACCGCCCACGCCTTGCGCCGCCCCCACCTGCGTGCCACCACGTCGACCCTCCACTCGCCCGGCCTCGGCTACAGTTCAGTTGCCTAGTTGCGCAACCATATAACCTTGTTGACCGTGGCCCGGAGCGGGGTTCCGGCGGTGGAACCGATTGAGGGGAAGACATGACTGGTCGGCGTGGACCGGCGAAACTGGCCGTGCGGCCAGGCCGCCCAGGACGCCTGAGCGACCGGAACCTGGAACTGGTTCTCCTGCTCGGCGCGATCCTCATCTGCTGCTACGGCTATGCCGAGACGGCCCTCGCCGTCAGCGGCAAGCTGCCGCCGAGCATGGCACTCACGTGCCTGGCGGCGGTCGTACTTCCCATGGTGTGCCATGTCGCCGTACGCCGGTCCGCGCCCCACGCCGATCCGCTGATCCTGCCGCTGGCCACCCTGCTCAGCGGTCTGGGTCTCGTCCTGATCCACCGGCTGGACCTCGCCTACGCCGCCCACTACCGCCACGCGGCGGCCGCCGCGTCCGGGCAGCTGATGTGGTGCGGCATCGCGGTGGCGGTATTCGCCGCGTCGGTGACCCTGCTCAGGGACCACCGCAGGCTGCAGCGCTATCCGTACGTCACGATCACCCTGGGGCTCGTCCTGCTGATGGCGCCGGCGTTCTATCCCGGCGACGTCTACGGCGCCAAGCGGTGGATCTTCATCGGGCCGCTGTCCTTCCAGCCCGGCGAGTTCGTGAAGATCATCATCGTGGTGTTCTTCGCCGGATACCTGACGCTGCGCAGGGACGCCCTCGCGCTCGCCGGCCGACGCCTCATGGGCATGTACCTGCCGCGAGGGCGCCAGCTCGGCCCGGTCGCGGCCGTGTGGATCCTGAGCCTGCTCGTCCTGGTCTTCGAGCGGGACCTCGGCACCTCGCTGATCTTCTTCGGTCTGTTCGTGATCATGCTGTACATCGCGACCGAGCGCACCAGCTGGGTGGTGTTCGGCGTCGCGCTGTTCGCCGTAGGCGCCTTCGTCGTCGGCTCCTTCGAACCGCACGTGCACGGCCGTGTCGTCGCCTGGCTGCATCCCATGGACATCTTCCTGCCGCCCGACAAGCGCCCTGCGGGGCTGATCTCGGACCAGGCCGCCCAGGCCCTGTTCGGCTTCGGCTCGGGCGGCATCCTCGGCACCGGCCTCGGCCAGGGCCACCCAGAGCTCATCGGCTTCGCCGGGCGCAGTGACTTCATCCTCACCACGGTCGGCGAGGAACTGGGCCTGGTCGGGGTGACGCTCGTCATCCTGCTCTACGCGCTGCTCGCCGAGCGCGGCCTGCGCACCGCCCTGACCGTCACCGACCCGTTCGGCAAACTGCTCGCCGGCGGTCTGGCCACGGCACTCGTCCTGCAGGTCTTCGTCGTCTGCGGCGGTGTCACCGGACTGATCCCCCTCACCGGCAAGGCCCTGCCGTTCCTCGCCCAGGGCGGCTCGTCCATGGTCGCCAACTGGCTGCTCGTCGCAGTCCTGATCAAGGTCAGCGACACCGCCCGCCGGCCCCCGCCGGCGCCGGCCACGGACGTCAACGCCGCCGAGACCCAGTTGGTACGGCCGTGAGCCCGGCACCCCCTTCGAGGACAGAAAGCAGGCACCGATGCCGTTCGACGTGAGCCCCCTGGACCTGCTCGTCCTGGGGATCCTGATCATCCTGCTCTTCGGCCCCGACAAGCTGCCCGAGGCCGTACAGAAGGCGACCGGAATCCTGCGGAAGGTCCGCGCGTTCTCCGAGGCCGCCAAGGAGGACGTCCGCTCGGAACTGGGTCCGGAGTTCAAGGACCTGGAGCTGGAGGACCTGCACCCGAAAACGTTCGTGCGCAAGCACCTCCTCGACGGCGACGGCCTCGGGATCGAGGAGATCCGCTCCGCCCTGGACCCGGGGGCGGAGCTGGCGGAACTCGCCGACGCGGTGAACGGCGAGTCGACCGAGCGGGCCGCGCGAACCGGGTCGACCGGGCGGACCGGGAGCGGGGCGAACCGAGCGGCCCCGCCGGAGCACGCCCCCGCGCACGGCTACGACCCCGACGCCACCTGAACCGCAACGGGCAGTCGGGCAGCCCGGACTGCACCGAGCGATCGGCTCACGGACCACATGGGCAAGGCGTGTTCGGTGGAGCTCGGTCCGGATGGGCGCACCCTTGCCACAGCCAGCGCCGACAGGACCGTACGGCCAGGGGATGCTGCGCTTCCGAAGCCTGACGCGACCGTGCAGACCATCTGCCGAGACGTCGACCGCGACCTCACCCAGGACGAGCGGGCGGATCGCAACGGGCGATCTCCTGGCCGCCGGGGCGCATACGCACCGGCCCAGGCCGACCGCTACGGCGCCCAGGCCCGGCGCCTCCCTGCTCAGCGACACGTTGTCACCCTCACCCAGGGAGCCCCACCTTGCGGGGCGGATGCGACTCACGAAGGCCGAGCGACCCGAACCGGCCGACCACCCCACGTTCGACCCGGCTGCCGCCCGAGCGCGGCAGCCGAGATGGCGCGATGCCATCATCGACCACTTATCACTTGCGCAACCCTTAAACTGTTGTCCGTGGAGACGACCGATGCAACGGCCTCGGAGACTGCGGTGCTCGTCGGCGGCCCGGCGGACGGCACGCGGATAAGGGTCACCGACCGGCCGCGAGTGATCCAGGTGACCTACCCCTGTCCGGTGGACGGCACACCACCGGGCCTGCGCGCGGAAGGCGTGTTCGTCTACCGCCGGGACTACGGCGTGAAGAGCGAGCCGCTGCGATACGGCTTCGATGTCGCAAGCCCCTAGGACGTACGGCGCCCGGCAGCAAGCAGTGTGACCGCCCGCCACCGAGCACCCGCTCAATTGCTACTCTGCGCAACCAAGCAACTCTGCGGTGGGGTCACCAGCCCCCTCTGCACGGGTCGGAACGATGAGGCACCGTCGATGACCACCAGCCGCAATCGGACGCCGCCCGCCCGCTCCCGGCACCGGTCGGAACCGCTTCTCGGCCGCGGGGCGGGGGGCCGCCGTGCGTCGCGGGACCGCAAGCACGGCCCGCTGCGGACGTTGCTCGCCATCGCCTTCGCCGTGGCCGTGCTGGGTCTTGCCGGACTGGGCTGGATCTACCTGCAGCTGAACGGCGACATCCACACCTTCGACGCGGGCGGCCTGTCCAAGAACCGGCCCGACGCCGATTCCTCCAAGGGCCAGAACGTCCTGGTCATCGGCTCCGACGCACGCGTCGACGGCAACAGTGCACTGGGCGGCGGCAGCAGGGACGACATCGGTCGCTCGGACACGGCGTTCCTGCTGCACGTCTACGCCGACCGCAAGCACGCGTTGGCCGTGTCCATCCCGCGCGACACCCTGGTCACCATTCCTCCGTGCGAGCTGCCCGACGGCACCTGGACCAGGCCCCAGACCAACATCATGTTCAACACGGCGTTCTCGGTCGGGCAGACGCGGAAGGGCAACCCGGCCTGTACCCAGAACACCGTGGAGCGGTTCTCGGGCCTGCGCGTCGACCACACCGTCGTCGTCGATTTCAAAGGCTTCGCCGCACTGACCGACGTGGTCGGCGGGGTACAGGTGTGCCTCCCCCAGGACCTCTTCCAGGGGGACCTCAACCCGAACCGCGCCACCAAGGGCAAGCTGATCTTCAAGAAGGGCGAGCAGACCGTCTCCGGGCAGAAGGCACTCGACTACGTCCGCATCCGGCACGGCGTCGGTGACGGCTCCGACATCGGGCGGATCAAGCGCCAGCAGGCGTTCGTCTCCAGCCTCCTCAAAAAGATCAAGAGCGACGGGTTCACCCCCACCAAGCTGTTGCCGCTTGCCACCGCCGCCACCGAATCCATGACGGTCGACCCCGGTCTCGGCACAGCCCACAAGCTGATCTCCTTCGTCATGACCCTGAAGGACATCGACCTGCACAACACGAAGTTCGTGACCGTCCCCTGGCGGTACCTGGGCCACCGGGTCGCCGTCGTCGAGCCGGACGCCACCGAGCTGTGGTCCGCGCTCAAGGCCGATCGCACCATCGACGGCAAGAACGCGGGCGGCGGGAAGGACAACGCCGAAGCCTCCGTCTCCCCCTCACCGACGGTGCGCGAGAGCGTCTCCGGGACCGGCATCGACGTCGCCGTCTACAACGGCACCACCACCAGCGGGCTGGCAGCCGCGGCCGCATCGGGGCTCACGGCGCACGGCTTCACGGTCACCGGCACCGCCAATGCCGCCGGCCGGCGGCATATCACCACCGTCATCCAGTACGGCACCGGACTGCGGGCACGGGCAGAGACCGTCGCCAAGCTCTTCCCCGGCGCGGAACTGCAAGCCATCGGCGGGTCGGGCGTCAACGTCGTCGTAGGTGCGTCCTACGAGGCCGACGCCGCCTCGGCAGCACCGGCCGTCGTCCCCAGCTCGGTCGCGAACGAAGCCCGCTCCGCGGACGACGACCTGTGCTCCAACCTGTCGTACGGTGCAGCGCATCGGCGATGAGCAGACGGGCAAGGGCGGACTCTCCTGCCGGAGACCGCGCCCGGACCGACGGGCCGGTCGCCCCTCACGCTCCCCCGTGACAACTCTCTTCGAGCCGCCCGAGGGGGGCAGGTCGCGGGCCGTGCCCCTGCAACGCGGGCGGCCTTCTTGCCGCCCGCCTCGGCCTGCCGTGCGGGGGCGGCCGGTCGAACGATTCTGACCACCGATGCGTTCCCGTCGCCTCCGGGGCCCGCCAGTCAGCCCCCCAAAGTTCCGACCGGCGCAGTGAACGTGACTCAGCGAGCCCGATTGCGCTCGGTCGACGGACGGCCCGTCGCCGCCTCCGCGGGGGTCGACCGGATGATCCGGAGCGCGGGCCCGTCGGACGCACCGTCGGCCTCGGAGGCGGAGGGCTGGGCACCGCCCTCGTCCTTCATGGCCTTGCCCTCGTTCCTGAGGATGTGCAGAGACCTGCCCAGCCCGCGTGCGGCCTCCGGCAGCTTCTTGGCCCCGGAGAGCAGGATGATGACGACCGCCACGACCAGCAGCTGCCAGGGTTCGAGCCCGTTGCGGAGCATCCCACCCACCCTTCCTGGATTGCAGCCTTGCGCAACTCTATAACCGCCGGGCGGATTCGTCGCGGGCCCGTCAGGAGTCGGAGTCCGGCACGCTCCGTGCCGCTGCGTACGCCTGGGACGGGGTCATGGAGACGCCGTTGAGGCTGACGGTCCTGTACGGGCTGACCGTGGCGCAGGTCTTGGCCTGGTCGGCGGTGGAGGCGTTGGCATGGGAGACCGCGGCCTTGGTGTCGGCGGGCGCCGGAGCGGGGGTGCCCTCGGGGTAGCTGGTGCCGCTGGGCCAGTCGCTGCCGATGACCAGAGCCAAACCCGCGCCGGTGCCCTGCTTCAGGTGCGTGCCGGACAGGCCGAGCGCCTTGGCGACCGTCTGGGCCTCGCCCTTCTGACCGTTGCCATACGTCAGCGTGGTGGTCGTCGCCGCGCGCGACGCATTGGCCGTGGTCGTCCCGGAGCTGAAGCCCTTGTCGGTGAGCGCCGTGGCGATGGCGGAGGCGCGGCCGGGGACGGTGGTGCCGTTCTCGACCGTCACGGCGACCTGCGAGGCGGGCACGGCCGAAGCGGTGGCCGTAGCCTCCGCGGACTTCTTGCCCGACCCGGCGGTCAGGGACTGGTCGTTGGCGATGGCGGAGAAGAGCGACTTCGCGCCGGGGCCCACCACCACCCGGTCCTTGTCGGCCGGGTCGGGGGCCGTCTGCATCGTCGTGAAGGTCATCTGCTGGGCGGGGACCTTGTTCACGTCGGAGGCAAGCCCGATCAGTTTGTCGACGCTGCCCAGGCCGTCGTCCACGGTCAGCGCCTTGGTGGCGGCGTCCGCGAGGCCGTAGACCGCGGTGGGGTCCGTGAGCGTGCCCGCACTCTTGAACTTGCGGATCATCGAGCTGAGGAAGATGTGCTGGGAGACGGTACGGCCGAGGTCGCTGCCGTCGCCGAAACCGTGCCGGGAACGGACGAACTCCAGCGCCGCGACGCCCTTGACGGTGTGGTCACCCTTGGACAGCTTCAGGTGCGAGTAGGTGTCGTAGACGTCATCGCTGACGCACACGGAGACTCCGCCGACCGCGTCGGACATCTTGACCACGCCCGAGAAGTCGAGCTTGACGAAATGGTCGATGGGAATGCCGGTCAGCTGGTGGATCGTGGCCACCTGGCAGGCCGGCCCGTACTGCAGCGCGCTGTTGATCTGGCCGTAGTAGCCGTTCGTGGACTGGCCGCTCTCGCTGTCCTTGCAGGCCGGGATCTGGGCCATGGTGTCGCGGGGCACGCTCATGACGGTGGCGTTGGAGCGGTCGGCGGATATGTGGACCACCATCTCCACGTCCGCGTTGCCGCCGGTCTGCACCCCGGTGTGCGAACAGCCGCCGCCGAGTTTGCAGTCCTCGGCGCTGGTGCGGCCGTCCGAGCCCATCACCAGGATGTTGATCGGGGTCCGGCCGAAGGCGTCGGCCTTCTCGGAGCCGCCCTTGCCGTCGAGCGAGAGGCTGTGGATGTTGCCGTTCAGGTGCTCGTAGAACCACCAGCCGGCGCCGGCGGTCACCAGCACGAGTACGGACACGCTGAGCGCAAGGAACTTCAGGATCCGTTTACCGCGGCCCGCCCGACGGGCCGGGCGCTGTGCCGCGGCGCGCCCACCGCTCGAGCGAGAAGCCGCGCGATCAGCCACCCGACCGCCGTGCGGACGCCGACGGTCACTCTCGGTCATACGCTGTCCGGGCACCCGGCCTGTACGGCTGCGCATGGCCTGGCCGCCTGCGCCGTCCCACGGGTCGCTCATCGTCCCACTCCCACGAACGGTCGGGCCCGTCATGCCAGGCCCTCAGGAACAGGACCGGGCACGCGCGGCGGTGTACGGGCAGATGCAGCGCTGCCACCTCAGTTGCGTGATTGCGCAATCTAGCAAACTTATGGATCCAGCAGCACGCCCCTGTGTGATGTCACAGCCGAGGGATCTCACGAGGGACAGGTGAACGCACCGTCCGGTCCTGCCCGACCTCAGCGCTCGTTCCGCCCGTACCGCGCGATGATCCACGCGGCGCCACGCTCGGCCAGAGCCCGTCGACGCCCCCGGCGCGAGCGCTGCGCGACAACGGGCCGAGACGGAGCCTCCGCCGGCGAAGCCGCCAAAGCCGCGAGGCGCCCGGCGGCGCGTGCCAGGTCGGCTTGCAGTCTTCGGCGCGTTTCGGAGGAACCTGCTCTCAGCAACGCCGCGTAGACTCCTTCGACTTCAGCCAGGGCGGCACCCAACCGCAGATTCGCCTCACGCACTCGCCGAATCTCCCCGCGCGGCATAGACGCCCTTCCTCCCCGACCACCGGGGCCACACCCCCGCTGACTTCGATTATTGCGCAATCTTGCAAACCAACGACGACACCTGAAGAAACTGGTCGTTGCACGGCCCGGAGCCGACGCGGTTGTTTCAGTCCGAGCGGCGAAGCCGGCAGCGCCGGACCGACGACGGCCAGGGCGGTCGCGGCCCAGCCGGCCGGGCCGGGCCTGCGGGCCTCGGCGCCGCGGCGGCCGATGCGCAGCAGCACCATCACCAGGGCCTGAGTGATCAGGTTTTCGCTGAGCCAGCCGGAGTGGAACACGGCCTCGTCGACGCCCGTGCCAAGTCCGTGCAGGACGAAGGCCAGTACCGCGAAGGTGGCGCGGTCGGCCAGCGCGTTGAGCACCCCGAACCCGGTGATGAAGCGCAGCGGGTCGCGCGGGCGCAGCAGGGTCGGCCGGCGCAGCACCGGGTCGGCGGGGCGGCCGTGGGCGAAGTCGAGCTGGGCGGCGTCGAAGCACAGGTTCTGGGTGAGAACCTGTGCCGGGAGCATCGGCAGGAAGGGCACGAGCAGGCCCGCGGAGAGCATCGCGATCACGTTGCCGAGGTTGGAGGACAGCGTGATGCGCAGATAGGTGGCGATGTTGCCGCCCGCACACCGACCGGCGCCGATGGCATGGGCGATCGCGGTGAGGTCCGTCTCGGCGAGCACCACGTCCGCTCGCTCCTGGGCCACGTCGGCGGCATCGCGTGGGGCGATACCGACGTCGGCGGCGCCCAGGGCGGGCAGGTCGTTGACGCCGTCGCCGAGGAAGCCGACGGTGTGCCCGGCGTTGCTCAGCGCCTCAGCAAGGTCGGCGCGGAGAGTCCGGGGCCGGGCGCCTCGCCTGCACCGTCACCGACCTCAAACGCCGACACGGCCGCCGGAACTCGCGGGCCGAGGTCCCGTCCCGAGGCCACGGTGGTCTCAGCCACCGGTCCCGTGCAGCAGCCGTACCGGAGCGGACGCCTGCTGCGAGCGAACCGTCAGCTGCCCGATCATCACTCTCACGAGCGTCACGACATCCGGATCGTCGATGAAATAGACCTGGCGCCGACCCTCGCGGCGCGAGCGCACGAGTCCGGCGAGCTTCAGCTTCGCCAGGTGCTGGCTGACCGCGGGCAGCGCTCCGCCCACCCGGTCGGCGAGGTGCGTGACGTCGCTCTCGCCCTGCGACAGGGCCCACATCAGGTGCAGTCGGGCAGAAGAAGCGAGCAGTCCGAACGCGGCGGCGGCCACCGCCAGCACCTCGGCCGACGGGTCCCCGAAGCCACCGACGTTCTCCGTCACAGTCCTCTCCCGTCCGGCCCGCATCTCACAACCGGCGCACTCGCGCCCGTCCAGTTTAGGCGTCGGGCCCGGGGAGTCCCGTGCCGTAGAGCACCCGGCCGAACCGGCGGCCTCCGCCCTGCCGCTGGTGGCCGTGCGCACCCGCCGGGCACAGCCACCGCATCGCAGAGATGTCCCGTCCACGCGCTCGTCGTGCGTACCCGTGGCTACCGCCGCGGTCGGTCTTGCCGAGGGCGGAGACGACGGGCACGACTACGCCGCCGACTTCGGCTGCACCGCCGACTTCGGCCCATGGGGCGTCCGCAATAAAAACGGGCACTTCACCGGGGAGTTGCCTTCGACAAACCAGCGACCACCGACGTCCCGTTCTCCACCGGCCGGCGGTCGGTGACCACCCTGCGCCCCGGTTCCGGTCGTGCGTCCAGGAGTGACCGGCACGTTCGTCCGCCGCCTGAGCCGAGGCGGCGGACGAACCGGCCGCCGGGCGCACCCACGCCCGGCTTTCACGCCGAGTTGCTGCGCTCTCCTGACGAACCCTCCGACGAGGGCCTTGGAAGACGCCGATCGTGGCTACCGCCACCGCGTCGACGACATCGCCGATCCGAAGGTCCGGCACCCGACCGACGCGGTCGTGCGGATCGTACTGTCGCGCGTCCGCGGGCCATTCGGATCACCGCGTCCGTCCGAGACACCGGTGGCGGAACAGCGCCTGAGGTGGCCGGCTCACCGGCCGGCCGCCGTCGTCTGCCGCGCGGCCGGGGCCGCCCCCTGGGACCCGTCGGTGCCGAGCGCGGCCAGGATGTCCTCGACGCTCTGCTTGGCATCGCCGAAGAGCATGCTGCTGTTCTCACGGAAGAACAGCGGGTTCTGCACACCCGCGTAACCGGAGGCCATGGAGCGCTTGAATACCACGACCTGGTCCGCCTCCCAGACCCGCAGCACCGGCATGCCGGCGATCGGGCTGGCCGGGTCCTCGGTCGCGGCCGGGTTGACGGTGTCGTTCGCACCGATGACCAGCACGACCGAGGTACCTGCGAAGTCGTCGTTGACCTCGTCCATCTCCAGGACCATGTCGTACGGGACCTTCGCCTCGGCCAGCAGGACGTTCATGTGCCCGGGCAGACGCCCGGCGACGGGATGGACGCCGAAGCGGACCTCGACGCCCCGCGCACGCAGCCGGCGCGTCAGCTCCGCCACGGGGTGCTGGGCCTGGGCGACGGCCATGCCGTAACCGGGGGTGATGATCACCGAGCGGGCCTGGGCGAGCATCTCGGCCGCCTCCGCGGCCCGCACCTCCCGGTGCTCGCCCCGCTCCTCCTCCCGGCCGGAAGGCGCCTCGATACCGAATCCGCCCGCGATGACGGAGAGGAAGGAGCGGTTCATCGCCCTGCACATGATGTAGGACAGGTAGGCACCGGAAGAGCCCACCAGCGCGCCCGTGACGATGAGCAGGTTGTTGTCGAGGAGGAAGCCGGCCGCGGCCGCCGCCCAGCCCGAGTAGCTGTTCAACATGGAGACGACGACGGGCATGTCGCCACCGCCGATCGCGGCGACCAGGTGCCAGCCGAGCGCCAGCGCCAGCACGGTCACCGTGATCATCAGCGCCAGGTCCGGGCTCATGGTGAACCAGACGGTCAGTACGACGCAGGCGCCGAGCGTGCCGAGGTTCAGCGCGTTCTTGCCCGGCAGCGTCAGCGGACGGGATTTGATGCGCGCCGAGAGCTTCAGGAACGCGACGATCGAGCCGGTGAAGGTGACCGCGCCGATGAAGATGCCGATGGACACCTCGGCGTGGTGGATGTCCAGCAGGTCGGCATCGATCCGGGTCTGCGCCCTGCCGTGCGCTTCCACCTCCAGGTAGCTGTTCCAGCCCACCAGCACCGCTGCGAGGCCGACGAAGCTGTGCAGCACCGCGATGAGTTCGGGCATCTGCGTCATCTCGACGCGGCGGGCCCGCCACAGACCGATCGCCCCGCCCAGTGCCATCGCCAGCACGATCAGGGCCACCGCCCCGGCGGTGATGCCCTGCGCCGCCACCACGACCGTGGCGACCAGTGCGAGAACCATGCCGGCGATGCCGTACACGACGCCGGCGCGGGAGGTGCGGTGCTGGGACAGGCCTGCCAGGCTCAGGATGAACAACAGGGCGGCGACCAGGTCGGCAGCGTGGGATGCCGTCAGTGAGGTCATCTCGGCTCAGCCTTTCGAGAACATGGACAGCATGCGGCGGGTCACGGCGAAGCCTCCGAAGATGTTCACGCTCGTCAGCAGGATCGCCAAGAAGGCCAGCGCGGTGACGAGCCGGTTCTCGTGCCCGATCTGCAACAGGGCGCCGATCACGACAATCCCGGAGATCGCGTTGGTCACCGACATCAGTGGCGTGTGCAACGCGTGGTGCACCTTGCCGATGACGTAGTAGCCGATCACGACGGCCAGGGCGAACACGGTGAAGTTTCCGGCGAGTTGGGCCGGTGCGAAGGCCACCAGCAAGAACATGGCGACCATGCCGAGCCCGATCAGGCCGAAACCCCGCGCGGGCGTCAGCCTGGGTTGCTTCGGCTCGGGCTCGGCGGGCGCGGTCTGCGGCGGCGCGGCGGGCGCGGCCGAGACAGCTACGGGTGGTGGAGGCCAGGTGACGTCGCCGTCCCGCACCACGGTCACGGCCCGCTGCACGGCGTCGTCGAAGTCGATCACCAACTGCCCGTCCTTGCCCGGGGTCAGCAGCTTCAGTAGGTTCGCCAGGTTCGTGCCGAACAGCTGCGAGGCCTGGCCGGGGAGCCGGGACGCGAGGTCGGTGTAGCCGATGATGGTGACACCGTTGTCGGTGACCACCGCGCGCCCCGGCACGGTGCCCTCGACGTTGCCGCCCTGGGCCGCCGCCATGTCGACGATGACGCTGCCCGGCTTCATGACGGCCACGTCGTCGGCGGACAGCAGACACGGCGCCGGCCGGCCCGGGATCAGCGCGGTGGTGATCACGATGTCCACGTCCTCGGCCTGCCGGTGGTAGAGCTCGGCGGCGGCGCGATCGTAGTCGGCTGAGGTCGCCCTGGCGTAGCCGTCGGTGCTCGTCTCCTGGGTGACGTCCACCGGGAGGTACTCGCCGCCCAGCGACTTCACCTGGTCCGCGACCTCAGGGCGCGGGTCGGTGGCCCGTACCATCGCACCGAGGCTGGAGGCCGCGCCGATCGCCGCCAGACCGGCCACGCCCACGCCGGCGACGAGCACCTTCGCCGGTGGCACCTTGCCCGCAGCGGTGACCTGGCCGGTGAAGAACCGGCCGAAGACGTGCGCGGCCTCGATGACCGCCCGGTATCCGGCGATGTTCGCCATCGACGACAGCACGTCCATCGACTGAGCACGCGAGATGCGCGGCACCGCGTCCAGCGCCAGCGCGGTCACCCCGGCAGCGGCCAGTGTCCGCAGCAACTCGGGCTGCTGCGCCGGGGCCAGCAGGGCGATCACGGTCGCGCCTTCCCGCAGCCGGGTGATCTCCGTGCCGGAAGGAGCGTTCACCTTCAGGACGACGTCCGCGTTCCAGGCCTGGCCGATACCGGCGCCGGCATCGAGGTAAGCCTGGTCGCCGAAGCCGGAGGCCGCGCCGGCCCCGGACTCCACTACCACTTCGTATCCGAGGCCGAGCAGTTGACGCACCGTCGGCGGCGTCGCCGCGACACGCGTCTCCCCGGACAAGGACTCGACCACGACGCCGATGCGCTGGGGTGGGTGTTGCGCAGAATCTTGTGCAGACATGTCTTGTGTTCTCTCCTGGGAGGAGGGTCTGACGGGTATCCGCGGTCAAGGAGCGGCTTCCACGGAAATCGTTCCCGTGGACATGGGCCGCAGGAAACCTACCCGTCGCGGACGCCCGGGCCGACAGAAACGGCACTGGTGTATTTCACTTGGCGGTCCCACCACCACGGCAGCGAGCGGCGTCGGGGCTCGGTGCTGGACGGTCACGCGGCACAGGACCCGCTCAACCCCACCCGTGATCGTCTTCGGAAGACTCCGTCGGCATCTCGGCGGAAGGGTCCGACATCCCCTCGCCTGCGGGGGCGCCGCGCTCCTCCACCGGGTCCCCGGGCCGAAGCCACGGCAACTGCATCTGATCGACTCGCCCGAGACGTCCTGAGGCGGCACCGTGACCTCATCCGCCGTCGTCAGGGGGCTGCCTCTCGTCGTAGGCGATCCGGCAGGCCGCCGACCCCTCGCTCCTTCCCGGTTCTTGTCCCGTGCTTGTCCCGTGCTTGTCCCGCGCGTGGCCCGCGAGAACAACTCCCGGGGGTGTCGGCGCATCCCCGGCGAATTCGCCCTGCTCGGCAGGGATGCTTCGGGACGGCCGTCAGGCGCGCGAAGCCGCCGGTGGAGGCCCTGTGCTCCCGAAGCCGCCCCGAAGCCCGGTCAACGGCAGGCATCGCATGCAGCCTGCAAGATCTCATGTGACGTCTTGAGACTGCGTCCAGCACCCGGCCGCGCACATGACGGTGCCACCCGACGGGGAGTCCGGCGGCACCGTGGAGCCGGTGGGGCCAGATGGTCCAGATCTGGGATTCGGACGCCTGAAGGCGGTGCCGTCGGTGCTGCCGCCGAGAGTCAGGGTCTGGGTACGGGCGCCCCAGGTGGCGGGCGGTTCCAGGACCGTCGCGGCGAAGCCGAGGTAGTTGGTGTTCCAGCCGACGCTGTCCTGGTCGAGTGTCAGAGTCTGCCGGCCGGCGGACAGGGTCACGTGGGTCGTCACGGCGGCCCGGGACTGCGGCGGGCAGGTCTTTACGGCTCCGGTGAGACTGGGGCCGGAGGCGGAATGGCCCGAAGCCTCCAGGGCGGCGCTTGAATACTGCGTCGTCGGCGCCGAGGTCAGCAATACTGCATCGCCGACGCCGAGGTCAACGACCGGACGGCCGCACCCCCCGCCCGGCGTTCCCACGTCGGCCTCGTAGCCAGAGAACGGCGTCACCGCACCCGCCGCCGTCCTCGCCGCCGCCTGGGCCTGCCGGGGAGCGGGGCCGTCGGGCCGGCCCGGAGCTCCTTGGACGGCGGCGCCTCCTGTACGACGCCGTCCGGGCAGACGGACACGCACATCGCGCCGACCGCGGCGACGGCGGCCACCGCCAGTCGGCGCCCGGCGCGGCGGATGCCGCGCCGGGGTCTGGGGATCGTCAGCGTGTAGCGGGTGGCACGCTCGGCCAGGGTGGCGATGGCCGGTCCGGACGGTGGATTGTGACGGGAGCCTCCGGTGAAGCACCTCCCGAATTCCCGGCCCGCGTCGATAATGACCTTGTGCGCTCGCTATCCAGGATGTCCGTCCTGCTCCTGACGCTGGTCATCGTCGGGGCAGCCGCAGTGGTGGGCGACGCCGCGGAGAAAACCCATAGGGCCAGAAGCAGCGGACACGGCGGTTTCGGCAAGTCCGGCGAACCGGGCCAGTCCCCGCAGGACCAGGACTTCTCCGCGACGGCCCCGGCCAAGGACGGCAACGCGTACACCCCTCGCAGGACCGAGGAGAACGCCCGGATCGGCGCGGTCTTCGAGAAGGACGACCACGGCGCCCACTTCTGCACGGCGAGCGTGGTGCAGAGTCCGGGCCGGAACATGCTGATCACCGCGGCCCACTGCGCCTTCGACGCCGACTCCGGACAGCCGGTGAACGACCTGGTCTTCGCCCCCGGCTACCGCAGCGGCGACGGCCCCACCGGCCTGTGGAAAGTCAGCAAGGTGGTCGTCGACGACCGCTGGGCCAAGTCGCAGGACGAGGACCTCGACGTCGCCTTCCTCGTCCTCGACCAGAAGGGCGGCAAGGACATCCAGGACGTCCTGGGCGGCAACACCCTCGGCATAGACCGCGGCTTCGACAACAAGGTCAAGATCACCGGCTATCCCTCCAGCCGTGACACCCCGATCTCGTGCCAGAACCGCACCACGAAGTTCAGCGACACCCAGCTGCGCATCCAGTGCACCGACCTCGAGGACGGGACCAGCGGCAGCCCCTGGCTCGCCGACTACGACCCCAAGAGCCACACCGGCACGGTCATCGGCGTCCTGGGCGGCCACGAGGGCGGCGGCGACCAGGACGACGTCTCCTACGCCGCGTACTTCGACGACGACATCGCCAAGCTCTACCGGCACGCCCAGGACGAGGACTGAGCCCAGTTCATCCGCACCCCGCTCACGGCGAAGAGCCGTGGCCGCGAGGCGTGCTGGGGAGAGGCTGGAGGACCGATGAGGATCTGTTGACGGGGTGGCTTGCCTGTGTGTTCTGGCGGCCCCTTCTTGTTATGGGGAGGCCGGGGTGAGGGTCCAGGTTGCGTTGTGGTGATCGAGTCCGGGGCTGATCAGCCGGCGGAGGTTGAGGGCGGCGGCCCGGTGGTGGATCCCACGTTCGCCATTGATGCCGCCGCGGCAGGGCAAGCGGCGGTTGCCAATGGGCGACGAGCCAGGCGATGACCCGTTCGGCGGACGGCCGCCAGCGTCGGTATCCGGCTTGCCACTCGGGATCATTGACGGCCTGTTGTCGGGCTGTTGCCTGGAGCCGGTGGGAGCGTCAGGTGACGGTCCGGCCCCGTTTTGCGGACGGCCCTCTTCAAGGCGGCTGGTCCGCTCAGCAAGCGGTGTGCGTCAGCGGTCACCACCTGCCGCAGGGAGGCAGCGGAACAGGCCGAGTCGGCGAGGACGTCCAAGGTCCCGGTTTCGTCCTCCAGCAGGTGCACGGAGACGGTGACTTCACGATGTTCGCCTGCTGCCGCCGGCCGCAGGGTGACGGCGGTGATCAGGTCGGCGGTATTCCCGTACTGCGGTGTCCGCCCTGCTGTGCCGTGGCCTGTGCCACGCCGCCGCTCGTCACCACGACCGTGACGCCGACGGTGATCAGCAGGAGCCCGGATACGGTCGCGGGCTTGATGCCCTGCCCCATGAACCACCACGCGGCGAGCGCCGCCACGGGGGTCTCCAGCAGGAGCAGGACGGTCATTGACGTCGCCGATGTCCCGCAGAGGGCGAAGTTCAGCGAGCCGATCCCCAGAATCCGGGGAAGGACGAGCAGCCCGAGCAGCGACGGTTGCGTGGATCTGCCGAAACCCGTCAAGGGACGCGGACCAGCCGGCAGACGGCGCGGAGTTCCAGACCGCGGACCAGCGAAGTGAACGCCGAATACAGCGGTGTGCTCACATCCGTACCCGACGGTTCGCTCAGCGCGGTGCACCCGGCCTGGGGCGATGGCCCCGACGAGGGCGAGCAGGACCCCCAACAGCGCCGTAGCGCCGGACCTGATGTCGAAACCGCCCGTCGCGGCCGCTCCCACCACGCAGAGCGCGAGACCGCCCATGTCGGCGGGACGTCTGGACGCCGGGACGCCCGGAACGCCCTGACCCGCGGCGATCAGGGCCTGCCAGACGGGCTGGGTGGCGACGAGTGCCGTGGAGATGACGACCGAGGTCAGCCGGGTGCTGGTCATGGAGGGCGCGAAGTGGAGAGCGAGCGCCGTGACCGCGAGGAAGCCGGAGACCAGAGACCGCCACTGCTCCCGGCGCAGGATGCCACGCTCGCCGCGAGCGACGCGCACCACCTCACGACGGCGCAGTAACAGCAGGAGAGACCCGAGTACGGCGAAGCCCAGGCAGTTGCGCCACAAGGCGGATGAGGTCTTCGGCAGGGGCAGGATCAACGACGCACGACGCGACAAGGACGCGTCCAAACCGGCGACGCCGACAAGAAGAGCCCCTCCACGAGGCCCTGGGCATCACCATCACGTACGCGGCCCACTGTGGTCAGGCCGACGCCGGCCTGGTGGACAGCATTACCCCGGCCCAAGACGACCGTGCGGGCCTCGCCGCTGAAGCCGCGACGCGTGAGGGACGGTGTTCAGCTGGCGAGGTTTGAGTTTTGGCGCTTATTAGCGAGGAAGCGCGCCTTTTTCTCGCGATTCCCACAGGTATTCATCTCGCACCATCTGCGCGTGGCGCCTCGGCTGGCGTCGAAGAACGCGGCTCGACATGTCGGCGATGCACACAAGGCCATCTTTCCTTCACGTTCTCCAGAGATGATGTTGATCGCATCAGCGGCGATCACACTGAGCGCGTCTTCGACGGAAGTGGACCCCAGCCGCCACTCCTGGCTTCCCTCGGACGTCAAGATTACCGAGGCCAGACCGCCAGTACTGAAGTCATTGATGACTTGGACAGCTGAAGGAGGCGGAAGAGTCCGATTTGCGACGGCGGTAGCGGCTGCGTGAATTGATTCACGCAGTTCTCGAGCGTGGACGAGCTGAGATTCGCTGCAGGAATCGACCACGAGCCCATTGACTGCCAACCAGTCCACGAGCCGATGCGGGACAGGAATACGCTCCACTGGTTCGCCGCAACGCTCCGTCAGAGTCGCCGTGAAGCTGGTCGCCAGGACCTTGCCAAGACGGAACTCAGGGAAATGCTTGACGGGCATGGAACCACCTTAGCCGGTTGCCATCTGGAGGGCAAGAGCTAGAACCATCATGGTCGGTTCCATGGCGGCTCGCAGATCTCATGACCCTCATCCACAGTCAGCGTTGGGCGCCAAGGGGCCCTGGCCGCCCCCCTCAGTGCGAGGTAATCGCCACCAGCACTGGGCTCCTGCGGACCCCACCCGCGGTGTGGTGACACCTGCGCCCGGTTCAGCGGGTTCGGTATCGAAATCGCCATCGCGCGCCGCTGCCTGAGCGAGGCCATCGAAGTCCTGGCCATGCCGACGCCATACAGACCCGGGCCGGCCCTTCGTGATCCTGGGCAGGCTCGCTGCTGTCGAGCGCCCGGATCGCCGCCGGCCGCCGTGAAGCCAGTCGTTGGCACATCGCTCAGGGCGAACCCTGGAGCGAGCCAGGAACCAGCTTGGCCGGTTGTCTCCAGAAGCGCAGACTGGTAGAACCGCCTTAGCTGGTTCCACATCAACTCGGAGATTCCATGGCGCCCTCCAAGGTCAGCGTTGAGCGCCCGGCCGTCAGCTGCGACCACCCGGCACGGAGCGGTCACCAGCGCTGTGCGGCTGACGCACACCACACCAGAGTCAGAGGTAGAAGACGACGGTGGATTTGACGGTCCTGCCGGGCTTCATTGCAGTCACCCTGCCCCTCCTGCAATCGCCGCAGAAAGCCAACTGAGACGAGGTCTCCCATGACCGGAACTGTCCTTGTTCCAGCGCGGTCCACCACCGTGTCGAAGAAGATCCTCTTCCCTCTGCTCTTCATACCCATGTTTCTCGGCGGCGTGGACTCCACGCTGTTCAACTCCATCGCCCACGACCTGCCCGTGCTGACCGATTCGTGGCGCCTGTGGTTCATCGACGGGTACACGATCGCCCTTGCCTCGAGTGTTGTTCTCGGGTCGCGCCTGGGCGCACGGATTGGCCCTGGCGTGACGTTGGCGACCGGGCTTTTCGTGTTTGCGATCGCAGGAGCCAGTCCTGCCCTGCTGGATTCGTCAGCGACGTGGACAGCAACTCGGTTCATACAAGGCTTTGGCTACGCATTGATCGTTTCCAGCGTTGCCTCGGTCATTGGCGGGCTGTCTGAAACCGCAGAGCGCACACTGGGCTACTCCCTGTGGATCACCACGTACAGCATCGGAGCCGGTGCAGGACCATTGATCGGCCGAGCGTTCGTCGACAGGGGCGCATACACTCTGCTGTTCTGGCTGCCAGCCACAATCGCTCTGGCATGCGGGGCACTTGCGACACTGCTGTTGCGCGACGTCAGTCTGGGACAGGCCTCGTCGACCAAGGTCGATGTCGCCTCCTCAGCCCTGGCTTTTCTTGGCTTCGGACTCTTCGTGGCCGGTCTGCAGAGTCATGTCGCGGCATCCGGGCGAGTACTGGCGACCGTCGCCGGATGTGCCGTCCTGGCGGTCTTTTGCATGCGGCAACTCCACTCTCGTGATCCGCTCATCGATGTACGGATGCTCAGCTTCTCCCGTCTGGGCGCCTGTTCACTCGCACTGGTCGTCAGTTCTGCGTGCTACACAGGATCGGTTTTCCTCTTCAGCACAGAGGCCGATTCGCTGCTGTCCGTCCTGCCGGTTTCCGTTCTGGCACTGTGGGTATCGCTCGGAGGATTCTCTTTCCATAAACTGCAGTCCCGGTTCACCCCGGTTCACATGCTGCAGGCCAGCTTGGCCACGTGCGCTCTCGGCCTCGTAATAGCCGCTTTTGTCGGGTTGTGGCCGGCCAGCCTCTTGATCGGTCTGGGCGTGGGCGTCTCCATGGCATCCGGAGACGCCTACCTGCTGGGGAGCGTTCCACCCAAGGATGTTGCACGCGCTGCGGCGCTCCAGGAGACCAGCCTCGCGGTAGGCGCAGCTCTGGGCGTGGCCGGATTCGGTGGCGTTTTCGCCGCTACCAGCTCGGTCGTAGGAACGGCCGTCATCGCCGCGGTCATAGTTGCCATCGTCGTATGGACGCTTCACTACAATCGCGGCGTTTTCAAGGCATAGCCAGGCTGAGCCCGTTTCAATCTGAGGTCGGCGCTGTGGAGTTGGGCTGCTGTGCAACATGACGAAGCTCCTGGTGGACGGGTTCTCGACCAAGATCGCCCGTGTCCGTCAGGAGCTTCGCGTGCTCGTCTACCCGTCGTCGATCGGTCTGTCCGGCTGCACTCTGCGCTTCCTGGCCCGGCACCTCCGTTCCCGACGCCTGGAGATCGGGACCCGGTGGCGACGCCTCACGGCCGGCCGACAGGCCCTTCTCACCCTGGCCCACCTGCGGTGCGGCGATGCCTACGCCCAGCTCGCCGCCGGGTTCCGCATCGGCATCGCGACGGTGTACCGCTGCCTATGTGAGGCCGTCGACCTCCTGGCCGTCCTCGCCCCGTCACTCACCGAGGCGACGAGGCCGGCGCGGATGAAGGCGTTCGCGCGGCTGGACGGCACCCTGCTGCCGATCGACCGGATCGCCGCCGACACCCCGTACTGCTCGGGCGAGCACAAGCGTCACGGCATGAACGTCCAGGTCCTCACCGATCCATGCGGCCCACTGCTGTGGGCATCCCCGGCGCTGCCCGGCTCCACCCACGATCTCACCGCCGCGAGGACGCACGGGATCGTCGGCGCGCTCGCCGATGCGGGGCTGAAGTGCTGGACGGACAAGGCTGCCAGGGCGCTGGCCGTCACGTCCGCGTGCCGTTCCGGGGCCCTCGGCTCAAGCGATGGAAGCGACGCCACAACAGCAGCCACGCCAAGATCCGCTGCCTCGTCGAGCAGGCCATGGCCGTCCTCACGGGCTGGCGCCTGCTCCGAAAACTCCGCTGCAGCCCCAACCGCACCACCGAGAACGTGAAGGTCGTCCTCAGCCTTCAACTCGCCTCGACCTGAGGTTGGAAAAGCCTCCGCGTGTCCGGCAGGTGGGCGGTGATTGACCGTGGTGGGGGCGGCTGCTGCAATGACGGCATGTTCTCCGTGACGTTCCTGGTGATCAGGGCGCACATCGACTTCGGTCGGGTGTGGTCCGCCGCGTGTCGCTGACCGCGCGCCCGCTTCGTCAGAATCCGTCCGTACCGTCCCGGAGTCCTTCATGCCCGACCCCACCCCCGGTGTGCCTGTCCGCGTCGACCCGCGTGGGCCTCGCTTCGCCGCCGTGCTCACGACCCTCGTGCTGCTGCTGGTCCTGGTCACCGGCAGCGGTGTGCTGCTCGCGGCGCAGGCCATCGTCTTCGCCCTTGGCGCGGTAGTGGGGCTGCGCTGGTCCCCGTACGGCTGGCTCTACCGTCGGCTGGTGCGTCCCCGTCTCGGACCGCCGCAGGAGCTCGAGGACGAGCGGCCGCCTCGGTTCGCGCAGGCGGTCGGCCTGGGATTCACTGTCGCCGGGGCGGCGGGTTACCTGTCCGGTGCCACCTGGCTCGGCATCGCCGCGAGCGCGGCGGCGCTCGCGGCAGCCTTCCTCAATGCCACCTTCGGCTACTGCCTGGGCTGCGAGCTCTATCTGCTCGCGGTCCGCAGCCGGGCCCGGCTGAGCCACGGGTGAGGTGACCGTGAGCGATCCGATCGGATTGGTCGTGGCCGCCGTCGTGCTGGTGGCCGCGACCGTCTTCGGGCTGGTCCGTGCCCGTCGTGACGGCAGGCTGCGCAGCGGCGGACGGGGCGACGGGCTGCGGTTGTCCTCCGGTGAGCTGGGTGTGGCACTCGGCGAGCGGGCGACGCTGGTGCAGTTCTCGACAGCTCTCTGCGCGACCTGCCCCGGCACCCGGCGAATGCTGGCCGGAGTGGCCGCCGAGACGCCTGGCGTGCACCATGTGGAGATCGACGCCGAGACGCGGCTGGACCTGGTCCGTCGCGTCGAGGTGATGCGCACGCCGACGGTGCTCGTTCTCGACCGGGCCGGTCGGGTCGTGCGCCGCGCCTCCGGGGCGCCGGCCCGGGCCGATGTGGTGTCGGCGGTGGAGCTGGCCACGGCGGACTGATCATCGAGTCTGGCGGGTCCGGGGTGTGTTGAGGGCTTGGGTGGCCGGCTCGGGTTCGAGGCCGAGGTCGCTGAGGTGTCTTGCCAGGCGGGTGTAGGTGTGCCGGGCCGCGTCGTTGCGCCCGCAGGCCTGGTAGAGGCGGATGGCGTGTTGGGCGAGGCGTTCGTGGTCGGGGTGGATGGCGCCCAGGTGTTCCAGCAGTGTCAGAACGGCATCCCGCTCGCGCGGTGAGGCCTCGACTTGCTCGGCTTGGCGGGCCAGGCGGAGGGCGGCGTCGGTGGCCTTCATGCCGAGGTGTTCGCGTACGGTGTCGGCCCATAGGTAGCCGCCGCCCTGAGCGAAGGGGCCGCGGTAGTGGGCCAGGGCGGCACCCACCGCGGCCAAAGCAGCACTCAGGCACTCACCCCCGGCGGAGGCCACTGACATCGTCACGACGAGCGAATCTCCGCAGGTCACAGAGGGTACGTCACGACCAGCCCTTGATGGTGGCTCCTGCCCAGGACTCGAACCTGCGGCCAAGCGATCGGTCTACCGCTTCAACTGGACGACCGTCTGGATCACCAGCTGCCCAGCCCGACCACTGGCTTCCCTCGTTCCCATGTTCCGGGTCCCCCGATAGCACCCTGCCCCCGTGCACAATCACCCGGGAACTCCCAGGAAACCGCAGGTACGGGCGGGCACTCCAGCCGGACACACCAAGACCCCGACCAGGTCGTTTTCCCTGGTCAGGGCCAAGATGGCAGACGAGTCGGGCTGTACGCCGGGTTCTGTTCCGCTCAGGGAGCGATCATGCTCTGACCTGCATGTTTACGGACATCAGGCGGCTGTTTCAGCCCTCTGGGACTTCTCAGGGACTTTCAGCCGAGGTCCGTGAACTAGGCCTCGATGGCGGAGAGGCCACGTGCGCCGACCTGCGGCATGAAGTGCGTGTACGTCCGGAGCGTGAACGCCGGGTCGGAGTGCCCCAGCCATTTCGCCAGCGACACGATCGACTCACCGGCTTCGAGCATCACCGAGGCGTACGTATGGCGCAAGACGTGGAAGCCGTGCTCGCGGCTCGGCTCCCATACGCGCGACGGCTTCTCCCCCGGCTGCCGCTCGGGCAGCGGCGGGATGACTCCCACGTCGGCGAGCGCGGGCTTCCACGCCTTGGTGTTCCAGGTGGTGCGGTTGATCGCGCCGCGCCGCCCGGTATACACGAGCAGCGGGACGGTGACCTTGCGCCGATCCTCGCGCGCGAGGTCGGGCTCCTCGGGGTCCAGCCACGGCAGGGTGACGTCGAGCGGTTCGAAGCGTTCCTGGTGAGTGAGCAGCCGCTTCGCGAGCACCTTCGGCAGAGGAACGTCGCGTTCCTTGCCGCCTTTGGGCGGTCCGAAGTACAGCTGCGACTTGTACATGAGGATCTGCCGCTCTATGTGCACGAAGTCGCCACGGATGTCATCCGGACTGAAGCCGAACACCTCCCCCTGCCGGAGTCCGCATCGACGCCGAGGTCGAGCATGATCCGGTAGCGGTCGGCGAGTGCCTCCCGTACGGCGTCGACACGATCCTGCTCCCAGGCAGCGCCGCGAACAACTCCCTGCTGTCTTCGAACGCCGCTTGTGCCTGTGCGAGGTTGCGGTGGCGTAGTTCAAGCTGGCGAGGAAGGGCTGAATCGGGCCACCCCTGGCAGCACGCAGCGGTACCCTCGCACCCCCTCCGCTTCACAGGAGTCACACAGATACCTCCTGGGTTGCGCACTTGAGCACCGCATTCCGGATGGCCCTCGCTGCCGGAGTTGCTTTCAGGCCGGGACGGCATAGCTCCTGCCCTGGCCTCTTGACCGGCATGTTCGTGCCGCGTCTAGAGTGGCCGGGCCGTGGGCGAATGGACCAGACCAACCATCCGCCCGTCGGCTTGTCGTTGCGCGTCGGGGGGCGCGTCTATGTACTGATCCGCCTCCCGGACGCGTTCGCTCCAAGGAGGGGGAAGCTCTTTGCGTTTCACCAGATCCGCCGCCGCGACCGCTGCCACCGCCGCAGCCCTCGCCGCCGGCGTTCTCACCGCAGCACCCGCCTACGCCGGAACCCCATACGTGCACAAGGACTGCACGTCCAGTGACACGGGCCATAGAACCACTGTTTCCGGATCCACTACAACTCGCGGTCGGAGACCACGACTCAGTCGGACAGCGCTGCTTCGCGACCCGTCGTAACCGCTCCAGTGAGTTCGGCTACACGGTGAACGGGGGCGCGGTCGTGGTCCGGTTCGTCTTCGAGGACTTCCCCTCTGACGCGTTCGGTGGGATGCCTTTCCCGTGCGGTCACTACAAGGGGGACGGCGACGGGCAGGGCGTGGAAAACAATGCCGCGTCCGCGTGGAACCAGGACCCCTATGCCGCGTACTCGGTGTATTCCGAGGACGGCTACAGCGGGGAGAACCAGTGGTATCCCAAGGCCGACGGCTACGCCCGGAACCTGAGCTCCGGAATCAAGAACCACAACGGTTCTCACAAGAGGTATGCCTGATGCGACAGACCCGACCCCTCGTGCTCGCCGCCACCGGCGCGGTCCTCGCCCTCACGGCGGCCTGCGGCGCCAACTCGGCCGCCGACAAGAGTGCTGGAAGCCAGCAGAAGATGAAGACGGTGGCGATGCAGCTGCCGGAGCGAAGGTCCGCGCCAGCTGGCCCAAGCAGGACGTGGCCTCCGGACTGGCCAAGGGCATGCGGCTTCCCCCGGAGAAGTACATGCTGGGCTATCCCGACATGGTGGACATCGAGAACGCCAAGGATGTCGTCAAGTCGGCGTGTATGAAACGACTCGGGTTCTCCTATACGCCCAAACTGATGGGCACGCAGCCGGCGGCCTCCTACAACGAGATGAACATGGAACGCCGCTACGGCATCACCGACCCCGCGAAGGCGGCGGCCCACGGGTTCGCGGTGGCCCAGGACACCGGCGGGCCGAGCCAGGCGGACCAGGATGCCGAACTCGCGCGAGAAGACCAGGAGTCCTCGGCCGAAGGCTGGGACAAGGCGATGAACGAGACATGCATCCCCGAGGCCAACCAGAAGGTGGGCGTGCTGTTTCCCACCGACACCGCCGGAGACCTCGCCGGGCAGTCCCTCAAGGCCAGCCGCTCCCAGCCGGCGGTGCAGCGCGCCCTCGCGTCCTGGTCCTCCTGCATGGCAGGCCACGGACACCAGGTGAAGAACCTGGACGACGCCGAGGGCCGGTTCACCCAGCCCGGCAGGACGGGGGCTCAGCCTGAGAAGGCACAGGTATTGATGGCCACCGACGACGTCGCCTGCAAGAGCACCGCCGGGCTGGTGCCCACCTGGTACACGGCGGAAACCGCCTACCAGAACAAGCAGATCACGTCGCACAAACAGCAGCTGGAGGCTGCGAAGACCCGCGATGCCCTGCTGCTCAAGAAGGCACGTGCCGTCCTGGCAAGCGTCAGCACGGCACGCTGAGCCGTCCTGCCGTCAAATATCAGAGGAGACGTGGTGGTGGCCAGGAGAACTGTCATTGGCTGGATCATGGCTGCCGCCGTCGTCTTCGGGGCGGCAGCCGGGCTCGCGCACCGCATGAATGCCGACACCCAGCCGGACACCGGCTCGCCGAAGTCCGTGAAGATCACGGACTCCGGCGTCCGGTACGAGCACGGCAAGCAGGTGTTCAGCGCCGACTACGCCATCCACAACGACGAGGAACACACGGTCACTTACACGGTGGTCTTCGACTTCGAGAACGGGACCACCCAGACCGTGACCAGGCGTATCGGGCCCGGCATGTCCGTGCAGGGAACGGTCAGCACACCGTTCGAGAAGCTACGTCCCTCGGCCGAGGGCACGCCCTCCGAGGTGCGCGTCGCCGACGTCAGCACCTCAGAGTGATCCACAACCCGCGCACCGTCCTCGCCGAGACCGGCAACCAGCAATAGGGGACCGTTACCGGCCCCCTGAGTCGACCGCCTTGCCCCGCGCTCCTCCCGACCGGGGCAAGGCGGTTTCTGGAACCGGCCCGAAAACCTCAAGCTACCGCCCCTGTGTTTCGTCCTTGCGCGCCCATGGACGGGTCAGACCATGCCCGCAGACCAGGACACGGGACATCCCATCGCACCAGAAATTCGGGGAACTTCTTTGAGATCCAAAAGACGATCACCCATACCATTGGCCGTCCTTGCGGCGTGTACGGCGCTGATGGGCGGCCACATCCTGCGCCGGGCGGCCAAGTATTTTGCGGGCGAGACGAACTGGTGAGCCGCTTCGAGTTCGTTGCCGACCATCGCGACGCCTTCGGCGTGAAGCGGCTCTGCACCGTGCTGAATCTGTCCCGGTCCGGGTTCTACCGGTGGCTGAAGACCGCCCCGGCGCGGGCCGCGAAGAAGGCCGCCGACGCCGCGCTCACCCGGCGGATACGCAAGATCCACACAGAGTCCGGGAAGACGTACGGTGCCAAGCGGATCACCGCCGAGCTCCGCGAGGGCGGTGCGATGGTGAACCGCAAGCGCGTCGAGCGGCTCATGCGCCAACACGGCATCCAGGGACTGAGGTTGAAGCGGCGACACCGCACCACGGTCCCGGACCCCGCCGCCCAGGCGGTGTCCGATCTGCTGCGGCGCAACTTCACCGCATCCGCCCCCGACCGGGCCTGGGTCGGCGACATCACCTACCTGCCGATCGCCGACGGGAAGTTCCTGTACCTGGCCACCGTCATCGACGTGTTCTCCCGTAGCCTGCTGGGCTGGTCGATGGCCGATCACATGCGGGCCGAGCTCGTCACCGACGCGCTCAATGCGGCCGTCCGCACGCGCGACGGCCGGGTGGACGGCGTCATCTTCCACAGCGATCACGGGGCTCAGTACGGGTCGCAGGCGTTCGCCCACGCCTGCCACCAGGCCGGGATCCTCCGATCCATGGGAGCCGTCGGCACCTCCGCGGACAACGCCGCCGCGGAGTCGTTCTTCGCCTCGCTCAAGCGGGAGATCCTCCCCGGCCGGCGCGGCTGGCCGACCGCACGAGCCGCCCGCCTCGCAGTCTTCCGCTGGCTCGGCTTCTACAACCACCAGCGCAGGCACTCCACGATCGGCTACCTCGCGCCGGTCGCCTTCGAACGGAGATCAACTACGCTGGCCATCGCTGCATGACAACCGGTGTCCACGATCAAGGTGGAAGCCCCCTACCGCCTCCAGCGCATGCCGTGATCACAGTTCGGTAGGGCCCCAGGTAACGGTGCCAGCGCGAGGGAGCGGGCCTGGGGTCGGCCTGCCGGAACCCTGCCAAGGGGTCACGGCGCGGCCGACCTCGGCCTTGTGCCCGGGTCGTCAGACCATGGTCGACGCCGGGGGTGTCCAGCGGTGAGTGCGGGACTGCTGGGAGCGG
>NZ_LGDV01000230.1 GCF_001280015.1 Streptomyces sp. MMG1121
TTGAGGGTCTTGGCGCCCAGGCCGCTGATCACGGTGATGCAGTCGCCGGGGCGGGCGGAGTAGGACCGCTCGTTGACGAAGATCCGGCCTTCCCTTCTGCGCTCCTCGTGGCCGCGGCCTTCGTTGCCCTTGCCTTCGTTGCCCTTGCCCTGGCTTGCATTGTTGTTGCCCTGCCCGGAGTTGCCGCCGAGGGGTGCCTGCGGGGCGGTGGCCGGGGCCGCCTGGGGCGCCGGGGCGGAGGCCGCCGAGGCGTAGGTGATGCCGGTGACGGCGAGTGCCGCGGCGGCTCCGGCAGTGGCGGTCACCATGGTGGAACGAGCGAGCTTCATGTCGCTTCTCCCGTCTCGTATCTCGGAGATGCCGGCTCGTCAGCCGACTGCGATCAAACGTACTCACGGCTGTCATATCGGTCATATCGAAGATTCGGGACTGGGAGCCGATCGAGGTATATGCGGCCCCGCCTGCGGCTCGGCCGGAATGTGAAGTACCCCGAGAAGAAAGGGCGATTAAATGACTATTAGGCCGTCGGGGTGATCTGCTGACGCTTGCTCACCCCATGGCCACCGCGTGTCGCTGCGAAATCCCCGCGCCGATCCGTGTTAATGGCCTGACGGATGTGACGGTGGCTTGGCGGGGATCGCATAGTGGCGGTGAGTCAGGTGCCCCTGGGGCTGGTGCCACCGTGGTGAATCCGTGCAGTGACGTATGCCTTGACCTGGGTCTTCGCCGGCCGGCTGGACGGTATCGCGATCGGTGTCGTTCAGTCGACCGGCGGAAGCGCGCCGATGCCCGGTGTTGAGGTTTCGGCAGGTCGGTGTGTCCCCGCAGCATTCACAATCAGGCGAACCGGGATCCCCCTGCGCGGGTTTCGGGCGCCGCCGGCCTGTGCAGGACCGCCGGGACTCTCTCCTCATGGGTGGTTCGCCCCGTTCGTTCGGGTAGTGGTGACTGGCCGGTGAACGGGGTGTGGGGGAGTTGTCGCGGGTAGTCCACGCGCGTAGCGCATCGCGGGCGGCTGCGGTTTCGTCATGCACGCATCTCCAACCCCCCACAGATTTTGGAGAGTTCATGCGCCGCGTTTTCTTCGGTCTGCCCGCCGCTGCCCTGCTTCTGGCCGCTGTCTCCGCTGGCCCTGCCCTCGCGGATCCTCCGGCGCCCCCCTCGGCGTCGACGGCCCGCAGCGAGCTGGCCGCCCTGACCGTTGCGACTCCGCATTCGATGAATGGCTACGCCCGGGACAAGTTCGACATCTGGGCGTCTCAGCCCGACGGGTGCACGACCCGGCAGGAGGTGCTGGCCCGGGACGGGAAGAACGTTCAGGACAAGCCCGGCAGCTGTCAGCCCGCTTCGGGTTCCTGGTACTCCGTCTATGACAACAGCACCGTGACCGAGGTCGCGAAGGCGACCATCGACCACATGGTTCCCCTCGCCATGGCCTGGAAGTCCGGCGCCGATACCTGGACCCCGGATCAGCGCAAGGCGTTCGGCAACGACCTGAAAGACCCCCAGCTCCTGATTGCTTCCGAGTCGTCGAACTCGTCGAAGGGCGACAGTGGCCCGGATGTCTGGAAGCCCACGAACCACGCGTTCTGGTGCACTTATGCCGAGGACTACACGCACGTGAAGTCGGTGTGGAAGCTGACCACGACCGCGGCGGAGAAGTCGGCGCTGTCCTCGATGCTCGACACCTGCACCAACTAAGCGCAACCCAACCTCGCGTGCGGACCGGGCCCTCCGCAGGCCGCCCGCCCGCGGGCCCGGTGCGTCTGGGCGGGGTGACTGTGGCGCGGGCCGGGCCGGGAGACGGTTCGTCCCGGCCCGCGGTACATATGGCAGCGCCCGGGCCAACGAGCAGACGGCCCTGCGGTCACCCAGGTGCCGGGCCGGGGCGGACGCGGGCGGCCCCTGCCTGAGAGTCTGAGTGGTTGCCGTGGCCAGCTGCACCGCAGTGGTCCCTGGATGTCCGCGAGGGTTCCGCTCAAGTGCGGCTGGCAGGCCGCAGGTGCTGGACTCGAGGGTGTGAGGGGGTGTGCGCCTGTGCGCCGGGGTCCCGGGGAGTATTCCGGTGCAGAGGTGGGGGAGTATCTGCTCAGCTGTTGCTCGTCTGTGAGGGGTCGTCATGGGTTTGCTTGGTCGCGCTGTCCCGTCGCTGGTGGTGTTGTCCTGTCTGGTGCTGGCGGGGTGTTCGTCTTCTGGGTCGCATGCGGGTGGGGGATCGGCGGGGAAGAACGGTGCGTCGGCTGCCGGGCCGTCGGCTGTGGCGGGATCGGCAGGGGCCGGGGGGTCGGTGGGGGAGATTCCGGTGGGTGCCGGGCCGCGGTCGACGTACACGGTGCAGGAGCAGCCGCCGGCGGGGAGTTGCCATTACCGCATGGAGAAGGGTGAGCCGTTGGAGGACCTGAAGTGCACGCCGGGTGCGACGTCTCCGGCGGTGACGCAGGCGAATCTGGCGACGACGATCTGCCGCAAGGGCGGCTACACGAAGAACATCCGGCCGCCGGAGGCGGTGACCGGCAAGGAGAAGCGGCTCAACGCTGCTTCCTATGGCTATACCGGCAAGATGGGCGACGCCGAGTACGACCACCTCATCAGCCTCCAGCTCGGCGGTGACCCGAACGACGCCCGCAACCTGTGGGTGGAGCCTGCCGATCCGGGCCACAAGCCGGGCTCGGGCGTGAACAACCTGAAGGACCCGGTGGAGACGAAGCTGCACACCGCGGTCTGCTCGGGCAAGGTCACCCTGAAGGCCGCGCAGAACGCGATCGTCACCGACTGGACCACCGCGCTGAGCAAGCTCGGCCTGGCTGCCTGACGGCCCGGTCCGCCGGGCGGCGGTGTGGAACTGAGCGGCCGGGAGGGGGCACTACGGGGCTGAGCCGGCGGTGCTCAGCCCCGCGGCGCTGTTCGGAGGTGAGGCGGTGGTGATCGGCAGTGAAGCGGGGCAGGGCCTCGTAGGTTGGCACGGCGAACTCCTCCAGGATGCACTAAGAACTCCTAACGAAATGATCTTCGAGGTGGTTGGATCACTCCCAGACTGATGATCTGGGGGTGCGGGGTGGCGCGGCCGAAGCCGTGGGAGGTCGACGACAAGCTGTGGGCGGTGATCGAGCCGCTGTTGCCGAAGGTGGAACGCCGAAGTAGGCATCCTGGGCGCAAGCGGCATCCAGATCGGCTGGTGTTCCAGGGCATCCTGTTTGTGCTGCACACGAGGATCGCCTGGGAACACCTGCCGCAGGAACTCGGCTTCGGCTCGGGCATGACCTGCTGGCGCCGTCTGGCTGAGTGGACCGAGGCCGGGGTATGGCCCCGGTTGCACGAGGTCCTCCTCGCCAAGCTGCGCGGCGCGAACGCCCTGGACTTCTCCCGGGCGGCCGTCGACGGCTCCCACATCCGGGCATTAAAGGGGGGTCCAAGACGGGACGAAGCCCCGTCGACCGGGGCAGGACGGGCAGCAAACACCACCTGATCACCGACGCCACCGGCATCCCGCTCGCCGCCACCCTGACCGGCGGCAACCGCAACGACGTCACCCAGCTGATCCCGCTCCTCCAAGCCGTGCCGCCAGTTCGGGGCAAGCGCGGCCGGCCCCGGCGCCGCCCGGATGTAGTGCTGGGCGACCGCGGCTACGACCACGACAAGTACCGCCGCCTGGTCTGGGACCTCGGCGTGAAGCCGCTGATCGCCCGCCGCGGCACCGAGCACGGCTCCGGCCTGGGCACCCAACGCTGGGTCATCGAGCGCGCGTTCGCCCACCTGCACTGGTTCCGCCGCCTGCGGATCCGTTGGGAGATCCGCGACGACATCCACGAAGCCTTCCTCACCCTGGGATGCGCACTGATCTGCTGGAGAAGACTCCGCGCTGCGACGGGCCTTTGAGGCGGCATTGCGGGGGTTCAGGGCCCAGTGTCCCCCTCCGCCAGATCCTTGATCGCGTTGAGGCGGTGTTCCCACCGGGTGGCGAGGGTGTCCATCCATCGCGTTGTCCGCCTCAGTGGTTGCAGGTCGGCTTCGTAGCGGACCTCGCGTCCGGCCCGGTGGGCGCGTACCAGTCCGGCGCGGTCGAGGACGGCCAAGTGTTTGGCCACCGCCTGGCGGGTGATGGGGAGGGCTGCCGCCAGGGACGTGGAGGTCGCGCCGCCTTCGCGGGCGAGGACGGCCAGGACCTCTCGGCGGATCGGGTCGGCCAGGGCCACCAGGACGTATTCGGGGGCCTGTTCGCCCTCGGTGGTGCGGGTCATGCCGTGGTCTGTTCGCAGTCCGCGCGCAGTTGGTCGAGCTTGCCGGGCCAGTTCTGGCTGTTGGCACGGTGCCGGTCGGTGGCCTCGTCGGTGGGCAGCCCGAGGTGCGCGAAGCCGCTCTCGACCATGGTGAGCCGGGTGCCTCCTGTGGAGTCGTCTTCGGTCAGGGTGAACTCGACGAGAGTGGCGTTGGCTTCGTCCGGCTCCTCGCCTGCGGCGCCTTGGGACCACCGCCAGGACAGGACGTGCGGCGGCTCGACCGTCTGGATACGGGCGGGAATGACGCCGTGGATGCCGTGGTCGAAGACCAGCAGACCGCCGGGGCGCAGGTCGATCTTGACCGGCTCTCCATTGCCGAACCAGCGGCCGAGGAAAGCGGGCTCAGTCAGCACGGACCAGACCCGTTCTCTGGAGCCATTGATCAGGATGGCGCGTTCGATCGTGTTGGGGATCATTGCAACCTCATCTCATCCGGATGCGCTACCCAAAGGTTGCACATCTGGAAACCCATGCGCAACTGATTGGTTGCGCATGGGCGGTGGCGCCGCTCGGGTTCCGCCAAGCCTCGAGCACCGCTACTCATTTCGTTAGGAGTTCTAAGCCCCCGGCCGGCCGGCCGGCCGGGGGCGGTGGTGGCTGGTCGTGTTGAAGGGCGTCGGTGACGCGCTGCGCTCAGCGGTGGTGGGTGGTGGTGCGTTGGTGCGCGTTGGATGGCGTTGGAGTCGGAGGGAGTCGGATTTCGGGGCGGGTGGCGCTGATGTAGTCGGCGCGCAGCATTCGCACGGCCGGGGTCTGCTGGCGTAGCGGGTGTGCATCTGGTCGGCCCAGTGCTGTGCGCGGGTCGTTGGCGCAGTAGGCGCAGTAGGGCACCGTGTCGGTCCGGGTGGGGTACGGCGTGTTCGAGCGGACTTCGACGGTCGTGCGCAGCGTGAGCGGGCGACGGCACAGCGGGCAGAGGTCTCCGTGGAGCAGTTCCGTAATCATGCGGCGGACTGTGCACAGGGCGACGGCTCACCGTCTCGGGCTGGCCGGACGGCCCGCCTCGCGGGCGCTGCGGTAAAGATCTGGTGATGGCCTCCCGCCCGGCGGGAAGGACCCGGGATCGCGCTTCTTCACAGGTCAACGCCGCGGTTCCATGGGCCGGTGATCAGCAAAGCGGAGGTTCGCCCGGGGAACGAGTGGCGCTATCTCTTCCGTGGCGTGATGGTCGGCGACGGCCGCCGCGCCGCGGGGACGCCGCTGCGCGCCGCCCAGGACGAAGCCGGTGTCCCGCCCGGCGTCTGGAAGGGCGGGGGCTTGGCAGCGGTCGGCCTCACGGCCGGGGACGTGGTTACCGAGCAGCGGGCCGAACTGCTCCTGGGGGAAGGCCGGCACCCGGATGCCGACCGGATCGAGCGCGAGCGCCTGGAGGCGGGCGACGATCCGGCGACGGCGAGGCGGGCGACCGTGCTGGGCAGGCCCATCGAGCACAACCGCTCACCGAAGACCGAGAAGGCCAAGGAGCGGACGCCCTGGCTGGCCATGGACCTGGTGTTCCGGCCTTCGTCGACGGCACACATCGCGTGGGCGCTCGGGGATGACGAGACGCGCCTGGTGCTGGAGCTGTGCCAGGACATCGCCAGGGACAAGACGCTGGCGTGGTTTGAGGATTCGGTCGCGGAGATCCGCTGGGGGAGCGGCGGCAAGATCCGCAAGCCGATCCGGGATGGGCTGATCGTCGCGGTGTTCCGGCACTACGAGTCCCGGGCTGCCGAGTCGAAGCCGCTGCTCCACGATCACGCGGTGGTGTCGATCCGTGCCCGGCGGCCGGACGACGAGGGGACGTGGGTGTAGGTTCGCGTTTCCGATGTCCCTTTCTCGTTGACGGTGACCTCTGTCCGGCCCAAGGGACAAGGCGGTGAGACGAACTTCCGTCCCGTCGCGTTGAAGCTGTCGGATTCTCACTCATTGGTGACCGAGGTCAGATGCTGTCCCCGTACTCGTCTGAGTGCACCACCGCGTACGAAGATATGTGCACCACTGCTCAAGCCACGTCGGTGTCCCGCTCGATAGCCTGAAGGCGGTTCTTCAGCCGGTAGCTGTTGCCGTTGATAGAGACGACCTCGCAGTGGTGCAGGAGGCGGTCGAGGATCGCGGTGGCGAGGACTTCGTCACCGAACACCTGTCCCCATTCAACTGGGGCTGGCACTTGTTCGTTACGGAGCATCTGCCCTACGGCCTGGGCGTTTCAGGAGTCCGGCTGTCTCTTTGATTGTCTTGCTGACAGTGTTGTTTTGTAGGCGCTACCTTCATTCGTCAGGTGCGAGGAAGGTGTGCCGGATGGTGGAGTCGCGTCTGCGGGTGATCGAGGGCCGACCGGGGCCCGAGGTGCCCGTTGCCTGGGACCCGTGGGAGTTCCAGGCGCTCTGCGTGGAGGCGTTCGTGGCCTCGTGGCGAGCCAGGGGGTTCAGCCCGGTGACCGTCGACAACGACATCGGTCTGCTGGAGCGGACGCTCCAGGCCCTGGGCCGGCCAGCGTGGGATGTCACGCCCGAGGACATCGACCGCGTGGTCGGCGGCCTGGCCGTGGAGGGAAGGGCGCCGTCCACTCGCCGCGGATACGTCCAGATCTTCAAGGGCTTCCACCGGTTCCTTCAGGCCCGCAAGGCCGCCGAGATAGAGGCAGCGTTCGGGGTCCGGTTGGTTTGCCCGGTGGACGAGTTCAATGCCTCACGGCATGTCGGCGACGACTCGCCGGCCCTGTTGCCGCCACCGACTCCGGAACGGGTCGAGGAGTTCTTCGAGTTCCTCAAGGCCCGCATCGCCACTGCCCGCAAGTACGCACCCGCCGCCCGCGACTACGCTCTGTTCCGGACGCTGTATCACGCCGGCCTGCGCTCGGAGGAGGCCTCACTCCTGGACCGCCCGGACGTCCACTTCGGCCGCGGCCCGTTCGGCAAATTGCATGTGCGCTTCGGTAAGGGAGCCCACACCTCCGGGCCCCGGCCGCGCTGGGTTCCCATGCTCGACCAGCTGGACCTGGTCCTGCGCTGGTTCCTCGACGACGTCCGCGGCAGGTTCCCCGACTCGTCCGCGTTGTTCGCCGACGAGTCGGGCGGCCACCTGCACCAGGGCACCGTCCGCAACCGCCTGCGCTATCTGATGGAACTGGAGGGCCGACCGGCCGCCGACCGGTTCAGCCCGCATGCCCTGCGGAGGGCCTGTGCGACCCACAACTACGAGCGCGGAGTGGACCTGGTGGCCATCCAGCAGCTACTCGGTCACTGGACAGTCAGTTCGACCATGAGATACGTCAGGCCCTCGGCCACGTTCATCGAGGACGCCTATCGACGTGCCGTGACCACCACGCTCGGCGAGCTCAGCGGAGAGGAACCCACGCCGTGAACATCAAGTGGAAGCTGCGGATGGCGGCCGCCCAGCGCGAGGTCTGGACCGGCGCCCAGCTGCGGCGACTCCTGGCCGAGAAAGCCGGGCTGGAACTGTCCTCCGCCTCGGTGTCGGCCCTGTTCACCAAGGAACCCTCCCAGGTGAAGATGTCCACGCTCGCAGCGTTGTGCACCGCACTGGAGTGCACCCCCAACGACCTGATCGAGGTCGACACCACCCCCGTCGAACGCCCCGCGGCCCCTCCTCGACCCGCAGCAGATATGCCCCGGGTCGCCTCGGCCCGGGGCCGGTCCATGCCGCCGATCTGACCGAAGGAGGTGCGCTCGGAACATGGGCAAGAGGCAGCGGGACTGCGTCGGATGCGGGGCTCCAGTTGGCTTCATCGACCGGCAGCACTGCTGCCGCTGCACGGCCCGGATCAAGGACGAAGCCGCCCGCGCGTCCTGCCCTGCCTGCGGGAGGCCGCGCGTCCTGCAGGCCGACACCGGACGGTGCATCACCTGCTCGCGGACCTGCACGGGCTGCGGCCGCCCGGTCCGCTCACCGACCGCCAGCCACTGCGGGATCTGCCGGCGCGAAGCCGACCGGCAGGCCGCGAAGCAAGTCTGTCCGCGCTGCCAGCGGCCCGGCTTCCTGCAGACCGGCACCGGATGGTGCGGCCACTGCTCGCGCCGACGGCAGAGCAAGCAGCCTCCGCGGCAGTGCACCGGCTGCGGCCAGGTGCGGCGCCACGCCGGACTCGGACTCTGTTCGGCCTGCTGGCAGAAGCACCCCGACCGACCCTTCGTCGCCGCCGAGAACCTGGCCTCGCGCCTTGCCGAGCCCGTGCCCTGGCTGGGTGACTTCGCCGGTCATCTCGCCGAACGGCACTGCGCGAGCCGTGCCTGCACCATGATCAGCGCCCTGGGCCGGCTTCTGGACGACGAACACGCCAACCACCCCCAGGCCTTGCTGAATCGGGCCCGCCGGCCCGGCCGGTCGATGGGATCCCTCGCCCGCGCTCTCGAAGGCTTCTTCACCCAGCGCGGCCTCGCGCTCCCAACCGACCAAGCGCAACGGCTCGCCGCCGGACGCCGCCAACGCCGCATCGACGCGACCCCGCTCCCGCTTCGGCCGCAGGTCCATGCGTTCGCCGAGTCCATGCTGCGAGCACGCGAGCGCGCCCTCAAGGCCGGCACCCTGCCTCGCACCGACAGCACCATCGAAGCGGCCCTGGCCATCGTCCGTGACCTCGCCCGCTTCCTGACCGGCACGCGCAACAAGCAGGACTGGGCCCTGACCGACGTCCACGACCTCGAAGCGTTCCTGGCGACCATGCCCAAGGCCCGCCAGCGCAGACTGACCGTGCTGCGGCAGTTCTTCCGCTTCGCGCGCTCCCGCAAGATCGTGCTCATCGATCCCACCCGGGGAGTGAAGGCCAAGGGCCCGTCAGGGTTCAGCGGCACCATCGTCGCAGTCGACCGGCAGCGCCAGCTGTTCCGCCGCTGGACCACCGGCACCGACGGGCACCCGCACGAGGCCTTGCTCGGAATCCTGGCCCTCCTCCACGCGGCTTCCAGCAGTGAGGTCCGGTTCCTGCGCGTGGACGACCTCGACCCCGCCAACCGCACCGTCCGGCTGGGCAAACGGCCGCATCCGGTGCCCATGGACCCGGCCAGCTGGTCGGTGCTTCAACGATGCCTGGCCCACCGCGAGAGCCAGCACACCGACAACCCCCACGTGATGGTCACCAAGATCACCAAATCCGGCCAGGCAGCAGCCTCGACCGCCTATGTCAGCCACGTCCTCGACCCCTGTGGCGTCCCACCGCGGACCCTGCGGAGCACCCGGCTCGCCGAGCTGGTGAACACCCTTGACCCCAAGCTCGTCGCCGCAGCTCTCGGCATGGACCCCGAAGGCGTCATGATCTACCTCGCCGACCACGTCGACGAGGGCCGCTTGCCTAGGCCGAATACACGATGACGTCGGGCGCCGGTTGACCTAGTGTTTCGCAGATGAGCACCCACGACGACGCCCTCGACGAGTCAGACGAAGTGATCGTCCGCTGCCTGGAGAACAGGGCTGTGCGCGTCAGGCTCCTCGACCGCTCCCATGAGGATCCGGACTGCGTGCTCTACGCGATCGAAGTTCACGCACCCGGCCTGAACGCCCGTGTCGATGGGGTGACGGCCTGGAACTGGGACGCGGACCTGGCCTCCTTTCTGGAGGGACTCGCCCAGGACATCCGGGGATGGGACGGAGAACGTATCTGGCAGACCAACGACCGCGACCTAACCGTCAGCGCGATCGTTCGTTCGGGCGGTCATGTCGGACTGACCTGGACTCTCCGACCATGGCTGACGTCCATTGACAGCTGGTCTGCATCCGTCACCACATGGCTGGAGGCTGGCGAGCAAATGTCCAACCTGGCAGCCGACGCTCGGCACTTCCTCCACCTGGGGCGCAAGGCTTATGAATGATCAGACGAACGCTCAGCGACTATACTCATGGGGCCGTTCCCGGTTCGAGGGCCAGCCTGCCCGGGTCGCCTGGGCCGGCAGTGTACTTCGCGCCGCGAGCCAGAGCTTCGGGGGCTTTCCCGAGGTCGACGACGCGCTGCTGCTGGCAGACACCGAAGAGCGGTGGCCCCAGGCCCGCGAAGTGTTCGACCGCCTGCGGCGACGAAGCCTGGAACAAGACCTGCCCCTGAACGAGGAACAGGCGCTGCTGTTCACTCTCGCCGAGCTCGTTGCCAAGGTGGCGCACAACGCTTCAGGCGCGCGGCCCCCGTTCGATCACGACTCGGGATGGCGCATCGGGCCCATCGCCTACCGTCTCGCCTCAGGGACGGACGATCCCCAGCTTCGGGCCGAGCTCACAACAGCTCTCGGCGGAGAGCCAGCAGACAGCTGACACGACGTCGCGCCGCTGCTGAACCTGTTGAGTGTCGGCGCTGCCTCGCACACGTTCGTCGGAACATGTGCGCTTTGCTGAAGGTCTTGTTCGAGGTCAGGATGACCGAGCCCTTCTCGTAGCGCTTGGAGATCACCTGGAAGACCAGGTTCGCCTCGGCCCGTTCGAGGGGCTGGTAGCCGACTTCATCGACCACGAGGACGCTGGGCCGCAGGTAGGTGCCGAGCTTGTTGACCAGCCGGCCGGCGGCTTCGGCGGTCTTGAGGTTGCGGACCATGTCGTCGAGGGTCGTGAAGTAGATCGAGTAGCCGGCCCTGCAGGCCGCGACCGCGAGGGCAACGGCGATATGTGTCTTACCGACCCCGGGCGGGCCAAGGAGAGCCGCGTTGGCCTTCGCCTCGACGAACGAGAGGGTGGCGAGGTCCCTGACCTTGCGCGGGTCGAGATCGGGCTGGAAGGAGAAGTCGTACTCGTCGAGCGTCTTGTGGTGCGGCAGCTTCGAGGTTCGCAGTCCGCTGCGGAAGCGGCGGTCCTCACGGACCGCGAGTTCCTCCGAGAGGACCAGGTCGAGGAAGTCGAGATAGCCCATCTTCGCCTCGTCGGCCCGGCGGGTGAACTCGTTGATGGTCTCGGCGAGATGGGGCAGGCCAAGCTTGCCGGCCGTGGTGCGGATGCGGTTGCCGGTCAGCTGGCTCAAGAGAAGTCCTTCGTCTGGCGGTTGGTGGTGAAGGGCCGGGTGCCGGTCAGTTCGTCATAGACGGACAGCGGGCGGCGGCCGACTTCGACGCTGGCGGCAGCGGCCCGGTTCAGCAGGGCCTGCAGCGAGCCGGCCTCGGGCCCCAGAGGCTGGTCACGACGGGGCGGGGGTGGGTCTTCGCCGGTGGTGGTCCGGCGTCCGGCTCCGGTGGGCAGGCCGTCCCAGTGCGACTCGTCCACGATCCGGGCGCCGCGGCCGACCGCCCTCGGGTGGGCGGCCAGGAGGGTGTCCCCGTCGGTGCCGGGGACGGTGGAGTGCAGGGTGACCTGCGACTTGGTCGCCCGGATCTCGACCAGCTGGCGGGGGCGGACCTTGCGGGCAGGCACCGAGTAGAGGTTCGCGTCGAAGGCGACCAGGCAGTCCTTGCCGACGTGCCGCAGATGCCGCTGAGCGACCACATACGGCGTGCTCGGCAACGGCCGCAGGGCCATGTGATCGCGCACGGCCCGGTGCCCGACGATCTCGCCGTGGGTGCCGTGCACCTTCGCCCGCCGCAGCGGCACCCAGGCCGCGAAGGCGGCGTTCATCTCCTCGATAGAGGAGAAGGCCCGCCCGGCCAGGACATGATCGCGGACGATCAACACCTGGCGCTCGACCCGGCCCTTCCCCGTCGGCCGGTAGGCGGCCAGGACGTCGATGTCGAAGTCGTAGTGCCCCGAGAACGCGACCGCTTCCGGGTGCAACGGAACCGCCTCGCCCGGCGCGACATGGCGGCGCACGACGGTCTTGGTGCGGTCGTAGACGATCGTCATCGGCACCCCACCGAAGTGCGCGAACGCGGCCCGGTGGCAGTCGAAGAAGCTCGCCAGGTCCTGGCTGGTGGTGAAGCAGCAGAACGGATCGCGGGAGTACGACAGCGTCATGTGGAACGAGTAGACCTTCGGGATCCCGACGTGGGCGAGGACCTTGCCCTCATCACCCCAGTCCACCTGGGCCTGGGCACCCGGAACTACCTCGAACCGGCGGTGCAGGCCCGCCAGTTCACCCGGGCTGATGCCGAGCTCCTCGGCGATCCGGGGCCGGGCCTCCTGGAGATAGATCTTGACCCGCTGGTAGTTGATGGTGACCTGGTACTCCGAGGCCAGACGCTCGTGGATCACCGATGCCTTCAGCAGAATCTCCGACATGAGCATCGCGTCGATCAGCGGGGCGACCTCATCGACCACCCGCCCCTGCTGCCGCCCCTCCGTCGTCCTCTTCGGTGGCGCGACCGGGGCCTCTCCCGACAGGTACTTCGTGACCGTACGGCGGTTCAGCCCGGTCTCCTTCGCGATCTCCCGCAGGCTCATCGCACCGGACTCGTACAGACCGCGAAACCGCCTCAACTCCAGCCAGCGATGCGGGTCCAAGACCACGTCAGCCGCCCCTCTGCCACCCCAAAACCGACGACAGAAGACTCCCGGCCCCCACCCCTCACCGCATCAACTTTGGTGCACTCTCATCCGTACGAGGTGGTGCACGTTCACTTGTACGCCGACAGATGCAGCCCGAGGGACCGGCACGCCACGCCCAGCGGGGGAAACAGGGCAACATGGAGGAACGTTCGGAGCCGACGGCAACCGGCCTCCAGGCGAGCGGCCACGCCGCTCCGCACCTGGCCGGCTTCCTTCTTGGTCGGGACGTTGAGGCCCGCATGTAGGTCAACGAGTCCGCCGTTCCTCGATCACGGTCGGCGACCCGCGCCGCCGGTCAAGCGTGCCGGCCAGGGCAGCCGGGCGGTGGGGCGTGACGTTCTGCAGTGCGCGCGCGTTGATCAGGACGTTGCGTTCCGCTGCCGTGCACGGTCGCGTCACTGCCACCAAGTCGAGGGGGAGGCGAATGGAGGCCAGCAACCTGCAGCACCGCTACGGCCGCCGCACGGTCCTGAGGGGGGTCGACATACGTCTGCGCGGCGGCGTCCTTGCCGGAGTCGTCGGCGAGAACGGCGCCGGTAAGTCGACCCTGCTGAAGATCCTCGCCGGTGAACTGCGGCCCGACCACGGCACGGTCCACCACCACGGCGGGCTCGGCTATTGCCCGCAAAACGTCACTCTCAACGGCCCCCTGACGGTCCGCCAGCATCTGGAGCTATTCCGGACCGCCTACGGACTGCCCGACTTACGCCGCGCCAGGCAGATCATGGAGCGCCTGCACTTCGCAGACTACCTCGACGAACGCGCCGAGGTACTCAGCGCAGGCACCCAGCAGAAGCTCAATTTGACCCTGGCCCTGATGCACGACCCGCAGACGCTGCTGCTGGACGAGCCCTACCAGGGCTTCGACTGGGATACCTACCTGTGCTTCTGGGCCCTCGCCAACCACCTGCGCGACGCCGGGCGTTCCGTGCTCGTCGTCTCCCACCTCGCGCACGACACGGACCGCCTCGACGAACTCTGGGTCCTGGACGAGGGCGTGCTGCGCGCGCGCCGGAAAGCGTCGGCGTGAAACGGCACCTGACCTTCTTCAGCACCGCCAGCCGGTATGAACTCGTTGTCCACGCCAGCAACCGGTTCGCGATGTTCCTGGTGGCCGCCTACGTTCCCATCTGGAGCGCAGTGGTCCACCTCGTCATCCCGAGCGCACCGGTCCACTTCCGGCTGCGGGCTACTGGCCGCATCCTGACTCCCGCCGGCAACGAACTCACCCAGATCACCGGTGCCATCAACGCCGTCACACTGATCACTGGCTTCATGATGTTCGCCGCCACCTTCGCCAGCGGCCGCTTCGACCGTCGCCTCGCACTGGCCGGTTACCCGCGCACCCACCTCGTGCTGGCCAAGACCAGCGCGCTCGCCGTCGCCTCGGTGGTGATCGCCGCCTATGCCACCGCTATCGCCTACCTGTTCTGGACGCCGCAGCAGCCCCTGCTGCTCGCCGCCGCACTGTTCTGCGCGGCCATGACCTACGGCGCCCTTGGCGTCGTCTTCGGAGCCCTGCTGCACCGCGAGGTCGAAGGAATGTTCGCGCTGGTCATGACCAGTGTCCTGGACATCGCCCTGCAGAACCCCATCGTCAGCGCCGGCGCAAACAGCCAGGCCATTGCCTACCTCCCTTCCTATGGCGCCGTCCAGGCTGCCACCGCCGCCGGGTTCACCGGCACCCCGCTGCTTTCCTGCCTCACCCTCCAGCTCGCCTGGTTCACCGGGGCCGCGCTCCTCGGCCTGCTCGCCTTCCACCGACGCACGCGTAACACTCTGTGCGGCACCCCGGGTGCTGCAGCATTCGTCGGGTCCCGCGCGGTACCGGAGGCGACCGCCGAGCTGGGCCGGACACCAGCTGCGTGCCCACCGCCCTCGATGCCCATTGACGACCCATTAGTGGAGGAAGAGACATGACCGGGGTCCCACAGAGTGTGCGATCCCCGCGCTGACGCGACGTCCTTCGGCACGGCGCTGCCGATGCCTACTACTGCGAAAGAGTGGGCGGTCACCGTCCGATCCGGGCGGATCGCGGCTGGGACGGTGTGTCGCGCCTTGTCCTGGCGAGCGTCCGCGTTACCCGCCGGCACGCCAGGTCGTTGTTGTCCGTGAAGTCCTCGGGTGAGGAGCGGAGGGACTGGTGCGGTGACCCGATCGACCGATGCTCACTACCGGCAGCATGTCATGCCGTACTATCGGGCGTTCGAATCACGTTTTGGGTACATGGCGTTGCTCGGCCGGACGCGTCACTTCGGCTGGTACGAACCCGGTGATTCCCCCTGGAGGTTCACGGCAGCCATGCGGCGCATGGAGGTCATTGCGGCCCGCAAGCTGGCCTTGCCGCCAGCGTCTTCGGTGCTCGATGCCGGGTGTGGGGTCGGTGACACGGCGCGCACGGTCGCACGGGCGAGCGGGGTGTATCTCACCGGGATCGACGGGATCGAGTCGGATATCGCCATCGCGCGGCAGCGGTCAGCCCGTGCGGGCGAGCCGGGCCGGCGCACACGTTTCCTCCGGGCCAACTACCACGCGCTCCCGTTTGCCGACGCCTCCTTCGACGGCGTCTACACGATGGAGTCCTTTGTCCACTCGCCTAGCGTCCCGCAAGGGCTCGCCGAGTTCTTCCGTGTCCTGCGTCCTGGCGGGAAGCTGGTGATGCTTGAGTATTCGAGTACCCCACAGGCCCAGCTGTCGCCGCAGGCGCGGACCGCGCTCATCCGAGTCTGTGAGCTCTCCGGTATGCCAGGGCTGCTCACGATGACCCATGGGGAGCTGGAGCGGCTTCTTCAGCAGACTGGTTTCACCGTCGAATCGGCTTACGACGCGACGGCGAAGATCCTGCCGATGCTGTGGGCCTTCTCAGTGCTCGGCCGACTGCCCTATACGCTCGCGCGCAGCGTGGGCTGCGGTGACCTTCTGATCAACGCGATGAGCGCGGTTGAGATGTACCGGCACCAGGACACCTGGCGGTACACCATCTGCGTCGCCGCCAAGCCGTGAGCCCAAAGCGCCACAAATCTCAGTACAGCTCACAGTAGAAGGCTGCCCAAGCCAGGCCCGCCGAACAGCCCAGGATGACCTGCACGGGCGTATGCGCTCTGACTCGGACCCGCGCCCACCCCATGACGACAGCCACCGGCAGCCCAGCCAGTACCGAAAGCCCGCACTGTGCACCGGCAGCTCCCAGCAGACTGGCAACCACTGCGGTATGCAGGCTGATCCGCCACACCGCGGTCGCAAGACTCGCTACAGCGATACCACCCGCCGAGAAGGCAAGAAAATCCACGAGCCGACGCGGCGCATGGAACCCCGTCGCCAGGCCCAGGTTCACCACCAGGGCAACGAGAGCGATCAGGCCCGTCGCCAGGCGCTGCCGCCATTCCAGCAGGTGCATGCTCAACGACCCGCAACCACCCAGCGACTTGACCGCATATACCAGCGGTGGTCCACCACAGCCGAACGCAAGGGCGACAGCCCACGCAGGCCCCGAGTCGCCGAGCCTGGTAGCCGAGTACCCGACGACCAGCAGGGAGACCGCCCCCACCACCGACGGCGAAAGCACTTCCGACAGTACGGTCGCGCACCATGTGGCGCGATCGGGGACTTTCAGCCGCCCTGGAACCAGGTGAGACTCTGTCGCCGAATTCAAAAAACAGACCCCTACGATGCGACGCCGGAGATCAGCACGCAGCGTCTTGAACACTACAACTTCTCCCCGAATGACTCTCGTTCATCAGATCACCGCGCTCCACGTCAGACCTAACGACACAACAAGACACCAGTCACAAGACCTCCGGGCCAGTCCCACCGCGGAGCGGGGGCCGAGGGACTGCGCCAAGCAGGTGACCGCCCGCCATTGACGGCCGCAAGGGCGAGTGTGTGAGGAAGAGCTCTCCGTAGACGGGCCGGTAGCAGCCGGGGCACAGGCGGCAGTCCTCGAGTTCGTCCGCTGGAGGCGCGTCCGGTCCGAGCAGGGGCACGATCCGCAGGAGGTTCTCCCTCGCTTCGGCCCACAGCCCCATCAGACGTTCCGCGCTCCGCTCGAAGACGACGTCGCCGTCCGGGCCCTCACTGGTGCGGACCCGGGCCAGCGTGCCGACGCCTTCCTCGGGGTGATCGGGCATGAACGCCAGGACGGTCCTGTGCCCAGGCCCCTCCGTTACGCCCAAGACGTGGCCGCGCCCAGCAGCGAGGGCCGTCCCCACCTCGTGCAGCCCTGGCCGTCGTCGTCGTTGCGCAGACGCAGCGGCCACGAGGCCGGGATGCCGTCGATCTCGGCAGGGGAGGAGGTGATCAGGACGCCGTTGCCGGACTGGCGGACGTCCAGGTGCTGCATCCCCCCGGTGGAGTGGAACGCGGTGCCGAACCACTCCTTCGCCGGTTGCCCGCTCTCGCCCCGTGGGCGGCGCGGCTTGTGCTGCTTGTGAGTCCCATGCTGTGCCTCGCAGACGTGACCCCGTGCGCGGGCCGATCGGTCCGCTGAACCCGCAACCGGCAGCCCACCAGTCCCAGCACGCCACGGGTCCGTCGGCCACCCGTCCGGCCCCCCGGCTGTCGCTTTCGGCGCGCTGCTGACCGTACGAGGGACAGATCCGGCTTCGGTCTTGACCGAGGGCGCCGATACGCGGGACGGTCGGCGCAACTAAGCGCAACCGACTCGACACGTGAGAGCGCCATGACGTTACGGTTCGTCGGGATCGACCCGAACACGGGAGGCGGTGGATCGCCGACGGTGTGGGTGGAGGAAGAGAGTGCCGACCTGGTCCTCCAGGGCGCGGAAGCCGAGGCGTTGTTGAAGGCGATGGTCGGCGGGACCCAGTGGGTGCCCGGCCATGCGGCGGGCATCCCGCCGCACGAGACGGTGATCCGTATCCCGGTCCGGATGGCGGCGATTCTGAGGGAGGCGTGTGATGTCGCAGAGCAGCGTGCCGGACTTCGCTGAGCTGCTGAGGGGCGCTCAGCACAGCGCGGTGCATCTGGAGATGCGCGACCGCTACAGCGTCGGCGATGAGGCCGAAGAGATCGAGCTGTTCGCCCGGACCGGTCAGATCGAGCTGGACCCCACGGCCCGCTGGTGGCCCGAGTGGCTCGGCCTGGTGAAGGAGACCCTGGCCCGGGGCGTGGTGATGCGCCGCGCCCGGATCGTCTCGGAGCCGGTCACCGACTACATCCGATGGGAGCACGCGGTGACCGCGCTGAACGTGGACGCCGGCGAACTGGTCCGCTGGCTGCCCCGTCGCAACGCCTCGGACATCGCCCTGCCCGGCAACGACTTCTGGCTGATCGACGGGCGCCTGGTGATGTTCCACTTCTTCAGCGGCGACGGAGACTGGGTCGCGCCGGGCTCGGAGACCACCGAGGACCCGGCCGCGGTGAGTCTGTGCGCGTCGGCGTTCGAGACGGTCTGGGAGCGCGGCATCCCGCACGAGAAGTACACCGTCTAGGCCCCGCAGCAGCACATGACCGCCTCCCCCTCATCCAGCGCCCAAGGAGCCCGTGAGGCGCTCGCCGTGCGGTTGCAGCGCCTGCGCAAGGACGTCGGCCTCACCGGGAAGGAGCTCTCCGCCCGGTGCGGCTGGCACCCTGCGAAGACCACCCGCATCCAGAAGGGCGACGCCCCGCCCTCGGACACGGACATCCGTACCTGGTGTTCGGCGTGCGGCGCCGACGACCAGGCCGACGACCTCATCGCCACCGCCCGCGCCGTCGACTCCATGTATCTGGAGTGGCGCCGCCTGCACCGCACCGGCATGCGCAAGGTCCAGGAGGACTTCTACGCCCTGTACGAGCGCACCCGGGTCTGCCGGGCGTACCTCTCCAACGTTCCGCCCGGCTTCCTGCAGACGCCCGCCTTCGCCACCGCTCTCATGGAGCAGATCACCAACTTCCAGGGCACGCCCAACGATGTGTCCGAAGCAGTCGCCGCCCGCGTCGCCCGCTCCCGGTTCCTCTACGAGGGAGGCCGGCTCTTCGTCGTCCTCATCGAGGAGTCCGTCCTACGCTTCCGTACCGCCGACCCCGACGCCATGCGCGGGCAGCTGCGCCGCCTCCTGGCCGTGATGCCGCTCGCCTCGGTCTCGCTGGGGATCATCCCGTTCACCGCGCAGCGCACCGTGTGGCCGCTGGAAGCGTTCTACCTCCACGACGACTTCCAGGCCGTGGTGGAAACCCTGACGGCGGAGATCAACGTGACGCAGCCCCGCGAACTCGCCGACTACGCGAAGGCTTTCACCGGCCTCGCGGAGATGGCCGTGTACGGCGACGAGGCCCGCGCGCTGATCCAGGCTGCGATCGACGCCCTGGAGTGATCCTCCGCAATTCCGCGCAATTGTGTTGAAGGCTGTCTCCCACGCTGCGTAGCGTCGACGTTACCGACGGACCACCAGCCGGAGAGGCGGGGCCGCATGCGTGCACACACCGACACCCCGGCCCCGGAGGGCCGCGGCCTCCAGCCGCCCGCCTACGGCGTTCCCTCCCCGGCCCTGCTGGCCCGCGCGGACCGTGGCTTCGCCCGGTTCCTCGGTCGGCACGGCGAGGACCAGGACGACCGGGCCGACGGCGGCGAGGACACCCAGCGGTGACCGACGGCCACCCGCGCGACGACGCCCCAGCAGCGAGGCCCGCCATGCACACCAGCAGCCACACGGTCCTGTACGACCCCACCGGCCTGATCGAGGCGGAGCTCCCGCTCGACCGCGAACCCTACGAGGGCCTCGTCAAGGCCGTCCTCGCGTGGACCGGCAAGGACACGCTCGCGACACGCGACTACGAGCAGATCGGCCTCCAGCTGACCGGCCACGCCCGCGCCGTCGCCGCCGACGTCTCGGTGAACACCTGCAGCCAGTACTTGGCGCCCTCGCCGCCGTCGCCGGCCCAGATACCGAGGATGTCCCGCTCGCCCTCCACCGTCACCGCCATGACCAGGTAGATCGGCCGGTTGACGACCTGCTGGTCGCGGATCTTCACGTTGATGGCGTCCACGAACAGGACCGGGTAGACGCGGTCCAGCGGGCGGCTCTGCCAGGCGGCCATGCCATCCATGACCTGGTCGGTGATGGTGGAGAGGGTCTGCTTGGACATCTCGGCCCCGTAGACCTCGGCCAGGTGGGCGGATATCTCGCCGTGCGTGAGGCCCTTCGCGGACAGCGACAGCACCGTCTCGTCGACTCCGGTCAGCCGCCGCTGCCGCTTCTTGACGATCTGTGGCTCGAACGTGCCCGAGGTGTCACGCGGGACCTTGACCTCGACCGGCCCGACGTCGGTCAGCACGGTCTTGGCCCGGCTTCCGTTGCGGGAGTTGCCGCTGCCACGGCCGACCACATCGTGCTTCTCATAGCCCAGGTGATCGGTGATCTCACCTTCCAGGGCCGATTCCAGAACGCGCTTGGTCAGCTGCTGCAGCAGCCCGCCCTGCCCGGTCAGCTGCAGCCCCTCCGACCGGGCCCGCTCCACCAGCATCGAAACCAGCTGCTCATCGGACACGGGCGCAGGCTGTCCCAACTGGGCACTCTCGTCAGGCTCAACGGTCTCCAACCCCACGGCGGTATAAGTCACTTGACGTCCCTCTCATGATCGTCGGATCCGCCGTTAGATTTACACTCCCCATGCTCATCTTGAACGGCACAAACACTCGGTCTGGCCGACGGATCTGGCGGCACGGTCCCGGCGTATGCCGCCCAGCGGATTCGGCGGCAACGAGCCGGGCTGTGGGGCCGCCTTCTATGGTGACCGAAACCGAACAAGCCTGCGTGCACCTTGGGTGTTGGCTGTGCTTCCATGAGGCCGACGCGACGGGGGATGCGCAGGATGACCGAATGCCCCTGTCGGTTCGACCAACACACGGGGTACAACTTGAGATTACGCAGATTGCTGTCAACCGGTGCCGTCGTGCTGGGGCTGCTCAGTGGTCCCTTGACCACCGCACAAGCAACCACCGGTTCCGCTGCAGATTCACCCACGGCCATCACACCGAAAGCATCCGCAGCACAGGCTAAAGCGGTCTGTGACGCCCAGCTGAAAGCCGCGCGCGATGCTGGCGCCACCAAGCCGGTCGCGTGCGCATCTTGGGCAGCAAAGCTGTCCGCTGCTGACCGCGCGGCGCTCACCAGGTGGCCAACGCCGAGTTGGTGCGAAGACCACATCGACTCCGCGTGGTACGTGACGCGGTTCAATGCTTGCGGGGTTTTTCCAGGCGACCTGACCGTACATGACACCCGGACCGGTAAGGTCGTCGGGCGCATGCACTACCTCGGTGTTGGCTACGCCTTCAGCGCTTACGACGAGAAGTCGTGGGCCTACCAGATTGAGATCGTGCAGGTCAACGCCTCAGGCCTGGCCGTTGGCAGCAGCGCCAACGGCCGCGGCACCTGTGACGGCAAGTGCAAGGTGAGCAGCAGCAAGTTCCCTTCACAGCTTGTGACCAAGGAGAAGGAAGCCATCGGCCAGTTCTTCTTCGACACCACCATCAGGGCAACGCCCAAGGGAGACCAGGGCTGGGGCCAGGGGACAGCCACCTGGGTGTTCACCAACCCGGCGTGGGTGGGCCCTTCGACCGACTTCACGCTCCACGCAACTCCTGTTCGATGCGACAACGCACTGCCTGGCACGTCCAAAATCGGGTGCGTCATGCCGTACATCCCTGAGATGGTCTACGCGAAAAACGGTGAATTCCCGGAACTCGCCAAGCACATCGAATACGCGCAGAACACGCTGAAGCTTCCCGGCAAGCACGGCACCACCAAGTACCTGACGCGGCTCACGAATGCCACGAAAATCCGCAAGAACCGTGATAAGTCATGCCCGTCGAGTCGCCCGAGGCCGCAGGGCAAGCAGTGCGACGAGTATCCCTTCGCTTCCACCTGGCAGGGTGCATCTACCGGTGGCGGGAAGTTCAGCTGGCGCATGATCAACGCCAAGCAGAACCGGGAGGGCGGCCAGGCCCTCGGCAACTTCTATCTCTACAACCGCATCATAGAGAAGGATCAGTTCCTCGTCTGGATCAAGTGATCAGCCAGCCAACCACCGTCAGGACGCAACGTGAGCGGTCAGCCCGAACAGGTGCACGGCCCTGTGCCTGTGCAGTACCACCAGTTCCGCATCAGCGACGAAGCTGGCCCTGCCGGGCCCGACCTGCCCAGCAACAGCAATGGCCTGGTGGCAGTCCAGGACGGCGTGGTCGCCGTTCTCACCGGGATTCACACCGGCGATGTCGACGTCACCGTCGCCCTCCACTCCGAAGCCCCCGGACCCGGTGACGGGGCCTGGGAGGAGATCGTGGAGGTCTCGCTGCACTCAGCCGCGGGCGACCTGGTGATCCGCGGACTCATGTCCGACCTCGAAGAGGAACTCCCGACGCTCTCTTTCAACGGGCCGGGCGTCTACCGACTACGGATCCACGCCCGTGGCCGCGACAGCGCTATCGATGACGCACCAGATGAGATCACCGAGTGGTACCTCATCCAGGTCTGGGCCGCCCCGTTCGGGGACGTTGCAGTACTCAGACAGACGGACGCATACGGATTGTCAGTCCGCGCCGAGTAGAACTCGGCCGGCGTGTGGCCCGCAGGCGAACACCACGTCGGCGGGCCACGTTCCGCTCCAGAGTGACTGTCACACGCAGTCGCGCCTGAACGGAGAGTGACGAGAAGGGGCATCGGTGGCTATGCCGCTACAGCCTCCGGACGGATGCTTTCGCTCGCCGGCTCAAGGAACCTGTTTCATCCTGTCCCGGCCGGGTGAAATGGGCGGGCTCGTCTACGCCCGAAGGCGTGAACTTCGCTCGGTCCGGCGGAGGTTGAGCTGCTTCAAGCAGGCTCTACTGGTTCTGGCACACCTGCGGAAGAACGAGACGTTGGCGCAGGTCGGTGCCGGGTTCGGAGTTTGCGAGGCCACCGCGTGGCGGTATCTGCACGAGACCGTCGAGGTCCTCGCCTCGTGGGAGCCGGGACTGCACGAGGCCCTCGTCGGTCTGGGCGAAGGCGACTTCGTCATCCTCGACGGCACGCTCATCCCCACCGACCGCATCAAGGCGGACGAGCCGTACTACTCGCAGAAACACAAGAAGCACGGTATGAACGTCCAGGTCATCGCACGTCCCGACGGCACACCGCTGTGGTTTTCACGGGCAACGCCGGGCCGAACCCACGACCTGACCGCAGCCCGCGCCCACGGCATCGTCCAGGCCTGCCTCACCCGCCAGATCCTCGTCTTGGCCGACCGCGCCTACCAGGGCGTCGGCGCCACTGTCCGCACCCCGTACTACGGCCTCCGCGACCTGCCCGAGCGCTACCAGGAGTACAACCGCGACCACGCCGGCCTACGCGCTCCCGGCGAACGCGCCTTCGCCCGCCTCAAGTCCTGGCGACTGCTACGGCGAGCGCGCTGCTCAACCAACCGCATCGGCAGGACTGTGGCAGCCGTGCACACCCTCTTGACCTGCCAATACTCAGGATGAAAGAGGGTCAAGGACAGTGTTATTCACCGGCCGGGGCCCCCGACGCTGGTGCGGGGGAGCTATCGGGTCGCGACGGTCCGTGGTCGGCCTCGGGGACGAGAGTTCCAGGATTTGCTGTCCGGAGTTTCGGCCACACCGCCTCCGTGATGGTGCCGGTATCGGTGTCGGTGTCGGTGTCGGTGAGGATGTGCGCCGTGCCACTACGACCAGGCGCTGAGGGTCCCGGAACGGGTCCACCAGCTCCTGCAGGACCGCCAGCGCAAGACCCTCGCCTTGTTCGAGACCCGGAACAACCGGCCACCCACCGTCGAGGAACGGGCCCAGATGGCGCTGTTCCCGACGAACCAGCGCAACCGCAACGGACGCACGCCGCTGTCCTATAACTGGTTCCACAAGGGCTTCAAACCGTGGATCGACGAACTCGACATCGGCCGGTGGGTCCCTCACCAGGCCCGGCACAGTCTGGCCACCAGCCTGCTGCGGGCCGGGGCGAGCCTGACCCACGTCCGCCGCTACCTCGGCCACGTCTCCGCGCGGATGGCCGAGCAATACATCCACCTGACCCAGTCCGACCTGGAGGACGTCCTCCAGCACGTCTGGGTCACCGGCCCCGGCACCGCCAACCCCGGCGAACTCCTCACCGAGCCGACGACCCCGCTCACCCGCGAGCAGGCCCAGTCCCTCGCGATCGACCTGTCCCGCCGCAGCACACCTGCCGAGGGCGGGTTCTGCACCTTCCAGCCCGTCGTCGACGGCGGCGCCTGCCCCTGGAACCTCGACTGCCACAACTGCGACAAGTTCGTCCTGTCCGGCGCCGACCTCCTCTACTGGCGGCGCAAACGCGAGCAGTGGCGGCTGCTGGCCGAGGGCGCCCCCGACGACTACCTCCACCGCTACTTCGAGCCGACCGCCCGCGCCATCGACGGCCCGGAGAAGGCCCTGGCCGGCCTCGGCCTTCTCGACGACGCCCTCGCCCTGGATCTGCGCAAACCCCAGGACTACTTCCACCGCGTGTGGTCCACGGCGTTCCGCGCCGCCGACCTCGCTCACGCGGGCGGCGCAGAGCCAGACGAGTACAGCGATACGTGCACAGCCGAGGACACCGACCCCGAACAGGACGTCGCATGAACAGCGTCCCCGAACCCCGCACTGCCGCTGCTCTGGCGGCCCGACGCAGCAAGACCGAAACGGCCCTCCTACGGGTCCGTGAGTCCATCGCCCGGCTCCAACGGGAGAAGGCCCAGGTCAGCGTCGCCGCTGTCGCCCGGCGGGCGAACGTCTCACGCACCTTCCTCTATGCCAACCCCGAGGCCCGGGCCGCCATCGCCATGGCGATGACCGAGGCAGGTGATCGCCGGACCCGGATGCTCGTCGAACAGGACGACGAGCGCGAGGCGACCTGGCGCGAGCGCGCGCTGAACGCCGAGGACGCGCTCAAGGCCGCCCAGGCCGAGATCCTCGCCCAGCGCACCCGAATCGGTGAACTCCTCGGCCAGATCAGGGACTTGCAAGCCGAGTGGACCGAAGAGGCCGTCCAGCGGATCACCACGGAGAACACCACCCTCAAGCAAAGGGTCCGCCAGCTGACCGCCGACAACCGCACCCTCGACGAGCGGTTCAAAGCCGCCCGATCCAACCTCCGCTTCCAGGACCGACGGGTCGCCGACCTCGAAGCCCGCCTCACCGGGCCGGAACCACCAGCCTGATCACATCCCGCCGGCATCTCATGGCCCGTCCACCGTCCCGGTGGACGGGCCATCCCACTGATTCCGGAAGTGAGTGTTTGGCCCCACCTGCGGCCTTTCGGCGGGAGGCCAGATGTGCTCCTGCCGCCCTCGCCGACGGCGGGGCAGACATCCTTCAACTGGCCAAAGTGCCTTGGTGAAAGTACAGGCGCCAGCCCGTCTCCGTCAGGCGCCACAAGGAGCTCCGCCATGCCCGGCGCCCCTGATTGTCGGCGAAGTACGTCAGGTGAACGATCCCCGGAGCCAGGACGGTCGCGGACATCTTGCTGACCTTGACCGGCGACTCCGAGGACACTGTTCCCCCACTCGTCACCGTGAGGATCGACTCCACGTCCCACCAGCGACCAGACGCTCCGATCTCGGTGAACTCCGGATCCAGAAGCTCCAAAACGAGGGCTGGAGAAGCACGCACCTCAGGATCCAGAAGCCGCAACTCCCCATCAATGGCCGCTTGCACTGCCCGCTCACTCTCGTCCGTCATGCACGGACCCTACGAACACCCGGCCCCCGGACACAGCGAATATCTGGCCCGGAGTGATCAACAACAGTCCGGGGTCGAGGTCCGCAGGGTCGAGTTACAGCGAGGACCCCATCCCATCGTCACGAACATGTAGTCTATGAATCGCCGCAGTTCAGAGCCAGTTCACGAGCTCCTGCGGTCGGTAAAGTGCGCAACTACCATCGCCCCCACGGCGGCCTCGGCGGCCAGACACCCTACGAACGCCTCAAGCAGAAGACCACGACTCAGGCGTAATCGATCTTCGTCAGTGGCACATCCCCCAACCACCGCGCCTTCGTGGCCGCCGAGGACGACACCACGCCCTGAGCTGGTCGAACTCGCGCCGACGACGCCAAGCGGTCGCCCGCCGCTGTCACTATCTGCGGCGCTGTCGCACGTTCGAGGCGCGGCCTGCCGAAGGCCACCCCTGACCACTCCGCGGCCTGCCGTGGCCGTCGGCGGCGGCCGTCGGGCTGGGCCTGCTCGACGCGCTGGGCCTGTACGACGTCGTGCGCGAGCGGCTCCAGGCGGGCGGGCAACTCCACCCCACGCAGCACCAGGACGTGACCGACGCCCTGCTGGCCGGCCGACGCGAGCCGCTGTGGGAGCCGGGCGGCAAGCGGGAGAAGAAGGTGCAGGTGTTCCCCGACCAGTTCGCCACCTGGTTCGGGATGGAACTGGCGACCGGCGGGCGCGCGGCAGGGCTGTTGTTCCCCCGGATCGAGCCCTCCGCCGTCCCGGCCGTGGTCGACGGCGACCGGGCCCTCGACGAGGACGACTTCATGAGCGGCGCCACCGAGGACCGCTACCCGGACCACTTCGGCCTCGCCCCCGGCATCAACGGCGGCGGCGACCTCGCCCGTGCCGCCGTCGCCGACCGGCTCGCCGCGCTCCCGCACCATCAGGTCGTCCTTGGCCACGACGTCCAGGCCAACGCGGACTTCCTCGCCAAGCTCGTCGGCCACCTCGTCATCGCCTGACAGGCTGAGCCGTACGGCAACATGGGGCACCCCTGCGAGCCGGGGGGTGCCCCTCTGCGTGAGGAAACCACGATGATCATCGCTGAGACCGTCCTGACGCCGGAGACCGGCGAGTACGGCTACCTCCTCGCACTCGGAGAGGACTACGAATGGCCGCCCGAGTGGCCGTACGGCTGGCGGTGCGGGCCTATCGGGAGCGACACGGCGCACATCCTCACCGACACCGATACCGGCCCCGTCACCATCACCGTCCAGATGCACGATGAGCCGCCCCCACTCGAGACCGGCCCAGCCTGGGGGCCTGCGGAAGAGATGAGCCTGCACGCCAGTGAGGACACCCCCGTCATCTACATCCTCGGCAGCGGCGACTTCGAAGAAGCCGAACCCGAAGACGGCCCGCTCCAGCTGCCTGCCGACCACATGCCCGTGTGGATCCGGATGCGCCTGTACTGCCACACCACAGACCCCGAGCCCGGCATCGGCGACCGCGGCGAACGCCACCTGATCCAACTCTGGGCCGCCCCCCAGCAGCCGCCGGTACACCCGGAACTGACCGAGTCCGACCTCACCCAGCGCCGCGCCTACAAGGAGGAATTCGACCAGAGCGCCGTCACCTGGCAGCAGTAGCGCGGCCCCGACCACGCTGCCGCGAGCCCCGACCATCAGCACTTCCTGGACCGCGAGTGCGGTTTCGTCATTGGCGGCCGGTATCTCCACCTCGGCAGTCGGGTGGTGCTGGCCGGGCCGCTTGGCCGTGGCGGCGTTCGGCCTCCTGTCGTTCCACCTGTGCGATCTTCTCCCGGACCCGGTCGAGGGTGTAGGTGAGCCCATCTCGTACTGGAGGGCCGGCCGACCACTGATCGCGGCTGCTGTGGCAGCGGGTGTCTGTGTCGCAGTACAGGTGTGGGGACTCAGACACCCGCGGCCGGCGGGAGGGTCAGGTGGCTGTGGCGGCTCCGCCTTGTCGGATGCGGTCGAGCAGGCGGTGGTGGTAGGCGGCGAGGCCGCTGTCCGGGACGGGGGCGGGGCTGCCGGTGAGGGTGTACCACTCGTCGGCGCCGGTGTACTGGACGCTGACGTGGGCGGTGCGCCTGTCACGGCCGAGGGTGGTGCGGAGGGTGAGGTCGCCGGTGATGACGCCGACGTCGGCGGTCATGACGCCGCCGGGTCCGGCTGTGACGTCGTCCTGGTACGAGGCGGTGTCCGGGGTGGGGGTCATGCGTCGCAGGTGTCCAGCATCTCGTCGAGCTTGTTCTTCTCCGGCTCGGTGATGTTCAGGCGGTACACGTACTTCACGTGGGTCCAGGCGCGGGCGTAGGTGCACCAGTAGGAGCGCAGTGGCGGGGCCCACTGGTCGGGGGACTGGTCGCCCTTTTGCCGGTTGCTGGAGGCGGAGACGGCCACCAGTTGCGGGTCGGTCAGGTCGTTTGCGAACTTGCGGCGCATGGCGGTGTCCCATTCGTCGGCTCCGGAGCGCCATCCGTTGGCGAGGGGGACGACGTGGTCGATGTCGAGCTGGCCGGATGCGGTGAAGGTCTTGCCGTCGTAGGGGCTGGTCCAGGTGCCGGCCACGGCGCGGCACTGTTCGTCCTGGACGACGTCCTTGCCGTCCCGCTTCAGGACGACTTCGCGGGTGTCGCAGGTGCCGTACTGGATGATCCAGTGCGGGAACTTCGACCGTGAGTAGCCGGTCATCGGGTGCGGGGCGGCGACGTTCAGCTCGCCGAGTTCCTTGCGGACGGTCTCGGCGGGCGGCGGCTCGGGAAGGTCCCGGCGGGCCGTGGTGGGGTCTGCCGCGTGGTGGGCGGGCCCGGGGGTGGCGGCGGCGGGAGCAGCGATGGCGGGGGCGAGCAGTGCCGTGGCGGCTGCGGTGATCAGGGCGAGCTTCGCGTGGATCGGGCGCATGCGTTCATCTCTCCTGGCCAGTAGGGGAGTTGGAGACCTATGAGAGATAGCGGGCGTCAGGCTCCCGGTGTCGGCACGGCCGGGCGGTATCACTCGAATGGCAGGCGGCAATTCACCGGAGAAACGAACCGGCACGGGTGGTCGCGGGGGCTGTGCCGGGGTGTTGCCGGGGGTGCAGGCGAAGAGCGTGAACCCGGTGGGGGCTGTCGAGTCGGCCCGAGGGGGGAGGACGGAGCATCGGCCGTCGTGCCGGGGGCCGGGTACTTGCCTGTCCGGCGGAGCTGTTGTTACTCACTTTCGGGTGAATGCCGTCATGGTGCCGGGGTGGCGGGTGCTGGCGAATGGTTGCCTGAGGCCCGTATTTCTGCGGGGTGTGTGCCCAACGGGCCGTCAATCTGGTGCATTCAACGCATAAATGGTTATTACATCTGAGAGTTACGGGAACTTGTTGGATCAGTAATACTCTTCGCGATTCCCTCACGGTGTGGAGGAGCGGCGTGGAGGGTGTGGGTGTGCGGCCGACCGGCCGCCATCCGCACAACGCACCCCGCCCAGGCCCGCGGCGTTACGACGTCGCGGCGGGCCGGGGTGTGGGCACTCTTGTGGAGGGGGACTTCGTGTCCGTTTCTTCTTCCGTCCGTCGTATGACCGCCGTCGGCGCGATCGCCGCCGCCGTTGTCGGCGCGGTCGCGCTGCCGGCCGCGGCCGCCCAGCAGCCGGCCCACCTGGCCCGGGCGTCGGTCTACATCAGCAAGGTCCAGTACGACTCCCCGGGACGGGACGACCGTTCGAACCGCTCGCTGAACGCCGAGTGGGTGGACGTCACCAACAGCACCCGCAAGGCCGTGAACCTCGACCGCTGGACCCTGCGGGACGACTCCGGGCACACCTACACCTTCCGCCACTTCAGCCTCGCTCCCCGCGCAACCGTCCGTGTGCACACCGGCATCGGCCGGAACACCCGCTCGGACCTCTACCAGGACCAGCGGAACTACGTGTGGAACAACAACGGTGACACCGCGACCCTGCGCACCGACCGCGGCCGCGTCGACGACGCGGTCTCCTGGGGCCGCGACCGCGGCCACCGTCACTGACCCGGACGCCGGCGGGTAGGTGACGCCTGCCGGTGAAGGGACGCTGTACTGGCGGGCCATTCCTGGTGCGAGGGTGGCCCGCCCCTTCGCGTGAACATGTCCGCCCGGGGGGCGCGGCTCGGTGTGTCGGTGCGAGCACAGCGGTCACCACGATCCGGAGAGAGGACCGACCGATGAGGCTGGCTCCGCGCGGGCGGTACGCCTCGTTTGTCCGGGTGGCGGTGACCGAGCGGTGAACGGGACGTGGGGGAGCCGTTCGCATTCGGTCGACGCGCGTAGCGCACCGTGTATCGGTTGCGGTTTCCTCATACAGCCATCTCCAACCCCCCACACATTTTGGAGAGTTCATGCGCCGCGCCTTCTTCGGCCTGCCCGCTGCCGGCCTGCTCGTGACCGTCGTGAGTGCGGGTCCGGCTCTCGCGGATCCTCCCGCGCCGCCGCCGGTGTCCACCGCTCGCAGCGAGCTGGCCGCCCTGACCGTTGCGACTCCGCATTCCATGAACGGTTACGCCCGGGACAAGTTCGACATCTGGGCTGCCCAGCCGGACGGGTGCACGACCCGGCAGGAGGTGCTGGCCAGGGACGGCAAGAACGTCAAGGACAAGCCGGGCAGCTGCCAGCCCGCCTCGGGCTCCTGGTCCTCGGTGTACGACAACACCACGGTCACCGACGTCGCCAAGGCCACTATCGACCACATGGTCCCGCTCGCCATGGCCTGGCGCTCCGGCGCCGACACCTGGACCGCGGACCAGCGCAAGGCCTTCGGCAACGACCTCAAAGACCCCCAGCTGCTCATCGCGTCGGAGTCCGCGAACTCCTCGAAGGGTGACAGCGGTCCGGACGGCTGGAAGCCCACCAATCACGCGTTCTGGTGCACGTACGCCGAGGACTACACGCACGTGAAGTCGGTCTTCAAGCTGACCACGACCGCGGCGGAGAAATCGGCGCTGTCCTCGATGCTGGACACCTGCACGAACTGACCCCCCTCCACCGCACCGCGTACGGGCCGCTCGCTGCAGGAGGAAGCCTGTGGCGAGTGGCCCGTACGTGTCATTCGCTGGTGTGAGGTGGTGCGCGTCTGTGCGCCCGGACCCGGGCGGGTAGGGCGGTGCAGGGGTGGGGCAGCATCATCTCGGCTGTTGCTCGTCGGTGAGGGGATGTCATGGGTTTGCTTGATCGCGCTGTCCCGTTGGTGGTGCTGTCCTGTCTTGCTCTGGCGGGGTGTTCGTCTTCCGGGGCGCATTCCGACGGGGGTGGGGCTGGGAAGAACGGGGCGTCAGCCACAGGGCCGTCGGGTTCGGCGGGTGCTGCGGGTTCGGTGGGGACGATTCCGGTGGGTGCGGGGCCGCAGACGACGTACACGGTGCAGCAGCAGCCTCCCGCGGGCAGCTGCCACTACCGCATGGAGAAGGGCGAGCCCCTCGAGGACCTGAGGTGCAACCCGGGTGCGGTCTCGCCGGCGGTGACGCAGGCGAATCTGGCGTCGACGATCTGCCGCAAGGGCGGCTACACCAAGGACATCCGGCCGCCGGAGGCGGTCACCGGCAAGGAGAAGCGGCTGAACGCCGCCTCCTACGGCTACAAGGGCCGCCTCGGGGACGCCGAGTACGACCATC
>NZ_LGDV01000231.1 GCF_001280015.1 Streptomyces sp. MMG1121
CGGGGGTGAACAATCTGAAGGATCCGGTGGAGACGAAGCTGCACACCGCCGTCTGCTCAGGGAAGGTCACCCTGAAGGCGGCGCAGCAGGCCATCGTCAACGACTGGACCACCGCACTGAGCCGACTCGGCGTGCGCTGACGCCACCCGTGCAGCACTCGGCCGGCCCCACGACCCGGTGATCTTCCGCTGTTCGGACATGCTGCGGGGGCTTGGCTCCTACCGTCGTCTTCACCGGTGAAGGCGGTACGAGGTGTGGGGTAGGCGGGATGCGGGTCAGGAAGAGTTGGCTGGAGGCGATGCGGGTTCTGCAGTTCGCTCTCTCGCCCGATTTCCGCGACCTGGAGAGAGAATCACGTCGGAATTATGCGACGGTGATATCCGTCTGCTGCTGTCGTGGCTTTGGCGGTGGGGCATTCACTGGCGGGCGGCAACGCCTTCTACACGGCCGCCGGGATGCTGTCATGTGAGGGCTCAGGACATAGTTGACGTGATGTTCTCAGGACACCCTTGACAGCTTCTGATGGCGCTTCAGATGCTTCGGGTGTGACTCAGGAGGCGGAGGGCCAGCAGCAGGGCGACTGGTTGGTCGAGCAGAGGTACCGGGCGGTGCTGGAGGTGCTCGACGGATCGCCGATCACCGAGGTCGCCCAGCGATACGGAGTCTCACGGCAGTCGGTCTACACGTGGAAGGCGAAGTACGCTGCGGGCGGCTTCGAGGGGCTGCGAGAGGCATCTCGTCGTCCGCGGACCAGCCCGACCAGGTTGCCAGCCGAGGTGGAGGCCCTGGTCTGCGAGATGCGCCGGTGTGATTCGAGGGTTCGTAGTTGGTGTGGTGGGGGTTTCTTGAGCTGGGGTGTTGAGGGTTTTCTGATAAGGAATCGGGTGCTTCCGGGGTGCTGGAGGCGGCGATGACTGGTGTCTGGCCTGGGGTTGTTCGGGTTTTGTTGATAATGGTGGCGTCGTGTATGGCGGCCCGGGCCTCGGGGTTGGCATAGATGCGGTTTCAGTGACAAGTCCGCCAGCGCCTCGCGCCGGGCGGTGGCTGGCCCCTGCTGCAATCTCGGATGGGTGCGGTTCCTCTGAAGGGAATGGCTGAACTCCGAGAACGCTGACTGGGTCTGTGTTCGCAGGACTCTCGTCTCTACGGTGGTGGAGGAGGAGAGGTGGCGGATGGGCTCGCTGTTCGAGGAGTTGGAAGTGCGCGAGGTGGCTGCCCGGGTGCGGGTGGAAGAGCTCGAGGCCGAGATCGCCGAGCTGTCGGGACAGTTGGATCTGGCGCGGGAGAGCCTGGAGCGGTTGCGGATCGCGCGGGAGACGGTCGCCGAGGTGCTCGCGGAGATGACCCCGGAGAAGGCGGCGGTGGATGTCGATGCCGACCGGCCGACCGGGGGTGAGCCGGTGGCGTCTGCGTATGCGGGGGCCGAGCGGCGGATCATCGGAGTGCTGACCGTTCCGAACTGGCAGCCCGGCATGGGGGCGGAGGTTCTGCCGCAGGTGTATCGGGACATTCTGGAGGTGGTGGCGGACGCCCCGGGGCCGGTCCGCGCCAAGCAGATCGTGCCCAGGATCGGGCTGCCGGTCGAGACCGGGAAGATCGAGGGCACGCGGTCGAAGCTGAAGCGGCTGGTGGAACGCGGCTGGCTGGACGAGGACACCCCAGGGATGTTCACCCCGGCCCGCCGACAGACGACCAAATCGCCCAACTCCCGTTAACAGCAGGGCTCTTCCGCGCCTACATTCGAAGGTGCGACCCAATCGATGCTGGACGGGAAGAGCCCTGGAGACTCCACCGTACGACACCCAACGCACCGCTGACCCCTTTGCACGCTCCCTGAGCGCCTTCGAGACGCTGATGCACACGCTGTCAGGCAGTCCGGCGACCACCTGGACCCATGCCGAACTGGAAGAACACCTCGACGCGGCTGGGCGAGCACTGCTTCGCCTACTGCTGCAGGACCACCTGGACCTGCGGGCCAGGCAGGAAAAGCACCAGATCCGCGCCGGTACCGGCCCGGCAGTGACGGGGCCGGAGGGGCAGGTGCGGCCCTGGCGGGAGACTAGGCATTCGCGGTGGCTGGCCACCGTGTTCGGGGCGGTCCGGGTCACCCGGGTCGCCCACCGGGGACCGGGCATGAGCAACGTCCACCCCGCTGACCGGGCACTGTCCCTGCCCGCTGGCCGGCACTCGACGGGATTACGGCGGCTCGCCGTTACCGAGGTCGTCCGCGGCTCCTACGACCAGGCACACGACGCGATCGAACGCCGATGCGGGGACGTGCTCGGCAAGCGCAGATTGGAAGAGCTCGTGGTCGCCGCCGCGGTCGACGTCGACGACTTCTACCGGACCGTGATCCCGGTCCCGTGCAGCCGCGAGATGCCGTTGGTGGTTCAGGTGGACGGCAAGGGCGTGGTCATGCGACCCGAAGCACTGCGCGAGCCTACGCGCCGGGCCGCCCAGAAGGCCGCGACCAGCCAACGCGGCCGGCTCGCGCCGGGCGAGAAGCCGAACCGCAAGCGGATGGCGACCGTGTCCTGCGTCTTCGACACCCGTCCCGCACCCAGACGCCCGCACGATGTGATCCACCCGCCCGGCGGCCGCAGCGGCGAACGCCCTGCGCGCCCAGGGCCTCGAGCGGAGAACAAGTGGTGCACCGCCTCGCTGGTCCGTTTGCCCGAGCAGGTCATCGCCGACGCCTTCGACCAGGCCCAGGCGCGCGACCCGAGGCACCTGAGAGGGCGATTCGTGAGGCGATGACCGTTTTGCCGTCACCTCATGGAGTGGGCTTGGGGCGTCTCGGCTGATCGGCGGGGCTGGGGGTGCTGGGCTGATCGGGTGAGTGCGCGCAAGCGGTATCCGAGCGATCTGTCGGATGAGCGGTGGGCGCTGATCGAGCCGGTGATCACCGCGTGGAAGGCCGCGCATCCGTCGGTCAGCGGTCACCAGGGCCGTTACGAGATGCGGGAGATCGTGAACGCGATCCTGTACCAGTCCCGGACAGGCTGCCAGTGGGACTATCTGCCGCACGATCTTCCGCCGCGATCGGCGACGTACTACTACTTCGCCAAGTGGCGCGATGACGGCACCGATCAGACCATCCACGACCTGCTTCGCTGGCAGGTCCGCGAGAGGGCAGGCCGGTCGGAGGACCCTATCCTGGTCGTACTGGACACCCAGAGCGTCCACGCCGCGGTGAACGTGCCCGCCGGCACGACCGGCAAGGACCCCGCGAAGAAGGTGCCCGGCCGCAAGCGCGGGCTCGCGGTCGACGTGCTCGGCCTGGTCATCGCCGTGGTCGTACTCGCCGCCTCCGCCCACGAGAACCGGGCGGGGACGGTCCTGTTGGACCGGGTCGCCGCACAGACGGCGACCGTGTCAAAAGCGCTGGTCGACCAGGGCTTCAAGAACGCGGTGGTCGCGCACGGCGCCACCCTGGGCATCGACGTCGAGATCGTCGAGCGCAACCCGGCAGAACGGGGCTTCGTGCCGCAGGCGAAAAGGTGGGTGGTCGAGCGCACGTACGGGATCTTGATGCTGCACCGGCGCCTCGTCCGCGACTACGAGAGCCGCCCGACCAGCTCGGAGTCGCGCGTGTACTGGGCGATGACCGACGTGATAGCACGCCGGCTCACCGACCAGACCACCCCGACCTGGCGAGACGCATGAACGGGCCCGAACCGGTCCGGTCATTGCTGGACAAGATCGCCGCACGCGAGCAGGCTCTCGCCGACGAGGGCGAACAGGTCCGAGCGCGGCTTGACGAACTCACCTCCCGGCTGCGCGAGCTGGAGCAGGAGGCCGAACACCTGCGGATCACCTGCAAGACCGGCCTCGCTCTCGCTGACGAACCCGACCCGCAGCCCACGGTCCCGCAGCACCCCGCCTACCAGCAGATCCTCGCCGCCTTCGCCGAGGCGCGCAATCCGCTGCGGGCCCGTGACCTGTGCCAGGCCCTCGACCTCGACATCATCCCGAAGAACATCGAAAGCACACGGCACAAGCTCAAGCGCCTGGTCAGTCGCGGCATCCTCACGGAGCCCGAGCCTGGCTTGTTCACCCTGCTCCGAGCGTGACGGGTCCGAGATCGGTAGGCAGGCGGCTGGCAGCGATCGAAACGGCCTCTGCCGCCGTCGTCGCCTCGGTGAGGCCCTCGCCCGTCATGTTGGTGCTGACGGTAAATGGCTTCTGCCGATGGGCGGCCAGGCAAAGTCGGACAACGGTGAGGCGCGGACGGGTGCTGGTGGAGAACCGCAGGACCCAGTGGCTGGTGAAGGGGTAGAGCCTTCGCAGTGCCGGCTCGGCGTATGCCGCCTCGATCAGCGCGCGGTACTCGGGCCAGTCCACCTCGCCGGCTTCGGTGAGCAGGTGCTGCCACTCTGATTCGGTCAGTCGCCCCGGATCGTGGTCGGCCACCTCGAAGCGACCCGTGAGATGCACGAACGGAGCGACCTCCCGGATGGCGGTCAACTCGTCACCGCCGTACCAGGCATGCGCGGCCCGGACGATTGGGGCCAGCTCGTCTGTATCTCCTTCGACAAGCGCCATGTCCTGGAATGACTCGCACCCGCGGATCGACCAACGACGTTCGAGTGCCCAGGCGCTGATGGCCAGAGTGGTCCGGCGCGGAGCCGCGCTCGCGACCGAAGCCGCTCGCAGTGGGGCTGTTTCGGAGACCGTGAACGACACGGAAAGGCCGTCCCTGTCGGCTACCGCCTGAAGTGCCGCGGCAAGGCTGCCCTCGGCCGCGATGTCGGGATACAGAGCGGCGGGATCTTGGGAGGCGGCCATGAGTCACGATTGTGCCCCAGCCACTACCTGCGGCGTACTCCGATTCGAGGCATCGCCACGACTCCACTACGCAGACCGGGAGCGGCGGTTCAGTCGGGTCGCTTGCGCTCGCAGACGCGAACACGGGCCGGCCTCATCACTCTCGAACAGGCCGCCTCGCCCAACGTCAAGCTTGAAACGGACATTCGCTCATGAATCTCCCTCTGAGACCGTGGGTCGTCCTGGTCGACGGGGCCCGCCACCAGCTCGACCTGATTGAAGCGAAGACGATCCGACGCGGCGTCACGGTCCACGTGCTGCTGGACTTCGTGCACGTCGCCGAGTACGTCTGGGCCGCCGCCCACGCCTTCCACAAACCGGGCACCACCGAAGCCGAGACGTGGGCCGCCGACCGTCTGACCGCGATCCTCTCGGGCGACGCGGCCCGCACCGCCGCCGAGATGACCGCCCAGACCAGGAAGGAACACCTGCCGGCCGCCCGGCGCGAGGCCGTCGACGCCTGCCACCGCTACCTGACCGGCCACCTCGACCAGCTCCACTACGACACCGCGCTCACCAACGGGTGGCCGATCGCCACCGGCGCGGTCGAGGGCGCCTGCCGCCACCTGATCGCCGACCGCCTCGACATCACCGGCGCCCGCTGGGGCCTACACGGAGCCGAAGCCGTCCTGCGACTACGTGCCGTCGTCTCCAACGGCGACCTTGACCCCTACTAGCGCTACCACGCCGCCCGCGAGCACGAGCGCCTCTACCCCGCCCCTGGTCAGCGCACTATCGCCCTCACCGCTTGATCGCGGCCGTCGCCCGAACCGAGCGCACGCAGCTGGATAAACATCAGCACCTCCGTCGGCGTCTATCGCTCGCTGACAATGCAGAAGGGGTGCCCCGCCGGATCGGTGAGGACCCGATACCGATCTTCATCCGGCTGCTCTGGTTTGCCCGCGCCCAGCTCCAACAACTGAGCCTGAGCCTCATCGAGCTCTTCCGCAACCTTGAAGCAGATGTGCAGCTGCTGAGGAACGATCTGGTCGGGCCAGCTCGGAGCCCGGTAGTCGTCGACCCGCTGGAAGCCAATGAAGAGACCGTCGTCGTGGATGAGTCCGGCGAAGTCGGCGTCTGACTTCGGGTGCGGTTCGAGGCCGGTCGCCTGCTGATAGAACGCCGCCAGAGCAAGCGGATCAGGGCAGTCGAGCGTTATCGCGCTCAACTTCATCTGCAAGGGCATGGTGCCTCCGGGCTGATCACTGAACTTGCGCGAAGCACACGCTAGACCAAGACGCCGAGTCCCAGCTCATCCCTCCAGAAGAGCCGCACCCATCTCGGATGGGGCCAGCCACGCTGGTCTTGTCTCAGGAGAGCCAGTAGGTCGGCGACTGGATGTTGCCGTGCCAGACGCCGCTTCCGTCTATCCAGCTCATCGAGACGTTGTAGTAGTTGCCCGGCTGAACGGCTCCAGACCAGGGTGACCAGGAGCAGTGACTGTCGCAGCCCCCCACGTGGGAAGAGAACTGCGGAATCGCTTGGCCGTTGACGACCTTGTTCATGGTGAAGACGATGTGCGCACCACTGGGGGTCTGCGAGGCACCGCCTACCATGTCCACTGAGCTGGCGGACTGGTTGCCGGTGATGCAGATGCCGGGCTTCAAGTCGACTCCAGCGACATTGACCGCCTGCCGGTAGTAGCAGGTGTCCGTGGCGGCATGGGCGGTTCCGGCAGTGATCGCGGTGCTGCCCGCGAAGGCCATGGCAGCAGCGGTGACGGCGATGACGCGCCGGGCAGCCTTGCGGAGTTTGAGCATCTGTGCTGTCTCCTCGCTGTGAGGGCTCTCTTCGTGAGGGCCTCCGAGATCTTTCCCGGGCGCGCCGGTGCCGGGCAAGGATGGTTTGAGCCGAACGGCTGGCGCGATCATGTGGTGTTGTGAGTTGGAGGTGGGGCACTTCGAGGGCCGTACCTGGCGCGGCTGGCACCATCACGTCACCCTCGTCACTGCCGCTCAGGCGTTCCTCACCCGGCTGGACCTGTCTACCGCGCTCTTCGAGTACCTGGAGATCTTCCACAACCGACCTCGTCTGCCTCCAGCCGCGCCCCGACCAAAGCCGGAACAAGCCACCTGGAAATCACCCGCGTTCAACTCCCCGACCATGTGGCGAAGTTCGTGATCTGGTGGTTGCGGCGGGACTGATTTCTGTGGGCTGCCTGTGAAGTGACCGTAAAGGGTCTTCAAGTCCCGTGACCTTTCCCCGTAGGGTCCTGCACCTGTGCAGAAAATCGCACATATGTTTGACGTTTCCTACGGGGAAGGACACGAGCTTTCGTGCGTAGACATAAACGCTGGTGGTCCCGCGCAGTTGTCGGCGCGGTTCTGCTGACGCTGGCCGGTGTCATGCCGGCCTTCGCCGAGACGGCCGCGACCAAGCCGAATCCGGCCGGCAGGCTTGATCTGCCGCCGTCGGCGACGCCGGCCGCAGGGCCCGAACTCCAGGGCAAGGCCCTCGCTGCTGTCGGTGGTGGAGGGCGTCCCGTCTCGGGCAAGAACCCGGAGGCCGGCCCGACATGGGAGAGGGTCGGAGGGAAATGGCAGGTGGATCGCACCACCGTGACCCTGCGCAACACGGTGACCGACCCCGACGGCGACCAGAGCGATCTGACGTTCGACGTGTGGACCGTGAACGCGGACGGCTCGCCGAAGGCACACGTCGACACGGACAAGAACCAGTACGGCATGCCCGTCTCCGGATACGTCAAGTCGGGGTCGAAAGCCTTCGTCACCATCGGCTACGGCTACCTCCACCCCGGCTGGACGTACGCCTTCCGTACCTCCGCCTTTGATGGCAGCCTGTACGAGCAGGTCTGGTCGCCGTGGGCGACGTTTACCGTTCGGGGCCACGCTGTCGACATCACGCTGCCGGAGCCCGACAAGAACGCTGCGGCTGTCGACCTGGCGAAGTACCAGGAACCGCAGGTCACCAACGACCACGTCAACTCGTCCCCGGGTGGTTCCACCTCGCTGACCCGGAACAAGCTGCCGGCGCCGCTCGGCAAGGGCTGCCAGGAAGCGGGCGACAAGATCTACTGCGCCACCGTTGGCAAACCAGCGGACATGACGCCTGACGAGCGTTCGCACGTGACAAAGGGGCTACGAGCCATCGGTGCGTCCAACCTCGTCTCCTGGTGCGACGGGGCTGCGATCGGCAAGGACTACATCAAGCGCACCGAAGGCTGCGTGAAAAAGGCGAACGAAATCACCAACACGGTCTACACCAAGCTCCCCAACGGGGAGATCTGGCCGGTGGGCCGGGCTATTTTCGCCTCGCAGATCGAGATCAAGACAGACATTGACTCGAACACCTTCACCCAGCAGTGGAGCCTGAAGCCCCTGTCGTTCCGCGATGCTGCCGGCACGCAGACCGAATGGGGTCCGATCACCATCAACCCCAAGTTCAGCTGTGAGACCCAATGCACCACCAGCGCCCCCACGTGGTCGGCGCCGCCCACCTGGTCGACCACCGGCGTCGACTACCACGACACGACCGCCACCTTCACGCACACCGTCACCGATGTCACGGCCGGCAACGTCGTCCCTGTACAGCTCATCTGGAAGTGGGACTACACCGTCCCCGACCAGGTGCCGGACGCCTTCCCCGACGGAGATATCGGAAACTCCGTCCCCGATCTCGACATCCGCTGTGACGCGGTGGCGACGGCCACGCCGGGATGTGTCTTCTCCGCGTACAAGCCGACCTGGGTCATGAACTTCAAGAAATTCCCGGCTGCCGTCGCACACGCGTGGATGACGCAGGCCAAGCTGCCCAACCACCCCGGAAGCAAGACAGCCGACAAGCCGCTGGTGTACTTGCCGGCCAAGGGAAGCGCGAGTGGCCGTACACCGACCCAGAACCGTGCCGTGATCTGTCCGTCAGGCTGGGCCGCAAAGTCAGGCAACCCCGACACGACCACGCTGCCGGGCAACACGCCCAAGAACAACGATCCAATGTCCTGCGACGAGTTCTCCTACGCCTCCACCTACAACAGCGGCGGCATGCCGGCCCCCGACGGACTCAACCCTGTCTCGTCGGGCGATCAGTGCGTGCAGACATACTCTCAACGCACCCAGACCGACGTGTGGCACTTCTATGACGACATGCGCCAGGCTGCGCCGACGTGGAAGGAAGTCTGCGCACGCTCCGCCATGTCGAACTGGATGAACACGCAGTCCATGCAACCGTTCCCGACGCAGTTCACGCAGCCGAACCGGCTGCTCGACCGGGACGCCTACTGGTACTACGCCCCCGAGTTCGCAGGGTGCAGCGCAACCGCAGCGACCGTGAAGTGCACGGTCAAGTGACCTGACCGACCGACGTACAGGGGCGGCGCCCATCGACTACGGTGGCGCCGCCCCCCTTCCCGACAGGAGAGACACTCGTGACCGACGGCCTTCAGTGGCTCGCAGAGACGCCGGACCCGCTCCCCATGGGCTACTGCGCCATTTTCGCGCGGGGTATCGGCCCCCAAGACCTCGTGCACCGCCTGAACCCTGACACTGAGCCTCGCTTCATGGGCCCACGCACACATGAAGCATTCGAGCTCGAGCTGCTCGAACTCGACCGGGGCAAGCCCATGCACGAGACCGTAGGTGTGCGCTACGGATCGGTCGGCGACCTATCATTCGCCATCGGCTACGGCACCTGGTACGGAACTCTCGGCCGGCACGAAACGCCCTCGATCTCCTACGACGGCGCCTACATTTACGAGCTGTATTTCATGGCAGAGCACCCGAACGTCCCTCCTCCGTATTTCTGCTACAGCCATGACGCGGTGTACGAGGTGATGTGTGACCTCAACGACGAGGACTGGGTCGGAGTCGTTGACGCCGACGGCGACAACGCGGGACTGATCGCCGAGATCGAAACCGATGAACGGAACTCCTTCGAGATCCTGGAACAGCGCTTCGCCCTGACTCTGCCGAAGGAAGCAATCCTCACCGGCAAACTGCCCACCGCGATCATCAAGACTTCATGACAGCAGCGAGGCTAGAGCGTGTCTGATGGGTCGGGCGATTGGCCGCGGGTGTCCTGCCGTCGCGCGGTGCCCCATTCCCACATACTGCGCACCACGGGCTCCAGTGCTCGGCCCTGCGCCGTGAGTGTGTATCGGACTCGTGGAGGCCAACCGGGGGTGCGGTGGCGCTCGATCACGCCCGCGCTGGTCAACTGGGTCAGCCGGTCGGAGAGGACCTTGTCCGAGAGGGTGGGCAGGGCGGCGGACAGTTCCGAGTACGTGGCCTGGCCACGGCGCAGGAATTCGCGGAGCACCAGGGGCGTCCATCGGCCGGCCAGCGTGGCGCGGGTGATGTCCACGGGGCAGTGCGGCTGGTGGCCGGGCGGAACAAGGTCGCTGTCGGGACAGTCCGCCAGCGGGCCGCAGTCAACCGGCCGTGCGTGTCCAACCGTTTGGTGAGTCACAACAGCCCTTCCTAACGTCTCGTGTGAACAGCCCGCCCGCTTCTCTCGGGGGTCCTCATGCGTATCCATCACCTGAACTGCGGTTCTCTCCGGACGATTCCCCCGCTCGGCGAGGAACGCCTCACAGGCGCCGCGACCGGCCAACTGGCCACCGCGTGCCACTGCCTGCTCATCGAGACGGACTCGGATGGGCTGGTTCTGGTCGAGACCGGCCTTGGTACTGCTGACCGGCACGACCCCGAAGGGACACTGGGCGCGGACTGGGTAGCCTACGCCCAGCCCTCCCGGTACCCCGAGGAGAGCGCGCTGCGGCAGATCATCCAGCTCGGCTACACACCGCGGGACGTGCGGCACATCGTGCTCACTCATCTGCACCGCGACCACACCGGAGGGCTGCCGGACTTCCCCCACGCCCGGGTGCACGTGCACCCTGCCGAGTATCGGGCCGTGACCGACCCCGCGGACCCGCACCACCAGCACAGCCTCGACCGCTTCATGCCGGCGCACCGGGCGCATGGCCCGCTGCTGACGCCCGCCGTCGCGGACGAGGGTCCACAGTGGTTCGGCTTCCCGGGTGTGGCGCGTCCGCAGGGGCTGGCCTGTGAACTGCCGCTGGTGCCGCTGCCAGGCCACTCGGCGGGCCACTCGGGCGTCGCCGTGCGCGACGATGCCGAAAGGTGGCTCCTACACGCGGGCGACGCGTACATGTACCACGGCGAGATCGAGCAGACCCCGCCCCTGGCCCACCCCGCCTTCACCCCGATCCAAGAAGGAGCCCAGACCGACACCGAGGCCCGCGTCGCCACCCGCGACCGGCTACGTGCCCTGCGCCGCGAACACGGAGACCAGGTCACCGTGTTCAGCGCGCATGACCCCTGGGAACTCGTCCGTTTCACCACGCTCACCCGCACGTGATCCCACCCTGGCAGACCGTCAACGGCGCCACACACGGATCGCGGCGAGGGTCACCGTGCCGTGGAAGACATACGCCCGCTTCTCGTACCGCGTGGCGACGGCCCGGAAGCCCTTGAGCGCCAGGAAAGTCCGCTCGACCTCGTTCCTGCGGGCATACCGATGACGGTCAAAGCCGGTCGGCCGACCCCCACTGCTTCCGCGACGTCGACGGTTGGCCTGCTGGTTCTTCGGCTCGGGGATGGTGTGTTTGATCTGGCGCCGACGCAGGTAACGCCGGTTCCTGCGGGAGGAGTACGCCCGGTCACCACCCAGGTGGTCAGGCCGGGTGCGCGGGTGACCGCCGCCGAGGCGCGGAACGCGGATGCGGTTCAGGACCGGGATCATCTGGGGCGCGTCGCCCCACTGCCCCGGGGTGATGAGCAGAGAGAGCGGCCGACAGCGTCCCTCGCCAGCCAGGTGGATCTTGGACGTCAGGCCGCCCCTGGAACGTCCCAGTGCCTCATCTCTCCGGTGCTGGACAGGCCGGGTCCGCTTGCTGTCGACCCGAGGCGGCTGGCTCCGGGCACCCGCCGCGTGCTGATGAGCGCGGCAGATACTGGAATCCACGCTCACCATGGACCAGTCGATACGTCCGGCCGCGTCGGCATCAGCCTGCACAGCACACAAGATCCTCTCCCAGGTGCCATCCGCCGACCACATGCGGTGCCGCGAGTAGACCGTCTGCCACTTCCCAAACCGAGACGGTAGATCCCGCCACGGGATACCCGTCCTGGTCCGGAACAGGATGCCGTTGATCACCCGGCGGTGACACTTCCATCTGCCGCCCCGCCCGATGTTCTTCGGGAGATGAGGCTCCAGACGCACCCATTCTGTGTCCCTGAGATCGCCCCGCCCCATACGGCTGTGAACGATCCACATCTCGTATCGTCACCGACCCGTCAGACAGGCTCTAGGCCGTGTCTCCCAACTCTTGGGCACGGAGGCGTGAATGGACCAGGGTCACCCGGGGGACTGTAAATCGTTCGGTGTAACTCCCGATCTTGGAAGATGCATCGATGACCAGTGAGAACGTGTCCGAGTCCGAGACTGCCGAGTCCACGAAGGCTGCGTCGGTGAAGGCCGTGGACGACCAGTTGATCGAGGAGTTGGTGGGCCGCGCTCAGGCCGAGGGCCTGCAGCTGACCGGCGAGGGCGGCCTGCTGCAGCAGCTGACCAAGCGGCTGCTGGAGTCCGCGTTGGAGGGCGAGATTACTGACCATCTCGGTTATGACTAGCACGACCCGGCGGGAAAGAACGGTGGCAACTCCCGCAACGGCACACGCTCCAAGACGGTGCTGACCGACGTCGGACCGGTGGAGATAACCGTGCCCCGCGACCGTGACGGCTCCTTCGAGCCGAAGATCGTCAAGAAGCGGCAGAAGCGTCTGACCGGCGTCGACGAGATGGTCATCTCGCTGGCCGCGAAGGGCCTGACCACCGGCGAGGTGCAGGCCCACCTGGCCGAGGTCTATGGCGCCGAGGTCTCCCGCCAGACCATCTCCACGATTACCGACAAGGTGCTGGAGGGCATGGCCGAATGGCAGAGCCGCCCGCTCGACACCGTCTATCCGGTCGTCTTCATCGACGCCATCCACGTGAAGATCCGCGACGGTGCGGTGGCCAACCGGCCCATCTACGTGGCCCTGGCCGTCACCACCGAAGGTCGGCGGGAGATTCTGGGGCTGTGGGCCGGCGACGGCGGTGAGGGCGCCAAGCACTGGCTGCACATCCTCACCGAGATCAAGAACCGCGGCGTCAGCGACGTCCTCATGCTCGTCTGCGACGGACTCAAGGGCCTGCCCGACGCGGTGGAGACCGTCTGGCCCAGAACGATCGTGCAGACCTGCGTCGTGCACCGAAGCCGTAAGGATTCAACATGGTGTTTCGCTGTCTTCTGTGACGGATGCGAGTACCTCGGCGGTCGTAGCGAAGCGCCGTTCGGCAAGTGTCGGAACG
>NZ_LGDV01000232.1 GCF_001280015.1 Streptomyces sp. MMG1121
TCGCTCGGCGTCAAGCTCACCACGCTGCGCCCGGAGCAGGCCGCGTACATCGGCGTCGAGGTCGACGGCCCGTACAAGCCGGACCACTACCGCTACTGACACAGACCCGGCAGGAGGCGTACGTGTACCACTTCGAAGAGGAGGAAGGCCCGCCCTGGGACGAGCCGAGGGACCCTTCCCCGTCCGGACCGCCGCCGCTGCTCGCCGGCGGCGACGCGGAGGAGCAGCGAGAACCCCAGGTCGTGCGCGGCGTCGACTGACGTACCGGACCGGCGGGCGACGACAGGCCGTTCTCCACTGATCCGCGAGCGGACCTTGGGAATCTGTGGAAGAGGCCACGAGCGAAGGGACACAAGGGGGGGACATGAAACGGTGGCTGGGGGGCGCCCGGCGGACGCTGGCGGACTATCTCGTACGGCGGCTCTGGCAGTCCCTGGTGGCCTTCGGGGCCGCACACGACCCCTTCGTGCATCTCGCGGGGGAAGAGGACGAACCGCTGAGGCAGCGGCCCGGCGGGCCGCCGCCCTCCCACCCCGAGCGGCTGCGCCAGGACGTACCGCTCTCCGCCGAGGAGCTGCGGATCCTGCGCGAACTGTGGCCGGCGTGCTACGCCGACCACCGGACCCCCGAGGGCAGGTGAGGTGCCGGCCGAAGCCGGCACCTGCCCAGGTCAGACGGTAGTGAGGATCTCGTCCAGGTCGAGGCGCGGGGCGCGCTCGTCCCAGGCGTCCGGGCCAGGCCTGCCGATGTTGACGACCACCAGCGGCGTGTGGTCGTCGTCCAGGAACTCCGCCTGCACACCCGGGTAGTCGAAGCCGTTCATCGGTCCGGCCGCCAGGCCCGCCGCGCGGATGCCGATGATGAAGTAAGCGGCCTGAAGGACGCCGTTGAGCTGGGCGGAGCGTTCGCGGACCGGGCGCTCGGCGAAGAACAGGTCCTTGGCCTCCGGGAAGCCCGGGACCAGCCTGGGCAGCTCCTCGTGGAACTCGTTGTCCGTGGACAGGATCGCCACCAGCGGGGCGGTGGCGGTCTTGGCCTGGTTGACCGGGGCCATGTGCTTCACCAGGCGCTCGCGGGCCTCGGCGGAACGGACCAGGGTGATGCGCAGCGGGCTCTGGTTGAAGGCGGTCGGGCCGTACTTCACCAGGTCGTAGACGGCCTGGATCTGTTCGTCGGTCACCGGCTCGTCGGTGAACGTCCGGGGGGTGCGGGCCTCGCGGAACAGCAGGTCCTGGGCCTCGGGGTCAAGAACGAGGGACATGGGCGCTACCTTTTCGGTGTCGTTGAGAGTGGTCACCACTCGACCAGGGCGAAGCTCGCGGCCATGCCGCCGCCGAAGCCGGCCAGCAGGATCAGCTCGCCGGGACGGAAGGCACCCGCGCGGGCGGCCGCGTCCAGGGTGATCGGGATGGAGGCGGCTCCCGTGTTGGCGTAGTGCTCCACCGTCCGGTGCATCGTGGCGCGCGGCAGCGTCAGTGCCCCGAAGACCTCGTCGAGCATCACGCCGTTGGCCTGGTGCGGGATGAAGTGGCTGATGTCCGTGGCCTCGACACCGGCCTCGTGGAGGAACCCCTTGACCAGCTGCGGCAGGTGCTCCACGACGAAGCGGCGCACCTCGCGCCCCTCCATCGCGAAGTACTGCAGTCCGGCATCGAGGCCGGCCCGGTCGAGGGGCTGCCGGCTGCCGCCCGCGGGGACCCGGATCAGGCTCGACAGCTCGCCGAACGTCTGCAGGGCGACATGGCGCACGTTCGGGCCCCGGTCGGTCGGTCCGAGCACCATCGCGCCGGCGCCGTCCCCGAACAGGATCACCGTCTTGCGGTCGGCCGGGTTCAGGATGCGCGAGTACACGTCCGCGCCGATGACCAGGGCGTAGCCGCCCCGGCGCAGAATCACGCTGCCGACCGCCGAGAGCGCGAACACCGTGCCGGAACACACCGCGTTGACGTCGAACGCCGCCGTGCCGGACGCGCCGAGGTTCTGCTGGACATAGGCCGCGGTCGGCGGCTGCGGCCGGTCCGGCGTGGACGTGGCCACCGCGATCACGGACAGCTGCTCGGCGGTGATGCCGGCCGACTTCATCGCGGCCCGGGCCGCGGCCGTGGCCAGGTCCGAGGTGGCCTGGTCGGCGCCGGCCCAGCGGCGCTCGCGGATCGCGGTCTTACGGGTGATCCACGCGTCATCGACTCCGGCCGGCGCACCGACCTCGTCGTTCGAGACGATCCGCTCCGGCACATAGGCACCGGTACCGAGGATCCTGACGTCCCGTATGGGGCTACCCGTACCGAGGATCGATGCCTCGTCCATGCGGATGCCCTCCCCTCACCTGGTGTGTGAACAGCTGTATGACAAAGGGGGCCGCCCCCCTTGGGGCGCGGCCTCGAAGGGCGCGGACAACCGCGCTCAGCGCTTCTCGTAGAGACGCTTGTGCCCGCTGATCCCCGCCAGCCGGAACGGGCCGGTGGTCTGGGCCGGGTTGGCGTGGTCGCCGCCGTCGGCCGGGAGCCTGTGCTCGTGCAGCTCGCGGTACTCGGCGTAGTCGACGGGCTTGCGCCGGTCGATGGCCTCGCGGTTCGCCTCCGTGCGCAGGTGCTCCCGGTATCCGGCGACGACGGTCCCCGCGAAGAACTCGGCGACGGAGCCGGAGCCGTAGCTGAGGAAGCCGATGGACTTGCCGGACAGGTCGTCGGCCTGGTCGAGCAGCGCGGCGAGGCCGAGGTACACCGACGCGGTGTAGCTGTTGCCGATCACCCTGTTGTAGCCGGTGGTCTGCCCGAGGGCGCCGGCGATGGCGTCCTTGTCGGTGTCGTAGCCGTTGAAGTTCAGCAGGTGGCTGTGGGCCTTGTAGGCCATCTTCGTGAACGGCTGGTGGTAGCAGAACGCGGCGAACTCCTCCAGCGAACGGCCGCCCTGCTCCTGGTAGTCCTTCCAGGTGCCCTCGACGGCCTGGAGGTAGGCGCCGATGGACTCCTGCCCGTCGACCAGGGCCGCGTCCCGGTAGTTCGGCCGCCAGAAGTCCATGACGTCGGCGGTGAACAGGCCGGAGGGGTCCTCGATGCGCACCAGCGCGGGGTCCACGCCGACCAGCATGGCCACGGCCGCCGCGCCCTGCGTGGCCTCGCCCGGGCTGTCCAGGTCGTACTTGGAGACGTCGCTGGCGATCACGAGGACCTGCTGGGCGGGGTCGCGGCGCACCAGGCCGATCGCGAACTGCAGGGCGGCGGTCGCGCCGTAGCAGGCCTGCTTCAGCTCGACGACCCGGGTGGCCGACGACAGCCCGATCAGCGAATGGACGTAGATGCCGGCCGCCTTGGCCTGGTCGATCGAGGACTCGGTCGCGAAGACGACCGTGCGGATCCGGTCGGTGCCGTGCCGGGCGATGATCGGCGCGGCGGCCGTGGCGCCCAGTGTGACGATGTCCTCGTCGGCGGCGGGCACGCTCATCGACTCCTGGCCGATGCCCAGGTGGTACTTGCCGATCTCGGTGCCGTTGTACGCTGCGAGCGCGGTGTGCGGCAGGACGTACTCGGCGGTCGCGATCGACAGGTCGTGGATTCCGATGGAGATGGACATGCCCTATGCACCAACCTTTGCGGTCTTGTTGTCGCGTTCCAGCTGGACGTGCGCGCGCATGAGTTCGCCCGGGTTCGTCTGTGCCGCGAGCAGGGAGAGTTCACCGCACAGCACGGTCGCCGCCGCGATGACGGCGAGCCGGCGGCCGTTCTCCCCGGGCGCGCGGTCGGCCCGGCAGCCGAGCCGGGTCAGGTTCGTCTCCACGAAGCCGAGGCCCTTGCCGTTGCCGACCGTGCCGACGATCAGGTTCGGCAGCGTGCAGGCGAAGTACAGGTCGCCGTCGCGGTCCTCGGCCATCACGACGCCCTGGGAGCCCTCGACGATGTTGGCCGCGTCCTGGCCGGTCGCCAGGTAGAACCCGAGCAGCATGTTCGCGAAGTGGGCGTTGGCCGAGCGGATGCCGCCGGCGAGCAGGGTGCCGAGCATGTTCTTGCGGATGTTCAGCTCGACGACCTTGGCGGCCGTCGTGTGCAGGGTGTTCTCGACCACGTCACGCGGTACGAGCAGCTCGGTGACCACGTTCTTGCCGCGGCCGAGGATGCCGTTGATCGCGGTGGCCTTCTTGTCCGTGCAGTAGTTGCCGGAGATCGAGCCGTAGGAGATGCCCGGGACCGTCTCCAGCAGGTGGCCCAGAAGCACGTCGGAGGCGAGGGTGGCCATGTTGTGGCCGGAGGCGTCGCCGGTGCGGAACTCGAACCGGATGAACAGCAGGTTGGCGTTGATCTCGTGCCGGATCTGGATCAGCTCGGCGAAGCGGCTGCAGGTGCGCACCAGTGCGCGCAGCTCCTCGATGCGGGCCTCGATGGTCCGCGCGGCCGTCAGCGCGGTCAGCGCGTCCGTCGCCTCGACCAGCACCGAACGCGTCATCCGCTCGTCCACGAGGGTGGCGACGATGCCCTTCTCGGCCAGCCGGGACACCTTCGCGCCCCGGCCCACCGAGGGCCACAGCGGGGACTCGTAGGTGGCGAGCGGCACCTGGGTCTCGGTCTCGGCGACGTTGCCGGAAATGCGAAGGGGTCCCACCCAGCGCATCGGGACCCCGGCTATGGCGTGCGTGTCGGTCATCGTGTGCTTCCCGTCTGGTGGGGGGTCTCGGCGGTGCTGGAACGCCGGGCGAGCGGGCCCGTCGCGATGCCCCGGTCGGCGCAGAAGGAACGCAGGGAACCGTGCAGGAGCAGATCGCAGTGGCGCAGGCCGGCCGGGGTGCGGGCGCCGAGCATCGTCTGCAGCGCGGCCAACTGGTCGAGCCAGGTGGTGAGTTGGGCGATCAGCGCGTCCACGCCGCCGTCGAGCAGGGTGCGCAGGAAGCCGCCGGACGCGCCGACGCCGTGCGCGCCGAGCGCCAGGGCGCGGGCGACGTCGAGCGGGTTGCGGACCCCGCCGGAGGCGAGCAGGGGCAGGCCGGCGCCCTGCGCGTCCAGCAGACAGGCGGGCGCCGACTGGCCCCAGCCGTGCAGGAAGGCGTACTCGCCCAGCTCCCGGCGGCCGTTCTCGATCCGGGCGAAGTCCGTGCCGCCCCGGCCGCTGACGTCCGCCACGGACACGCCGAGGTCCTTCAGCGCCAGGACGGTCTGCCGGCTCAGGCCGTTGCCGACCTCCTTGACGATCACGGGGATGTCGACGGCCGCCGCGATCTTCTCGATCTGCCCGGCCCAGGTGGAGAACGACCGGTCGCCCTCCGGCATCGCCGTTTCCTGCGCGGTGTTGATGTGGATCTGCAGGGCGTCGGCCCGGATGAGCTCGACGGCGCGCCACACGTTCTCGACGGTCGCGTTCGCGTTGACGTTGGCCATGACGAACCCGTCCGGGTTCTGCTCGCGCAGCACGCTGAAGGTGCCGGCGCACGACGGGTCCTTGATGTAGGCGTTCATGGAGCCCGACGCGATCGGCACCCCGGTCTCCCGGGCGGCGATGGCCAGGTCCCGGTTGATGACACCGGTCTTCTCGCTGCCGCCGGTCATCGCGTTGATGTAGATCGGCACCGGCCAGGAGATGCCGGCGAACGTCGTGGCCAGGGACACGTCCTCGCGGTCGATACCGGCCAGGGCGTGGTGTACGAACGACACCTCGTCGAACTGGTTGGTCCCGCGGTGTGTGTCCTGCTGTTCGATGGCGAGCCGAACGTGGTCGTCCTTGCGTGAAGCGCTCATTCCTCGATCCCTTCCAGGGCGGGACGAACGGGCAGGGGCAGCACCCCGGCCGTGGCCCACCGTTGCCGTACGTGAGAGATGTCGTGTGCCGCCTCGGCGTCGAGCAGGGCGATACCGCAGTCGCCGCCCCCCGCCCCGGAGGGCTTGGCGGCGCCGCCGACGGCCTCGGCGGCGTCGCACAGCTGCGTCAGCCTTGTGGTGAAGATGCCTAGCCCGACCTCGTCGTCCAGGCGGGCCAGCTCTTGGCGGGCCGCGCGGATCTGGTGCAGCAGGCCCGGACGGTCGCCGGCCTCCAGCGCGGTGATCGCGGCGCCCACGAGGCCGTTGCTGGTCTCGACGAACTTCTCGTGGGAGGCGGTGCCGCGCCAGGTCCTGCGGTGCAGGTCGGACACGAGGGACGCGGTGGAGGCGGGCTCCCCGGTCCAGCCGACCTCCAGGGTGAGGCCGTCGGGCGGCGGCAGCCGGCGCACCGTGTGGCCCGGCCAGGGTGCGCCGATCGTCCGGTCGACGCCGACGCGCCGGGCCAGGTCGAGCACGAAGGCCCGGTCGGGCGCCCGGTAGGCGAGCCAGCCGCCGTAGGTGCTGGCGGCGAGGTCGCCGCCGGAGGCCTTGGGATCGATCCGCGCGGTGGCGAGCAGGGCCAGCCGGTACCGCTCGTCGGCCGACAGCTCGACTCCGCCGAAGGACGCGACGGCGTCGACGGTCGCCACGGTCACCGCGCCGCTGGAGCCCAGCCCGTACTTCTTGCCGTTGTCGTGGAGCCGGCTGCCGATCGAGACGCTCAGCGTGGGCAGGGACAGTCCGCGCTCGGTCAGCAGCCGGCCCACGGTCTCGATGGCCGACACCACGTGGCCGAGCGCGCCGCGCGCCCGCCCGCCGTCGTCCGCGCCGCACACGACCAGCCGGCCCTCGTGCCGGCGCCAGGGCACCGCCTGCGGACCGAGGTCGCTGGAGATCACGACGGCGGCCCCGTCGTAGCCGGAATCGCCGGCGCAGACGGTGACGGTGAGGTGCCGGTCGACCGCCACCAGGATCGCCGGGTTGCCCGGATCCACCACCGCGTACTCGCCCGCGACGAACAACTTGCCCGGCGCGTGCCGCACGACCGTGCGCCGCGGCGTCATCGTCCGCCCTCGTCCAGCAGATGTGCCCCGCGCCCCGGTCCGGCGACGAGCACCGTGCCGTCGGGGACGGCGTCGCGGACGGCGTCGGCCACCCGCTCGGCGTCCGCCCGGTGGCACAGCACCTTCACGTTCGGCCCGGCGTCCATGGTCGCGTACGCCGGGACCGCGTCCCTCCTGAGCTGGAGCACCCGGTCGAGCACGGTGACCGTGGCCGACGACAGGTAGCGCACCGCGGGCCGCGCCGCCAGCATCGTCGCGTGCATGCCGAGCGCGTTGCGTTCCGCGATCTCGCCGACCGCCGCGAGGTCACCGCGGCCCAGCGCCGCCCGCATGTCCACCAGGTCGTCCTTGCTGGAGGCGGCCCACGGCCGGTACAGCGGCGAGGTGTCGACGGTGCGGCGCATGGCCTCCCGGCTGGACACCGCCTTGGGGCCCGCGTTGACCACGGCGATGACCAGCGCGGGGTCGATGTCCGCCGTCGGTACCGGCTCGGCGTAGGAGCCGAGGTCCGCCTCCGCGTCCGTGGCGCCCTCAGGACCGGCGTGCCAGACGGCGAAGCCGCCGAAGAGGGAGCGCGAGGCCGACCCGGAGCCGCGCCGCGCCAGCCGGGACAGCGCGGTGGCGTCCAGGTCGATGCCGTAGGCGGCCGCGGCGGCGACGGCCAGGGCGGCGAACCCGCTGGCGGAGGACGCAAGGCCCGCCCCGGTGGGCACGGTGTTGCGGGTGTCGACGACGGCCCGCTGGGACAGGCCGGACAACTCCCGCACCAGCTCCAGGAACGCGGTGATGCGCCGGCCCGCCTCGCCCGTCGCGGGCTCACCGTTGAGCGTCACCGCATCGTGCGCGGCGTCGGGGTCGAGCCGGACCCGGGTGGTGGTCGGGAAGACGTCGAGGGTCATCGACAGACTGTCGGTCCAGGGCAGGATCAGCCGCTCGTCACGCTTGCCCCAGTACTTGATCAGCGCGATGTTCGGGTGCGCGACCGCGGTGGCACTCCTCGCGGTGTCCCGCGGTCGCGGCACGGTGGTCGATTGTTCACGGCGCATGGTTGTCGAGCCCCTTCAGCGGTACGACCCACGTCTGTACGGCGCCTGCCTCGTGCAGTCGCCGGGTGACCTCCCGGGCCCGCTCCGGCGGGGCCAGTGCGATCATGCAGCCGCCCAGACCACCACCGGTGATCTTGGCGCCGAGGCTGCCTGCCCTGAGCGCGGCGCCGACCAGGGCGTCGATCCGGTCGGTGCTGAGACGGGCCGCACGCAGCAGCGCGTGATTGTCCGTCATCCGCGTGCCGAGTTCCCCGGGCTTGCCGTCGGCGAGGGCCTGCCGGGCCCCCTCCGCCAGCTCCGCCGCGCGGTCCACGAACCTCTCCTGCGCTCCGGCGTGCTTGCGAAAGCCGTCCCGCAGCAGTTCGACGGCTTCCTTGGTGCTGCCCAGCTCGCCGCTGTCGGCGACGATGAACAACCCGTCGCAGCCGAGCTTCAGCTCCTGGGTCCGGCCCTGCTGGAACAGCAGCGGACGCAAGGCGCCGACGGTCATCGCGTCGACGCCGCTGGCCTTGCCGTGCGCCATGTTCTCGGCCGTCTGCACCAGTTCGAACGCCGTGCGCTCGGTCAGTTCGCGGCCGAAGAGGTCGGCGAGGGCGAAGGCGATCGCGCGCGAGCTGGCCGCACTGGAGCCGAGGCCCCGGCCGTGCGGGATCGCCCCGTCGAGGATCACGTCGAGGTGCGGCCTGCCGGTCACACCCATCCGCGCCCTGAACTCCGCGGTCAGCCGGCGCAGACCGTCGGAGGCCTGCGTGACCAGCGCCCGCGAGGGGGAGCCGGTCATGGTGTACGACAGGTCGCCGTGACTGTCGGAGGAGTGGGAAGACCACCCGGCGCTGGCCGTGACCGTGAGCTGCGGGATGGGGAGAGCGAGCGCCGGAGCTCCGTAGACGACCGCGTGCTCCCCCAGCAGGATGGCCTTGGCGTGGGCGCGGCCGATGCCGACCGAGCGGGCCCGGTGGCTTTGCGATACCCCCTCCGCTGAGGTCGGTAGAGTCAACGCACTCAGCTCCCTATGTGGTTCGTGCATGACGAAGAACCGTCAACGACCGCATGCGGCAGGTCACTTGGGCGCCGGCGGTCGGACATCGACGGCGACGCGGGGCACCTGGGCACGGGGTTGATCGGGATGGATCAAGAGGCTGTGCCGTACGCGCGGGAACCGGTCTGTGGCTTCGCTCAGACGGGCGGGCACGGCACGCGATCCGCTGCCTCGTAGAGATTTCGGGCAGGGGAGACGTGGGTAGATAGTGACACAGGGGCTGACACCACGCCAACACCCCCTGGAAGTGACCTGAGTCACCCTCCAGCGGGTGCTGTGTCCGCAACGAGCACAGCCGCGACTGCCAGGGCAGCCGCGGCGGGCACGTCGATGTCTGAAGATGTGTCAGGTGTCTGGAGGTGTGTCAGGACAGGAGATGTGTGTGCCGGGCCCGCCTCAGGGACGGCGCTGCAGGGCGATCTCCGTGAGTTCCTCGATGTCGAACTCCGAGCGCCGGTGCGGGGCGCCGTAGCGCGTGATCTTCCCGCGGCTCACCCACTTGCGGATCGTCGCCTCGGACACGCCCACGGCCAGTGCCGCCACCTTGGTGGGGACGAGCCGGTGGCTCGGTGGCTTGATCATGCGCTGACACCCTTTCGCTGCCGCTCCATCAGTTTCCTGAGACTCAGCCACTCGCACACTTCCCATGAATGTCCTGAAGAGCAGGTGATGCTGCTGCCCGCACCCGCGCCGCGCTGCGGAAAGGCGCTGATCGTGCCCGGGCAGTTGTCCACGACGCAGTGTCGGATGAGCGTGTGGAGATCATTGGGTTCGGGATCGATGGTCCGGCGCAGTTCGACGACGAGAGCTTCGATCTCGTCCGCGAAGTCGACCGCCGGAGGCTGGCCGGCGAGCCAGTCCAGATGCAGTGTGAGAAAACGTGCCAAGGACAGAACGGTACGCGGCGGGGCGTTGGTCCCGAGCTTTTCCACGACCATTCCCGACCACGACTCGAGAATGGTCAGAATGTTGTGGCGGGCGTCCAGCACGGAGATATCCAGGTGGTCCCTGCTGCGGCTGCCCGAGACCTTGGTCGGGTTCGTGCGCCGCCCCGTCGGCGACACCTGGTGCAGGCATTCCTGGTGGAGACCGGGGAGTGCGAGCAGGCTGTGCCGTACCCCGGTCATGCAGGCGGCGCAGAGGACGGATCCGGCGACGGCGCGGCTTTCCTGGGTGTGGCTCCTAGAGCATGGCTGGGACTTCATCGAGGCTCCTTCACGAGGCGTCTCGGCCCCGCAACCGCTGTACATCACTGTGGATATCCGTGCCGATTGCGGCAGTTGACTCTGTCTTCCGGTCCGGTAAGGGCGTTCGCCGACCCCGGGCGAACAGTCCCATTACCCGACGGGCGACTCGAGTCCCGATACAGCCTCGTTCGGGGACCCGACGCACGAAACCGACCCCATCACCTCCTCCAGGCCGCTTCCAGCCGGAACCGAGCTCTGATTGAGCGCCTGCACCGACGGTTGCCCGAGGAAGGAGGAACTGTGGACGGTACGCACGGAGGCGAACGCGCAGTAAGCGCCGGACTCCCCGCAGGGCCGCTCGTGATGACGGCCGCTCAGTTTCCCCCGGGTGAGGCTTTTCCGCCCGGAGACCCAGACACCCGCGCATCCGCCAGGCCGGCCGGGCACGGCACGGGGAAACACCTGGAGGTGTGCCTCGTCGGCGCCGGTCCCCGGGGCCTTTCCGTACTGGAACGGCTCTGTGCGCAGGAACGGAAGTCGCCTCGCTGGGACACCGTCACCGTGCATGTCGTCGACCCCGACCCGCCGGGCTCGGGGCGGGTGTGGCGCCCCACCCAGTCCCGGCACCTGCTGATGAACACCGTCGCCTCCCAGGTGACGGTCTACACCGACGCCAGTGTCCCCATCGACGGCCCGCTGGAGGAGGGGCCGAGCCTGCACGAGTGGGCCAAGGCCCTGGAGTCGGGCACCCTCGAGCCCGGCCCCGAAGGCGGCTACGGCGAGGAGATCCGCGCCGAGGCACGCGCTCTGGGCCCCGACGCCTACCCCACCCGCGCGCTCTACGGCTCCTATCTGACCTGGGCGTTCCAGCGCGTCGTCGCGAACGCCGCCGCACACGTCACCGTGCGCACCCACGCCGTGCGGGCCGTCGCCCTAGAGGACGCCGACGACGCGGCCGGGCCCGCCGGGGCGCAGACCGTCACCCTGGAGGACGGCACCCGGCTGACCGGCCTGTCCGCGGTCGTCCTCGCCCAGGGCCATGTGCCGGCCCGGCCCTCCGACACCGAGCGGCGGCTGGCCGCCTTCGCCGCCCGGCACGGGCTGACGTACCTCGCGCCCGCCAACCCGGCCGACGTCGACCTGTCGTCCGTCCGGCCCGGCCAGAGCGTGCTGCTGCGCGGGCTCGGGCTCAACTTCTTCGACTACATGGCGCTGTTCACCCGCGGCCGGGGCGGCGTCTTCACCCGCACGGGCGGCCGCCTGGTCTACCGGCCCTCGGGCCGCGAGCCGCGCCTGTACGCCGGATCCCGGCGCGGTGTGCCGTACCAGGCACGCGGCGAGAACGAGAAGGGCGCCCACGGCCGCTACTACCCGCGGCTGCTGACCGCCGGGTACATCGCGTCGCTGCGCGCCCGGGACACCCGCAGCGGGGCCATCGACTTCGCCGCCGACCTGTGGCCGCTCATCTCCAAGGAGGTGTGCGCCGTCTACTACTCGGCCCTGCTCGCCGAGCGCGGTGAAACCACCCCGGCCATAGAGGAGTTCACCGAGCTGTACCTGCACGCCGAGCCGGGCCCGGCCGAGGACCGCCTGCTGGACGAGGCCGGGATCGAACCGGCCGAGCGCTGGGACTGGGAGCACATCGCCCGCCCCTACGGCACCCGCGTCTTCGACGACCTGACCGCCTTCCGCGGCTGGCTGCGCGGTCACCTGGACGAGGACGTCCGCCTCGCCCGGCAGGGCAACGTCAGCGGGCCGGTCAAGGCCGCGCTCGACGTCCTGCGGGACCTGCGCAACGAACTGCGCCTCGCCGTCGACCACGCCGGCCTGACCGCCGCCTCCCACCGCGACGACCTCGACCGCTGGTACACCCCGCTCAACGCCTACCTCTCCATCGGGCCGCCCGCCTCCCGCATCGAGGAGATGGCCGCGCTCATCGACGCCGGCATCCTCGACGTCACCGGCCCCGACCTGCGCGTCGGCACCAACGGCAACGACCCCCTCGGTGCCTGCTTCACGGGCGCCTCCGGCGCGATCGCGGACGTACGGATACGGGCCACGGTGCTCATCGAGGCCCGGCTGCCCGAGATCGACCTGCGGCGCACCGCCGACCCGCTGATGAACCAGCTGCTGCGCACCGGGCAGTGCCGCCCGTACCGCATTCCCGGTGGTACGGCGGACACCGGCGAGGACTACGAGACCGGCGGGCTGGCCGTGACCGAGCGGCCGTACCACCTGATCGACGCGGCGGACGAACCGCATCCGAGGCGCTTCGCCTACGGCGTGCCCACCGAGTCCGTGCACTGGGTGACCGCCGCGGGCATCAGACCGGGCGTCGGCTCGGTCACCCTGGAGGATTCCGACGCCATCGCGGCGGCGGTCCTCGCCGTGCCGGCGGCCCTCGCGGTCCCGCACCGGCCGGCTCCGTCCGTGGCCGTCCCCCCGAACGTGAAGGCGGGCGCATGACCTCCCCGCAGGAACCCCCACGGCCCGGCACCCTGGCCGGCCACCTCGACACGGGCCTGCTCTCACCGGTGCGGGCGGGCACCCCCGTCGAGGCCGCCGTGGGCGACAGCGCGTGGCTGCAGGCGATGCTCGACGCGGAGGCGGCCCTGGCCCGCGCCCAGGCCCGCTGCGGCACGGTCCCCGCCCACGCGGCCGAGGCCATCACGGCCGCCGCCCGCGCCGACCTGTTCGACGTACGCGAACTCGCCCTGGCCGCGCGGGAGACCGCGAACCCGGTCGTCGGCCTGGTCAAGGCGCTGACCGCGCAGGTCGCCAAGGGCTCCCCGGCCGCCGCCGAGTATGTGCACCGCGGCTCCACCAGCCAGGACGTCTTCGACACCGGCGCCATGCTGGTGGCCGCCCGCGCGCTGCGCCTGATCGTCGCGGACCTGCGCTCCGTGGCCGCCGCCCTCGGCGACCTCGCGGCGGCGCACCGGGACACCGTGATGGCGGGCCGCACCCTCGCCCTGCACGCCGTGCCCACGACCTTCGGGCTCAAGGCCGCCGGGTGGCGCGGGCTGGTCCTGGACGCGGCGGAGCGCCTGGAGCGGATCGCCGACGGCGGGCTACCGGTCGCGCTCGGCGGCGCGGCCGGCACCCTGGCCGGCTATCTCCAGTACGCGGGGGAGGGCGCCGACCCGGCGGCCGTACTCGACGAACTCGGCGCCGCCTTCGCCGCCGAGACGGGCCTGGCCGCCCCCGTCCTGCCCTGGCACGCGCTGCGCACCCCCGTCGCCGACCTGGGCGCCGCCCTCGCCCACACGACCGGCGCCCTCGGCAAGATCGCCGCGGACGTCCTCGTGCTCGCCCGCACCGAGATCGGCGAAGTGGCCGAGCCCTCGGTCGCCGGGCGGGGCGCCTCCTCGGCGATGCCGCACAAGCGCAACCCCGTGCTCGCCACCCTGATCCGCTCGGCCGCCCTCCAACTGCCCGCCCTGGCCGCCGTACTGCTGCAGTGCCTGCCCACCGAGGACGAGCGCTCCGCCGGGCTCTGGCACGCCGAGTGGCAGCCGCTGCGCGAGGCCCTGCGCCTCACCGGCGGCGCCGCCCACACGGCCGTCGAACTCGCGCGGGGGCTCACCGTGCACCCCGAGCGGATGCGCGCCAACCTCGCGGCGACCGGCGGCCGGCTGGTGTCCGAACGGGTCTCGGCCGTCCTCGCCCCCCGCATCGGCAAGACGGCCGCCAAGGAACTGCTGACCCAGGCCTCGATGCTGGCCGCCACGACCGGCCGCCCGCTGGCCGCTGTCTTGTCCGAACTCCCGCAACTGGCGGGGGTGTTGAGCCGCGAGGAGGCGGACAGGCTGCTGGATCCGCTGGGGTACACGGGGGTTGCGGGGCCCCTGGTGGACCGAGCGCTGGGCGTCCTGCGGGAAGTCCGGTGAGGGGGGGGGCGTGCCCACGCCTCCCCCTCTCCCGGGGCGTCGCCCCGTGGTGCGATTCAGCGGCCGGCGCGGATCATCACCGTGAGTACCGGCGAGGCCGGTGACGGCCGGCTCTGACCGAGGTCCTCGTACCCCCACGACCACGGCCTGGCCCCGTGCTTGCACAACCGTATGTTCCGGGCCGCGTCGAAACGGCTGGATGCGTCGGCCGCCTTCACAGCACGGTCGAGCTTCGCCTTCTCCTCTGCGCACCGGGAGCAACCGGCAACTCCGACCCAATGCGCTCGCGCGGGGCGCCCACACCGTCACTTGAAACCCCCTCGCAATCCGCTCGAGCGCCCCTCGAACCCCCCTTCCCGACCACTCGGAGCCCTGCCCTCCGCACGGTCCGTGCCCGCATGATGCAAGCACAACGCTCGGGGAGGGTGGGGGAGTTGACTCTGGACGCGCAGGTCGCCGGCGGACATGGCGGGGGCCATGGACATGCCGTGGTCATGGGTTCCAGCCTCGCCGGGCTCACTGCGGCACGGGCCCTGGCCAACTTCATGGACCGGGTCACCGTGCTCGAGCGCGACTGGGTGCCCCGCGGCCCCGGGCGGCGCCGGGGTGTGCCCCAGGCGCGGCACACCCACACCCTGACGACCGCCGCCCAGCAGGGCCTGGAGGAGCTGTTCCCCGGGATCGGCCGGGACCTGGCCGGAGCCGGCGCGGTGCGGGTGCGGATGCCCGAGGACATGCTGCTGCTCGGCCCGGGCGGCTGGCTGCCCCGGGCCGGCTCGGAGCTGTCGATGCTGAGCGCCGGACGTGATCTGATCGACGCGGTGATACGCGACCGGCTGCGCGCCGACCCGAAGGTGACCTTCGTGCCCGAGCACGAGGCGGTCGCGCTGGAGCCCGGCCGCAACGACACCGTCACCGGCGTCTGGGTACGCGGCCGCGACCGCAAGGCACCGGACGGCTGGACCGCCCGGCGCCTGCTGGCCGCCGACTTCGTGGTGGACGCCACCGGCCGCGGCTCGCGCGCTCCCCAGTGGCTCGCCGAACTCGGCTACGAGAGGCCGCAGGAGACGGTGTCCGAGCCCCGTACCGCCGTCGCCACCGCCGTGTACGCGCCGCCCATCGGTCATGTCGCCGACTGGAAGAGCCTGCTGCTCATGCCCGCGCCCGGCCACCCGGGCCAGGGCGTGCTCCACCCCGTCGAGGGCGGCCGCTGGTCGGTGTCGGTCTCGACCGGCGACGGCGGCCGGCCGCCCGCCGACCACGCGGGCCTGCTGCACGCCGCCGGCGCCCTGCGCCACCCGCTGCTGCGCGACGTCCTGGAGGCCGCCACCCCGCTCGGCCCCGTCTACGCCTGCGCCGCCACCGGCAACCGCTGGCGCCACTACGAGAAGCTGCGCCGCTGGCCGGACGGGTTCCTCGTCGTCGGCGACGCCTTCGCCGCCCTCGACCCGGCCCACGGCCAGGGCATGACGGTCGCCGTGAGCTGCGCCCTCGTCCTCGACCAACTGCTGGCCGGCCACGGCACGGCGACCGGCCTCGGCTACCGGTTACGCCGGGCCGTCGCCCACCGGCTGGCCCCCGTCTGGCACACCAGCACCCTCGGACTGCGCGCCGCGCAGGGCTGCCAGGACCCGCGGGCCGGTCTGCGCGCCCGGCTCAGCGGCCGCTACGCGGCCCGGCTGGCGGCCGCCGCCACCACCGACCCGTCCGCGGCGGCCCTGCTGCTGGACCTGCTGCACTCGGCGGCCGCGCCCGCCGCGGCCCTGCGGCCCTCGATGCTGCGCGCCGCGCTGCGCGGCCCGCGCGGCTCCGTCCCGGCGGCCCCGCCCAGCACCACCCACGGCCAGGGCGCACGCCGCCGCCGTTCCGTCGCCCCGGACCGGCCCGCCATCGGGATCTCCACCGGCTCCGCGAGCTGGCGGTCCGCCGCCGGTTCCTCCGCCCAATGGCCGGCCCCGGCCCCCGCCTGCGACCGGCGCCGACTGCCCTGAAACACCGCGCTCTCGAAACCGGCGGCAAGGTATACCCGGCCGCGCGCGAAAAAGTCGGCGGTCCTACGCTGCACGCATGACAAAAGCAGATCAACTGGCGTCTGCGGGAGTCGACTTGCACGGCATGTGGCTGAATTGCGCACGTAACGAGCCTGCAAAGCCCGCCCAGTTGAGACAGATGAAGATCAAATTCCGCTTTTCCCACTCGAAACTCGCTCAAGGATTGCTTGAGTTGGGCCTGGACTTAGACTCAAAGGCGGTTGTGGAGCCACATAGTCCGTCGATAGCGTTCCAGCTGCTCGAAGGCACGGGTCTGCTTGCGCCGCGGCAGGCCACCCCGGTGACCGACCGCTTGCCGGCCGGCCCCGATGTGCCGGTGACGGCCGAGCGGCGAGGGGAGGGTGCGCGGGTATGAGCACGACCGAAACGGCGCCACCGGGTGCCCGCACCGAGGTACCGAAAGGCGAGCGTGTCGCCGACTGGGTGGACGGGCGACTCGGGATCTACAACTTCCGGTTCCTGGTACGGAAGGTGTTTCCCGAGCACTGGTCCTTCATGTTCGGCGAGATCGCGCTCTACAGCTTCGTCGTCCTGCTGCTGACCGGCATCTGGCTGACGCTCTTCTTCGACCCGAGCATGTCGGAGACGGTCTACCACGGATCGTACGCCCCGCTTCAGGGCGTGCAGATGTCGCAGGCCTACTCCTCCACCGTGCACATCAGCTTCGAGGTGCGCGGCGGTCTGTTCATCCGCCAGCTGCACCACTGGTCGGCCCTGACCATGATCGCCGCGCTGTGCATCCACACGCTGCGGCACTTCCTCACCGGCTCGTTCCGCAAGCCGCGCGAGATCAACTGGCTGATCGGCTTCGTGCTCCTGGTCCTGGTCACCCTGGAGGGCTTCGTCGGGTACTCGCTCCCCGACGACCTGCTCTCCGGCACCGGCCTGCGCATCGCCGAGGGCGTCACACTCGCCATTCCGCTGGTCGGAACGTATCTGTCGATGTTCCTGTTCGGCGGAGAGTTCCCGGGCCACAACGTGATCGGCCGGTTCTACAGCTTCCACATCCTGCTCATCCCGGGCATCGTCGTGGCGCTGCTGACCGTGCACCTGATCCTGGTCTTCTACCACAAGCACACCCAGTTCCGGGGTCCGGCCCGCACCGAGAAGAACGTCGTCGGCCAGCCCCTGTTCCCGCACTACACGGCCAAGGCCGGCGGCTTCTTCTTCCTCATCGCCGGTGTGCTCTCCATGCTCGCGGGCGTCGCCCAGATCAACCCGGTGTGGACGTACGGCCCCTACCGGCCGGACGAGATCTCCCAGGGCTCCCAGCCCGACTGGTACATGGGCTTCCTCGAAGGTGCCCTGCGGGCCATGCCCGCCTGGGAGTTCTCGGTCGCCGGCTACACCGTCAACATGGGCGTCCTGATCCCCGCCGTCATCCTGCCCACGCTGATGATGGCCGTGTTCGCCCTGTGGCCGTTCCTGGAGGCCTGGGTCACCGGGGACAGACGCGAACACCACCTGCTGGACAAGCCGCGCGACCATCCCACGCGCACCGCGTTCGGCGTCGCCTTCGTCGCCCTGTACCTGGTGCTGTTCTTCGGCGGCGCCAACGACGTCCTGGCCGAGCGGTTCCATCTGTCCCTGAACCAGATCACCTATTCGGTGCGGATCGGCATCTTCGTGGTCCCGGTGGTGGCGTACGTCGTCACCCGGCGGATCGCGCTGGGCCTGCAGCGGCGCGACCGCGACAAGCTCCTGCACGGCCGTGAGACCGGCCGGCTCAGGCGGCTGCCGCACGGCGAGTTCATCGAGGTGCACGAGCGCCTGGACCGTCAGCGGGAGTACGCACTGCTGGCCCGCAAGGGCTACAAGCCGCTGCCGGCACCGCAGGCGGAGCACGACGGGGTGCCCAACCCGAACCTGCGCAAGGAGATGCTGCGCTACAAGCTCAGCCGCTGGCTGTACGGCAACCAGATCGCCAAGCCGAGCGAGCAGGAGATGCGGGAGGCCCTGGCTCACTTCGGCCACTCGGCGAACGGCCACGCGGCGCTGGGCGGCCACGGCTCGTCCAACGGGCACGGCTCGGCGAACGGGCACCTGCCCGCGCAGGCCGGCGCCCAGGACTCCGCCGAGGGACGGGAGCCGGACCAGCAACTGCACTGACCCGGCGGCACGACGCAGAGGGCCGGGACAGTGAGGGCGGCGCGGGTGATCAGGGGACGGTCACCCGCGCCGCCGTTGTCTTCCCGCCCGTCCCCGCGCAGGCGTCCGGGGTGACGCCGGCCGTTCCACGCCGCAGGTCGTACGTCCGCCGTCCGTGATCCGACGCCGCAGTGCGCTGAGCCGCCGTCCGTGATCCGCCCGTACGACACCCACCCCCCTCCTCCACCGATGCCGGCTCAGGCCGTCGCCGAGGGCGAGCGGTCCGGGCCGCCAGACCTCCGCACAGCCCGGGACCGCCGGCGAGACCGGCACGACTCCCGTTCCCCATCCGGTTGTCCGGCGTTCGTGCCGGAGTGTCCACGGAGGCCCGCCGATGAGCAGAACACCCTGGCGCCGCAACGCACCCCCGGCCGAGTCCATCACCCGGGCGCGCACCGGCCTGACGCACGACCTGCGCGGCCGGCAGCGCCGCTACCTCGTCGCGATGCTGGTGCGCAGCGCCTGCGTGGTCGTCATGGCCGCCACCTGGAACCGCTGGCCCGTCGTCGCGGTCAGCGCCCTGGCCGGCGCGGTCGTCATCCCGTACGTCGCCGTGGTGGTCGCACAGGCCCACTGGCGCCAACAGCGCGGCACGCGGCACGCGGTGGCCCGGGTGAGGGAGGAACCCGCCCCGGCCGCCCGCGTCGTACTCGAACCGACGCTGATTCTGCCGCCGGAGCGGAACACGGCGGGCTGAGCAACGTCACGATCTCCGGTAGAGCGTTCACTTGCAGTCCATTGCAACGAGCGGGGAGAGGTTCGTTGCGTTATGCGCAAGACCATTGCAATGATTTTCCGGCTCTTACCTGCGCTGATGGCAATCGTACGCAACGAGCTCGTTGCTAGATCTATGAATGCAACGTAGCGTTTCCTTCGTCGGAAACAGCGGGCCGAAGAGGCTCGCGATACGGACGAAGGAGAGCACGATGCAGAAGTTCGACACCCCCGCCCCGGTCTCGGCCGTCCTCGACGTCCCCGCGGGACACATCCGGTTCATCGCTGCCGACCGGGGCGACACCGTGGTCGAGGTCCTGCCCGCGGACGCCTCCAAGAGCCGTGATGTGAAGGCGGCGGAGCGGATCACGGTCGCATACGGCGACGGTGTCCTGCGGATCGAGGCCCCGGAGGCGAAGAACCGGCTCCTCGGCCACTCCGGATCCGTCGAGGTGACGATCCAGCTGCCGGCCGGCTCCCGGGTCGAGGCGAAGTCGGCCCTCGCCGAACTCCGGGGCGTCGGACGCCTCGGCGACGTCACCTTCGAAGGCGCGCAGGCCACGGTCAAGCTCGACGAGACCGCGGCCGCCCGCCTCACCCTCGCCGCCGGCGACGTCTGCGTCGGCCGTCTCGGCGGACCCGCGGAGATCAGCACCCAGAAGGGCGACCTCCAGATCACCGAGGCGGTGCGCGGCACGGTCACACTGCGCACCGAGCACGGCGACATCTCGGTCGGCGCCGCCGGCGGAGTCTCCGCCTCCCTGGACGCGGGCACCGCCCACGGCCGCATCCACAACGCGCTGAAGAACACCGCCGCCACCCCCGACCTGGCCTTCCACGCCACCACCTCCTACGGCGACATCACCGCCCGCAGCCTGTGAAGGAGCACCTCTCATGACCAACTCGGCCATCGCGGCGACCGGGCTGCGCAAGTCCTACGGTGACAAGGTCGTGCTCGACGGCATCGACCTGACCGTCCCCGAAGGCACGGTCTTCTCCCTGCTCGGCCCGAACGGCGCCGGCAAGACGACCGCCGTCAAGATCCTCTCGACGCTCGTCACCGCCGACGCCGGCGAGCTGTACGTCGGCGGCCACGACCTGGCCGCCGACCCGCAGTCGGTGCGTGCCGCGATCGGTGTCACCGGCCAGTTCTCCGCCGTCGACGGGCTGATCACCGGCGAGGAGAACATGCTCCTCATGGCGGACCTGCAGCACCTGCCCAAGCGCGAGGGACGGCGGGTCGCCGCCGAGCTGCTGGAGCGCTTCGACCTCACCGAGGCGGCGAACAAGCCCGCTTCCACCTACTCCGGCGGCATGAAGCGCCGCCTGGACATCGCCATGACGCTGGTCGGCGGCCCGCGGATCATCTTCCTCGACGAGCCGACCACCGGCCTCGACCCGCGCTCGCGCCACACCATGTGGGGCATCATCCGCGAGCTGGTCACAGGCGGCGTCACCGTCTTCCTGACCACCCAGTACCTGGACGAGGCCGACGAACTCGCCGACCGCATCGCCGTCCTGAACGACGGGAAGATCGCCGCCGAAGGCACGGCCGAACAGCTCAAGCGGCTCATCCCCGGCGGACATGTCCGGCTCCGCTTCACCGACCCGGCCGCCTACCGGTCCGCCGCCTGCGCCCTGCGCGAGGCCGGCCGTGACGACGAGACGCTGTCGCTGCAGATCCCCAGCGACGGCAGCCAGCGCGAGCTGCGCTCCATCCTCGACTGGCTGGACTCGGCCGACGTCGAGGCGGACGAGCTGACCGTGCACACCCCCGACCTCGACGACGTGTTCTTCGCCCTGACCGGCGGCACCGGCGTGCCCAGCCTGCCCCGACAGCCCAAGGAGACCCCCCGATGAGCTCCCTGTCCCTCGCCGTGCGCGACTCCTCCACGATGCTGCGCCGCAACCTCCTGCACGCGCGCCGCTATCCGTCCCTCACCCTGAACCTGCTGCTCACGCCCGTCATGCTGCTGCTGCTCTTCGTCTACATCTTCGGCGACGCGATGAGCGGCGGCGCGGGCCGCTCCGACTACATCGCCTACATCGTCCCCGGCATCCTGCTGATGACCATCGGCTCCACCACCATCGGCACCGCCGTGTCCGTCTCCAACGACATGACCGAAGGCATCATCGCCCGCTTCCGCACCATGGCCATCCACCGTGGCTCCGTGCTCTTCGGACACGTCGCCGGCAGCGTCCTGCAGTGCATCCTGAGCGTGGTCCTCGTCGGCGCCGTCGGCGTGGCCATCGGCTTCCGCTCCGCGGACGCCACCGTCCTGGACTGGCTCGCGGCGTTCGGACTGCTCGTGCTGGTCGCCCTGGCGTTCACCTGGATCGCCGTGGGCATGGGGATGAGCAGCCCCAACGCCGAGGCCGCCAGCAACAACGCCATGCCCCTGATCCTCCTGCCGCTCATCTCCAGCGCCTTCGTCCCGCTGCACTCCATGCCCGGCTGGTTCCAGCCGATCGCCGAGTACCAGCCCTTCACCCCCGCCATCGAGACCCTGCGCGGCCTCCTCCTCGGCACCCACATCGGCAACAACGGGTGGATCGCCATCGCCTGGTGCGCCGGCCTGACCGTCCTCGGCCACCGCTGGTCGAAGGCACAGTTCGACCGGGACCCCAAGTAGCCGACCCGCCCGGACGCTCACGGATGCAGCGGGGGCAGCTTCCGCCGCTTCCCGCCGCCCCGGCCGTTCCTGAACGTCCGGCCGGCTCTCACCACCAGCACGGCCCCGCCGATGCCGAAGACGGCGGAACAGGCGGCGAGGATCACACCGAGTGGCTGTCGATCCCCCGTCAGAGACCCGACACCGTGCAGCAGTTGCCCCAGGCCGATCGCGATGGCGCCCCACCCCGCACGGGTGTCCGCACGCCTGCGCCGCTGATGCCGGACGAGCCACGCGCCGCTTGCCAAGAAGACGAGAGCGCCGGCACCCAGGAACACCGCGCTGATCATTCCCCACCTCCGGGTCAAAGACAGCCGGTCGATCGATGCCGCCCGGATGTCGCTGCATGACCGAGACGGCGTTGGTGCCTGGTCGGAGCGCAGCCATGCCCGCTGTCATGAGTGGGCAGATCATCGCGCCGGTCACCGGCGCGGACAAGGGAATCGGGTACGAGAGCGCGGCCGGGCTGGGCGCGTTGGGCTGACGTCCCACCGGCCGGCGGTTCGACGACATGGGGGTCGTGCCCCGGTGATGTCCTGTCGACCGGGTCGTAGCGGGTCCGGGTCAGCGGGCCGGGTCGTTCACGGCCGGCCGGCCGGCCGCTTGGCTCCCTCTGCCACCGGCTTGTTCTGCCAAGGCCGGCACATCACGAGCAAAGAGACGATCGCGAGCACCGCGCTGCCCGTCTGGACCGACGCCATCGGCACCGCCGTGCCCTTGCCCGCGATGCCGACGAGCAGCGTGGCGATCGCCCCCATGGCGAAGCACGAGGTGCCGACCAGCGCGGAGGCCGAACCCGCGGCGTGCGGGGTGCGCATCAGGGCGAGTGCGCTGGTGTTGGGCAGCACCAGCCCCAGCGCGGAGATCATGACGAAGAGGCAGCACGCGACCGGCACCGTTCCCGCGTCGCCGAAGGCGCCCGCCGTGATCAGCAGCAGCACCGTGCCGGCGGCGGCGATCACGCCGAGCCCGGCCCCGAGCGCCTTGTCCAGGCGCACCCTGCCGACCAGGAGCTTGCCGTTGATCCGGCCGACGATCATCAGGCCGAGCGAGTTGAGGCCGTAGAGCAGGGAGAAGGTCTGCGGGGAGGCGCCGTAGATCTCCTGGATGACGAACGGCGAGGCGGCGATGTACGAGAACAGCGCACCGTAGGCGAAGCCGTTCACCATCACGTACCCGGCGAAGATCCGGTCGGCGAGCAGCCCGCGCATGGTGAACAGGGCCCCGAGCACTCCGCCGCCCCGGCGCTGCTCGGCGGGCAGGGTCTCGGGCAGCCGGCGCCAGACGAGCGCGGTCAGCGCGACGCCGATCACGGCGAGGACGAGGAAGACACCCCGCCAGGCGGTGAACCGCAGCACCTGTCCGCCGAGCACGGGCGCGAGGACCGGAGCGAGGCTGGACACCAGCAGCAGCGTGGAGAAGAACCGGGCCATCTCCAGGCCGTCGTAGAGGTCGCGCACGACGGCGCGGGCGATGACGATCCCGGCGGCGCCCGCGAGGCCCTGGAGCAGCCGGAAGCCGATCAGCAGCTCGACGTTGGGCACGATCGCGCAGCTCACGGAGGCGACGACGTAGACGAGCAGCCCGACCAGCAGCGGCCGGCGCCGCCCCCACCGATCGCTCATCGGGCCGACCACGAGCTGCCCGAGCGCCATGCCGGTGAGGCACGCGGTGAGGGTCAGCTGGCCCATCGTGGCGGACGAGCCCAGGGTGTGGGTGACGTCCGGCAGGGCCGGGAGGTACATGTCCATCGACAGCGGCGGCACCGCGGACAGGGCGCCGAGCATGAAGGTGATGAGGAGCCCGGTGCGGCGCAGTCCCCTGAGCTTGTCGGTGGTGCCGCCTCTGCCCCGCGCCGGTGGCTTTGGGAACCGCTTGCTCCGTACGGTGGCTTCCTCGGCGCGAGACATTCGCCCTCCGTGTCCAGTGGTGTGGGTCTGGCGCCGATGGTGGCAGCAGGCCACTACAGAACCGGTGGGGTACGGCTTGCGTGATCCACGACGAACTCCCCAGGATGCGGCCCAATTGACGTGACCTACGTCACTTGGGGGCGCTCTTGGCGCGTGGGTGGCGACCGTGTCACTATTTCGGCACACCTCCCCTGCCCTAAAACTGATCCACGGCAGAGGACGGGGCGTCACACTCCCTATTCCGTACCGGCAAGGCCGGTTGCGCGTCGGGTGGTTGGCGCAAGTCGCCGCTCCTGCGACGACCGGACATCGTGACGGGTCCGTGGAGTTGTGCCGACCAGGCCGATGCCGTCGGCAGCTCTTGCCGCTCCCCCCACCGGTAGCCCCGTCGATCCCCGTCGGCAGCCCCCGCACGGCAACGGTGCCGTGTCCCAGGGCGCTCGCCGGCCGAAGGCCATGGCCGTGCACCGTGACCGGCCTGGTTTCCCACGGATCACCACCGGGCCCCGGCACGCCCTCCCCACCGGCCGAAGACCGAACTCCCGGGAGCGCAGGCCGAGTTGTCCCGGACCGCAGAGCGGCCGAATCTCCACGCACCGGCGCGGAAGGGCGAGCGGGCCCGTCGTCGGTTCCGCCGGTCGGCGGCCTTCGAGCCGTCCGGCTCCGGCCGTCCGGCTCTGCTACCGGCCACATGATCGCCGTCAGGAGCCTTCATGGAGCACCTAGTCCAGCATGCCGTCACCACGATCCGCGAACGCTTCTGGGAACCGCTGAGCCTCGACGAGCTGGCACGCAGCGCGATGGTCAGCAAGTACCACTTCCTGCGGGTGTTCACCCGGGTCACGGGTGTCACCCCGGGACGGTTCCTGTGCGCGGTGCGGATCCAGGAGGCCAAGCGGCTGCTCCTGATGACCTCGCTCAATGTCGCCGACATCGCGGTACGCGTCGGATACAGCAGCACGGGCAGCTTCACCCGCCGCTTCACCGAGCTGGTGGGGCTGTCCCCGACGCAGTACCGCAAGCTCTCGCTCGACGTGGCCGGCGAGACACAGGAGCCCGCGCTGCCCGAAGCCGCCCAGGCCGCGGCCGCGCCGGTGCCCGCGGCGGCCCGCTGCACCGGCTCGGTGACGGGGGCGCTGCGCACCGCCGCGGCCGTGCTCTCACCGGTCTACGTCGGCGCCTTCGACAGCACCATGCTCCAGGGCACACCCGCCTCCTGGAGCAACGCGTCCGCACCGGGACGCTTCACGCTGGCCCGCGTCCCCGCCGGCACCTGGTACATCCACGCGGTGGCCCAGGGCCGGCACCCGCAGGGCGGCGCCGAGGCGGAACTCACGCCGCTCACGGCCGTCGTGGGCCCGGTGTGGGTGAAGGGCGACACGGCGCACCACCTCGACATCACCCTCACCCCGCCGGACTGGACCCGGCCACCGATCCTGTCCGCCCTGATGGACCTCGACCCACAGCCGATGGCGGCGTGATCTTGGCCGGACGCTGTGCGCACCCAGCTCCCAGCTCCCAGCTCCCAGCTCCCAGCACATGACCAGGCAGACTCTAGAGAAAGCGGATCCAGATATGCCCAGGCTATGCAAGCCCGCGGTACAGGCGCCGGAACACGTCATCACGATGGAAGAGACCCTGGACTTCGCCGCCAAGGTCCACGCAGGAAAGCCGCAGCTGCCGCTGGCGCTCCGCCTGATCCGGAACACGGGAGTGCAGACGCGGCATATCGTCCAGCCCATCGAGCAGACGCTCAAGCACCCGGGCCTGACCGAGCGCAACCGCATCTACGAGGCCGAGTCCAAGAAGTGGACCCCCCTCGTCATCGAAGAGGCCCTGAAGAACGCCGACGTCGCGGCCCGTGACATCGACGCCATCATCTACGTGTCGTGCACCGGCTTCCTGATGCCGTCGCTGACCGCGTGGCTCATCAACAAGATGGGCTTCCGCTCCGACACCCGGCAGATACCCATCGCCCAGCTCGGCTGCGCGGCCGGCGGCGCGGCCGTCAACCGCGCCCACGACTTCTGCGTGGCCCACCCCGGCAGCAACGTCCTGATCGTCTCGGCCGAGTTCTGCTCGCTGTGCTACCAGCCGGACATGGACGACATCGGCTCGCTGCTGTCCGACGGCCTGTTCGGCGACGCGGCCGCGGCGGCCGTGGTGCGCGGCAACGGCGGTGTCGGCATCGAGCTGGAGCGCAACGCCTCCTACCTCATCCCGAACACCGAGGAGTGGATCTCCTACGCGGTGCGCGACACCGGCTTCCACTTCCAGCTCGACCGCCGGGTGCCCGGCACGATGGAGCCGCTGGCCCCGGTGCTGCGCGAGTTCGCCAAGGACCACAGCTGGGACGCCGGAAAGCTCGACTTCTACATCGTCCACGCCGGCGGTCCGCGCATCCTCGACGACCTCGCCAAGTTCCTCGAGGTCGACCGCGAGGTGTTCCGGCACAGCTGGTCGACCCTGAACGAGTACGGCAACATCGCCAGCGCCGTCGTCCTCGAGGCCGCCCGCCGCCTGTTCGAGGAGGACACCCCGGCGCCCGGCGCGACCGGTCTGATCGCGGGCTTCGGCCCCGGGATCACCGCCGAGATGGCCCTCGGCACCTGGGCCGAGACCAGCCCGCAGACCATCGACTGAGCGGCGCCCGGACAAAGGAAGCGACGAGCATGACTGACCTCATCCTCCCGGCGGGTGCGGGGCGGAAGCTGATCACCCCCGCGCAGGAGGTGACATTCAAGGCCACGCAGGCGATGGGATCCTCCGTATCGATCTTCGAGGTGGTCGTTCCGCCCGGCTTCGACGTCGGGGCACATGTGCACGGCCACTCCCAGGAGTTCTTCTACGTCCTCGACGGCGAGCTGGACCTCCTGTGCTTCGAGCCGACCGAGCGCACGAAGGACACCTGGCACAACTGGAAGTCCCCCAAGGGCGACCGCGTCGTCCGGGCGGGTGAGGGCAGCTGCATGTTCGTACCGCCCGGCACCCCGCACGCGTTCCGCAACGCCACGGACAGGCCGGCGAAGATGATCTTCCAGTGTCTGCCCTCGCCCTATCACGAGGACTACTTCGAGGAGATCGCGGAGATCTGGTCGCGCGGCACCACGGTGGACGCCGCGGCCGTGGAGGCGATGCGCAAGCGCTACGACGTCGGTCAGCTCACGCCGCTGCGCTACGACCCCCCCACCCTCGTCCCTGCCCAGTCGGCACCACAGCGCGGAGCGTGACGCACATGAGCACGAACGATTCGATCCCCCTGGTCCACGCGAGCCTGGGCGAGGAGGAACTGGCCGCCGTCGCCGAGGTGTTCGCCTCCGGCTGGCCGGCCGGCCAGGGCCCCAGGGGCAAGGCGCTCGAGGCGCAGCTCGCCGAGAAGTACGGCGTCGGCGACGCGGTCGCGGTGAGCAACTGCGGCGCCGCGCTGCACCTGGCCATGCTCGCCCTCGGCGTCAAGCCGGGTGACGAGGTCATCGTCGCCGACTACGGCTTCCCGGCGCCCGCACAGGCCGCCCTCTACGTCGGCGCCACCCCGGTCTTCGCCGACGTACGCCCCGACACCTACACCGTCGACCCGCAGGCCGTGGCCGACCTGGTCACCCCGCGCACCGTCGGCATCATCGCGGTGGACACCGTCGGCATGCCCGCCGACTACGCGGAACTGCAGGCCATCGCCGACCGCCACGGCCTGTTCCTCGTCGAGGACGCCGCCTGCGCGGTCGGGGCCACCTACCAGGGCCGCCAGGCCGGTGCGCTCGCCGAGGTGGGCTGCCTGTCCTTCCACGGCCGCAAGGGCGCCAGCAGCGGTGAGGGCGGCGCCCTGCTCGCCGCCGACCCGAAGATCGGCAAGGACGCGCGGCTGCGCTCCTCCTTCGGTATCGGCAGCATCTTCGACATGGGCAACGTCGTCGGCCTGCCCATCCCGACGTTCACCGAGATCGGCTACAACTTCAAGCTGTCCGACATCGCCGCGGCGATCCTCCAGGTGCAGCTGGGCCGGATCGACGAACTGCTGCGGCGGCGCAGTGCGGTCGCCGCGCAGTACGCCGAACTCCTCGGCGGCGACGAGCTGTTGACGCTCCCGTACGTGCCCACCGACCGCACCCACGCCTGGCAGACCTACATGGTCACGCTGGACGCGGGCGTGGACCGCGGCGCGGTCGCCACCGAGCTGCGCGCGAAGGGCGTCGGCTGCGGGCACGGCACGTTCGCGGGCCACATCCAGCCCGTGTTCGAGGCCAAGCAGAAGTGCCCGGTCTCGCTGGACCTCGCCGAGCGCCAGCTCGCCATACCCATGCACGCCGAGCTGACCCAGGACCAGGTCGCGACGGTCGCGCGGATTCTGCGCGGCGCCGTCCGCACCCACGCGAGCACCGGCCGGCGCGCCGCGTAGCGTGCACCGAAGGAGACAGTCCCCATGAAGGGCTCCACAGCCTACACATCGATACTCAAGCGCGGCCTGCACATCGGCCTTCTGCCGGAGATGGCCGCGGCCGTGAACCCGTCGACGCCGATCGCCTTGGACCACGACCTGGGCGTCCTGCCCGAGGCGGGACGGCGCCTGACGGTCGCCCAGTACGCCGAGCACGTCGACGACCTGGCCGCCCGCCTGTGGGCGGCCGGTGTCCGGCCCGACGAGCGCGTCGTCATCTACAAGACGGCCAACGCCGACCACTGGATGCTCGCCGCAGCGGTGTCCCGCATCGGCGCGGTCGTCGTGAACCTGTCGCCGGCCCTGGACGCCACGACCGTCGGCGTCCTCATCGAACGGGTCGGCCGGCCGACCCTGCTCACCGACGGGGACAAGCTCGACGTCCTCGCCGAGGTGCCGCTGGCGGACCTCACCGAGCGGGTGATCACCTCGGCCGGCGACCGGCCCGGTGCCCTCTCGCTCGGCGAACTCGCCGGCGCCCCGCGGGTCAGGCCGGTGGTCCGGCCGATCGACGAGGCCGCCGTCATCACGCACACCTCCGGCACCACCGGGATCCCCAAGCTCGTGGTGCACACCGCCCGCACCCAGGGCCTGCGCCTCATCCCGCAGTGGCGGCTGCTCGGCCTGATGCGCAGGAAGGAGACCGTCGCCATCCATGTGCCCTTCGTGCACTCGCGGATGGTCGCTGCGATGTCGCTCGCGCTGCTGCGGGAGTACCCGGTCCTGCTGCTGCGGGAGACGGACCCGGCCGTCGTCGCCGAGCACTTCCTGGAGCACCGTCCGGCCCTCGTCGAGGCGCTGCCCAACTCGCTGATGGAGTGGGAGGGGCTCACCGAGGACCCGCGGATGCCGTTCGCGTCGGTGAAGGTCTTCAGCAGCACCTTCGACGCGATCCACCCGGGCACGATGAGCAAGCTGCTCAAGGCGTCCGGCCGGCGCGGGGCGCTGTTCTTCCAGATCTACGGCCAGAGCGAGGTCGGCCCCGCGGTCGGCCGCGCCTACTTCCGCCACTCCGCCCACAAGGCGAACGGGCGCTGCGTCGGCTGGGCCATGCCGGTGGGCGCGGCGAAGGTGCGCGTCGTCAGCCGCGACGGCAAGCGGCCCACGGAGCAGAACCCGGGCCGTATCGAGGTCGCCTGGCCGGGCCTGGCCAAGACGTACTTCGGCGAGCAGGAGCGCTACGACAGCAACCGCAAGGGCCAGTGGTGGGGGACCGGGGACGTCGGTTACTTCACCCGGTTCGGCTGTCTGCACATGCTCGACCGGGAGGTCGACATGATCCCCGGGGTGAAGAGCTCCCTGGAGATCGAGGACGTCGTCCTGAGCAAGCTGGGCGAGCTGAGTGAGCTGGTCGTGGTGCAGGGCCCGAACGCCGAGGCGGTCCCGGTCGTCTGCACCGTCGACGACAAGCCGCTGGACCTCGGCCGCTGGCGCGCCGCGGTCGCCGCGTTCCCGCAGCTCGCCGACCCCGTCCAGATCCCGCAGTCCGAACTGCCCCGGACGGCCACGTTGAAGGTCCAGCGGCTGGCTCTGGCCCGCCGGTTCGCCCAGCACACTGAGGAGCAGGCATGACACCGCAGGCCACACTCGCCCGGCTGCGTGA
>NZ_LGDV01000233.1 GCF_001280015.1 Streptomyces sp. MMG1121
GGGAGGGGGTGGGGGTGGGTTCTGTCGCGGTGGTACCGGGTTCGGGGGCGGTCGCGGGTTCGTTCTCGGATGCGGGTCGCCGCTGTCGGTCGTTGTCGTCGTCGGCGGCCACGGGGTTCACGGAGTCAACACTAGGCATTGTGCGGGGTCTTTGCTGGCGGCAGGTGGCGACGGACCACGTGCGACGTGCGGTTTCGGGGGCGGCGCGGGCCCTGCTCGTGGTGCCGGAAGGCGGTCCAGCACAGGGCCAGGACCAGGGTGAAGACGGGGAGCCAGGCAAGGCGGTACGTCACCCAGAGCAGGGAGTCCGGTGCGGTGTGCAGACCGGGCAGACGGCCGGCCGTCAGGCCCGTCGCCGTCGTGGCCATCATGGCCGTCTGGTGCCAGAGGTAGATCGTCATCGCGGAGAGGTTGACGAGGGCCACCCCCGCCCAGATCGGCGGACGGGACATCACGCGGCGCAGGCGGTCGCGGAGCAGCAGGGCCAGGCCGCACTGGGCCAGGCCGAAGGCGACGGCCGCGAGCGTCGGCGGGTCGAGGTTGGAGATCGCCGCGCCGGGGACGCCGACCATGGACGCCGGGTAGCCCGCGAAGCCGATGAGCAGGGCCGTGGCCGCCGTACCGCCGAGGAACAGGACCCAGGCCGCGCGACGGCCGTCCAGCTCGCCCCGGGTCCAGGCCGCGCCCAGGGTGTACGGCACCAGCCAGCCCGCTGCCACGTTCAGCCAGCCGAGCCAGGACGGGCCGAGGTGCAGGCCGAAGCGGAGGATGTCGACGTGCAGGACGACGGCCAGCGGCCAGAGGGGGTTGAGGCGGGCGAGGAGCGGGGTGGCGGCCGTCAGGGCGGCGAAGACGAGCAGGAACCACAGGGGGGACAGCGCCAGCTTGACCAGGGACTCGATCGTGGCCGGCGGGGTGCCGGTCAGGAACAGGACCGTGGCGGCGACCGCCCACAGGCACAGCAGTGCGGCCACCGGGCGGAGCAGTCGGGTCAGGCGGGCACGCAGCCAGGAGCCGTAGCTCTCGCCTCTCGTCCGGGCCGAGGCCAGGCTGCGGGTCGCCACATGGCCGCCGACCAGGAAGAACACGGCCAGGGTCTGGAACAGCCAGGAGATCGGGGCCAGCCAGGGCATGTGCTGGAGCGGGCTGGTGGTGTGCAGACCGCCGTCCTTCGCCACCAGCGCGGTGATCAGCCAGTGGCCGAGGACGACACCGAGGATCGCGAAGGCCCGCAGGGCGTCGACCGCGCGGTCCCGGTCGGCGGGCGTGGCGGAGTCGACGCGCTGGGCGGTACGGCGAAGGGTGTGAACGGCGTGGCGTACGGCGGACTCAGACACGGGTCACCTCCGAGGTCTCGCCAAGGGTGATCCGGGCCAGGTTGGCGAGGGAGGCCGAGCCCGGGGTGAAGTAGTCGCTGTGGCCGGCGTCGGCCGCGTCGAAGACCCGGGCACCGAAGGCGTGGGAGACCGGGTCGGTGCCGAAGCCGATGGTGGTGCCGAAGAGCCGGGCGCTGACGTGCGGGACGTGTGCCACCCAGTCGTCGCTGCCGCGGGCCGCCCAGATGCGGGCGTTGGTGTGCAGGTCGGCGGCCGAGTCCGCGCCGGTGCCGGGGCTGCCGACCAGGGCGATGTCGTCGGCGGCCAGGCCGGGGGCGGCTCGGCCGCAGACGACCGAGCCGTAGGAGTGGCAGAGCAGGGAGAGGTGTGCCTGCGGCTTGGCCGCGGTGCGCAACTGCCGCACAAAAGCGCGTAGTTGAGGGGCGGCTTCGTCGGCTCGGCTGGTCGTGGTCACCGTGGTGCTGACCGTGGCCGGGGTCTCGTAGCCGAGCCAGGCGATGACGGCGACGCGCGTGCCGTGCGGCGCGCGGTGCGTGAGGTCGCTGTACAGCGCCGCGGCGGCCTTGTGGAAGCGGGCGTAGGTGTCCAGGGAGGTGTCGGAGCCGGGCACCAGGACGGCGATGTGGTCGGCGCGGGCGAGGTCGCCGAGGACCTCGGTGGCTTCGCCCGCGCCCCGGCCGTCGAAGGTGAGGAGGTGACGGGAGGGGGCGGCGAGGGCGCGGTCGGCGGCGGCGCGGTGGCTGTCGCCGTGCGCCGCGGCCATACGGGCGGCCTCGGTGGCGTCGGCCCGGTTGGCCTCGTAGGTCGTGCGGAGGGTCGTTGCGGTGAGGGCGGGGAGGGCGGCGGGGCGAGGGGACGGGATCCGGGGGTGGGTGGTGGCGGCGGAGAGGGGGGCCGCGATGGCTGTGGTGAGCAGCGCGGCGAGGAAGGCTCGGCGCCACTTTCTGGTGCGGGCCGCTTTTGACCGTGTTCCCACCCGCACCACTCGTGACGGTTTCGTCGCCGGGCGCGGGGGGCCCTCGTCGGCCGCATTCGGCGGCGGCGACTGCGGGCGAGGCGGCGAGGGCGCGGATTCCCGGCCCGGCCGTGGGTGTGTGGTCCGGCGGAGGTGCCCCATGGTCGGCTTCCTTTCAGAGAGCCCGGCCATCGGGCTTGTCTGTCAAGGAAGTTATGGATCGGGGCTCGTCGTTGGCGTCCCGCCTGAGAGCTGTCCTTCGGGGTAGCTCTCAGGTACTACGGGTATGACCGGGGCCGGCCCGGAGGGGTCGCGGCCGCCGCCGGAACCGGTGTCGTACTCCCGGCGTCACCAGGCCAGTTGGGCGATCTCCTCGGCCACCACCGCGCACGCGTCCGCCGCCGGGTCGATCAGCGGGAAGTGGCCCACGTCCTCCAGCAGGGTCAGGCCCACCACCTCGCCCGCCTTGGCCGCCGCGTCCGCGTACGACTCGGCCACCGCCTGGGGCACCTCCAGGTCCGCACGCCCCTGGACGACGGTCGTCGCGATGCCCGTCGGGAGGAGAAGGACGGGGTCGGCGTACGGGCGGCGCTCGGCGAAGGTGTCGTGGCCGCCCAGGAGTTGCAGGCTCGCGTGGCCGCAGACGTCCAGTTTCTCCGCGACCTCGAAGTCCGCGATCGGGGCGAGGGCGACGACGCCGCGCAGCGGGGCCGGACGGCCCGTGCGCCAAGGGGCGCCGGCGGGCAGGACGTGGCGGGCCGCGGCCCACAGCGCGAGGTGGCCGCCGGCCGAGTGGCCGGTGAGGACCGTGCGGCGCGGGTCGGCCTGCGGGAGCGCCTCGCGGACCAGCGCGGGCAGCGCGTCCAGCGCGGCGGCCACGTCGTCGAAGGTGTCGGGCCAGCGGCCGGCCAAAGGCGTGGTGTCGCCCGTGTTCTGCCCGGGGATCAGCGGATCGCCGCCGCCGCGCCGGTACTCGACGTTGGCCACCGCGAAACCCCTACGGGCCAGGTAGTCCGCGAAGGGCGTCAGATGCCGGCGGTCGTACCGGGCCCGCCAGGCGCCGCCGTGCAGGGCCACCACCAGCGGAGCCGGGGACTCCACGGCGGTGCGGGGCGCGTAGAAGTCGATCACCTGGTCGGGGTGGCTGCCGTAGGGGGAGCTGACGTCGGGGTCGACCGGGGGGTGCGCGAAGGCCGACGACTCTTCGGCGGCGGCGCGGGCTGTTGCGGCGTCGTCCGGCATGCTCCAACCTCTCAGCGATGGAACGGGTTTGGCGTGTGGCGGACCGTTCGGGAACTTGTCCTTCACCGTTGGCGGGGACGGTATCAGGCCGGTGACGTGCGCGGACATGGGGATGTCACGCAGGGTGAGGGTTGCCCGGTTCCACGGTGGTCCAACGGTTCTGCACGGGTCGGGAGGCGCCCGGGGAGGGAGAGGGACATCCCCCCGGGCGCCCCCAAGCGCCCCTAGGTCAGCTCCTCCCCCAGGATCCGGGCCGCCCGCTCCGTCTCGGCGAAGCCGAGGTACAGCGGCGTGAAGCCGAAGCGGAGCACGTCCGGGTACCGGAAGTCGCCCACGACACCTCGGCTGATCAGGCGTTTCATCACCTCACCCGCGTCCGCACAGCGCAGCGCGACCTGGCTGCCGCGTTCCTCGTGGCGCTCGGGCGTCACGGACTCGACGCGCCCCGGCTCGGTGTACGCCCGCACACAACGCAGGAAGAAGTCCGTCAGGGCGAGGGACTTGGCGCGGGCCGCGGTGACCGAGACGTCGTCCCAGACCTCCAGCGCCGCCTCCAGGGCCAGCATGGACAGGATGTCCGGCGTACCGACGCGGCCGCGCAGCGCGCCCGGCGCCGGAGCGTAGGACGGGCTCATGTCGAAGGGGGCCGAGTGGGAGTTCCAGCCGGGCAGCGGGGAGTCGAAGCGCGGCTGGTGTTCCGCGCGGACGTAGAGGTACGCCGGTGCACCCGGGCCGCCGTTCAGGAACTTGTAGGTGCAGCCGATCGCCAGGTCGACCCCGTGCTCGTCCAGGCCCACCGGCAGCGCGCCCGCGCTGTGGCACAGGTCCCAGACCGCGAGGGCGCCCGAGGCGTGGATCGCGGCCGTCAGGGCGGGCAGGTCGTGCAGCCGGCCGGTGCGGTAGTCGACGTGGTTCAGCAGCACCGCCGCCGTACGGCCGCCGAGGGCCGCGGGGACCTCGGCCGGGGTCACGGCGCGCAGGGTGCGGCCGGTCAGCCGGGCGGCCGACTCGGCGATGTAGCCGTCCGTGGGGAAGGTGGTGGCATCGACCAGGATCTCGGTCCGGCCCTCGCCCGCCATCCGCACGGCGGCCACAACCGCCTTGAAAACATTGACGCTCGTGGAGTCGCCGACGACGATCTGGCCCGGTGCGGCGCCGACCAGCGGGGCGATCCGGTCGCCGATCCGCTCGGGCGCGGTCCACCAGCCGCTCTCCTCCCAGGAGCGGATGCGCAGCTCGCCCCACTGCCGGCGGACCACGTCCGCCACCCGGTCGGGGACGTGCGCGGGGAGCGCGCCCAGCGAGTTCCCGTCCAGGTACACCACGTCGTCGAGGACGAAGCGGCCCTTGACGGGCGCCAGAGCGTCCTCGGCGTCCAGCTTCTCCGCGAGCAGAGCCAGTTCAGACATGGGACCTCGCCGTCCACAGCTCCGGGAACACGTTCTTGCGGGCGCGCTTCTCCAGCCAGGCCACACCGGCCGAGCCGCCCGTGCCGGCCTTGGCGCCCATCGCGCGGCGGGTGGCGACCAGGTGGTCGTTGCGCCAGCGCCACACCAGTTCGGCCACGTCGGTCAACGCCTCGCCCAGACGGGCGAGTTCGGCGTCCTGGTCGCCGGAGTAGATCGTCGCCCAGGCCTGTTCGACCTGGTCGGAGGGCTCGTACCGCGCAGAGGCGTCGCGCTGCAGGACGGAGGCCGGAATCGGGTGGCCGCGCCGCGCCAGCAGCCGCAGCACCTCGTCGTACAGGCTCGGCTCGTGCAGCGCCTTCTCCAGCTCCGCGTGTGCGCGCGGGGCGCCGCGGTGCGGTACGAGCATGGAGGCGGACTTCTCGCCGAGCAGGAACTCCAGGCGCCGGTACATCGCCGACTGGAAGCCGGAGCCCTCGCCGAGGGCGGAGCGGTAGGAGTTGAACTGGGCGGGCGTGAGCTGGGCGAGCGGGGTCCAGGAGGTGTTCAGCGCCTCCAGCTCCCGTACGGAACGCTTCAGCGCGGCGATCGCGGTCGGTACGTCGTCCGAGCGGACGGCCCGGGCGGCGGTCTCCCACTCGTGCACGATCACCGTGAACCACAGCTCCATGACCTGGGTCGTGACCAGGAAGACCATCTCGCCGGGATCGTCGGAGAGGGTGTGCTGGAGGTGGGTCAGCACGTCCGCCCTGACGTAGTCCTCGTACGGTGTCGTACCCGCGAAGTCGAGGTTGGGGTCGAGATGCGGGGTCTCGGGCTCAGCGGCCTCGTGGGGGCGAGCCTGTTGGGACATCGCTGTCTCCTGTTGTACTCCGGGTAGCGGTCCGCCCCTGCCGATTCCGGCACGGGGGCCCCGGTCCCCAACCGCATCCTCTGTAATCGACTCCTTCACGGCAAGGCCCGCCCGTTGCGGGACGGGCCACACCGGTGACTCCCGTGAGGGTCAGCCCAGGGTCTGGGCGGCCGTCGCGGAGGAGTCCTTCAGGAACTGCGAGCAGCGCTCATACTCCTCCTGCTCGCCGATCGCCTGCGCGGCACGGGCGAGACCGTGCAGGGCACGCAGGAAGCCGCGGTTGGGCTCGTGCTCCCAGGGCACCGGGCCGTGGCCCTTCCAGCCGGCTCGACGCAGCGCGTCGAGGCCGCGGTGGTAGCCCGTACGGGCGTAGGCGTACGACTCCACGACCGCACCGCGCTCGAACGCCTCGTCGGCCAGCTGGGCCCAGGCGAGGGAGGAGGTGGGGTACTTGGCGGCGACGTCCGCGGGGGCGGTCCCGTTCGCGAGGAGTTCGCGGGGCTCCGGGTCGTCGGGCAGATGGGTCGGGGGCGGGCCGCCGAGGAGGTTCTCGTGAATCGTCATGGGGTCCAGTCTGGCTCACGGATCGGCGGCATGACGGCTGAGGGCGCCGCAACCCGAACTCCCGGCGCCTACCCGCGCCCCTCCCCCTCCAACGGCGGAGCCGTCACGCTCCCGTGCGTCCGGCACTCCGGCCGCCGGCACCCTGGCCCCGGCCGGCGGACCAGGGCGAAGGCCAGCGCCGAGCCCACCACCAGTACCCCCGCGCACATTGGCATCGCCTTGTCGAACGCGGCGCCGAAAGCCGCCGGGGACCGGTACGCCTCGGGCCCCATCCCCGCCAGCAGCGGCAGCGCCGCCACCGCGATCAGGCCCGCCGCCCGGGCCGCCGCGTTGTTGATGCCGCTGGCCAGGCCGGCCCGGGTGGTGTCCACCGAGGCCAGCACCGTGGCGGTCAGGGGCGCGACCAGGGTGACCATGCCGGCGCCCATGACCAGCACGGCGGGCAGGACGTCCGTCAGATAGTCGGCGTGCCGGCCCACCCGCAGCATCAGCAGCATCGCCGCCGCGCACAACAGCGGGCCGACGGTGAGTGGCAGGCGTGGGCCCGTGCGGTCGGCCAGGGCGCCGGAGCGGGCCGAGAAGAGGAGCATCAGGATCGTCGTGGGCAGCAACGCCGTACCGGCCGCGAGCGGTGAGTAGCCCGCGACCACCTGGAGCTGCAGCGCGGTGAGGAAGAAGAAGCCGCCGAAGGCCGCGTACACGCACAGGGTGACCAGGTTGACCGCCGTGAACTGGCGCGAGGCGAAGATGTCCGGCGGGAGCATCGGGTCCGCGCGGTGCCGTTCGACCTGGACGAAGGCGACCGCCGCGGCCAGGCCCGCGACCGCCGTCAGGGTCACCGCCAGGGAACCCGTACGGGCCTCGATCAGCGCGTACGTCAGCAGGGCCAGGGCCAGCGCGCCCAGCACCGCGCCCAGGACGTCGAAACGGCCGTGGGCGCCGCTGTCGCGGGACTCCGGGACATGCCGCAGCGCCACCGGCACGCACAGCAGCGCCAGCGGGACGTTCAGCAGGAACACCCAGCGCCAGCCGGGGCCGATCACCAGCCAGCCGCCCAGGAACGGGCCGACGGCCGCGCCGATGCCACCGAAGCCGGACCACAGGCCGACGGCCCGGCTGCGGTCGTCGGGATGGAAGGAGGCCTGGATGATCGCCAGCGATCCCGGGGTCAGCAGGGCACCGCCGATGCCCTGCAGCGCCCGCGCGGCGATGAGGATCCCCGGAGTCGGTGCGACACCGCACAGCAGGGACGCCGCCGCGAACCACACCACACCCAGCACGAAGATCTTCCGGCGGCCGTAGCGGTCGCCGAGCGAGCCGCCCAGCAGGATCAGGCCGGCCAGCGTGACCATGTACGCGTTGACCGTCCACTGCAGCGCGGCGAGGCTCGCGCCCAGGTCACGGCCGATGCGTGGCAGCGCCACATTGACGACGGTCGAGTCCAGCAAAGCCATGCTGGAGCCGAGCACCGTGGTCAGCAGGATCCACTTGCCCCGGGGCGAGGACAGCCGGACATCGGGCATGTACCCAGATATACAGCGGGCCCGGCGCTGTAGACAGCCGCCGGGCCCGCTGGAAAACGCCGCTTACTTGATCTTGTTGCCCGCCGAGCGCAGGTTCTTCGTCGCCTCGACGACACGCGCGGCCATGGAGGCCTCGGCCAGCTTGCCCCACGTACGCGGGTCGTAGGCCTTCTTGTTGCCGACCTCGCCGTCGACCTTCAGGACGCCGTCGTAGTTCGCGAACATGTGGCCCGCGACCGGACGGGTGAACGCGTACTGGGTGTCGGTGTCGAGGTTCATCTTCACGACGCCGTTCTCCAGCGCGGTCTGGATCTCCTGCTCGGTGGAGCCGGAACCGCCGTGGAAGACGAAGTCGAACGGGGCGGGCTTGCCGAACTTGGCGGCGACGCCGTCGTTCAGCTCCTTCAGCAGTTCGGGACGGAGCACGACGTTGCCCGGCTTGTACACGCCGTGCACGTTGCCGAAGGACGCGGCCAGCAGGTAGCGGCCCTTCTCGCCCAGACCGAGGGCCTCGACGGTGCGGATCGCGTCGTCGACCGTCGTGTACAGCTCGTCGTTGATCTCGTGCGAGACGCCGTCCTCCTCGCCGCCGGTCGGGGTGATCTCGACCTCGAGGATGATGTTCGCCCGGCGGGCCAGCTCCAGCAGTTCCTGGGCGACGGCCAGGTTGTCGGCGAGGGTCTCGGCGGAGCCGTCCCACATGTGCGACTGGAAGAGCGGGTTGCGGCCGGCCTTCACCCGCTCCTCGGAGAGCGCGAGCAGCGGACGTACGTACCCGTCGAGCTTGTCCTTCGGGCAGTGGTCGGTGTGCAGCGCGATGTTGACCGGGTACTTCTCGGCGATGATGTGCGCGTACTCCGCGAGGGCGACCGCGCCCGTCACCATGTCCTTGCTGTACTGGCCGCCGAGGAACTCGGCACCACCGGTCGAGATCTGGACGATGCCGTCGCTCTCCGCCTCCGCGAAACCGCGCAGCGCCGCGTTCAGGGTCTGGCTCGAGGTGACGTTGATGGCCGGGTAGGCGAACTTGCCTGCCTTCGCCCGGTCGAGCATCTCGTTGTAGACCTCGGGGGTTGCGATGGGCATCTGTCCGCTCCTTGTGTTGCGGGTGAGAGGTTCTGCGTTACGGCCCTGACCTAGACCTGAGGGGTGACGTCATCGTCGTCCCCATCTTTCCAGACATGCGGTGATGGTCGGCGCCCCGACCGTCACCGGGCCAAGTCCAGGTCGAACCGCGCGGTCAGTCCAGACCCAGTTCATCCTTCGAGAAGGCGAACCGGTACGGAACACCCGCGCCGGCCTCGATCTTCTCGGCGGCGCCGGTCGCCCGGTCCACGATCGTCGCGACGGCGACGACCTCGGCGCCGGCCTCGCGCACGGCCTCCACCGCGGTGAGCGGTGAGCCGCCGGTGGTGGAGGTGTCCTCGACGACGAGTACGCGCCGGCCGGCGATGTCCGGGCCCTCGACCCGCCGCTGCATGCCGTGCGCCTTGGCGGCCTTGCGGACGACGAACGCGTCCAGCCGCTTCCCGCGCGCGGCGGCGGCGTGCAGCATGGCGGCCGCGACCGGGTCGGCACCCATGGTGAGGCCGCCGACCGCGTCGAACTCCAGGTCGGCCGTCAGGTCCAGGAGCACCTGGCCGACCAGCGGGGCCGCCTCCCCGTCGAGCGTGACGCGGCGCAGGTCGACGTAGTAGTCGGCCTCCAGACCCGAGGAGAGGGTCACCTTGCCGTGCACCACGGCCTTGTCCTTGATCTGCTGCAGCAGCGCGCCGCGTACGTCCGTCATGCCTGCCAGCTTAAAGGCGCTGCCAGCTCCAGGTCGTCGTCGCCTCCAGCGGATCCACCGGGGTGACCAGGCGCGGCATGGTGTTCAGGCCGTTGGGCGGGCCGGTCTGCGGCTCCACGCAGACGGCCTCTGCCTGCTCGTCGTAGACGACGACCCACTCGTCGCGGCTCGTCACCTTCAGCTCCAGCTGTCCGGGCCAGGTGAGGGTGACGTCGACGCCGTCGGGCATGCCGAAGCAGTCGTCCCACGGGCCGGGCCTCGGGTCGATCCGCCGGCCGGTGGGCAGGTGGTCGTCGCCGCGCTCCTCCTGCCAGGCGGGCTTGAAGTCGAGCGTCACGTCCTCGCCGCCGAGGTTGCGGTGGAACCAGGGGTGCCAGCCGATCTGCGCCGGGAAGGAGTCGCCGGTCGCCTCGACGCCCATCGTCAGCGTCAGGCTGTCCTCGGTGAGCGTGACGATCTGGGTGACCCGGCCGGGGTGCGGCCAGGGGTCGACCAGGTCGTACGTGATCACCGCCTCGTTCTCCGTGACGCGCGCGACCTTCCAGGCGCCGTCGCGGGCGGTGCCGTGGATGGCGTGGGGCGGGGAGTTGAGCGGCATCTGACGGACGGTGGCGCCGTCCCGGAAGCGGCCGTTCTCGATCCGCCCGCACCACGGCACCATCGGGAAGCAGCCGAAGCGGTCCCCTTGGCGGAGCAGCTCCAGGGAGTCGACCTTGAGGCCGCTGATACGGCCGCCGTTGGCGGGGCTGACGCGTGCGGCCGCGTCGCCTGCTGTCAGCGTGATGTCTTCGTTACTCACGGGATGACAGTACTGGGGAGACCGGTCGCTGCTTCGGCTGCGGGCACGTCGCGGCCGGTCGCGCAGGTCCCCGCGCCCCTGGAAACCTCACCGGCGTCTGCGCAGTGCCCTGCCCACCACGATCGCCGACGCCAGCGCCAGCGCCGCCGCCGGTGCCGCCCAGCGCAGGGCCTGGTTCCCGGCGGCCGTCTGGGGTGCCGGGACCGGGGCGTAGCGGCCGCGGGGCGGGGCGTGGTCGACCTCCTCGGCGCTGCGGCCGATCATCGTGCGGCGTGCGTGCGCGGCCTCGGCGGGGGGTTCACCGGTGTCGGTGAAGTCCCCGGTGAGACGGTCGGCGGCGGGGTCCAGCGAGGGCGGCGGCACCTCGGTGTCGAAGACGGAGGCGGACTCGGTACGGCTCTCCTCCGCCGCCTCCACCGGCTCCGCCGCCAGGTTCTCCACGAAACGGTTCAGCAGGCGGACCGCCGCCGAACTCACCGCGTCCGCCGGGAGTTCGGCGATCCTGCCGTCCGTGTCGGCCGTGCCCTCGGCCGTCACCGTCGTACCACCCTCGGTGTCCGTGAGGCGCAGGGTGAGGGCGAGTTTCACGGTGCCGGTGCCGCGGGCCTCGGTCGCCTCCCCCTCCACGGCGTACCCGCCGTCCTCGCGGGGCGTGATCCGCACCGCTCCCCGGTAGGTGACGGAGTGTCCGCCGACGCGCAGCTTCAGCCGGCCGGCGACCGGTTCGGCGCCGGCGTCCTGCTGGAGGCCGGGGACCGCCCGGGCGACTCGCGCGGGATCGGCCAGCGCGGCCCTGAGCCGCTCGGCGGGAACCGGAACGAAGACCTGGTGCTCCATGTCCGCTGAGCCTACCCATGAGCGGCCGGAACGTACCCTCGCACGACCGGCCGGTCAGTATCGCGGATGCACCAGCGTCGACGGCGGCAGTCCCAGGATCCGCGTCCCACGCGCCGCCGCCGCGTCCGCCGTCAGGCCGGCCTGGGTCAGGGTGTGCAGCCGTCCGGGGTCCAGGCGCAGCGGCGGCGGGCCGGCGGGGGCCGGGGCGGCCAGCAGGAAGCCCCAGTCGTGCGGGGCACGGGAGGCGCCGGCCGAGCGGTCGGGGCCGGCGGCGAAGCCGGAGTCGTGGCCGAGGACCCGGTAGGGGGAGGTCGAGAAGCCCGCCGTACGCAGGGTCGCGGCGACCGTCCAGAACACGCGGGGGCGGGTGGTGACCGGTCCGGCGTGCACGACGAGCCGGCCGCCGGGGGCGAGGACGCGGCGGGCCAGGCCGTAGAACTCCTGGGAGTACAGCTTGGTGCTGGCGGTGATGCCCGGGTCGGGCAGGTCGGCGATCACGACGTCGTACGCCGCCGGGGGCGCGCCGCGCAGCCAGCCGAAGGCGTCCGCCGTGACGACGTGGACGCGGGGATCGTCGTAGGCGTGGCCGTTGGCGGCGGACAGGCCGGGGTCGTGGCGGGCCAGCCGGACCAGACCGGCGTCGATCTCGACGAGGTCGAGGCGGCGCACCCCGCGCTCGCCCAGCACCTCGCGGGCGGCCAAGCCGTCGCCGCCGCCGAGGATCAGCACGCGCGCGTGCGGGCCGCCGGACAGGGCCGGGTGGACGAGGGCCTCGTGGTAGCGGCGTTCGTCGCGGCCGCCGACGCGGAGCCGGCCGTCGAGGAAGAGGTCGAGGGGCCTGCCGTCGGTGCCGCCGGCCAGGACGACCTCCTGCACACCGGTCTGTACGGCCACCCGGACGTCCTTGCCGTAGACGGCGTGCCGGGCCGCGCGTTCGAAGTCGTCGGTGAGGGCTGCCGCGGAGGCGAGGACGCCGAGGACGACGAGGCCGACGACGAGCAGCGTCCAGCGGGCCCGGCGGGTCAGGTCGCGGCGGAACAGGCCGAGGACCAGGGCGCCGCCGGCGACGACGTTGACCGTGCCGGTGACCAGCGCACCGGTCAACTGGCCCAGGAAGGGCAGCAGGAGGAAGGGGAAGGCCAGGCCGCCGACCAGCGCGCCGACGTAGTCCGCGGCGAACAGGTCGGCCACCGCGCCGCCCGCGTCCTGACGCCGGATGCGCTGGATCAGCTCCATCAGCAGCGGGACCTCGGCGCCGATGAGCAGGCCGATGGCGAGGGAGAAGGCGACCAGCAGAAAGCGCGGGCCGTCGGACCAGACCCCGCCCCAGCCGCCGGTCCAGGCGAAGACGGCGTACAGCGCCATCGCGCTGCATCCGCCGACGAGCGCGAGGGCGATCTCGATCGCGCCGAAGCCGGCGGCCGCGTGCCAGCGCAGCCGCTTGGCGGCGAGCGAGCCGACGCCCATCGCGAACACCATGACGGACAGCACGACCGAGGACTGGGTGACCGAGTCACCGATCAAGTACGAGGCGAACGCGACAAGTTCGAGCTCGTACACGAGTCCGCAGGCCGCGCAGACGAATACGCACACGAGGACCAGGAACCGCCCGGTGCCGGGCCGGACGGGCAGCCGGGCGGGCCCTGTCCAGTGGGGCGGGGCGCCCGGGGGCGCGGGGGCGTGCGGTTCGATCACTCTGCGACGTTACGTCACATACTCGGCACGCTTCGTCACCCACACGTGTGGATCTGGGGCCAGTTGAGGCGGCACGGGTTTATGCCACGGACGTCTTCGCCCGCGCGCCCACACGGGTGCGGGTGGCGACCAACTGCCCGTCCTGCGGGTAGGCGTGCCAGGTGCGCCAGTGCACCTGGCCCTCGTGACGCTGGGCCAGCATCGCGGTGAAGGCGTGCGGGCTGCCGGGGAAGACGCCCGCGAGGCCGTGCGGATGGTCGGAGACGAGGGCGAGCAACTCCTGGGCGCGGCCCGCGAACGAGCCCGGCGTGAGCAGTTCGACGCGGGCGGCGAACTCGTACTCCCAGTCGCCGACGCGCTTGGCGACGCCGAGCGGCAGCGGGGTGCTGGAGCCGGGGATGCACGCGACCGTCTCCGAGCAGCTGCCGTGCTCCTCCTCCAGCAGCACCTGGTGGGACGCGCCGAGCAGCCTCAACTGGAGTTTCGCGCCCGTGAGTTCGAGGTCGAGGGTGGCCAGGGCCGGCAGCGGCTCGCGTCCCAGGGCCCAGGCGAGGTCGGCGGCGCGCGTATCGGTATAGGTGGTGTTCAGGGTCGTGAGCATGGATCGGCTCCGCTAACACACGATGAGGGGGAGGAGATCGGCCATGTCAGCCCAGCCGGCCCGGCCGGAGGAGGCAGTCTGCGGGACGTCCGAGGGGCTGCGTTGGCGTTTTAGAGGGAATCATGAACAGAGGGAACGCCACAGCGTTTTTACCCAACTTCGTGGGGTTTCCATCCCTCAGGGGGCTCCACAGTTCAACTGTTCAACCATGGCGTACGCCTGGCGCGCGGCGGAAACGGGTGGCGCCCGCCGGCTGCCGTCGCCGGCGGACGCCCGTGTGCGGCCGGATGCGGTTCCCCCGAAAGCTCAGCTGCCCCGTGTCAGCTGCCTCCGCCGCATCCGCCCCCGCCGCACGAGGATCCCCCGCCGCAGGAGTGACCGCCCCCGCAGGAGTGGCCGCCGCCGCAGGAGTGGTGGCCACCGCCGTGGTGCCCGCCGGACGAGCCCGAGTCGCCGCCGCCCGCCCACCAGCTGCTCGCGCCGGCGTCGTACGCACCCGAGGAGGACGACGACGAGGACGGGCGGTGCGCCCGGGACCGGCCGCCCTTGCCGAGCGACACCTTCGCCCGCCGGCTCCTGACCTGGCTCCTCAGCACCGAGACGATCACGAACGCGGCGACCGCCAACACGACGAGGATGACGATGCCCATGGGCGTCACCTTCTTTCCGTTCCCCCGAAACGGCCCCCCGTGGACCGTGCTGAACGGGGGATGCCCGGCCGCCGCGCGCCGCAAAGCAGAGTTGAGGAACTCCAGAGCTTGGGCGCAGGATGACCGGCATGACCTCCACCGCGCGCCCCCACCTCAACCGCCGGCTCGCCGAGTTCGGGACGACGATCTTCGCCGAGATGTCCGCCCTCGCCACGGCGACCGGGGCGATCAACCTCGGCCAGGGCTTCCCCGACACCGACGGCCCCGAGGAGATCCGGGAGGCCGCCGTGCGGGCGCTGCGCGAGGGCCGCGGCAACCAGTACCCGCCGGGCCCGGGCATCCCCGAGCTGCGCACCGCGATCGCCGCGCACCAGCGGCGACGCTACGGCCTGTCGTACGACCCCGACACCGAGGTGCTGGTCACGGCGGGCGCGACGGAGGCGATCGCGGCCGCGCTGCTGGCCCTGCTGGAGCCGGGCGACGAGGTCGTGGCCCTGGAGCCGTACTACGACTCGTACGCGGCGAGCATCGCGCTGGCGGGCGGCCGCCGGGTCCCGGTGACCCTGCGCCCGCAGACCGGCGAGGGGAGCGGTTTCCGACTCGATCTGGACGAGCTGCGCGCGGCCGTCACCGACCGCACCCGGCTGCTGCTGATCAACACCCCGCACAATCCGACCGGTACGGTCCTCACGCGCGCGGAGCTGGCCGCGATCGCCGAGCTGGCGGTCGAGCGGGATCTGCTGGTGGTGACGGACGAGGTCTACGAGCACCTGGTGTTCGGCGACGCCGAGCATCTGCCGCTCGCCACGTTCCCGGGGATGCGCGAGCGCACGGTCACGATCGGCTCGGCCGGCAAGACGTTCTCCTTCACCGGCTGGAAGGTCGGCTGGGTGACGGCCGCGCCGGAACTGGTCACCGCGGTCCGTTCGGTGAAGCAGTTCCTGACCTACGTCTCCTCGGGCCCCTTCCAGTACGCGGTCGCCGAGGCCCTCGCGCTGCCCGACTCCTACTTCGAGGACTTCCGCCGCTCGATGCTGGCCCGCCGCGACATCCTCGCCGAGGGCCTCACGGCGGCCGGCTTCCGGGTCTTCCAGCCGGCCGGCACCTACTTCATCACCACCGACATCCGCCCCCTCGGCGAGAAGGACGGCTTCGCCTTCTGCCGCGCGCTGCCCGAGCGGGCGGGCGTGGTGGCGATTCCCAACGCGGTCTTCTACGACGACCGGGAGGCGGGGGCACCGTTCGTGCGGTTCGCTTTCTGCAAGAGGGAGCACGTGCTGCGCGACGCGGTGCAACGGCTGCGGTCGCTGTAAGAGCGCACGACGGCCCCGCAGACGGGCGACGACGGACGGCACAACGGCGCGTCACCGCACGGCGGAACGGCACCGTCACGCATGGTGCTCAGATGTGACCACCGCCAGCACCGTCCGCACCGTCAGCACCGTCCTCACCCCGCCCAGGCCGGCGCGGCATCTCGTCGCCGTAGGACTCTTCCTCGGTGCCCGGCTCGCCGGCGCGGCCGTGCTCACCCTCGTCGCCCGGTTCACCGGGCAGAGCCCGCTCACGCTGCTCGGCCGGTCCTGGGACTCGGTCTGGTACCTGGGCATCGCCGTGCACGGCTACGGCCACGACCTGCCCTCGCACGACCCCGGCGTCCACAGCGACCTCGCGTTCTTCCCGCTGTACCCGGCGCTGGTGCGGACGCTGACGGCGCTGGTCCCGCTCGGCGGGGGCGGCGTCGGACTGCTGATCTCGTGGACGGCGGCCGCGGTGGCCGCCACCGGGATCTACGCGGTCGGCTCCCGGCTGTACGGGCGGGCCACCGGGATCGCGCTGGTGCTGCTGTGGGGTCTGCTGCCGCACTCGGTGGTGCTGTCGATGGCGTACACCGAGCCGGTGCTGGCCGCGTGCGCGGCCTGGTCGCTGTACGCGGTACTGGCGGGCAACTGGCTGTGGGCGGGCGCGCTGGCGGCGCTCGCGGGGCTCTCCCGGCCGAACGGGTTCGCGGTCGCCGCCGCCGTACTGGCCACGGCCGGCTGCGAGGTGTGGCGGCGGCGCGGAAAAGTTACCCACAGGCTGTGGACGGGCGCGGCGCTCGCCCCGCTGGGCTGGACGGCGTACGTGCTGTGGGTCGGCCTGCACGAGGGCGATCTGCTGGGCGGCTACTTCGAGGTGCAGCGGCAGTGGGGCTCGCGGTTCGACTTCGGGCGCGGCTCACTGCACGCCGTGCGCCTGATGCTGGCGCACGGCAGCCGGTTCGAGTTCACGATGGCGCTGCTGATCGTGGCGGCCGGGACGGTGCTGTACGCGCTGCTGCTGCTCGACCGCGCACCGCTGGCGCTGCTCGTGCACAGCGGGGTGCTGCTGCTGATCGCGCTCGGCGGGTCGGGCTTCTTCGAGTCCAAGCCGCGGTTCCTGCTGCCGGCGTTCCCGCTGCTGCTGCCGCTCGCGCACATGCTCGTGCGAACGGCGAGAACCCGGCCCTGGCACGCGACCGTGCTGGTCGCGACCCTGGCCGGGTTCAGCTATCTCTACGGCGCGTACCTGCTGCTGTACGCGCACGCCCCGCTGTAGGACCTACTGCTCGTCGTCCTCGGGCTTGTCCGCCTGGTCCGCCTCGTCGACGTCCTCCTCCAGGCCCAGCTGCTCGACGAGCCACTTGTCGAACTCGATCGCGGCCCGCACCCAGCTGACCGTCGAGGAGACGAAGTGGTTGATGTCGACACCCGTGCCGACCAGCATCTGGGCCTCGCCGATGAGGCGGACCGTGCCGTCGTCGTGGGTGTGGGTGTAGACCTTGGGCCACAGGGTGCGGCGGTTCCAGTCGTCGATGGACTCCAGCAGCTGCGGCTTCTCGTCGATCTGGTGGGGACGGTCGTAGAAGGTCCGCACCGAGAAGACGGCCTGCTCGGCCTCCCCGCGGAACATGAAGTACGTGCGGAACTGCTCCCACGGAGCCGCGAGGTCGCCCTCCTCGTCCACGACGTACTTCAGCTCCATCTGCTCGAGGAGCTGCTTCACAAGATCCTGATCCGGGACGACGGGGCCCGCCGGTCCTTGGGGCTGCGGTTCGGGCTGGCCCCCGAAGTTCGGAATCGAGGACGGGTCGATGCTCACCGTGAATTTCCCTTCGTACGGATTCCGCCATCCTCCCCCATCCGGGGAGGGGGGTGGCAAGCCCGGGCGGCCCCGTGTCAGCCCGAGGCCGGCTTGTTCCCGCCGACCGGGTGCCACCCCCCTGGGGAGCGCCCCCGGCTACAGCGTCTTCCCGGTGGCCGGGCCCACCAGCAGGCCCTCGCCGAAGCGGTCCACGCGGGCCGTGTCGCCGTCCTTGATCTCGCCGGAGAGGATCTCGCGGGCGAGCCGGTCGCCGATCGCGGTCTGGACCAGCCGGCGCAGCGGCCGGGCGCCGTAGGCCGGGTCGTTCCCCTCGTCGGCGAGCCAGGCCAGCGCCTCGGGCGTGATCTCCAGGGTGATCCGGCGCTCGGCGAGCCGCCGCGCGAGCCGCTCGATCTGGAGCCGGGCGATCCGGGCCAGCTCCTCCTTGTCCAGCGCCGAGAAGACCACCAGGTCGTCGAGCCGGTTGAGGAACTCGGGCTTGAAGGAGGCCCGGACCACCTCCAGCACCCGTTCCTTCTTCTCGTGCTCGCTGGTCAGCGGCTCGACCAGGAACTGGCTGCCCAGATTGGAGGTGAGCACCAGGATGGTGTTGCGGAAGTCGACCGTACGACCCTGCCCGTCGGTCAGGCGCCCGTCGTCCAGCACCTGCAACAGGATGTCGAAGACCTCGGGGTGGGCCTTCTCCACCTCGTCCAGGAGCACGACGCTGTACGGCCGCCTGCGCACGGCTTCGGTCAGCTGGCCGCCCTCCTCGTACCCGACGTAGCCGGGAGGCGCGCCGACCAGGCGGGCCACGCTGTGCTTCTCGCCGTACTCCGACATGTCGATACGGACCATGGCCCGCTCGTCGTCGAAGAGGAAGTCGGCGAGCGCCTTGGCGAGTTCGGTCTTGCCGACGCCGGTCGGGCCGAGGAAGAGGAAGGAGCCGGTGGGCCGGTCGGGGTCGGCGATCCCGGCACGCGAGCGCCGTACGGCGTCGGAGACGGCCCGCACGGCCTCCGCCTGCCCGATGAGCCGCTTGCCGATCTCCTCCTCCATGCGCAGCAGCTTCTGCGTCTCGCCCTCCATCAGGCGCCCGGCGGGGATGCCCGTCCAGGCGCCGACGACGTCGGCGATGTCGTCGGGACCGACCTCCTCCTTGACCATGGTGTCCTTGGCGGCTTCCTCCTCGGCCTCGGAGGCGGCCTCCAGCTCCTTCTCCAGCTGCGGGATCTCGCCGTACAGCAGCTTGGCCGCGCGGTCGAAGTCGCCGTCCCGCTGGGCGCGTTCGGCCTGTCCGCGCAGGTCGTCCAGCCGCTCCTTCAGCTCACCGACCCGGTTGAGGGACTGCTTCTCCTTCTCCCAGCGGGCGGTCAGGCCGCGCAACTCCTCCTCCTTGTCGGCGAGATCGCGGCGCAGCTTCTCCAGGCGTGCGACGGAGGCCGGGTCGGTCTCCTTGGCGATCGCCAGCTCCTCCATCTTCAACCGGTCGACGGAGCGCTGGAGTTCGTCGATCTCGACGGGGGACGAGTCGATCTCCATGCGCAGCCGCGAGGCCGCCTCGTCCACGAGGTCGATGGCCTTGTCCGGCAGGAAGCGGGAGGTGATGTACCGGTCGGAGAGCCCGGCGGCGGCCACCAGCGCGCTGTCGGCGATCTGCACCTTGTGGTGGGCCTCGTAGCGCCCCTTGAGCCCGCGCAGAATGGCGACGGTGTCCTCGACGGTCGGCTCGGCGACGAGCACCTGCTGGAACCGCCGTTCCAGGGCCGGGTCCTTCTCGATCCGCTCGCGGTACTCGTCGAGGGTCGTGGCGCCGACCATGCGCAGCTCACCGCGGGCGAGCATGGGCTTGAGCATGTTCCCGGCGTCCATGGCGGAGTCCCCGCCGGCGCCGGCCCCCACCACCGTGTGCAGCTCGTCGATGAAGGTGATGATCTGCCCGTCGGAGTCCTTGATCTCGGCGAGCACGGCCTTCAGCCGCTCCTCGAACTCACCCCGGTACTTGGCGCCGGCCACCATCGCGCCCAGGTCCAGCGAGACGAGCCGCTTCTCCTTGAGCGACTCGGGCACATCACCCTTGACGATCCGCTGCGCGAGCCCTTCCACGACGGCGGTCTTGCCGACACCGGGCTCACCGATGAGAACGGGATTGTTCTTCGTCCTGCGGCTGAGCACCTGCACCACCCGCCGGATCTCCTGGTCCCGCCCGATGACCGGATCCAGTCGCCCCTCGCGGGCGGCGGCGGTGAAGTCGGTGCCGAACTTCTCCAGGGCCTTGTACTGGCCCTCGGGATCGGCGGTGGTCACGCGGCGTCCTCCCCTGGCCTTCCTGAAGGCCTCCAGCAGCTTCCTGGCGTCGGCGCCCTGCGCCTTGAGCACCTCGGCGACCCGGCCGCCCTTGGCGGCGACGCCGATCAGCAGATGCTCGGTGGACAGGTAGTCGTCGCCGAGTTCCTTCGCGCGCTCGCCCGCGTCGGCGATCACCGCGAGCACCTCGCGGTTGGGCTGCGGCGGCGCCACGGTGGATCCGGCCACACTCGGCAGCGAGGCGAGGATCCGCTCCGTCCCGGAGCGTACGGCGGCCTGGTCGGCGTCGACGGCCGCGAGCAGGTCGGTGATGTTCTCGTTGTCCTGCCCCTGGAGCAGAGCCAGCAGCAGGTGAGCGGGGGTGAGGTCCGGGTGCCCCTCGGTCACGGCCCGGTTGCTTGCCGCGTTGATGGCGTCCCGGCTCCTGTTGGTCAGCTCGGCGTCCACGTGTCCGTTCTCCTCCTGCGTGACTCTCCACCACTACTTCTACTGCTGACTTAACCAGCGTACACAAAGTTGAGTCTATTCCGCTCAAGGTAGGCGCGAGGCCCGTGCGGGACTAGGTTGCGGGGCATGGCGAACCACTCGGTAGACCCGGCCGCCCCGGACGAGCAGTACCTCGCGTTCTGGCGGGAGCGGCATCTGTGCACGCTGACCACGCTCCGGCCCGACGGCAGCCCGCACGTGGTGCCGGTCGGGGTGACGTACGACGCGGAGACCGGACTGGCCAGGGTGATCACCAATGTGACCAGCACGAAGGTACGGCACGTACGCACGGCCGGGGCCGAGGGCGCCCGGGTCGCGGTGTGCCAGGTGGACGGCCCGCGCTGGGCCACGCTGGAGGGGCGCGCACGGGTGCACACGGAGCCGGACCGGGTCGCGGAGGCGGTGCGGCGCTACGCCGAGCGCTACGAGCGGACGCCGGGACCGAATCCGGCGCGCGTGGTGATCGAGATCGAGGTCGAGCGGACACTGGGGCGCGGATGACGGCCACGGACGCAAGAGCCGAATATTTTCAGCCACCATGGAAGTGCGCCCGTTCCTGCACATATCCCCAGAAACTGCAGCGGCGTCACCGTGTTCAGGTCACGGTGACGCCGCTGCGGGGGGAAGCACCTGAGCGATCTGTTACGACGGGGGAATCGCGTCAGGCACTGCGGGGGGTGGCCGAGACGGTCCGCAGGTCGGGCTCCGCCGGCTCGGCAAGCCGGTGGTCCCGCTGGTCCAGGTTCACAAAGATCATTCCGTACCGGACGGCACAGCGCACCGGCTGCGGCGCACCACGCGGCTTGCGCAGGCACCGGTACGCCCGCACGTCCTCGTCCTCGTCCCGCGTCACGACGACCGGCTCCCCGAACACGGTCACCATCAGCGAGTCACCGCCGTGCGGGATGGCGGTGACCAGGTCGATGAAGTGCCACCCGGAGCGGTATGCAGTGGCCATTTCACGGCGGAAGGATCGGTCGTCGGGTGGAGTGGTCACATCAGCTCCCTGAACTGTCTGCTGTATCCACACCAGCCGTGGAGACGGCCACCGCTGGCCACTTACTGTCCGCTCGCATGTCACTCTTCACACCGAAGGGGCCACTCAGCACTCCCAGGGCCACAACGGCGGAGAAGGTGGCGACAAGCAGCGAGCGAAGCACCCTCTTACCCATGATCGGCTTCGTCCTCACTTGAAGGTCCCCTCTTCCCCCGTCGAGATAAGACGATGGCTCATTCAGACACGTCATGACCACATAATCGGTGCATCATGTTCCTGCATGTTCAGGACCCTGGGGGGTGGAGATTTGACAATAAATCGGACAACCACGACACATCCCCATGGGGTCACGGAGCTGTGCGAGGAGGGCGGCCGACTTTACGCGCATGCCCTGCGTACAGGACGTATCTCACGGGTGGAGGCAAAGGCGGCTCCCTGCCTGATGGAGTTCGCCATGCTCCATCCCGACCCCGACGACCCGGACTGGTTGCTTCCGGTACCACCGGCGGTGGCTCTCACCCAGCGACTGACCCCCATCGAGCGTGAGATAGCCGACCGTAGGCGGTCGGCCATCGAACTGTCCGATCTCTTCGAGCCGTTTCTCGCACTGAGTACTCAGATGGCGTCCGCCACGCACTCCATCGCCGTGCTCGAGGGCAGCGACCGCATCAACGCCGCGCTCGACCTGGCCACGGCCGAGTGCCACACCGAGATGCTCACCATCCAGCCCAGCAACAACTTCACCGAACGCACGGTCAAACAGGGGCTGGAACGCGACACGGCCATCGTGGACCGCGGTGTGCGGATCCGCACGCTGTACCAGCACACCGTGCGCTACAACCTGAAGCAGCTGGCCTACGTCGCCCAGCTCGCCAACGGCAAGGTGGAGTACCGCACCATCGACGAACTGGTGGAGCGCCTCATCATCTGCGACGAGACCGTCGCCTTCATCCCCACCCGCGACGACCAGCAGGTAGCCCTGGAGCTGCGCCACCCCGGGCTCGTGCGCTACCTCATCAAGGTCTTCGAGTTCATGTGGAGCCGAGCGGTTCCGCTGAGCGCCGGCGCTCCGTACGAGACCGCCCCCGACGGCATCACCGAGATCCAGCACTCCATCGCCAAGCTTCTGGTGGAGGGCCACGTCGACGAGGCGATAGCCCGTCGCCTGGGCATGAACGTCCGCACGTGCCGCGCCCACATCGCCAAGCTCGCGCAGGCCCTCGGCAGCGGCAGCCGCGCACAACTCGGCTTCCTCATCGCCCAGTCCGGCATGCTCGACCGGGAGCGATGAAGCGCCCACGGGAGGAGAAGGCCGATTGAGCGGGGCAACCCACGCGCAGCACGGGCCCGAGGAGCTGTGCGCCGCAGGCACGGCACTGTACGAACGCGCCCTGCACGACGGGCAGCTGAGGGCCGAGAACGCCCAGAACGTGCCCTGCCTGGCCGATTTCGGCCTCCTGCGGCCCTCCCTGGAGAATCCCGCACTCCTGGAGCCCGTACCGCCCGCCGTGGCCCTGCCCCGCCTCCTGCGCACGGCCGAGGACCGGATCGCCGGCGAACGACGCCGCGCGGAACTGCTCGCCGAGACCTTCGAGCCACTGATGCGCATCGACGGCCGACGGACCGGGAGCGCCACGGACACCCCGACGCTGCGGCTCCTGAGCGGCAGCGCGCAGATCAACCAGGCCATCACCGAGGCCATGGACGGAGCACGCCATGAAGCGCTGTCCATCCAGCCGCACACGGTCCGAGACGCACCCCACGACCGCGCCCGGCTGCGCGACCAGGCCCTGCTGGACCGCGGCGGTCGTTTCCGCACCCTCTACCAGCACACGCTGCGCCATGCCCCGGCCGTCATCGCCTACCACGAGCAGCTGGACGGCGACTCACAGGCCCGCACCCTCGACGAGGTCACCGACCGCCTGATCGTCATCGACGGCGCCGTCGCCTACCTCCCCGCGAACGACGACGGCACGCTCGCCCTCGAAGTCCGCCACCCCGCCCTGCTCAGGTACTTCGTCACCACCTTCGACCGCCTCTGGCGCCTGGCCACCCCCATGTACCCCCAGGCGGTACAACCGCCCGCCGTCAACGGCATCACCCCCCGCCAGCGCGCCATAGCCGCCCTCCTCACAGAAGGCCACACCGACGCCGCCGTAGCCGAACGCCTCGGCATGAACATCCGCACCGCCCGTCTGCACATCGCCAAACTCGCCGCCACCCTCGGCAGCGACAGCCGGGCGCAGCTCGGCTATCTCATCGCACGGTCGGGGATTCTTGGTCAGGAACCGTGAGGGCGGTGGCCGGCAGGACGGGGTGGTGGCCGTCGAGGCCTACCTGGGCTATGCGGACGCCCAGTTGGGTGCGGCTGGCCGCGCCCAGGGTCTCCGAGAGGCGGGCGATGTGGGCGCGGCAGGTACGGACGCTGATGCCCAGGCGCTCGGCGATCACCGCGTCCTGGTGCCCCTCCGCCAGCAGCGCCGCGATGGACCGCTCCCGGTGAGAGATGCCCTCGATGCCCGTGTCGGGCAGGGGAGCGGTCAGGGGGATCGCCAGGCGCCAGAGGCGTTCGAAGACCGTCACCAGGTATTCGACCAGGGCCGGGTGCCTGAGTTCCAGGGCCATCGTGCGGTCGGTGTTCGCCGGGACGAAGGCCACCGTGCGGTCGAAGAGGATCAGGCGGTCGATCACCTCGTCCAGGGTGCGGGCCTCCACCGTGTCGCCCATCAGCTCCAGGTAGTTCAGCAGGCCCTGGCCGTGGCGGGCCACATGGGTGTAGAGGTCGCGCATGCGGACGCCCCTGCCGCGCAGGGCCAGGGCACGGTGCAGGCCCTCGGTCAGTTCCGCCTCGCGGCGGATGCCGCCCGGCTGCACGGTGAGCACCTCGGTCGTGCACGCCTCGGTCGCCTCGTCCATGGCGGCCTGGATCCGGGACAGTCCGTCCAGGACACGGATCGCGCTGCCCTCGGCCGGTGCCGTCAGCGCGTGCAGCTGGCGGCCGAGACCGGCGTACCACTCGAACGCGGCCACCGCCGAGCCCATCCGGCGCTGACTCGCGCTGACCTCGTCGTACACCCCGCGCAGCAGCCTCGTCATGACCTCCTGCGGGGAGGTCGGCACCAGCCAGTCCATGTCGTCGGGGTCCGGGTGCAGCAGCGCCAGTTCCAGCAGACAGGGCACCGTCTCGACGTCAGTGCGGGGCACGCGCCCACGGCGTACGGCCCGGGAATACACCCGGTCGCCCGCCGCGCACAGTCGGTCGGCGCCGTGTGGATGCTGCTCCGCCCCGCGCCCGGTCATCGCCCATTTCACCCCCGGTGTGCTGCCACTTCCGCAGCGCAACTATGCGCGGCGCCGACCGGGTCCGCAACACGGCTCACCCCAACAGGGCCGCCGTTGACGGCTGTTATGCCCGGGTTTCTCCCAGGCTCAGCCTCGCGCAATCGCAGGAAGATGACGACGGCGGGACGGCGGGCTACTTCAGACCGATCTCCGCGCAGGACACCTTGTACTTCGCGGTGCAGATGTCGGCCACCGTGTAGATGCCGTCCGCGACGACCGTGGACTTGATGTTGCTCTTGGTCAGGGCGGTCGGCTGGATCAGCTTGGCCGGGATGTCCTTGGCGGTGGGGCTGTCGACCTTGTCCTGGGTGAGGGCGTCGAACTGGATGTCCTTGCCCTGGACCTTGGCGACGGCCATCTGGGCCGCGGCCTGTGCCTCGTCCGGGTAGGGCTTGTAGACGCTCATGTACTGCTCGCCGGCCACGATCCGCTGGACGCCGTCGAGTTCCGCGTCCTGGCCGGTGATCGGGGGCAGGGTGACGACACCGGCCGCCTTCAGGGCCTTGATGATGCCGCCCGCTATGGCGTCGTTGGCGGAGTAGACCCCGGCGATGTTGTTCTTGCCGATCTGGTTGATCGCCTTGGTCATGTCGACGTCGGCGACCTGCGGGTTCCAGTCGGTGGTGTCGTACGACGCCGCGATCGTCACCTTGCCGTTCAGCTCGGAGAGCGCGCCCTCCTTGAACTGCTTGGCGTTCGGGTCGGTGGGCGAGCCGTTCATCATGACGATCTTGTCGGAGCTGTCGGCGTGCGAGCCCAGCGCCTCCAGCAGGCTGCGCCCCTGCACCTCGCCCACCAACTCGTTGTCGAAGGAGACATAGGCGTCGATCGGGCCCTCGGCGAGCCGGTCGTAGGCGATGACCGGAATGCCCGCGTCCTTGGCCTTCTTCACCCCGGCGGCGATCGCGTGCGAGTCGACCGCGTCGAGCAGGATGACGTCGACCTTGTCGTCGATCATCGTCTGCAGCTGCTGGGCCTGCCGGGACGCGTCCGCGCCGGCGTTGGCGTACTCCACCTTGCCGTGCTTGTTGGTGAGGTCGGCGACCTGGGACTTGATGATGGGGTAGTCGAACTTGTCGTAGCGGGTGTTCGCCGTCTCCGGCAGCAGCAGACCCACGGTGAGGTCGTCGCCCTTGCTCGGGCTCGCGCTCGCGCCGTCCCCCGTCGCGTTCAGCACGCCGCAGCCGGCGAGCGAGAGGGTCATCGTGGATGCGGCCACGGATATGGCGATACGACGCATTCGAGGGCTCACTTCAGGTGCGTTCCGGACGTGGGGGCTGCAATACGACCCAGGTGTCTGAAAAGACAACGCGGAGCCCACACCCGGCGTCAAGCGGAACTACTTAACGAGTGCGCAACAGCACGCTCAGCTGCATCTGTGGAGGTTGAGCGGAATCACCTTCAAACACTCTTTACGGACTCTCCATCCAAAGGGAGTTCACGGGATGGCAAAGAAAGGGGCCCGGATTCCGGGCCCCTTTCTTTGCCAGTACCTGGACGAGACAGCCTCAGTCCTGCTGATGCCGCTTGGGCCGCCAGACCACCAGCGCGCTGGTCTGCTGCACCTCCTGGTACGGGACCAGGTCGCGGCGGTAGGAGGCGTGGACGGCTGCCTCGCGCTGCTGCATCGTGGCCGCCGCGCCGTCCAGGGCCGCCTCCAGCTCCGCGACGCGGGACTGGAGCGCGGCGACCTGGTTCTCCAGTTCGATGATGCGCTTGATTCCGGCCAGGTTGATGCCCTCGTCCTGGGACAACGCCTGCACCTGGCGGAGCAGTTCGATGTCACGCGCCGAGTAGCGCCGGCCCCGGCCCGCGGTGCGGTCCGGGGAGACCAGGCCCAGGCGGTCGTACTGGCGCAGCGTCTGCGGGTGGAGTCCGGAGAGCTGGGCCGCCACCGAGATGACGTAGACCGGGGTCTCCTCGGTCAGTTCATACGGATTACGTCGACGGCCGTCCATCACTCTCAGTCTCCCTTCGCGGCCTCGAACAGCTCCGCCCGCGGATCCTCGTCCGCGGTCGCCTCGCGATACGCCTCCAGTGCGTCACGAGCCTTCCCCGACACGTCCTTCGGAACACGCACCTCGACGGTGACCAGCAGATCGCCGCGCGTGCCGTCCTTACGCACCGCGCCCTTGCCCCGGGCGCGCATCGTACGGCCGTTGGGCGTGCCGGGCGGCAGCTTCAGGGTGACGGCCGGGCCGCCGAGCGTCGGCACCCGCACCTCGCCGCCGAGAGCGGCCTCGGTGAAGGTCACCGGGACGGTCACCGTGAGGTTGTCGTCCTTGCGGCCGAACACCGGGTGCTCGCCGACGTGCACGACCACGTACAGGTCGCCCGCCGGTCCGCCCCGCTCGCCGGGCGCGCCCTTGCCGCGCAGCCGGATCCGCTGCCCGTCGGTGACGCCCGCCGGGATGCGGACCTGCATCGTGCGCGAGGACTTCGCTCGACCGCTGCCCTTGCACTCCATGCAGGGGTGCTCGGCGATCAGACCGCGGCCCTTGCAGTCGGGGCAGGGGTCGGTGAGCGAGAAGCCGCCGCCCGAGCCCCGCGCCACCTGGCCGGTGCCGACGCAGGTCGGGCACACGCGCGGTGTGCCGTTCTTGTCGCCGGTGCCCGAACAGGCCTTGCAGGGCGCCTGGGAGGACATCCGCAGGGGCACCGTGGCGCCCTCGATGGCCTCCGTGAAGCTCAGCGTGACCTCGGACTCGATGTCCTGGCCGCGCCGGGGCTGGGTGCGCGTGCCGGTGCCCGCGCCGCCCCGGTTGAACAGGCCCCCGAAGACGTCCCCGATGCCGCCGCCGAAGCCCCCGCCCTGGGGGTTGCCGCCGCCGGCTCCGCCGAAGAGGTCGCCCAGGTCGAAGTTGAAGGAGCCGCCGGCACCCGGCCCGGGGCGGAAGCCGCCGTTGCCGAACAGGGCGCGGGCGTCGTCGTACTCCTTGCGCTTCTTGGGGTCGCCGAGGATGTCGTTCGCCTCGGAGATCTCCTTGAAGCGCTCTTCGGCCTTGGCGTTGCCCTTGTTGGCGTCCGGGTGGAACTCGCGGGCGAGCTTCCGGTACGCCTTCTTGATCTCGGCCTCGGTGGCGTCCTTGGGGACGCCGAGGACCTTGTAGTAGTCCTTCTCGATGAAGTCCTTGGTGCTCATCCCCGACGTCCCTCCTTCCCCTCAGTGGTCTGCACGTCAGCCCTCGTCCGGGCCACCGTTCTCCTTGTCGTCGGCCGGCTTCGCCTCGGTGGTGTCCTCGGCGCCCTCGGCCTTGACGGTCTGCGCGCCGGGCTGCGGCTCGGCGACGGCCACCCGCGCGGGGCGGATGGTGCGCTCGCCGATGCGGTAGCCGGGCTGCAGGATCGCCACGCAGGTCGTCTCGGTGACGTCCGGCGCGTAGCTGTGCATCAGGGCCTCGTGGATCGTCGGGTCGAAGGGCTCGCCCTCCTTGCCGAACTGCTGCAGGCCCATCTTGGCCGCGACGGTCTCCAGCGACTCGGCCACCGACTTGAAGCCGCCGACCAGTTCGCCGTGTTCCCGCGCGCGGCCGATGTCGTCGAGCACGGGCAGGAGTTCGGTCAGGAGGTTCGCGATGGCGATCTCCTTGACCGCGATCCGGTCACGCTCGACCCGGCGGCGGTAGTTCTGGTATTCGGCCTGGAGCCGCTGGAGGTCCGCCGTGCGCTCGCCGAGCGCCGTACGCACCTGGTCCAGCTGGGCCACCAGACCCACGTCTGCGGTTCCGTCCCCGGCCGGGGCCGCCCCCTTCTCGGGGGCGGCCTTCGACTCGGCGTCGTCGGGGGTCGCGCCGGAGGGGACGTCGGGCTTCTCCTCGAAGCCCGGGGTCTCCTCCGTCACGCGGCACCGTCCTTGCGCTCGTCGTCGACGATCTCGGCGTCGACGACGTCGTCGTCAGCGGCCTTGGCGCCACCGGCGGCGGCACCCTCCGGGCCACCGGCCTGCGCGGCCTGGGCGTCGGCGTACATGGCCTGGCCCAGCTTCTGCGAGACGGCCGCGACCTTCTCGGTGGCCGTGCGGATCTCGGCGGTGTCCTCGCCCTTGAGCTTCTCCTTCAGCTCGGCGACGGCGGCCTCGACCTCGGTCTTGACCTCGCCCGGGACCTTGTCCTCGTTGTCCTTGAGGAACTTCTCGGTCTGGTAGACGAGCTGCTCGCCCTGGTTGCGGCTCTCGGCGGCCTCGCGGCGGCGGTGGTCCTCCTCCGCGTACTGCTCGGCCTCCTGGCGCATCCGGTCGACCTCGTCCTTCGGCAGCGAGGAGCCGCCGGTGACGGTCATCTTCTGCTCCTTGCCCGTGCCCAGGTCCTTCGCGGTCACGTGCATGATGCCGTTGGCGTCGATGTCGAAGGACACCTCGATCTGCGGGACGCCGCGGGGCGCCGGCGGCAGACCGGTCAGCTCGAACATGCCGAGCTTCTTGTTGTACGCCGCGATCTCGCGCTCGCCCTGGTAGACCTGGATCTGCACCGACGGCTGGTTGTCCTCGGCCGTCGTGAAGATCTCGGAGCGCTTCGTCGGGATCGTGGTGTTGCGCTCGATCAGCTTGGTCATGATGCCGCCCTTGGTCTCGATGCCGAGGGACAGCGGGGTGACGTCGAGGAGCAGGACGTCCTTGCCTGGAGCGAGGCGCCGATGGCGACGACCTCGTCCGGGTTCACACCCTTGTTGGCCTCCTTGCCGCCGGTCAGCTCCTTGACGAGCTCGGCGACGGCGGGCATACGGGTGGAGCCACCGACGAGGACGACGTGGTCGATCTCGCCGAGCTGGATGCCGGCGTCCTTGATGACGTTGTGGAACGGCGTCTTGCAGCGCTCCAGCAGATCGGCCGTCAGCTGCTGGAACTGGGCGCGGGTGAGCTTCTCGTCCAGGTGCAGCGGGCCCTCGGCGGACGCCGTGATGTACGGCAGGTTGATCGAGGTCTCGGTCGAGGAGGACAGCTCGATCTTCGCCTTCTCCGCAGCCTCGCGCAGACGCTGCAGAGCCATCTTGTCCTTGGACAGGTCCACGCCGTGGGCGTTCTGGAACTGCTTGACCAGGTAGTCGACGACGCGCTGGTCCCAGTCGTCACCACCGAGGTGGTTGTCGCCGTTGGTGGCCTTCACCTCGACGACGCCGTCGCCGATCTCCAGCAGGGACACGTCGAAGGTGCCGCCGCCGAGGTCGAAGACGAGGATCGTCTGGTCGTCCTTGTCGAGGCCGTAGGCCAGCGCGGCCGCGGTCGGCTCGTTGACGATGCGCAGGACGTTCAGACCGGCGATCTCGCCGGCCTCCTTGGTCGCCTGACGCTCGGAGTCGTTGAAGTACGCCGGGACGGTGATGACCGCGTCGGTCACCTTCTCGCCCAGGTACGCCTCGGCGTCCCGCTTCAGCTTCTGCAGGATGAAGGCGCTCATCTGCTGCGGGTTGAACTGCTTCCCGTCGAGCTCGATCTTCCAGTCCGTGCCCATGTGGCGCTTCACGGAGCGGATGGTCCGGTCCACGTTCGTGACCGCCTGGCGCTTGGCGACCTCGCCGACGAGCACCTCACCGTTCTTGGCGAAGGCGACGACGGACGGCGTGGTCCTGGCGCCTTCGGCGTTGGTGATGACGGTGGGCTCGCCGCCCTCCAGAACGCTGACGACGGAGTTAGTCGTGCCCAGGTCGATGCCGACCGCACGTGCCATGGTTGATTCCTCCAGCTGACTTGAGTGGAACGGACTCAAGTGTGCACGACTCCTCCCTCCCGGTCAACAGACCTGAGTCGTGAGGACTCAAGTCTTATCCGTTCCTTACACGCAACTGGCCTCCGACCTGCACAGATGTCACCCCCCGGGCCCGCTGGGCAGGGATCGAAAGGAGTACGGCGACGACCACCAGCACCCCTCCGGCCACCCAGAGCGCAGCCCCCTCCCCCGTCCACCCGGCGTGCACGAGCACCCCCACGAGCACCGTGACGAAGGAGCCGGCGCCCAGCAGCACGACCGAGCCCGGCGAGGTGAGTCCGAGCCGCCGCAGCCGGTGCGCCAGGTGGTCGGGGCCGCCCCGCAGCACCGGGCGCCGGGCCAGCAGCCGGACGAGGAGTGCCAGAAGCGCGTCGGCGACGGCGGCGGCACCGAAGCACGACACCACGGCCGCGCTCGGCACGAGCCCGTACCCCGCGCGCGTGAGGACGAGCGACGACGACAGCAGGAACCCGGTGAACAGCGAGCCGCAGGCGCCGAGGCCGATGCGCGCGGGATGCCAGTTGTGCATCAGGAATCCGGTGAGGGCGGCGGCGAACACGCTCAGCAGCACGGCGAGCCCGTCCAGCACCTCGGCGGCGGCACAGGCCCCGGCCCCGAAGGCGGTGATGACCCCGACGGTCCCGGCCAGCCCGTCCGCGTGATCGAGCCCCTTGAAGGCGAGGGAGGCGGCGACGATCCAGCCCACGGCGAGGAGCCCGCCCGGCACCCCCGTCTCCCCGTACGGCACCACACAGGCCGCCGCCACGGCCGTACCGGCGACGAGCACGCGCGCGCGGAGCCGCCACACGTCGGCGACCAGGCCCAGCACGGAGAGCGAGGCGGCGACGACCAGCAGCCGACCGACCCCGTCCCCGAGCGGAGCGATCCCGGTGCACTGGCCCACCCAGGCCACCAGGCAGGTGACGATCACCACGGCGAGCCCGCCGAGCAGCGGCAGGCGGCGCTGCCGGCGCCGGTCGAAGATGCCCGCCCACAGCGCGACCCCCCTCAGCAGCGCCGCGAGGACGGCGGCGAACAGAAGGGCGGCGGTGGCGGCGGCGATCCCGTAGAGCACGGCTCTAAGGTAGGGGCGAATGTAGCAATTCGGTATGAATAACACGATCCGATGAGCCGCGGGATGACGCGCATCACCCCGAGGCCTGCTGCATCCCGAAGGATGATGGGGGTAGTCTCAGACGGACTGCATAAGTTACCGCTTAGTAATATCGCTCAGTTCAAGGCCGCCTCAGGAGCCCCAATGCAACTCGCCGCGATCATCGTGTCGCTGGTCCTGATCGTGGTCGGCGCGGCGCTGTTCGCCCGCGCCCTCCTGCAGATCTACCGCTTCATGCGGATGGGCCAGCCGATTCCGGCCGGAACCCGGACCAACGACCCCACCCAGCGCACCGTCACCGTGGCCAGGGAGTTCCTCGGCCACACCCGGATGAACCGCTGGGGCGTCATCGGGGTGGCGCACTGGTTCGTGGCGATCGGCTTCTACACACTGCTGCTGACGATCGTCAACGCCATCGGGCAGCTCTTCAAGGCCGACTGGCTCCTGCCGGTCATCGGCGACTGGGCGCCGTACAACGTCTTCGTCGAGTTCGTCGGCACGACCACGGTGCTCGGCATCGCGGTCCTGGTCGTGATCCGGCAGCTGAGCAAGGCGACCAAGCCGGGCCGCAAGTCCCGCTTCGCCGGCTCCAACACGGGTCAGGCGTACTTCGTCGAGACCGTCATCCTCATCGTCGGCGTCTGCATCTTCATGCTGCACGCGCTGGAGGGCGCACAGCACCACGTCGACGGCTACGAGGCCTCCTTCTTCATCTCGTACCCGGTCGTGGCGTGGCTGAAGGGCATGGACGTCTCGACGCTCCAGAACCTCACCTACTTCTTCGCCGGTCTGAAGATCGCGACGTCGTTCATCTGGATGATCGTGGTGGCGTTGAAGACCGACATGGGTGTGGCGTGGCACCGGTTCCTGGCGTTTCCGAACATCTGGTTCAAGCGGAACGCGGACGGTGCTACGTCGCTGGGCGCGCTGTTGCCGATGACGTCGGGCGGCAAGCCGATCGACTTCTCCGACCCCGGTGAG
>NZ_LGDV01000234.1 GCF_001280015.1 Streptomyces sp. MMG1121
GTTCAAGGTGACCCAGGCCATCACCAAGAACCCCGCCGACATCCCGCCCGACGTCATCCCCGTCCAGGCCATCCTCACCGCCACGAAAACCACGTGACCCGGTCTTCGCCGAGGCTCGAGGAGTGCCGCCCGTGCGTCTCGCGGTGACCGGATCGATAGCGACCGACCACCTGATGGTGTTTCCCGGACGCTTCGCCGAGCAACTGACCGAGGACCGGCTGGAGCGGGTCTCCCTGTCCTTCCCCGTCGACCGGCTGGAGATCCGCCGGGGCGGCGTGGCGGCGAACATCTCCTTCGGTCTCGGACTGCTCGGTCTGCGGCCGGTTCTGGTCGGAGCGGTCGGTGACGACTTCGAGCCCTACCGGGTGTGGCTGAAGCAGCACGGGGTCGACACGGACTCCGTGCTGGTCAGCCAGGAGCACCACACGGCCAGGTTCGTCTGCACGACGGACCGCGTGCAGAACCGGATCGCCACGTTCCATGCCGGGGCGATGACGCAGGCCCGCGGGATCGATCTGCGCCGGGTGGTCGGGCGTACCGGTCGGCTGGGGCTGGTGATGATCTCGCCGGACGATCCGGAGGCCATGCTGCGGCACGCACGCGCATGCCGGGATCTGGCGATTGCCTTCGCCGTGGATCCGTCGCAGCAGCTGGCGCGGCTGAGCGGGGCTCAGGTGCTGGAGCTGATCGAGGGCGCACGCTGGCTGTTCACCAACGAGTACGAGTCCGCACTGCTCGAAGAGCGTACGGGGCTGGGCCCGGCAAAGCTTCTGCGCCGGGTGGGCTGCTGGGTCACCACACGGGGTGCGGCGGGGGTGCGTGTCCGCCGGGAGGGCCGCCCGGAGCTGGTCGTACCCGCGGTGGAGGTGCCGGGTGTGGTGGATCCGACGGGGGTCGGCGACGCCTTCCGGGCGGGGTTCCTGGCCGGGACGGCGTGGGGTGTGCCGGAACGGTGCGCGGCCCAGCTGGGCTGTGTCCTTGCCGCGACCGCCTTGGACTACGTCGGGTCACAGGAGTACCGGCTGTACCGGGAGTCTGTGCTCGCGCGGCTGCGGACGACGTACGGGGTGGGCTGCGCGGCTCATCTCGCGACACATCTGCGGGGGCTGACGTGAGGGCGACGCCCCGGATCGAGGCCCACCGGGCGGCACTTGCCGCCTGAGCACCCCCGTCCAGCGCAGGACGGACACATCTTCCCGCGTCCGAGGCGACGCGGGTCGCACCCAGTTGAGGAGAATCATGCCTGGTGCAAGCAAGTCCGGTACGCGGGCCCTCGTGGTCGCGGCGGCCCTGATCGCCGGCGCAGCTACCGCGGCCCCGAGCCAGGCCGTGCCCCGCACCCACACGCCCGAGGCCGTGGTCGTGGCGAGCGGGCTGCACAACCCGCGTGACGTCCGGATCCAGCCCGACGGCTCACTCCTGATCGCCGAGGCCGGCAGCGGCCCGGCCACCCCCTGCACGCAGCCGGGAGCCCGGTGCTTCGGCTTCAGCGGCTCCCTGTACCGGGTCAAGGGCCACGCACAGGGCCGGGTCGTCACCGGTCTGCCCTCCGAGCTGGGCGTCCGCGCCGACGGCAGCACCGCGGTCAACGGAGCGGTCCAGGCCGAGTACGCCGGTCATGGCACCTACCTCGTGCTCTACGGGCTGAACGGCGTACCCGCCAACCGTGTGGCGCTCGGCCCGGGCGCCGAGGTGTTCGGCACACTCAGCACGTCCGGGGGAAAGGTGCTGGGCGACCTGGCCGAGCACGAGCTGCGGCACGACCCCGACTCCGTGGACGGCAACAACCTGGTCTTCTCCAACCCGGACCAGTTCGTCCGGGACGGCAGGGACTTCCTGGTCACCGACGCGGCCGCCAACGACCTGATCCGGGTCCACCCCGACGGCACCACCACGACCGAGTTCGTCTTCCCCGACAACGTCGCACAGGCCCCCTCCCCGGCCCTCACCCCGGCGACCCCGGCCGGACAGCTCCACGCGGTGCCGACCGGGATCGTGCGCGGCCGCGACGGCGCCTTCTACATCGCCGACCTGAGCGGCATGCAGCAGGGCAAGAGCCGCATCTGGCGCTACGTCCCGGGCAGCAGGCCGACCGTCCTCGCCACCGGCCTGACCGACATCACCGACCTCGCCCCCGACCCGCACGGCGACGACCTGATCGCCCTGTCCTACGGCACCCGGAGCGGCGCCCCGCCCGCCGAGTCGGGGCCCGGCGCCCTGACCCGGATCGACACCAGGACCGGCGCCCGCACCACGATCGACACCGGTGACCGGCTGTACCAGGCCTGCGGCCTGGCCGTGAGCCGGAACGGCGACGTCTACGTCACCGACAACACGCTGAGCACCAGCGGTGAACTGGTGAAGTTCCCCGCCCAGCGGTAGCACGGTCATGGACGACGTCATACGCCAGATCCGTATCCGCGGCGCACTCCAGCAGCCCGCGTGGAGCGACCGCCGGCAACTGGCCAGGGTGGGCGAGGAACTCGCCGCCCGCCCCAGCCTGGTACGCGCCGACGACACGGCCGCGCTACGCTCCCTGCTGGGCAGGGTCGCGTCCGGCGAGGCCCTGGTGGTGCAGGCGGGAGACTGCGCCGAGGACCCGGGCGAGTGCACACGCGAGCACATCGCACGCAAGGCCGCCCTGCTCGACCTGCTGGCCGGGACGCTCGGCCTGATCACCGGAAACCCCGTCGTACGAGCGGGACGTATCGCGGGACAGTTCGCCAAACCCCGCTCCAGGCCCACCGAAGTCGTCGACGGCGTGGAACTGCCCGCCTTCCGCGGCCACATGGTCAACGCCCCGGAGCCGGACCGCGAAAGCCGCCGGCCCGACCCCCTGCGCATCCTCACCGGCTACATGGCCGCCGGCGACATCGTGGAGCACCTCGGCTGGCACGCACCCGGCAGGGCACCCGGCACCGTCCGTCCCGCCGTGTGGACGAGCCACGAGGCGCTGCTCCTCGACTACGAGATCCCCATGCTCCGTACCGACGAGGCCGGACGGCTCTTCCTGGGCTCCACCCACTGGCCGTGGATCGGTGAGCGCACCCGCCAGGTCGACGGCGCCCACGTCACCCTGCTCGCCGAGGTGAGCAACCCGGTCGCGTGCAAAGTCGGCCCCACCATGGAACCCGGCGAACTGCTCGCCCTGTGCGAGCGGCTCGACCCATGGCGCGATCCCGGCCGGCTGACCCTCATCGCGCGCATGGGAGCCGACGCCGTCACCGGTCGGCTGCCCCGTCTCGTCGAGGCCGTCCGCGGCGCGGGCCATCCCGCCGTCTGGCTCACCGACCCCATGCACGGCAACACCGTCACCGCACCGAGCGGCCACAAGACACGGCTCGTGCGGACCGTCTCGCTGGAGGTCTCCCGCTTCGTGGCAGCCGTCCGCGCAGGCGGCGGCGTGGCCGGCGGACTGCACCTGGAGACCACGCCGGACGACGTCACCGAATGCGCCTTCACCGAGGCCGGACTCGACTTCGTGGCAGAGCGCTACACCTCGCACTGCGATCCCCGCCTCAACCCGTCGCAGGCCGTTTCGGTGGTCTCCTCCTGGACCGCCCGCGCCACCTGACGTCCCTGCCCCGCGCCACCCCGTCCGCTCCATCCGGCGCGCCCCCGCGCACGCACGCATCGAGCCAAGGAACCGAGAGCCATGACCGGCATACCCCCCATCGCCCCCTATCCGCTGCCCGGCGAAGGCGACCTGCCCGCGCCCGTCGTGTCCTGGCACGCCGAACCCGGCCGGTCGGTCCTGCTCCTGCACGACATGCAGCGCTACTTCCTCAAGCCCCTCCCCCACGGTCTGCGCCAGGACCTGGTCCGCAACGCCGCCGGGCTGCGCGAGCGCTGCGCCGCACTCGCCGTCCCCGTCGCCTACACCGCCCAGCCGGGTGGCATGACCGACGGACAACGCGGTCTGCTGAAGGACTTCTGGGGACCGGGCATGCGACCCGAGCCCGAGGACCGCCAGGTGGTCGACGCCCTCGCACCGGCCGACGGCGACTGGCTGCTCACGAAATGGCGCTACAGCGCGTTCTTCAAGACCGACCTGCTCCAGCGGATGCGCGCCGCGGGCCGCGACCAGCTCGTCCTGTGCGGCGTCTACGCCCACGTCGGCGTACTGGCCACCGCCGTCGACGCCTTCACCCACGACATCCAGCCGTTCTTCGTCGCGGACGCCACGGCCGACTTCTCCCCGGAACACCACCGCTCGGCCCTCACCCACGCGGCCGAGCTGTGCGCCCGCGTCACCACGGCCAAGGCGGTGTTCGCATGACGTACACACCGCCCGCGGCCGACGGGCACGAGAGGGCCGGCGACCTGCTGGACGCCGTACTGGACGGGCAGCACCAGGCGTTCGCCCTGCTGCACCGGCCCGGCACCACCGGAGACGATGTCGTCGAGGTCCTGACCGGCGCGGTGTCGCTGCCCGGCACGCTCGCCGACATCCCGTTGCCCCCGGCCCCGCCTCCCGGTACCGCGGCGCACCACGAAGTCCTCGTCGTCATCCCCTACCGGCAGCTCACCGAGCGCGGCTACACCTGCGCCGACGACGGCACCCCCCTGGTCGCGATGACCGTCGCCGGCGGGCAACAGCTCCCGCTCGCCCAGGCCCTGACGCGCATCCCCCGGGTGCCGACCCCGCTGGCGGGCGGGGCCTTCGACGTCGACGACGCGGCGTACGAGGACGTGGTGCGCCGCGTCGTCAAGGAGATGATCGGCACGGGGGAAGGCGCGAACCTGGTCATCAAGCGCACCTTCGTCGCCGACATCACCGGCTACGGACCGCACAGCGCCCCCTCGATCTTCCGCCGCCTGCTGGAACGCGAATCCGGCGCCCACTGGACGTTCCTCATCCACACCGGCACCCGAACCCTGGTCGGCGCCTCGCCCGAGCGGCACGTCAGCCTCCAGGGCGGCACGGCCGTCATGAACCCCATCAGCGGCACCTACCGCTACCCCTCCTCCGGTCCCACGCTCGAAGGCGTGATGGAGTTCCTCGGCGACGAGAAGGAGCGGGACGAGCTGTACATGGTCCTCGACGAGGAACTCAAGATGATGGCCAGGATCTGCGACACGGGCGGCCAGGTCGTGGGCCCGTACCTGAAGGAAATGGCCAAGGTCGCGCACACCGAGTACTTCATCGAGGGGCGCACCGGCCGTGACGTGCGCGACATCCTGCACGAGACGATGTTCGCGCCCACGGTCACCGGAAGTCCGCTGGAGAGCGCCTGCCGTGCCATCCACCGGTACGAGCCGGGCGGCCGCGGCTACTACAGCGGTGCCGCGGCGCTCATCGGGCGCGACGCCGACGGGCAGCGCGTGATGGACTCCGCGATCCTCATCCGCATGGCCGACATCTCCGCCGAGGGCCGCGTCGGCATCGGCGTCGGAGCCACGATCGTGCGGCACTCCGACCCCGCCTCCGAAGCCGCCGAGACCCGCGCCAAGGCGGCCGCGCTCGTCGCCGCCCTCAACGGGGGCGGGGAACGGCGCCTTGCCGACCATCCGCGGGTACGCCAGGCACTGCGGCGGCGCAACGACTCCCTCGCCGACTTCTGGATGGCCGACACCGCGGCAGCGGCGCCGGCCCCACCGGAACTGGCCGGCCGCAGCGTCCTCGTCGTGGACGCGGAGGACACCTTCACCTCCATGCTGGGCCGGCAGCTGAACTGTCTCGGACTGGAGGTGACGGTCCGCCGCTTCGACGAGACGTATGCCTTCGACGGGTACGACCTCATCGTGTTGGGCCCCGGTCCCGGCGATCCGCAGCTGACCGCGCATCCCAAGATGCGTCACCTGCACACGGCGGTGGACACCCTGCTGCGCGAGCGCCGCCCGTTCCTCGCCGTGTGCCTGAGCCATCAGGTCCTCGGGCTCCGGCTCGGCCTGCCCCTGCGCCGCAGGGCCGTGCCCAACCAGGGTGTACACAAGGAGATCGAGCTGTTCGGCACCGCCGAGCGGGTCGGCTTCTACAACACCTTCGCGCTCGTCAGCGACCGCGAGGAGTTCACCGCGGACGGTGCGGGCACCGTCCGGGTCAGCCGGGACCCGGGCACCGGGGAGGTCCATGCACTGCGCGCGCCACACTTCGCCTCCGTGCAGTTCCACCCGGAGTCCGTGCTCACTCGAGACGGGCCGCGCATCATGGGCGCCAGCCTGGTCGGTCTGCTCGCCCCGGCATCGGCCCCCGTACCGGTCTGAGCCGCCCCTCCCCCAGCATCCCCGGAGCCGACCCCGCGCTCCGGGCCGGCCTGTGCGGCCTGCCGGGCACCCGACCGGTGCCCGGCGACGCGCGCAGTCCGACCCTGGGCGCCGTGGCGGGCACCCGACCGGTGCCCGCCGCGGCGCGCAGGCCGGACCCACGACGAGTGAGAGACCACATGCATGCCTACGTCGTCGTCGACGCCTTCGCCCGACAGCCCCTCACCGGCAACCCGGTGGCGGTCTTCCCCGAGAGCGACGACCTGAGCGCCGACCAGATGCAACGCATCGCACGGGAGATGAACCTCTCCGAGACCACGTTCGTCCTGCGTCCCCGCCAGGACGGCAACGACGCCCATGTGCGGATCTTCACCCCCGTGAACGAACTCCCCTTCGCGGGCCACCCGTTGCTCGGCACCGCCATCGCCCTCGGCGACCGCAGCCCCACCGGACGACTGCGCATCGAGACCGCCATGGGCGTCATCCCCTTCACTCTGGAGCGCGCGGACGGCGAGCCCGTCATCGCCCGGATGCGCCAGCCGGTGCCCGTGTGGGAACCCTTCGACCGGACCGGGGAACTCCTCGACGCGCTGGGCACCGGCGCCTCGATGCTCCCCGTGGAGATCTACCGCAACGGCCCGCGGCACGTCCTCGTCGGCCTCGACAGCGTCGAGGCCCTCTCGAAGCTGGACCCCGACCACCGCGCCCTGTCCCGCTTCCCCGACATGGCCGTCAACTGCTATGCCGGTTCGGGCCGTTCCTGGCGCAACCGTATGTTCTCGCCCGCGTACGGAGTGGTGGAGGACGCCGCCACCGGCTCCGCGGCCGGGCCCATCGCCATTCACCTCGCCCGGTACGGCCTCGCGCCCTACGGACGGCCCGTCGAGATCACACAGGGCGTCGAGATCGGCCGCCCCTCCCCCATGAGCGCCCTCGCCCACGGGGCCGGCGACCGGGTCGACTCCGTCGAGGTCGCCGGCCCCGGTGTCGTCACTCTCGAAGGAGTGCTCCATGTCTGACCAGTCCCCGTCGAACCCCCCTGCCGACGCGGCCGGCCGCCGCGGCTCCACCCGTTCCGAGTCCCTCACCGGCACCATCGACGTGGACTTCCCCGAGTTCCGCACCCCGCCCCCCGAACCGATGGGCCTGTTCGCCGCCTGGCTCAAGAACGGTGCCGCCCACGCGGTGCGCGAGCCCCGCGCGCTGGCCCTGGCCACCGCCGACGCCCAGGGCCGTACCTCCTCGCGCATCGTGACCATCAGCGCGGCGACGGACGCCGGGATCGTCTTCCTGACGCACGCCGACAGCCGCAAGGGGCGGGAGCTGGCCGAGAACCCGTGGGCGTCGGGCGTCCTGTACTGGCGGGAGACCAGTCAGCAGATCACCCTCGCCGGCCCGGTGCGCCGGCTCTCCGACGCCGAGGCGGAGTCGATGTGGCTCGCGCGGCCCGTGTTCACCCACGCCATGAGCACCGTCTCCCGGCAGAGCCGGCCGCTGGACGGCCTCGACCACGTCGACCGGCTGCGGGCCCGGGCCCGGGAACTGGCCGCCCCCGCCGAGCCGTTGCCCCGCCCGGCCCGCTTCGCCGCCTACCGGCTCGAACCGGCCTCCGTGGAGTTCTGGGCCAACGGCACCGACCGCCTGCACGAACGGCTGCGCTACGACCGCACCGGCGACGAGTGGACGCTCACCCGGCTCCAGCCCTGACGGACGCACCGCGCCCGGCCGCGGGACAACCCGCGACCGGGCGCAGTGCCGCTTCGGGCCCGAGCGCTCAGCCGGCCACGACCGCCTCGACGACCGACGCGTGCGACGACGTGTCCAGCACCCGGGTGACCGCGAAGCCCGCCGTGGTCAGCAGCGTCCGGTACTCGGCGGCGGTGCGGCCCCGGCCGTTGAGGACCGTCATCATCAGCACATCGCCGGTCTTCCCCGCGTGCGGCTCGTTGTCCTCGGGGATCAGGGCATTGACGACCATCAGCCGTCCGTTCGCGGGCATGGCCGCACGGCACGTCCGCAGGATGCGAACGCAGGCGTCGTCCGGCCAGCTGGCCAGCACGTGCTTGAGGAAGTAGACGTCGGCGCCGGACGGCACCGAGACGAAGAAGTCCCCGCCCTCCACGCTCCAGCGGCCGGCCACCTCCGGGACGTCCAGGACATGCCCGGCCACCACCGACTCCAGATCGAGCAGCACCCCCGTCATGTGCGGGTTGTGCCGCAGCACCGCCCGCAGCAGACCGCCCCGCCCGCCGCCCACGTCCACGGCGGTCCGGCACCCGGACAGGTCCAGCGCCTCGACGACACCGTTGCTGAGCGCCTCGGAGAACGCGGCCATGCTGGAGTTGAAAGCCCTGCCGAGGTCCGGGTCGGCGGCGAGGTGGTCGTAGAACGGCATCCCGTACACGTTCTCGAAGGCCGTGGTGCCGGTGCGCACCGCCTCGTGCAGCTGGGCGGCCGACTGCCAGAACACCGGCTCACCGCGCACGAGGACATAGTCGCGCAGCGACTGCTCGCTGTCCGTGCGCAGCAGGTCGGCGATCGGCGTGAGGTGGAAGCGTCCCTCGCCGTCCTCGCGGAAGACACCCCTGGTCGCGAGGAACCGCAGGATCCGGTGCAGGTGCGGGCCGCTGAGCCCCGCGTCCTCGGCGAGCTCACCGGCGCTGCGCGGCCCCTCGGCCAGGCGGTCGGCGATGCGGAAGCGTGCGGCGGTGTGCAGGGCCGCCGAGTACAGGTATCCCAGGGAAAGTTCGAGCAGCTCGTCCGCCGTATCCATGCCGTGCGAACCGCCGGACGACTGCAAGAGGTCCGCCGCCTCAGGACGCGCGCCTGCCATCGAAGAGGTGTCCCCTCTCTCGGCCCCTGCCCAGTGCAAGGGCGCATGGACGTGCACGGGCCCGGGCACGTACCCCCAGCCTGCCAGCCGCCCCTGGTGCCCGGCTCGAGGACCACTCGGCCGGGCGGGTGCGAGTGAGCGTCGAGCCGATGCCGAGCGGTCAGCGGCGATGATGTGCCTCGACCGCTGCGCGCGCTCGCACCTCGCGCTCCGCACAACGCCGCTGGGGGAATCCATGGCTGACGCACACTCGCAGGGCTTCACCGACGCCGCCGAACTGCGCCGCAAGAACCGCGCCACCGTCGAGACATACCTGGCGGACACCAAGGGCCCCGCCCGCCTGCAGCGGCACGAGCTGTTCGTCGAGCACGGCAGCGGCGGCCTGTGGACCAACGACACCGGCGAACCCCTCGTCATCAAGGGCCGCGACCGCCTGGCCGAGCACGGTGTCTGGTCGCTCGAATGCTTCCCGGACTGGGAGTGGTACAACATCCAGGTCTTCGAGACGCAGGACCCGAACCACTTCTGGGTCGAGTGCGACGGCCACGGGAAGATCCGCTTCCCCGGCTACCCGGAGGGCTACTACGAGAACCACTTCCTGCACTCCTTCGTCCTCGACGACGGAAAGATCGTGCAGAACCGTGAGTTCATGAACCCCTTCGAGCAACTGCGCGCGCTCGGCATCCCCGTACCGGAGATCAAGCGCGAGGGCATCCCCACCTGATCCCGTGCCGGCCCCAACACGCCGACCCCCACCAGGCATGCCCCGTAGGAGGACCTGATCGTGGCCACCAGACGCAGCGCGCTCGGCGCGGGAATCGCCGTCGCATCCACCGCCTTCACCGGCGCCTCGCTGCTGCCCCTGCTCACCGCCCGTGGCGCCGAGGCGAGCGACACACCGGCCCCGGCCGACACCACGGCCCCGGCCGTCGAGCTGTTCAAGGTGCCGATGCCGCTGATACCGGTGGCCCGGCCCGTCTCCACCGGCGGCGGAGTGGACACCTACGAGGTCACCACGCGCAAGGTCACCAAGGAGATACTGCCCGGCATCCAGACCGAACTGTTCACCTACGACGGCCAGTTCCCCGGCGCCACCATCAAGGCCCGCAGGAACCGCCCCGTCGTCGTCATCCAGCACAACGGCCTGGACGTGCCCATCTCACGCCACCTGCACGGCGCTTCGCTGCCGCAGCAGAGCGACGGCGGCCCGATGGACGTCATCGACCCCGGTGCCACACGCGTGTACACCTACCCCAACAGGCAGCCGCACGCCTCGCTCTGGTACCACGACCACGCCCACCACCAGGAATCGGAGAACGTCTACCGAGGCCTGCAGGGCAGCTACCTGCTCGGCGACGACGCCGAGGACGCCCTGCCGCTGCCCAAGGGCCGCTACGACGTCCTCGTCCAGATACGCGACGCCGACTTCGACCCCACGGGCCAGCTCCTGTACGCCATGAGCGACCGCAACCGGAACACCCTCCTGGTCAACGGCGCGCCCTACCCCTACTTCGAGGTCGCCGCCCGCAAGTACCGGCTGCGCTTCGCCAACACGTCCAACATGCGCTTCTTCGAGCTGCGCCTCGCCGACGGCGGCGACCTGATCCAGATCGGCTCCGACGGCGGACTGCTGCCCAGCCCGAACACCACCAAGTCCGTCTACCTGTCCTCGGGCGAGCGTGCCGACGTCGTCATCGACTTCTCCCGCTACCCCGTCGGCACCCAGGTCGTCCTTGAGAACACCGCGGGCCGCGGCCCCGTCGAGCAGGTCGGCCAGGTGATGCGCTTCGACGTCACCCGCACCGCGGACGACCCCAGCTCCGTCCCGTCCGTCCTGCGCACCCTGCCAGCACTGCCCGCCCCCACCAACAGCCGCACCGTCGTGCTGCGCATGGACGAGGACGGCCGCGCCGACCCGCAGGCCTACATCGACGACAAGATCTACGACCCCCAGCGCGTCGACGCCTCGATCCGCTACGGCGCCAGCGAGGTGTGGACGGTCACCAACGCCAACACGAAGGCCGCGCACAACTTCCACCTGCACCTGGTCCAGTTCCGGGTACTGGAACGCGACGGCAACCCGCCCGGACCCGCGGAATCGGGGCTGAAGGACACGGTGGTGCTCCAGCCCGGCGAGACGGTCAAGCTCCAGGCGACCTTCGACACGTACACCGGGGAGTACGTCTACCACTGCCACATGCTCGACCACTCGGCCATGGGGATGATGGCGACGATGAAGATAGCCTGACCCGGCCGGCTGCCCGTACACCCGACACGGTGACTTTCCGTCCGTTCCGTTGTCGGTGCTGTCGCAGGTCAGCGGGTTGAGCGGGGGGTGCCGGGCGTAGATTTTCCAGCAACCGAGTTTTTAGTTATAGCTAAAGGTGGCATCCTGATGGTGTGGCAACAAGTGTTGCCGCAGCCTGAGTTGGGGGTGAGCCGTGGGGTTCTTCGCTCGTGACGAGAGTCGGACGGAATTAACGGCCTCGCAGGTGGCGAGGCAGGCTACGGCGTCCCTGGCCGGCCTGCTTGCGGGGCTGGGCAAGAGCCGCTCCGATCTGGCGAAGGCGATGGGTGTCAGTCCCGGACGGGTCAGCCAGATCATGTCGGGGGACGCGAACCTGACGGTTCGGACGCTGGCCGCCTTGGCGGAGGCCCTGGACGCCGACGTCCAGATCACTTTCTGTCCCCGGACACAGCCGGCGGACGCCCAGGCCTGCAGCAGCGTGGGCCCGGCGGCCGTCAGGAGCACGGGGTTTCCGGCCCACCACTGAGCGTCGGTCGGGACCGGCCGCTTGTGTCTCAAAGTCGTCCCGCCCCGTGTCGGCGGGTCAGCCAGCGGTCGTACCAGCGTCGCTGCGGTGGCAGCGCGGGACTGTGGAACGCGTCGTTGGACATCGCCTTCGCACGCAGGACCCGGAGTTCTTCCATCTCGCTGCGGCGGCCGTGCACGTACGCGAAGTGCAGCAGGTGTCCGCACTGGGCGAGGGCGGTGCCGAACGCCTGGCGCTGGGAGAACAGTTCGTCGGGGGTGGGGTCGCGCCGCCAGGTGAGTTCGCCGTCCCGGCACGCCTCGCCGATGCGGGTCTGCACGTCCAGTGCCGTGTCGATCGCCTTCTCGGCATCAGCGTAGATGGCGTTGATCATTTTGGTCTCGGCGGTGAGCGGATGCCGCTCGAGCAGGTACAGCTTGAGGTCGTGGACGAACACCCTGAGCTGGGCGGACGTTTCGATACCGAGAAGAAAGCGGTCCGACCAGGTGCAGGCGTCGAGGTGCACTCGCTGCACCAGCCGCTCCCTGGCCAGGGCGATCCCCAGCGTCATGAACCTGACGTAGGGCTGCGCCGTCTCGTCCTGTCTGCGGCGGGGCAGCGCGGTGGCGCCCGTGGCGGCTCCCGCGAGCACCGGAGGGATCTTCGCCGCGTGCGGCAGCAGGACCACCGCGGCGGCCGCCACCGCCCCCATCAGCGCCAGCACGAGCAGCAGCAGACCGGACGACGCCCAGCTGCCCAGCAGCCGTCCCTTGCCGGCGAACTCGCGCGCCAGCCCGATCCACGCGATGGCCGCGCTCACGGCGGCCGGCAGCGCGTAATCGGCTAACCAGGCAGGGTGAAACCAACTCATCGACGGCGCCCCCAAGACGTCCCACGGACAGGCCGGACCGTCGTCAGCGTACGGAAGCCGAGCAGGCCTCCCCCTCGGCATGTCGCACCAGCGCCCGGTCCTCTCGCCGGCGCACCTTTCGTCGAGAGCTGCCGCGAGTAGAGCTGATGATGTCAGCCGGCACGGTACCGCGCCGTTACTTTGAGCAACTATTGGCCAGCGCGGGCACATGTGGAGGCGTACGCGGGTCGCCGCGCCTGGCCGGTGCGGTGGGCTGTTGCCCTTGCCTCAGGGTTAAGCGGAACGTCCTGGGGAGCTGACCTCATGTACGTGACGTCAATGAGGAGCGCTCCCCGGAACGTCAGGTCGCGCGCCGGAGAGGGACGACGACCTTCTCCCCCATGCGCTTGGGGTCGAGGCGGTAGTACTTGATGTGCCCGATCCGCTCGGTCTCCTCCAGCCAGCCGGCCTCGATGACCTGTTTGCGGGTGCGGGAGAAAACGGGCGGGGCCATGCCGACGAGCTTGGCCAGGTTGGCCGCGGTCTCGAGGACGGCGCCGGAGCGGTCGGTCGGGTGGAGGGCGTACAGCATGACGACGAGACGCTGGTTGGCGCTCATCCCGGCCGTCTTCTCCAGCAGTTCGAGGTTCTTCTGCTTGTCGTCGCTGCTGATCACTGGGCCTCCCACCGTGCAGGAACATTGTCGTCGAATCCGGGGATGTCCGGCGGGTTGCACGTCTTCACGGCTTCACGCTGCTCGATCCCTGTGCCGTGAAAGGCGATGTACGGGCTGATCCGATAGAAGTTGTAGTTGCCGACGCGTCCTCGGACGATCAGGATGCGGTGTTTGACCAGCTTCCTGTTGATCTTTCCTACGGCATCGGTCGACATCCCCACTCTTTGGGCAATGTCCGCACCGGTGGCTCGCAGCGGCTCCATACCCTCGGGGGACACCCCGATCCACCACAGGACGAGGAACTTCTGACTGGGCGTGAACGCCTTGGACTCGGTGATCGCCTCGACGCGTGCCTTGTCGACCTGTGTGTGCCTGCCGGAGAAGGCGTACGGCGCATAGGGGACCGGCTCGCCCGTGTCGGCGTCGACCAGTCTGCGTACTGCTCCCAACGGGCCCTCCGTGGAAGGGGGGGGGTTGATTGCTGGTTCATGAGGGACGGCGCTGAGGCCGACCAGATGAACCTAACGTACATGAGCAGGAAGTCAATTAGGTCCGCCTGTCGGCCGTGTCGGCTGCCGTGCCGCTCAGGGTCCGCACCTGCCGCTCCCAGGCCCTCAGGGGCGGGACTCATGTACGTCACGTCAATCTGCCGCTGTCTCAGGAACTGGGTACCCAGTTCCTAGGATCGTGGTGGCAGTTCCCTGGAACTGCCTGTGCTGTTGGCGGAACTGCCTGGCAGTTCGTGCGATCTTGGTTGTTCGAGGCGTTTATGCAGGTCAGAGGGATATTGGCAGGTGCGCTCTCTTCCCTAGTGAACAGGTCCGCCGTCGCTCCCTTTCCGGGGTTGGCGGTTCGGCGGTTGGTGAGTGCACTGCAGCTCGGCCTCGGAACATGCCTACCCCGGTCCGGCCCTGGCGCCACGACGGTTGCCCCAGTGCCGCCCGCAGGTGCAGGTCACGTGCTGCACCAGGAGGAGTCCGTCGGCCACCGGCCTTCGCCCGGCACACGTCCCCTCCGCTTTCCGGCGCGCACGGTCCGGGCCACGACGAAACGGATTCGCGCCGGGAAGTGGAGGGGCAGCGGGGTCCAGGGGCCGGCGAAGGCCCCTGGTACCACGCTGCCCAGCCAGTGCGGTCTGTGACCCGCACCCGGGGACGGACCGGCACCGGCAGGAGAGTTCTGCGCCCGGATGACGTGGGCGGGGTGGCGAGTGATGCGGGGTGGCGGGTGATTACGGCGTAATCACCCCCGAGGCCCCGCCGACCCCTCGAGGATGACTCATAGCTAACGTGTCGGGCTCACAAATGATCAGGAACGTTAGTATGGTGCCGTCATGAGTTCTCCAGCCTCCTTCAGCGACCGCGAGAAGGTCGTCTCCAAACTGCCGGGACGGCTCCGGCAGAACCTGAAAGTCAGGGCCGCCCAGTACGGGATCGACATCCAGACCGCCGTTGAGCAGGGCATCAGGCACTGGTGCAGTCTGGCCTCCACCGTGCAGAGCGTCGACACCTCCGGTGCCGACTCGTTCTCCACCTTCCTGCCTCCGGGGCAGTGGGAGGAGTTCCGGCAGATCGCGGCCGACCGGCGGGTGTCGCTCATTCAGGGACTCGGCCAGTCCGTGCAGCTCTGGCTCGATGCCAATCCCGCGCCGGACGTGGAACGGCCCGAGGTCACCCGGCGCATGATCGTCTGCAACCAGAAGGGCGGGGTCGGCAAGACCGCGATCACCGCGGGACTCGGAGAGGCCCTGTCCGAGGACTCCAACGCCCTGCATCCCGTGCGCGTCGCGAAGGCGCTCACCAAGGCCCTGCGCGCGAGCGAGTCGCAGGCGGGCGACACCGAACCGGTGGACGATCCGCTCGACATCGAGAACCTGCCGGGGCCCGGGCTGAAGGTGCTGCTCGTCGACTTCGACCCGCAGTGCCACCTCACCAACCAACTGGGCGCCACTCCCCTGCCGATGAACGGTGACAGCCTCACCAACCACATGGCGGGCGAGCCCAAGGGGGCCCTGCGGGACCTCATCGTCTCCGTCGACGAGGACGTCTTCGGTGGCCGGCTGCACCTGCTGCCCGCCTGCAACGACGCCTTCCTGCTCGACGTACGGCTGTCGGCGGTGCGGGCCAGGGAGGCCGCCCTGGAGCGGGCGCTCGCTCCGCTGGAGGGTGATTACGACGTCATCATCGTCGACTGCCCGCCGAGCCTCGGGCTGAGCATGGACGCCGCGGCGTACTACGGGCGCCGCCGCGACGGTGAACGGGCAGGGCAGTCCGGCGCCCTGATCGTCGTACAGGCCGAGGACAGTTCCGCGGACGCTTATGAGCTGCTGACGACGCAGATCGACGATCTGCGCGGGGACCTTCAGATCGACATCGACTACCTCGGCATCGTCGTGAACCTGTACGACTCGCGGCGTGGGTACATCGCCACCTCCTCCCTTCAGGGCTGGGTCGACATAAAGGATCCGCGGGTCGTCGGTCTGATCGGTGACCTCAAGGAGCAGAAGGAGGCCGTGCGGGTGAAGCGGCCACTGCTGTCGTACGCGCCGAAGTCTCAGCAGGCGGTGGGTATGCGTGCGCTGGCCAGGGAGGTGTTGTGAGCAAGGCCGATCAGCTCGGTACCGGCCGGTTCGGCGGGGCGCGGCCGGTCAGTGCCCGCCGCCAGGCCGTGGCCGCCGCGACCGGGGTTCCCACCGAGGGCGTTGCGGCTCCTTCGGAACTTCCCGTCCATCGCATCAGTCCGAACCCGGACAACCCGCGCTCCAGTCTTGGAGACCTGACCGACCTCGCCGGGAGCCTGAAGACCCACGGGCAGAAGCAGGCGATCACGGTGATGAACCGTGACGCCTACGTCAAGGCCAACCCGGGGCTGGAGAACGCCCTCGAGGCGGACACCCTGTACGTCGTGGTGGACGGCAGCAGCCGGCTCGCCGCGGCGCGTGAGGCCGGGCTGGCCACCATCAAGGTGATGGTCAGCGACGACCAGGGAGCCACTTCCGAGGAGCTGCTCGAGTCCGCCCTCGTCGCCAACATCCACCGGCAGGCGCTGGAGGAGATCGACGAAGCGCGGGCGCTGCAGCGGCTGCTGGTGATCCACGGGAGCCAGCGGGCCCTGGCCAAGCGCCTGCATCGCTCCCAGGGCTGGGTCTCGCAGCGGCTGGCCCTGCTCAACCTGACGCCCGGACTCCAGGCGCGTATCGGCGAGGAGCCCATCGATCTGCTGCGGGCGGTCGGCAACAAGCCCGCCGAGCAGCAGGAGGCGGCCCTGGAGGAACTGAAGGCGGAGCGGGCCCGGAAGGAAGCGGAGGACCGGGCCCGTGCGGAGGAGCCTCGGCGGGGCCCGGGTGATTACGCCGTAATCACCCCGCGCGCGGCGGCGGGTGGAGAGCCGGCCGGTGATTACGGCGTAATCACCGGCCCTTCCGAGGAGGAGGGGGAGAGCCCGGAGACGCCTGCCGGTGATTACGCCGTAATCACCCGTCCTCCCGAAGAACCGCAGGAGCCGGGGGAGTCAGCGGGGGCTGCGGCTTCGGAGAGGATTCCCGAGCCGCGTGCCCATGCCTCCTCGACGCGCACGGCCGAACCTGGTGAACAGCCGGAGCAGCGGCTGCGGAAGGTGCCGTACGACGAGCCCGGATCACTGGCGATGCTGCTGGACGCGAAGATTCCCTCGGACGAGGTGTTCTTCGATCTGCTGCGCTTCCTCGGGACCAAGGGGCTGGAGCGGGATGCGAGCCGGCTGGTCGAGCTGGCTCAGTCCCTGGTCGAGCAGGCCGCTCCCCGGGTGGAGTGAATCATCGCCGAGGCGAGGGACCGAACCACAGTGCCTGGAACGGTTCGGTCCCTGCCCTTCAGTCCCTGACAAAAACGCAGGTCAGAAGCGTCTGAGGAGCCCAGCAGGGACCGAAGGGACTCAACTTCCCAGTTATAAGCCTTTATGCGTGCGCGCGTATACGCGCGCGTATATAAGAAGCCTATTAAACAGAACTAGCTCATAATTGGCGCGTTGAGTCCCTTCAGTCCCTGCCAGACCCCTGATTCCCCCTCTGACCTGCGGAAACACCCAGGGACTGAAGGGAGGGTCTCTAGCAGGGACCGAAGTGTTTGGTCCCTCGGGACAGACCCCCCTGAGTCACTTGAGGCGGGCTCAAGGGGCGGTAGGGACGGAGGGCCTGATGCCCCGCCACGCGGGAAAGCTGTGCCCTCTGCGGCGAGCCGGGGTCCTAGAGTGTTCCGAAATACAGTCCCTACAGTCCCTCCGATTCCCGGGGGGATCGGAACCCCGGCAGAAGGACGGACGCTTGCCCGGCCCCGCTGTGACGAGAGAGTCCGCAGCTCCAGTGCGGCCCGCATCACCCCATGCCGTGGCCCGCTGGTGCGCGGAGCAGGGGTGGCCGGTGCATCCCCTCGCGCCGGGCCGCAAGACGCCGGTCGCCAACTGTCCTTCCTGCAAGGAACGGTCGCATCTGCCCGCCGACTGCGCCTGTCTGCCCGTCGGCCGCCCGTGCCACGGGTTCCACGCCGCCACCACCGACGCCTCGCTGATCGACAGCTGGTGGGCGCGCACCCCGGGCCGTGGCGTCGGGATCGCCTGTGGGGGAGCGGACCTGGTCGTCATCGACGTCGACGCGCACAGCGCTCAGGTTCCGGACCGCGACCGGCTGCTGCCCGGCATCCCCATCCACGATTCCGTGAACCTGCGGGGACTTGCGTCCGGCTTCGACACCCTCGCACTCCTCGCCGCGCTGCGCGGACAGCCCAGCCCGGCCGAGGACACCGGCACCCTGCGCGTGCGCACCCCGTCCGGGGGCCTGCACATCTGGTACCGCAATCCGCGCCCGGCCACCCGGCTGCGCTGCTCGACCGGGTCCAGCACCAAGGTCGCGCTGGCGTGGCAGGTCGACGTACGGGCGGACGGCGGCTACATCGTGGCCCCCACCACCCGTACCGCTCAGGGCACTTACCAGCCCGAGGGACCGGCCCGGCTGCCCGCCCCGCTGCCCGACTGGCTCGGTGGGGAACTCGGGCGGACCGGGCATCTGATCCAGCAGCGGCGGCTGTCCCTTCGGACCCGGCCCGAAGGGGACCGGGGTGATTACGGCGTAATCACCCGCCGACCGGGAGCTGTCACGGCAGCCGACGGGCAACGGGTGCTCGAGCCGCTGCTGGCCGATGTGGCCGCGTGCGCCCGTACGCCCGAGGGCGCGGCCTTCACCGAGAAGCTCAACAAGGCGGCCTACACCGCCGGAGGGCTCGCAGCGGCGGGGTATCTGGACGAGGACACCGCGCGGGCTCTGCTGCGCGGGGCCGCCGAGACCGCGCGGCCCCGGCAGAGTTCCCGCAACGCCCGCATCATCGACGACGGCCTCGCCGCGGGGTCCGCACGCCCGCTTCACCTCAAAGGACGTTCATGAGCAGCGCCGAGACCCCGCGCTTCGACGCCAGCGCCGCCGCTCAGCACATGCTGGACCTGGAGAAGGCGGCCGCCCGCCCGGCAGCGCTGCCCGCGCAGGCCCAGTCCTCGCCGGCCGCTCAGCCGCCCGGTGATTACGGCGTCATCACCGCCCCCTCCAAGGGAGACCGGCGGAGCCCGCAGCCCCCCGCCGGTGATTACGCCGTAATCACCCAGCTGCCCTCCGCCCTGGTACCGAGCAGTCTCAGCGACCGTGGCAACGCCAAGCTGTTCGTCCGGCTCTACCGCGACCAGTTCCGCCATGTCGAGGGCCTGGGCTGGTATGCGTGGGACGGCTACCGGTGGAAGCGGGCCGGGGGAGAGAAGGCTGTTCTGTGGGCTGCGGGGGAGATGGCCGAGGAGATGCCGGAGAGCGATCCGCGCGGACTGTTCAACGACCGCGAGCTGCTCCGGCACAAGAAGCGGACCCTGTCGACCACCGGCATGAAGGCCCTTCTGACCCAGGCGAAGGCCTCCCCGGATCTCTCCGTGGATCCCGACACGCTCGACGGCGACCCGTACGCGCTGTGCACCCCGGCCGGGATCGTCGACCTCAACACGGGCCTGCTGCGCAAGGCCGACCCCACCCGGGACTTCCACTCCCGTGCCACGAGCGTCGCCCCGCAGCGCAGCGAGACGCCGCGCTGGCACCGGTTCCTGGCGGACACCTTCGGCGAGGACGCCGAGGGCCGGGAGATGATCGACTTCCTGCATCTGCTGCTGGGCTACTCCATCACCGGTGACGTCGGCGCCCAGGTCCTGCCCTTCCTGCACGGCCACGGCAAGAACGGCAAGAGCGTCCTGCTCGACACCATGATCCAGATCCTGGGGGACTACGCGGACGCGGCGCCGCCCGGATTCCTCATGGACCGCGGGGCCTTCTCCGAGCACTCCACCGAACTCACCGAACTGCACGGCCGCCGGCTCATCGTGTGCAGCGAACTCAAGCCGAACGACAAGTTCGACGAGGCCCGGGTGCGGCTGCTGACCGGCGGAGACAAGATCAAGGCCCGCCGGATGCGGCAGGACTACTTCTCCTTCACGCCCACCCACCACCTGTGGCTGCTGGGCAACCACCGGCCCGAAGTCACCACGGGCGGCTTCGCGTTCTGGCGCCGGATCCGCCTTTTGCCCTTCGAGCGTACGGTCCCCGAGCATCGCAAGATCGACAACCTGGCCTTCGAACTCGTCCGGGACGAAGGCCCCGGCATCCTGCAGTGGCTCATCGACGGCGCCCGTCGCTACCTCACCACCCGCGACAGCCTCGAGGGCCCCGACCGCGTCCGTATCGCGACCACCGCATACGCCAACACCGAGGACCACATCGGCCGCTTCCTCACCGAGTGCTGCACCCGGGACCTGGAGGTCCAGCCCGACCCCCGCGTCGAACAGGGCCTGCTCTACACCGCGTACGTCGCCTGGTGCAGTGCCGGCGAGGGCATCCGCCCGGCAGGCGCCCGCGCCTTCGCCACCCGGGTCCGGCAGGAGGTCGGTCTCGCCTCGCCCGCCGACATGATCAAATCCAACGGCCGCAAGTACTACCCCCGCCTCGCCCTGCTGGACACACGCTCATGAATCCACCCTCAGCACATCCCCCCGGCCCGGTCGTGGGTGATTACGGCGTAATCACCCACGGACCCCACCGCCGAGGTGATTACGCCGTAATCACTCCCGCGTCCCACCGCCGGCGGCGTCCGCTGTGCGGCCTGGCGCCTCTACCGACTCGCCGCTGTGCGGCCTACGATCGTCCGGCAGCGCCAGGCCGCACAGCGGACGGCCCGCCCCACCCCGAGGCGGCTCGCCGCCCGGCCCGGCACACACAGGAGGGGCAGCGGCCATGAGCTCGCTACTGACCGAGGGCGATCTCACCCACGAAGCGCACGTGGTGTGGCTGGAGGACCCCGAGAACCTCGACTACGTCCGTCAGGCCCTCGACAAGACCCCCCGCCGCCGCAACAAGCCCCGCTACGCCCGGGACGGCCGGATGGTCGGCTACGCCGAACTCGACGACCACGCCGAGGCGGACCCCGACAGCGGCCTGTACCGCCGCCGGGTCTTCTTCCTGCTGCCGCACGACCGGGACGCCCAGCCCGACGGCCTGTACCAGGAGGGCGCGCCCGGGGAAGCCGTGGACCCACGCACGATCGAGGTCAGGAGGGTGGGGGAGAAGACCCCGCGTTCCCAGCGGGGGCCCGCTGCTGTCACAGGCACGCAGGTCTCCCGTTAGACGTTTTCTGGGCCGCGTGACGCCCCCCGGCTGGAGAGGTGCTGCAGGGTCGCTCAAGGCGTTCTCGCGGACGTTCCGGGCACCGTCACCTTCTTTCAGTCGCTTTTCAGTCGCTGGGGCCGGGCGGCCTGCGGGGCAGCGACTGAAAGCCAGCGACCGGATACGGCGTCGGTCGCTCCCCTCCTGTGGGAAGAACACGCAGGTCAGGACGGGGTGTTGGAGAAGACAGCGACTGAAGCGACTCAAGGGTCCGGTATATCAGTGCAATGCGTGTGCGTGTGTGCGTCATAGATAGAGACCTTGAGTCGCTTCAGTCGCTGTTCGGTTGTCGTAGGCGCTGTGACCTGTGCTTTTGTGGGGCTGAGGGGACCGACTGAGCGACGCTCTCGGTAGCTGGCCCGTTTTCGCGTGAGTCGCTGGTTTCCGTCAGCGCGTCGAAAATTGTTTCCCACGAGCCACTTTGGTGAGCGCAGGCTTCGCTACTCTGTGTCGGTCGCTCAGTCGCTTCGGTCGCTGACGGGGGGTGCGCATGGCCTCTGAGCTGCGGGGCTCAGTCGACTTCGCCCGCGGTCTTCGGTCTCTGGCAGGCGTCGGCGGTGCCGTGCGCGCAGGCCGGATACGGCCGCCCTATCCGGGAGGCCGGCGATGACCTCCGACGAGCAGGCCCTGTTTCACTTCGACGCACAGGCCGCCGCCGCGCAGATCCTCGCCCAGCCCGTCTCCCTGCCCGCTCCCCGGGACCACCGTGACGCCGGCGAGGCCACGGCCGACGGGCTGCTGCCGGACACGCTCAGCGACCGGGGCAACGCCAAGCTGTTCGTGAAGTTCTACTCGAACGCGTACCGGCACGTGCCCGGGCTCGGCTGGTTCCGGTGGGACAGCACGCGCTGGCAGATCGACGAGGACGAGACCGTGCTGTGGGCGGCCGGTGATCTCGCGGAGTCCATCGCGACCACCGATCCCCGCGGCGTGCACAGCACCGGTGCGCTGCAGCAGCACCGCCGCCGGGCGCTGAGCACCAACGGCATCAACGCGCTGCTCGCACAGGCGAAGTCGGCGCCGGGCATGGTGCTCAACGCCGCGCAACTGGACGCCGACCCGTATGCGCTGTGCACGCCGACCGGGGTCGTCGACCTGCGCACCGGCCGGCTCCACCGGCCCGACCCGAACCGGGACTTCCACTCCCGCTCCACCACCGTGGCCCCGCAGTCGATGCCGACGCCGCGCTGGGACCGGTTCCTGGCGGACACCTTCGGCGAGGACGCCGAAGGCCGGGAGATGACCGAGTTCCTGCATCTGCTGCTGGGGTACTCCATCACCGGTGACGTCGGCGCCCAGGTGCTGCCCTTCCTGTTCGGCTCCGGCAAGAACGGCAAGTCGGTACTGCTGGATGTGGTGATGAAGCTGATCGGTGACTACGCGGACGCCGCCCCGCCCGGGTTCCTGATGGCCCGCCCCTACGAGGGCCACCCCACCGATCTCGCCGAACTGCACGGCCGGCGGGTCATCGTGTGCAACGAGGTCAAGCCGGGCGACCGCTTCGACGAGGCCCGGGTCAAACTGCTGACCGGCGGCGACCGCATCAAGGCCCGCCGGATGCGGCAGGACTTCTTCAGCTTCCGGCCCACCCACAAGCTCTGGCTGCTGGGCAACCACCGTCCCGAGGTGGGCACCGGCGGCTTCGCCTTCTGGCGGCGGATGCGGCTGATCCCGTTCGAACGCGTCGTGTCCGACGACCGCAAGATCGACAACCTGGCGGACATCCTCGTCAACGAGGAGGGCCCCGGCATCCTCAACTGGCTCATCACGGGCGCCCGGCGCTATCTGGCGGGCGAGAAGGAGCTGAGCGGGCCGGAGCGCGTACGGATCGCCACGACCGCCTATGCCGACACCGAGGACTACACCGGGCGTTTTCTCGGCGAAAGCTGCCGGATCGAGCCCGGTATGCGAGCCGAGCAAGCCAGGCTCTACGCGGTGTACAAGACATGGTGTCAGAATGAGGGGGCCCCGGCCGTGTCATCCCGGGCGTTCGCGGCACGGGTTCGCGAGGTGGTAGGGCTCGCGTCGCCCAGGGAGATGATCCTCTCCAACCAGCGCAAGTACTACCCGGGCATCGGACTGGTCGCCGACGAGGAGACAGCATGAGTGCCCTCATCGCAGAGGACGAGATCGTCCACGAGGTCGACTTCGTCTGGCTCGAGGACATCGGCAAGCTGGACTACGTGCGTCAGAGCCTCGACCGGCTGCCGACCCGCCGCAGCAGGCCCGCCTACCACCGCGACGGCCGGATGGTCGGCTACGCGCTGCTCGGGCCCGAGGCCAAACCCTCCCGCTCCTCGGGCACGTTCCGCCGCCGTGTCTTCTGGCTGCTCCCGCACGACCGCGACACCGCCCCCGACGGGCTGTACGCCACCGGGGCCCCCGCCGAGGCCGTGGACCCGCGCACCCTCGCCCCGGGCACCAAGGGCCGCAAGACGGAACGCTCGGGGGGCGGACCGGCCTCTCCCGCGGTGCAGGAGCTGGGTCTCACCCTGCCGTTGTGAGCCGGCGCCGGACGGTCCCCGGAGTGATTACGGCGTAATCACCCGAGCGGCGGGTGCCACCAGCCGCCGCGCCGCCGCGGTGATTACGCCGTAATCAGCCGGCCGGCGGGTGCCATCGCCTTCCGAGTGATTACGCCGTAATCACTCGGCCCACGGCCGCCACGTGGCTCCCGGGTGATTACGCCGTAATCACCCGTCCGCCGGAGCTACAGCCCCGTGCCGCCGGAGGCGTCGATGCACTGGCCCGTGATCCAGCGGGAGTCCGCGGAGGCGAGGAAGGCTACGACGTCCGCGATGTCGGCCGGGTGGCCCATCCTGTCGAACACGGAGAACGCGGCATGCAGGGACTCGGCCTCGGGCGTGGCCCAGCGGCGCCGGTTCAGGTCCGTCGTGATGAAGCCCGGCGCCACACTGTTCACCGTGATCTGCCGCGGCCCCAACTCCTTGGCGAGCGTGCGGGTGAGGGCCTCCAGGGCCGCCTTGGCCATGGAGTAGGCGAGAGAGGTCGGCATGGCGACGCGGGTGGCCGCGGAGCTGATGTTGACGATACGGCCGCCCTCACGCAGCCGCGCCAGCCCCTCCTGGACGAGGAAGAGCGGCGCCCGGGCATGGACGGCCATGAGCCGGTCGAAGTCCTGCGCGGTCACCTCGGACACCCCGCCCCGGACGTTGAAACCGGCGTTGTTGACCAGGATGTCGAGCGTGGCCGGCTCGCCCAGGGCGTGCAGGCCGGCGTCGAGCCGGTCGTACACCGTGCGGACGTCGTCGGGCACTCCGAGCGGGCCGTGCAGCGGGAAGGCGCGCCCGCCGTCGTCGCTGATCCGGGCGACCGTCTCGTGGGCCGAGTCCTTGTCGCTGCCGTAGTGCACGGCGACGAGCGCGCCGTCCGCCGCGAGCCGGGTGGCGATCGCGCGGCCGATACCCCGCCCGGCTCCGGTGACCAGAGCCGTTCTGCCTGTCAGCGTGCCCATCGTTCCCCCCGTGGCGTGAGCTCATCGGCCAACTCCCGCGAGGAGCATACGCTGTTGTAAAAACCGCTTACCCGGTTTAATCTTCCTGCATTGTTTGTGCTGGCTCGACGTTAGGCGGGTTCTGCGGTGGCCTTGCGGCATCTGCGTCTGATCGCGGTGAACATCGACGGGGTATTGCTGAACGACACCTTCAGCCCGGTCATCCACCGGATGGTGGTGCGCAACGGCGGCGTCTACACCGCCGAGCTGGAGCGGTCGGTGCTCTCGCAGCCGCAGCTCAGGGCCGCGGCCGCGCTGGGGGTGCCGGGGACGCCCGAGGAGGTGGTGGCGGAGTACTTCCGCGAGCGCGCCGCCTACCTCGAGGACGACCCGGTCCGGGTCATGGAAGGGGCCGGCGCACTGCTGGAGCGGCTGCGTGCCACGGGTGCGCGGATGGTGTGCTACGGCGGGCTCGGCCGGAGCCACTTCGACCACCATCTCGGCACGTACGCCTCGTACTTCGACGGGCCGGGCTATGTGTGCACCGACGCCTTCCGCCCCGGCGTCCGGGAGATCGCCGAGGAGGTCTTCGGGCTGCGCTGCGACCAGGCGCTGTTCATCGACGACGTGGCACGGGTGGCCGAGACCGCGCGGGAGCTGGGAGCGGCGTTCCTCGGGCACCCGACCTCCTACGAGCACAGCTTCCAGCGGGAGCTGATGCGCCGGGCCGGGGTGCGGCACCTGGTGGGGTCGCTGGACGACATCGACGAGCCGCTGGTGCGGGCCCTGGACGCCGAGGCGGCCGAAGGCCGCCTGTGGCCCGGGGAGGCCGCCGTCACGGGGCCCGCCGGACGGGGCGCGGCCGCCGGGGCCTGAACGGACCGGGGGAGAACGGCTGGAATACAACAAAACCCGCACGATGGATGGTTTCTGAGCCGGTACGGACGTCCGCCATGGATGTCCGTACCGGCTCAGGTCTACGACACCGGGACTTCGGGTAAATGCCTTACGGTCGACCTGACCAGCAAGATTTCGCTCCGTCGAGGAGACCGGCACGGGGAGCCACCGCAAGGAGCGGGCAAACAATGGGGGAACTCGGCTCTGTCCTTTGTCAGAGCAGGAGGATAAGGTACCTCCTGGACGGTTTGTTTGTTGGTGCTCCGATGTGTGGCTCCGGCTCGCGCGGCTCGGGTGCGCTTCAGGAAAGGGAGGTCCAGTGGCCCAGCAGGAACGTGCGGTCAGGACCCGTCGCGCAGTACTGGAGGCCGCCGCGGCAGTCTTCGCGGAGCACGGGTACACGGCGGCGACCGTCGCCGACATCCTCAAGACCGCCGGGGTGACCAAGGGCGCCCTGTACTTCCACTTCGACTCCAAGGAAGCGCTCGCCAAGGGCGTCCTGGAACTCCAGACGGACCAGGCGCTCCCCGAGCAGGAGATCAAGCTCCAGGAGCTGATCGACGTCGCGATGTCGGTGGCCTACCGCCTGGTGCACGAGCCCCTGTTGCGGGCCGGTGCCCGGCTCTCGGCGGACCCCATCGGCCGCAGGCACTACGGCAGCGCCTGGCCGCTGTGGGTCGACATGCTCACCGACATCCTGACCGTGGCCCATCAGCGGGGCGAGACCCTGGCACACGTGGTGCCGCGCGAGGTCGCGGAGATGGTGGTCAGCTCGTTCAACGGGGTGCAGTTGTACGCCCAGTTGGAGACCGACCTCAACGATGTCGAGTACCGGGCCTCGGTCCTGCTCAAGCACCTGCTGCCGTCCATCGCCTCGCCCGCGGTCCTGATGCGCCTGGACGTGGCCCCGGACCGCGGCGCCCGCATCGCCCGCGAAGCCGTCCCGGTGCCGGCCCCGATTCCGGCCTGAGGCACGCGACGGCCAAGGCCCGTCCGGCCCGAGCGGCCGGCTGCGTGGGACGGGCCCGCCCTGACGGTGAACTGGCCCGCACAGCACGGCATTTGGGTCCTCGCCTTGCCCTTCGTCGCTGCCGTCCGGCCGTGCCCCCATACGGCGGACAGCGACTGAAGCGACGCGGAGCCGAAATCCCCTGGGCCGGTGTCTCGTGTGGTGTGGCCCCCCCCGGTGGAACGCCGTGTACGCCGACCCGGCGTACACGGCGTCGGTGTGCCGCGGACCTCGTCGTACGACCCGTGCGCACCCGGTGCCACGGTGCCCCGGCCGGGGCACCGCATCGTTCAGGCCGTCGCCGGTGCCACGGCGACGGTCGAGGTGAAGACGACGGTGCCGTCCTGGCGGCCCGTCACCAGGACGTGTTCCCTGCCATCGGCGCACGGGGGCAGGGAACATGCCTCGATCATGCACGGGGCGTCCAGCTCCGCGTAGCGTGTGAACTCGCTGGTGATGCCCACCGGCAGGCAGTCCCGGCCGAGGAACGCGATGGTGGCCTGGCGGGCGGCCTCCAGCAGCACCATGCCCGGCACATGGTCGACGGGGTGGTCGAAGAGCACCGGGTGCCGGGTGTCCACCCGCAGTTGCCAGCAGTCGGGTGCCGGCACGGGGGACAGGACCACGCTCGTGGGGGAGAGGCGGCCGACGTGCTGCGGTGCGATCGGGCTCGTCAGCGGGATCGCCACCGCCTCGGAACCGAGCCGCTGGCCCCTCAGGCGCTCGTAGACGGCCGGCGAGGCGCAGGTGAAGGTGGCGCCGCCGGTCCCGGCGGGCTGTCCGTCGCGGTGGATCACGGCGTCGAAGTGGAGTCCGGCGAGGTTCTTGCCGCGGCGCTTGATGTCCGTGCAGGCGATCTCGATGACGACGGTCGCCGGCGCGGCGCCGATGCGCAGCTGTTCGGCATCGAGGTCGACCGAGAGGTCCCACATGAGGAAGTTGTGGCCGAGCGGGACGCCGAACTCCGTGTGCGCCACGAGGAGTCCCGCCTGGCGGATCGTTTCGGCGATCAGTAGCGGATCATGGTAGCCGTCGAGGCTAGCGAAAAAGCTGTGCAGTCGCGGCCACTGGGCGCTTACCGTGAAGTGCTGTTCGTCCACGCGCTCCCAGTCGGTCAGCACCACCTCGGCGATGCTGGCGCGGTGGACGAACTCCTTCGGGACCGTGGTGGTCAGAGACGGGTAACGGGGCTCGACGATTTCCTGCAGGCTCCTGAGGTCGCTCTCTGCGTACCGGATGGAGGGTGCGGCGGACTCGACACGGAACGTGCTCACAGACATGCCTGTTCCCCCTGAGCGTCGTTGGCGTGTAACTGATGGTGTATCTCAGGCCTGTGAAGATACATACCACCCGGTTTACTTTCTAGCGGTACGAAGCCTTCCGCCCCACGAGTTCTGGAGCTACTGCTTCCAGATCGGGTTTCCAGCCGGGTTTCGGGGACCCCGTCGGACGCGCCGGTGGCCGGCCTCGACCGGTTGGACCTCGGACGACGCCGTGGCCGACTCTAGCCCCTGTGCGGGGTTCGTCGTCCGGCTTCCCACCGCCCTTGGGGCGCTTGCCGTCGGGGTCCTCAAGTGATTCCTCAGTGCTTCTCGAGTGTCCTGATCAACCATGGCCAAGGCTGTGATGAGGGGGGAAACGCCGGATGGAGAGCGTAGAAACCGTGCTTCGTGTGGAACGCGGGCAAGCCGGTGAAGAGGAGCTGGCCGCCATCGCGGTCGTGCTGCTCGCCCTGCGGGCCCGCGACCAGGAGGAGTCCGAGCAGCCGCCGTCGCCCGGCTGGAGCTGGTGGAAGCGGCCGCACGGCTATGCGCCGCCCGACAGCTGGCGGTGACTCGACCGCTACCCGAGGCGCACTCCACCGCAAGTAGACCTAACCGCACATGCGGTTTTAATTTGGCTCGATGGAACCGGGGCGGGATCTCCACAGTCTTGTCCCAGAAGGGGACCAGAGATGGCGATGACGACTGCCCCCGCACCGGCCGGGACAGCGCCGGCCGACATACGCGGTCACGTGGCCGAGCTGCACGCGATACGGGCCCAGGCGACGGCCGGGCCGAGTGAGAAGGCGACGGCGGCGCAGCACGCCAAGGGCAAGCTGACGGCGCGGGAGCGGATAGAGCTGCTCCTGGATCCGGGTTCCTTCCAGGAGGTG
>NZ_LGDV01000235.1 GCF_001280015.1 Streptomyces sp. MMG1121
CCCCCGCACCGCCCGGCTTCTCCTCTCCCCGCCGCCGCTCGCGCCCGGCGCCGCGAGCCTTCCGCGCCGCCGCGGCGAGCACGGGCCACCAGGGAACGGCGACCGAGCGACAGCACGAAACCCGCACCACTCCAGCAAGCCCCGAGGAGCCGTCATGAACGCCACCCCCACTCCCGACGGCAGCCCCGGTTCTCCCGACGAACAGGGAGAGCCCGGCGCCTCGCCCTCGCCCGTCCCGCTCGCCGAGTCGGTCCCTCAACAGAAGAGGCGCACCGCCGATCTCACACGAGTGACGGAGCCCGGCGCCGACCTGCTGGAGCATCCTGATCCGCGCACCGCGGCCCAGTGCGCCGCCACGGAGAACCTGCTCCGGTGCTGGGTGCGCGAGACCGACCTCGCGGCCCCCACGAGCGGCGTCCTTCGCCTCCCCCTGCCCGCCAGCGGTACCTCCCTCCTCGTACCAGTCCGCTACTGGTCCCCGACGGGCTGGCACCGCTTCGGCCCGCCACGCTTCACCAACGCCCCCGACTCCGCCCCTCCTCTCGACGCCGTCACTCTGGCCGCGCTGCTCACCCGGGAGACGACCAGCGCACCCATCCCCGTCGCCGCCTGCCCCGGCCCCGGTGACGACGGCGACCTCGTCGCCAGGGTGGCCGACTCCCTCCGCCGCACCGTGACCTTCATCCGCGACCGCCGCGAGCACCCCGCCGAGGTCCCCGACCTGTTCCTCGGCGCCGAGCAGGCCCTCCTCCTCGGCCACCCCCTGCACCCGACCCCCAAGAGCCGGGAAGGGCTGACCGAGGCCGAAGCCCGTCTGTACTCACCCGAGCTGCACGGCTCCTTCCCGCTGCACTGGCTGGCTGTCTCCCCCTCACTCCTCGCGACCGACTCGGCGTGGACCGAACGCGGCCGACCCGTCCCCGCCGACCACCTCACCCGACGCCTCGCCGGAAGAGGGCTCCCCCTCCCCGACGGGTACGCCGCGCTGCCGCTGCACCCGTGGCAGGCCCGCGAGCTGCGCCACCGCGCACCCGTCGCCGCCCTGCTCGCCTCCGGACTCCTCCGTGACCTCGGCCCCCACGGACCGTCCTGGCACCCCACCTCCTCCGTACGCACGGTGCACCGATCCGGCGCCCCCGCGATGCTCAAACTGTCGCTGGGCCTGCGCATCACCAACTCCCGCCGCGAGAACCTGCGCAAGGAACTCCATCGCGGAGTCGAGGTGCACCGGCTGCTGCGCACCGGCCTGTCCCAGCGGTGGCAGGCGGTCCACCCCGGCTTCGACATCGTCCGTGACCCGGCCTGGCTGGCCGTCGACGATCCGGGCGGACTGGCCGTGCCCGGACTGGACGTGATGATCCGGCACAATCCGTTCACCCCCGCCGACGACGTCGCCTGCGTCGCCGGACTCGTCTCGCCCCGGCCCGTCGCCGAGCCCGTCTCCGAGCCGGACGCCACGTCCTCGGCACAGCCCGCCGCCTGGCCGGTGCGGTCCCGGCTGGCCCAGCTCACGGCGCGGCTCGCCGCACGCACCCGCCGCCCCGTCGGAGCCGTCGCCGCGGAGTGGTTCCTCCGTTACCTGGAGCAGGTCGTCCGGCCCGTGCTCTGGCTGGACAGCGAGGCCGGCATCGCCCTCGAAGCCCACCAGCAGAACACCCTGCTCCTGCTCGACGGCAACGGCTGGCCGGCCGGCGGCCGTTACCGCGACAATCAGGGCTACTACTTCCGCGAATCCCGGCGGGCCGAACTGGACGCCCGGCTGCCCGGTATCGGCGAGCGCAGCGACACCTTCGTCGCCGACGAGGTCACCGACGAACGCTTCGCCTACTACCTCGCCATCAACAACGTCCTGGGACTGATCGGCGCATTTGGCTCCCAGCGCCTCGCCGACGAACGCCTGCTCCTCGCGGCCTTCCGCCGCTTCCTCACGGACCTCGCCTCGGGGCCCGCCGCACTACGCACCTCCCTGCCCCGCCATCTGCTCGACTCACCTGTCCTGCGCTGCAAGGCCAACCTGCTGACCCGGCTGCAGGGCCTGGACGAACTCGTCGGCCCTGTCGACACCCAGTCCGTCTATGTCACCCTCACCAACCCCCTTCACTCCTGAGCGAGCCGCCCCCGTCACCTTCGAGCGAGCCGCACCGCCCGACCGCACTTCCGAGGACCATGACCCACCTCGCCTCCTGAGAGGAGCGCACCGTGCCTCCCACCGACGCGAACGCCGACAGCAGCCCCGCCCCGGTTCACCCGGGTGCCCCTGTCCCTCCGGGCCTCCACGGCCCCCGAGCGGACGGAGAGGGAAGCCGTGACGCGCCGTTCACCGGGTTCACCATCGAGGCCGACGACGAGGACGGCGAGGACACGCTGGACCTGCACCTGCCCGCCGACTTCCTCGCCCGCTTCGCCGGCGGGACGGCCTACCTCCTGGACCAACTCCCCACCTGGGGGCCGGTAGCTACCCCCGTCGGCTCCTTCCATCTCGTGCCCGTCCGTATCGAAGACGACCTGCCGCTCCTCCACCGCTGGATGAACGACCCCGCCGCCGCCCGGTTCTGGGAGCTGGCCGGACCTCCGAGCCGGACCGAGGAGCACCTACGGGCCCAGCTCGACGGCGACGGGCGGAGCGTGCCGTGCGTCGGCGTACTGGACGGCAGACCGACGAGCTATTGGGAGATCTATCGCGCGGACCTGGATCCGCTCGCCCGCCACTATCCGGCCCGCCCGCACGACACCGGGATCCACCTCCTCGTCGGTGGGGCCGCGGACCGGGGACGGGGGCTTGGATCCGCCCTGCTGAGGGCCGTGGCCGACCTCGTCCTCGACCGGCGTCCGGCCTGCGCACGTGTCGTAGCGGAACCCGATCTTCATAACACCCCTTCCGTCGCGGCGTTCCTGAGCGCCGGATTCAGGTTCGCGGCCGAGGTCGACCTGCCCGGCAAGCGGGCCGCCCTCATGATCCGGGACCGACTCCTGCGCGATGTCTTGTAGCGCTGAGTGACGACGTGTTCACAGATTGAACGTCGCCCGATCCGGCGAGGTTCCCGCTCGATCCGAGAAATTCCTCCCGTCCCCGGCCCTCCAGGAGCCCAGCCGTGCCCCCGTCCCCCGTTCCCGCCTTGATCGCCCGTTTGTCAGTGCCGGGCCGTAGGGTGGTCGGGCTATGACGAAGTCCTCACTCCCCGAACTCCTGCACGCCGCTGTCGCCGCTGTCGGCGGCACGGAGCGCCCCGGCCAGGTGACCATGGCCGAAGCGGTCGCCGAGGCGATCGACGACGGATCCCACCTGCTGGTCCAGGCCGGCACCGGCACCGGAAAGTCGCTGGGTTATCTCGTGCCCGCGCTCGCGCAGGGGGAGCGGGTGGTCGTCGCGACGGCGACGCTGGCGCTGCAGCGCCAGCTCGTGGAGCGTGATCTGCCGCGCACGGTCGACGCCCTGCACCCGCTGCTGCGCCGCCGTCCGGAGTTCGCGATGCTGAAGGGCCGGTCGAACTATCTGTGCCTGCACCGTCTGCACGAGGGCATGCCGCAGGACGAGGAGGACGGTCTCTTCGACCAGTTCGAGGCCGCGGCGCCCACCAGCAAGCTGGGCCAGGATCTGCTGCGGATGCGCGACTGGGCGGACGAGACCGAGACCGGTGACCGGGACGATCTCACCCCGGGTGTCTCGGACCGCGCCTGGGCTCAGGTGTCGGTGTCGTCGCGGGAGTGCCTGGGCGCGACGAAGTGCGCCTACGGTGCCGAGTGCTTCGCGGAGATGGCCCGCGAGCGTGCCAAGCTCGCCGAAGTCGTGGTCACGAACCACGCCCTGCTCGCCATCGACGCCATCGAGGGCGCCCCGGTGCTGCCCCAGCACGAGGTGCTGGTCGTGGACGAGGCGCACGAACTGGTCTCCAGGGTCACCGGCGTCGCCACCGGCGAGCTGACCCCGGGCCAGGTCAACCGCGCCGTCCGCCGAGCCGCCAAGCTCGTCAACGAGAAGGCGGCCGACCAGCTGCAGACCGCCGCCGAGGGCTTCGAGCGGCTGATGGAGCTGGCCCTGCCGGGCCGCCTGGAGGAGATCCCGGAGGATCTCGGCTATGCCCTGATGGCGCTGCGGGACGCCGCCCGCACGGTCATCTCCGGGATCGGCGCGACGCGCGACAAGTCGGTCCAGGACGAGGACGCGGTCCGCAAGCAGGCGCTGGCCTCGGTGGAGGCGGTGCACGACGTGGCGGAGCGCGTCCTGAACGGCTCCGAGTGGGACGTCGTCTGGTACGAGCGGCACGACCGCTTCGGCGCCTCCCTGCGGATCGCACCCATGTCGGTCTCGGGCCTTCTCAGGGAGAAGCTCTTCGCCGACCGCGCCGTCGTCCTCACCTCCGCGACCCTCAAGCTGGGCGGCGATTTCAACGGCGTCGGCGCCTCCCTGGGGCTCGGCCCCGAAGGCGCGGAGGGCGAGGATCTGCCGAAGTGGAAGGGTGTCGACGTCGGCTCCCCGTTCGACTACCGCAGGCAGGGCATCCTCTACGTCGCCAAGCACCTGTCACGCCCGGCGCGTGACGGCGAGCGCTCCGACATGCTCGACGAGCTGACCGAGCTCATTCGGGCGGCCGGCGGCCGCACCCTCGGACTGTTCTCGTCCATGCGGGCGGCCCAGCTCGCCGCGGAGGAGCTGCGCTCGCGGATTCCGGAGTTCCCGATCCTGCTCCAGGGCGAGGAGACCCTCGGCGAACTGATCAAGAACTTCGCGGCCGACCCCAAGACCTGCCTGTTCGGCACGCTGTCCCTGTGGCAGGGCGTCGACGTCCCGGGGCCCAGCTGCCAGCTGGTCGTCATGGACAAGATCCCGTTCCCGCGCCCCGACGACCCGTTGATGAGCGCCCGGCAGAAGGCGGTCGAGGACGGGGGCGGCAACGGCTTCATGGCGGTGGCCGCCACTCACGCGGCCCTGCTCATGGCCCAGGGCGCGGGCCGACTCGTCCGTGCGTCGGGCGACCGCGGCGTGGTCGCCGTACTGGATCAGCGACTGGCTACCGCGCGCTACGGCGGCTATCTCAAGGCGTCACTGCCGGACTTCTGGTACACCACGGATCGTAACCAGGTGCGCAAGTCGCTCACGGCGATCGACGCGGCGGCGCAGCAGACGGAGGCCGCGCAGACGGAGGCATCGTGATCGCGGGGTAGCCTGACCGGCGCCGGTCAGGCTACCCCGCGATGCCAAGGCGTCGACGGCCGGGTCCGGACACAGCAGGGCCCCGGAACCGGCGCAGGGGTTCCGGGGCCCGGTCAGGGAGCGAACCGGCCGACCGGCCCGCCCGCGGCAGGTGTCACACCCGCCGAAGCACCGCGACGACCTTGCCGAGGATGGTCGCGTCATCGCCGGGGATCGGTTCGTAGGCCGCGTTGTGCGGGAGGAGCCAGACATGGCCGTCCTCGCGCTTGAAGCGCTTGACGGTGGCCTCGCCGTCGAGCATGGCTGCCACGATGTCCCCGTTCTCGGCGACCGGCTGGCGGCGCACGGTGACCCAGTCGCCGTCGCAGATCGCGGCCTCGATCATGGAGTCACCGACGACCTTGAGGACGAACAGCTCACCGTCACCGACGAGCTGGCGGGGGAGAGGGAAGACGTCCTCGACGGACTCCTCCGCGAGGATGGGCCCACCGGCGGCGATACGGCCGACCAGCGGGACGTACGACGCGGCGGGTTTGCCGGCGGTGTCCGTGGGCTGCACGGTCACGGCCTGGTCGGAGCCGCGCACTTCGTAGGCCCGCGGGCGGTGCGGGTCACGGCGCAGGAAGCCCTTGCGCTCCAGCGCCATCAGCTGATGGGCGACGGAGGAGGTGCTGGAGAGGCCGACAGCCTGACCGATCTCCCGCATGGACGGCGGGTAACCGCGACGCTGCACGGAATCCCGGATGACTTCGATCACGCGACGTTGCCGATCCGTGAGTCCGGAGCTGTCCGCCCGGATTCCTGGAGGTCGGCCCGGCAAGGAGCGCTTGTGCTCGGGATTCGTGGCTTCGTTCATCGCGTGTACCGGCTCGACTCGGCCCTGGGAGCGGTCCTGGGCAGTGATGGTGGCACTGTCTGCGGTCGTGGTCACGTCGGCCCCTCTCGATGGTCTCCCTGCTGGACAACGGTAGTTGCTTTCGAAAGGTTGCGCCAAACACACGTTCGAGTGAAAAAGTGCGATTCACCTGTCGCGATCGTGTGTCTGGGTGTATAGCTAACGCGCCACCTGGCGGACAAAAGCGCCCATTGTTGTACTCTTCACCGCCGGGGTCGCTGGCCTCGTGGGCCGTGTCCCCAGTCTGCCATCCGGAACCCGGCCGGCCGGGACCCGGGCCCTTTCTGTGCCGGAGCACTACGCGTCCTCCGTGCGGCGCCCACGGTATCTCCGTAAGTGCCGCGACGGTACGGCTCCGCGTCCGCGTGTCCCCGGACGGGCCACCGGTGTTGCCCGGGCGGGCTAACGGCATGCCGGTGTCACCGGCCGGTCCGTCGCGACACGCGTGTCTGCCTCGGTGTATACGCCGATCCCCACATCTAGTGGTTGGATGGCTACAGCAGCCCACAAGTTGTGGTCCCCCGGGTCCGAGAGGGCTCCGCGATCGCCTATGCTTAGGGCTGCTTCGCGGGGCCCATGGGGTTCGGCGAGGTTGTTGAGTCTGCTGTGAGGAGGGTTGGAGATCATGCACTGCCCCTTCTGCAGGCACCCCGACAGCCGTGTGGTCGACAGTCGTACGACCGACGACGGCACGTCGATCCGCAGGCGCCGCCAGTGTCCCGACTGCTCCCGTCGTTTCACGACCGTGGAGACGTGCTCGCTCATGGTGGTCAAGCGGTCCGGAGTCACCGAGCCTTTCAGCCGTACCAAGGTCATCAACGGCGTGCGCAAGGCATGCCAGGGGCGGCCTGTCACCGAGGACGCACTCGCCCTGCTCGGCCAACGGGTCGAGGAGGCGGTGCGGGCCACCGGAAGCGCCGAGCTGACCACCCACGACGTGGGGCTGGCCATACTCGGCCCGTTGCAGGAGCTCGACCTCGTCGCCTATCTGCGATTCGCCTCCGTCTACCGGGCGTTCGACTCGCTCGAGGACTTCGAGGCCGCCATCGCGGAGCTGAGGCAGGCGACGCGAGGCCCCGCCCCGGGCGACGACGACGCGGGAGCGGGGAGCCAGGAAGACGACGGCGGGCCCGGAGGGACCACTCAGGTCCCCGAGCCTGCCCACGCCGCCGACTGACCGACGAGCCGGAAACCGGGGGGAGACCCGGGTTCCGGTCGGCAGGCGGCGATCCAAGACCTGTTGCGGGCGGCAGCTGAGGGTGCCCGCAACACAAGACAGAACACCGTGCCACGGGAACAAACGGGGCACTTCAGGGCGTTTTCGCCCGTAGAGGGAGGCGGCATGACAGAGACGGCGAGCGGTCCGGCACGAGGTTCCCGAGCCAAGGGCGGCAAGGCGGGAAACAAGGGACTGCACATCGAGCGCATCCACACCACCCCCGGCGTGCACCCGTACGACGAGGTCGAGTGGGCGCGCCGTGACGTCGTCATGACCAACTGGCGCGACGGCTCGGTCAACTTCGAGCAGCGTGGCGTCGAGTTCCCCGACTTCTGGTCGGTGAACGCGGTCAACATCGTCACCAGCAAGTACTTCCGCGGTGCCGTCGGCACCCCGCAGCGCGAGGTCAGCCTCAAGCAGCTGATCGACCGCATCGTGAAGACGTACCGGAAGGCCGGCGAGGACCACAAGTACTTCGCCTCGCCCGCCGACGCCGAGATCTTCGAGCACGAGCTGGCGTACGCCCTCCTGCACCAGATCTTCAGCTTCAACAGCCCCGTCTGGTTCAACGTGGGCACCCCGCAGCCCCAGCAGGTCTCCGCCTGTTTCATCCTGGCCGTCGACGACTCCATGGAGTCGATCCTCGACTGGTACAAGGAAGAGGGGATGATCTTCAAGGGCGGCTCCGGTGCCGGCCTCAACCTGTCGCGCATCCGTTCCTCCAAGGAGCTGCTCTCCTCCGGCGGCAACGCGTCCGGTCCCGTCTCCTTCATGCGTGGCGCCGACGCCTCCGCCGGCACCATCAAGTCCGGTGGCGCCACCCGCCGCGCCGCCAAGATGGTCGTGCTCGACGTCGATCACCCCGACATCGAGGACTTCATCGAAACCAAGGTCAAGGAAGAGGAGAAGATCCGCGTCCTGCGCGACGCGGGCTTCGACATGGACCTGGGTGGCGACGACATCACCTCCGTCCAGTACCAGAACGCCAACAACTCGGTCCGTGTGAACGACGAGTTCATGAAGGCGGTCCAGGACGGCGGCGACTTCGGCCTGCGCGCGCGTATGACCGGTGAGGTCATCGAGGAGGTCGACGCCAAGACGCTCTTCCGCAAGATCGCCGAGGCCGCGTGGGCCTGTGCCGACCCGGGCATCCAGTACGACGACACCATCAACAACTGGCACACCTGCCCCGAGTCCGGCCGGATCACCGCGTCGAACCCGTGCAGCGAGTACATGCACCTGGACAACACGTCCTGCAACCTCGCCTCGCTGAACCTGATGAAGTTCCTGAAGGACGACGGCAAGGGCGAGCAGTCCTTCGAGGCCGAGCGCTTCCAGAAGGTCGTCGAGCTGGTCATCACGGCGATGGACATCTCGATCTGCTTCGCGGACTTCCCGACCCAGAAGATCGGCGAGAACACGCGCGCGTTCCGCCAGCTCGGCATCGGCTACGCCAACCTCGGCGCCCTGCTGATGGCCACCGGCCACGCCTACGACTCCGACGGCGGCCGCACCCTGGCCGGCGCGATCACCTCCCTGATGACGGGCACGGCCTACCGCCGTTCCGCCGAGCTGGCCGCGGTCGTCGGCCCGTACGACGGCTACGCCCGCAACGCCGACGCCCACAACCGCGTCATGCGGCAGCACGCCGACGCCAACGGCGAGGCCCCCCGCACGGACGACCTGGACACCCCGGTCTGGGCCGCCGCCACGGAGGCCTGGCAGGACGTGCTGCGCCTCGGCGAGAAGAACGGTTTCCGTAACGCCCAGGCGTCCGTGCTCGCCCCGACCGGCACCATCGGCCTCGCGATGTCCTGCGACACCACCGGTGTCGAGCCCGACCTCGCCCTGGTCAAGTTCAAGAAGCTCGTCGGCGGCGGCTCGATGCAGATCGTCAACGGCACCGTCCCGCAGGCCCTGCGCCGCCTGGGTTACCAGGAGGAGCAGATCGAGGCGATCGTCGCCCACATCGCCGAGAACGGCAACGTGATCGACGCCCCCGGTCTGAAGCAGGAGCACTACGAGGTGTTCGACTGCGCCATGGGCGAGCGCGCCATCTCCCCGATGGGCCACGTGCGCATGATGGCCGCGATCCAGCCGTGGATCTCCGGCGCCATCTCCAAGACGGTCAACATGCCGGAGACGGCGACCGTCGAGGAGGTCGAGGAGATCTACTTCGAGGCCTGGAAGCTGGGCGTCAAGGCGCTCGCGATCTACCGCGACAACTGCAAGGTCGGCCAGCCGCTCTCCGCCAAGAAGAAGGAGGACGAGAAGGCCGAGATCACCGAGAAGGCCGAGGAGACGATCCGTACCGCGGTCGAGAAGGTGGTCGAGTACCGCCCGGTCCGCAAGCGCCTCCCCAAGGGCCGCCCGGGGATCACCACGTCCTTCACCGTCGGCGGCGCCGAGGGCTACATGACCGCCAACTCCTACCCGGACGACGGCCTCGGCGAGGTCTTCCTGAAGATGTCCAAGCAGGGCTCCACCCTCGCGGGCATGATGGACGCCTTCTCCATCGCGGTCTCCGTCGGCCTCCAGTACGGCGTGCCGCTGGAGACGTACGTCTCGAAGTTCACCAACATGCGCTTCGAGCCGGCCGGCATGACCGACGACCCGGACGTGCGGATGGCGCAGTCGATCGTCGACTACATCTTCCGTCGTCTGGCGTTGGACTTCCTGCCCTTCGAGACGCGCTCCGCGCTCGGCATCCACTCCGCCGAGGAGCGCCAGCGCCACCTGGAGACCGGCTCGTACGAGCCGGCCGACGACGAGGTCGACGTCGAGGGTCTGGCCCAGTCGGCGCCGCGCGCCCAGGAACTGAAGGCCGTGGCCGCGCCGAAGGCCGAGGTGGAGGCGGCCAAGCCCGACCCGAAGCAGGCGCACACCAGCGCCGAACTGGTGGAGATGCAGCTGGGCATCCAGGCGGACGCCCCGCTGTGCTTCTCCTGCGGCACGAAGATGCAGCGAGCCGGCTCCTGCTACATCTGCGAGGGCTGCGGCTCGACCAGCGGCTGCAGCTGATGACACGCGGTAACTGAGGTAAGGGGCGCCGGCCATTGCCGGTGCCCCTTACCCGTTGTCGGGCCTCAGGCCTGGTGAGCCCTGCCCATGACCCGGGTGAACGTAGCCGGGTCCTCCTCGAACCCGTGCACCCCGGGCCGGAAGGTCCAGTCTCCGGAGTCGTCCCGCGCGAACTCGGCGATCGTGGCCGCCGTCGCCCCGAGGACCGCGCCGAAGTCGTCCTCGGCGAGCACGGTGTAGCCCTCCCGGATGCGCATGGCCGGATTCAGCACATGGACGAACGTCTTGTGCCCGGGCCGTTGTTGGATGACCGCACCGACCACCACGCGCGCGTACCGGCCGTCCAGTCGGTCCAGTTCGAGCGTCATGACCTCGTCCCAGCCGAAACCCCTGCCGTCGGTGCTGTCCCGGTTGAGGAAGATCGTGCCGTCGGGTGAGCGGCTGTCGAAGTGCACCAGATAGGCCGGAGTCCCGTACGGGTCGCCCGAGGTGAACGTCGCCGCGACGATGTCGAGATCGGTGGGCGGCTGACCCACCGGACTCGGGTCCCACTTGAGCGCGACCTCGACCTTGCGGATTCCCTTGCTGAAGCCGGACAACAGGCTTCCCCTTCCCCCTCTGACTGCTCTGTCCCCAACTCGCCTGGAGCCAGGGCTCTTTGCCCATCGTGCCACGGGCGCGGAGCGCATGCGCGGGTGATCTCCGCCGGAGCGTGACCGACGCCACGTCCGGTGGCCTTACGATGGCGCGGTGCTGGTCAAGTGGATTCGCTGCACCGTGGTGGACCGCCGCGGCTTCGAGCGGGGGCAGCGGAAATGGGCGGGGCTTCTGGGGGAGCCGGGATTTCGGGGACAGGGCGGAGGCTGGAGCCGGCAGCGGTCGGGCGTGGCCCACACCTTCGCCTTCTGGGAGAGCCGCGCCTTCTACGACTCCTTCATGGCCCGCTCGCACGACCGCTTGGCGTCCGCCCAGGCCGGTACGTTCAAGGACGCCCAGGTCAAGCTCTTCGAGTACCGCTTCGATGTGAAGACGGGCTTCGAGCCGCGGTTCACCGACGCCGATCTCATCCGGGTCGCCCTGTGCCAGGTCCACCAGGAGCGCGTCGACCACTTCACCCTCATGCAGGAGAAGGTCTGGAACCCCGCGATGGCCGGCTCGCCCGGCATGATCCGCGGCATGTTCGCCGAGGCCCCGGAGCAGGAGTTCCTCGTCCTGTCGATGTGGCGGGCGGCGGCCGAGCACGGCAAGTACCGCACCGAGCGCGTGGAACGCCTCGCCCTGCGCGCCCAGACCGAGACCGACATCGCGGCTCTCTCCGGTGACGTCGTGGACATGGAACCTTCCTGGACGGTCTGAGCCCCCAGGGTGTCGGTTTGAAGAGCAAACTCACATCCTGAAGACGCCGCGAAAGCTGCCCGGGGAGCGCCGGGGGAGCCCTGCGACGGGCCTGTGGCGCCGAATTCGTGTGACCTACGCCGTATGGAGCCCGTACGAGTGCTCGAGTTCCCCTCACTCGATCTAGGGTCTTGGCATGGTACGACCACGGCGCATCGTCCTTGTCCGGCACGGCGAGTCCACGGGCAACGTCGACGACTCCGTGTACGAGCGTGAGCCCGACCACGCGCTCGCGCTGACCGAGCGCGGCTCGCGGCAGGCCGAGGAGACCGGCAAGGAGCTACGGGAACTCTTCGGCCAGGAACGCGTGAGCGTGTACGTCTCGCCGTACCGCCGTACGCACGAGACGCTCCGCGCCTTCCACCTCGACCCCGACCTCATGCGCGTCCGGGAGGAGCCGAGGCTGCGTGAACAGGACTGGGGCAACTGGCAGGACCGCGACGACGTCCGCCTGCAGAAGGCCTACCGGGACGCGTACGGCCACTTCTTCTTCCGGTTTCCGCAGGGGGAGTCCGGCGCCGATGTGTACGACCGGGTCGGCGGCTTCCTGGAGAGCCTGTTCCGCAGCTTCGAGGACCCCGACCACCCGCCGAACGTGCTGCTGGTGACGCACGGGCTCGCGATGCGGCTCTTCTGCATGCGCTGGTTCCACTGGACCGTCGCGGAATTCGAGTCGCTGGCGAACCCGGGGAACGCGGAGATGCGGATGCTCGTTCTGGGCGAGGACGGCAGGTACACGCTCGACCGGCCCTTCGAGCGCTGGCGCAAGCCGCTGCCGTACTGGGTGAACGGATAGAGTGGCAGAGCGATGACCGCTGACTCCTCTTCCTCCGGGCGCCTGGAGCGTGCTCTGGCAAGCCTGCGCGGACTGGCCGTGGGAGACGCCCTGGGCTCCCAGTTCTTCGTTCCGGCGCACTATCCCCTGCTGAAGCGACGCGAGCTGCCTCCGGGGCCCTGGCAGTGGACCGACGACACCGAGATGGCGTGCTCCGTGGTCGCCGTCCTCGCCGCCCACCACCGCATCGACCAGGACGCGCTGGCCCGCTCCTTCGCCGAGCACCACGATTTCGACCGGGGCTACGGCCCCGCGGTCAACCGGCTGCTGCGCCTCGTCCGCGAGGGCGGGGACTGGCGTGAGCTGGCCGCCGGGCTCTTCAACGGACAGGGGTCCTGGGGCAACGGAGCGGCCATGCGGATCGCGCCCCTGGGCGCCTGGTACGCGGACGATCCGGAGCAGGCGACCCACCAGGCGGAGATCTCGGCCTACCCCACCCACCAGCACCGGGAGGCCGTGGTCGGAGCCATGGCCGTGGCCGCGGCGGCGGCTCTGGCAGGCTCGCCGGACGGACCGCCGAGCCCCGAGGCGCTCCTCGAGGGCGTCATCGCCCTGGTGCCGAAGAGCGCGGTCGGTCAGGGACTCCGGCGCGCCCGGGACATGCTCGACTACGGCGACGCGGGCACCGTCGCGGCCGTGCTGGGCTGCGGGCGCCGTACGACGGCCCATGACACCGTGCCCTTCGCCCTCTGGTCCGCCGCACGCAGCCTCGGGCATTACGAGACCGCGTTCTGGACGACCGCCCAGGTGGGCGGCGACGTGGACACGACCTGCGCGATCGTGGGCGGCGTGCTCGCCTCCGGCAAGGCGGGGACACCGCCCGCCGAGTGGGTGGAGCGGGCGGAGGCGCGGCCGGATTGGGTGCCGTCGCGGCTCTGACGGGTTGCGAGGCCGGGCCTGGGGGCTGGGAACGGGTTCCGATGCCGGGTCTCGGGGCTGGGAACGGGTTTCCAGGCCGGCTTGGCGGCTGTCTCGTCGGCCCTGACCTGCTCCGGTGTGCTTCTGGCTCCGGTCAGCTGTGTCTCAGGGCTGGTGAAGGCCGGATTCCGGGCGGGACGGGTTGCCGCGAGAACTCTCCGTGGCTATCGGGAACTCTCCGTGACCGTTGCCCGTTCTTCTCGTATCCGCTGATGTGCCGCGCCCTTCGGTGTCGGGTGCGGCGGGATTCGAAGGCTGGGTCGGAGGGGGTGTGTGATGGCGCTCGTGTCGCGGACGCCGGTCCTGGTGTTCGCCGTTCTGGTCCTGCTGTGGTCGCTGGTGGCCGGCGTGCGGCCGGCCGGACCGGAGCGCGTCCGTGTGCCGTCTGTCCCCAGGCGGCGGTCCGGCAGGCCGCGACTCCGTGCGGCCCCGAGGGGGTCAGCCCATGCCCGGGCCCGCCATGCCGGAGAGGGACTCGAGATCGCTCTTGCGGACCTTGAGGACCAGCCAGGCGGTGAGGAAAGCCAGCCCGGCCATCGCGGCGGCCGGTACGAAGGCGCTGGAGATGCCGTGCGCGAGCACGTCGTGTCCCCAGGGCGCGGGCAGCTGGTGTGTCTTGGCGAACTGAGCCTGCTGCTCGGGCGAGCTGTTGCCGAGGAATTTCGGCAGCTGCTTCTTCGCCTCGTCCTTGCTGGCCGAGCCGAACACGGTCGTCAGGATGGAGAGACCGAGCGAACCGCCCACCTGCTGCATCGCGTTGAGCAGACCGGAGGCCGCACCTGCCTCGTGCTGGGCGACGCCGGACACCGCCGTCACGGTGGCCGTCACGAAGTTCAGGCCCATGCCGAAACCGAACACCAGCATCGGGCCGAGCACTCCGCCGAGATAGGAGCTGTCCGGCCGGATGAACGTCTGCCAGGCCAGCCCGATCACCACGAGCGCCGAGCCGACCATCATGAACGGCTTCGGGCCGAGCTTCGGCAGCAGGGCCTGCGACAGGCCCGCGCCGACCGCGATCGCGACCGTCACGGGGAGGAAGGCCAGGCCGGCCTTGATGGCGCTGTAGCCGAGGATGTCCTGCACGAACAGCACGATGTAGAAGAACATGCCGAACATGGCCGCGGACAGGCTGAGCATGATCACGTACGTGCCCCAGCGGTTGCGGTCCGCGAACATCCTGAGCGGGGTGATCGGCTCCTTCGCCCGCGTCTCGATGAGGACGAAGGCGACCAGCAGCACCACCGCCGCGGCGAACGAGCCGAGGGTGAGGCTGTCGCGCCAGCCGTTCTCAGCGGCGCGGATGAATCCGTACACCAGCGAGGCCATGCCCACCGTCGACGTCAGCGCGCCTGTGATGTCGAACCGCCCCGGGTGCCGATCGGACTCGCTGATGTACAGCGGGGCGAGCGCCGCGATCAGCACACCGATGGGCACGTTGACGAACAGCACCCATCGCCAGTCCAGCCAGTCGGTGAGCATGCCGCCGGCGAGCAGGCCGATGGCGCCACCACCCGCGGAGACAGCGGCGAACACGCCGAAGGCCCGGTTGCGTTCCGGGCCCTCGGGGAAGGTCGTGGTGATCAGCGCCAGCGATGTGGGCGAGGCTATCGCGCCGCCCACGCCCTGCAGGGCTCGTGCGGCCAGCAGCTGCCAGGGTTCCTGAGCGAGGCCGCCCAGCAGCGAGGCGAAGGTGAAGAGCAGGATGCCGGTGATGAACACCCGGCGGCGGCCGAGGATGTCACCGGCCCGCGCGCCGAGCAGCAGCAGGCCGCCGAAAGTGAGGGTGTAGGCGCTGACCACCCAAGTCAGGTCGGTGGTGCTGAACTTGAGCGCATCTTGAATGTGCGGGAGTGCGATGTTCACAATCGTCGCGTCGAGTACAACCATGAGTTGGCAGGCCGCGATGACGGTGAGTGCGATACCGGGATGCCCCTCCCGGCGGGCCACGCCCGGTTTTGGATCCTTCAGCAGCTGAGAGGTCGTCACTATGGGTCCCCCATAAAGGCATTAGTGAACGCTCGCGTTCACTTTCGCCTCCACGGTAGTGAGTCCCCAAGAGTGAACGCAAGCGTTCACTTAATCGGGCGCGCCGCCCCGCGTCCCCCTCTCGCTGCGGCGCGGCGCCCTCTGCCCCGGAATCCCCGCTTCCCATGCACGTTGGAGAGACAGATGGTTACCTCGCGCTGGACGGCCGATCCATCCCGGACGGCTTCCCCTCGTCGGCGCGGCGTGGTGCTGGAGCGCGCGATCCTGGACGCCGCTCTGGAACAGCTCGGCGCGGTCGGTTGGAAGGGCCTGACCATGGAAGGGGTCGCGGCCGGCGCCCAGACCGGCAAAGCCGCGGTGTACCGCCGCTGGCCCTGCAAGGAGGACCTTGTCGCGGACGCGTTGGTCGCCGGGCTGGCCCGGGTGGAGACGGCCCCGGACCTCGGAAGTGTGCGCGAGGACCTCCTCACTCTGTGCCGACAGGTGCGGGAGATCATGTACTCGCCGCCCGGCGTCGCGCTGCGCGCGGTGATTCACGAGTGCGACGATGTTCAGGCGGAGCGCTTCCAGGACGTGATCGTCGGAGGGGTCATCGAGCCGACCGTCACGCTGCTCCATGAGGTCATCACCCGTGGAATAGAGCGGGGAGAGGTCCGCGTCGACGCGGCCAACGGGTATGTCTTCGACGTCATCCCGGCCATGATGATGTACCGCTCGAAGGTGTGCGCGAGTGAATGGAGCGATCAGGATCTCGAAGAGATGATCGACCAGCTGATGCTCCCGCTGCTGCGGCCTCACCGACTCTGACCCCATGCTCCGGTGAGCCGCGTGGCGGTCGGGCGACCAGGGTGTCGTACGGCGATCCCGGCGGCGTACGCTAAGGGCGCCATGCCGTACGAACCACCCACTCACACTGTCGAGCGCTCCCTGCGCGCCACGACCGGAGCGAAGGTCATCGCCGGTATCGACGAGGTGGGGCGCGGCGCCTGGGCCGGACCCGTCACCGTCTGTGCCGCGATCACCGGACTGCGCCGCCCGCCCGAGGGTCTGACCGACTCCAAGCTGCTGACCGTCAAGCGTCGTACGGAACTGGCCGAGATCCTGCGGGTATGGGTGACGGCCTACGCGCTGGGGCATGCTTCCCCCGAGGAGATCGACGACCTGGGGATGACGGCCGCGCTGCGGCTCGCCGCGGTCCGTGCCCTGGACGCGCTGCCGGTCCGCCCCGACGCCGTCATCCTCGACGGGAAGCACGACTATCTCGGTGCCCCCTGGAAGGTACGCACGGTGATCAAGGGCGACCGGTCGTGTGTGGCCGTCGCTGCGGCGTCGGTGATCGCCAAGGTTCAGCGCGACAAAATGATGGCCGAACTGGGTATCGACCATGCAGACTTCGGATTTGCGGACAACGCCGGGTACCCGTCGCCCGTGCACAAGGCCGCACTGGAGGAGCGGGGACCCACCCCGCACCACCGCTTGTCGTGGGCGTATCTTGATGCGTTGCCTCAGTGGCGGCACCTCAAGAAGGTCCGCGGCTGGGCGGACGGAGGCGCTCCGGAAATCGAGGGTCAGCTCGGCTTCGATTTCTGACGGTTCCGATCGCACTGATGTGCCCCCCAGTCACCCGCACCGCACCAATGTTTGATAAATATCAGCTCATGCCTCTCATTCCCGAGGAGCCTCAGATTCACGAGAGTGCCCAGGGTCCCCGCGCTACTCCGGCCAGCGGCCGTACCGCGCCGACCCCTCGCCCCGTACCCGGCCCCCGCCCCGCGGCTCCGCCCCGCCCCGGTCGTCCCGGCCCTCTGCGGCCCGTGCCGCCGGTGCAGCGCACCCCGCGTGACGTGGCTCCGGCCAAGCCTGGCCCGTCGGGCCCGGCCGCTCCGGCGGTCACCCCGCAGATCCAGCTGATCCCGGCTTCGGCCGAGGGCGCGCTCGACGCAGCCGAGGAGTCAGTGGACCTGCTCCTGGAATCGGGCCGCGCCCCCGGCGACGTGCTCGTGATCACCACCGGTGCCCAGCACCCGTGGGCGGAGCACGAGCTGTCCTTCGGCGAAGCGTCCTACTGGGCGCAGCACGACGCCGGTGACGACGTCTTCTACACGGACGCCGCCATCGCCTCCCGTGCCGCGTCCCGACCCGTGGTGGTCGTGGCCGTCAACGGAGGCCCGACCTCCGCCGCTGCCTCCGCCCTTTCGCTGGCCCACTCCCGGGCCGCTGCCCTGCTGATCGTCTGCGGCGACCCGCAGCAGATCAACGCGGTGCTGGGCGCCGGCGTCTGAGCCATACCCGGCGCCTTGGGGCACCGGGTTGACGCTGGAGCCGCCCCGGCTGAATCCGCACGGAGTGGCTTTCGGCATGCCCGGCCGGCGGGCGGCCTTCGGCTCACGAGTCGACCATCTGGCCGGGTCCAGCGACCGTTACGCGCTGCCGGTTCGGACTGTCGCCGTAGTGCGGGCACGGTGCCGACCGGGGAGCCGTGCCTGGTCGGTGTATCGAGGGACACTCCAGGAGTAGATCTCGTACGACCGCTGGACACGGAGTGGTGGGCGCCTGTTCCGCGGCGTCTCCTGCTTCTGGCGCGGCGTCCTGGCCGGATAGTCTGCGGCCGGACTGCCGTCCGCGCGGCCGGCCCGGGTGATCGGCGGGCGTCGGCGGCCAGGCGCCGGGCCAGGCATGGGACTCAGGCGTACGACCTCGTCCCGGTGTCGTGACCTTCAGCGGGCCGCCGCGCGGCGCAGCACCTCGGAGACCGGCCCGCCGGTGCGTGGCGGTAGCGGTGGGGCCTCCGTCATGGCGAAGGGCTCCGGCGCGGAGTCGGCGTTGGGGCGGCGTCCGCCGCGCCCCTCGCCGAGCACCTGCCAGCCGTCGTGGGTCAGCGTGATGTACGCCCCGCAGCGCAGGCCGTGCAGCGTGCAGGCGTCGCGCAGCCCCCACATCCAGGCGCCGTCCTCCTCCGTCCAGCGCGCATCGCCCTCACGGCAGTAGAGCAGTACCGCCGTACGCACCGGTGTGCGGCGTCGCAGGTCGTGCGGGATGACCCGGCGCAACTGGGCGAGCAGCGCGTTGCGGAACATCCAGCCGTCGGCTGGATCCGGGCGGCGCGTGAACGAGGCGCTGGCACACAGCCGCTCGTCCGGATCCAGCACGGCCACTATCGCCGTGGACGGTTTCGGGCGGTGGCGGGTGTGCAGCCCGCTGACGATCTCACGGGGGTTGCGCAGCAGAGGGATTCCGGCGGCAGCCCATTCGGCCGGCTCGAGCAGGCGACTGGCGGAGACGGCGGACGTGGACGTCGACAACGAGGCCGCCGAGGACGAGGCGAATCCGAAGGTCACGTTCCTCCCTTCGGCTACGCGCCCACACTGCGGGCGAGGTCGGATTTGGGAGCGCGCACCGCAGCGAAGCCCAACCGGATCACGGACGAGCCGTGCGGGGAGCGGACCTCAATTCTTCCTGTCGAACTGGGATGCGGCAACGAGCAATTGGGGCCACCGACTGCTATCTGGGGGTGTGTGGCTTATATCCCTACCCAAAGGTTCGGCTGGTGACGCCTCGACGTCCAGCCGGAGGGTATTGGGCCGCCCCGGCCGCACGCGCGGTCAGCCCTGGACGGCCAGGACCAGCGGCAACACCCCCTGCGCACCGGACTTTCGAAGCAGACGTGCCGCGACCGCGAGGGTCCAGCCCGTCTCGGTGAAGTCGTCGACCAGCAGAACCGGACCGCCGGCCTCGGCGAGCGCCGAGGTGAGGGCGGCCGGCACCGTCAGCGCGCCGTCGAGGGCCTTCAGCCGTTGCGCGCTGTTGCTGCGCGGCACCCGCGTCACATCCTCGGCGTACTCCACGGATCCGAGCAGCGGCAGCCGGCCGACCTCGGCGATGCGGGCGCCCAAGGAGTGGACCAGCCGGGGCCGGGTCCGCGAGGCGACGGTCACGACACCCACCGGGCGGGGCTGGGCATCGGGCGCACCGGGCGCCCAGCCACCGGGACCCTTCGCCCAGTCGGCCAGGACGCCCACCACGGCCCGCGCCACGTCGTCCGGCACGGGGGTGTCCGGCGCCTGGGACGCGAGGAGCGGCCGCAGCCGGTTGCCCCAGCCGATGTCCGACAGTCGACCCAGCGCACGTCCCGATGAGGCCTGCTCACCGGCTGGAATGCGCCCCTTGAGCGCGATACCGATGGCCGGCAGGCCGGTCGGCCACATACGCCGAGGCTCCACCTCGACGCCGGCACGGCCGAGGTCGCTCCGCGCGGCGTCCACCGCCGTCGAGGACGTGTCGGCGGTGAAGCGCGGCCTCGCGCAGTTGTCGCAGCGGCCACAGGGTTTGGCGCCCTCGTCGTCCAGCTGACGCTGCAGGAACTCCATCCGGCATTCGGTGGTGGACGCGTAGGCACGCATCGCCTGCTGTTCGGCCGCGCGCTGCCGGGCCACCCAGTCGTACCGCTCGGTGTCGTACGACCAGGGCCGCCCGGTGGCGATCCAGCCGCCCTTGACGCGGTGGACCGCCCCGTCCACGTCGAGGACCTTCAGCATGGTCTCCAGCCGGGAGCGGCGCAGCTCGACCAGCGGTTCCAGGGCGGGCAGCGACAACGGTCTGTCGGCCCGGGAGAGGACGTCCAGGGTGCGCCGGACCAACTCCTCGGAGGGGAAGGCGAGCGAGGCGAAGTACTGCCAGATCGCTTCGTCCTCCTTGCCCGGCAGCAGCAGTACCTCGGCGTGCTCGACACCGCGGCCGGCCCGGCCGACCTGCTGGTAGTAGGCGATGGGGGAGGAAGGGGAGCCGAGGTGGACCACGAAGCCCAGGTCCGGCTTGTCGAAACCCATGCCGAGCGCGGAGGTGGCGACCAGAGCCTTGACCCGGTTGGCGAGCAGATCGTCCTCGGCCTGCTGCCGGTCGGCGTTCTCCGTTTTGCCCGTGTACGAGGCGACCGTGTGCCCGCGCTGCCGCAGGAAGGCGGTGACCTCCTCCGCCGCGGCGACGGTGAGCGTGTAGATGATGCCGGAGCCCGGCAGGTCGTTGAGGTGGTCGGCGAGCCAGGCCATTCGGTGTGCCGCATCCGGCAGTCGGAGCACCCCGAGGCTGAGGCTCTCTCGGTCCAGCGGTCCGCGCAGCACCAGGGCGTCCGACGTGCCGCCCGTGCCGAGCTGCTCGGCGACGTCCGCGGTCACGCGGGCATTGGCCGTGGCGGTGGTGGCCAGCACGGGCACGCCCGGCGGCAGCTCGCCCAGCATGGTGCGCAACCGTCGGTAGTCGGGACGGAAGTCGTGGCCCCAGTCGGAGATGCAGTGGGCCTCGTCCACGACCAGCAGGCCGGTTGCCGCGGACAGCTTGGGCAGGACCTGGTCGCGGAAGTCGGGGTTGTTCAGCCGCTCCGGACTGACGAGCAGGACATCGACCTCCCCGGCCGCGATCTCGGCCTGGACGGCGTCCCACTCCTCGGTGTTCGCGGAATTGATGGTCCGGGCACGGATACCGGCCCGGGCCGCCGCCTCCACCTGGTTGCGCATGAGCGCGAGCAGGGGCGAAACGATCACCGTGGGTCCGCTTCCGCTGGCCCGCAGCAGTGAGGTCGCCACGAAGTACACCGCGGACTTGCCCCATCCGGTGCGCTGGACGACCAGGGCCCGGCGCCGGTCGGCGACCAGCGCCTCGATCGCCCGCCACTGGTCCTCGCGCAGCCGGGCCCCGCCCGTGGCGTCCCCGACGAGCCGGGCGAGGACGGCGTCCGCCTGTGCCCGAAGATCCGCGTTGCTCGTGTGCTCCATGCGTCCCATACAACAGGACGGGACCGACAACCGGGCGGGCCCGGGTCAGGGCTGTGGACAAACGCGGTGCCCTTGTCGTGTCCCTGATTTGACTTATCCACAGGCCTAAGCGGAATTCCAAGATCCGCGAGATTGTCTCCGCATGACGAATCACGGCGAAACCACCGGACCCTTCGAGAACAGTGACACCTCCGGAAAGGAGCCTTTCACCGGGCTGTCCGCGCACGACACGCAGATCACTCTGCGCACCCCCGCCGAGCTGGCCGACGCCCTGCCCTACCTGCTCGGTTACCGCCCGGAGGACAGCATGGTGCTGGTCGCCCTCCACGACCGCGAAGCGCGCGGCAGGTTCGGCGGCCGGGCCCGGCTCGGCATTCCCGCGAACGAGGAGGACTGGGAATCGGCCGCCCGCCAGCTGGCCCAGGGCTTGGTCAAGGGGAGCGAGCGGCGCGGCTCCCGCCCGGAGCAGATGGTGGCCTACGTCTGCCAGGAACCGGCCCCAGGGGAGTCCGGCCGGGACGTCAAGCGACGGCTCGAGCGGCTGGCCCAGCTGCTGCGCACCCAGTGCGGCGATCTCGATGTGCCGGTCATCGAGGCGCTGTGCATCTCCGACGGCCGCTACTGGTCGTACTGCTGCCCCGAGGGCTGCTGCCCCGAGGACGGCTCGCCGATGGGCCTTCCCGGCACCACCGTGCTGGCCGCCGCGGCCACCTACGCCGGAATCCAAGTGCGCGGCACTCTCCGTGAATTGCGTGCCAGGCTGCAGCCCTGGGAGACCACCGCGGCCCTGGAGCAGGAGGTCGCGCTGGACGCGGCGGGCATGACCCTGGTGCCCCGCATCCTCGACGAGGCGTCCCGCCCGGAAGTGGCCGCGGAGACCCTCGGCCTCGCCGAACTGGTCATGCGCCGCTTCGCCGCGGTGGCACCCGTGTCCGGCACGCATCCGGCGGACCTGCGTGACGACGGCCTGCTCGCACACGACGAGGCCGCCAAGCTGATTTTCGGACTCCAGGACCGTACGACCCGGGACCGGGCGGCCGCGTGGATGGAGGGCGACGAGGCCGGTCCGGCCCTGCGCCTGTGGCGCGCCGTGGCCCGCCGCTGTGTCGGGTCGTACGGCGAGCATGCCACGGCCCCGCTGACCCTGGCCGGCTGGGTCGCCTGGTCGTCGGGCGACGAGTTGGAGGCCCGCGAGGCGCTGGCCATGGCTCTGGGTGCGGATCCGGACTATCTGTTTGCGCGTCTGCTGCACCAGGCCTGCAACGAAGGGCTCGACCCCGAGGCGGTCCGCCGCTGTCTGCGCGTGGACCGCGCAGGGAGCGGGCGGACGGAGACCCCGCAAAAGCAGGAGACGGCAGCGGACCCGGCGCGGACCGAACCCCCGGCCGGTGACGACGCGACGCCTGGAGCGGGCGCGCCGGTGGACGACCAGGCCGCCGGGTCGGGCTCAGGGGAGGGCCCGCATCGACGCCGTCGTGGGCGGCCCACGGACCGCGGAGATGGTCATCGCAGGGCCCGGGCGACGGGTGGAAGGCGACGGCCGGCCGGTTCCCATCCCCGGTCGTCGGCCACCGAACCCTCACGGCCCGCCACACGCGGCGCCGGCGGCACGCGCACCCGTGCGTCGGACCAGGACACGACCAGCGCCACCCCGTCGGGGAGCGGCCTCCGCGAGCCCGAGGGGGATGGATGAGTGCCTCGTACCAGGCTGAACTGGTCTGTACGACGAAAACCTGTGACACTCCGCCGGAAACGGTGCGAAGGCGCGCACGCCCCCCGAGTCGGCGCCCGAACCGGCCCCGTGTGCGTCCGGTGGCGTGCCGAGAGCGTTGCAGCCACGGTGCTGGTGTGGTCCTGAGCCGTCTGGCCGGCTTGGCGCACCGGGTATGCCGGAATGCTCCGGGGGTACGCGCGGGCGCACCGCGCGACCGACGGTGGCGCAGGTTCGCGACGGTACTGAATGGCGCTTCCGCCGGCCCGCCGCGCAGCCGTCCGGCCGGACTCCCCGAGGTGGACCGTGACCCGGACGACGCCCCCTCCGTTCACCTGAGTGGCGGAATGCCCGAACGGGCCCTGCCGCCGTACGACCGCTGTCCCCCGGGGCGTCCCACCGGCCGCCCAGCACGTCCGAGGCGCACCGAGAGCAGAAGAAGCCATCCCATGCACCAGCAGCCGACTTCGCCCTCCGCCACCGACACCGAGCGGCCACCGTGGGACAGGCCTGCGCGGTTCCGGCCGGACGGCGCCACCACGACCGCACCGGAGACCATCCTTCTTCGGCCGCCACCCACCGAGTCCCGGTCGGTCTCTCCGGCTGGCCCTGGAGGGCCTCCGCCTCCGGTTCCTCACCGCCCCCGTCGGTCTGCTGCGACCCCGTCGTCCCGCGCGGCGACTGGCAGCCGACCGGTCCCTGAACTGCCGCCCACCCACGCCGCGTTGATCTGTGTGGCCCTGCCCGGCCTCGCCATCTCCGGCGAGCTGGGGCAACTGGCCGGCCTGGGACTGGACGGGTTCTACCGAGGCGGACGGCGCCTGCTCTCGCGGTGTCAGGTCCGTGTGGCCGGACGCGAGCCGCTCGCCGTGCAGGCCAGGATGACCGGGGCCGACAGTGCCCGTTTCGTCGGGACGCTGCGGGTTTCCCCGGCGGCGGGTCCCGATCCTGATGTCGTGGTCGAGCGAACGCGCCGTGCCGAGGGAACCGAACGGATCACCCTGCGCAACGCCGCTGTGCGACCGCTGAGGCTGCCCGTGGAAGTCGCCCTCGGCACGGATCTCGCGGAGCTTGGCACCATCGCATCCGGCAGGGCGGGCCCCGAACTCCCGGCCACTGTCCGTGACTCGGGCCTGCGCTGGGCCACGGCAGGAGTCGCGGCCAGCGTCACCGCAGACCCGCCACCGTCCGACGCCCTGGCGTCCGCCGGACTGCTGCGCTGGGAACTGGAGCTGCCGCCGGGCGGGACGGCAACCGTGGAGCTCCGTGTACGTCTCGACGGCGCGGGTCCGCTGCGGTCCGCGGGACAGACCACGACCGGCCCGTTCGCCCCCACCCGGGCGACGAGCGACGACCCCCGGGTGGCCCCGCTGCTGCGCGCGGCCGTCGCCGATCTCCAGGCCCTGCTCCTGCGCGACCCCGCTCATCCCTCCGACACCTACCTCGCGGCGGGCGCGCCCTGGCGCTGCGGGATGGCTCCCGCCGAGGCCCTGGCCGCCGCCCGCATGTCCCTTCCCCTCGGCACGCGGCTCGCCGCGGGCACCCTGCGCACCCTGGCCCGCACTCAGCTGACGGGCTCGCATCCACGGGCCGGCATGGTCCCTGGACCACGACGCGACACGGGGCCGTTTCTCCCGCCTGGCTGCACGGGAACGGAGGCCACGCTGCTCTTCCCCGTCCTGCTCGCCGAGGCCCGCCGCTGGGGACTCCCCGAGCAGGAGACGAGAGACCTGCTGCCTGCCGCCGAACGCTGCCTCACCTGGCTGCGGAGAGCCGTCGGCGACGGCACCTACCTGCCCGACCCCCAGCCGGCGGGCCCGGTCCGCTGTGAAACGCAGGCCCACGCGCATCGGGCCGCCGCCCTCGGCGCCGATCTCCTCGACGCCTACGACCGGCCCGGCGCCACCGAGTTACGCCAGTGGGCCGAGGCCCTGCGAGCAGCCTTCCGTGCCGACTTCTGGGTCGAGGACCGCGGCGGCGGACGCCCGGCCGCGGCCTTGGCCCCGGACGGCCGACCCGTGCCGCACCTGGGCTCCGCCGCCGTCCACCTGCTCGACACCGGCCTGCTGGGTTCCGGTCTGCTCGCCCCGGGCCTCCTTGATCAGGTGCAGACCGAGCATCTCGCCCGGCTGCTCGGCACTCCCGCCATGGACGCGGGCTGGGGGCTGCGCGGGCTCGGTGCCAAGGAGGTGGGACACAACCCGTTCGGTCACCGGACCGGAGCCGTCCGGGTCCATGAGACCGCCGTCGCCGTCACCGGACTGGCCGCCGCCGGCTACGAGAAGGAAGCCGGCGGCCTGCTGAGAGGCCTGCTCGAGGCGGCGGAATACTTCGGCCACCGGCTGCCGGAGATGTTCGCCGGCGAACAGCGCTCCGCGGGGAGTGCACCCCTGCCGCATCCCGCGGCCTGCCGGCCGGCGGCCACCGCCTCCGCTTCCGCGATCATGGTGCTCACCGCTCTCGCGGGCATCCGCCCCGACACCCCGGCCCGTACGGTCACCTTGCGCCCGGTGCGCAGCGCGCCGCTCGGTGAACTCGGCCTCACCGGGCTGCGCCTCGCCGGTGCTCCCTTCGCCGTGCGGATCAGCCGGCTGGGACTCGCCATGGTCGAAGAGGCGGCCGACGGCCTGCAACTGGGAGTGTGACCTCGTACGACGCGACCGAACGAAGAAACGGAGCCGGCCCTGCGCCCCACAACAGAACGAAGCGGAACCACCGCCTGTGCTGCCAACGAAGGGAGTGTTTATCGTCAGGCAGACGACTATGATCGCCCCATGCCCTACGACCCGTCAGCGTTTCCGCCCTTCGCCGTCACCGTGGACCTGGTCGTGCTGACCGTGCGTCGCCATGCCCTGTGCGCGCTGGCTGTGCGCAGGGGCGAGCCTCCCTTCCAGGGACGCTGGGCGCTGCCAGGGGGCTTCGTACGGGCCGACGAGGACCTCTCCCAGGCGGCGGCGCGCGAACTCGAGGAGGAGACCGGGCTGACGGCACATGGTCCCGCGGCCCCGGCCCAGGACAACGGGGCGCACCTCGAGCAGCTCGCCACCTACGGCGATCCCAAGCGGGACCCGCGTATGCGGGTGGTCAGCGTCGCGCATCTCGCGCTCGCGCCCGACCTGCCCGCCCCTCGCGCGGGCGGCGACGCGAGCAACGCGCGCTGGGCACCCGTCGAGGAACTGCTCCAGCAGGGTGGTTACGGCCGCGACGGCGAGACGGTGGCGCCGCTCGCCTTCGACCACGCCCAGATCCTCGCCGACGGGGTGGAGCGGGCCCGGTCCAAGATCGAGTACTCGTCGCTGGCCACCGCGTTCTGCCCGCCGGAGTTCACCGTCGGCGAGCTGCGCCGGGTGTACGAGGCGGTGTGGGGAGTAGCCCTCGATCCCCGCAACTTCCACCGCAAGGTCACCGGGACCCCGGGGTTCCTCGTCCCCACGGGAGGTACGACAACTCGCCAGGGCGGCCGGCCGGCGCAGCTCTTCCGGGCCGGCGGCGCCACTTTGCTCAACCCTCCGATGCTGCGCCCCGAGGTCTGAGACATGCGGAGGGCGGCCAGCCGGGCGACGGAGGGGTGACCGCTCGTGCTGGGCCCCGGTTCCGTCGAATGGCGGACGTTAACCGGGCTGAGCCGCAGCGCGCCTAGGGTCAGATTGGGTTATACACGAAAAACCGGACATGGCGCGCTATGTTACTGCACGTGATCCAGGCCTTCGGACTGACCAGTAATCCCCGTAAGGCGCACCCGCCCGCCGTCGACGACGTCTCCTTCGAAGCGCGTTCCGGACAGGTCACCGCGCTCCTCGGAGGTGCCGGTGCGGGCAAGACGACGGCGCTCAGACTGATGCTCGAACTTCAACAGGGGCGCGGCATCACCTACTTCAGGGGACGGCCCCTGCACAGGATCGCCCATCCGTCGCGGGAAGTCGGCGTGCTCCTCGGCGACGTGCCGGGGCACCCGGCCCGTTCTGTCCGTGGCCATATGCGGATGCTGTGCGCGGCCTCGGGTGTCCCCGCGCGCCGCGCCGACGAGGTCCTCGAAGTGGTTGGCCTGGTCAGCTTCCGTGAGGAGCGCCTCGGCACGCTCTCGCGCGGTATGGACCTCCGAGTCGGCCTCGCCTGCGCCCTGCTGCCCGACCCGCACACTCTCGTCCTGGACGAACCCGCCGCCGGTCTCTCCACCCGCGAGGTGCAATGGCTGCACGGCATGCTGCGTGCCCATGCCCAGCACGGGGGCACCGTGGTCTTCACTACGGCCGACCCAAAAGAGGCCGCGCGCACGGCCGACCGCGTCGTCACCCTCGACGGCGGCAGGCTCGTGGCGGACCAGGACGCCGGGGAGTTCGCGCGTACGCGGCTGCGCCCGCGCGTCGCCGTTCGCAGCCCCCACGCGGCGCGCCTCGCGGCGCTGCTCACCAAGGAGGCCCGTACCGGGCGCTGCTCCGTCGAGGTTGTGCGGGAGGACGGCAACCGGCTCTCGGTGTACGGGTCCACGACCGCCGACATCGGCGAGACGGCCTTCCGCCACGGCATCCTTGTCCACCAACTCGCCGACGAAATGGGTGACATGGGACCTGGCGTCGGTGCCGGCCCTGGCAGCTCGTCGGGGGAGGAAGGCGAAGTTGCGACGGACGAGGCGCGGGTGGTGTGCGCACACGACACCTCCGGAGCCGTGGCGGCGCAGTCGGACACCCGGGTGCCAGGCCTGCCGACAGTGGAGCCGGGCTCCACGGCGTACGGCTCGTCAGGAGCGGCGTCGGATGCAGGCTCCTCCGCGTTCGGATCGCCCGTGGCCGAGCCGGTTTCCCCGGTGGCCGGCTCACCCGTGCCGGAGAAGACCACTGTTGCCTTCGGCTTCTCATCGGCAGAGCCGAGTAGCGCGGCCTCAGGTGTCCCGGCAGGAGAGCGCGGCGCCACACCGGCAGGGCTCTCGGCGGAGAGGCAGGAGCGCGCGGCAGTGGACGCGGCAGCACCGGAGCCGGGTGTGGCGGGCCTCTCCTCGGACGAAGGCGCGCGGGCGGTATCCGCTCTCGTCTCGGTGGAACGGCCGCAGTCAGCGGGCGGCGAGTGGTCGTCGCTCGGTGATGCGGCCAACCCCGGGGCGGCGGAGTACCCGCAGGCAGCCCCTGCCGCTCGGCTCGGCGGCGGCTCGCCGGGCAGTGCTCTCCCGGAAGCCGGCGGCGCAGCGCACGGTGTCGTAGCGTCTGGCGACGAAGACGTGCCTATTGGGGGTGAAGAGGCGGGTCCCGCGGAGACACCGGCCCGTGCCGACGGTGGTCGGATCATCGACGCGACAGGCGCCGACACGACGCAGGGCGCGCTCGTGGCAGCTCAGGAAGCGCGGACCGTCAGCACGAGCACCCCCGCAGCGGCCTTCTCCGCTCTGCGCTCCTGGCTCCCCGGCGCCAGGACTCCATGCACTCATCAGCCACGGACCGACCGCACCGACCGCTCCTACGACGCCCGGACCCTCGACGCCCTGTCCCCGCTCCCGCCCCCCATTTC
>NZ_LGDV01000236.1 GCF_001280015.1 Streptomyces sp. MMG1121
CTGGGGCCGCGGCTGGGCCGGGGCAGCCCCCCCCCCCCCCCCCCCGCCGCCCCCGGCCCCCGGGGGCTGGGGCTCCCCCCCGCCGCGGGGTGCGCAGTCGGGCGGACGCCCGCCGGCCGCCGCTCCCGGCCCGGAGCCGGAGCTGTGCCCGCAGTGCCGTACGCCCCGTGAGGGCGGCGCGCCCTTCTGCGAGGAGTGCCGGTGGAACTTCCTGACCAACACGGCCACGTCCTACACCCCGGCCGCCCCGCGCACGCCCCAGCCCCGCGTCGAGCCGCCCCGCTTCCAGCCGCCGAGCGCGACGTACGGCGGCGGTGACGGGTACGAGTACCAGGGCTCACGGCCCTCGCAGATGAACCGGCCCGCCGAGCCGATCCCGTCCTTCGGCAGCGAGCCGTCGGGTCCGACGCCGTTCGGCGCCGACGTCCGGTCCCCGTCGGGCCCGCCGACGACTCCGGGTCCCTCCGGTCCTTCCGGTCCGGCCGGCCCCTCCGGGTTCGGTGGCGGGCAAAGGCAAGGGCAGCGTCCGGGCCCGGGGCAAGGCCAGGGTCAGGGTCAGGGTTTCGGTGGACCCGCCGGTCCGCCGCCCTTCGGTCGTGACCCCTTCGCTCCCGGTGCCCCCACTTCCCCCGGCCCGCCCCAGGGCGGGCCCGGTGCGCCCGGTTCCCCGGGCTTCGGCGGCGACCCCTCGCGGCCCGTACCGCCGCCGCCCGGTCCCACCCCGTCCGCCGGTCCCGGTGCCGGCCCCGGCGGTGCCCCGCAGGCGTTCCAGCAGTCCGGACCGCCCGCCCCGCCCGCGTTCCCGCAGACCGGCCGGCCTCCCGCCGGTGGCGGCGAGGGCGACTGGGTGATCTCCCCGCCGTCGTCCGGCAACCCTGCCGAAGGTCCCGCCAGTGACCCGGGCAACGGATACGACTACCCGATGGCGCCCTCCATGCAGCCCGCGCGCGAGACCGCGTTCCCGCCGCGGCCCGCGGGACCGGCCACCTGGACGGCGACCATCGGCCCGGACCGCGACTACTTCATGGCGATGATGCAGCGCTCCGGCCCGGAGGCCGCGGGGCTCAACCTGCCCGCGTACTCGCCCGAGCAGCAGCGCGCGCTCACCGGCAACCAGGTCACCATCGGCCGCCGCCGGCACTCCACCGGCGACACCCCCGACATCGACCTGTCGGTGCCCCCGGAGGATCCGGGCGTCTCGCACCAGCACGCGGTGCTGGTGCAGCAGCCGAACGGGAGCTGGGCGGTCGTCGACCAGAACTCGACGAACGGCACCACGGTCAACGGCTCCGACGAGCCGATCCAGCCGTTCGTACCGGTCCCGTTGCAGGACGGCGACCGGGTGCACGTGGGCGCCTGGACGACGATCACCGTCCGCCGCGGCTGAACCGACCGGAACGAACCGGCCGGAGGTCAGGGCAGGGGCCAGACGTACGGCCCCTGCGGGTCGTCCAGCCACGCCCAGGCCCGCTCGCCGCCGACCGTGACGCCGTAGCGCTCGCGCTGCGGCCCGCCCTCGCGCTCCCACAGCGCGCAGGCCTCCCACGGATCGAGGGTGCGCCGGGTCAGGGCGAGCAGGAAGCGGAACGTCTCCTGCTCGCGGACCCGGCCCGGCAGCCCGGCGAGCGACGCCCCCTCCGGCTCGGCCCTGGCCTCGCCGCGCAGCGGTACGAAGTAGGCGGCCGTCGGCAGGAAACGTCCCTCGGCGTGGACCGGGTCCCGGACGGTGAGGGCCAGCAGGCCGGTGCCCAGCGGGGTCAGGATCCGGGCACCGGGGCGGCACTGGGCGAGCCAGGCACGCGGGACCGTGAGCAGTGCGCAGGTGGCGATGATCCGGTCGAAACGGGCGCGTTCGGGCACCCCACGCGCGCCGTCGCCGGTCACGACGACCGGACGGTGGCCGACCGCCTCCAGATGGCGACGGGCCGACTCGGCGATCTCCGGCTCCAGGTCGATCGTGGTGACGAGGTCGTCGTCGCCGAGCCGGTGGGCGAGCAGGGCCGCGTTGTAGCCGGTGCCGGCGCCGACCTCCAGGACCCGGTCGCCGTCCGCCACGCGCAGCGCGACCAGCATCCGCGCCATCAGGGAGGGCTGGCTGCTGGAGGAGACCAGCTCGCCGTCGCGCAGCCGGGTGGCCAGCGGGGCGTCCTCGTAGGCGCCGCGCACCCACCGCTCGCGGGCCCGCGGATCGGGGCTCTCGCCCCAGCGGCGCCGGTAGCCGCCCCGCCCTGCGACGTAGTAGTACGGCACGAAGCGATGCCGGGGCACGGCCGCGAAGGCGTCCCGCCACACCGGGTCCTCGTGCCAGGCCCCGTCGGCGTCGATCTCCCGCACCAGCGCGGCCCGCGCCTCGGTGGCGAGATCCTCGATCTCCGTGTCGTAGGCGCCCATGTGTCCACAGTAGGGGCGCACCGGTACCCGGGGTCCTAAGCCTTGAGTCCTGGGTCACCCCGTCTGAGACGATAGGCGGGTGAGAGAGATTCGGCGCGGCACGCTTCAGGAGCAGACCTTCTACGAGCAGGTCGGCGGGGAGGAGACCTTCCGTCGGCTCGTCCACCGTTTCTACGAGGGAGTCGCCGAGGACCCGCTCCTGCGGCCGATGTACCCGGAGGAGGACCTGGGTCCGGCCGAGGAACGGCTGACCCTGTTCCTGATCCAGTACTGGGGCGGCCCCACGACGTACAGCGACAACCGCGGCCACCCCCGGCTGCGGATGCGGCACGCGCCGTTCACGGTGGACCGGGCGGCGCACGACGCGTGGCTGAGGCACATGCGGGTGGCCGTCGACGAACTCGGGCTGTCCGAGGAGCACGAGCGGACGCTGTGGAACTACCTGACGTACGCCGCCCAGTCGATGGTCAACACCCCGGACTGAGCGGGCGGTTCAGCGGACGCTGACGCCGAGCGGGCCGAGCCCGGACCGGCGTACGGCGACGGAGCCGTAGGGCGTGCGCAGCCGCAGCCACGCCCCCGAGGAGAACAGTCCGGTGTCGGCCGCCCGCGTGCCCGGTCGCAGGAAGCCCAGCGACTGCGCCGCGTGCACGGCCCGCACCGGCAGCCCGGTGCCGCCGATCTCCCGGGACCAGACGTCCCGCCCGATCCGGTCGAGTTCGGCGCGGGTACGGGCGTCCGGCGCCAGTTTCTCCGTACGCGAGCGGAATTCGGCCACCACGGCGGCCACGGTCGCCCGCAGCGCGTCCGGGGCGGGCAGTCCCGGCTCGGGCCGCCAGCCGCCGCGCGGCGGCAGCACCCCGGCCCACGGCGGTCCGGTGACGGCGGCCGGGACGGCGGCGGTGGCCGCGCGCTCGTCCACGGACTCCAGCAGCTCACCGGCGGAGACGGTCGCGTCGAGGGTGAGCTCGAGCCCGTCCTCGTACGGCTTCGACAGCCGCACCGCGCGCACGGCCAGCACCTCGAAGGACGGGGGCCGGCCGAAGACGGCGAGCGCGGTGCCGGCCGCCTGCAGGCGCACCGCGGCTCCACGGTCGTAGTGGAGCAGCCGGGAGAGGAAGGCGGCGAGGTCGGCCGCCTCGGTCTCGTCGGCGAGGTGCAGCACGGTCATGCCGCGACTGCCTCCCCGGCGTCGTCCGCGTACTCCTCCAGGAAGTCGCGCTCCTCCCGCGTGATCCGCCGGGGCCGCTGGGTCTCGAAGTCGAACGGGACGACCACGGTGCGGGCCTGGACGTAGACGGTGTCCTCGTCCTTCACCTCGTAGGAGACGGTGAAGGACGCGGCCCGGACGTCCGTGACCCACATCTCGATGTCTACCGGCGTGGGCCGGTGGACGAGCTGGCGGCGGTAGTCGATCTCATGGCGCGCCACCACGGACCCGTCCTTCGACTCCTTGCCCCGACGGGACAGGAAGTCGATACGGGCCTCCTCCAGATAGCGGAGGAAGACCGCGTTGTTGACATGGCCATAGGCGTCCATGTCCGACCAGCGCAACGGGCAGCGGTAGATGTGCCGCAAGATCGATCAGCCCCGGGTCAGCTTCTTGTAGGTCGCGCGGTGCGGACGCGCGGCGTCCGGCCCGAGCCGCTCGACCTTGTTCTTCTCGTACGACTCGAAGTTGCCCTCGAACCAGAACCACTTCGACTCACCCTCGTAGGCGAGGATGTGCGTGGCGACCCGGTCGAGGAACCAGCGGTCGTGGGAGACGACGACGGCGCACCCGGGGAACTCGAGGAGCGCGTTCTCCAGGCTGCTGAGCGTCTCGACGTCGAGGTCGTTGGTGGGCTCGTCGAGGAGCAGCAGGTTGCCGCCCTGCTTCAGGGTCAGCGCCAGGTTGAGGCGGTTGCGCTCACCACCGGAGAGCACACCGGCCGGCTTCTGCTGGTCCGGGCCCTTGAACCCGAACGCGGACACGTACGCCCGGCTCGGCATCTCGACCTGACCGACGTTGATGTAGTCGAGCCCGTCGGACACGACCTCCCACAGCGTCTTCTTCGGGTCGATGTTCTCGCGGCTCTGGTCGACGTAGGAGATCTTGACGGTGTCGCCGACCTTGATGTCGCCGGAGTCCGGGGTCTCCAGGCCCTGGATCATCTTGAACAGCGTGGTCTTGCCCGCGCCGTTCGGGCCGATGACACCGACGATGCCGTTACGCGGCAGGGTGAAGCTCAGGTCGTCGACGAGGATCTTCTCCCCGAAGCCCTTCTGCAGGTCGTTGACCTCGACGACGACGTTGCCCAGGCGCGGGCCCGGCGGGATCTGGATCTCCTCGAAGTCCAGCTTCCGCATCTTGTCGGCCTCGGCGGCCATCTCCTCGTACCGCGCGAGACGGGCCTTGGACTTGGCCTGCCGCCCCTTGGCGTTGGAGCGGACCCACTCCAGCTCTTCCTTGAGCCGCTTCTGCCGCTTGGCGTCCTTCTGGCCCTCGACCTTGAGACGGGTCGCCTTGGTCTCCAGGTACTTGGAGTAGTTGCCCTCGTAGCCGTGCAGACGGCCGCGGTCGACCTCGCAGATCCACCCGGCGACGTTGTCGAGGAAGTACCGGTCGTGGGTGACGGCGACGACGGTGCCCGGGTACTTGGCCAGGTGCTGCTCCAGCCAGTTCACCGACTCGGCGTCGAGGTGGTTGGTGGGCTCGTCGAGGAGGAGCAGGTCGGGCTGCTCCAGCAGCAGCTTGCAGAGCGCGACACGGCGCTTCTCGCCACCGGAGAGGTTGGTGACGGGCCAGTCGCCGGGCGGGCAGCCCAGCGCGTCCATCGCCTGCTCGAGCTGAGCGTCCAGGTCCCACGCGTTGGCGTGGTCCAGCTCCTCCTGCAGCTTGCCCATCTCGTCGAGCAGCGCGTCCGAGTAGTCGGTCGCCATCAGCTCGGCGATCTCGTTGAACCGGTCGAGCTTGCCCTTGACCTCGGCGACACCCTCCTGGACGTTCTCCAGGACGGTCTTCTCCTCGTTCAGCGGGGGCTCCTGGAGCAGGATGCCCACGGTGTAGCCCGGCGACAGGAACGCGTCGCCGTTCGACGGCTGCTCCAGCCCGGCCATGATCTTCAGCACGGTCGACTTACCGGCACCGTTCGGACCGACAACGCCGATCTTCGCGCCCGGCAGGAAGCTCAGGGTGACGTCGTCGAGGATCACCTTGTCGCCGTGCGCTTTGCGCGCCTTGCGCATGGTGTAAATGAACTCAGCCAAGAGAAACCGTCCGGCAGCTTGAAATCTGGCAGTGGGCAGATACACCCCATCTTGCCTGACTGCCAGCCCTGGGTGTTAACCCGTTTGGTCCGGGCCGTCTGACCTGGAGTTTCTCCGGTGGCGACGGTAGCTCGTCTGTCACTGTCGGTCGCTGTCGAGTGGCCTCGGGCACCCTCGCACGGCCCAGGGACGGCCCGGGAGCACGCGTCAGCTGCCGGCCACTCATCGAGCCGGACTCTCATCTGATGGGTCTGGGGGTGCCAGTGGACCTCACCCTCGGCGGAGGTCCCGAGGGCAGGCACTCCCTCCCGTACGGCATGGCCGTGATCTCGTCGGGTGAGCGTCAGCTGGAGTCGGTGGCGTCGGCGCCCTCCAGTAGCGCCTTCAACGCGGCCAGGTCCTTGACGTTCGCCCGCCGCACAGCCGCAGCCATCATCGGAGCGCTCACTTTGGCAAAGCCGGACGGCTCGCCGCGGTTGCGCAGCGTCATCCGGGTACGGGCAGCGTCCACCGGCTGCCAGGTGTAGGTCGTCTCCATGGGAAACGGCCCCTGCGCGGTGCGCATCACGAGTCGTTCGGGAGAGCACTCGACGATTTCGTACGTGTAGGTCAGGGTGCGCCCCAGAAACCGGGCGACGAAGTCGAGCTCCGAGCCCGCGGCGAGCGGCGGCGAGGTCCGCCAACGCACCGAGACGATGTTGGCGTACCAGTGCGGCGCATTGGTCGGATCCCCGGCATAGGCGGCGACCTCCGCACAAGGACGGGCGATCACGGTCTCGGTGAGGACGTCGACGGCCATGACGTCAACGCTAGCCCGGCCGCTCACGCTCCGGAGCCCGGCACACGTGCTGCCCGGTCAGCCCTCGACTGACCTTCGCCTCCCGGCAAGGTTCTCCTTGGTCAGGGCCCCGTCGGTACGCAGGGGCTCTCCAGCCGACAGGCGGGCCCTGGCCTCCCGCAGCTTGGCCTCCGTTGCGGCGGATACTGGTATCAGGCAGCTCCCCTTCTTCTCTCCATGCTCGGGTGATGCGCTGTACGTCGGCGCTACCAGGAGGCCCTGCCGTTATGCCCCGACCGCCGAGAGGTCACCCGAACAGGAACCGTGTTCACCTGATCAAGTCTGCCGAGCGGTAAGCGGATGGCTTCTGAGTCGAGTCAGTCAACTCGCGAGCACTGTCATGGAGGAGCCGACCCGGAGCGGCAGAGTCCCGCGGTGTTGCAGCGTCAGGCGTGTTGTGTGTTGGGCTGGTCGAGTCCGAGGTCGCGTCGTGGTTGGCCGACCATGGTGGCTGGATCGACGATGCGGTCGAAGTCGGCGGCGGAGACGCCCAGGGCGAGAGCCGCCTCGCGCAGGGTGGTGCCCTCGTCGTCAGCCTTGTGCGCGATCGTGGACGCCTTGTCGTAGCCGATGGTTGGTTCTGCAGTGCTGCCGGCGCGCGCACAGCTGCTGCGGTGCGCGCGATGCGAGTACGGGTTTGCCGTCCGCGCACTGCAGCGACTGCAGGTGGAGAACATGGCGGACAACGCTGCGACGATCGCCGCGGCGACGAAGCCGGGGTTCACGATCGAGGCACGTTGCAACGCTCGGCCTGGGTTTATGGCGAATTCCCCGGCGACGTTGTCCTCGGCCTCCTCGCTCACGCGTGGGCTTCCTGGGACAGGAACCACAGCGGAGCCCGCAGCCGTCCCGGAGCCTGAGGCCCCCGCCCGAAGGTGACGGGGCCGGCGTCGCTCGAAGCTCCGTGACGGGCGCCGGTCAGTCGCCCGGCTGCTCCCGCTTGCGCAGGATCACCAGGACCGCGCCGCCGATGACGACCAGACCGATGGCCGCGCCGGCGATCAGCGGGGTGATCGCGGAGCCGCCCGTCGCAGCGAGGTCGGTGTCGGGTACCGCGGTGCCGCCCACCGAGGCCGGGCTGGGCTCGTTGTGGGCCTTGGCGGACTGGGCCGTGATCACGCCCTGGGTCTTGCAGTCGAGGACGCCGGTGAAGCGGTGGCTGAAGCCGTTCGGGCCGGTGATCGTGAAGTCGTAGGCCTGATCCTCCTGGAGCGGCACCGTCACCGTGCGGGTGGCGCCCGCCGGGATGGTGTGCTCGGTGCCCATCAGCTCGAAGTCGAAGGGCTTGTCGCCGTTGTTGGACGTGATGATGTCCAGGCCGCCCTTGACGCAGTTCTTGCGCGCCGAGACCGCCGGTATGGCGCCCTCGGCCGCCCAGGTGGCGCCGGCGGTCGCGGAGACCGTGGACTCGCTCGAGCCGGCCAGGATCTGGGTCTGGCTGCGGCTGTCGGAGGCGAAGGCCCGGCCCACGGGCACGGTGGTCGACGCCTGCACGGTCAGCTGCGCCGTACCGTCGTCCGCGTCCTCGGGGATGTCGAAGTAGAGCCGGCTGCCGTTCTTCGCGGAGGTCATCACCTTGCCGGTCTTGTCGATGATCCGCACCCCGGTGGTGGCCGCGTCCGCCGGCGGGCTGATCGCGACGGCAGCCGCGTTGGTGTGCACGGTCACCGGTCCCAGCACGTCACCGGGCCGGCCGGAGACCGCGGGTGGGTCCAGGGTGAGCGAGGCCTGCGGTTCGGCGAGGCCGCGGGCGCTCCTCTCCAGATAGTCGGCGAGCTTCTCGGCCTGCGGGTCGACGGCGTCGACCTTCGCGCCGTCGGAGTAGCGCCAGATGGCCACCTGGGTGCCGGCCGCCGCGTCCTGCTCGGTCAGGCCGCCGGCGCCCGCCTTCCGGGCCAGCGTGGCCAGGTCGTTGACCTGGGGGTAGGAGTTCTGCAGGATCCAGCGGATCCTGCCGGCGTTCTTGTTGGTGCCCAGCGAGGTGCCGCTCCAGGACGTCTCCTGGTACTGGGTGTCGCGCTGCGTGGGGTTGTTCAGGTCGACGCAGTACGTCTGCAGGGTGCCGCCGCCGTCGACGGACATCTCGAACAGCCCCGCGGCCACCCGCTGGTCGCCGCCGGCCTCGTGGACCACGGCCTCGCCGTAGGTCTTCAGGCCGTTGATGGTGGCCGTCGCCCCGCCCTGGGTCTGCGGTGCCTCCTCGGCCACGGCCGTACCGGCGCCGGACAGCACACCGGCGGCCACGATGCCGGACACCGTCGCGGCGGCGGCCAGCCGGGCCACGGGGGCGGACCGGTGGAACCCAGAGAACGCAGCAACCACAGAATTCCCCTTCGAGCAGGACCCGTTGGACGTGGGGGACGGTCCCACCAGCAGAATCGGCAGCCCCGAAGGGCATGCCCGGCATCCTATGGATCAGCCGGAGCCTCTCCCGACGGTCGGATGATCCGATGGCCGATCCGATCCGCAATCGTTATCGCCGGGACCGTCCATGAGCTGGGCATATCGATAAATCAACCGGTTCGTACGGGCTGTTGGGCCCCGCGCGGTGGCGATCAGGCCCGCCGGTGCCACGGACCGGTTCCGCGTTCGCTGACGTCACGTCACCGTGGCGGGTTCCGCTGCCTGTTGGGCTGCCTGTTGGACCTGCGACGGCTGTTCAGGGTGCGACGTCTCCCAGTTCGGCTCCGGCCTCGCCGGCGTCGGCTGCGCCTCCGGTTTCGCCGGGCGCTGGAAGGCCGCCGTACCGCGCGACAGATCGTGGCCGATCGCCACGGCGTCGATGTCGGCGGAGGCCCACTGCTGCTGACTCTCGCGCACCTCCGTGCGCACCTTCAGCCGGCCCTGGACGACGACGGGCTGGCCCACCTCCACCGACGCGGCCACGTTGACCGCGAGCTGCCGGTTGGCCCACACCGTGAAGAAGTTGGTGTGCCCGTCCGTCCAGACGCTCTTCTCCCGGTCCCAGTAGCGGGAGGTCACCGCCAGCCGGAACCGGGCCGACGGACCCGCCGCCGACTCCCGGTACACCGGCTGGGTCGCCACGTTGCCCACCACGCAGACGATGGTCTCGTTCATGTCCTCGCTCCCCTCCCCCGCCCGGCGTCCTCCGGCCGGCGGGCACGCGCACGGGCCCGTCCCGTACGGCTGTGTCCGGCGACCGCGCCACGATCGCCGCGCCCCCAGACTGCCGCCGCCGGGCCGGGCCCGCTGAGCCCTGTGGACCACCCCCCCGCCTGTGGAAAACCCCGCCCCCCACACGAGTGACGCCCGTCCCCAGCACGGGTAACGCCCGCCCCCCGCCCCTCACTCACACCCCGGAACAGGGGGAGACACCGGCTCCCTCAGCCTGGGAACAGCACCGGGAAACCCCCAGGGACACCCCCGGGCGGCGGCCTCCGGCTTCAGGAGCCCCCGAGGCCCCTGGCCCTCACACCACCCCCGACCCGCTCCGTGCCACCCGCCCGTACTGCTCCCGCACCTCCCGGTACCGCAGCAGCTCCGCCGCCACCGGATCGAGCACCCGGGCCCGGCCGCAGCTCGCGGCCGCCTCGCGCAGGCGGCGTTCCGCGTCCAGGCCGTAGCGCCGGGCCGGGCCTTTCGCCGCCATCCGGCAGCCCCACTCCACCAGCGGCCCGCCGACGATCCCGCACACCATCAGCAGCACCGGAGCCCACAGGTTGGGCTCCACGACACCGGCGATCTGGCCCACCAGCCACAGGCCGCCCACGACCTGCAACAGCGTCATCGCCGCCTGGGCCAGCACCGCCGCCGGCCACCAGCCCGGCCGTGGCGGACGCCCCGGCGGCAGGCCGGCCCGCTCGGCCAGTTCGTCCAGTGCCGCGGACAGCCCGTGGGACCCGCGGACGGCCGCCTCGCGCACCGCCTGCGCCCACGGCGTGGGCAGCCCGGCCGAGGCCCGGTCGGCCACCGTACGGACCGCCTGCTCCACGCGCTGGCGGGCCGTGGCCTCCTCGTCGGACTGGGCGGCGGCCTGCACGAGGTGGCGGCCCGTGCCGGCCTCGCTCCGGTGCTGGTACCAGCGCCACAGCCGCAGCCAGGGCGTGCCGCACGCGCGGTTGGCGTTGCGCAGCCAGGCGCGCTCGGCGGCCTCGCCCGCCGCGGTGGCGCCCACCGCGTCCGCAAGGCGCGCGGCGAACTCCTCGCGGGCCTGCTCGCTGAGGGCGGCCCGCCGCCCGGTGGCGTACATGGGCCGCAGTTCGGCCGCGGCGGCGTCCACGTCGGCCGCGACCCGGCGGGCCGCCGCGCCGCGCTCCGCCACGAACTGGGCAAGCGTCTCGCGCAGCTCGCCGACGCCGTCGCCGGTGAGCGCGGACAGGGCGAGCACGGTGGCGCCGGGCTCGCCGTACTCGCCGAGCGCGATGCCGTCCTCGTCCAGCAGCCGCCGCAGATCGTCCAGGACCTGGTCGGCGGCCTCCCCGGGCAGCCGGTCGATCTGGTTGAGGACGACGAACGTGATCTCCGCGTGGCCGGCCATGGGCCGCAGATAGCGCTCGTGCAGCACGGCGTCGGCGTACTTCTCCGGGTCGACCACCCAGATCACCGCGTCGACCAGTTTCAGAATCCGGTCGACCTGCTTACGGTGCTCCACGGCGGCGGAGTCGTGGTCGGGCAGGTCGACGAGGACCAGCCCGCGCAGCTGTGCCTCGGCCTCCGGGCTCTGCAGCGGGCGGCGGCGCAGCCGGCCCGGGATGCCCAGCCGGTCGATGAGGCTCGCGGCGCCGTCGCTCCAGCTGCACGCGATCGGCGCGGCCGTGGTCGGACGCCGTACGCCGGTCTCCGAAATGGCGACTCCGGCAAGGGCGTTGAACAGCTGCGACTTGCCGCTGCCGGTCGCTCCCGCGATGGCGACGACGGTGTGCCGACCGGAGAGCTTGCGGCGGGCGGCCGCCTCGTCCAGGACTCGGGCCGCCTCGGCGAGGGTGGCGCTGTCCAGCCGGGTGCGGGAGAGTCCGACCAGCTCGCGCAGCGCGTCCAGGCGGGAGCGCAGCGGGCCGTCGTACGCCAGCGGGGCGGGGGTCCGGCTGCCCTGGCCGCGGCCGGCGGTCTCCAGGACGGAGGCGCGTTCGGCGGCGAGAGCGGCGGCGCTGGCCTCCGTGACCCGTCGCGCGATGAGCCCGTCGTCCCACGCCTCGCCCGACTCGCCCGACTCCGCCGCCTCGCCCGACTGCGCCGACCCGGGGACGGCGTCCGCGGCGGGCCCACGGGGGGCCGGGGGAGTACGGGGGTGCGGGGGCGGCGGCGGAGGCGGGAGCTGGATCTGTTGCCGGAGCGGCGGGGTGCTGTCCGCTTCCGGGCTCTTCTCCAGGCTCGGGCGCTGCGGCCGGGCCGGCTCGACGTCCTTGGCGTCCTCCTCGTCGCCCTCGTACGCGTCGTGTTCGTACGTGTCGTCTCCGCGCGCGTGCTGTTCGTAGGCGTGCTGTTCGTAGGCGCGCTGTGCGAAGGCGTGCGCCTTGTACGCGTCGTTCTCGTCCGGTACGCGCGCGTACGGCTCGCTCGCCGCGTCCTCGGCCTCGGTGCCGGGGTCGTACGTGCCGGTGCCGCCGTCCGTCGCACCCTCACCGTGCTCCACGCGGCCGTTACTGTCGTGGTCCATAAGCCCCCTGCGCCCCATGTGGTCGATGTGATCCGTGTGGTCCTGGTCAGTGACGGCGGTCACCGGTCACCTCTCCTTCTGCAGTACGGACAGCGCCGCGATGAGTCCTGCCTGGGGCTCGGGTTGCACGTCCAGGGCGTCGAGCGGGGCGAGGCGTCGCTCGCGTTCGGCGTGCAGGACGCGGTCCACGTGGTCGCCCAGCAGCCGCCCGGCCCGGTCGCGCAGCCGCAGCGCGCCGTGGGCGCCGAGCCACTCGGCGAGCCGCTCGCCCGCGGTGCGCGCCCGGCGTCCGCCGAGCAGCGCGGTGGCGACCAGGGCGGCGACGACCTCCGGGTCGGGGGCGGCGGCGAGGGCCGGCTCGCGCACCTCGTCCTCGGCGTACTCCTCCAGCTCGCGCCGCCAGCGCCGTACGGCGAGGCCGATGCGGTGCTCGGCGCTCTCCACGGAGCAGTCGCCGGCGGCGAGGGCCGGGTCGGCGCCGGCGGGCTCGCGCCGCCAGGCCTCGTTGACGCGCTCGTCGGCGGCGGTGACGGAGCACAGCAGCAGCGCGGCCAGGCTCTCCACGAGCGCGTCGAGGAGTTCCCCGGCGGTGCAGTCCAGCGGGAAGGCCCGCCAGCGCTTGAGGGCGTCCCCGGCGAGTACGGCGCCGGACTGGAGCCGGCTGCGCACGCGCGCCTGCTCGATGTCGTAGGCGCTCTCCACGGCGGTGGTCAGCCGGAGGGCGGCGGCGTACTGGGCGGCCGCCGCGCCGGCCAGCTCGGGCATGCGGGACTTGAGCGAGTCGAGGAGGCCGTATGCGGTACGGGCCATGACGTGCTGCCGGGCGGTGGCGTCCTGGGAGTGGAGGACGAGCCAGTTCTTCAGAGGCGCGACGGCGGTGCCGGGCAGCAGACCGGCGCCCCAGGCGGACTCGGGCAGCTCGGGCACGGTGAAGCGGGGTACGTCGCCGAGCCCGGCCTTGGCGAGCAGGGCGCCGTACTGCCGGGAAACCTCCGAGACGACCTGGTGGGGCACCCGGTCCAGGACGGTCACGAGTGTGGCGCCGTACTCCTTGGCGGTGCGCAGCAGATGCCAGGGGACGGCGTCGGCGTAGCGGGCGGCCGTGGTGACCATGATCCAGATGTCGGCCGCGCACATCAGCTCGGCGGCCAGGACCCGGTTGTCGGCGACGAGGGAGTCGACGTCGGGGGCGTCGAGGAGGGCGAGTCCGCGCGGGAGGGTCTCGGCGGTCTCGACGCGCAGCACGCGCGCGGGACTCTTCGGACTCTCGCCGGCGAGCGGGAACTCGTCGGCGGGGTCCTGCTGGGACGACCACACGCGCGTGAGGTCGGGCAGCACGCGCACCCCGCTGAACCAGTGATGGTCCTCCGGATGACAGACGAGGACCGGTGTCCGGGTCGTCGGCCGCAGCACGCCCGCCTCGCTCACCCGGCGGCCGACGAGCGAGTTGACCAGCGTCGACTTGCCCGCACCGGTGGAGCCGCCGACGACGGCCAGCAGCGGCGCCTCGGGTTCCCGCAGGCGGGGTACCAGATAGTCGTCGAGCTGTGCGAGGAGTTCGTCGCGGTTGGCACGCGCGCGTGGGGCACCGGCCAGGGGCAGCGGAAAGCGTGCGGCGGCGACACGGTCGCGCAGAGCGGAAAGTGTGTCGAGCAGCTGAGGCCGTACGTCCAAGGTCACCACATGCGAAGAATGCCCAATTTTAGGGGAATTCTGAAGCATATAGACATGTCTGCGCGCCGACGGAACAGAACAGACACAAGGGACGACTGGGACGGAGGCACAGTCCAGGCATAACGAGTGCACAACACCCGGTGCGTCGGACGCCAAAAGCGATGCACGATTCGTACCTGCCTGCGATTATCAGGACCGCTTCACCGAACCTCCACATCGAGCCACGGAGGCGAAGCGACCGGGTCGAGGAACAGGGAGCTTTATCCTTGGACCCGCCACCAGGCCCCCGTAGCTCAGTGGATAGAGCAGGCGCCTTCTAAGCGCTTGGCCGCAGGTTCGAGTCCTGCCGGGGGCGCCCACCCTCAGCCCTCCCATCGGGAGGGCTTTTTGCTGGTCAGGGCGGGTGGGGCTCGACGCAGGTGAGCTACGGACGCCCTCTTGGCGGTCAAGGTCCGACTCCGGGGCCGTCCGGCTGTGACCGGGTTTTCGCGGGTGGCCCTGTCGCATACGTGTCGCGGTTCCGGGCCTGAGGGATCAGCCTGCGGACGGCTGCTCGGGGAGATCACCCGCAGCTTCAAGCCGCCCGCCGCAGTCCCCCACCCGGGCGGGCGGGATGCCCTCTTCGAGCCGCTTCGTCAGGCGCGTTTTCCGGTTGTCGTAGACGCGGCGCCCGGTGGGCGAGTCGTGGACGTGCGGCGGCAGTACGGCCTTACGCGCGCCGCGCCGCGCCCGACGGATGACGGAGCCGGCGAGGACGGCCCCGAACTCGCCCTGGAACAGCCAGATCACCCGGCTGGAGCTGTTCGTCCTCGATGTGCCGGCGCAGGATGCGCGTCAGGGCGGGATGCCCCGGCACGGTGCGTGTCTCGCCCTGCACACGGCCGTTCGGGTGGCATGGTCCGCGGATCACCCGCCGTGTCGGTCCAGTCCGCTGCTTCCCGGCCTCCGGGGTCGCCGTGTGGATCAGCGGCTCGCACCACTGTGCGGCGGCGTCGGGCCGGGGGAAGCGACAGGTGCTCCACTCACATGGCTACGGCTTCCTCGGGCCGTGGGCGGTGGGTTGGCCCGCAGAATGCGCCGACGGACCGCGTACTTCACGGCGACGCCGAGGATCTGACGGTCGCGCTTGCGGGACCAGGGCGCCACTCGCTTGCCGTCGAGGCGGGCGTCGACGGCGCGCAGGACCTCGTCGGCCTTCTCCGGTCCTCCCGGGTTCCACGCCCGAGGCGGCGCATACAGAACCTGGCCGCAGGTCAGCGATGCTCCCGCTCCCGTAGCGCCCACGCTTTGCGGACCGAGGTCCGAAAAAGCTGCCGTCTGACACGGGTCGAAAACTCGAAACACCAGGTCAGCGGCGTGACGTGAGCGTTCGCATCCGGATCTGTGCCGACGGCCACAGCGAGCGGCATGCGCGTAGGCTCATACTGAGCCATGACAAAATCTGCGGCACCGAAGCGTCATCTCCCCACCAGCCCCTTCAAAGCCCCGGTCACACCGGCTCCCAAGCACTTCGCCATGGGCGACCAGGTCACACATGACATGTACGGCCTCGGCCGGGTGGTCGGCGTCGAGGACGGAAACGCGGTGCTCGTGGATTTCGGCTCCACGCAAATGCGGATCTTGAGTCCGTACGCCAAGATGACCAAGCTGTAGGACCGCTGTGCCCGGTCACGGCACCCCAGGGTCCTTCAGGGACCCGTAACGAAAGGCAGACCTCTCATCGACCCGACGTCGCTGTTCTCCGCCCTGGAAGGGCAACCCCGCCGTTCCACCGCGGTATCGCCGCCTCCGACGACCAGCCCCTTCCAGGCCCCGGACTTCGGAGAAGACGAGATCTTCTGGTCCGAGGACGCGCAGGAGCCCGCCCCGAGCACGCGTACGGCGCGGCCCAAGGCCGCCTAGCGGCAGGTTCGACCACTACCCGCGGGCTGTCTGCGGTGCTGCGGTGAGGAGTACGACCGTCTCGGTTTCCTTCTCGTCCAGCCCCGTCCACCGAGGCGCAGTTCGCGGGCCCGACGGGGCCATGCCCCGACCGTTTGCCCAGGTCAACGCCCGAGCCACCCTCAAATGACCGCAGCTTCCCAAGCTGAGGACTCCAGCACCCTTGTCACGGACCGGCCGTCGTGTCCTGCTCTGGCCGACGGCATCGAGCGGCGTGGCTGAGGTCTGCGGGGGTGGAGCGAGACATCCGCGCGCCTGATCGGTCGGCGCACCCGGCAGAGGTGCGACACCCCTCCCGCCGGGCGCCCCCGCGCGCGCCCGGCAAGGCCCCGCCCCGTACCGGCCGCACGAGCTCCGTGCCTGCCGACGGTTCCACCAGGACTCCCCCGGGAACCGTCCCCGGCCCCGTGTCATCTCCCCGCCTGGACGGGCCGCGCCGCTCCCGTGTGCACTGTATACAGTCGCCGACGGGGAGAGGAGAGTCGACGTGCGACTTCGCTGTGCTGTGCTGGACGACTTCCAGGGTGTGGCCACCACGCTGGCCGACTGGTCGGTGATCGAGGACGAGGTCGAGGTGGTCGCGCTGCGCGAGCACCTCGCCGTCGAGGACGACCTCGCCGCGGTCCTCGCCGACTACGACATCGTCGTCACCCTGCGCGAACGTGTCCCGTTTCCGGGGTCGTTGATCTCCCGGCTGCCCCGGCTGAAACTGCTCGTCGCCTCCGGGATGCGCAACAGCGTCATCGACTACGCCGCCGCCGAGAAGCACGGCGTCACCGTGTGCGGCACGCAGAGTTCGGGCATCCCGCCGGCCGAGCTGACCTGGGCGCTGCTGCTCGGGCTGGCGCGCGGGATCGTCGAGGAGAGCACCGCGCTGCGCACGGGCGGTCCCTGGCAGTCGACCGTCGGCGCCGATCTGCACGGCGCCCGGCTCGGGGTGCTCGGGCTCGGCCGGATCGGCGGCCATGTGGCCGGCGTCGGACTCGCCTTCGGTATGCGGGTCGGCGCGTGGAGCCCGCGTCTGACCAAGGAGCGCGCCGCCGAGCAGGGTGTTGAACTGTTCGCGTCCAAGGAGGAGTTGCTCGCCGACAGCGACTTCGTCACCGTGCTGGTGCCCGGCGGCGACAGCACCCGTGGCCTCATCGGCGCCGCCGAGCTGGCCCTGATGAAGCCGACCGCCTACCTGATCAACACCTCGCGGGCGTCGGTCGTCGACCAGGACGCGCTGCTGGCCGCGCTGCACGAGGGCCGGATCGCGGGCGCGGGCGTCGACGTCTTCGACGTCGAGCCGCTGCCCGCCGACCACCCCATGCGCACCGCGCCCCGGCTCCTCGCCACGCCCCACCTCGGCTATGTCTCGCGGTCCAACTACACGACCTACTACGGCCAGGCGGTGGAGAACGTCCAGGCCTATCTGGCGGGCTCGCCGGTACGCCGGCTGCCGTGAGAGACGTGCTGCCGTTAAGAGGGTGATCTCCGCGCGATCACCGTGACCACCCTCGCGCGGCGCCGTTGAAGGGGGAGTGCGGCAGCAAGTCTGCCGCCGCGCTCTTTCCCAGCAACAATAAGGAGAACGTGATGTCTCGCATCGCGAAGGCAGCCGTTGTCGCTCTCGGCGCCGGTGCCGTGGTGGTGGGCGGGGCCGGCCTGGCCCTGGCCGACGCGGGCGCCGAGGGTGCGGCCGTCGACTCGCCGGGTGTCGTGTCCGGCAACGCGGTCCAGGTCCCGCTCCACGTCCCGGTCAACGTGTGCGGGAACACCGTGGACGTGATCGGCCTGCTGAACCCGGCCTTCGGCAACACCTGCGTCAACAAGGGGGAGCCGGACAAGGGCGGCAGCAGCTACGGCAACTGATCCGTCGGCGGACTCGCACATCCGCCGACGGACACGGCAGAGCCCCGGCACTCCGAGCGCCGGTGCTCTCCTCGGCCCGGACAGCGGCAGGACGGACGCGCTCAGGCGTACCGGTAGATCCGGCTCAGGTCCTCCAGCTGGTCCGGTGTCTCGTTCCACGGCGGGAGCTTCTCGTGCCGGGCGACGACCCGATGGTGGCGGGGCGAGGGATTGACCGGCAGATAGCGGTGCTCGCGGTGCGCCCGCTGCCAGCGCTGCCACTGCAGGTCGATGAAGGAGTGGTGGAGCCAGAACACCGGGTCGTTGACGGAGGCGCCGCCGAGCATCGCCCCGCCGACCCAGCGGTGCACCCGATTGTGGTTGTGCCAGGAGGCGCTGCCGGTGCCCCGCCCCCAGCCCTCCAGCTTGTTGCGGAAGCCGCTGGTGACGGTCGAGTCCCAGGGCCGGACGTCGTAGACCGGATCGTCGAGCGCCCACTGCAGCTCGCTCCGCGTGGGCAGTTGGAGGGGGGCGGCCGCACGGCCCAGGTCGCGGGTGAGGAACTTGCCGTCGGTGACGCCCACCTTGATGGTCCAGTGGCCCCCGGCGTAGGCGAACGGCCCGGTCGTCACCTGCCGGTCGGAGCGCCGCCCGGTGCCGCCGAGCAGGTCCTCCGTCCAGGGCACGGACGTCCTCGTACGGTCCCGGGTCCAGTCCCAGTACGGCACCGTCACCGAGGAGTCGACGCGGCGCAGCGCCCGCTCCAGCTCCAGCACGAACCGGCGGTGCCAGGGCAGGAAGGACGGCGCCATGTGCGCGGTGCGCAGCCCGGTCTCGCCGTCGGGGGTGTAGAAGTGGATGTGCGTGCGGACGAACTCGTCGTACTCGCCACGCCGTTTGAGTTCCAGCAGCGCGTTCACGAACCGCCGCCGTTCACTCGTGGTGAGGGTGCTGACGTTCTTGCGCACGTACGTCATGCGGTCCCCCCCATGTGCATGTGCTCGCCGCCCGTCGTCCCCGGCGCCGGGTCGAGCAGCCGCTGGCCCGGGCCGATCTCGTCCACGGCCGCCCGGGTCGCCTCCAGTGGCGTCCGGTACGACGTGTAGTGGTCGATCATGCTCAGCCAGCTGCCGTCGGCCCGTCGCATCAGGTGCAGCGGACGCCCGTCGACGGTGATCCGCCAGTCGCACTCGGCGGCCCCGCGCCCCGCGACCGGCTCCGGCACGCCCTGGATACGGCGGCCCCGGTAGATCTCGTCGAAGGAGGCGCCGCCGGCGGTCCGTACCGCGGACGTGGTACGGGAGGCGGCGACGAGCGGGGCCAGTGACAGCGCGGCGACGCAGGCCAGCAGCCCCCGCGCCGCCTCTCTTCGGGACTGTGGCGCCGCCCCCGCTCTCGCCCGCCGCCCCGCACCCACCGCCACCGCGCCGACACCGACGACCATCGCTCGCTCCTCGTCCCCGACCGGACGTCCGAAGGGATGTCCCCGAAGGGATGTCCCTGAACGGATGTCCGTGATCGGACGCCTGTGTACGGACGTCCGTGATCGGACGTCCGTACCGGCTAACCGACGCGGGGCGCGGAGAGTCACCGCACTAGAGCCATCCGGTGGGGGGAGGGAAGGGCCGCGGAGGGTGGCACGGGCGGAGGTTACGGCGTCCGGGGCGGCGGCTACGACGCTTGGGCGACGGTCGGTGCGGGCGGCCGTCGCCGGGGCTGGGCGCGCGATGCGGCGGACCGGACGGGCCTGCCCCGTCCGTGAGCTCGCGCGCGGCCTAGAGCCCCGGCCCGCTGGACAGGACCAGGCCCGGGACCGCCTGGAGGACCGGGGCGGCGACGGCGGCCTCGGGGAGCTTGAGGTTCGGCATGCCGAAATTGTCGGGGTTGGGCGGAGTCAGGGGGGCGTCCAGGTTCACGCCGGGGGCCAGGGTGCGCAGGTCGGTGCCGGGGGCGTCGACGCCGGCGTGGTCGGAGCCGTCGCCCAGGACCCGTGGGAGCGGTGTCCGCAGGTGGGCGCCGGGCAGGTTGCCGGTGAACGGCACCTGGGGCAGCGTGTGTTCGGGCATCAGGCGGCCGGCGACGTAGCGGGGGCCGTCGGGGGCGCCGGCCATCAGCACCGGCACCTCCAGGCTTGCCTTCGGCACCTCCGTGCCGAGGGCCATGGAGAGGCCGTCCAACGGCACCGGGACGGAGATCGCGGCGGCGGCCGGGGTGGCGGCGGCACCCACAGCGGCCGCGACGCCCGTGATGACGGCGGCAAGGGTTCCTCGGGTGGTTGACTTCATGTCAGGTACGGGTCCCTTTCAGAATGTGCGAGTTCGACGTCCGTACCGCGTAACGAGCCGGCAAACGGCTTCAGCGCACATTTCCCCCGAGTGCCGTATTCGTCGGCTGGTCACTCAACGGCTCGTCACTCTTCAGCTCGTCACTCTTCAGCTCGTCCAGAAGTCCCACCAGCGGGTCAGGACGAGCATGCCGATCACGCCGATGTGCAGCAGCGGAAGCACCCAGGTGAATTCGGCGAAGAACCCCTTCAGCCAGGCGGGCGCGGGCAGGAAGCCGTTCCTGACGATCAGCGAGGTGGCGTACCAGAACATCAGGATCGTGGCGACCCAGGCCAGACAGCACCACAGGCACAGCGCGTCGATCCGGTAGAGGGACTCGAACTGGAGCCAGGAGACGAAGCCGACGCCGAACAGACAGCCGGCCTCGAACAGCAGCCAGTACCAGCCGGGAAAGCGGGCGCCGGCCAGCAGGCTCACGCCGACGCACACGACGATGCCGTAGGCGACCAGGCCCAGCATCGGGTTGGGGAACCCGAAGGCCGAGGCCTGTGCGCTCTTCATGACGCTGCCGCAGGACACCACGGGGTTCAGGCTGCATCCGGGGACGAAGGCGGGGTTCTGCAGCAGTTCGAACTTGTCGAGGGTGATGACCCAGGAAGCGAGCAGCCCGGCCGCCCCGGTGAGCACCAGCAGCAGCCCGAATCCCCTGCCGCCGGCGAGGGTCCCGCGCATCAGCCGCGCGGACCGGTGGCGGGCAGGACGACGTGCGCGGCGGCGTTCAGGGTCTCGTCGGCGCCGGCGAAGGCGCCCAGGTCGGCCGGCTCGACGGTCTTGCCGGGCTCGCCCTCGGGCCAGGCGCGGGTCGTGAACACCAGGTAGGCGTAGCCGCGCTCGGCGACGGCTTCGAGCCACTCCTGCGGCGCGTCGGCCCGGGCGACCAGTTGCGGCATCCGTACGACGGCCTGCCCGGCCTCGACCAGCAGGCTGACGGGGAGGCCGGGCCGGCCGTTGCCGTCGATCAGGTCGCCGCCGACCGGCAGTCCGTTGCTGGTCAGCAGGTGCTCGACGGCGGCCGCGGTGACCTGTGGGCCGCCCTCGGCGTCGCCCAGGGAATAGGCCAGCAGATAGGGCATGTCGGAGCCGTCGGGGGCCTCGCCGCTCCAGGCCATGAGGACGAGCGTGCCGAGGTCGGCGGGGTGGAGGGCGTTCGGGGTGGAGGTCACCGCGCGACCTTATCGACGCGTTCGCGGGCCGCCGGGCGGCTTCTCACCCTTCCGGGCCAGTGCCCGACCCGGCGCCACACGAACGAGGGAAGCGGGGCGGAAAAGGCCGGGGGCCGGTGCCGCGGGTGCGGTACCGACCCCTGTTCTCCACGTGCCGCGCGGGAGGTGCGGGAGAGCGGGTGGCGGGTGTCAGCCCTGCAGGGGCAGACCGCCGAGCATCGGGCTGCGCTGGTTCAGCGCGGTGGTCGCGCCCTTGACCGTGTTGAGCAGGGAGCCCTTGTTCTCGGTGTTGAGGGCGTCCGACTGGTGCTGCAGCGGCATCGCGTCATGGAGGGTGACCGGACCCTTGGCGAGCTGGCTGACGGCGCCGTTGAGGCTGGTGGGCGTCACGTCGGCGGCGTTGTAGGCGAACGCGGGCGCGGCAGCGCCGACGAGGGCCACAGAACCGGCAACGACAGCGGCAGCCTTCAGGGACTTCATCGTGTTCCTTTCTTCGGCAACTCACGTCACCGCAGGGAATTCTGACGCCGTGCCTAACGAGATCCGCCCGGGCCGGAAACCCCGCGCGGAGAAGACATATGAGATCCCCGAGAAACGGTTCATCGGGAAAAGCGCTCAGCCGTCGCACCCGGAGGTACGACGGCTGAGGCGGTGCGGGCGACCGAGGGTCAGCCGGTCGCCAGCAGACCCGACGAGGAGGCCGGGGCGGCCAGGCCGAGCGTGCCCGTCAGCAGGTTGAGCAGGCCGGACACCACACCGGTGGCGGTCGAGAGCACCGAGGACAGGTCGGAGGTGACCGCCTTGAGCAGGCCGTCGACGGCGCTCTGCAGGGAGGACAGCGCGTCGCCGGCGAGGTCGCGGGACGAGGAGGGCTTGCCGTCGTCCGCGTGCTTCACGGCCGGCGGGAGGACAAGGGCGGCGGGGGCCGCGAGGGCCGGCGGGGCCGCGGGCTCGGCGGGGTGGGTGGAGGTCGCGGTGGACGCGGACGGGATCGTGGCGGTCGACGGGAGCGTCGTCGTGGACGCCACCGAGTCGGCGTTGGCCTTCGCGGCCTCGGCGATGGCCCGCCGGGCCGCTTCGCCGAGTTTTCTGGCCTGTTCCGGTGACAGCTTGCCCTGCTGCAGCGACGCGTTGAGCAGGTCGACGACCGGCTGGACCACGGAGACGCTGTTGTTCAGGGCCTTGACCTGGGCGAGCAGCTTCTCCGCTCCCGGCACGGCGGACTGGGAGGTGCTGGGGGCGCGTTCGCCGGCCGAGTCGGCGGCGACGGCGGCCGGGCCGGCGACACCGACCAGGACGGCGGCGCAGAGGGCGGTGGACGCAAGGCGCCGCGCGTGCAGACCACGCATGGGTGTTCCTTTCGGTGAACATCAGGACCTGAGCCCACCGTCCGTTCGCTGATCACTTTCCGCAACTACAAGACTACTTTTTGTGATCCACACGAGGGAGCACACCTGCCGTCCGAAGGATGGCGCCTCGACGTCAGGCATCGACGCGGGTGTTGCCGGGTGGGGGCCGTGCCGCCAACGGGGTGATGTAGGCAAAGCCCTACATTCACACTTCCGACACACTTGTCCTGTTTCTACGGATTAATACGCATAGCGACTAGAGTGACGGACCTCTCCAGTACGTGCGAAAGGGCACCGCCGCTCATGCGCAAGTTCCTGGGTCCCCTGCTGTGCACGACGGCGGGCGCCCTCGCCCGGCCGGCCGCGCCACCCTCCCCCGAGGCCCGCGCGCGTGACCGGCTCACACTCTCCTCCGAGCCCCGGCGTACGCCTGTCGCACTGGACGCCGCCGTCAATCCGGCGGACGACGTATCGAAGTCCACGATCTGCGCACCGGGTGACGTACTCGCCCGGCGGATCTCTGCCTACGCCAACACGCTCGGCTACGGCTCCGACGTGTGCGATCTCGGTCCGGCCCTGCCGGGCGGCGGTGACCCGCCGGGCCGCCGGCTCGTTTCCCAGCCGGACGCGGCGCGGGCCGGTGTGCCCTCCGCCGCCGTGGACGCACAGGTGTGAGGCGCGTTCCCGACCGCTGCCCCGAGCGCCGCCCCCCTTGTGAACGAGGTATCCCGCCCATGCATCAGCCAGCACCCGCCCCCCGGCCCCGGGTCCTGCACCTCGCGCAACCCGTCGACGGCGGGGTCGCCCGGGTCGTCCTGGACCTGGCACGCGCCCAGCTCGCGGCGGGCCTGCACGTCACGGCGGCCTGCCCCGGTGGCGAACTGGCCGCCGGACTGAGGGAGTTGGGAGCCGACGTACACGACTGGCGGGCCGGCCGCGCCCCGGGCCCGGGGCTGCCGGGCGAGGTACGGCGGCTCGTACGGCTCATCGGCGAGGTACGTCCCGAACTGGTGCACGCGCACAGCGCGAAGGCGGGTCTGGCCGGCCGGCTCGCCGTGCGCGGCCGGATCCCGACCGTGTTCCAGCCGCACGCCTGGTCGTTCGAGGCGGTCGGCGGACCCACCGCGGCGCTCGCGCTGCGCTGGGAGCGGTGGGGGGCTCGCTGGGCCCACCGGGTGGTGTGCGTCAGCGAGGCGGAACGCGGGACCGGCCTGCGGGCCGGGGTCCACGCCGCGTACACGGTCGTCCCGAACGGCATCGACACGCGACGCTTCTCCCCCGGCCCCGCCGAAGGCGAAGCCGGGGCCGGTCCGCTCGTCGTCTGCGTGGGCCGTCTCTGCCGCCAGAAGGGCCAGGACGTCCTGCTCCAGGCCTGGGAACAGGTACTCCGCGCCGTACCGCGGGCACGGCTCGTGCTGGTCGGCGACGGCCCCGACCGCGAGGTCTTACGGCAACGCGCCCACCCCTCCGTACATTTCGCCGGTGCGGTGGCCGACCCCGTGCCCTGGTACCGGGCCGCCGACCTGGTGGTGCTGCCCTCGCGCTGGGAGGGCATGGCGCTCGCCCCGCTGGAGGCGCTGTGCTGCGGCCGGCCCGTCGTGGTCACCGACGTCGACGGCGCTCGCGAGAGCCTGCCGCCCGCCCTCGCCGCCCGCTGTCTGGTCCCCCCGCAGGACCCCACGGCACTGGCCGGGGCGGTCGCCGGGCTGCTGTCCGACCCGCCGCTGCGCGCCGCGCTCGGCGGCGAGGGGCGCCGGCACGTCCTGTCCACGCACGACGTGCGGCACACCGCCGAGCGGATCGCGGCCCTCTACCGCGAACTCCTCGACGCGCACGAAGAAACACGTCCGCGCGTGCCCTCCGAGAGCAGGGAGCCGATCCACCCGTGACCGCGGAAAGTACCGTCCCCTCTCCCGGGGCGCAGCCCTGGGACCCTGGATTCCCGAACCTCAAGCTCCTGTCCGCCCGCGCGGCCGGCGGCTTCCGGTTTCCGCTGCGGCGCCCGCCGGCCCGGCCCGCCTCGCCCCTGCCCCTGCTCGCCGCCGACCTGTTCGCGGCACTGGTCGGCGCGGTCGCGCTGGACGAGACCGCGCGCCGCCCGGTGCTGGTCGCCGCACTGGTCTCCGGCGCGCTGCTGCTGCGCCCGCACACGGCCCGGCTCGTGCCCGCCGTACTCGACGAACTGCCCGCGGTGTGCGGGCGGATCGCGGTGGCCTGGCTGGGTCTCGCCGCGCTGCTCGCCGCCTCCGCCCCCGAGCGCGCCCTGAGCGCCCGCACCCTGCTGTTCGGGGTGGCGCTGCACGCGGCGGCGGCCTGCGCGGGCCGGGGCGCGGTGCACTGGCGGCGCCGGGTCGCGCTGCTGCGCCGTCCGCGCACCGCCCTGGTCATCGGGCCCGCCGCGACCGCGCAACGGGTGGCCGCCGCGCTGCTGCGGCACCCGCGCTGCGGGGTGCGGCCCGTGGGCGTCGTCGCCGAGCGTCCCGACGGCCACGGCGGGCTGCCCGTGCTGACCAGCGGCGAGGAGGTGGAGCGGGCGCTCATCCAGAACGGGGTGCGGGCCGTGCTCACCGTCGACCCCTCCGTACGCACCGGGAAGGGGCCGCTGCTGCGGGCGCTCGCCGAGTCGGGGTGCACGGTGTGGGAGCTGGACGCGGACTCACCGTCGTACGAGATGCGCGACCAGCTCGCCGGTTTCGCCGTACGGCGTCTCGACCTCGGCTCGCGGCGGCGTGGCAGCATCGGCAAGCGGCTGCTGGACGTGGTGGTCTCCGGGACGCTGCTGATGCTGGTCAGCCCGGTGCTGCTGGGGTGCGCGCTGGTGCTGAGACGCACCGACGGGCCCGGCGTGGTCTTCCGGCAGGAACGCACCGGCCGGGACGGGCACCCCTTCACCCTGCTGAAGTTCCGCACCCACCGCCCGGTCGACGAGCACGAGGCGGCCACCCGGTGGAGCGTGGCCGGCGAGCTCCGGATGAGTCCCTTCTGCCGGTTCCTGCGGCAGACCTCGCTGGACGAGCTGCTCCAGCTGTGGAACGTCCTCAGGGGTGACATGAGCCTGGTCGGTCCGCGCCCCGAACGTCCCTACTTCGTCGCCCAGTTCAGCAAGGCCCACCCGGGCTACGCGGCCCGGCACCGGATGCGGACCGGTATCACCGGGCTCGCCCAGATCCACGGGCTGCGCGGCGACACCTCCATCGAGGACCGGGCCCGTTTCGACAACGCCTACATCGACAACTGGTCGCTGTGGCAGGACATCTGCGTGCTGCTGCGCACCGCGGCCGCCCTCGTGCGCTCTACGGGAAGCTGACCGATGGCCCTCGCCCTGCCCCTGCGCCACCCCGCGCGCCTCTCCCCGGTGCTGCCCGTCATGGCCGTGGTCGCGCTGCTCGCGCTGCCGACCGCCCCCGGCGGTGACGGCGGCGCGGGCCCCGCCGACGCGCTGTCCGCGCTGGTCGTCGGCTACTGCGCCGTACGGCTGCTGCGCGCGCGCCGTCGCCCGCTGACCCGGCGGGCGGCCGTACTCCTCGGCCTGCCGGTGTTCGGCGTGTCGCTCGCCGCGCTGCACGCGGTCTCGCCGGGCGCCGGGATCGCCGGCCTCGGCCGCTATCTCCAGATCTTCGTGCTGGTCCCCGCCGCCGTCCTGCTCCTCGTCCGCGACCGGCGCGACTTCCGGCTGCTGGCCTGGTCGTTCGTGGCGCTCGCGGGGTGGCAGGGCGCGATCGGCGTGCACCAGTACGTCACCGGCACCGGCGCCACCTACCAGGGCCAGGAGATCCGCGCGGTCGGCACCTTCGGGCCGTCGGACGTGATGGGCATGGCGACGGTGGTGTCCTTCGGTCTGATCTGCGCGGCGGGGCTGGCGCTGGGCCGGGGTCCGGTACGCGTACGGCTGACGGCCACGGCCTGTGCCCTGGCCCTCCTGCTCCCGCTGGCGGTCTCCTTCAGCCGGGGCGCCTGGATCGCCACCGCCGTCACGCTCGTCGTGCAGCTGGTGCTGGCCGGGCTGCGCCGGGCGCTGAAGGCGGGCGCGGTGGTCGTGGCCGTGTGCGTCGTCCTCGTGGGCGGGTTCGGGGCGGGTACGGCGATGCTCCAGGAGCGGATCGACAGCATCACCCAGGTCACCGACGCGCCCGACCAGTCGGTCACCGACCGGTACACGATGTGGGCGGCCGCGGTCGACATGTGGCGCGGGCACCCGCTGACCGGCGTCGGCCTGAAGGGCTTCCCCGAGTACCGGGACGGACACGCCTCCCTGGCCCTGTCCTCCGGCAGCGACACGGGGGGCGCCGGCGCCGCGTTCCGCAAGCAGCCCCTTCTCTCCCCGCACAACATGTACCTGCTGGTGCTCGGCGAACAGGGGCTGATCGGCCTGCTCTGCCTGGCGGGCGGCTGGCTGGCCCTGCTGGTGTGCGCACTGCGCGGCCTGCACCGGTCCCGCGCACCCGGCGGCCACGGCCTGGACTGCGCGCTGGCCGCCTGCGGCCTGCTGATCTGGCAGCTGATCGACTTCGTGTACGCCGACATCGGCGGCCCCTCGACCGTCCTGACGGCGGTCTGCTTCGGCCTGGTCGCCTGGTGGGCCCTGGTCGGCGCGGACGACGCCACCGGCGTACCGGGCACACGATGACGGGCCCGAGGACCGGCGAGGTACCGGGCCAGGACTCGGACGCGGCCATGGTGCCGGTGGCCAGATCGGCCCCATCGACCGACCCCGCGGAGTCCGGACCCCTACCGGGGACCCCCGTCGAACCCACCGCCCCGCCCCCCGAGCCCGGGCACACGGGGCCCGGCACGGCCCCGCCCACCGAGCCCGCCCAGGTCACACACACCACCACCGGCACCGCCACCCCCACCCAGACC
>NZ_LGDV01000237.1 GCF_001280015.1 Streptomyces sp. MMG1121
GAAACGCCCGGTTACATTCCGAACCCGGAAGCTAAGCCTCACAGCGCCGATGGTACTGCAGGGGGGACCCTGTGGGAGAGTAGGACGCCGCCGAACAATTCTTCCAAAAAGGTCGGATCCTGAACTTCGGTTCGGGGTCCGGCCTTTTTACGTTTTGCTTAACGTGTCGTTCACGTTGCGCGCTCAGCATCCAGCACATGGGAACTGCTGCAATGCTCAGGGCCGCCGGCGTCGGAGTCGGTGACGAGGTCGTCGTACCGGCCTTCGGGAACGTCGAGCTCGCCGAGGCCGTGACCCTGGCCGGTGCGCTCCCGGTCTTCGCCGACATAGACCCGGTGACGTACTGCCTCGATCCCGGCGCTGTCGAGGCCGCCGTAACTCCCCGCACGGCCGCCGTCGTTGCCATACACCGCTTCGGACGGGGGGCCGACATCGGGCGGTTGCACGCGCTGGGGCAGCGGCAGGGGCTGCTGGTGCTGGAGCAGGGCGAGTCCGAGGCGCCGCACGACGAGATAGCTCAGCGCAGACAGCGGGCCGCTTACCTCGACGCCAAGCTCAAGGGAGTGCGTACGCCGGACGGTGGTGACGGGCACACGTACCAGCAGTACGTCGTGCGGGTGCCGGGGAACGGCCGGCCGGACCGGGACGCCTTCGCGCGCGCTTTGCGGGCCAGGGGCGTTGAATGCCGGGTGCCGGTCAAGACGCCTGTGCACCGGCTGCCGGAATTCCGCCGGTGCGTAGCGCTGCCCGAGACGGAACTGGCGGCGGACGAGACGCTCGCGCTGCCCGTGGACGCCTCGCTCACCAAGCGGGAGATGCAGCGCATCGTCTCCGCGTGCAACGCCCTCGGCGGACTGCTGCAGCCCGCCTTCTGATCGGGGTCCGAACGAGTTTGGGAACTCGGGCCAGTTCGGGGTACAGTTTCCTCGTCGCCGAGAGGGAAACCTCAAAAACGACAGGCCCCCATAGCTCAGTCGGCAGAGCGTCTCCATGGTAAGGAGAAGGTCAACGGTTCGATTCCGTTTGGGGGCTCCAGTAAAAAGGCCCCACCCTTTCGGGTGGGGCCTTTTTCATGCCTCCTGATGGATTCCCGGGACCCGCATCGCCAGAATTGCCATGTCGTCCGACGGGGCGTCGGACGCGAAGCGTTCCACCGCGCGCATGATGCGTGCCGCGACCGCGCCCGCCGTCAGGCCCGTGCACGTGGTGAGGACGTCGGCGAGGCCGTCGTCGCCCAGCATGCGCGTGCCCTCACGGCGTTCGGTGACCCCGTCCGTGACGCAGAGCAGCACATCACCCGGGTCGAGGGTGACCATCTCCTCGTACAGCTCCAGGTCCTCGATGACGCCCAGCAGCGGCTGGGGTTCGGCGGCCGTGACCACCGTGCCGTCCTGGCGCAGGCGCAGCGGGAGCGGGTGGCCGGCGCAGACCACCTTCAGTTCGGCGCTGCCGTCCGCCTGGGGGCGCATCTCGCCGTAGAGAAGGGTCAGGAAGCGGCTGCGGTCGCCCTCGTCGAGGATCGCGGAGTTCAGGCGCTCCAGGACCGCCGGGCCGGACAGGCCCTCGCGGGCCAGCAGGCGCAGGGCGTGCCGGGCGAGGCCGGTGACCGCCGCCGCGTTGGGGCCCGTACCGCAGACGTCGCCGATGGCGAAGCCGTAGGCGCCGTTGCCGATCGGGAAGAGGTCGTAGAAGTCGCCGCCGACCTCGTTGCCCTCGCCGGCCGCGCGGTAGATGACCTCCACCTCGACGCCGTCGATGTGCGGCGTGCCGGGTGGGAGCAGGCTGCGCTGGAGGGCCTGGCTGATGGCCGTGCGCTCCGAGTAGAGGCGGGCGTTGTCCAGGGCGAGCGCGGCCCGGCGGGACAAGTCCTCCGCCAGCTCCAGGATCTCCTGGCGGAAGTGTTCGTCGGTGGGCTTGCCGAGGACGAGCATGCCGATGACGCGGTTGCGGGCGACGAGCGGCAGCACGACCGTCTCGCCGCCGACCGCGGAGGCCGTGGCGAGCGTCGGGCCGATGCTCGAGGAGACCCGGTGCGTGGGCCCGCCGGACAGCCCGAGGCTGCGCATGGAGGTGCGCAGGGCCGCCTGGTGTGCCACCTCGGCGGGAACGGTCCACACACGGGCCCCGGGGGTCGGTACCGGGTCCGGCGGGGCGATCTTCGACAGCAGCGACTTGATGCCGTCGATGAGTTCCTCGTCCTCGTGCAGAACGTACGACAGGTACGGATCCGAGGCCTGGTCGGCGATCGTGTAGACGGCGCACCAGGTGGCCAGCGTCGGCACGGTCATCTGGGCCATCAGGGCCAGGGTCTGGTCGCGGTCGAGCGTGCCGGCCAGCAGGTCGGAGGCCTCGACCAGGAAGCTGAGGGAGCCGCGGCGCAGGCGTTCCAGTTCGCCGAGGCGGGCCGACTCGACGGCCAGGGCGATGCGGTCGGCGGCGAACTGCAGGCGCAGCGCCTCCTCGTTGGAGTAGCGCCCGGGTGCCTCGGCCGCGACGCCGAGGGAGCCGGTGAGGCGGCCCTCGACCTTCAGCGGGACGGTCACGACCGAGCGCATGCCGGTGCCGGACAGCAGGCCGACGGCGCCGGGTACGGCCGTCAGGTCGTCATGGACGGCGGGCATGCGCGCGGAGCCGTAGCGACCCGGGCCAGCTTCGACGGGCACGCGCGCGAAGCGCTGGCGGGCGGAGGGCAGGCCGGTGGAGGCGCGGACCTCCAGCTCCGTCTCGTCGTCGGTGGCCAGCAGCAGGAAGGCGGAGTCGCCGTCGAGCATGTCGCGGGCGCGTTCCACCGTGCGCTGCAGGAGGCCGTCGAGGTCGTCCGGGGCGGGGGAGCCGATGAACACCTCGAACGGGTCGGTGTTCTGGCCGTCGGAGGGCTGGCTCTGGTCCCCGGCCGGGACGCGGGACGGCGTCTGGAGTACGGCGCGTTCGTGGTCGCGCACCAGGAGGCAGACGGTGGAGGGCTCGCCGCCGGTGTCGCGGACCCTGAGGTGGGAGGCGTAGACCGGGGCCACGCGGCCGTCGGCGCCGCGGACGCCGTAGCTTCCCTCCCAGCGGGACAGCTGGAGGGCCTCGGCGATGCCGGTGCTGGTGCCGGGGGTGTGCGGCCAGGCCGCGAGTTCGGTGAGGGGCCTGCCGATGATCTCTGTCGCCGCGTACCCGAACAGTTCCTCGGCGTCCTCGTTCCAGGCGGTGATGGCGCCCTTGCGGTCGACCTGGAGGACCGCGACCCGGACCCGGCCGTCGGCGAGCGGGAGCAGCTCGGCGGGCAGGGACGGGCCCGCGGTACGGGTGCCGACCGGGCGCTGGGGGAGGTTGAGCTGGAACCAGACGTTCTTGTGCGTGGGGGTGTAGTCCACGCCCCAGCGGGCGGCCAGGGCCGCGCACAGCTGGAGGCCACGACCCCCTTCGCGGTCGGGGCTGCCCATCGTGGCGGCAGCGCTCTGGAGGGGGACCTCGCGTTCCGGGTAGCGGTCGGAGACCTCGATGCGCACACCGTCCTCGGTGCGCAGGCACAGCACGTCGGCGTGCGTGCCCGCGTGGACGACCGCGTTGGTCACCAGCTCGCTGGTGAGGACGACGGCGTCGTCGACGATGTCGGCAAAGCCCCAGCCCTGGAGCGTGTCGCGGACGAAGGACCGGGCGGTCGCGACCGATCGCCCGACGGGCTCAAAGGTGGCGGCCGCGCGCGCGGTGATCACAGAACTCCTCGGCCAGTTGTCGACGTGCAGGGCAGCATGGCCGGCCGGCTCGTGCCGCTGCTGCGGCATCCGCTCGCCCGTCGGCTGTGGCTCCGGGGGCTGTCCCCCGGGGATCACTCCGGTGGTCATGGTCTGCGGCCGCCCCTCCGATGCCCGCTCGTTCTCGTGCCACCGCCCAAGCCGGTCGGACCGGTGCGGCTGGACAGCCGGATGCAAGGTTACTTACCTTCACCGTCCGAGCGGATGCCGGTCACCGGTGTTTACCCCCCACGGTGTGCGGGCGATGTGCGAAGCTGCCGAACTGTTATGGCCTGGTTCGGCCCGGGTGAAACACTGGGCAAGATTCTGATGAAGGTCGGGTCGGGCTGCGTGTGTTCCGTGTACGGCGGGCAGCAGCCTCTGGTGTGGCCGGATCTCGTCTGGCAGAAATACGCAGCAGTAACGGATACGCGGAAGTATCCGGTATGCCGATGACCGGCAGGCCGGGGCCGAAGCGGCCGAGCACGGAGCACAGCAGTAGCGGTCTACCCCTCCGGGAGGGACACAGTGGAGTCTGGCGCGGCGACGCGTGGCACGAAGGCGCGCGCGAAAGGCGGACGGTCCCTGGGCGGGAACGGGGGCACCACCGCGGTGGACACGGCTGCCCTGAACCGGCTGCTGGTGGCTCTCGTCTCGATGCGCGACGGGAACTTCCGCAAGCGGCTCACGGTGTCCGGGGACGGGGTGATGTCGGAGATCGCGGCCGTCTTCAACGAGGTGGCCGACCGGAACATGCATCTGACCGGGGAGCTGTCCCGGGTGCGGCGCATGGTGGGGCGTGAGGGAAAACTCACGGAGCGGCTGGAGACGGGCGCCTGCGAGGGCTCCTGGGCGTCCGCCATCGACGCCTCCAACGCGCTGGTGGACGACCTCGTCTGGCCGGTGTCGGAGGTCAGCCGGGTGCTGACGGCGGTCGCCGAGGGCGATCTGTCGCCGCGGATGGAGCTGCGGACGCAGGCGCCGGACGACGGGACCGGACATCCGCTGCGCGGCGAGTTCCTGAAGGTCGGCCGTACCGTCAACAACCTGGTGGACCAGCTGTCCACGTTCACCGACGAGGTCACGCGCGTGGCCAGCGAGGTCGGCACCGAGGGCAAGCTCGGCGGACAGGCGCGGGTGCGCGGTATGTCGGGTTCGTGGAAGGACCTGACGGAGTCCGTCAACACCATGGCGCGGCAGCTGACCGCTCAGGTGCGCGACATCGCGCTGGTGACGACGGCGGTCGCGCGCGGTGATCTGTCGCGCAAGGTCACCGTCCATGTCGCGGGCGAGATGCTGGAGTTGAAGAACACCGTCAACACGATGGTGGAGCAGCTGTCGTCCTTCTCCGTCGAGGTGACCCGGGTCGCCCGCGAGGTGGGCACCGAGGGCATCCTGGGCGGTCAGGCGCAGGTGCCCGGGGTGGCCGGCGTGTGGAAGGAGCTGACCGACTCCGTCAACACGATGGCGGGCAACCTGACCGCGCAGGTGCGGGGGATCTCGCAGGTCACGACGGCTGTCGCCAACGGTGATCTGTCCCAGAAGGTGACGGTTCCGGCGCGCGGCGAGGTGGCGCAGCTCGCCGAGACGATCAACCAGATGACCGAGACGCTGCGGATCTTCGCGGACGAGGTCACGCGCGTGGCGAACGAGGTCGGCGCGGAGGGACGGCTCGGCGGGCAGGCGAACGTTCCCGGTGCCGCGGGTATCTGGAAGGACCTGACGGACTCCGTCAACACGGTCTTCCGGAACCTGACCACGCAGGTGCGGGACATCGCCGCCGTGACGACCGCCGTGGCCAGCGGTGACCTGTCGCAGAAGGTCACGGTGGACGTGGCCGGCGAGATGCTGGAGCTGAAGAACACCGTCAACGGGATGGTGGACCAGCTGTCGGCGTTCGGTGCCGAGGTGACCCGGGTGGCCCGGGAGATCGGGGTCGAGGGCGAGCTGGGCGGCCAGGCGCAGGTGCCGGGCGCGGCCGGTGACTGGAAGGACCTGACCGACTCCGTCAACACCGCGTTCCGCAACCTGACCGGTCAGGTGCGCAACATCGCCCAGGTGACCACGGCGGTGGCCAACGGCGACCTCTCGCAGAAGGTCACGGTGGACGTCTCCGGCGAGATGCTCCAGTTGAAGAACACCGTGAACACGATGGTCGACCAGCTGTCGAGCTTCGCCGACCAGGTCACGCGGATGGCCCGGGACGTGGGTACGGAGGGCCGCCTCGGCGGTCAGGCCCGGGTGGACGGCGTGTCGGGTACGTGGAAGGAGTTGACGGACTCCGTCAACTTCATGGCCGGCAACCTGACCTCGCAGGTGCGGCAGATCGCCCAGGTGACGACGGCGGTGGCGCGCGGCGACCTGTCGCAGAAGATCGACGTTGACGCCCGCGGCGAGATCCTCGAGCTGAAGAACACGATCAACACGATGGTGGACCAGCTGTCCGCCTTCGCCGACCAGGTGACCCGGGTGGCCCGGGACGTGGGTACGGAGGGCCGCCTCGGCGGTCAGGCGCAGGTGCCCGGTGTCGCCGGTGTGTGGCGGGACCTGACCGACTCCGTGAACGGCATGGCCGGCAACCTCACCGCCCAGGTGCGCAACATCGCCCAGGTCGCCACCGCCGTGGCCCGCGGTGACCTCTCCCAGAAGATCACCGTGGACGCGCGCGGGGAGATCCTGGAACTGAAGAACACCCTGAACACGATGGTCGACCAGCTGTCGTCGTTCGCGGAGGAGGTCACCCGGGTGGCCCGTGAGGTGGGTACGGAGGGCATCCTCGGCGGCCAGGCCGAGGTGCAGGGGGTCTCCGGTACCTGGAAGGACCTCACGCAGTCCGTGAACTTCATGGCGAACAACCTGACCATCCAGGTGCGCAACATCGCCGAGGTCACGACGGGGGTGGCCAAGGGCGACCTGTCGAAGAAGATCACTGTCGACGCCAAGGGCGAGATCCTTGAGCTGGTCACGACGGTCAACACGATGGTTGATCAGCTGTCCAGCTTCGCCGAGCAGGTGACCCGGGTGGCCCGTGAGGTGGGTACCGAGGGCATTCTGGGCGGTCAGGCGCACGTACCGGGCGTCACCGGCATCTGGAAGGACCTGAGCAACAACGTCAACCTGATGGCCAACAACCTGACCATGCAGGTGCGCAACATCTCCCAGGTGTCCGCGGCCGTCGCCAACGGCGACCTGACGCGGCAGGTGACGATCGAGGCGCGCGGTGAGGTCGCGCAGCTCGCCGACACCATCAACACCATGGTGAAGACGCTGAGTTCGTTCGCCGACCAGGTCACCAAGGTGGCCCGTGAGGTGGGCACGGACGGCATCCTGGGCGGCCAGGCGCACGTACCGGGTGTGGCCGGCACCTGGAAGGACCTCACGGAGTCCGTGAACGGCATGGCGTCCAACCTGACCGGTCAGGTGCGCAACATCGCCATGGTCACCACGGCCATCGCCAAGGGTGACCTGACGAAGAAGATCGACATTGACGCCCGTGGCGAGATCCTTGAGCTGAAGACGACGATCAACACGATGGTTGATCAGCTGTCCAGCTTCGCCGAGGAGGTCACGCGCGTCGCGCGCGAGGTGGGCACCGAGGGACAGCTCGGCGGCCAGGCACGCGTGCGTGACGTCGACGGCACCTGGCGGGACCTGACCGAGTCGGTGAACGAGATGGCCGGGAACCTCACCCGGCAGGTGCGTGCCATCGCGCGCGTGGCGACCGCGGTGACCCGCGGTGACCTGAACCTGAAGATCGACGTGGACGCGTCCGGCGAGATCCAGGAGCTGCAGGACTACATCAACAAGATGATCGCCAACCTGCGCGACACCACGATCGCCAACAAGGAGCAGGACTGGCTCAAGGGCAACCTGGCCCGCATCTCGGCCCTCATGCAGGGCCGCCGCGACCTGGAGGACGTGGCCTCGCTGATCATGAGCGAGCTGACGCCGGTGGTGTCCGCGCAGCACGGCGCGTTCTTCATGGCGATGCCGATGGCCGAGGGCAAGGGTCTCGGTAACGGCGAGGACACCTACGAGCTGCGGATGCAGGGCTCGTACGGCTACTCGATGGGGTCCATGCCGACGTCGTTCCGGCCCGGTGAGGCGCTGGTCGGCACGGCCGCCGAGGAGAAGCGCACGATCCTGGTGGAGAACGCGCCCAGCGGCTATCTGAAGATCTCCTCCGGGCTCGGCGAGGCCCCGCCGGCGCAGGTGATCGTGTTGCCGGTGCTGTTCGAGGGCCAGGTGCTCGGCGTGATCGAGCTGGCCTCCTTCACGCCGTTCACGCAGATCCAGAAGGACTTCCTCAACCAGATCGCCGAGATGATCGCGACCAGCGTCAACACCATCTCGGTCAACACCAAGACCGAGCAGCTGCTGAAGCAGTCGCAGGAGCTGACCGAGCAACTGCGCGAGCGGTCGGCCGAGTTGGAGAACCGGCAGAAGGCGCTGCAGGCCTCCAACGCCGAACTGGAGGAGAAGGCCGAGCTGCTGGCCCGCCAGAACCGCGACATCGAGGTGAAGAACACCGAGATCGAGGAGGCTCGGCAGGTCCTGGAGGAGCGCGCCGAGCAGCTCGCGGTGTCCATGCGCTACAAGAGCGAGTTCCTCGCCAACATGTCGCACGAGCTGCGCACCCCGCTCAACTCGCTGCTGATCCTGGCCAAGCTGCTGGCCGACAACGCCGAGGGCAATCTCTCGCCGAAGCAGGTCGAGTTCGCCGAGACCATCCACGGCGCCGGTTCCGACCTGCTCCAGCTGATCAACGACATCCTCGACCTGTCGAAGGTCGAGGCGGGCAAGATGGACGTCTCACCGACGCGTATCGCGCTCGTCCAGCTCGTGGACTACGTGGAGGCCACCTTCCGCCCGCTGACCGCGGAGAAGGGCCTGGACCTGTCCGTACGGGTCTCCCCGGAGTTGCCCGCGACCCTGCACACCGACGAGCAGCGGCTGCTCCAGGTGCTGCGCAACCTGCTGTCGAACGCGGTGAAGTTCACCGACTCGGGTTCGGTGGAGCTGGTGATCCGGCCCGCCAGCGCGGACGTGCCGGTGGGCATCCGGGAGCAGTTGCTGGAGACCGGATCGCTGGCCGATCCGGACGGGCCGCTGATCGCGTTCTCGGTGACGGACACGGGCATCGGCATCGCGGCCAGCAAGATGCGGGTGATCTTCGAGGCGTTCAAGCAGGCGGACGGCACGACCAGCCGCAAGTACGGCGGTACCGGCCTCGGCCTGTCGATCTCGCGGGAGATCGCGCAGCTGCTCGGCGGTGAGATCCACGCGCAGAGCGAACCGGGCCGCGGCTCGACGTTCACGCTGTACCTGCCGCTGCACCCGAGCGAACTGCCGCCGCAGGGCTACCAGCAGTCCGTGCCCGCGCTGGAGGCGGGCGAGCTGCTCGCCTCGGAGGCGCGGCAGTCCTTGGAGCTGTCCGCCGTGGAGATCGAGACGCCGGCCGAGGTGAAGTCGTACCGGGAGACGCAGAACGGTCCCGCGGCGCTCTTCCGGCGCCGGCGGCGCGGTCTGCCGCAGGGCGAGCCGCGGCACGAGCAGTGGGCGGTGGCCCCCGAGCAGGAGGGCACACCGCACCCCGCGCGCGCGGTGCGGTTCGGCGGCGAGAAGGTGCTGATCGTCGACGACGACATCCGTAATGTGTTCGCGCTGACCAGCGTGCTGGAGCAGCACGGGCTGTCGGTGCTGTACGCCGAGAACGGCCGCGAGGGCATCGAGGTGCTGGAGCAGCACGACGACGTGGCGGTCGTCCTGATGGACATCATGATGCCGGAGATGGACGGCTACGCGACGACCACGGCGATCCGCAGGATGCCGCAGTTCGCAGGGCTGCCGATCATCGCCCTGACGGCGAAGGCGATGAAGGGCGACCGGGAGAAGGCGATCGAGTCGGGCGCCTCGGACTACGTGACCAAGCCGGTCGACCCGGACCATCTGCTGGCCGTGATGCAGCAGTGGATGGGCGCGAAGTGACCCGAAGGGTTCCCCGGGATGTGAACGCCCGGGGAACCTCTGGCGGTCGTCGGGAGTTGCGCATGTGAGGCGGCTGCGAACGTAGGACTCAAGGGGGCCGCGCACGTATGGGAATGCCGGATTCCGGGAACCATCCGGACCCCTGCTGCGTTTCCGTTACGTGCACAGTGACATCGCGGTGACAGGGTGTGGCGACGGGCGGGGTACGGCTACGATGACCGGCACAAGGACGGGCGGCGATAGGGAGTCGTCCCCTGGGGCGGCGCCCGGTGTACCGCCGGGGCGAGGAGGGCGGGCCATGGTGCAGAAGGCCAAGATCCTCCTGGTCGATGACCGGCCGGAGAATCTGCTGGCGCTGGAGGCGATCCTCTCTGCGCTCGATCAGACGCTGGTGCGGGCATCGTCCGGGGAGGAAGCGCTCAAGGCACTGCTCACGGACGATTTCGCGGTCATCCTGCTGGATGTCCAGATGCCGGGCATGGACGGATTCGAGACCGCCGCGCACATCAAGCGGCGCGAGCGGACCCGGGACATCCCGATCATCTTTCTCACGGCGATCAACCATGGACCGCACCACACCTTCCGCGGGTACGCGGCGGGCGCGGTGGACTACATCTCCAAGCCGTTCGACCCGTGGGTGCTGCGCGCGAAGGTCTCGGTCTTCGTCGAGCTGTACATGAAGAACTGCCAGCTGCGCGAGCAGGCGGCTCTGCTGCGGCTGCAGTTGGAGGGCGGCGGCAAGGGCGCGGTCGGCGGCAAGGAGTCGGCCGGGCTGCTCGCCGAGCTGTCCGCGCGGCTCGCGGCTGTCGAGGAGCAGGCCGAGGCGCTGTCCAAGCAGCTGGACGACGATTCGGCGGATGCGGCCGCGGTGGCCACGGCGGCTCACCTGGAGCGCAAACTCACCGGGCTGCGCCGCGCGCTGGACGCCCTGGAGCCGGGTGCCGGGGCCGGCGGTTCGTCGGTGCCGGCGCAGAACTGACGTACACCGGGACGGCGGTTGCCCATGAGTGTGCGTCAGTTCCGGGTACCCGCAAGGGCGACACGAACGGGTGAAGCTGTGGGCACACGTGTCCGCTGTCGTCTCCACCGGTAATCTCACATCCATGGCCTCACGTCCCTCCGCAGCCAAGAAGCAGCCCGCGAAGAAGGCGGCTGCTCCCGCGAAGGCTGCGGCGAGGAAGCCCGCGGCCAAGAAGACCCCGGCCAAGAAGGCGCCCGCCAAGAAGGCCCCGGCGAAGAAGGCGGCGCCGCCGAAGCCGGCACCGAACCCCACCGGGGGCGTGTACCGGCTGGTGCGCGCCCTCTGGCTCGGCCTCGCGCACGCCGTCGGCGCCGTCTTCCGCGGCATAGGGCAGGGTGCGAGGAACCTCGACCCGGCCCACCGCAAGGACGGCGTCGCGCTGCTGCTCCTCGGTGTCGCGCTGATCGTCGCCGCCGGCACCTGGGCCGACCTGAAGGGCCCTGTCGGCGACCTCGTGGAGATCCTTGTCACCGGCGCCTTCGGCCGGCTCGACCTGCTGGTGCCGATACTGCTCGCGGTGATCGCCGTACGGTTCATCCGGCATCCGGAGAAGCCGGAGGCCAACGGGCGCATCGTGATCGGCCTGTCCGCGCTCGTCATCGGCGTGCTCGGACAGGTCCACATCGCCTGCGGCGCGCCCGCGCGCAGCGACGGCATGCAGGCCATAAGGGATGCCGGCGGCCTCATCGGCTGGGCGGCGGCGACCCCCCTGACGTACACCATGTCCGACGTGCTCGCCGTACCCCTGCTGGTGCTGCTGACGGTCTTCGGTCTGCTCGTGGTGACCGCCACTCCGGTCAACGCCATCCCGCAGCGGCTGCGGGCACTCGGCGTGCGCCTGGGCGTGCTGCACGATTACGAGGCGCAGGAGTTCACCACCGAGGACGACGAGCGCTACGACGAGCAGTGGCGCGAGGCGCTGCCCGCGCGCCCGCGCAGGCGCTCCGGCGCCCCCCAGGCGTACGACCCCGACAGCGCCGAGGAAGAGGCCCTCTCGCGGCGCCGCGGCCGCCCCAGGCGCTCCGCGGTGCCCCAGCCCGACCCGCAGCGCCAGATGGACGCCGTGGACGTCGCGGCGGCCGCCGCTGCCGCTCTCGACGGCGCCGTGCTGCACGGCATGCCGCCTTCCCCGCTGGTCGCCGACCTCACGCAGGGCGTCACCGTCGGGGACCGCGAGGAGACCACCCCGGTGCCCACTCCCGCGCCCGCGCCCGCCCCGGCCCCCGCGCCCTCGCCGGTGCCGGCCGCGCGTCCCGAGCAGGAGCAGCTCAAGGCCGGGATCGTCCCCGACCTGACCAAGAAGGCCCCCGAGGAGACACGGGACCTGCCCCCGCGCGCGGAGCAGCTCCAGCTCGCCGGGGACATCACCTACGCGCTGCCCTCCCTGGACCTCCTCACCCGCGGCGGCCCCGGCAAGGCGCGCAGCGAGGCCAACGACGCGGTCGTCGCCTCGCTCAGCCAGGTCTTCTCCGAGTTCAAGGTGGACGCGGCCGTCACCGGCTTCACCCGCGGTCCGACGGTCACCCGCTACGAGGTGGAGCTCGGCCCCGCCGTGAAGGTCGAGCGGATCACCGCCCTGACCAAGAACATCGCGTACGCGGTCGCCAGCCCGGACGTGCGGATCATCAGCCCCATCCCCGGCAAGTCCGCGGTCGGCATCGAGATCCCGAACACCGACCGGGAGATGGTCAACCTCGGCGACGTGCTGCGGCTCGCGGAGTCCGCCGAGGACGACGACCCGATGCTGGTCGCCTTCGGCAAGGACGTCGAGGGCGGGTACGTCATGCACTCGCTGGCGAAGATGCCGCACATGCTGGTCGCCGGCGCGACCGGCTCCGGCAAGTCGTCCTGCATCAACTGCCTGATCACCTCGATCATGATGCGGGCGACCCCGGAGGAGGTCCGGATGATCCTGGTCGACCCCAAGCGGGTCGAGCTGACCGCGTACGAGGGCATCCCGCACCTGATCACCCCGATCATCACCAACCCCAAGCGGGCCGCCGAGGCGCTCCAGTGGGTCGTACGCGAGATGGATCTGCGCTACGACGACCTGGCCGCGTTCGGCTTCCGGCACATCGACGACTTCAACCAGGCGATCCGCGACGGCAAGGTCAAGCTGCCCGAAGGCAGCGAGCGCGAGCTGCAGCCGTACCCGTATCTGCTGGTGATCGTGGACGAGCTGGCCGACCTGATGATGGTCGCGCCGCGCGACGTCGAGGACGCGATCGTGCGCATCACGCAGCTCGCGCGCGCGGCCGGCATCCACCTGGTGCTCGCCACCCAGCGTCCGTCGGTCGACGTGGTCACCGGTCTGATCAAGGCCAACGTGCCCTCCCGGCTGGCCTTCGCCACCTCCTCGCTGGCCGACTCGCGCGTCATCCTCGACCAGCCCGGCGCCGAGAAGCTGATCGGCAAGGGCGACGGACTGTTCTTGCCGATGGGGGCGAACAAGCCGACCCGTATGCAGGGCGCGTTCGTGACCGAGGCCGAGGTCGCGGGCGTCGTGCAGCACTGCAAGGACCAGATGGCGCCGGTCTTCCGGGACGACGTCACCGTGGGCACCAAGCAGAAGAAGGAGATCGACGAGGACATCGGCGACGACCTCGACCTGCTGTGCCAGGCGGCCGAACTGGTCGTCTCCACGCAGTTCGGCTCGACGTCCATGCTCCAGCGCAAGCTGCGCGTCGGCTTCGCCAAGGCCGGGCGGCTCATGGACCTCATGGAGTCCCGCAGCGTCGTGGGACCGAGCGAGGGCTCCAAGGCACGTGACGTCCTGGTGAAGCCGGACGAGCTGGACGGCGTGCTCGCGCTGATACGCGGGGAGTCCGAGGGGTAGGAGCTAAGAGCCGTCCGGTGCAGGCGGGTTACGCCGGGCGGCCGGGTCGCCGTGATCCACCCGTTAGAGATCGGCGAGCAACCGTTTCCCTTTGTCATACGTCAAGTTGAGCGAGAGGACAGGCAAGCATCTCACCCTGGGGTCCTTGCTTGTCCAGCCATCGGGATGCCCGGCCATTCCGATGGCGTACAAAGTCCCACCGTCCGGTTGCCCCACCCTTTCGTACCCCCCCTAGACTGAGCTTCCAGCACAGGTGGCTATACGCTCGAAAGGCGCCCCCGTGTCCATCGGCAACTCCCCTGAAGACGAGCGTCCGTTCCGAGACGAGTCCCAGGAAGCCCGTGTCCCCGTGGGCCGCGCCCTGCAGCAGGCGCGGATCGCGGCCGGGCTCACCGTGGACGACGTCAGCAGTGCCACTCGCGTCCGTATCGCCATCGTGCACGCCATCGAGGCGGACGATTTCGCCTCCTGTGGCGGTGACGTGTACGCGCGCGGGCACATCCGCACGCTGGCCAAGGTGGTCCATCTCGATCCCGCGCCACTGATCACGCAGTTCGACGAGGAGCACGGCGGCCGTCCCGCCCCCACCCCGGCGGCACCTCTGTTCGAGGCGGAGCGGATCCGCCCCGAGCGGCGCGCGCCGAACTGGACGGCGGCCATGGTCGCCGCGATCGTCGTCGTGATCGGCTTCGTCGGCTTCACCGCGCTCAAGGGCGGCGGCACCGGAAGCGGCTCGAAGGCGCAGGTCGCCGAGGGTGCCACGTCCTCCGCCAGCAAGTCCGCCTCACCCACTCCGAAGAAGGACAAGCCCGCCGCGCCGACCGGCGAGCCCTCCGACAGCGCCATCGCCGCGGCCCCGCAGGACAAGGTGACCGTGCAGGTCAGTGCGCCGAACGGACGCAGCTGGATCTCGGCCAAGGACCACAACGGCCGGATGCTCTTCGACGGGCTGCTGAGCAAGGGCGCGTCCAAGACCTTCCAGGACAGCTCCAAGATCAACCTGATCCTCGGCGACGCCGGCGCGATCGAGCTGTACGTCAACGGCAAGAAGATCGACGACAACTTCCAGCCGGGCACCGTGGAGCGTCTCACGTACACGAAGGGCGACCCTGTGGCCGGGTGACCGGCCCCTCAGCAGAGCGTGTGTGACGGGGTCGGCCAAGATCGGCCAACCCCGTCGACGTGGGCTGTCAGTGAGACAAAGTAGTCTTGAGCCCATGCCTGAACGCCGTACCGTCGCACTCGTCACTCTCGGCTGTGCCCGTAACGAGGTGGACTCCGAGGAGCTCGCAGGCCGTTTGGAGGCGGACGGCTGGCAGCTCGTCGAGGACGCCGCGGACGCCGATGTCGCCGTGGTCAACACCTGTGGCTTCGTCGAGGCCGCGAAGAAGGACTCCGTCGACGCCCTCCTCGAGGCCAATGACCTCAAGGACCAGGGGAGAACCCAGGCCGTCGTAGCGGTGGGCTGCATGGCCGAGCGGTACGGCAAGGAGCTGGCCGAGGCGCTGCCCGAGGCCGACGGCGTGCTCGGCTTCGACGACTACGCGGACATCTCCGACCGCCTGCAGACCATCCTGTCCGGCGGCATCCACGCCGCGCACACCCCGCGCGACCGCCGCAAGCTGCTGCCGATCAGCCCGGCCGAGCGGCAGGAATCGGCCGCCGCCGTCGCACTGCCCGGCCATGGCCCCGCCGACCTCCCGGAGGGCGTCGCGCCCGTCTCCGGCCCGCGCGCGCCCCTGCGCCGCCGGCTGGACGGTGCCCCGGTCGCCTCGGTCAAGCTCGCCTCCGGCTGTGACCGGCGCTGTTCCTTCTGCGCCATCCCCTCGTTCCGCGGCTCCTTCATCTCACGCCGCCCGAGCGACGTGCTGAACGAGACGCGGTGGCTGGCCGAACAGGGCGTGAAGGAGATCATGCTGGTCTCCGAGAACAACACCTCCTACGGCAAGGACCTGGGCGACATCCGCCTGCTGGAGTCCCTGCTGCCGGAGCTGGCCGAGGTCGACGGCATCGAGCGCGTGCGCGTGAGCTACCTCCAGCCGGCCGAGATGCGCCCGGGCCTGATCGACGTGCTGACCTCCACCCCGAAGGTCGTTCCGTACTTCGACCTGTCCTTCCAGCACTCCGCGCCCGACGTGCTGCGCTCCATGCGCCGCTTCGGCGACACCGACCGCTTCCTGGAGCTGCTGGACACGATCCGCTCCAAGGCCCCCGAGGCCGGCGTGCGCTCCAACTTCATCGTCGGCTTCCCCGGTGAGAGCGCGGCCGACCTGGCCGAGCTGGAGCGCTTCCTGACCGGCGCCCGCCTGGACGCCATCGGTGTCTTCGGCTACTCCGACGAGGAGGGCACGGAGGCGGCGACGTACGACAACAAGCTCGACGAGGACGTCGTCGCCGAGCGTCTGGCGCGGGTGTCCCGGCTGGCCGAGGAGCTGGTCTCGCAGCGTGCCGAGGAGCGCGTCGGAGAGACGGTGCACGTCCTGGTCGAGTCCGTCGACGAGGAAGAGGGCGTGTACGGCCGCGCCGCGCACCAGGCGCCGGAGACGGACGGCCAGGTGCTGCTCACGAGCGGCGAGGGCCTGAGCGTCGGACGTATGGTCGAGGCGAAGGTGGTCGGTACGGAAGGTGTCGACCTGGTGGCCGAGCCGCTGACCGGCTCGCTCGCGTGTAGTGAGGAGGCGGGCAGATGACCGGAGTCCCGGCATCCGCCGCGGGTGGCTCCTCCGGCGCGCAGGGCGCCCGGGGTCCCGCCGCCGCTGCCGACGGCGTTGCCTCCGAGGTCTCCGGTTCCGCATCGGCCGAGGGCGCCACCGGCTCCGAGGGCCGGCCCGCGCGTGGCGGGAAGATCGCGGCCGCGGCCGTCAACCAGGCCAGCGTCTGGAACGTCGCCAATCTGCTGACGATGCTGCGGCTCGTCCTGGTGCCCGGATTCGTGGCGCTGATGCTGGCGGACGGCGGTTACGACCCGGCCTGGCGTTCGCTGGCCTGGGCGGCCTTCGCCATCGCCATGATCACCGACCTGTTCGACGGGCATCTGGCGCGCACCTACAACCTGGTCACCGACTTCGGGAAGATCGCCGACCCCATCGCCGACAAGGCGATCATGGGGGCGGCGCTCATCTGCCTGTCGTCCCTGGGCGATCTGCCGTGGTGGGTCACCGTGGTGATCCTCGGCAGGGAACTCGGCATCACACTGCTGCGTTTTCTGGTCATTCGCTACGGCGTGATCCCCGCCAGCCGGGGCGGCAAGCTCAAGACGCTCACCCAGGGCGTGGCCGTCGGGATGTACGTCCTGGCACTGACGGGGTGGCTGGCCACTCTGCGGTTCTGGGTGATGGCCGTGGCGGTCGTTCTCACCGTCGTCACCGGCCTCGACTACGTAAGACAAGCCATTGTGCTGCGCCGCCGGGGAATCGCCGAGCGCGCGGCGGCGTTGGAGGAGAAGGATTCGTGAGCTCGCGGGCCGCCGAACTGGTGCGACTACTGACCGTGAGGGGCGAGACCCTCGCCGTCGCCGAGTCGCTCACCGGTGGCCTGGTAGCGGCGGAGATCACGGAGGTCCCCGGAGCGTCCAAGGTGTTCCGGGGTTCGGTCACCGCCTACGCCACCGAGCTGAAGCATGAGCTGCTGGGCGTCGACGCCGCCCTGCTGGCCCGACAGGGAGCGGTGGATCCGCAGGTCGCGGCAGAGATGGCGGCCGGAGTACGCAAGGCTCTGGGTGCCGACTGGGGCATCGCGACCACCGGGGTCGCCGGCCCTGATCCGCAGGACGGCCGGCCCGTGGGGACGGTCTTCGTGGCCGTCGACGGGCCCCTCACCGACCACCCTGGTTCTGCCGGTGGCGGAAAAGTGGAGGCTCTGCGGTTGAACGGCAGCCGTGCGGAAATTCGTATGGAGAGTGTACGGAGCGTGCTCGCAGTGCTCCTGGAGCGGCTTGCGGGCGAACAGACCGGGAATGAGCGGGCACAGGATACGGAACGGAACGGGGGGTTTTGATGTTTGCAGCCCTGAGTGAACACGACATCGCTCCCCGCACGGCCGCGGCGCGAGGCGGTACGGTGGGGCGAGAAGGATGCGGCTACGCGGTCCGAGGAGGGAGCCACCGATGATTCTGCTCCGTCGCCTGCTGGGTGACGTGCTGCGTCGGCAGCGCCAACGCCAGGGCCGTACTCTGCGCGAAGTCTCCTCGTCCGCCCGAGTCTCACTCGGCTATCTCTCCGAGGTGGAGCGGGGGCAGAAGGAGGCTTCCTCCGAGCTGCTCGCCGCCATCTGCGACGCGCTGGACGTACGGATGTCGGAACTCATGCGAGAAGTGAGCGACGAGCTGGCGCTCGCCGAGCTGGCCCAGTCCGCCGCGGCCACCGAGCCCGTACCCACGCCGGTCCGACCGATGCTGGGTTCGGTGTCGGTGACCGGTGTGCCACCGGAACGGGTGACCATCAAGGCGCCCGCGGAAGCGGTGGACGTGGTCGCCGCGTGAGGTTCGCGCACGCGGCCTAGCGATCCGGAACGAGTGAAAGCCCCGGCGGCTGCTTCAGGGAGACCTGGGGGAGCCTGCCGGGGCTTCTCCATGTGCGCACTTCGCGTCGTTCATACCGTTTGCCCGGTTCGGGTGGTGCGGTCATGGTGGAGGGACGTGACGGCGCCGAAGCACTGGAGGAAGCGGATGTACGTCGTGAAGAGCCCGTTGGCCGACGCGGATCTGAAGACCGTGTCCGAGGCGCTGCAAGGCGCCCTCGTCGATCTGGTGGACCTCTCGCTGATCGCCAAGCAGATCCACTGGAACGTCGTGGGGCCCCGCTTCCGGTCCATCCACCTTCAGCTCGACGAGGTCGTCGCCTCCGCGCGCACCCACTCCGACACCGTGGCCGAGCGGGCCTCGGCCCTCGGCGTCCCGCCCGACGGACGGGCTGCCACGGTGGCCTCCGCCGGCGGCATCAAGGCCGCGCCCGCGGGCTGGATCAAGGACACGGACGCGGTCGGGGCGATGGTGGACGCGCTGGGCGCGGTGATCACCCGGATGCGGGAGCGGGTGGCCGCCACGGGCGAGCCGGATCCGGTGTCCCAGGACATCTTCATCGGGGTCACCGCGGATCTGGAGAAGCATCACTGGATGTTCCAGGCGGAGAACGCCTAGCGGCTCGGCCTGGAATGCCGGACCGGCTGTCTCGAGTGGCTCGGCGTTGCATCGGTGAGCCCTCGATGCGCCTCCCGTCCAGGGCAGGCGACGGTCTAGCGTCCGGCAGGAGGTGATGGCGGGCATGGTGGGGCGGATAGTGCGCTGGGGGGTCGCGCTCGGGTTCGCGGCGGTGTGGTGGTGGGCCGTGCTGCGGCTCGCCCTGGGGCAGGGCTCGGGCGTGCTGGAAGGGGCCGTCGCGGCCGGCGGATGGGGGCTGGGCGTGCTGCCCGTGCACTGTGTGCCCCAGGGGCGTGCGGCCGGAGCGCTGTCGACGGGGCGCTGGGTGGCGGCCTGGCGGGCCGGGGACGTCACCAGGGCATCGCCACACCCCCGTTCGGGCGAAGTATCTGACCCGTCGTGAACGCCGACGCGTCCGACGCCAGGTACAGCACCGCGTGGGCGACGTCGTCCGGCTCGCCGACCCGGCCGAGGGGTGCCATCCGGGCCATCGTGCCCTCGGTGTGCGCCTGGGCCTCGCGGTCGTGGCGCTCGGTCATCGGGGTGCGGATCCAGCCCGGCGCGACCGCGTTGACCCGGATGCCGTGCCGGCCGACCTCGTTGGCCAGGGTCTTGGTGAGCTGGACCACGGCCGCCTTCGCCGCGCCGTAGCAGAGCAGTCCCGGTCCGCCGGTGTCGACCGCGCCGGACGCCATGGTGACGATGCTGCCCCGGGTGCCCTGGGCGAGCATCTGGCGGGCCGCCTCCTGGCAGGCGTACAGCACGCCCTTGAAGTTCACGTTCAGGACCCGGTCGAGATCCTCGTCGCGGGTCTCCAGCACGGGGCTGCTGTGCATGATCCCGGCGATCGCCGCCATGACGTCCAGGCGCCCGCAGGACCGGACGGCCTCGGCGAGCCGGGCCCGGTCGGTGACGTCCAGGACGTGTACGAGGGCCGTACCGCCGCCGTCCTTGATCAGTGCCGCTGTGCCGTGCAGGCCGTCCGCGTCCCGGTCGGCACAGTGCACCGCCGCGCCCGCGGCGGCGAGCAGGACGGCAGAGGCCCGGCCGATACCGCCGGCGGCTCCGGTGACGAACGCGGTGCGTCCGGTGAGGTCGTACGCGGTGAGGGGCATACGGCGACCGTACGAGCGTTTCTGACGGATCGTCAATTGGCGGGAAGCGCCGATCGGACTCGGGGCAGCCGTCGAGAGGCTGGGGTCGCGTCAGGCCGTGCGGCGGGGCCGGCGGTGCTGTGCCGCTCCGGGGGCGGGAGCGGGGCCCGGCTGGCAGGTGGGGCACCAGTAGGTGGGGCGTTCCCGGGCGCCGTCGCCCTGGTCGGCCGCGCGGACGGGGGTGCGGCAGCGCAGACAGGGGCGGGGCGCACGGCCGTAGACGAACAGGTCGTGCCGGTGCACGCCCGTGGTCTGGCGGACCGGGCGGTCGCGGTTCGCCTCCAGCAGCTTCTTGGCGAGCAGCGGCAGCTTCTCGGCGCGGTCCGCGGGCAGGGCGCCGACCGGCAGCCAGGGGGTCACGCCGAGCAGAAAACACAGCTCGCTCTTGTAGATGTTGCCGATGCCGGCCAGGTTGCGCTGGTCGAGCAGGGCCTCGCCGAGCGGGCGGGCGGGGTCGGCGAGGAGGTTCGCCAGGGCGCGCCCGGGGTCCCAGTCCGGGCCGAGCAGGTCGGGGCCGAGATGGCCGACGACCCGCTCCTCCTCGTGTGTGCGCAGCAGTTCGAGGACCTGCAGGCGGTAGCCCACGGCCGTGCGGTCGGCCGTGCCCAGGATCACCCGTATCTGGTGCGCCGGCCCGCCCCGCCAGCGCTCGTCCGTGCCGTACACCTTCCACGCCCCCTCCATCCGGAGATGGGTGTGCAGGGTCAGGCCGCCCTCGAACCGGGTCAGCAGGTGCTTGCCGCGCGGGATCGTGCTCAGCACCGTACGACCGGCGAGATCCACCGTCGCGTACTTCGGCACCCGGAAGTCGCTGCTGGTCAGCGCCTTGCCCGCGAGAGCCTCGTGCAGCCGCTTCGCGGCCTGCCAGACCGTGTCACCTTCGGGCATGCGTCCAGGGTGCCACGGTGGGGTGAGGCGGGCGCAGCCCGCCGGGATCCGCGCTCGCGGCCCTGTGACTGTGCCCCGGCGCCGGCCGCGGGGGCTACGGGGCCGGCGACGCATCGCACGAGGGTGGCCCCGCCGCCGTCGAGGCGCACGGTGTGCGCGGGCTTGCCGGGACGGCCGCCGTCACGCTCTCAGGCGCAGGCCGCGTGGCGTCGCCACGAAGCCCGCCGCCTCCAGCAGGGCGCCCAGGGGGGAGGTCAGGGCCTGGGCGGCGTTGATCCGCTCGACCGTGACCGTGCCGAGCGAGCCCGCGCGGGCCGCCGCGGCCAGCGCCTCGGCGGCCGTGCGCAGGCGGGAGTCCTCCGGGGCGGGGGTGTCCGCCGTGGCGGGCCAGGCCAGCAGGGTCTTGCCGCCACGCTCCATGTACAGCGTCAGCTCGCCCTCCACGAGGACGACCAGCGAGCCTGCCTTGCGGCCCGGCTTGTGCCCGGCGCCGATGGGCGACTCCGGCCAGGCGAGGGCCGCGCCGTAGGCGTTGGCGGGGTCGGCCGCGGCGAGGACCACGGCCCGCGGGTCGGGTGCCGACGAGCCCGAACGACCGCCGTAGCCCCGGTTCGCCGGTACGCCGTAGGCGGTGGTGCCGCCGCCTCGGGGGCCGCCGTAGCCGGGGGAGGCGAAGGGGTCGGCGAGGTCGCGGGGGGAGACGTAGTCGCCGGGGGCGGGCGGGAGGTCGGCCGGCGGCCAGGTGAAGTCGCCGTCGAGGCCGGGGTGGGCGAATCCGCCGCCCGATCCGTCGAAGGAGCCGGGGAGGGCGTGGTCGTGCGGCGCGCCGTCGGAGCCGCTCGGGAACATCGGCGCGGCGAAGCCGGCCGGGAGGCCTGGGGCGGCGAAGCCGTTCTGGTGGGACGGGGCGGCCAGGCCCTCGCCGCGGTCGCGGGCGGTGGACACCGCGCGCAGGCGGTCGACCGCGCCGTCCATGGCGAACTGGGCCGCGCCCAGGCCCTCGACCACATAGCCGCGCCGTGCCTGGCCGCTCTCCTCGAAGGCGGACAGCACCCGGTACACCGCCGAGAAGCCGCCCTCGACGCCCTCCGCCGCGACCGCCCCGCGGGTCACCACGCCGTGCCGGTCCAGGAGGGTGCGGGCCAGCGCGTGGGCGCGCACGGTGGCGTCCGACTCGGCCGCGGGCAGCAGCGACCAGCGGCCGGCGACGGTCGGCGGGCCCGAGCGGGAGGCGGGGCGGGCGGCAGCCGTCAGCGAGCCGTAACGCCCGCGCGGGACGGACCGCTTGGCGCGGTGCGCCGTCGAACCCGCCGTACGGCCCGAGCCCAGCAGGGAGCGCATCGGGGTGAGGGTGTCGTTGGTGAGCCGTCCGGACCAGGCCAGGTCCCACAGCGCGTCGGCCAGTTGGGGGTCCGTGACGTCGGGGTGGGTGGTGGCCCGTACCTGGTCGGTGATCTGGCGGAAGAACAGGCCGTATCCGCCGGAGAGCGCGTCCAGGACGGACTGGTGGAGCGCGGTCAGCTCCAGGGGGTGCGGCGGCGGGAGGAGCAGGGGGGCCGCGTCCGCCAGATAGAGGGAGACCCAGCCGTCCTTGCCGGGCAGGGCGCCCGCACCGGCCCACACCACCTCACCGGCCGCGGTCAGTTCGTCGAGCATCGCGGGCGTGTAGTTCGCCACGCGGGAGGGCAGGACCAGCTTCTCCAGCGCGGAGGCGGGCACCGAGGCGCCCTGCAACTGCTCGACGGCGCGCACCAGTCCGTCGATCCCGCGCAGCCCGTGGCCCTTGCCGATGTGCTGCCACTGCGGCAGGAACTGCGCCAGCGCGGTCGGCGTCACCGGCTCCAGCTCGTGCCGCAGAGCTGCCAGGGAACGGCGGCGCAAGCGCCGCAGTACGGTCGCGTCGCACCACTCCTGGCCGATGCCCGCCGGATGGAACTCGCCCTGGACGACCCGGCCGCCCGCCGTGAGCCGGTGCAGCGCGCCCTCGGTGACCGCGACGCCCAGGCCGAAGCGGGCCGCCGCCGTGGCCGACGTGAACGGGCCGTGCGTACGGGCGTAGCGCGCGAGGAGATCGCCGAGCGGATCCTTGACCGGCTCGGTGAAGGCCTCGGGCACGCCCACCGGCAGTGCCGTGCCGAGCGCGTCCCGCAGCCGGCCCGCGTCCTCGATCGCCGCCCAGTGGTCGGCACCGGCGATACGGACCTTGATGGCGCGACGGGCCCCGGCCAGCTCCCGCGCCCAGTGCGGATCCGCGCCCCGCGCGAGCAGCTCGGCGTCGGTCAGCGGGCCGAGCAGCCGCAGGACGTCCGCCGCGCCCTCCACGTCCTTGACCCGGCGGTCCTCGGTGAGCCACTGCAGCTCGCGCTCCAGCTCGGTCAGCACCTCGGCGTCGAGCAGTTCGCGCAGCTCGGCCTGGCCCAGCAACTCGGCCAGCAGCCGGGAGTCCAGGGACAGCGCGGCGGCACGGCGCTCGGCGAGCGGGGAGTCGCCCTCGTACAGGAACTGGGCGACGTACCCGAACAGCAGCGAACGCGCGAAGGGGGACGGCTCCGGAGTGGTGACCTCTACCAGACGCACCTTGCGGGACTCGATGTCGCCCATCAGCTCGACGAGTCCGGGGACGTCGAAGACGTCCTGGAGGCATTCGCGGACCGCCTCCAGGACGATCGGGAACGAGCCGAACTCGCTCGCCACCTGGAGCAGTTGGGCCGCACGCTGACGCTGCTGCCACAGCGGGGTGCGCTTTCCGGGGTTGCGGCGCGGCAGCAACAGCGCGCGGGCGGCGCACTCGCGGAACCGGGAGGCGAACAGGGCCGATCCGCCGACCTGGTCGGTGACCAGCTGGTCGACCTCGCCCTTGTCGAAGGCGACGTCCGCCGCGCCCACGGGCGCCTGCTCGCTGTCGAACTCCGTGCCCGCCTTCACCGGCGCCTGGTCGAGCAGGTCGAGGCCCATCAGGTCGGCATCGGGCAGGCGCAGCACGATGCCGTCGTCGGCGTGCATGACCTGCGCGTCCATGCCGTACCGCTCGGACAGGCGGGCGCCGAGGGCGAGGGCCCAGGGGGCGTGGACCTGGGCGCCGAAGGGGGAGTGCACGACGACCCGCCAGTCACCCAGCTCGTCGCGGAAGCGCTCCACGACGATCGTGCGGTCGTCCGGGATGTGACCGCAGGCCTCGCGCTGCTCGTCCAGGTACGACAGCACGTTGTCCGCCGCCCACGTGTCCAGGCCCGCCGCCAGCAGGCGCGGCCGGGCGTCCTCCTTCGTCAGGGAGCCGACCTCGCGCAGGAACGCGCCCACCGCGCGGCCCAGTTCGAGCGGGCGGCCCAGCTGGTCGCCCTTCCAGAAGGGCAGTCGGCCGGGCACGCCGGGCGCGGGGGAGACCAGGACCCGGTCGCGGGTGATGTCCTCGATGCGCCAGGAACTCGTGCCCAGCGTGAAGACGTCCCCCACCCGGGACTCGTACACCATCTCCTCGTCCAGCTCGCCGACCCGGCCGCCGCCCTTCTTGGGGTCGGAACCGGCGAGGAAGACGCCGAACAGGCCCCGGTCGGGGATCGTGCCGCCCGACGTGACGGCGAGGCGCTGGGCGCCCGGGCGGCCGGTGATGTCACCGGTGACGCGGTCCCACACCACGCGCGGGCGCAGTTCGGCGAACGCGTCCGACGGGTAGCGGCCCGCGAGCATGTCGAGGACCGCCGTGAACGCCGACTCGGGCAACGACGCGAAGGGGGCCGCTCGCCGGGCCAGGGCGAGCAGGTCGTCGAACTGCCAGGTGTCCAGCGCCGTCATCGCGACCAGTTGCTGGGCGAGCACGTCCAGCGGGTTCGCGGGCACCTTCAGGGACTCGATCGAGCCCGACCGCATCCGTTCGGTGACCACGGCCGCCTGCACCAGGTCGCCCCGGTACTTGGGGAAGACGACACCTGTGGAGACGGCGCCCACCTGGTGTCCCGCGCGGCCGACGCGCTGGAGTCCGGAGGCGACCGAGGGCGGGGACTCGACCTGGACGACGAGATCCACGGCGCCCATGTCGATACCCAGCTCCAGGCTGGACGTGGCGACCACGGCGGGCAGCCGGCCCGCCTTCAGGTCCTCCTCGACCAGGGCGCGCTGCTCCTTGGAGACCGAACCGTGGTGCGCGCGGGCGATCACCGGGGGCGCACCCTGGGCGGCGCCCGAGCCGCCCATCAGCTGCGCGGGGGCATGGTGCTCGTCCAGGGGCTCGCCGGTCGCGCGCTCGTACGCGATCTCGTTGAGCCGGTTGCACAGGCGCTCCGCGAGCCGCCGGGAGTTCGCGAAGACGATCGTGGAGCGGTGGGACTGCACGAGGTCGGCGATCCGCTCCTCCACAGGCGGCCAGATCGACGGCCGCTCCGCGCCCTCGGCCGCGTCGGCCGCCGGGGAGCCGCCCAGCTCGCCCATGTCCTGGACCGGGACGACCACGGACAGGTCGAACTCCTTGCCGGACACCGGCTGGACGATCTCCACCTTGCGGCGCGGCGAGAGATAGCGGGCCACCTCGTCCACCGGGCGCACGGTCGCCGACAGGCCGATACGGCGGGCCGGCCTCGGCAGCAACTCGTCCAGCCGCTCCAGGGAGAGCGCGAGATGGGCACCGCGCTTGGTGCCCGCGACCGCGTGCACCTCGTCCAGGATCACCGTCTCCACACCCGTCAGCGCGTCGCGCGTGGCCGAGGTCAGCATCAGGAACAGCGACTCGGGAGTGGTGATCAGGATGTCCGGCGGGCGCGTGGACAGCGCGCGGCGCTCGGCGGCCGGGGTGTCGCCGGAGCGGATGCCGACCCTGACCTCGGGCTCGGGCAGCCCCAGGCGCACGGACTCCTGCCGGATACCGGTCAGCGGGCTGCGCAGATTGCGCTCGACGTCGACCGCGAGGGCCTTCAGCGGCGACACGTACAGCACCCGGCAGCGCTTCCTCGGGTCGGCCGGGGGCGGGGTCGAGGCCAGCTGGTCCAAGGCGGCGAGGAACGCGGCCAGCGTCTTGCCCGATCCGGTCGGAGCCACCACCAGCACGTCCGAGCCCGCCCCGATGGCCTGCCACGCACCCGCCTGGGCCGCGGTGGGCGCGGAGAACGCCCCCGTGAACCAGCCGCGGGTCGCGGGTGAGAAGCCGTCGAGGGCTCGGTGTGCGGAGCTGACCATGCGTCCATCCTGCACCCGACCACTGACAATCACGCTGACCTGGGAAAACGCGGTACGCCGGGGAGCGGGCGGGGAGCGGGCGGGGTCGGGGAGGGTGCGGGGTTCGGG
>NZ_LGDV01000238.1 GCF_001280015.1 Streptomyces sp. MMG1121
GCAGCCTGGATCGAGGGCGCCACCGAGCAGACCGCGACCTGGGACGTCAGCGCCGTGCTGTCCACGGTCGCCGACACGGCCGGCGAGGACCTGCTAGGGAGCCTTGGCGGGTGAGGCGTCCGAGGCGGCTGCGGGTGATGTTGACGGATGCCTCGTCGGTGGGCATGCCGAGGCGTTCGTGCAGCTCACGGGCTCGGAACTCTTGATCGGGATGCTGGTTGAAGGTGTTCACGATGGCCTGGTAGGCGGTGTTCGTCTCGGGTGGTGCGGGTTGGCCTGAAGCCGGTGCGAGTTCGGCGATGACCTCCCGGGTGGTGACCAGGTTCGCGAGTCGCGCTTCGGTCTCGGTCAGGGCGGCGGTCAAGTGCTGGATCTGGTCACGCAGTTCGTCGGCACGGGCTGTGGTCTTGTCGTGCTGGGCCTGGAGGTCGGCCAGGAGCTCGATGACGTTCACGCGGCCAGTCCGAGGGTGTCGCGCCAGGCCGGACTCGGTGTGGTGAGGCGGCGGATCATGTTCGCGATCGAGGCCCAGTAGACGCGCGAGGCGGACGTGTCGGGCCGGTGATCGTACTCGCGGGCCAGCCTGCGGTGCAGCATCAACGTGCCGTTGACCTGCTCCACGGACCACCTCTTCGGTTGCGGGACGAAGCCTTTGCCCTGGTCGGCCGGATTGCGGCGGACGACTTCGACGTCGATGTCCAACAACGCGCCATGGATGAGGACTTCGTCCTTGAAGCCCTGGTCCACCAGAGCCTTCTCCAGACGCATCCCGCACCGCTCGGCGGCCTGGTCGAGCAGGGCGGTGCCGGCCGTGTTGTCGTGGGCGGATGCGGCCAGCACGACGACGCCGATGATCAGCCCCAGAACGTCGACGGCCAGTCCCCGCTTGCGGCCCGACACCTTCTTGTTGGCGTCCAGTCCCGTCGTAGTCTTCGGGACACCCGCGGCCGCACGCACGGACTGGGTATCGAGGATCACGAGGGACGGGTCCTCTAATCGCCGGGCCTTCTCCCGTACCTGGCAGCGCAGGAGTTCCTGAATCCGCTGGTCAAGGCCGTCCTGGCGCCACAGGCCGAAGTAGTAGAACACCGCCGACCAGGCTGGCAGGTCATGGGGCAGGTAGCGCCACTGGCAGCCCGTCCGGTTCTGGTAGAAGATCGCGTTCACGACCTCCCGCAGATCGCAGGATCCGGTATCTCCGGTCGCTGACCGTGCCACCCGGTCCTGTTTACAGGCCGTGATCATCGGCTCGATCAACGCCCACTGCTCGTCCGCTAAGTCGCTGGGGTACGGCTCTCGCTCCATACCCGCATCTCAGCATGCACATGCCCAGCAGATGGCCAGCCCAACGATCAGTACCACGATCGAGCGATCACGAACCGAGGAAGATCGGACTTAACGTCCACTGAGGGGTCGTCATGCGCTCTGTCCACCGTGCCGTGTCGCCGGTGTTGTTGTCCTGCCTGCTGTTGGCGGGGTGTTCGTCCGGGTCGCACTCGGGCTCCGACTCCGGGAAGGGCGGGGCCCGGGCAACCGGCTCGCCGGGGTCGACTGCGGCTGCGGTGCGCCAGCCGACCTTCCTCAGGGGCCAGGACCGCAGAAGACGTACACCGTGCAGCAGCAGCCCCCGGCGGGCAGCTGCCACTACCGCAAGACCGCGAGTGGGGAGCCGCTTCCGGATCCGAAGTGCACGCCGGGCGCGACCTCCCCAGCCGTCACCCAGGCGAACCTGAAGTCCACGATTTGCCAGCCCGGCTACACCAAGGGCATCCGGCCGCCGGCGTCGATCACCGGCAAGGAGAAGCAGCTCAACGCTGCCTCCTACGGCTTCACGGGCAGCCTGAGGGATGCAGAGGAGGACCATCTGGTCCCGCTTGAGGACGGAGGTGACCCCAACGATGCACGGAATTTGTGGGTTCAGCCGCCGGACCCGGGGCACAAGCCGGGCTCGGGGATCAACAACAAAAAGGATCCCATCGAGTCCAAGATCCACACGGCAGTCTGCTCGGGGAAGGTCCAACTCAACGCGGCACAGAAGGCGATCGCCACCGACTGGACCACTACCGAGAAGACGCTCGGGCTCAGCTGACGGCTTCGGTCTACGGGGCGGGGTTGATCGGCGCCCAGACATATGACCGTCCCGTCTCAGCCGAGGTGGGGCGGAAGGCGGTCAGCGCGCGGCAGCCGATCGGTCGACGCCTCGCGGTGCCGTACTACCGTGTCTTGGCTGCCCGGCAGTGTTGGTCAGCCGTCAGTGCCGGGACAGGCCCCGCCTGCTCTCTCCCGGCTCACTGTGCACTGCGGCACCGGAATCCCCGCTTCACTGTGCAACCAGACACTCCACACGATGCGTTGCCGACCCTAGATTCGGCCGAAACGGGGAACGCTCAAGGCCCTCACCAGGGCCGCCACTCGCACAGGGGGGAAACACACCCATGCTGAAGCTCGGGAAGACCAGACGCGCCGTCGCCCTCGCCTCCGTCACCCTCGCCAGCGTCGGCGCCATCGGTCTCGGCGGTACCGCTGACGCCGAAACTCGCGCCACAGCCCCATGCGGAAGATCGCAGGAGGGCAAAGCCGAGACGTACAACGCCTACGGCATGGTCGCTGGAACCGTCACCCAGATCTACGACAGCTGCAGCAAACACGTCATCGCCGAATGGACCTGGGACTCCAGGTACGTTAAGGCCTTCGCCGCTCGTGAGTCGGTCGTCGACTTCGGGTACGGGTCAGAGGGCCTTTCCGGTGGAGTGCCGGACTTCTCCTCGGAGTCCACTGCGACGGATGCGTACAACACCGGGCAGCTCACCTGGGACTATGCGAGCGGGGAGGGGCGTTCCATCTATGACGCCTCCCCGACCTCCTGGCGTGCGGGTGCTGATCTCGACAACAGCGGCTGCGCCGCTTGGACGTCGCAGCACTACTACGCCACGGGTTACGACACCGCGGGGCCTTACGGGGGCTGCAACGACACCGGCAACGTGCGTCAGATCCCCTGGACCCAGCCGTAGCGGCTCAAGGTAGTGCGCGGGACTCGGCCCCTTCAGCTGGGTCCCGCGCTCGCTCAGTCAGCCATTCGCCAGGTGCGGTGCCGCAAGTGCCCGGCGGTTGCGCGAGTGTCAGCCAGGGCATCCACACCGCCGGGCGTCCGTGGCCGGGTTCACTACTTCCAGCCGCGGCAGCGCTGCTCGACTATGCTGGCGTCCCGGGTGCCACGGCGTCCCGTGGTAGATGAGCAGGCTTCGGTCAGAATGCCAGACAAAGGACAGCTCCGTCGCGCTCAACTGCGTGGAGGCGTGGGGCGTTAGGCAGCGCTCACGCCTCAGCCTGGGCGGTGTTCGCCTCTTGTCGTGCTCGGCGCTGCGCCCGTGCCCCATTGCCGGGCTTGTCCTGCGCATCCCAGTCCGGCTCCTGGCCCGGGTCCTTCGCTGGTACCTTCGTCACCTTCAGCCCAGCGGCGCGGCCGCGGGTGTGCTGCCCGGTGTCGCACGTCAGCAGCCATACCTCCCTGCCAGCGAGGGCCTGGATGGCTACTGCCCGGTCGATGATTTCGTCGTCGGTGATGGGCAGGCGGACGTGGCCGGGCTGGTCCAGGACGATCTCCACGTTTACCTCGCCGCGCCACAGGGAGGCGTCCCGCAGGACGCCAAACGTGCAGCCGTTCAGGGCGCCGTCCAGCAGCCCGAGGGTGTGGGAGGCACACCAGCGGGCCCGGTGCTTGCCGGAGTCCTTCAGGCTGTCGAGTTCGTCGACGACGGCGATCGGCAACAGCAGCCGGATGGGGTCCTCGGCCGGCAACCCGAGCACTTGCTGCAGGTAGGCCTCGGATAGCCGGTCCGGGTTCTGGATGTAGAAGCTGGAGTCGGCGACGACGAAGTGCCCGGGGCCGGTCCAGCGGTCTATCTGCATCGCCAGAGCCTTCTCGGCTTCCTCGAAGTCTGCGATGCGTTCGTCTACTTCGAGGTCCACCAGGTTGTTGACGAGGCGATGTTGGGGGACAGCGATGAGCTTGCCGTCGCTCGCGTCCAGCGCTTGGGCAAGCGTGCCGCAGCCGGCAAGGAGTACCTGGTAGCGGTCAGTGAAGACGAGGTGATCGAGGTCTTTGTCACTGATCTGGGAGCGGAGCCGACTGCTGTGTTGGTGACCCATTGCAGGTAGTCCAAGAGGTGCTCGTAAGCACCGTTTGAGCTGCGAAGACTCTCGGCTGCAAAGCGGACCTCGCGGAGGTCTTGGTGAATAGCGGCGCGGTCAGCTCCCGGGCGGGGCGTGATGAGCATGCGCTGATCCTGCCAGGCGGCCACCGCCTCTTCCCCCGGGTTGCGCAGGTCCGTCGGCACCGTGCTGCTGATGCCCGCCCGGCTGTGTACCGGACCTCCCCGGGTGCCGGGGTTCCCGGTCCATAGCACCCACACCATCTCGGCCACGCCGTCCCGGCTCTTCGGTGTGCCAGTGGCCAGCCGGACAGCACGGCCGTCGCGGCGGCGTAGGGGTCGATCGGGTCGGACTTGCCCCTCATCCGCCGCGTCTTGCGGTCCGGACGGTCCATGTCCCCGACGGTGACACCGGCGGCAGCCAGCACCCGGGCGAGCCCGGAACCGTAGGCGCCGGAGTCCCCCGTCCGCATCGCCCGGGGGCGACGGAAGCCGGCGGATGACCTATCAGGTGCGGATCGCGCCCATCGGGTCCGGCGCCTGCACCCGCAGGCGCACCGGCTCGCCTGGCACCGGCGGGATCGGTTCGACGGTCAGGATGTCTCTGTACTGGGTGCCGCCTGCGCGTTCAGATCCTTGTGGATCAACGTGCGCGGCTCGATCGGGTTCATCGCCGGACCTCCTTGACGCTCGGGGTGCCGTTGAACTTCGCGGCCCAAGATCCGGGCGGTCCGGTCAGGCGGGCCGTTGCGGTGCCGTCCGGGCTCGGCGCCCAGCCAGCTATCGCCGTCCGGCGCGCGTCCTCCTCGTCCAGCGCACGGACGGTCGTGGTGATCGGAGCCGTGATCGTGACCGTGAACGTCTTAAGTGAGCGTTTGATTCGCTTATCAGATGGTTGATGGTGATTTTCTGAGGTCAGACACGAGCATCAACCCAAGTGTTCCGCCGGAAAAATGGCTTCTGCTGTAATTGATGGACCAGTTATGCGCCGGTTTCCACACAAGAACTCCTATCTCATTCAGAAATCTACCGGTTCACACGAGAATGAGAATGCACGCCCCGGTGCAACCGACACCCCCGCACACGCCCTGCTCAGGCCGACCGCCACCGCATAACCAGGCATCATGCAGCCCTCACGGCCCTACCCCATCGACCTGTCCGACGCCCGCTGGGAACTCATCCGCCCCACCCTCGAAGCCTGGCGCCAGGCCCGCAACGGCATCCGCAAGCCCACCCACGACCTGCGCGGCCTGATGAACGCCATCCTCTACGTCGACCGCACCGGCATCCCCTGGCGCTACCTGCCCCACGACTTCCCGCCCCACCAGACCGTCTACGGCTACTTCGCCCTCTGGGAAGCCGACGGCATCTTCGACCAGCTCACCGGCCTGTTACGCGGCAAAGTCCGCCAGACCGAAGGCCGCACCAGCGAGCCCAGCGCCTGCCTGATCGACAGCCAGAGCATCAAAACCTCCGCCACCGTCCACCTGGCCAGCCAAGGCATCGCCCCGCCAAGAAAATCATCGGACGCAAGCGGCACATCGTCACCGACACCCTCGGCCTCCTGCTGGCCGTGGCCGTCACCGCCGCCAGCGTCCACGACTCCGCCGCCGGCACCCAACTCCTGACTCAAGTCCGCCAGCGCCACACCACCATCACCAAAGCCTGGGCCGACAACGGCTACAAAACCAAAGCCGTGGAACAAGCCGCCCACCTCGGCATCGACCTCGAAATCGTCCAACGCGACCCCACCACCCGCGGCTTCCACGTCCAGCCCCGCCGCTGGGTGATCGAACGCACCCTCGGCTGGCTCATGCACCACCGCCGCCTCGCCCGCGACTACGAAACCCATCCACACCGATCAGCAGCCATGATCCAACTGGCCGCCATCAACCTCATGACCCGCCGCCTCACCCACGAAGCCACCACCAACTGGCGTGACACCTAAGCCAAATGAAACAGACAACCGAGAATCAAACGCTCACTAAGGGGTCATGCGGCGCAGGCCCCACGGGGCCGGGGTGCGGGCTCCTGACGGCAGCGGGGTGCCAGTCCGTTGCTGGCCAACGCGGTACGGTACACACGTACGACGGTCACGCTCGACGCGGACCGCGAGGGCGGCGGCATCCGGATCGAGGTCACGGACGACGGCCCGGGCGTACCGGCCGCCTTCACCGAGCTTCTCTTCCAACCCGGCAAGCGGGCCGACCCCGGCGACGGGCACGTCGGCGCGGGCCCCGGGCTGCTACTCGCCCGGCGTTTGGCCCGCTCGGCAGGGGGTGAGGTGTCCCACGACCCCGGCCACGCGCCCGGGGCGCCGTTCGTCGTCGCCCTGCCCGAGGCCTGACCGCCCTCAACGCGCTTGTCTGTCGTCGGCTACACCATCGTGAGGTGAGGCCTCGGCATCTTCAGAGTTCCGCCGGCCAGGCGGATCCGGTAGAGGGCTGCCCCCTCGATGGTGACCGCTCGATGGCGGGCGTTCCACGCAGCCGGAACCCGAGGAGAGAGCCACCGCGGAACGGAGCTCGGGCTGATCACGACTCGTCCGCGGGGCGTGCTCGTCCTGCGGCCCAGGCTGAAGGCCTTGCCGACCAGCCTTTCCGCGTACAGCGTCGTCGGGCTCCCGGCGGTGGCGACGGTGCCGGCGCCGGCCCTCAGGTGCCATGTGGCGAGACCCCTTCGGATCGTCAGGTCGAGGTCGGCTGCTTCGAACGAGCGGACGGTGAACTTGAGCAGTCGATTCGTTCCTGCCGCGGTCTTGACGGTGACCACACCCGCGAACTGCGTGTCATACAGCACGAGCCGCCGCGATGTGAGGGTCCAGAAGCCCTCGGCCGGAACAGCCGGAGTGCGGACGATCGAGGGCATAGGGGTGCGGTGGATGCCGTCGCCACGTCGGGGGGAGGCTGGCTGTCCGGGAGAGGCGAGCACCTGGCCTCGCTCGTGCGGTGGTCCTGTGCGGCGGCAGGAGAGATGGCCGGCAGGGACAGCAGTCGTCGCGTCCGCGCCCGGGCGATGCGCCGGGTATGGTCCGGCCGTGGGCGAAGGCTGCGTCCGCAACGTCGGGCCGTCGACTCGCCGGCCGGGCGGGCGGGACGCGTTCGCCGGACGAGAGTGGTCCGCGTCAGGTTCAGGAATCCGGGATGCCGTTGCCGGTTGCTCCGCAGGCCCGGCCGTAGGGTGGCTCCGGGACGTGCAGGAAACGTGGCCGGTGTCTGCTCCGGACGTGAAGTCCCGATGTGCGCTCGGTACGGAGTGGCCTGGCGTCGCCGGTCCCGTTCTCGGTAGCTCGGTTGCCATCGCCAGGAGAGCGAGAGGCAGCGAGCCCAGCAGCAACAGGTGCCCCACTGGTACGGGAAATGTGGTGCGCGCTCTCGGGTCGCGTGCCGTGAGCGTGCCGATCGCGACCGGCTTGCCGTCGTGGGGCGGGACGCTGGAGCGGTCACTGAGCATGAGGTCCGCCCTCCGCCGGTGGCGCCGAGAAAAGGGTGAGGCCGTCGTTCTGGGCCGTGGTGGGCTCGTGACTGGCGTCTACGGGATCCCCAGGCAATGAGGTGCCGTCGGGTGCCATCCAGGCGCAGGCGAGGGAGCCGCCGATCAGGCCGGGTAGCGTACCGAGCAGAAGGCCACCGAAGTTGGCGAGCGGCAAGGCGATCAAGGACATCAGGATCGCGGCGATTCCCGCGAAGAGGCGCGCGTTCTGCTGAAACCACAGGAGGAGGCCGAGAACGACGAGAAGGATACCGATGACCAGCGATGCGGCACCGGCAGTGCTGGAGAGTGCCAAGGTGACACTGCCCCAACTCAGGTGTGCGTAGGGAAAATACATGATCGGCAGACTCGCTGACAGGGTGATCAGGCCTGCCCAGAAGGGGCGCGTGTCGCGCCAGGTTCGAAATCCATGTTTCGTACGGGAAAGGGCTTCACGCCACTCGGCCGGCATGGTCGGGTTTCTCATGTAAGAGGGCTCACTACTCTCCGGGCACGCGGGAGGTCAGAAGCACTCGTGGGCGCCCGATGTGAATGACAGCCGCGCTCCGGGCAGGTCGAGAGAGCCCAAGGAGGCCGCAACGGCGTTGACGCGAAGGTTGTTCATTGTGGCGGCCGTACTCTGCATCGCGATGCTGTTCGGATCGAAGAACTTCGAGTCCCGGTCGCCGGGGGACACTTCGCCCGAGGTGAGCGATCCGGCAGCGACGCCGATGTCCAGGTTGTTCAGGTTCGCTTCGCCGGCCTTGAGCAGGCTGATGTCGAAGAACATGTTCCGTGCCGTGGCAGGACGGTCGTGGTCGCCGGTCAGTCGCAGGGTGTAAGTGCCGAGTACGGGGATCGGAAAGAGGACTGACAGGCATAGCCCGTCGATCTTCGCGGCCCTCACTCCCGTAACGGTGACCGGCACGAGTTTGCCCTTGCGTGTCACATCCACCATGCCGTAGATACTCAGGCCCTTGCCCGTCAGGGAATCTGCGGCGATCTTGAATGTTTCACCGGAGATGAAGAAGGATGCTGCGAGAGCACCTTGAGCCAAGCTCACGGTCAGGACACCAGCGCTGGCAACGCTCGGGGCCAGGATGGCGGCAAAACGCTTCCAGCGCGTCCTTCGCATTTTCCAACTCCTCGTTCGGCAGGGATTCGTCAGGGAACGAACGGCAGGCGACGCTTTCGCCTCCGGCTCGTCGACTCACGGCCCAGCTTCACTCACGTTTCACACGTGCGATCGTCCTTGAATATCTGCCGAATTTCGAATTCTCCATCTACTCCATTGAACGGCGACGGGTCGAGCATCGGACACTCCAGGATGCTCTGCAAGCCCGGCGCCGCCGTTCCCGTGCGAAGCCGCCCGGATGACCTATCGCACCGCCGTGCGCACGTGGCACAGGCGGCACAGGCGGCACAGGCAGCACAGGCAGCACAGGCAGCACAGGCAGCACAGGCAGCACCTGGGAATTTCGTCACCAGCACGACTGGCAACCATATGAAAATGTCGCCGCCTCCCGCGCTTCGGTACGCATTCCGGAAGGTCGGATTTCGTATTATTCGAGAATGTGAACTAAAGGCTGTCACATAATGGTCTTTGAAAACGCGGTGCGCTACGCCCGTACGACGGTCACTCTGAGCGCGAGCTGCGAGGACGGTCTGCGGATCGAGGCCATGGACGACGGCGGGGGCGCGCCCGGGACCTTCCGGGGCCTGCTCTTCCAGCCCGGCGGGCGGGCCGACGCCGGCGCGGGCCTCGGCCTGCCGCTCGCCCGGCGTCTGGCCAAGCCAGCAGGGGGTTGAGGTGTCTCACGAACCCGGACCCAGGCCCGGGGCGCGGTTCGTGGTGATCCTGCCGGCGGGCTGACCGCGCCCGCTTCGGCGCGACGGCCCGCCATTCGGTGACGTCCTTGCGGGTCACCATCAGAGGGGATCGACGAGGACGTTCGGGAGGCGGCTCCATCGTCAACGTCGCCTCCGTCACCGGGCTCAGCGGCTTCCCCGGCGTTTCCGGCTACGGAGCCTCCAAAGGGGGCGTCCGCGGCCATGGCAGCTCCCGCCCAAAAGCCGCTCCACAGCCGCTCCACAGCGGAAGGTTTCAGCGAGTGCCGCGCGCTTGGCGGGCCTACTGGATGCTCGACAGTGCGTCGCGGGCCGAAGCAGTAAATCTCTCTAGCTGACGGTGGAACTCGACCTCCGCCAGCTCGTATGCGGCCTGTACACCCTCGTCTGATTGTTCCAGAGGGTGTAGCGCCCTGTTGGCTGTGATCACCGACTTGCTGAGCGCCTCTGCGGCCTCTGCCTCACGGGTTGGCCCCTCCAGGATGGCGAGGCAAATGGACCGCATCAGCGGTTCGAAAGCCACACGTAACTCACCACGGAGGTTCTCGATCCGCTGCACCAGCTGCTCGACGGGCCCCGTGAGCGCACCCTTCACTTGGAAGTGAAGTTCCGCGGTCTCATGTGCGCGTTCGATCACATCTGCGTAGGCCTCACGTCGCAATTCACGCATGTGCTCCAGCTGTTGGGCTCGCGAGGAGGCTTCGACCTGAATGCGGGCAGCACGGGCCGTCCCTCGGTTTGTCACCCAACTTGTGAGAACAGCAGTCCCGCCGGTGGAGGCGGCAACCCAGAGCGTAGAGTCCACCGGCCTAGGGACTTTCGTTTGGATCACCGGGCGGACCAGAGGAAGATGCCGGCGATGTGGAGTCCGGCCAGGTAGATGGTCGCGGTCTTCTCGTAGCGGGTCGCGATGCCCCGCCATTGCTTCAGGCGGTTGATGCACCGCTCGACGGTGTTGCGCTGTTTGTAGGCCTCGCGGTCGAAGGCTGGCGGCCTGCCGCCCCGGCTGCCGCGTCGCAGCCGATGGCTCCGCTGGTTCGCCGGGATGGGGATCACCGCCCGGATACCGCGCTTTCGCAGGTGGTCGCGGATCGCGCGAGATGAGTATGACGCTTATCCGCGTGGGATGTCTTGTCTGCAAGGACCACGTCTGGCTTGGTGCGCGGACGACCACGCCGCCGGGGAACGCGCAGGCTGGCCATGACGTCGGTGAAGGCGGGTGCGTCGCCGGCCTGTCCGGCGGTGAGAACGAAGGCAAGAGGCCGACAGCGGGAGTCGGCTGCGAGGTGGATCTTCGTGGTCAGTCCGCCGCGGGATCGGCCGATGGCGTGGTCGGCCGGTTCGCGGGCCAGGGCCCCTTTTTGCGGGCCCCGGCCACGTGCTGGTGAGCGCGCACGATCGTGGAGTCCACCGAAACGGCCCAGGTCAGGTCCTCGTTGGCGTCGGCCTGGGCCATGAGCGCGGTGAACACCCGCTCCCAGGTGCCGTCGACGGCCCACATCCGCAGCCGGTTGTAGATACCTCGCCAGTTGCCGTACTTCTCGGGCAGGTGCACCCACTGCGTTCCGGTCTGGAACTTGAAGGCGATCGCGTCGATCACCTGGCGGTGATCCCGCCAGCGGCCGCCCCGCTTCGGCGTACGGTCCGGGAGTAACGGCTCGATCCGCGCCCACTGCGCGTCTGTTAACGGCAGACCCGGACCAACGACCGACTGATCCAAAGGAAACTGCCTAGGACGGCCGTGACGGCGCACAGGCTCTCCAGAAGCCGACACCGCTGCCCGGCCTTGCGGATGGCCGGCGCCGGCAGCAGGAGCGCCTCCGGAGGAAGCACTGGCCGGCACTCGGACGCGCCCTCTTCTTCGGTCCTCTCCCTGTCCGGTGCGGTTGGGGCCGACTCGTTCATTAGGGCCGGCGCCGTTCCGCTCCTTCGTTGCTCCCGAGCACGCTCACCCGCGGCCCGTACGAAGGAAGGGCCCGACCGGTAGATGTCCGGTCGGGCCCTCGCCCAGGCAGTCAGGCGCTGTCAGGTCACCACCTATACCAACGGCTCCGGCCACCTCCGGGCCCAACCGAACGCATCACGAAGCCGAGCAACCACACCGCCAGTACGACGACCGCGACCCACCAGAGGATCTTCAGCGCGAAACCGGCACCGAACAGAAGCAGTGCCAGTAGCAGGACGAGCAGCAGGGGAACCATAGTCATAACCTCCTGACGCTCGGTTGTCCCCGGATCCCTCAGGTATGCACTCCGGGTGCCTTGTTTATGAAGGGTGGCCGTGGGCAGACGGTGCTTACCCCGAAGACGACCCCGTTAGAGGAGGCACATCCGTCATGACTGCTGGTGAGAAGGCCAAGGCACTGGCCGAGCAGGCCAAGGGCAAGGTCAAGAAGGCGGTGGGGCAGGCGGTCGGCAACGAACGCGTGACCGCCGAGGGACAGGTCGAGAAGTCCACCGGCCACGCCCGGCAGGCCAAGGAAGACATCAAGGACGTCTTCAAGCGCTGACGCTCCGGTGTTCGTCACGGATTGGGGGCTCCACCTCGATGCAGTGGAGCCCCGCCGTGCACACCGAATTCCTCCTCAGACGGCGCTTCCGAGCGGTGCGGGAGGCCGAGCCAGCCACGCAACCACCCTGCTCACACCACCGTCCGCCGCCCGAAGCGGGCCGCCCCTCGCGCGCCCCGGTCCGCGCGCCACCAACCCCTGCCGACCGGCGCATCTTCGAGAAGGTCACCGCCCGTCGTCGGCCGCTCGCCGAACGGGTGCTGCCCCGGCTGAACCACAGCGCCGACAGCGAGCTGTGGCTCGATGTCGTGGCTGTCTGCCTCTACCACCTCGGTTCTCTCCGGTGTCGGCGGCCAGTTAGCTCTTCCCCAACCCACGGCCACCTGACGGGTAGCCAAGTGACCTCGGGAAACGTCACCGTCAGTGACGGAAATCGGTTATCCCGGTTGCATGGTCCAACCCCTGCCGGGTCAGAGGGCGGGGTCGGACCGGACGTCGGCGCGGGGTCATGTCCGGCTGGGCCGTGGCGGTGACGTCCCAGGGTCGATGTCGAGCGCGGTGAGGCGGGCGGACAGGTCGTCCACCCACTGTGACGGTGTCCGATGGTCCGGCACGGGGATGCCGGCCTCACTGCGCCACAGCGCGTCGTTGAAGGCGTTGCGCAGATGCCAGGCCATCGCCCGCTCGGGCGAGATCTGCCGTCCGGTGATCTGCTGGTAGTGACGCATCACGGCGGTCAGCAGCTCCATTCCCGGGCCCATCCCGGGACCGGGAATGGCGCGCAGGTCATATTCCGGCTCTGCGGTCCCGACGGTCTCGAAGTCCACCACCAGCTGGAGTTCGACGTGGTCCCACACTTGGTTGTCGCCATGCAGGTCGCCGTGGACCAGCACGGCCGGACCGGGAGTGGCCAGCACGGCGGCGGCCCAATCGCACCAGCGCATGACGGTACGGCGTTGCTCCGGCTGGGTCCACCGCACCAACCGCTCGCGCAGGACCCCGGCGGTGACTGGCGGGAGCTGAGCGCCGGTGAGCCTACCGGACAGCAGCCTGGGCCGCTCGCCGGCCGAGAGGTCGTGCAGGGCCGCGAAGAACCGTGCCAGCTGCCTGCCAGCCTGATCCCGGTCGATCGAGTCGACGACCTGGAACAAAGACGCCCCGGGCTCGAGCCTGGTGATCAAGAGCAAAGGGTCGTGCTGCCGACGACGACTTCGGGCAGGAACGGGACCGCTGGCGCACGCGACAGCGCGGCGAGGACCCCGACCTCGCGCGCCAAGCGGAGCACGGCAGGACGCGACCAGGCGAACTCGCAGAGGCTCGCGCTCGCTGTCCCTCTGGCTCCGCTGTCGACAGGCTTGACGAGCACGCCAAGCCGTCCTCCGATCAGGCCGCCCAGAGCACCGGTCCTGGAACCACAGCCGCCCAGGCCCTGGTGAGCGGGCACTCATCCCAGTGTCATCTGCATGCGCACCGTCAGACCGGACGGCAGGGCCCGAATCTCGACAAGATCGCAGAGCTGGTGCATCATCCACACGCCCCGCCCACCGGCCTGGGAGAGCGGGTCGGGACGGCTTCGGCCGACGAGCGGATCCGTCATGCGTCCGCGGTCCCGTGTCTCGGCGACGATGGTGTCGCCCGTGCGCCACAGTCGCAGGGTGCCCCGTCCCCCGCCGTGGCGCACCGAGTTCCCGCTCGCCTCGTTGATGGCCAGCAGCCGGTCGGTGCGGCGCCCCGGTGACAAACCAGCCGCATCCGCCCACGCCGAGGCGGCCTCCCGCACCCTGCCGAGGTCCTCCTCGGCGAAGTGCGGGACGACCGGATCCGCGCCCTGCGGAAGCGGGGTGTCGCAGCCGCGGCAGACCTCATACGGATCCGCGTAGACCGCACTGTGCCGGTAGTCACCGGGAGCACCGATGACGGGATGCGTCTCGTGTGCCTGTGCCAGAACCCATTCGGGTAACGCGGCGTCGTAAGGGCAGAGGATGGTGCCGGGCCGTCCGGCGAAGGCGGGGTTGATCAGTGCCTCGTGACGGGTGGCCTCGTGGGCCTCCGCCGGAGTGCGGCCGACCCAGATCGGCTCGCCCACGATGGACGGGTTGCGTTCCACGTGCCGGTCGGCGAAGTCCTGAAGCATCGACAGAATGCGCCCCGGGTTTTGCCCGGCCTGCCGCATATCGATCCAGGTGATGTCCTGGTCCCCGGCGCTCAGAGTGTTCTGGAGGAGCGTGAGACGGTCGGCGGGTACGGCAACCAACACAGGGCGGCCGCGGGCCGCAGCCGCTCGGACGAAGCCTCCCACACCCTTCAGATAGTCCTCCTCCGTCGTGTAGAAGAGGGCGGGGTGGTGGAAGGGCGCGCCGTGCACCGGCCCACCCGACGGCCGTGTGTACGTCGTCATCGGCGGGTCACTTCCATGCCCGCACCGAGTTCGGGAAAGAGTTCCAGCATGCGCTGGAGCATGGGTGGGACCCTGGTGAGCCGCACGCGGGTGCCAGAGGGCCGCCGGAGCGCTGCCTGGGCGATGTCGGCCAGTGTGGCGACGTCCAGGTGTTCAACGCCCGACAGGTCAAGGGTGACGTGCTCTGCCGAGGCCCCGGCCAGCGCGGCTGCGACCGAGGCGGCGACGTGTCGACTTTCGTAACCGGCCGATCCCGACAGTCGGAAGCCGGGCGGGTGGACCAGAGGAGAGACCGAAAGCCCCGGTCTTTCGACGGAGCAGGCGGCCAGGCCCGACCGCGTCAGATGTGCCCCCGCCAGCTCTTCAAAGCCTTGGCCGGGCAGCAGCCGCCGATCGTAGAAACAGCAGGCCCGCATAGGTAGTCGTTCGAAGACCTCGCGATGGATACGCAGTTCGTACTCCAGCAGACGCTGGGCCCCACTACGTTCCGGCCGCCCCAGGACATCTCGGCGATCACCCGCAGGCCCCGGTGCCCCTGCGCCGCGGCTGCTTCCACGGCCTCGTTTCAAAGACCGATCAAGGCATCCGGGTCGAACCGGTTTCCGGCGAGGTAGGACCCGGTGGCGGTAGTCACCACAAGCTGCCCGCGCCGCATGGCGGAGGCGGCGTTGATGCCCCGCTCGGCGAGCGTGTGGGTCACGAGGTCGGGTTCAGTGGTGTCAGCGAAGTACTGAACCTGTTCACCCTGTTCGATTCCCGCCCGAACGAATGTCGTCAGGTGGTCGGCCCATTCGGCGTCGGTAGAGAACACCGCGACGGCATGCCGGTCCGCCGCGGCTTCGTCGTTCGCCCGCGCCGTGTGCATCGAACCACCTCCCCTGGCCCTCCTGGCGCGACCCGGTTCTTGTGCCACAACGAGCTGTCGCCCTACCGCGAGAGAACTGATCTGCTGTGACCGCTTCTCCAAGAACGTCGCCCGCGTGTCGCGGAACCCGGATGGCGTTCGGCGCAATGTTTACCCCGTCAGACCACTCTGCGCTGCCGGGAAACTGCAGGACCAACAGGGTCCCGCGTGGTCGGGCCCTGCGTCCGGTGTCTTCGCGAGGACAGCGGACAACCATCCCCGGCTGCCAGGCGTGCGGCCGTCATTCAGTGCTGAGCATGCCTTCGCGCAAGCGTGCCAGGAGGCGCGTGATCAGACGGGAGACGTGCATCTGGGAGACACCTAGGCGTTGGCCGATCTGGGCCTGGGTGAGTTCCTCGACGAAGCGCCAGTGGATGATCTTGCGGTCGCGTTCGTCCAGTTCCGCGATCATCGGTGCGAGGGCGTGGAAATCCTCAACCCGTTCCAGGGCCTTGTCCTCGTCGCCGATGAAGTTTGCGAGCACGGCCTCGCCGTCCTCACTGCTGTTGATCGCGGCGTCCAGGGAGGCCGACTTGTAGCCGTTGGCGGCCAGTTGGGCCTCTACGACCTCGTCCTCCGCAAGGCTCATCAGCTCGGAGAGTTCCTTGGTCGTCGGTGTCCGCCCCAGTCGGGTGCGCAGTTCCTCGTGGGCCCGCGCGAGCTGGGTGCGGGCTTCCTGAAGCCGCCGCGGCACGTGCACGGCCCAGGAGGTGTCACGGAAGAACCGCTTGATCTCGCCGACGATGTAGGGAACAGCGAAGGAGGTGAACTCCACCTCACGGGACAGCTCGAACCGGTCGATGGCCTTGATCAGACCGATCATGCCCACCTGGACGATGTCCTCCATCTCCTCCGGCCCCCGGCTGCGAAACCGGCCGGCCGCGTAGCGGACGAGGGACATGTTCATCTCGATCAGCGTGTCGCGCGCGTAGCTGTATTCGGGCGTGCCCTCCTCCAGCACCGTCAGCTGGCCGAAGAACAGCTTCGACAATTCCCGCGCATCCTTCGGCGCTACCTTGGAAGGCTCCGCGACCTCCGGAACGTCCACCGTCTGCTCGACAGTCTGCGTGGTCGTCGTCGCCACCATGTGCCCCTCCCAGTCGATCGGCGTAAGTCCTCGCCGGTCCATCGTCCGGCAGCACCCGCATACCCCGGCCTCCGACCAGCATTCCTCGAACGTCCGTTAGTTTTAGACCGCTTCACTCCCCGTACCTGTTACAACTTCCCTTACCTTGGCCGTCGCGACCGGCCAGCCCTGCCCGACGGTCGACGTGGCAGCAACGGCGATCCCGTCGGGGTTGGTTGGGAACGTCGAGGGAGCGGTCTCAGCGCGGGTCCTGGGGCGTGACGCCGGTGGGGCAGTTGTCCGGATGGCGCCTCTGCGCCTGGATGCAGCCGACGCCCGCCATCAGCGCCGGCGGGCCTGCGAGCCGGCCGGTAGGGACTGGACGGGGCGGCCTGCTCGCTCGACAAGCCGTGCCCCCGACGGTCTTCTGCGTCGGCAAGTTCCTCTCCGCGGCGGCCGGTGGGGCGGCCCACCAGTGGTGGCGTCGGCCACCGACGGCGTGGCCTAGGGAGCCGAGGAGGAGCAGGATGAGTCCAACGACGAGCAGGATGATCCCGATCGTCCAGAGGATTCCGATGTGCAGCAGGAACCCGACGATGAGCAGGATGACACCGAGAGCGATCACGGCGATCTCCTCCCTTTCCGGCCGGTGTGCCGACCGCTGGTGCTGATGCCTGACGGAACGTCACTCGCTGTGCTGAGCGCCGTCACCTGCTCTCCCCCTGCAGGTGGATTCGTCAGGTGGTGAGCAGGCGGTTGAAGAACGGCCGACAGGGGCGCAGGGCGGTACGCAGGCTTCGGTGTCCGCTGGGCCGCTGCGGTCCCACTGTTCTTCCAGTTGTCGTTTGTGCTCGTCGAACATCGTGGCGAGCGTCTGCAAGACGTTGGCGACCAGGCTGTCGGCTGCCTGCACGGCATCGTGCTGCACACCGTCCCAATACCGGGTGAAGCGGTCCCGGGCACCGGCAGGCAGCGGCTGCCCGACCGGGCGAAGCTCCAGGCGTCTCCCGAGTGCTCGTCCCGGCCGAGCGGTACGTTGATCCCTCCAGCCCTCGGGCCCTGCCCCCTCCGTTCCCGACGCGTTGCGGGCTCCTGGTCGACACGGGCGACCGCGACGGTGCCGCGGGGGGTGCTGTGCAGGTCGAAATCGCTGGATATGCGCAGACAGGTACCCAGACCGGCGCCCAGCGACGCCTCGCTGGTGGTGTACCCGTCACGGATGGCCGCAGTGATGTCGTGGATGCCCGGACCGTAGTCGATGGCTGTCACCTGCACCCCGGAGGTGCGTGTGACGCCGGGCCGGTCGACGAGGTCGATCAGGACGCGACCGCCACTGGCGTGCTTGACCAGGTTGGTGGCCAGCTCGGTGGCCACCAGGGCGGCGACCGCGGTGCGGTGGGGATCGAGACGGACATGCGTGCTGGCCGCCTCGACCGCCACCCGGACGTCTCGTACTCGGGTGGGGTCGTGCACCGGGATGTCCCAGACGCGCGCCATCACGCCCCCGGCCGTGCCGCGGGTACGCCTGTGGTCCCGGCGATGACGGTGACAGTCGTGCCGCGGCCGGGTTCAGTGTCGATCTCGAACTCGTCGACGAGGCGTTTGGCACCGCTGAGACCGAGTCCCAGACCACCGCCACTGGTGTATCCGTCCGTCATGGCCAGCTCGACGTCGCGGATGCCCGGACCTCTGTCGACGAAGGACAGCCGCAGCCCCCGAGCCATGCCTGGAGGCAGTGGCATGACGTCCACGTGCCCGCCACCTCCGTGAACCAGGGTGTTGCGGGCCAGCTCGCTGGCGGCGGTGACCAGCTTCGTCTGCTGCACCAGTCCGAAGCCGAGGCCGGCCGCGCTCTGGCGTACCTGCTGACGGACCCACGCGAGGTCCGCGTCCGAGCGGATCGGCAGACTGGTTTCGACGGTGGGATCGAAGGCCGGCATCACGTCGCCCTCTCGTGTCCGTCCGAGGCGCTCGGTGTGGACGTCCGGGTGAGGAGTTCCAGTGCGCGGTCGATGTCAAGCGCGGTGGTCAGTCCGGGCAGGGTGAGGCCCAGCTCGACCAGAGTGATCGCCACGGCCGGCCGCATGCCGGCGACGACCGTGCGGGCCGCCAGCAAGCTGGCGCTCGCTGCGATCTCGGCAAGGATCCGTCCCAGAAAGGAGTCGACGACCTCCACACCGGAGATGTCAATGATCACACCGTTCGCTCCGCTGTCGGCGATTCGGTGACTGATGTCCTGCTGGAGTTGCTCGGCCGTGCCATCGTGCAGCTCCCCCTGAAGGGTGACCAGCAGGGTCTCTCCCATCGCCAGGACCGGCACCACGGTCGCGTGGCCGGGGAAGGCAGCGGTCACCGCATGCTCGCACGGGGAGACACTTCGATGCCCAGCCGGCTGAGGGCGTAGGCCAGGGCGTCGGCGAGTGAGGCGCGGGTGAGGACTGAACCGAGATCGATGCCGAGTTGCACGATGGTCTGTGCGATAGCCGGACGGATGCCGGAGACGATGCACTCGGCGCCCATCAGCCGTGCCGCGGCCACCGTCTTCATCAGGTGCTGCGCGACGAGCGAGTCGACCGTGGGTACACCGGTGATGTCGAGGATCGCGTACCGGGCACGCTGGTCCACGATGCCCGCCAGCAGGGACTCCATGACGACCTGGCTGCGGGCGCTGTCCAACGTACCGATGAGCGGTACGGCGACGACGCCCTCCCACAGGCTGATAACAGGCGTGGTCACTTCGAGCAGTTGCTGCCGCTGCCGTGCGATCAGCTCCTCGCCCGAGTTCAGCGCCGCCTGCATCACCACCAGCCGCAGAGTGCCCATCAGGGCGGTCAACGCCAGCAGGCCCTCAGCCGCCTCAGGCGAGGAGGGATCGGAGAACTCAGCCAGCAGCAACTCAGCGACCGGCTCCCGCAGGGCGGCCACCTCGTCCGCGATCCGGGCCGGGCTCGAACCCGCCCGGGTCCGTGCACTGGACATACGTCCCAGCTGGTCGCGCACGCTGTCGAAGCCGGGCGAGGCGATGTCCTCCAGGCGTCCGGACGAGGCGACGTCGGACAGCGCGTCCACGACGGCTTTGCACGCGTCGACCGCTTCTTCGCGCGATACGGTGAACACAGTCCGGAAGAGCGGCGCATCGGCCCAACGCTGGGCGATCTGCTCCCGGCGGCGGTCCAGGACAGTTCCCAGTCGGCGCGCCGTCGACTCGACCGCCTCTTGCTCCGACACCTTCATCGTCTCCTCCGTACAGGGTCGCCGATCGACCGCGCCTGAGACGCAATTATTGCCTCATGGCAAACGTTAGCGTCGACGGTCTGGTGCAAACAACACGGAATCGCCACACCGAGACGGGCGACCGGGCGATTGCGGACTTCGGTCAGATTCCGCGCCAGTCGAGGCAGACGACGAGCGCGTCGTCGTCGGCAACCGAACGACCGCGGTGACCGGTCAATTCCCGGAGGATGGCGCGCGGGACCTCGGCAGCCGGCAGCAGCCGGGTGGCCTGGATAGCCCGGGCCAGCGCGACATCGCCGTACGCCTCACCCTTGGGATCGGCGACCGCATACACCCCATCACTGACGAAGACGAGCCGGTCACCGGCCTCCACCCGGAACTCCTGAACCACGTAGTCGGTCTCTTCGAACATGCCCAGCGGGAGCTGCGCCTCGAAGGTGACGCGTTCCACCGCGCCACCACGCAGCCGCAGCAAGCGCGGTGAGCCCGCGTCCACGACCTTGGCCCAGCCCGTGGTGAGGTCGAAGTCGAACATCAGCACCGACAGGTAGGATCGGCCCCGGTAGTGGGCGTACACCGCCTGGTCGGCCAGGGCAGCCTGGTCGTCGATGGCGAGCCCGGCGCGCCGGGCGTTGCGCAGCGCGTTGATGGCCAAGTTCGTCAGCAGGGAGGCTTCTATCCCCTCACCCATGCCGTTGGTGACGTACAGCATCAGGTGGTCGGCCGTAGCGGACCAGTCGAAGTTGTCACCGAAGATCCCGTACGCCGGCTCCAACTGCGCGGCCAGATCGTATTCCGGGCGGGAACAGGAGCGCCCTGGCAGCAGTTGCCACTGCATCTCGGCGGCCAACGTGAGTCGGTCCTTGCGCCGGGCCTGGAGGTAGATGTCGGTGTCCCGCTCCGCGACGACCACCTCGTGGCCGAGCACCTCCGCGATGTCGGAGAGCTCACCGAGCAGGTCCTGGACCCCGCTGTCGGGCGGCAGGGTCACGGACAGCACGCCCAGCCGGTCCCCGCGCACACTGACGGGAAGGTGCACCCGCGCACGCCCGTTGCGAGCTGCTTCGACGACCGGCTCCTGGGCACCGAAAGCGCGGCCCGCCACGCTGTTGTGCACGGACACCGGCTTCACGGTCTGCGGCAGCACCGTCACCGGTTGAAGCACCGTCAGGCCGTAGTCGGCCATCAAGAGGTCGACCGACTCCGCCCCGTACTGCTCGACCAGCACACGACGGACGGCGTCGAGCAACTCGTGGGGGGCCGCTGCACGCAAGGCGCGCTCAGCAATCACATATCTGTTCACGGTGGTAAACACACCAATCCTTCGGCAGACACTTACCGGCCTAGCTCGCGACGAGGCCGCTCGATAGCCGCGCCAAGCCGTCCAAACCGTCTGTTGCCGCTGCGGGCGCCTAGTACGCTGGCAACCGTCCCAGTGCCTGCGAGAGTGTGACAGTGGCCGCCTTCCGCCCCCGCCCGGAACCCGTCGAGGTCGCCCGAGTGACCGCGACGGCTGGAGAGTTGCTGGAAGTCCTGTGGGGCCGAGCCTCCACCGCGCCGGCGTCGGCGTCGCAGATGCGGGTGTTGCTGACCCTGGAGCACCAGGACGGCATCAACCTGCGCACGCTGTGTGACGCACTCGCCTCAGCGCCTCCCGCCACCAGTCGGCTCTGCGACCGGCTGGTCGCAGCCGGCTTCGTCGAGCGCGTGATCAGCAAGGCCGACCGGCGCGAGGTCCGGTTGCACCTCAGCAACCGGGGCCGCACCTTCCTCGACGAGTTGCGCACGCGCAGGGAGCATGAGCTGCAGGCGGTGCTGCAGCTCATGCCCTCCAGCAAACGAGCGGCACTGCTGGAGGGGTTGGAGGCGTTCTGCGACGCGGCGGCACTGCAGATACACGTGAACGGGGCGCAGCCCGGCAACCGCACGGCCTGAACGCCAGGTGGTGCAACCGAACTCCCCCACACCCCGGGGCTTCGGTGGCCAGCACGCGGAGCGGTCTCCGCCCACCGGAACATTCCACATCCTTCCCCGTGCGGTACGACACGGCTACTTTGTTGTCCTGGGGTCATTGTTGTCAAATGGCAATGAACGTCTTGAGGGCCTTCATGACTTCGGATACCCCCAGACCGCCGTGGGTCGACTGTTGGCCTCACCTCGACGTAGAACGCGTCTGATCTCGTCTCTTTCGGGTAGGCGGGCAAAGTGCCCATTGAGATCGGAGATGAGTGATCGTGCCCCCCTTCACGGAGGATGCGCACCCGTCCGCCGACAGTCCGCGCGCCGCCGAGGACGCACGCGGGATCACGCGGAACTTCCTGTCTGTGCTGGCGCCCGACGGCTGCAGCCAGGCGGAGGCGACACTCCTCACGGTGTCGGAACTCGTCACGAACGCCATCCAGCACGCCTGCGGAGTCACCGGCTTCGGGCTGCGGGCGGCCGAGGAAACCGTGACCGTCCACGTGGCGAACGCCAGCCCCGCCCCGCCCCGTAAGCGTGACACTCCGCCGTGGGAGCCCGGCGGATTCGGCTGGCCACTAGGTCGTTTCTGATGGCTCTTGCCGGGGTGGGTGGATCAGTTCGGCTGGGCAGGTGCGCCTCATGGCTCGGCGACATGAGCTCACGGACGCGCAGTGGCAGAGGATCGAGTCGTTGCTGCCTGCCAATGGCAAGCCCTGCGGGCAGTGGGCCGATCACCGCCAAGTGATCAACGGGGTGCTGTTCCGGGCCCGTACCGGGGTGCCCTGGCCTGACCTGCCTGAGCGATATGGCTCCTGGCAGACCGTCTACGAACGGCATCGCCGCTGGTCGGCGGACGGAACCTGGCGGCAGATCCTGGCCGGGTTACAGGTTGAGGCCGATGCCGCCGGTCCCGACGGGGCGCTGGCCAAGACGGTAGAGGCAGAGACCGCGCAGCGTCGGCTCAGCACGCGGCCGGGGCCCGTCACCGGCCGCCGCGCGACTTCCCGCGAAAGGGGGCGGTGCACGTGTGGAAGCCGATGGGCGGGAGGCACTGGGGCGCTCACGGGGCGGGCTGACCAGCAAAATCCACCTGCTGTCCGACGACCGGGCCCGCCCCCCCCGACCTGGCAGACCTCGCCGGGGCAACGAGGCGACATCCCCATGTTCATCCCCGTGCTGGACGGCTTGCACATCCGGCGGCGCGGACCTGGCCGGCCGAGCCGCCGTCCTGATCGCGTCCGCGGTGATAAGGCGTACTCCAGCCACGACAACCGCACTTATCTGCGACGACGAGGGATCGAGGCGGCCATCGCCCAGCCCGATGACCAGCATGCCAAGCGAAGGCGCAAGGGCCAGGCCGGAGGGCGTCCACCGGCCTTCGACAAGGCCCAGTACCGCCGCCGCAGTGCCGTCGAACGGTGCGTCAGCAAGTGGAAGCAATACCGGGCAGTGGCCAGCCGGTACGACAAACGCGACTGCATCTTCAACGGCACCCTGGCCGTCGCGGCGATCGTCATCTGGCTCCGCGACGTCGTTCACGAGCCATCAGAAACGACCTAGCGAAGGTCCTACGAATGTGACGGGCCTATGCGAGGCCGCGGAAGAGGTGCGTCTGTTACCGGCGCGTCGTCAGCGAGGAGGCCGCGTGGGTGGTCCGGGCGCGGAGCGGACATCACATGAGGCGACGCGGGTAGAGGAGCTGGGACCCGCAAGGAGCGCGGGCTGAGGAGGACGGTTTCGATGAGCAGTGCGGACAAGGCCGACTCAGTTGCATCCTGAGGAAGGCGGGTCATGGCTCATCGAGCTGCGGCCCGCCTTCCGCGCGCAGCCCCCCGGTGCGACAGCGGAGTCACGCGCGGCAGCGGACCGGCGAGGCAGTTGTGAGGATGCCCAGTCATTCCTGTGGGAAGTAGACGATCATGGATGATACTGATGGTTGTAAGAAAGAGTGGTGGGCGGCGCTGTGCCGCACCCCGGTGGCGGTCTGGAACGATGATGTCACTGACTGGGCCGCCGCTCTGACCTACTACGCCGTCCTCGCCCTGTTCCCCGTCCTGTTGGTGATTCTCTCGGTTCTGGGGCTGACCATGCCCGCTACGACGCCTGAGGTGATCGACCGGGTGACAGGGGTCGTCCCGGTCACCTCCCGCGGGCTGCTGCGCGGTGCTCTTCTGCAGATGGCCGCACAGTCGTCCGCGGCATGGATGCTGGTCTTCTTCGGCGTCGCGGGGGCGCTGTGGTCGGGCTGCAGCTATCTGAGTGTCTTCCGCAGGGCCCTGCACGCGATCCACCACGCCAACGCACACCGGCCGGCATGGCGCACCGCCCCGCGTATCATCATCACTGCGATCGTACTGATCAGCCTCCTGCTCACCACGACTCTCGCGCTGTTGGTGAGCGGGAGCCTGGCCAGGCGCCTGGGCCGGGCCTTCAACCTGGGCACCGTGCCTCAGACCGTGTGGGACGCGCTGCGCTGGCCCGTTCTGGCCGCGGTGGCGGTTGCCCTGGTCCTGGTGCTATACCGGTCAGGTCCCGCTCCCTCGAGACGGGTGCGGAAAATGGCGCCGGGTGGTGGGTTGGCCATCGTGCTTCTGCTGACCATCTCCCTCGGCTTCACCCTGTACGCCTCGCACGTGAGCACTTACCACCGTCTGTACGGTTCGCTGGCGGGCGTGGTGGTCTTTCTCATCTGGCTGTGGCTGTCCAACCTGGCCCTCTTGATCGGCGCTCAGTTCAACGTAGAGCTGGCGAAACCCGCCCCGCAGCGGTCGGCAGCGATTACTGCCTCAGCGTCGCCGACCCCACAGCCTCCCAGCTGATCGTCTATTTCATGACGGTGCGCCGGCTTTGTCTCAGCCTGTCCCTATGGCAGTAGTCAACAGCGGTCCAGCAAACGAGACATCGGTGCCGGGATGCGGCAGGCCCCAGGCATCTGCCTGCGCGCTGGGAGTGACCTGCGATGGGATCGGCTCCGGTTTCAGCTGTTGAGTCCCTTGCGGTGGCTTCCGCCGCTGATGCCGATCTTGCGGGGCTGGGCTGCCGAGGGCGTAGGAGACGCTCAGATCGTCTTGCAGGCGCATGTTGCGGAACTCCAGCAGTCGCGTCCCGCCGTCCTTGTGCCGTACCGGAAAAGCCCCGCCCCAGCTCTCACCCGTGATCGAATTCGGTGTCAGCCATACGCGGCCTCCTTCGCCCGGTCCCGACAACGACGGTGGGGCTCCCCCCGTCTCTCGCAAGTCCGGGTGAGCGCGGGCTTCGTTCAGCGCAGACAAACGCCCCGGTGCCTTCGGGGCAAGCTCACGAGACGTGGCCAGGGCTGATCAGGAACGGCGGTCGGCAAGGTCGGCGGGAGCAGGCTCCAGGACTTGATCGAGGCCATGACAGCCCCGGAGCCTCCCGCACGATCCGCCGATGGGCGGATCGTGCGGTCCCGTCCATTTCGCCGGTGATGGCGGGGACCGTCGGCAGGCTTGTACCTGCTGGATTCCGAACGCACGAGCGGCAACAGTGACACGATTGCCGTCAACGACCAGCTTGCTGCTTTTGCTGACCGCCGATCACGCGCGCGGCGTCGTCGGTCCAACCAGCGGCCACCAGCGTGAACCGTCAATCGGAATCGACGCGTACCACCACGGCGTAGGAGCCCAGGCCAATGAGGCGGTCTCCGGAGATGTCGCCGAGAGCTGTGTAGAGCGTGCGGACCTGACCGGTCGTGTCGTCGAAGGCGATGTCCTTGACAGTACCGTGGGCGGTGCCGTTTTCGCACAGGACGTGGCGTCCAAGCACCTCTTGGTGAGCCGGGAAGCTGCTGTGGCCGCGGTCGGTGATGGCACGGGAGCGCACGATGACGGCGTCTCGTCCCATCCCTTCGATCGCGTTCCAGGCGATGGCGGCAGCGTGCTTCGGGGCTCCGGACAGACGCACGCAGGCGACGCTTCTGGTGTGCGCGTCGATGGTCAGGCCTTCCACTCGCCCCAGCGGTTCGGCCTCTTCGGCGGTGATCACGGGAAGGCCCTGGACTTGGGTGAACAGCATCATGCCTGGCCCCCTTCTCCGGCAGCGGCCGTGCCTGCGTACGGCTCGGCGTTGTGCGCGCGGAAGGCTTCGACCTGGGCGCTGAAACTGGGCAGGTCGTCGGCGACGAAGTGGCGGGCGTGAGCGGGGACCACCAGGGCCCGTCCGGAAACGGCCCGTGTCTCTCCGCGCGGGATGAACGCCTTCCGCTCCCGGTCGTCCAGGTTTTCGTTGGCGGCGATCTCGAAACCGATCACCCGTCCACTGTTGCCGGCCTCGATCACGACATCCAGGACCGTGCCGATCTCCGTCCCCTGATCCGTGAGGACGGGCGCGCCGATGACCTGGCCGTGTCCGGCTTCGTCTGCTCCCACGACCAAGTCCCGCTTCTCCAGGACCGCCTCACTGAGAATCATCACGGCGGACGGTCCGATGGCGTGCACTTCTGAGAAAGGCAGGCTCTCCTTGAGGGGGCCTGCCAGCAGGCCGCGCCCGCTCAGAGTGAAGCCGGTGATCCGGCCCGCCTGAGGGTCGAAGACGGTGTCCCGAATCTGGGCGACGGCCTCGCCGCCCAGCGTCACGACTACCCGTTTGGTCAGTTCCGAGGCCAGCATGAGTGTGATCACCGGGGACCCTCCCGGCTGGGCCGGTTGCCCGTACGTACCGCGATCACCGTGCCGCTGCGGCGTCTGGCCTGAACCGTCAGCGTCGCGGCGGTGAGCAAGCCCACCGCCGCGATGACGAAGACCATCCAGCTCCACCACTCCATCGCCGAGTTCCTCCTACCGTCCGTCTTCGCCGCCGGCCGTCGTTCTGTCCGGCGGCCCCTCAGCTATCCGTTTGCCCGCAGTACGGGTTCGCACGCCTTCCGCGGTAGGGGTCGGCGGACCAGGTCACCCCTGGGAGTGACTCCGCCGGGGCAGGCGTACGACAGTGGCGAAGAACTCGCCGATCTGGCGTACGGCGGCGATGTACTGGTCGAGGTCGACGGGCATGGTGACGTAGGCGTTGGCTTGTAGCTTGTAGCTTGTAGCTGTGCAGGATGTCTTCTTCCTTCGAGGACGTCGTCAAAACGACCACCGGAACGTGCACGAGATCCTCGTCGGACTTGATGCGTTCGAGCGTCTGACGGCCGTCGTGCTGATCTTCTTGCGGAGCGCCAGACCGATGCCGGTGCAGGAGTAGGCCGTCTCCCCCGCGCGGTCGCTGGAAGACGGCGAAAACCTTCTCTGCGAACCCCGGCAGCAACTCGGCTGCGTCGAACCGCACTTGCTACCGCCGGACCCGCTGCTTCGCGGTGAGGAGAACCCCAACGGGATACCGCATGCCCCAAGGGAGACACCCACCAGCGAGATCACCGTCACCCAGGGCCGAAAGCCTCAGTAGCGAGGTGCCGGTGGCGGAGGGGAGCCGAAGCCGCGATCCGGCTGACGCATACTCGTCGGGCGTGACCGACACCCTGATTGGGTGGCCCGTTGAGGGGTATCCGTGGCTCTGCCGCGCCGCACCTGGGGAGGTTGTGGCGCGGTTCCGACCTCTGCCCCGTCGTTTCCCACCGATGGCGACGAGCCAGAGGTCTTCCGTCGCCCTGTACAGAGCAACGCATCAGGAGCGCTCCAGCGCCGTCCAAGAGCGGTTCGTCCGCGCCTGGACGCCGCCCCTGAGCGCCAACAAGCCGCGACGCCGGAAGGGGCTGTATGACCGACGTGGAGGTGGCGGACACCGACAGCAGCAGACCCTGCCCACCCGAGGCGGCCTCCGCGGGGGCCCGGTGGCGGGCGTGGCTTCTGCAGGGGCTGAGTGAGCGCACGGCCCGCCACCCCGGTCCGCACCCCGAACGGCCCGACGGTATCAAGATCGCAGCGATCTTCATCCTGGCGATCCTGACCACGTCGTTCGGATCGCGTGTGCCCCGGGCCTTCGAACTGCGCGTAACGGAGGTACGTCTGGATGCGGAGGCACGGCGTATCGTCGATCGGGCCGCCGCGGGTCGACCACTGCAGCTGATCGCCCACAAGCCGCCGGGGCGCCACCTGCAGCCCTCGGAGCGCATCCCGCATGGGCTCACCCGCGCCCCCATCAGCGGACCGCCTCTCTTCCTCGAAGTGTCTGTGCAGGATTCGTCGGACTTCACGGCGGATGTCACCGTCCACGGCACCGAACCGGACGGAGCGGCCCGGCTCACGATGCAGAGTCCGGCGGTCCCCAACACCATCGCGGCGATCCTGCTGGCGTTGCGGGACCGCACAGGCGAGGTTCCGCATGTGTACTTCAACTGGTCCGAGGGCGGGCCGGTGAGCCGTCTGCTCCGCTTCCTGGTCTTCGGCGGCGGTGAGGTGGCCACGGTCACCCGTGAGGTGCTGCGCCGCGCCGAGCCGGACCCGGAGCGGCGGCCGCGGGTCCACGTGAGTTGAGTTCAACCGTCCTGGTGAGCCCGGAGGACGAGCATGGAGTGGGCCTCGACCTCCACCTCGCTGCCGCCCTTGATCAGCGGCCGATACTCGGTGTACGGGATGGCGGTGTCCACCTCCACCGCCCACCACGGATCGAGCCCTTCGGGAACGGTGAAGCCGAGGGCCTGGCTGTGGGCGTTGAAGAGCAAGAGGAACGAGTCGTCCTCCACGCGTAGGCCCCGCAGGTCGGGTTCCGTGATGGCCTTGCCGTTGAGATGGACCATCAGGGACCTGGCGAAGCCGGTGTGCCAGTCAGTCTCGGTCATCTCGCTCCCGGTGGGGGTGAACCAGGTGATGTCCTTCACCGCCTCGCCGGATACGTGCGCTGCCCGTCCCCTGAAGAAGCGTCGCCGACGGAAGACGGGGTGCTCGCGGCGCAGCGCGATCAGTGTGCGGGTGAAGTCGAGCAGTTCACTGCCTTCGGCGACGTTCGGCCAGTCGATCCAGGTCAGCTCGGTGTCCTGGCAGTAGGCGTTGTTGTTGCCGTGCTGGGTCCGGCCGAGTTCGTCGCCGTGCAGCAGCATCGGCACGCCCTGGGAGAGCAGCAGTGTGGTGAGGAGGCTGCGCTGTTGACGAGCGCGGAGCGCGAGGATGTCGCGATCGTGGGTGGGGCCTTCGGCGCCGCAGTTCCATGACCGGTTGTGGTTCTCGCCGTCGCAGTTGTCCTCGCCGTTGGCCTGGTTGTGCTTGCCGTTGTACGAGACGAGGTCGCGCAGGGTGAAGCCGTCGTGCGCGGTGACGAAGTTGACCGAGGCGTAGGGCCGGCGGCCGTCGTTCTGGTACAGGTCGGAGGAGCCGGTGAGGCGGGAGGCGAACTCGCCGAGTGTGCCGCCCTCGCCCCGCCAGAAGTCGCGTACCGTGTCGCGGTACTTGCCGTTCCACTCCGTCCACAGCGGCGGGAAGTTGCCGACCTGATAGCCGCCGTCGCCGACGTCCCAGGGCTCGGCGATGAGTTTCACCTGGGAGATGACCGGATCCTGCTGGACGAGGTCGAAGAAGGACGAGAGCCGGTCCACCTCGTGGAACTGGCGGGCCAGGGTGGCGGCCAGGTCGAAACGGAAGCCGTCGACGTGCATCTCGGTCACCCAGTACCGAAGCGAGTCCATGATCAGCTGCAGGGTGTGTGGGTGGTTCATCCGCAGGCTGTTGCCCGTGCCGGTGGTGTCCCAGTAGAAGCGCGGATCCTCCTGGGACAGGCGGTAGTATGCCGCGTTGTCCAGTCCACGGAGCGACAGAACGGGCCCGAGGTGGTTTCCCTCGGCGGTGTGGTTGTAGACGACGTCGAGGATGACCTCGATGCCCGCCTCGTGCAGGGCCTTGACCATCGACCGGAACTCCTGCACCTGCTCGCCCCGCTGCCCCGACGAGCAGTAGGCGTTGTGCGGGGCGAAGAAGCCGATGGTGTTGTACCCCCAGTAGTTCGACAGCCCCCGCTCCACCAACGCGTGGTCCTGGACAAACTGGTGGACCGGCATCAACTCGACTGCGGTGACACCGAGTTTGACGAAGTAGTCAAGCATGGCCGGGTGCGCCAGTGCGGCGTACGTGCCGCGCATCGCCTCCGGTATCGCCGGGTGGGCCTTCGTCATGCCCTTCACATGGGCCTCGTAGATGACGGTCTCGTGATACGGGGTCCGTGGCGGGTGGTCACTGCCCCAGTCGAAGAAGGGGTTCACCACCACCGACTTCGGTGCGTACGGCGCGGAGTCCAGGTCGTTGCGCCGACCCGGAGCATCGAAGTGGTAGGGGAACAGCGCCTCGTTCCACTCGACCTCACCCTCGATCGCCCTGGCGTAAGGGTCGAGCAGCAGCTTGCCCGGGTTGCAGCGCTCACCACGCTCGGGCCGGTACGGTCCATGGACGCGGAGCCCGTAGCGCCGTCCTGGGCCGACGTCCGGCAAGTAGATGTGGTGGACGAAGCCATCCACTTCCTTCAGGGTGACGCGCTCCTCGGCACCGTCCTCATCGAATAGACACAGCTCCACGTGCTCCGCCACTTCGGAGAACACAGCGAAGTTCGTCCCGGCACCGTCGAAGGCCGCGCCCAATGGCGACATCTGTCCCGGTCGCGGGCCTACCTCGGTGCTTTCCTGCCAGATACGCACGTCACGCCTCTCCCCAACGCGGATCGTGGGCAGGGCAGCCCCGCCTTGTCAGTTCCCTTTTGCCCACGTCACCGATGAGCATGCGCGTTGCGGGCCCTGTACGACCAAGGGATGACGTGTATGGCGTCGCAGCACATCGTTGACGCACGTCCAAGTGACTCGCCTCAGTGGCGGAGTCTGCTCTCCAGCGCGAGGGTGAGACGCCAGGGCAGCAGCTGTTTCAGTGCGCTCGGGCTGCTGCCCGCAAGCCCTCCGGGATAGTGCCCGAGGGAGCGGGGACTGCTCGAAGCGCCCTCCGGGTGGACAGAGGCGTCTCGGAGCTGCGAGTCAGGACGGCGCATCCTCAGCATCATGCTGAGGTGTAGGCCACTGCCAACGCCGCCTTGGTCGAGCCCTGCTGATCAGAGCGGCGAGCGGCTACGCGGCACCCACGTCAAGGGGCACACAGCGCCGTACAGCTGGTTGAACGTGTCCCGCAATACCGGGCGGTCCGGCGGTGCGGCGGTCACCAGTGTCTGCTCCAGAAGCTGCCGGCGGCGCTGACGTGTCGCTTCTAGCACACCCTTTCCGGCGCCAGTGAGAGAGAACTCGCCGGACGGTAGGCGCCGTACCAGCGTGCGCTGAACCAAGTGGTCGAGCAATCGGGTCGCCCACGAGGCGCTGACGCGCAGGTCCCCGGCAATCCGGTCAGGATCGGTTGGCTGGGTGCCCAGAGCGAGCAGAATGCGCATCTGCCCCTCAGAAACCGTGGGGGCGACGTCCTCATGAGCCTGCTGCCACAGCTTGATCATCGCTTCGGCAACGTGTTCCGCAGCGGGACTCGCTTCGGCGCGTTCGGGTTCCACTGACATGGCTTTCCCCTTCCTCGATGCCGTCGGGTACGCGCTTACCCGCCCGACGGGTCATCAGCCCCGTCTCTCCGTTCGAAAAGGCTGTGAGCTGGGACAGGAAGTAAATAATATGCAGAATTTCTCGGTCATCCGGGTGATGCGGTCTGCGGTGCTGATATTTCCCCCTTCCTCGAATTTCCGTTGAAGTGCCCTGCAAGGTCTGACACGGCATCTTCCGCAGCCTCGTAGGCGTCAAGAATCCTGGCGACACCGGTGAGCTTCAGAAGTTGTCGTAACTGCACCTGCACCCTGACCAGCGCCGACCTCGCACCGGTTTCATGCGCATGCCTGCCGACGGGCCGCCAGAAGGGCATTCAGCCCCGCCGAATCGCAGAACGGGACACCGGCGAGGTCCAGCACGAATGAACTGTTCATCGGAATCGATGAGGTTTCAGAACTCGGTTCGAAATGTCGGGCCGGTTCGTCTCCGTCGACGGCCGCCGTACCTGGACGGCGCCTTGCGAGACCGCACCAACATCGACCTGGTGGCCGGCACCTACACCATGGTGGTCATCGATCCCCCCGCCCAACGCCCCCCGCCCCTGCCCTCGACCGAGGGCGCTCACCTCGTGGCCCCAGATTCGGCCGCTGTGCTCCTGGTGGACGCCTAGCAGGGCGACCCTGAAGCGTGGACAGCGGCCTACCGGGGCGGCGAGGCCCAAGCCAGCACAGCAGCTGAAAAACTGCGCGCACTGGTGGCCTGCCACGGACCGCGGCTGCGGACTCCAGGTCGCCCTGCGCCCACTCTTGTGCATCTTGGACGATGCGGGGAGATCGCCCGAGCCTGTCTGCGGGGCGTACTGAGCAGGGGTGGCGAGATCCAAAGAGCGCAACCAGCGGTCAGAAATCTCTGCGGCGGGATGGTCAGCTCGCCTTCTTGGCGAGTTCGGCGAGGAACACGGCGAGGCCGCCGCCGAGCTGCTGCGCGGCACTGCGGCATTCGGCCGGCGCCGAAGTCGTAGAACCGTGCCCACTGCGGCTCGACCGCGATACGCGCCATCTGGTGGTACATGGCCCGGCAGTTCCGCTCGAACTCGGCCGCGTACTCGGCGTCGAGGTTCTTCCGCGGGGCCGCGAGGCACTCCGGAACCACCCCGTCGACGATGGTGAGGTGCACGACGCCGCGCACCGACAGCGCCTTGGCCGAGCTGTCCCCGGCGTCGATGGCCAGGGCAACCTCGGGGCGAGCGGACAACGCTCTCACCTTGGGCGCCGTGGCCGCGGTGGACATGACGATCTCGTCGCCGGTCCAGAAGATCCCGATCGGGACGACGTGTGGCCGCCCGTCGAGCCCGTGCTCAGCGAGGCCAGGAAGATCCGACGGAAGTGGAACACCCGCACCAGCCGGGACACCGTGCGCAACCTGGAGGCCATCGCCCAGGATCTGATTCTCGCTCCGGTGATGGCTTCCTACCGTCGCGTGATGGCTTCCTACCGTCGCGGCGACTTCGCTCGGTGGTCTGGCCACATCGCGGTCGACGACACTCCGGTTCCGGTCTGGGGCAAAGAGCCGGACTACCACCAGGACCGGGCCTCGCTTGAGATCACCGCCGGGATGTACGTGAAGGGAGGAACGCGGAAGAAGTCGGGGCCCGGCGGCAAAGCTGCGGCCTCCATGAACACTGGCACCCGGCGCGGCACGGCAAACAAGCCCGTGCCTCGCAAGACCAAGTCGGCACGGGAGAAGACGGCCAAGGCGCCGGAGAAGAGGGAGTTCCGCTACACCATGATGGCCGCGTGCCCGGGCCATGGCCATGGCGACCTCGCCGGCGCCTACCCGGCGGTCTGCCTCGGCATGATCCTTCACACCCCCGGCACCGAGCCCGGCCCGGCCGCCCTGCGCGCCATCCAGCCGGCCTTCGAACGAGGCCTGGTCAAAGACCTGTTCTGTGCCGACCGGGGCATCACCCAGACCAAGCCTCACAACCTGCATCTGCAGCTGCTCAGACTCGGCCTCAACGCGGTGAAGCACTACAACGACGACAAGGTCGACCGGCAGGGAGTGTTCCGCGGTATGCAGCTGGTCGGTGGCGAGTTCACTGCCCTCTGATGCCCACCCCGCTCATCACTGCGGGCGCCATATACATCGACAGCCGCACGGACGAGGACCGCGCCCAGGCACTCAACTCCGCATCACGACCGACCGGTGTGGCGATGGGAGGCGGGTTGGCAGTGACGATGAAGAACACCGTGGTGGCTGTCCAGGCCAAGCTGCTGGAGGAGGCCCGCGTGCTCACCATTCCCGGGCGCGGTTTCGGGCCGGGCGGCGAGGGATACGTCCGCCTCACGGTGTGCGCCGGAACCGACCTGATCCGCGAGGCCGTACGGCGCATCACCGCCGTCAACTGGTAGCGCCTGAATCCGCTCGTCGCGACGATGGCATCACGTGGCACAGCGCAGATCCAGGCCGGCGCCTGGTCCGAGGAGCCGAGAGCGCGTTCCTGTCAGGGTCTTCATGCACGGTGTGCGTGGACACCTCAACGGTGGGTAGGTACGAGAGCCGGTGGCTGTGGGACCGCGCCGCAGCGGCTCATCCGCCAGGGCGTGTCGGCGTCCGCCCGCCGGCAGCCGCCGATCATACTGGCGGCAAAGTGACCCGACCGCGCGAACGGAGCCGGAGAACGGCGATGACCCAGCCATTACCCGCGCCTGAGGCCGACCGTCAATCTGTGACCGGCAAAGTCCCCGAAGATCTGCTGCGCATGAGCGATCTGGACCCACCGACCCTGACAGAGCTGCTGGATCTGGCGGAAGCCATGAAGCAGGAGCCAATGGGGTGGGAGCACGACCTGCGAGGGGGCGCCATCGGATGTCTTTTCGAAAAGCCGTCGACCCGGACCCGCGTATCCCTGGCCGTGGCCGCCCATCGCCTCGGCATGGCGGCCATCGTGCTGAACCGCCAGGAACTGCAGCTCGGCCATGGCGAGACCATCTCCGACACCGCCCGCGTCCTGTCGTCCTATCTCGACGCGATCACGGTGCGCACCTTCGCCCACACCACGGTGGAGCAGTTGGCCGATGCCTCGACGGTGCCGGTCATCAACGCGTTGTCCAACTCCCACCACCCGTGCCAGTCCCTCGCCGACCTCCTCGCGCTGCGCGAGCACTTCAACACCCTGACCGGGATGACCGCGGCCTTCATCGGGGACGGCACAAGCAATACGTGCAACTCGTTCCTCGCGGCGTGCGCGGCCTCCGGCATGCACCTCACCATCGCCACCCCGCCCGGCTACGAGACGGACCAGAACATCCTCGGCGAGGCCCGTGAACTGATGGCACGAACGGGCGGTTCCGTGTCGCTCACGACCGAGCCCATCGAAGCCGTCGGCGCCGCGCAGGCCGTCTATGCCGAGGTATGGATCCCCATGGACAGACCCCACGAACACGTGCAACGGGCAAAACACCTGGCTGCCTACCGCGTCGACGACGCCCTGCTCGCCCATGCTCCCCGCGAGGCGGTGGCCATGCACTGCCTACCCGCCGTCCGCGGGCAGGAGATCACCTCAGAGGTGCTCGACGGCCCCCGATCCCTCGTGTGGCGCCAGGCGGAGAACCGGCTACCCACCGCCCAGGCGGTCCTGCACACCCTCATCACCACAGCCCGCCGACGCACAACCTGACCGCCGGGAGGGCCGCGGTCGCCGCGCTCGGCTCCAGCACCGACCTGGCTCGACCTCCCTGTTCAAACAGCATGGATCGTCACGCGGCCACGGCTCAGATACCGAGCGACCTCCGAGGAGTAATTGTCAAGAGCTGTGGATCAGGGCGAATCGAGTGGGATCATTCGCGTCATATGTTCCTGGGACTCCCTGCCCGTCTCCGAACAGACGCTGATGCGCCGGGCCATGTCCCAGGATCCCCTGACCGGGATGATCCAGACCTATGGCACGGCATTGCGCTGGGCACATGCCGAAGGGGCCCCGCCCCCGCGCAGCTACTCCGAGGCCGAGCAGCGGGCCCTGGTTCCGCTGCTCGGTGCCGTGGTCCAGGATCTCGTCGAGCGTGGTCTGGTCATCGTCCGGGAGCAGGCAGGCGTCTCTCCCGCCGTCTCCGACCCTGTCCTGACCGGGGGCGAGCTGCACGCCGTTCTCGCGGCTCCGGCCAACTGGCTCTGGGCGCCCAGGTCCTCCCGTTGTGTCTATCTCGCTGTTCCAGATGCCGTGCGTGAGCACTGGGGCAACGACGCGTACCCGGCGGCGGATACCAGTGGGCTTCCCGCCTGGGACGAGCTGAGCATGCCCCAGCGCGAAGTCCTGGTCTGCGCTGGTGAGGCCAGTGGCATGCTGACCGGGCCGTTCGGGATCTGGGAGGACCTGTCGAGCGATCTGCGTGGTGCGGAGCGTGTCGAGTGGGTCGACAGGCAGCTCGCCCCGCTGGTCCCCTTTGTTCGCGTTGGGTGGATTGAAGTGCGGCACTACCCCGGCGCGGAGGATGACGCGTTCAGCGTGATCCCCCTCGACAGTCTCCACGGTGCTCTCGCTGATCCCGCTGTCCGGTACGAGGGTGACGACTGGGGCGTCGGTGTCGGCTGCGTGTTCACCGATCGCGGACTGGCTATCTGGCGTGCCAACTGGAGCCGCGACTGGAACAGACGCCTCACCCGGACTGACCAGGGACGGTCAGGCGGCGAACGCCGTGGGACGCTCGACGAGGTGGCCGCGTTCGAAGCGGGCTCCGGCGCGGACGAGGGCGACGAGGTGGGGGGCGTTCACCGCTCGCCAGCGGGCCTGGGCGGACTCAACCAGCTTGAAGACCACAGCCAGTCCGGCAGCCCGGCTGCCGGCCCCCTTGGTGACCTTCGTCCGTAGGCGCACCGTAGAGAATGTCGACTCGATGGGGTTCGTCGTTCGCAGGTGGATCCAGTGCTCGGCAGGGGAGTCGAAGAACGCCAGCAGTTCGGCCTCGTCGTCCGTGATCTTCTTGACGGCCTTGGGGTACTTCGCGCCGTACTGCCGGGCGAAGGTGGCGACGGCCTTGCGGGCCTGGTCCTTGTCCTCGGCGTTGCAGATGTCCTGCAAGGCGCGCTCGGCCGCGGGCTGGGCCGACTTCGGCAAGGAATCGAGAATAATCGAGAATATTTACGGTTTGTGGACCCAGCACCTTTGCTCGCGGGTCTCGGGGAACACCTCGGCCAACGCCTTCCAGAAGCCCAGCGCGCCGCTGCCGACGGCCAACACTGGGGCACGCATCCCACTGCGGGCGCAATCTCACAGCAGCCCAGCCCACGCCTCCGCTGATGCGCGGTATCCGTCGGCCAACGCGATCAACTCCTTGGTGCCGTCCGCCCGCACGCCGATCAGCACGAGCACGGCGGCCTTGGCCTCGTCCAGGCGAATGCGCAGGTGAATGCCGTCGGCCCACACGTACACGTAGTCCGTAGCGGACAGGTCGCGGTCCATGAAGACGGCGTGATCCGCCTGCCACTGGGCGGTCAAGCGCGTCACCATCGCTGGCGACAGCCCGGCACAGGATCCGAGGAACTGCTCCAGTGCGGGCACGAAGTCGCCAGACGACAAGCCGTGCAGGTAAAGCAGCGGCAGCACCTCACTGAAACAGATCCAGCGCGCCCTGCCCGAGACCAAGGTCGTCAAGTCCCTCGTCACCCAGGAACAGGACACCGTCGTCAACCCCAAGGCCACCGGCAACGGCTCTGCTGGAGTCCTACGGCTGGAGCGACATCCTCGACCTCTGCGGCCTGGTCGCCGCCCGCGGCATGGAGATGTACGCCCACATACACGCCGCCATCGGCATCGCCCTCGGCATGGGTACCCAATTCGGCGTCAAGATCGTCCGCTGACACTCCGCCCGCGCGGCCGCCGGGCCTGGCCACACACCCGGGCCCGCCCCAGCACTTCAGCGCCTCTGAGGAAACGGCCACCTCGTGAGACGTACCACCCCTACCACAGGGCGAGAGCGGTGGCGCAGCGCCAGGTCACACGGCTGCCTCATGACAGGAAGCACGAGAACCCACAAGGTCCGGCAGGCAAACCCGCACAGCCGACGACGGCAGCGGCGACACCAGCCACCCAGCTGGGCGAAAGGAAGCGGCTCGCGCCCGGAGCGCTCCGCCGGCTGGTCATCGTCCGCGGGGCAGCGGCAGGGCCGGTGGCGTTCGGCTGCCGGTTGTGCGCGGCACGACGGTCTGGGGCCGGGGCGCGGGTCGTGCAGTACGCGCGGCGGTGGGACCGGGTCTGTGTCAGGCATGCGCGATGGCAGTTGGACGCGGACGCCGACCAAGTCCTGGAGCATCTGGACCTGCGGGGTCTGCCGGAGGTCGTGGCCGCGCGGCGGCGATGGGCGGGGGTGGCACCTGGCGTATGCGGTGGTGTGCCGGTGGTGGAACCAGGCCCTGTACTGGGAGCGGAGAAGGTCTGGCCTCGTCGGCTGCACCAGGTCGCGGGCGGCAACGCTGGGAGTGACCTGGAGTGGTGGCGGATCGTGGGACGGGATGCGGTGATCTTCCCGCAGAGGTCGCCGGGAATGGTCTGTCTCCGAAGTGGCCGCGTAGGCATCCTCCAGTACCGACACCGCCGCCACGCGCTGCTGCTCGGTCAACGCCTGCCATGCCCGCAGGTCTCGAAGCACACCGTTCAAGCCGGAAGTGGACGAGCAGGATGATGCCGAGGACGATCATGGCCTCTCCCTCGGGGAGTTGGCCCCGGCTCCCCTGCCGACCGCGAAGGTTCGCAGGGGCGTTGAACAGGGCAACGGTCGGTTGCCTTGCTACTCCACGCGGTGCGGCTTGTGGCGGGCGACGTGTAGGCGGACCTCGGTGGGCGTGTCAGGGAGGCCGGTGGCACGACGTGCGGTGCACAGCGGGCCTTCGCAAAGCGCATCGAGAGTGGCACCGGGCGCGCCCTCGGGGGTGAGCGTGAGTGTGATGCGGGTGCGGTGGCGGGCAGGCCGGCCGGTGATGCGTACGGTCGTGTGGTCGACCCCCGGCAGGGCGCCGGTTTCGGTCGCGATCGCGTCGCTGAGTGCACGCTCGCGAAGTTCGACGCCCTTCTGCGGGGGTGTGCCGCCGACGGGCAGTGAGCCGGGGCGGCGTCGGCTCAGCTGGGCGAGCAGCCGCCACAGGGCGAGTAGGGCAGTGAGGACGAGGGCGGCGATGACCGCGGGCCACCACCACCAGCCCTGGCTGCTCCAGCGGGCCCGGTCGGCGGAGCCGAGCAGGACGTCGTCCGGGGAAGTCAGGGGCCAGCCGTCGGGCGGGACTAGATCGTGTCGCCGGTAAAGGTCGAGTCCGGAGAAGAGGATCAGCAGTCCGCCGCCGAGCAGAACCAGTCCGGCGAGGGCCAGCAGACTGCGGTTGCATACGGATCGCGGCGTCATGGTGCGGGCTCCGGTGCTGCGGTGTTCGGTCAGTCGGTGCGGCGCCGCAGGCGTACGACGACGCGGGGAGGACGGGCGAGGGCCAGCCGATCGCGTTCCTCGGCGAGGACGGCGGTGAGGTCGTCCTTCACCTGGCGGGGGTCACGGAAGCGGACGTCCGCGCGGGCTCGGATGCGGTGGCGGCCTACCAGGACGCGCGCCGAGCCAATTCCAGGGACTCGCATGGCGGCGTCACGCAGCAGGACGGCGGCACCGTCGCGGTCCAGAAAGGCCCGCACTCGGGGGCATCGGGCGGGGGAGCGCAGGGGCAGCCAGCGGCGCTGACCGGGAGTGAAGGCCAGGATCATCAGCCAGACGCCGACGGCGGCGGCCACGGCGGCTCCCGTCAGCATCCACACGTCGTCCACGGGGCGGGTGGCCAGTTCGTCGGCCAGGTGCCGTCGCCAGGCTGCTGCCGGACGTCCCGCCCGAACGGCGACGACGTCGACCAGCGCCGCGACCGCAGCCACGAGGATCACTGCGGCGACCACCGCCGCCGTGATGCGGCGCGCCGACCACTTGCGGTGGGTTCGGTGCCTTCTGTGGGGTTCACCGGGCGGGAGGTCGGAGGTAAGTACGTCGTGTTCGGGCGGGTCGGGCTCCTTCGTCGGAGGCATGGTGCCACGGTGCGAGGACGACGCGGAGCTGTGGCCCGGAGGGCCGGGATCGGATGTCATCGCGATCGCCCTTCCTCCACGGCGCGCCCGGCGCCCCGGGCCGCATGGCCGCTCACCGGACCCGCCCCCGGCTCCCATCGGCGGCGGTCACCAGCCGCCGTACCGTGAGGAGGACCTCGCCCACCCGCAAGCCGGTCAGCTGGGCCACCCGTTCGGCGACGTCCTGCTGGATCCGCTCACAGACATGGGGGATGTCGGTGGGGTAGGGCAGGTCCAGGGCCAGATGCAGCCGCACCGATCCGGTGTGGACGGCGGCGGAGGCGCTGGGTGCCGTCGGCCCGCCCCGGTCCGGCGGTATGGCGGCACGCCGGGACTGGGCCGTGCGTGCGGCCTGCTTGGCGATGCGCGCGACCACTCTGTCCGGGATGACGGTGGCGCCCCGCTCGGCCGGGGGCGGCAGGCCGGCGGCCGGCGGGCCCGACGCCTCGCTGGGAGAAGGGAGCCGGGTCTTCACCGCTGCCTCCATGTCCGGAGGTCGAGGTCGCCCTGCGCGACGAGGCCGACGATCAGCCCCGCCGCACCCAGGACCAGAACCAGCAGGAATGCCCAGAAGCCGCCGAAGTAACCGGCGAAGCCCAGGGCCATGCCAGCCGCGAGGCCCGTCGTTGCTGCTTTCATCATGCACTCACCTGTCTCGTTCAGGTACGTCGCCGTGAGCGCGGTCTCCCGCGCCCGTGCAGGGCCCGGCGGCGGATCACCTCACGCGGCCCTCGTCCGGTTCGGCCTCTTCCTCCTCGTCGGGGAGGTGGACGTCGTCGACGGCGATGTTGACCTCGACGACCTCCAGGCCCGTCATCCGTTCCACGGCGCTGATGACATTGGTGCGGACGTCGCCGGCGACGTCGACGATGGAGACGCCGTACTCGACGACGACGTCCAGGTCCACGGCGGCCTGGCGCTCGCCGACCTCGACCTTCACTCCTCGCGTGAGGGCTCCGCCTCCGCCTCCGCCTCCGGGGACGCGTTCGCGCATGGCACCGAAGGCGCGGGCCATCCCCGCTCCCAGGTTGTAGATGCCCGGTACCTCGCGGGCGGCCATGCCCGCGATCTTGGCCACCACGCCGTCGGCGATCGTGGTCTTCCCCCGTGTCTCAGCCGGAGCCCCGGCCCCGGTACGGCCCGTCAGCGCGCTCACGCCCGCATCGGGCTTGCCGCCCCCGCCGACGCTGGTGATGTTCTCCGTCATGGCGGTCGCCTCGATCGGTCGGTCGGACACCGGTGTGGCGCCCCTCGCAAAGTTGGACATACAGGCCATCGCAATCCTCACACTCATCGAATGTGATGCGTGTCACAGGCGGGTCGCTCGGGTACGCGGATGGTCCGAGCCTTGCGCGGGAGAGCCATGACCGAACGCACTTCTTGCCCACCCCCGGAACGTGATCTGGGGGGACGCGACCTCCCGGACGGGTTGCTGGCCGTACGGGCGGCCGAGAGGGACGAGGACTCCTTCGCCGTTCTCGTCCAGCGGCACGGCCCGTCCCTCCTCGCCCTGGCCCGCTGCATGCTCGGCAATCCCCAGGACGCGGAGGAGGCCGTTCAGGACGCCTTCGTCAGCGCCTGGCGAAGACTGCCGGAATTCCGCCACCGCGCGCAGTTCCGCACCTGGATGTACCGGATCACCGTCAACCGCTGCCTGACCATGCGCCGGCGCCGACCGCCGCCCCTCCCCCTGGACGCCGTCACCGAGCCCGCGGCGGCAGACGCCCGGAGCCAGCCCGCCCTGTCCGCCGAGCACAACGCGGCCACCGCCGCACTGTCCCGTGCGCTCCGCGATCTGGACGCCGGGCAGCGGATCTGCTGGATCCTGCGCGAGGTGCAGGGCCTGTCCTACGAGGAGATCGCCGACGTGACGCGGACCAACGAGCCGACCGTGCGCGGCAGACTGTTCAGGGCACGCCGATCCCTGCAGGAGGCGATGGGCCCATGGCGCTAGACGACCCGCACGCGCGGCCTTCCGAACCGCCCGAAGACGACGAGCCCCCGTTCGAGGGCGATGAGGTACTCCCCTGCGGCCGCCTGCTGAGCCGGGTCTGGGAACAGGCACGCGACACGCCCCCGGCCACGGACCCGCACATCGTCTCCTGTGCTCACTGCCGCGAGGCCGTCGAGGAACTGGCCCCCGTGAACACGGCCGCCCGCGCGCTGCGCGCCGAGGGAACTGCCGGCCTGCACGCGCTCGCCCACCGCGTCATGACCGTCGTCAGGGCAGAGCTACGCCCCGGGCGCCCGCTACCCCTGGCAGACCCGGACACGGACCTGCGGATCGCCGAACACACCGCGGCAAAGGTGCTGCGGCAGGCCGCGGACACGGTCCCCGGCGCCAGGGCAGCCAGCTGCCGGCTCGCACCCGAGGGCGAAGGTACCGACGTACGGGTGACCATGACCCTCGCCGCCGCTCTCGACCGCCCGCTGCCCGACCGTGTCCGCCAGGTGCGCCGATCGGTCCTCCACTCGGCCGGACAGGACCTCGGCCTTGCCGTGACGGCCGTCGACATTACCGTCATCGACGTCCTGGAACCGGAGCCGCCCCCCGGCCCCGGCCTCCCACCAGGCGGCAGTGCGCGCTGACAGGAACCGCCTCGACCACGCTCCTCGGCGTCGCGGCCGAGGCAGCCCTCACCGTCCCTACGTGGCAACCCTGCAGCCCCGTCCCTCCCCTCGCCTCGCGGCAGCCCCCCGCGCCCTCGCCGGCACGCGGCCGGCGCCCGGACCGGTCCACCACCGGCACCTGCGCCAAAGGGGCCGAAGAAACGGAAGATCGGGACGAGACGCCGTGGCAAAACCTCGTCGCCCGTCTGGTGGAGGTGGTGCAGGAAGTGAGGGCCTGGGCCGCTCGCGCGGCGGGTTCACCAGCAAGCTCCATCTGAGCGCGGACGGTCGCTACTGCCCGCTGCCACGGGTCCTCGCGCCGGGGCAGCGGGACGACTGCACCCAGTTCAGGGCGGTGCTGGACAAGATCCGTGGTCCGAGAAGCGGCCGGGGCAGGCCGCGCAGGCAGGATGCGCGGCACGAGCACGACCGCCTCCGCGCGGTTCATCTCCACTGCACTTATGGCGGCCTTTCGTCGCGGTCATCCCAACGGGGCGTGTGATCGCCCGGGCAGGGCCTAGTACGGCAGCCGGACTTCCGCGTTTCCGCAGGTCGGAGAAGCCGCCAGGAGCTCGTATAGCTGACACACCATCAATTTTTGGAGCCCCTGGACCTCGTCTACCTGGCTCGATGCCGATGCGCCAGCCTGATTCACGCACGCCGTCAGCAATGGTTGCGGCGAAGCCCGGCTGCAGTACTAGGCCGTGTTTTAGGAAACACGGGATGCCAGCCATTTGGTGAGGTCGCTCGCGATGCGGCCGATAGCGCTCTCGACGCTGACGTCGTGTTCGCGGCGGCCGGTGTCGCGCCGAACGATCAATCACTCACCAACCGGATGGCGGCAGCGATCTCCTCCGGACGCACTCGCGCACGGAGCAGGGCAGGCCCGCGTACAGGCTTGCTCCGCGTTCTGACCGCACGGGCCAGGCGTCCGGGCCGACGCCCCTCATATGGTGACGCGGACGGGGCACTCGTTACCCCATGGAAGTCATCGCGCGCACGGACGCGTACCAGCGCCGGCACCGCTGGGTGGGGTTCCCGCTGGCTGTCGTCTACAAGTTCTTCGACGACCAGGGCACCTATCTCGCGGCCCTGCTCGCGTACTACGCCTTCGTGTCTCTCTTCCCGCTGCTGCTGATCCTGGTGGCTGTCCTCGGCACCCTGCTCAGCGGCGACCCCGGCCTGCGGCAGCACGTGCTCGACTCGGCGCTGGCCGAGTTCCCCGTCATCGGTGACCAGTTGGGCCACAACGTTCACCCCCTGCACGGCAACGGACTCGCCCTCGTGGCCGGTGTCATCGGCACTTTGTACGGCGCCCTGGGCGTGGCGCAGGCCGCCCAGTACGCGCTGAACAAGATCTGGGCCGTGCCCCGCCACGCCCGGCCGGACCCACTCCGTTCCCGGCTGAAGGGGCTTCTGTTCCTGGTGATCCTGGGGACCGGGCTGTGCGTGACCACACTGCTGTCATCGGCAGTGGCGGCCGCAACGGTGTTCGGCACCCGCCCGGCGACCGGGGCGCGGGTCGCCGCAGTCGCCGGGGCGGTCGCGCTGAACACCGGACTGATCGTGCTGAGCCAGCGGGTCCTGACCCAGCGCGAACTGCCACTGCGCCGATTGACCTGGGCAGCCCTGGGCGGCGCCTGCGCCTGGCAGCTCGTGCAGTGGGCCGGTTCCTACTACGTCAGCCATGTGCTCCGGGGAGCCACGGCGACCTATGGCATGTTCGGCATCGTCCTCGGCCTACTGGCCTGGCTCTACCTGGGCGCACTGATCTTCCTGAGCACGGCGGAGGTGAGCGCGGTCCGAGTGGGACGGATGTGGCCGCGCAGCCTGCTGACTCCTTTCACCGACCAGGTACGCCTGAGTCCGGGAGACCGCCGCGCCTATCGGTCGTACGCGACCACGGAGGCCTTCAAGGGCTTCGAGAAGATCGGGGTGCGCTTCGCATCGCCCCCAAAACCGCCGCGATCCCCTGGTCAGTGACCGACGCGGAAGTCACCACTATGGTTCGCGCTCTGCCGATGGAGTTGCCAGAAGGGGCGGACGACGGCTCAGGCTGCCTCGATCATCTGGAAGAACCGTCGAGCGCGCTCTTCGGATCGGCCGCCTGACGGGCCAGTGAATCGGCATCGATCACGAACATGGCGATGGTCCGGCAAGCCGTTGTGGTCTGTGGCAGGTCCGGATCGGCGGGGATGGCCGTCGCCAGCGCCTCTGCGTGGCGCAGCCTCATCGGCTCCCCGTTACTCCTACAGGACGGTCGATTCGTCGATCAGGCGCCAGTTCGGGGGCGCGCCAGCTTTACGGTCGGCTGCATGAACAGAGCGAGCTTCGCCGAGTTCGACGGTCGCCATGGGACCTGCCGCCAGACGTCTTGCGGGCGTCGGGGCGGCGCCGGTGGACTCGGACACCACGACTACGGCTGCTCTCCTTCTGCCTCCCGCTCTTCTTCCATGCGCTGTTTTATCCGTTCGACGGTTTTAGGGGAGATCTCCCCACCTGAGGCAGGTATCAGATCGTCAGGGTCGAAAGGCCGCTTTGGTTCGACGTCACGGCGTTTCGTACTGCCGTCAGCCTCGGACTTTCCTTTGTCAGGTGAATCCCTCATCAGCGTCACCTCGCAACCTTGACCAGCGAGCCCTGTACCAGCTTTCCACTTGGCAGCCGTTGGCCGCCAAGGAGGCCCGGCGCCACTGCCGGCGGCCGCGAATGCCGGTTCCCCATGCTGGAGCCGTGCAGAACGTGAGGCGCGCCCATCTGCTCACGCACGCTCTCAAGCCCCAGCGAGCACGACTCATCCGACCTGTATGTTTTCGGCCGATGCGCATTTCAGTCACCCAGGGGCTGCTCTCACCTCATGGCCTGGGCCATCTGCCGACGGGCGGCGAGCAGGGCCGCGTCCAGCTGTCGGGTACCCGTGAGCACACACAGGGTGTAGGCCGAGTCCTCAAGTTGGCGGGCGGTCTCGGCGCTGTTGTCGGCGGCCAGCCTGCGCTTAAGCGTTTCGCATCGTTCGACCAGTTCCCGCAGGTGCGAGGGATAAGCCATGACCATGGCTGCCTCCTGTCCCGTGTCGGGCCCGGATGTCCACTCCTCACCCATACGGTCGCAGCCGTCGGCGCTTGCCGCATCCTCAGTGCCCTGGCCACCGTAGTCAGAGCTCCTCCTCGATCCTGATCGCCTGGCGAAGATCCTCCTGTGCCTTGCGCGCCTTGCCCTCCTCCTGCTCCACAAGTGCCGCAGCGATCGCATCAAGCTTCCGCTGGACAGCGTGCTCGGCCCGCCCCTCCGGGTTTCCTCAGCAGCGCCAGAAGCAGCAAGGTCATACACGTCGTCAGATCACCGGCCAGCAGCTGCTGCGAGACTGCCAGCCCCGCACCGTGCACGGCGACGAAGAAAGCGACCAGCACCACACAGAACCCGTGAAACACCGGTGAGCTCATCACGTTCGAGGCGGCCTCTGCGAACCGCTCGAACCTCCCCTTCCCTCTCTCAGCGGGATGTCGCATGACCATGATCTACACGTCTCCCGGGATGGAGTGCCCACCGAGTGCCCAAGCGGTGCACCGTCGCCCCCCGCCCAGGCTTACCGAACGGCCGAGCGTGGGAGGGCAAGAACGGACTCTCAGCTGAGGTCCCCCTTGCCGCCGGATTCACCTGCCCAGCACTGCTGCTGCCGACAGGCTCGGCGCCTGATGCCACCACCATCAGCCCTGTCCGCCTTGACGGACAGCCGACCCGTGACCTGAGCCCGACCGGCAGGCAGGCGGCTCCCGCCCGCAGCTGCCCGCTGGCCTCACGTACCGGGCCGGATGTGCTCGCCGAAACCTCGGCGCTCGTCCTCGTCCCTGACCAGCACCGACAGCAGAGAGGCCACGGTCAGACCTGCCTCGGCCGGATGGCGTAGGACCCTGTCCGGGTCGATGCTGTACCGATTGACGCGGCCGACGCGGGTGTGCGAGAGGTACCCGTTCTCCTCCAGGTCCACGATGATCTTCTGAACGGCACGTTCCGTGAGCCGGCAGTGTGCCGCGATGTCACGGACGCGCGCGTTGTGATTATCGGCGATGGTGGCCAGCACTCGCGCGTGATTGGTCAGGAACGTCCACCCGCTGTGCGGCTCGGGCACTCCATCAACCATGACTCCATCCTACGACCGCACGTTCGTGCACTTCAAAGTACGAACTTGGATTCATGCAGGACTTGACGCGTCACAGAGTGCGGGTGAGCCTGGAAGGGACATGCGGAGGAGGCGAGCATGAACCAACCGCCCCAGGGCAGATCCGCCGCAAGCGCCGGAACCGGCCGCACGCCCCCGCCCGCCACGCCTCTGCTCGTGCACACGGGTCCGCCCGACGTCCGCGTGACCGTCGCGGTGAGCGGCGAGTTCCGCCTCGACAACAGCCAGCGCCTCAGGCACGCCCTCAGCAAGGCCCTCGCGAATTCGAGGGAGGGCGTGGACCTCGACCTCGGCGAACTCACGCTCGCGGACTGCTCCGCTCTCAACGTGCTCCTGGCCGCCCGCCGCGACGCGCTCGCGACGGGGAAGACGATCGCTGTCACCTCGGCCAGCCCCGCCACGGAACGCTTGCTGACCTACACCGACACCTACCCCCTCTTCGCCCCCGCGCACGAGCACGCACACCCGCCCGCAGGAAGGCCCGAGCGGGTTGACGGTGCCCCGGAAGACGGTCTTCTGCAGACCGAGGTGGTCCAGTTGCGACGTGCCCTTCGGACCCGGCCGGATATTGACCTGGCACGCGGCATTCTCATGGCTTCCTTCGGCCTGAATGCCGACGAGGCGTGGGAGGTACTGGTCACGGCATCACAGAACACCAACACCAAACTGCACCTCCTGGCCGAAGAGGTGGTCGCCACCGTGCAGGGCGCGTCTCTGCCGGACCGGGTCCAAAGGCAGCTCACAGCAGCCGTCGCCCGGACACGCCTGGTCGATGGAGACCCCCAGGACCACGCCTGCGTAGGTCGGACCCGCCGCTCGGTACTTCAGAGCCACGAGCATGCCTAGTGCTGTGACCGGAAACGATCACCGGGGCGGGCAGTCAGCGGGGCAGGGGGATGATGTGGGGATGACTACCAGCTCACGCGCCCATTCGTTTAACGCGGCGGCTGACCAGTACGCGGCCAGCCGGCCTTCGTATCCTCCCGCGCTCTTCGACTGCATCGAACAGCTCACGAGCCGTTCCCTGGCCGGTGCCCGCGTCGCCGATATCGGCGCGGGCACCGGAATCGCCACCACTCTGCTGCGTGAGCGCGGAGCTGACGTGATCGCCGTTGAGCCCGGCGACGCCATGGCCGCCAAGTTCCACACCGTGCTCCCGGATGTGCCGATCATCAGAGGTGACGGCAACGCCCTCCCCCTTGCGGACGCCTCCCACGACCTCATCACCTATGCACAGTCCTGGCAGTGGACCGACACCACCCGCTCGGTCCCGGAGGCACTGCGGGTCCTGCTGCCGGGCGGTGCGCTCGCGATCTGGTGGAACACCACCGCCTTCGACGTGCCCTGGATCCGGGAGCAGCACCAGCGGATCGCGCACCACTGCGGAGTGAAGCCGACTTCTCGGGTGCGTCCCGACGACAGCAACGCCATCCGGCTCGCGGGCCTGTCGGGGCTCCGGGTCGCGCGCCGCCAGGTGCGGTGGAGCCGTGTGGTCTCCCTCGACATGCACCTTGCCAATATCAGCAGCCGCTCGGCGTTCCTTGTGCTTGCCGAGGACGACAAGCGTGCCTTTCTCTCCGGGGAGCGCAGGCGACTGCGCGAGTTCTTCCCCGACGAGGTGGTGGAAGAGACCTACGTGGTTGACCTGCTGGTGGCCACGCGTCCGTGACCTGGATGGTGTCCTGGGATCCGGAAGGGCAGTCAGGCCGCTGCGGCGATGAGGCGGCCACCGAACCGGATGCCTTTCTCGCTGCGGACACGGGCGCGTTCACGCCGTTGGGCGGCCAGGACGTCGGGGTGCCGGGCGTTCTGGTTGCGCCAGCGCAGATAGCGGTGCAACTCGCGTGTCTGGACGGGGTGGTTGGGGTGGTGGGAGTTGGCGAGGGTGAACTGCCGCAGCGGCCCGAAGAGGGCCTCGATCGGGTTCGCCCACGATGCGTTCGTCGGTGTGAAGCACAGCTCGACCTTGTTCTTCGCTGCCCAGCGGCGGATCCGCCAGTTCTTGTGCGCGGACAGGTTGTCCAGGATGACGTAGATCGGGGCGCCGTCCGGGCGGGCCGCGCGGATCGACTTCAGCGCGGCCCAGGTCGGGTCGATGCCCTTGCGGCGCCGGTTGACGCCCCACAGGGTGTCGTCGCCGACGGAATAGCAGCCGTGGAAGTAGGTGGTGCCATGGGTGCGGTGATAGGTGGCCGGCAGCCGGTCCGGCCTCCCCTGCGTCGCCCAGCAGGACCCGGCGGTCGGGCGGATGCCCAGGGGGCCGAACTCGTCGAAGGCGAAGGTCCGCTCGGGCCGCTGGGTGAGCGCGTACTCGATCCGGTCCAGCTTGGTGTCGAAGTCCGGGTCGCTCGATTCCTTCCACGTCTTGGTGCGCTGGAAGGTGATCCCGCGGCGGGACAGCAGGCAGCGCAGGGCTTCGCGTCCGATCCGTATGGGGTGGCTGACGTTGCGTCGCAGGTGGTCGGCGAGCTTGCGGATCGACCATCGGGTGAAAGGCTTGCCGAGCTTGGCGGGGCGGGTGGTGGCCGTCTGGATGACGAAGTCCTCGTCGTCATCGCGGAGCAGGCGGGGACGGCCTCCCGCCCATCGAGGGTCCAGGCAGACCAGCCCGATCTCGTTGAACTTGTGGATCACGTCGCGGACGGTGTCCTCGTCGGCTTGGACGAGCCGGGCGATGACCGGGACGCTGTTCCCGCTCGCCGAGGCCAGCAGCATCATCGCCCGGCGGAACCGCACCGTGCTGGTGGTGCCTCGCCGCACGATCCGCTGCAGCTTCTGCCCCTCCTGCTCGGTCAGCCTGCGAACCCTCACCGGCTCCGCCAACCCGGTGATCGTTTCCGGTCACAGCACTAGGTCAGATGCACATCCCTCGGTGCGCGCGGAGGAGGACTGAGGGCCGGAGTGCCCAATAATTACCCACTGCAGGAGGGCTGCGACTTGACTGCGCAAAGGGGCGGGATCCGGTTTTCAGGGACCCCGCCCAGAACTTTCCTGATCAGTGCTTGAAAATATCCTTGGTCTTCTCCTTGGCCTGGCGCGCTGCGCCCTTCGACTTCTTGGCCTGTCCTTCGACCGTCATCCGCTCGTTGCCCACGGTGCGTCCGACCGCCTCTTTGGTCTTGCCTGCGGCTTCTTCCATCTTGCCCTTCGCCTTTTTCTCTACAGCCATCGTTGTTCACTCTCCTAGCCGGGAGGTTGTGGACACCCACGTCGGGTACCCCATATCTCGCAGCAAAACAGCGGTCACTGCGGTTGGGACGTGTCATGCCCATCCACGACCGTGACGGCGGGACCGGTGAAGGAGGGGTTGTCACTCTGCGTGATCAGGGGGAAGGAGTGGACCGAGCGGGCCAAGGTCCAAGTTGAGGTCCTCCATCTTCAGGCCGTAGCGGGTGCACAGGTCGGCCATCCGATCGTGGAGGATCATGAGAGTGGAACCGAGCCGCTCTTCCTGCTCCTCGGTGAGATCGCCTTGGTCAACACGGTGCAGCGCCTGGCGCTCCATGAGCTGCCTCAGCAGTTCGACCAGGGTGAGGACGAGTCTGACGAGATCCCGTTCGACGGTGTCCGGGTCGGTCCTGATACGGCGGGCGGGGCGCGGTGGCATTCGGGCCGGTGTGGTGTCGTCGGGTACGGCGGGCAGAAGCCGGAAGGCCCGGGCGGCCGCTTCGGCGATCTCGCCCAGGCGGTCGGGCGGATCGGTGTGGCCGCCCCCGGCGACCGCACCCGTCATGACGCGTCTCCGGGGCGTGCCGGCACCGTCCACGGTGACGGGTTCTGGGCGCTCACTGAGACGATCAAGGCCCGCAGGGAGATGCGGACCAGGTCGATGTCGGCGATCGACAGCACCACGTCCCCGGTGAGGACGACGCCGCCGCTCAGCAGGCGGTCGAGCAGGTCGATGAGGGCCACCTGGCGCTGCGCAAGGGCCTCGGCCCCGGGCGACTGCTTCACGTCGTTCATGACGTCCGGTCCGTTGCGGAGGTCTGCGTGCCCGGCGGGGCGGCGAAGGAGTAAGGCGCCCAGGGTCCGGTGACGTCGATCCGCACACCGGGCAGCCCCCGAGCGGCGTCAAGCACCTGGATGCGGAAGTCCGCCGCCGCCTCACGCGGGAGAAGGTAGGCGTCGTTGACGACATTCTCGCCGGCGTCAGCGGCGAGTTCTCCTTGCTGCACCCGGTGCCGGGCGTGGCCGGCCGCCATGGTGTGGCCGATCGCTTCGACTCGTTCGGCGGCCTGCAGCGCGGCTCGGTAGGCCTCGTCGCGCGAGTGTCGCTGGGAGCGGCGAGCGCGCAGATAGGCCCGGCCCGGGCTGAGTCCGTCGGCCGTGCCGGCCGCGCCCGCCTCACGGGTGGCCTGCGTGTCCGGCTGCGGCTCCGCGTAGATTTTCACGCCCCATTCGAGATGTCCTGCCAGTCGTCGCAGCGCCTGCGAGAACTCGTCCGCCTCCTCGCGCAGCACGGTCCCCACCCGTTTGTCGTCCAGGTACACGGTGGCCAGCCGCAGGGGTAGCACCGTGGTGTGTGCGGCCAGCGCCTCGATCACCGCGTGGTGAGCGCGGGCGACGGTCTCCAGCCAGTCCAGGTCCTCCAGATGGCATCGCAGGGCGCTCTCCTGGAAGTCCTCGGCGGGCACCGAACTGACGGCGGCGGCCAGTTCACTCCCGGAGTCTTGCGGCACCAGGCGAACGGACGCGCCCGCTACGCCTTCCACACCGCCCAAGGCCACGCCGAGCCCTTCGGTGACGCGTAGCACGGCGTAGGCATAGGTGACCGATTCAGTCATCAGCAGCCCCGTTCTGGTGCCGCCTGGTGGAGGACCGTAGCGGCGCCGTGTGGCGGTCGGCCCGCTCCTCGCCGGGCGACAGCTCACGCTCACCTCGCAACGCCTCGATCTCGGCATGCAGCCGTCTGTTCTCTTCGGCCAGTGCGCGCTCGCCGGCACGGGAGGAAAGCGATGGATCATGCTCCCACCAGTCGATTCCCATTTCCCTGGCTTTGTCGACGGAGGCGACGATGAGCCGGAGTTTGACGGTGAGCAACTCGATGTCCAGGAGATTGATCCGAATATCCCCTGCGATGACAATCCCCTTGTCCAGGACGCGTTCGAGGATGTCGGCCAGGTTCGCGGAGGAGCCTTGTCCGTAGCCGTACGGGGTTGTGGCCCTGGACGGGTACGCGCTCAGCCGGTTGGCTGGGGATTCCGACATCGCAGCCACCTCGATTCCAGCTCAGGGAGCGCGATCGCCCCGCCAGTAGGACGTGATCTCTTCCAGGCGGTCGAGGAGCCGGTCCTCGTGCTCGTCGAAGGTCTTCTGGTCGATGCGGCCCTCGAGCAGTGCTCTCTCCAACTCGGCCAGTTCACGCTCGACGGGTTCGGGGTCGTAATACTCCCGCTCGGCGGCCTCGATCACCCGGTCGACAACCCAGCCCACGCCCCGTACAGGCGCCAGCGGAAAAGTGAGGAGCTGAGTCAGCAAGCCCATGAGCTGCGCCTCTCAGACGAAACTGTACGGGGGCAGAGGACCGCGCAGTCGGACCTCGCATTCCTCGCCCAGTTGGTTGGCCAGGCTGATCCCCGTGGCCAGGAACATCTCCTCCTTGTCCGCTTGGACCAGGAAGGAGATGTTGAGGAAGTCGCGGCCGCCGGGGGGCGCGGGGGTCTCATCGCGCACGTATGGACGCAGAGCCTCGACGATGCCAGTGGCGAGCGCCTGTTGCCGGATCTCGGCTTCCTGCGCGACCAGTTCGCCAAGCGCAAGTGACATCTGTGGAGTGCCGTTGCCGCCACGGGTGGCCGCATTGAGCTCGCGGGCCTCCTCGGACTCCTGCAGGATCCGGCGCAACAGCGCCCCTTCCTCCCAGGAGACCTTCAGGTTGTACTCGGTGGCGCCTTCCAGGTTCCGCAGCCGTTCCTGATATTCGCCTGCCCTGTCCTCCAGGGCTGCGCATACGGCTTCGTCGTTCTCGGCTGTCATGCCGAACTGCAGCGGCAGCACGGTGCCCTCGGCCATCAGCCTCTCCTGGACTTCCTGGTGAGCCAGCACATCGCGCCGCCTGGGACGCAGGTCTTCGGGCGCGTCACTGACGACAGCACACAGCGTTCCGTTCGTCACCGTGCGCAGCGGGCCGGGAGGCTCGCCAACGCCGTGGACGTCGTCCAGCCGCATCGGGTGGTCCTTCGAGGTGATGGAGTAGACGTAGACGGCCATGGTCACTCCCTCTGCCGCCGGGAAGCCCTTCGGGCCTGTCGCCGGCGCTGCTGCCGGGGTTCCTCCTCGTATTCGGGTTCCTCCTGTTCGCCTTCACTGTCCTCGTACTCCTCCTCATCCTCATCCGCGTCGTCCTCGTCACCACTGTCACCTGTCAGGGTGTCCTTGACGGCTTCGACGGCGCCGGTCAGAGCCCCTTTGGACTTGCCCTCCGCTCCGCCTTCAGTGATCTCGCCGACGAGGTCGGTGAGCTGGGTGGGCTGTTTGCTGCCTGTTTCGAGGTCGAGGCGGTTGCAGGCCTCGGCGAAGCGGAGGTAGGTGTCCACACTGGCCACGACGATGCGGGCGTCGATCTTGAGTATCTCGATACCGACGAGGGACACACGGACGAAGACGTCGATGACGAGGCCGCGGTCCAGAATCAGGTCCAGGACGTCGTACAGACTGCTCGTGCTACCGCGCGAGATGCTGCTTTCGCCCTGCGGCACCATAGTCATGGCGCCTCCCTTCACCACCCCCTTGTGCGTATATCAACGACGCCGGTCGATCTGGCCGCGCGTGTAGCGGCGGATCCGTTCGTACGCGAGCAGTTCGCCCTTCGCATCCAGCCTGACGTGGTAGGTGCCGAGAACGCTGGTGGTCGCGGGGACCCGCTCCAGCTCGAGTACCTCGACATCCGCCTCCCACCCCTCCTCCGTCGGCTTGATTGCCGACACCGACTCGGGGGCGCGTCCGAGAAGTTCCTCCAGTTGCCGTGCGGCGGAACGCATGGCATGGGCCGCCGAGAGCTGGGCGGACTTCCGGGTGCTTCCGGTGCGGCGTGTGGTGTCGTCACTGCGGGAGGGGCGCCTGCCACTCCCCGTGCCGTCCTTGTCTGACGCGGGCATGTTCCCAACTCCGTCGGCTGGAGCGGCACCCCCCATCACTCAAATGTACTATTTCACCATATACACCTTGAAAGTGTGCCGCGACGGGCCGCTGGCGGCCACGCGCCGCCGTGCGACCGCGCAGCGGCTCGCCGGAGGGAATGATCGATGAACGATTCGACGAAGATCGCTCTCGCCGCCGCAGTCGCCGGCGGTTACGTCCTCGGCCGGACCAAGAAGGGGCGACTCGCCTTCGGACTGGCTACCTATCTCGCGGGCCGCCGTTTCGGCCTGGAACCTCAGCAGCTGCTCACCGACGGGCTCCGTAAGCTCCAGGAGATTCCTCAGGTCGCCGACCTCAACGAGCAGGTGCGCGGCGAATTCAAGGACGCGGGACGCAAGGCTCTCGCCGCAGCTGCCGACCGCAAACTCGGCGACCTCGCGGACGTCTTGCACGAGCGGACCGCACGCATCGGAAGCGAGAGGGAGGAGGAAGGCGGGGAGGAAGAAGAGGAAGAAGAGTACGAGCCGGAGGCCGAAGAAGAGTACGAGGACGAGGAAGAGGAGGACGAAGAGGAAGAGGAACCCGAGGAGGAGTCAGAGGAAGCAGAGGAAGAGGAAGAGGAAGCAGAGGAAGAGGAAGAGGAAGAGCCCCGGGCGAAGCGGCCCACCTCCAGTCGTCGGCATCCCGGCCGCAGGGCTGAACCCGCCCGGGAGGAGCCGCGCAGCCACCGCCGCACAGCCAAGCGTCCATCCGCACGCCCCGCACCGCGTAAGGCGCCGACCGGCAAGACCACAGCAAAGAAGGCACAGCCGGCGAAGAAAACGGCCACAAAAAAGGCGGCGCCAGCCAGGAAGAGCGCGGCGAAGAAGACCGCGGCGCCAGCGAGAAAGGCCGCGGCGAAGAAGACTGCCGCACCAGCCAGGAAAGCTGCGGCGAAGAAAGCCGCCCCCAGGAAGACTGCCCCGAAGAAGGCTACGGCCAAAAGGGCGTCCACGACGCGGCGGAGGTAGGCCATGGCTAGAACGGCGCAGAAGACGCGACGGGACGAACCATCCGGCCTCGACCGGCTGCGTGACGAACTCGTCGACTACCTCGGTACGCAGGTCGAGCATCTCGCGGACCTGGCGGGCGATAAGGTGGAAGGCCTCACCGACCAGTTGCTGGACGTGGCCGACAACGGCGGCGTTCTCCCGAAAGTCGGCGCCCGCGTCCTCCAAGGGGACTCACCCCTCAAAGCCCTGATCAGCGAGAAGACAAAAAGCATCAAGGACAGCGCGGTCGAGAAGGTTTCGAGCCTGTTCGGCGGCGGCAAGGGCCGCAAGTCCGGCAATCCGAAGGTCACGACCATCATCGAACACCTGGATGTGGGCGTCCCCGTACGCGTCGCCTACGACCACTGGACCCGGTTCGAGAAGTTCAGCTCGTTCGCCAAAGGCGTGCGCAGCGTATCGCAAGGAGACGAGACCAGCAGCGACTGGAAGGTGAAGGTGGGCCCCTCTACTCGTTCTTGGAAGGCAGCCATCCAAGAACAGATTCCGGACGAGCGCATCATGTGGACGTCGGAGGGCGCCAAGGGCAGCACCCGAGGCTGCGTCAGCTTCCACGAACTGACACCGACACTCACGCACATCGTGCTCGTCGTCGAGTACTACCCTTCGGGCTTCTTCGAGAAAACCGGCAACCTCTGGCGCGCCCAGGGCCGCCGACTCCGACTCGACGCCAAGCACTTCCAGCGCTACGTCACCCTCTCCGACGAGGACGCCGACGGATGGCGCGGCGAGATCCGTCAGGGCGAGGTGGTACGCACTCACGAAGAGGCACTGGAAGAGGAAGAAGCTGAATACGAGGAAGAAGAATCCGAAGACGAAGAGACACCGGAGGACGAATACCCAGAGGACGAACTAGAAGACGAATCCGATTATGAGGACGAGGAGGCATGAAGACCACAACGTCGCCACGAGGCACCTCACATCGAATCAACACACTGAGCTCTTTCAGTGTGGCCACTGATTGGCCCCGTCAACTTGAGCGGAGGGCCTCCGTGAGGTGATCTTCGTGTTGATCGTCGCTGGGGAGGGCCTGGCTGCTCGTGGACACGCCGCCGGTTCCCGGACGAGGTCTTCATCAAGATCAACGGGAAGTTGCACTACCTCTGGCGCGCGGTCGACGCCGACGGCAACGTCCTCGTCATCCTCGTCACCAGCAAGCGCGACACCGCCGCCGCAGTGCGGTTCTTCCGCCGTCTGCTCAAGGGCTGCGAGTATGCGCCCCGGTGATCGTCACCGACAAGCACCGCAGCTACGTCGCCGCCCACCGCCTGGTCATGCCCTCCGCCGAACACCGCAGTTCGAAATATCTCAACAACCACGCCGAGAACAGCCATCAGCCCACCCGGCAGCGGGAGAGCGCGATGCGGCGCTTCACCTCACCCGGCCACGCCCAGAAGTTCTTGTCCGCCTTCAGCGGCATCTCACCCCACTTCCGGCCCCGCCGCCACCTGCTCGCCGCCGCCGAGTACCGCACCGACACGCACCACCGCTTCACCGCCTGGCGCCAGGTCACCGGCTGCACGGCCACCGCCTGACGAAGACAGCCCACCCGGCCCCGCCCACCGCCGGCACACCTCAACTCCCGCACCCACCATAGGTTGACAGCACCCAAGGGGCCCCAAGAAGTGCCATGAACCGCCCCCCCAAACCGTCGAACATATGGTGGACGTCACATCGCACAGGCGTGTCGCCGACCGCCCCGGTGAGGGGTCCCGGCACCACCGATCCCGCGGCCCCAACCTCGCGCCCGCCACCGCGCACGTGGACCGACGGGACCCGGTACAGGCAGCAGCCTCCAGGCCGGGGCGGGTGTACCCGATCGGCCAGTGGTCCTCACTCTGCCGCTGCCGCCGTCTGCGATCCGCCCGTGACAGAGGTCCCCGATGAGTTGATCAAGATCGAAGAGCTGGCCGCCATCTGGCGGTTCAACGAGGCCCACCACTGGGAGTCGCAGCCCGAGCGGCGCGACCTGTGTACCGAACTGATGCCGGCGTGGTCGCGCCAATCGGTGGTGTGCTCGGTGATGACCGCCGCGGTCACCGTGGACGGGTGATGGCGATATCTGAATCCCCACCAGGTGCTCGGAGCGGCCTCGGAGTTGCTCGGGCTGGTTGCCCAAGCAGGCGCGTCGCCCTGCGGACGGCAGGAGGGCTTCCGCGCAGTCTGCCCGAGCGCAAGGTGCGTGGTCAGCACGCGGCATCCGTCCGGTCAGGAGATACGGATGCTTTCGATAACAACCTCGGTGACAGGGCGGTCGCCGGCGCCCACGTCGGTGGCAGCGATGGAGTCGACGACCTTGCGGGAATCCTCGTCGGCGACCTCGCCGAAGATGGTGTGCTTGAAGTTGAGGTGGTTGGTCGGGGCTACGGTGATGAAGAACTGCGAGCCGTTGGTGGACGGTCCGCTGTTGGCCATGGCCAGCAGGTAGGGGCGGTCGAACTGGAGCTCGGGGTGGAACTCGTCGGCGAACCTGTAGCCGGGACCGCCGCGTCCGGTGCCTGTGGGGTCACCGCCCTGGATCATGAAGCCATCGATGACCCGGTGGAAGACCGATCCGTCGTAGAAAGGGCCTGAGGACTGGCCCTTGGCGTTCAGCTCCGTGTACTCGCGTGAGCCGTCGGCCAGGCCGACGAAGTTCGCGACCGTCTTGGGTGCATGGCTGGGGAAAAGCTTCACCCTGATCGCTCCGTGCGTGGTGACGAGGGTGGCGATGGGGTTGCCGGTAGATTCCGCCACTACGGGGCCTTCCGTCGCTTCGGATTGCGTACGCCCAGCCTGCGGAGCCAGCCCCGGGCCCGAACCGGGACGCGCCACGCAGGCGCGGTGTTTCACGCATTCAGCGTGGGCATGAGTCGATGTCCCAAGGTGCGGGCTGCCGCCACTGCTCAGGCACCGAACGAGGGGGCGCCCCGGGTCCGGCGCTCACCGAGGCTCTCCACTCGCCTGAGGACTTGATCAAGCGGGGCAAGGAGTAGCCCTGGTCGGTTTTCAGGAATCCCCATCAGCGGAGTGCTGACTCGGCCCGGCGGCCATCCGGAGCCGGACTCCGGTGCCGCAGCCGCTGGTTGAACGGCATGCCGCCTGCCATGACATCGCCGCCGTACGAGCCGCCGGAGCGCCGCTTCCCGTACGGTCCGCACTCCACGGTGGAGGTCGTGGCCGAGCCGGCTCCCGGGCCGGACGGTGCCCTGCGGGTGGCCCTCGCCGTCCACCCCATCGGCGCGTTCCTGAATCCGTACGGCGCTGCCGAGCCGAATGTCTGGACCCAGGTGGTCTACCTCCGGCCGCGCCCATGTCAGGTAACCGTTGAGCGCCGCGGTGTCCGTACCACGGCATCCTGGCCGCGCAGGACGCATCGGCGGTCGTGATGCGGGCGCTCGGCCCGGCCGACCTGGACGTGGACCAGCTCATGTGGCACCTGCCCGGATGCCTGATCACATCAGAGTTCGAGCCGGAACGATGCATGGTGGCCGTGCTCACCGAGGACGCCCCCGTACCCCGCGGATACCAGTTCGAGGCCGCCGCCGAGGAGAACGTCCCGGCCGTGAGGCCGCTGTACTCCTCGGCCGTCTACAGCTGGCTCAGGTGGTGGCGGGCCGAGAACCACTCTCCGAAGCTCACGGGCAAGAACCTCCTGCCCCCGACCGGCTTCTGAAGCGGTATGCCGGGCAGGACCACCTGCCGCGCATCACCGGCACCGAACGGGCCCGCTGGCCCGGCCCTCCGCCGAACGGCACATCACAGCAGTGGCTCGAGGCATCGGAAACAAGGAAGGACCAGATCCGAAAGCGGATGGGCAAGCCGGACGACTGGAACCCCCCACCCGATGAGGGGCCCGACCCCACCGAACACCGCTGAACGACAAGATGCCGTCACCACCCGCCGCGCGCAGGAAGAGTGTCCCGTCGCACCGAAGCCCCACAAGTCTCGTCGGTCCCTGAGCGATCGAACCACGGGCGCCACGCAACCCACTCTCCATGTCGCCGCTGTGCAGGTCTAGGCTGAGCGGCTCCGGACGGAGACCGAGCAGACTGCGCCCGGCCCCGTGCCGGTGGGAGTGTGGCCTACTGCTCGAGGACCACGACGTTCTCGGCCTGCGGCCCCTTCGCTCCCTGCACCAGGTCGTACTCGACCCGGTCGTTGTCCATCAGGGATTTGAAACCGTGGGACTGGATCGCGGAGAAGTGCACGAAGACGTCCGGCCCGCCGTCGTCCTGGCTGACAAACCCGAACCCCTTGTCCGCGTTGAACCACTTCACCGTTCCTGTAGCCATCACACGTCCCTCACACTCAGTGCCCGTTGCCCGCTCTATGTTTCCCCGGCCAGGCTGACATGAACCCCTGTGATCATTACCGATGGTCGGGCCATGCGTCCAGGACGTCGCCGCTGTCCTCGTCTGACAGGGTGACGCGGGCGCCGGGCATGGCGCCCCCGTACAGGCCAACCCAGTTGCGGAACTTGTCGCGGGCCACGACTTCGCGTCCCCACCAGCCATGCTGAACCGGCCGGCCACCAGTCGTGAGCAGCAGGTGGTAGCGGCTCGGACTGGTCATGCGAGCCGGATCCCTCTCGCCCGGCCCGGCGTGCGGACGATCGCCCGCTTCGTCTCCAGCTCGACCAGCTGGCAGTACACGCTGGACTGGCTCCGCAGACCGACCTCGACCTCGATCTCCCGCACCGTCGGCGCCTCGCCACCATCGACGATCGCCTGCCGGATGCAGCGCAGGACGCGCTCCTGGATGTCGGTGAGGTGCTCTGCACGGCACATACTGGGATTAGAGCGTGTGTTCGAATTCTTGGGCAAGCGGACACACGGCACAGCGCGGAGGAACTGTGACTGAGCGCCCCACCTGGCGGATTAGCGGTTGAACCGGCGGATTGAGCATTCCGCAGATCAGCGCGCTGATGGCGCTCCCTCGTACCGCTCGAGCCCTCCCAGTAGCGACCGCATCCGGTGGGGCACGGGGCGTTCGAGCAGGTCAGGGTGGTCAGTCACACTTCTGTGTGACTGACCACCCTGACCTGGAGGCTGAGCGGTCGAGGTGGCGGAGCAGGAGAGCCGTGCCGTACAGCCTTGGTGCCTTCTGTGCGAGATCGCGGCTCAAGCAGCACGGCTCCGCCGGCTTCGTCAGCTACATGTTCACCGGATGGTCTTGGTCACGATGCCGACGCCGACAGTTCTGCCGGCCTCGCGAATCGCGAAGCGCATGCCCTTGTCCAGGGCGACGGGGTCGGTCAGGGTGATCCGCATGTCGACGTTCTCGCCGGGCATGACCATCGTCATGCCTGCGGGCAGTGCGATGCCCCCGGTGACGTCGGTGGCACCGAAGGAGAACTGGGGGCGGTAGCCCTTGAAGAAGGGGGTGTTCCGTCCGCCTTCATCTGGCTTGAGGAAGTAGCACTCCGCCTCGAACGTGGTGTGCGGTGTGCTGCTTTCGGGCTTGGCGGGGGCCTGGCCGGGGATGTGGGTGTCCAGGTGGTTGGCCAGTTCCAGGACTGCTTCTTCCCAGGCGGCGTCCCCCTTCAGCGCCTTGAGTGCGGAGCCGCGCACCACGGGGGCCTCGTCGCCCGGGAAGCCGTACTTCGTCAGCAGCTCACGGACCTCCATCTCCACCAGGTCGATCATTTCCTCGTCGTCGACCGTGTCGCACTTGTTGAGTAAGACCACGATGTACGGCACACCGGTGAGACGGGCGAGCCGGACGTGTTCGCGGGTCTGGGACGCGGGCCCGTCGGGCGCGGTGACGACGAGAATCGCGCCGTCCATCGGCGTCCCCGCGATCATGTTCTTGATCTGGTCGGCATGGCCGGCGCAGTCGATGTGTGCGTAGCGCCGGGCCGCGGTGGCGTACTCGACGTGGCTCCTGCTGATTGTGACGTCGCCTGCCTTTTCCTCCGAGGCATTGGCGATCTGATTGAAGGTGCGCGGCGTGCCGCCGTACTTCTTGGCCAGCACAGGGGAGTTTTGCTGAACCCGGTTGATGTTGCTCAGATATCCAGAGTCACCGACCGCATCCAGCCCAACACCCGCTTCGTTGGCCGGACATGACCACTCAGCACCCCATTGCCCACCGTAGGCCCCTAGCGCTCCTCGGCGCCGTCACCACGCTCCTGCTCACCGGCACCCCGACCACCGCCACCGCCGCCCCCGTGACCGGCACCCAGTATGTCGCCCTCGGCGACTCCTACTCCTCCGGTCTCGGCGCCGGCGCCTACGACTTCGCCAGCGGGCAGTGCAAGCGCAGCACCCGGGCCTACCCCGCCCTCTGGGCCAAGGCCCACTCCGCCAAGTCGTTCTCCTTCACCGACCGGCAAATGGATCACTTGAGGCGGCGGGCGGTGGGGCGCCTGGCGGCACCTCAGCGGGGTCTGAGGCCGTCCATGAGCAGGTCGAGCAGGCACCGGGCCTGGGCAGGTTCTCCGGACCTGTCGGCGACGGCGAGCATACCGAGGATGCCGGCGGAGACGTCGCCGGCGCGAGCGTCGGCGCGGATGTCCCCAGCGGTGGCGCCGGCGTCGAGGATCGTGGTGATGGCCGACAGGAGCTCCTGTCGGGTGTGGGCGAGGGAGATTTCGCCGGAATCGATCATGGCGAGCAGAGTGTCGGTCAGCCGTGCTTGGTGGCCTGCCATTCCGCGAACAGGTCCATCCACAGGCGCAGCGCTTGCGCGGGCGGGTGGTTGGCGAGCAACTCGCGTGCCCCGGCCGTCAGTCGGACGACCTGGTCCTGATAGACGGCGTCGACGAGCGCTTCCCGGGTCGGGAAGTGGCGGAAGACGGTGGCGACGCCGACGCCCGCCTGTCGAGCGATAGCGCGCATCGATGGCTCGCTGTCGGAGGTGGCGAAGGCGCGGGTGGCCGCCGCGAGCACGGTCTCGCGGTTGCGTGCGGCGTCGGCGCGCAGCTGCTGGTGGGCTGCCGGGGATGGTTCGGTGGCCATGTCTAAACGGATCACGTTCCACTTGAGTCGGTCCTGGGGGTGGTCTAGGCCCGAGATAAACGGAACGCGTTCCGGTTAGCTTTGAAGGAGACCTCATGGCCGAACCCGCTTCCACGCCGGGCACCATGCGCACGGTGCGCTTCCACGAGAACGGCGAGCCCGTCGACGTCCTGCGCCTGGAGACCGTTCCCGTACCCGAGGCGGGACCCGGCCGCATCCGCGTCGCCGTGCACGCGTGCGGACTGGCCCCGGCCGACTGGGCGCTGTGCCGCGGGCTCTTCCCCGGGAGCCTGCCGCGCGGCATCGGCTGCGACGTCTCGGGCATCGTCGAGGTCGTCGGTGCGGGCGTCACGGACGTGGCCGTAGGCGACCGCGTGTTCGGCACCGCCGACTTCGCCGGCCAGCCGAGCGCCGGCGCGGCGGAGCGCGCCGTGCTGGATCACTGGTTCGCGGTGCCCGAGGGCCTGGACCTCATCCGGGCCGCCGCGATCCCGATGGCGCTGAGCACCGCATCCTGGCACCTCGCGCGCCTCGGCTTGGCCCCGGACCGCACGATCCTGGTCAACGGTGCCGGAACCACCATCGGCTACGCGGCCGTGCAGATCGCCCTCGTCCGCGGGGCGCGGGTGATCGCGACCGCCGGGGAGACCTACACCGAGCAGTTGCGCGACCTCGGAGCCACGGTGGTCGGCTACGGCGAAGGCCTGGCCGAGCGGGTCAAGGCCCTCGGCGTCGGCCAGGTCGACCTCGCCTTCGACGCCGCGCCGCCCAATGGGGCCCTGCCCGAACTCGTCGAGATCGTCGGCGGTGATCCCAAGCGTGTGCTGACCTGCTCCGACGTGGCCGCGGCGCCGGAGCTCGGGGTGCGCGACACCTTTCACGAAGATCCCGCGAAGCGGACCGACGACGAACTCTTCGGCGTCTTCGCCGAGTTCGCACAGCTGGCTGCCGAAGGCAGGTTCGCCGTGCCGGTCGCCGGAACCTTCCCCCTCGCGCACTGGCGCAAAGCCCTCGAGATCAGCTTGACCGGGCACGCCCGCGGGAAGCTCCTGCTCCTGCCCGCCGGCGGCGCCGATTGACCGGAGAGACCACCTGGGCTCGAGCCAATCACCGCACCCAGGGCGCAGGCCGACCCAATGGGCGGGGCGCCGCCCGAGAATACGACGCCTCCGGAATGAGACCGACTGGCGACAGGCACTGGAAGGCCGGGGCGGGCAGCAACGGGCACGGCCCTACGTGATCATGGAGTCCTCTACGTTCTGTGACCCCGAAGGACAGCCGTGCCCGCGCTGCCATCTTGCCTGCTCGAACCCCTCTGGGACCCATTCGCCGCTCTCCTGCCCGCCCACACGGAGTTCGCCGCGAGCCACCCACTCGGCTGCCATCGCCGCAGGATCCCCGATCGGACGGAATTCGAGCACGTGGTACTCGCGCTGGTCCACGGCTCGGGCTACGAGCGCATCTCCATCCCCGGATGCTCCGATCGCACCATCCGCCGACACGTCATGGAGTCGGCTGAACAAGGGATTTCCGAAGCCGTGCACGCTCTTAGGGACTCGCCAACCACGCTCGCGCAGTTGGACGTAGACGCGTGGGGAGCCGTAGGTGCCACCGAAGACATCGGAGACCTCACGGATTGCCAGGGCGAGGTCGACGCGACGCTCGTCGCGTGCGGACGGTGCTCATCCCAACCACTTGCAGAACCAGGACTGCGAGACCTCACGGGTCCGACAGGAGACGGCGTGCGGCACCCGGTGGCTGGTCCTCTGGCCGGAGATGAACTCAAGCGACTGGTGGTCCTGTGGGGCAAGGAGGCGACGAAGTGACGGTTGCCCGCACTACGAGGACAGGGACATAGGTCATGCCGCAGGCTTCTGCAGCCAGTCCGCCTCGGTGGTCCAGAACAACTGGCGTGCCCCGAGGTAGTCGTGAGCGAAGTCCGTGAATCGCTCGCGGGTGTACGGCTTGCCGGTCTTGGGGTCCTTGGCGTTGATGTCGGGTTCCTGGACGGCCATCGCGACGAGGGGGAGGGAGTCCTTGTACTCGTGGAGGAACTTGTAGGAGTTCTCCATCTGGTACGGCCGGTCCGGCAGGGTGTCCGGGCCCCCGATGCCGATTCCCTTGTCCCTGGCAAGGTCGAACATTTCCTTCATGCGCTTGTGGTCGTCGTCGTCCGGCAGGAAGTTGATGTACTGGATGAACTGCGTCTTGGTGAAGACCTTCTTACCGAAGCTCATGTTGTCGATCTCGGCGTCGATGTAGGACTTCGAGGTGTACTTGGTGTGATCCGTCTTGGTGTCCACCTCGACCGCGGTCTCCGGAAGGTTCACCCCGGCGAGCTTGCCGTCGAACTTGGCCGCCATTGCCTTCAGGAGGGCCTGGAAGTCCGCCCGCGGGCCCTTGTTCCACTGCGCGACCATGGCCCCGTGGGTGGTGGGGTTGTCAGGGTTCTCGTCGATCGTCGGCGCGACCCCGCCCTCGTCCTTCACGTACTGGGGGACATTGGCGTCCTGCATGGCCACGTCGAAGAACCGGTCCTGAACCTGGACGAACAGCCTCTTGTGACGTTCCTGGAGGTACTTCAGGGCATTGTCCAGCCGCGACCACTTGTACTCGCCCTTCTTCCCCTCAAGGGCCTTCCAGGGCACCACGACCTGCACGCCGTCGATATCTGAACGGTCAATCATGGCCTTGACCTTCAGGTCCTCGCCGGACGTGGCCTCCTCGAACGTGCCGAGCGACATGTACAGATTGTCCGTCACTTTGCTGTGGGACGCCGAAGCGGCGGGCTTGGTAGCGAGGGCGGGAGCCGCAGCGGCGCCCCAGGCTCCGGCCGTCAGGGCGACGGCCGTGAGGACAACAGATCCAACTGCACCACGTTGCGTCATCATGAACGGGACGCTAAGGAAAAGTTCTAAGTGAAATATAAGAGCGGCAATCCCTGAGGGTGGGGATGCTCGCAGCGGCTGACGGGCGCCTGGTGCCGGCCGTGGACGTCTCGCCAAGGCTGCGGTCGCACGCGCCATGCTCGCCTGACCGGTTCTTCTGCCATATCTACGGCCGTGCGCGTACGGCCTCCCCGTTCGTCCTTGGCTGGCCGTACTCGTTCATCGCGGTTCTGGAGTTGGGCTCGACATCCTGGATGCAGATACTGGACGCGGTCCGGCTCGGGCCGGCCGACGGCGCCACCGCTGTCTGGTCTTGTCGCTGGAACCTGACACCACTTGTCGTTCAGGGCCGATAACGCATCGCTTCGCCGAAGGACGATGTCTGTGAGTTCTGGGCTCCGGCACGAATCTTGGGAACCGGTTGCAGAGGGTGACAGCGTCATTCGATGGAAAGAGTGGTCACGAGCCTGGCGGTCTGGTTCATATGAATCACACGGCGGCATCGGGGACCGGATCCCTGGTGGGATCGGCCCCGGGTGGTCGGGATCCCGGTCGACGGCCCCCGGATGGTCAGGTCAGGTCGAGGAAGCTCCACCGAGCGTCCGGCTGGGCACCGCTGAGCCACTTGCCGCAGTTCTGGAGCACGACCGGACTCGACGTTATGTGCTGCGCACCCGTCCCGAGGTCGCGCAGGAAGCGGTCGACCGGGCCGCGGCGGATCGCCGCAGAGCCGGCCCAGCGGTGTACGGTGCGGCCCACCTCGTACACGGTCGAGGTCGTGTGGTTCAGGACAAGACGGATCAGGGTGTCCTGCTCCGTGCTCGGCAACTCACCCTGGTCCAGGGACTGTTCGACGTCCTGCCAGACGTCGTTCGCCCAGGCCCGGGCTGCCCGAAGTCCGGCCTCCTGCGGCAGAATGCGTACGCCGGTGATCCGCCGGTCATCGCCGATAAGCCCGACCACGTCGGCGCCGAGCACCAACCGCAGGCCGTCCTGGGCGACCAGCCGCCGGCGCAAGTGGCGCTCGTAGAACGGCCGGGTGGCGTGGACGGAGTGCGCACCGACCGGCACCCGCGGCAATTCCTTCCCGCCGAGGTAGAAGCGGTAGTCCGACAGCACATCCGCCAGAACCGCGCCGTCGGCGCTCATCTCGGCGACCAGACCGGGAAATACCTCGTCGACGACTCGCGCCCCGGCCGGAAGGAGGTTGTGGGCATGCCGGCCCTGAGGGACGCCCCGGCGGTATTGCCCGGGGACCGGGTCCCAGTCGACGACCGTGACCTGCTGGTAGAACTTCGTGAGCACTCCGGCGGTGAGGAGACCGGCGAAGCCGGCGCCGAGGACGACTGCGTTTTCGTTTGTCACGAGACGTAATGCTCGGCGCTCCCCCATGCCCAGAGACAGGTCAACCGGTGTCCACCTGGTGTCCGTAGACCTCGCGTTCCCACATCCGGTCCACGATGTGAGACACGGCCGGGTCTCGGTGCCGGCGGTAGGTGCTGAAGGACAGGTGCAGCGACTGGGCCACGCGCTCCTGCGGGCCGGTCGGGTGCAGAAAGGTGCGGTCGACCACCTCGAACAGGCCGCGGCGGTCGGCCCTCAAAGTCTCGGCGGCCATCGCGAGGAGCTCGTCGAGCCCCGCGGTGGATGACCGCACGACCCGCGATCGCATCAGCGGATTGCGCCGCAGAGCCTGCGGCACGTGCAGATCGCGCAGCGCAGCGCGAATCGACTCGGCGAACTCGGATTGGGAGAGGACGAGTTCGGCCGACTGTTCCTCCGCCGGCCGGGCAGGGGCGCCCACTTCGCGGGCCGCGATGAGCTCGAGCCACTCGGCGAGGCCGGTGCGCCGCCAGTCGTGGACGAAGACTGGGTAGGTGGTCTCCCCGATCGTGTATGCCGCCTCGGCTGCCGGCCAGAAGTCCAGATAGCCGAGTGTCGGCCCCCACATCCCGGCATCCGCGTACGCCCCCACCAGCGTCCAGGCCGAGCGATCACGAGTGAGGATGTCGAGGACCTGGCACACGGCGAACAGAGTCAGTGACGGCGATGAAGCCTGCCCACGGTCCCGGTCGAGGAAGAACCGCCAGGCCCGTACGTGCTCGCCGGGGCGTGCCGCGCCGTGCCGCTGGGTGTACTGCCACATGCTGTCGACACCCGGATCCACCCCGATGTCCTCGGCGCACAGGTCGAGACAGGCGCCGAACCCCCGCGGCTCCCCTGCCGGTCCGCGAAAGACCTGGAAGGCTCCGGGCTGGCGCCGCATCCAGTACGCCACCAGCTCGGCCTGTTCCGCTCCCTGAGCCCGGGTCGTCATCTCAACGACCGGGACCGTGTCTTCCGGCCGCAGCGCATCGAGATGGTGATCGACGGGCCGCGCGGCCGCGACGTATGCCGCGAGCCTGGTCCGCGGGCAGGTCACGACGATGGCGTCGGCCAGGAGCCGTTGCTGCTCGCGTGCGTCCGGCGCCGAGCGGATCCGCGCGACCAAGTCGGCCCGCACCTGGTGATGCACCTCGGCGTAACGCTCCGGGTCGCGCCACCGCAGGTCGGCGTCGAGGACGTCGCGGACCATGTCGTGCAGGAACAGGCCATACGGACCCTCCTCAACGAACGACACCGTGCGCAGCCACGTGAACAGCTCTCCGGCGTCGTCGCCCACCACGGATCGCAAGACGTTCTCGGTGATGACGTTGGCGTGCGCGCAGACCTCCAACGCCAGCCGATGGCGCGGACCCGGCACCTCGTCCAGGGTGCGGGTCAGCAAACTGCGCACCACGTCGGGCAGGTCACCGAGTGTGCGCGGTAGAACGCCACCGCCCCGCCGCACCGCGTCCACGAGCATGGACAGGGTGAGCGGGTGCCCGTGGCTGACGTCGAGCAGACGCTCGTGGAACTCGGCGGGGACGTTCTGCCCCGCCAGATAGGCGCGGCCGTCGCGCGGCGCGAGGTTGCGCAGCGCCACGACCCGGATCAGCTCGCGCCAGGCGGGATCAGCCAGCCACGCCGACGAGGGCGGTCGTCGTGCCGCGATGACCACGACCGCGTCGGCGGGCAGCGCGGGCAGGAACTCCTCTCGTACCCAAGGGGCACCCCCCGAGCCGCCGCCTCGGCCGCCGTGACCAGCGCGCGCGTCACCAGCGCTGGCCGCCGACATCTCGCCCTGGGCGCCCACCGCGCCTGCGGGAAGCAGTTCACCGAACCGCCACGCATAGAACAGCAGCGACGTGAGGGCGGCCATCGTCCCGATCGCCTTGTCCCGGTTGCGCCACTGAGGCGCGGTCCACAGCCACCAGGGTGCGACGATCAGGGCGGGGCCGCCCAGGAGGGGTGGTAGGTAGAGGATCAGGGGCCTGCCAGCGCCAGCACCACCAACGTGCCGATGGTGCGCCGCCGGGACGCTTGCGGAGCGGGAGGCTCCTCACCGAGGGCGGTCACCGCGATCGTAAGTGGGTCGCCGACGCGGGCGAGCACGTCGCGGATCCCGTCGTCGCCGGTGGCGCTCTCCCCCGCGAGCGCCACCGCGATCCTCCTCGGAACCGCCACTGAAGCGGCCCTTGTCGGGGCGGCCCGTTGCGGACTCGCGGGACGCCAGGTCCCCCGCCGCGCTTACGCGTGGTGGGGGACCTGGCAAGCGGCGACGCTGGGCGGGTCAGACGTTGAACGCCGTGGCCACAGCATCTCCGAGCTGATTCAGGACGTCCCGTGAGAGCTGCACCGACCCGGTGAATGAGAAGAAGGCGTGGGTGGCACCCTTGATCGGGAGGTGCTTGACCGGCACGTCGGCGTCGGCGAGCTTCTGCGCGTACCGGTCACCCTGGTCCCGCAGCGGGTCGTGTTCGGCGGTGACGATGACGGCGGGAGGAAGCCCGGCCAGCTCGTCGGAGCGCGCCGGCGAGACGCGCAGGTCGGCGCCTTCGTCGGGCGTGTTGAGGTAAAGGCCCCAGAACCATTCGAGCCAGCTGCGGCTCAGCAGCGGTCCGGCCATGTTCTCGTACATGGAGGGGCTGTCGTCGAACCGGTCGACCGCCGGGTACGCCAGTACCTGCAGTGCGATGTGAGGTCCCCCGCGCCGCTGCGCTTCCTGCACGAGGGCTGCGGCGAGGTTGCCGCCGGCGCTCTCACCGAACACCGCGATGTTCTGCCCGTCGCCGCCGAAACTTCCGGCGTTGGCAGCGACCCATGTCAGGGCGGCGTAGGCGTCTTCGATCCCCGCCGGGAAGCGGTGTTCGGGCGCGAGCCGGTAGTCGACGGAGACCACGATCGTGCCGGAGCGGTTGGCCACGATGCGGGCGATGTGGTCCTGGCTGTCCAGGTCTCCGAGGGCCCATCCGCCGCCGTGGAAGAAGACCGTCACGGGCAGCGGCCCGGAGCGCGGGACGGTGGCGGGGGCGTAGATGCGGATGGGGACCTCGAGGCCTTCGGCGGCGGCCATTGCGTCGTGCACGCTGCCGACCGGCTCGACGTCGCCCGCGAGGGTGGAGAGGCTGCTCACGAGGTCGCGGTTCTCCTCGACCGTTCGACTCTCCGGTGCCGGTCCGCCTTCTTCGGCCAGCTTCTCGAGCAGGGCATCGATCTGGGGGTCGAGGGACATGATGAGGACCTTCCTGGAGCCGCCGGAACGGCACGGATTGGAATGACTGCTCCAAGCTCTACAAGTCACAGGATTGGAACGTCAATTCCAATCCTGATACGGTGCGCGGATGAACTCGCCCGTAGACGTCAGAGGGCTGGAGGGGCGCCGACTCACTAAGCCCGGCCGGAAAACCCGTGAACGCATCATCGAGGCCGCCGCGGAACTGATGTTCCACCGCGGCGTCGGGGGTACGAGCATCCCGGACGTCCAGTCGGCTGCCGGGGTCAGCGCATCGCAGATCTACCACTACTTCGGCGACAAACAGGGCTTGGTCCTGGCCGTCGTTGATTTTCAGACGAACGCCAAGCTCGACCAGCAGCGTCCCTTGCTGGACAACCTGGACAGCATCGACGCGCTGCGGGCCTGGTGCGACAGGGCGGCGGACCGACAGGACGCCATGGGGTGGGCAGGCGGCTGCGAGATCGGCTCGCTCGCCAGTGAACTCGCCGAGACCGACCCCTTGGCCCGCACCGACCTTGCCGCGTCCTTCGAGCGGTGGGAAGCACCCATCAGGTCGGGGCTCGCCCGCATGCAGGCTCGCGGTGAGCTGAGCGAGTGCGCCGACGTCAACGCACTGGCCACCGCCCTGCTGGCCGCCATCCAAGGGGGCATGCTGCTGTCCCAGGTCCGCCGGTCGAGCACCGCATACCGACATGCCGTATCGGCGGTGATCGACCACATCGAGAGCTACGTCCCTCAGTAACCCGCTCGGGCCCCGCGCGACCAGCTCCGCAAACGCGTCCGCCGTGAGATGAGCCGATTCCTCGGTGCGAGGCCGACGGCCCCGGGAACGGTGGCCACGGGTCGCCGTCCGGCGCCGAATCGCCGGCCCTGGCTGCGCTGTCGTAACCGTTCTGGATGTGGGCCCGCCGGGGGCGGTGCATCGTGTGCGGATCAGCGGGCGACCGAGATCGCGAAGGGTGCGAATCCGCTGGACCGAATCACGTGCGGCACGAACAGTATCGCGGCTTCCGTGGCGCGGGCGGTTCGGATTCCGCCGAGGTCGGTGATCCACTCCGTGCGCCAGCCGAGGTTGATGAGCAGTTCGCGGACGGTCTGCTTGGCCTGCGGGTCGTCGCCGGAGAGGAACGCGTCGGGCGCCTGGGTGAGCGTGGCTGGCGCGGTCATCACCGGGAAGAGCATGGTGTTGAGTGTCTTGACGACGTGCGTTTCGGGGAGCGCTTCCTGGAGTTGCTCGGCGAGGCTCGAGCCGGGGTAGATCAGGTCGGCGGGCAGGCCGTCCGGTCTGTCGATGGTGGCGTTGGAGACGTCGACGAGGATCTTGTCGCGCAATTCCTCGCGCAGGGCGACGAGCCGGTCCAGCGAGCCGGCGCCCGGGGTGGCGTTGATGACGATCTGGGCTGTCCGGGCAGCGTCGGCGGCGGCGCCCGGCGTGCGGTCCGCCACGGTCACCTCATGCCCTGCCCGGGTGAGGGCTGTGGCCAGGTTGCCGCCGACGCGGCCGTTTCCCAGAACTGCGATCGTGGTCATGATGATCTGGTCCTTCCGTATGTGCGGGTTGTGGTGCGCGGTCAGCGTGAGAGCGTGGCGACGGCCTCGGCATGGATGCCGGGCGCGGCGGCCAGGAGGCTCTCGCTCCGCGGGGTCCAGGGGCGGCCCTGGGCGTCGGAGAGCTGTCCGCCGGCCTCGGTGACGAGCAGCGCCCCGGGCAGCAGGTCCGCGCGGGCGCCGGCGAACTGCCAGAAGGCGTCGATCCGGCCGGCGGCCACGTTCAGCAGGTGCAGGGTTGCGGGCACTGCGGTGCGGACGACGAGCGCGTCGAGGAGCATCGCGGTGATCGAGGAGCCGACGCGTCGCACGACCTTCTCGTCCTCGTCCGGCCGGGCCTGGCTGGTGGCCACGATGCTCAGGCCGAGGTCCGCGGTCTGGGAGACGTGCAGCGGTCGGCCGTCGAGGTGGGCGCCCGCGCCGGCGAGCGCGGTGTAGGTCTCGCCGGTCAACGGCAGGTGGACCGCGGTGAGCACCGGCTGGTTCTCACGCACGAGGGTGGCGGTGACCGCCCATTCCGGCAGGGCGTGCAGGTGGTTGACGTTGCCTTCGGCCGGGTCCACGACCCACCATTCGCCGGGCGGCAGCGCCCCGCCGTCCAGCTCGTCCTCCACCCAGCCGGCGTCCGGACGCAGGCGCGTGAGGCGGGGGCGCAGGATGTCGAGGGCCATCTCGTCGTTGGCGGCGAGCGCGCGCATCAGCTCGTCGCGGGTCTGGTAGCGGACGACCTCGCCGAAGCGCTCGCGCAGCGCCGAACCCGCCTCACGCACGGCGACCGCGGTCTGGCCGAGCACGTCGGCGTCAAAGGCGGCGACATCCGTGGTCTGAAGTGTTTCGGACATGGTGAACTCCCTTTGGAGTAGGAGGTGATGAGGCCGTTCGGGCCGAACTGTGCGCTCTGTTCAGCGCTCTGGTCCCGAAGGTATCCAGCTCCTTGATTAACTTCAAATGCATGTAAAGCACGGCTAGGATTACTCACATGCAATTGGATTTGAACCTGCTCGCCGCGCTCGACGCGCTGCTGGAGGAGGGCAGTGTGGCCGGGGCGGCCGCACGCCTGCATGTCACCGCCCCCGCGATGAGTCGGAGTCTGGGCCGAATCCGGCGCACGACCGGGGATCAGATCCTGGTGCGCACGGGCCGCACGATGACCCCGACGCCGTACGCGATCGCCGTCCGGGAACAGGTGCACGAGCTGCTGCACCAGGTTCAAGGGGTGCTGGCACCGAGCCGTGAACTCGATCTGGCAACGTTGGAGCGGACTTTCACACTCCGCTGGCATGATTCCCTGGTCGCCTTGAGCGGCCCCGCGCTGCTCTCGGCCGTGCGTGAAGAGGCGCCGGGCGTGCGCTTGCGCTTCGTCGCGGAATCGAGCGTCGACACCCCCGAGTTGCGGCGCGGCGAGGTGGACCTGGAGGCGAACGCCAACCGGCCGAGCGCACCGGACGTCCGTGCCGAGAATGTGGGCGAGTCCCGCCTTGTCATCGTCGTGAGGCAGGGGCACCCCCTCACCCGTGTCAGGACCGTCACCGCAAAGCGGTACGCCGCCGCTGAGCACGTCACCGTCTCGCGACGTGGAAACCTCAGCAATGCCCTCGACGACGCCCTCGCGCGACTTGGCCTCACCCGCCGTGTGGTGGCGACCGCGCCCACGGAAGCGGCCGCGCTGGAGTTCGCCCGCGGCTCCGATCTCCTGATCAGTGTCCCCGAAGCCACCACGCGGTCAGCTGTCGCCGACCTCGGCCTGGCCGTGCTCCCCCTCCCCCTCGAACTGCCGTCGGCACCGATTTACCTGTCTTGGCATCAGCGCTACGACACCGACCATGCCCACGCCTGGCTGCGCGGGCTGGCGCGAACCGCGCTGGGCATGGGCGGAGCTTCGTAGTCGGTGCCGTCCGGCCGCTTCACCCGTACGTCCACGCGACCACCTCGATGCCGCACGACCGGCCGCTGTGCGGACCCGCATCAGATCACCAGCCTTCGGCGGTAGGCGTACACGACCAACCTGAAGGGGGGCGCGAAGCCCGAGTTTGCCGAGAATGCGGGACACGAACGTCTTGACGGTCTCCTGGCTGCCTCCACCCCCATGCTGCTGGCCCGCTGCCGCCACGCCTCCGTCCGCCCCCTGGAGCGGTACGCACGCCCCGGCGTCGGCGCGGTCGCTCGGCACGTCGCCGAACACGGCGGCGATCTGCTTCAACGTCAGCAGCCGCGTCCGTGCGGGTGCTGACCGTGGGGGCAGCCAGACCGAGGCCTGCGGCTCACGATCGCGGATCTGTGGGCCCTGCTCACTCGGTCGGCTCCAGGCCGGTGAGCAGGTTGAGCAAGCCGGCGGGGGCGTTGTCGCCGAAGATGAGCTGGTGGTTCTTGTCGGATTCGGCGGCGAACCGGGCGCTGCGGGAAAAGAGAGCCTGCTCGTACTCCGCAAGGGCGGCTTCGATGTCGTCGGGGTGTGCGGCGATGGCTTTGCCGAGTTCGGCGCCGTCGAACATGGCGAGATTGGCTCCCTCCCCGGCGAACGGTGACATGAGGTGGGCGGCGTCGCCCAGCAGCGTCACTCCGGGAACGCGGTCCCACCGGTGGCCGATCGGCAGGGCGCTGATCGGGCGTGGGGCGAGGGCGGTTTCCCCGTCAGTGATGAGTGCGGTGAGTTCCGGCGCCCATCCGGTGAATTCTGCCGCCACCTGGGCCGCCGCCGTTTCGGGACTGGCGAGGACGGCGGCGATCCATTCCTGCGGCTTGTTGAGCGCGACGTAGGTGTGAAGAACGGCGCCGGCCTCTCGATGGCCAAGGATCCCCTTGCCGGCTGTGACGGCGAACAGGGAACCGTCGCCGGTGGCCTTGGCCGCTGCGGTGTGGCGTTGGTCGGCGTCGTACAGGTAGGTCTCGATGAACGACGTGCCGACGTACTCGGGCTTCGCGTCGGAGAGCAGCGGCCGGACCCTCGACCAAGCGCCGTCCGCGCCCACGAGGAGGCCGGTCGTCACAGTCGACCCGTCGCCGAACGCCAGCTCGTGCCTCCCGTCTCCGAGGGGGCGGACACTGGTGACCTTGTGTCCCCAGTGGATCATCTCGCCGGGCAGCGAGTTGATCAGGATCCGACGCAGGTCTCCGCGGAGCACCTCGGGGCGACCGCCCGTGCCGTCGTCGGGCTGGTCCAGCAGGACCGCGCCGTCCCGGTCGAGCACGCGCACGGCCTCGCCGCCTTCGTGGATGATCGCGCGGAACTCGTCGGTGAGGCCGGCCGCTTCGAGGGCGAGCTGCCCGTTGTACTCGTGGAGGTCGAGCTGACCGCCCTGCGTGCGGGCCTGCGCCGATGTCTCGGCTTCGTAGATGGTCGCGGGGATGCCGTGCAGATGCAGGACCCGTGCGAGGGTCAGGCCGCCGAGCCCGGCGCCGATGATCGTGACGGGAGTGGTCATGGTGGTTTCCCTTTCGACTGGACACGCCCTACTCGGTTACAGTGTTCGCAGTAATGCCGCCACGGTAGCACTACTGCGAACAGTGAGCGCAGTAGCAAGGAGGAAGACCGATGGACGACGCTCACACGGTGATCTGGAACCGGCCGGAGCGGGCCGCGAAAGGCCCCGCGCCGTCACGCACCCGCACGGAGATCACCAACGCCGCTATCGCGATCGCCGACGCCGAGGGCATCGAGGCACTGTCCATGCGGCGCGTCGCCAAGGAACTGGGAACGGGCACGGCCTCGCTCTACCGCTACCTGGCGTCCAAAGACGACCTGCTCGACCTCATGCTCGACGCCGTAGCGGCCGAGGACGGCGGCCCTCCTGCCCCCACTGGCGAGTGGCGCAGCGACCTGCGAAGCCTGGCCCATCGTTCCCGGGCCACCATCCACCGGCATCCCTGGATGGCCTCCCTCGCAGCAGGGCGCCCATCGCTTGGACCGAACTCCCTCGATGCCACGGAATGCGCACTCACCGCCCTCGATCCCCTCGGCTTCGACATCGACGTCATGATCACCGTCGTCAACACGCTGCAGGCCTTCGTCCGCGGCTACGTCATCGGCGAGCTCGCCCAGCAGGAAGCCGTCCGACGCTCCGGAGTCAGCATCCAGCAATGGATGGACGCCCATGCGCCCTACCTCGACAAAGTCGTCGAGAGCGGCCGCCATCCACTGCTCGCCCGGGTCATTCGTGATGCTGAGCTTCCCCACGCGGCCGACAGCGCCGAGCGCGGTTTCGAACTGGGACTCGAACGACTCCTCGACGGATGGGAGGCCAACCTCCCGGCCCGGCCCTGACGATCCGGCAGCGCCAACGCGCCAACTAGAGATCTTTAAAGGTGCGGGTTACGCGCCGACGCGGTCCGCGCCAGATCGCGTAGCCGGACGTGTGCGGGGTCGGTGTCATAGCGCTGAGGCCATGACAGGTAGACCGCGGTCGGCTCCGGGATGCGGCTTGCCGCCGGTAACGGCTGGTGCGCGACCGCCGCTGATGGCGGCGTCGCCAGTCGGACCAGCCGAGTCGGTGAGCCATGTCGTGCAACGGCTGGACGATGACCGTGATGAACAGGCGCTGGATCTCGTTGCAGGACAGCGGGACCAGGTCGTCGGGTGTGGCTCGGCGGGCGTGTTCGTCGGCGCGGACGACGGCGAGACCGCCGCACCGAGCAGTCGGACGCCTTCAAGCCGTACCTGCAGCAGCAGTACGCCGCAGGCATCACCAACGGCCGGACGCTGTTCCAGCAGGTCCGCGAGCGCGGATTCCCCGGCGGCTACTCGACACTTGCCGCCTACCTGCGAACCCTGCAAGCGGGCACGGCCCCAGCCGTACCAGCGGAAATCCCGAGCCCGCCCCGGATCACCGCATGAATTATGCGAACCCGCGACCGCCTCAGCACCAAGGAGATCGAGCAACTCGACCAGGCACGCCTCGCCTGTCCGGACATCGCCCGGGCGTGTGACCTCGCCCGGGCCTTCACCGACTTCGTCCGTAAACGCCGAGGCCAACTGCTGCCCGCCTGGATCCGCCGGGCCGAACAATCCGACGTTGTCCCGGTCGCCAAGTTCGCCGTGTTCCTCCGCCAGGACCTCGACGCCGTCACCGCCGGCCTCACCCGCGAATGGAGCTCGGGCAAAGTCGAAGGCCATGTCCATCGCGCGAAAACGATCAAGAGGGCCATATACGGCCGAGCCGGTTTCCGACCACTGCGAACTCGAATCCTCGCTGACGCATAGCCCGGTCGGTCACGGAATCCAACCGGCAACCACCCGCTCCGCCACCGAGAAGTCCGTCCCGCAGTCCGAGCAGACGGCTCGTCCGAACAGGAACGCAATGCCGTGAGCCAGGCCCGCCTGCCCGTCCGCCAGCGCTCGCGTGAACAACCTCCGCGCCAGTCCGTCCAAGTCTTGGGTTCGCATCGGTTGGAGCGGCAACTTCTCCGCCTCGCCCAACGCGTAGTCGTCGCTGCAGCAGAACGACTCTTCCTGTCCGATCACGATGAACATGCTGACGCCACAGTAGGGACAGCCGACCTCGTACTCCCCGCTCTGCAGGCCGTCCAGGCAGCGATCCCAGATCTCGACGCCCTCGAAGGAGAGCAGGGCCTGCAGCAGGTTCACGTACTCCTCAGCCTCGACCGTGCGGCTCAGACGGCGATCGGTGAGACGGTTCAGAACTCCGATCGGGGCGGAGTAGACCGTCAGAGGGCTGTCGGACTCCGACAGCCCAGGCGAACAGGACGCTGTCGCTCCGGCTGCCAGCAGCACCCAGGCGAGATCGTCCGGGCTGCAGGCGATCGCGATATCGGCCAGCCGTGGAAGCGCTGCGTAGCTGGCGGGGAAGGCTGTGTCCAGCTGCGGACACAGATGGTCCATCACCTCGGACCACTCACCGCTCGGATCGGCCGCGAACCGGTCCAGGAGACCACGCACGTGCTCCGCGGAACCAAACGCGTCGGTGAGCGTCGACCCCAGGGGCGATGCGTTCTCAAGCTGTGAGTCCGAGCGTGGCGGTTGCGTGCTGGGGGCGTGACCGGTAGTGATCGACTGCGGCGGCGATGTTGGTCCAGCCTGCTTGGCGCATGAGTCCGATAGCCAGGTTCCGCAGCGTAGCCATGAATTTGATATGCCAGCTATCCGACCGGTCTCAGCGCCCGCGCGAGCGCGTCGACGGTCACACCGACGATCGCCCGGAGTTGCTCCGGGCTCGACCCGGCCCTACCCATCACCGCGAGAGACTGGTTCACGGCCGCTACGTGTACGGCGAAGTCCTCGGCGTTCTCGTCGGACATTCCGCCAGCCTTCAGCGCGGTGCGCAGGCGCGGGCGCTGTAGGCCGAACAACTCTTTGACATGCTCTGCGACGCTCGGGCTCAGCGCCGGACTCGCCATGACCGACTGGGCCATCAGGCATCCGTCGGGCACGGCGGGGTCGGCGATGCGCCCCAGGGTGACATCGAAGAACGCACGGACGGCGGCGACGGGGTCCTCGGCCGCGCACGAGAGGGCGGCGTCGAACTTGTCGCCGTAGCGCGTGGCGTAGCGATCCAGGCAGCGAAGAAAGAGCGTGTCCTTGTCGCCGAGCGAGGAATAGATCGAGCTGCGGTTCAGGCCGGTCGCCCGGGACAGGTCGTCGAGCGAGGTGTCGGCGTAGCCGGAGCGCCAGAACTGGATCATCGCGGCGTCGAGCACCGTGTCCATGTCGAACCGCTTCTTGCCTGCCATGCGGCCCATCCTCCCATCTTGGACTGATCAGTTCAAGACGTGCTAGCGTCGAATCACGGTCCACCCGCCTCGATGGAGGATTCCCATGACCAACCCCGTCCCCGCCCTGCCCCTGCATGACCTGGCCGGATTCACGCACCGCTGGGTCGACGCCGACGGCGTCCGCCTGCACGCCGTCGAAGGCGGTCGGCCGGACGGACCGGTCGTCGTCCTGCTCACCGGGTTCCCGCAGACGTGGTGGGCCTGGCGAAAGGTCATGCCTGCTCTCGCCGATCGGTTCCGGGTCATAGCGATTGACCGGCCGGGCCAAGGCAATTCCGAGCATCCGGAGCTCAGCTACGACACGCACACGGTCGCCGCGCACATCCAGGCCGCTGTGAACGCTCTCGGCGTGCGGGACTACTGGCTCGCCGGGCACGACATCGGCGCTTGGGTCGCCTTCTCCCTCGCCCTGAACTACGAGAGCCGACTGCACGGGGTCGCGCTGCTCGACGCCGGAATTCCCGGTATCACCATGCCGGAAGCGATCCCTCTCGACCCGACTCTGGCGTTCAAGACCTGGCACTTCGCGTTCCACGTGGTGCCCGATCTTCCCGAGACGCTGATAGCCGGCCGCGAGCGGGAGTACATCAGCTGGTTCCTGAAGACCAAGTCCCTCACGTCCGACGCGTTCGAGGAAGCAGAGCTCGACCACTACGGCGCAGCCCTCGCCGTCGATGGCGGCCTGCGCGCCGGCCTCGCCTACTACCGCGACGCCGCCGAGTCCGCGCGCAAGAACCGCGCGGCACTCGAGCAACGGCGGCTGACCGCGCCCGTCCTCGGAATCTCCAGCAGCCACGGCTCGATCCCGGATATGGCGGCCTCCATCAGCCCGTGGGCCGAGAACGTGACCGGCGTCATCGTGCCCGACGCCGGTCACTACATCCCCGAGGAGCAGCCCGAGGCCGTCGCCGCCGCCCTCACCGACTTCTTCAGCGGCCATTAGTGCTCTAGCAGGAGGGCGATCCCCATTGCCGTCGGGGGCCCGTCAGTTACGGGCCCGCCCCACGCGCCTACGGACGTGCCGTGAACCGCCCGTCGCCCCGCTTGTGCAGCCAGCCCTGGGCGGCGAGCTTGGTCATCTTCGCCCGCAAAGGTTCCAGCTTGCCGTGTACCGAGGCGTCCAGCCCCAGCCGCTCGCCGACCGCCCTGACCTGCACCGGGCCGTCCGCCTCCCGGACGATCGCCAGGATCTTGCGGTAGTCGCCGGGCAGCCCGCCCTCGTCGGCCGCGTCGCCGCGGTGCGGGATGAGCAGGACTGCCCGCCCGGCCACCTTCGTCGATGCCGGAGCGACAGCCCGGCATCGGCCCGGGCCTGCTCGGCCAGGCGGTTCAACACTCCGCTCCGCGATCGCCAGTTCGTGCCGCTCGGCCTGCCTCCTGGAGTTGCTTGCCCAACTCCTCGGCGAGAGCATCCAGTTCGCTCCGGCGGGCGGTGATCCGCTGCCGCTCCTGCATCCCCCGCGCCCTCCCGCGTTCTCACGGTGTGCCGACCTGCTGACGGATCGTAGGCGGGGGCCGGTCGTGGGCGCAGCCGAACCCGGCATCCCGCCAGAACCGGACCTGCCCGATGATCTACACCATGGTCATCGGCCGCCGACCGCCACGAGTACCCAACTCGCCATTCACACCAGACCCGTGACCTGCGACTTCACGATGCACACCGCTCAATGGCGAACCGGGGAAAGCGTCCGCAGCGACGCGTACACACGCGATCAGTTCATCTCGCTGGCTGAGAACGCATCAGCCCTGGCGTCGACCCATCCGTCATGCGTTCATCCAACCAGGCTGCTCCGGACTGACCGCACCGGGTGAGAGCGACTCCGAGATCCTTCGCGGAACCGCGGTCAGAACCTAGGAATTCCCCACCCCTCGCTATGGGGGCGGACAGACCTGCTCACCCAACTTCTCCACCCACCACCTGCACGCTGAATTGCGGACAGGCCTGTAAGGGTTCGCGCGTGCCGCCGTCCGGATGATGAGGTGGCACGGTGACCAATCATGATGAGGCGGCGGCTGTCCGACCGTTGACACTGGCCTGGGTGAGCCAGCACCTGGAGGCCGGCGAGCGGGTCGTCGGAGCCGAGGCGCTGCACGGCGGCGCCACCGCCGACATGCGGAGACTGACCATCGGCACGTGGGACGGAGGCACCCGGCACCTGGTGCTGCGCTCCTTTGTCGACCCGACCCGGCAGGGGCCGGCCGAGGACCTCCTGCACAGGGAGGCCGACGCCCTGACCACGCTCGCCGGCGCCAGCGTGCCGGCTCCCGGGCTCGTCGCCGTCGATCCGACCGCCGCGCACTGCGAGTACCCCTCGCTCCTCATGACCCACCTGCCGGGCCGGACGGTCCTCGACGACGAGGGGCTGGAGACGCGCCTGCCCCTGCTGGCCCGTCAACTCGTGGCGGTCCACGCGGTGCGGCCGGCCGTCCGGCCCCGGGAGTACGTGACGCTGACGACCGCCGACACGGTCGTGCCCCCCGAGGGTGCCGACGCCGCGGTCTGGGCCGCCGCGATCGATGTGATCCGCAAGCCAGCGCCGCGCTCCGAAGGGCGGTTCCTGCACCGGGACTTCCAGCCCGGCAACGTGCTGTTTGACCTACCGCCCGGGGACCCGGCCGGTGCCGTCGGTGCCCGGATCACCGGCGTCGTCGACTGGGCGGCAGCCTCCTGGGGTCCGGCGGACCTCGACGTGGCGCACTGCTCCACCAATCTCGCGCTGCTGCACGGCCCGGCGTGGGGCCTGCGCTTCACCGCGGCGTACCAGGAGGCCGGCGGGATGCTGGCCGCGGACGCGGACGAACGGCTGTACTGGCAGGTGCGGGAGCCACTGGCATTCTCGGAGGAAGTGCAGTGGGTGGCGCAGCCGTGGCGGGAGGCAGGACGGAACGAGCTGACGACACGAGCCGTGGAGGAGCGGCTGGATGCCTATGTCACCTCCCTGATGGACGCGCTGGGCTGAGCCAAGGCGGTTCCGGGCACGGCCCCGACCTCATCATTTATCGCTCAACCAAGTGGGGAATCGAGCAGACCCTGGGGAACTTCGGGCCCGGCGTCGGGCGCGAGGCGCTCCAGCACCTGCAGGACGCGCTCCGATTCCTTCCCCCGTCCGCGCCGAAGTACCGCGCTTCTGCCTGGCACCGGTGCAGCCGGTGAGCAGTTCGCCGAACTGGCTTTGCAGGTGAGTTGCGCGAATTCGGCGGCCACATCATCGAGACCGGCACCGACTCCTACCGCCTCGCGACCCCCCGGGCCCGAGCCGAACAACACTCCCTGGGCCGAGGGGCCCGATCGAAGGGGCGAGAGCTCAGGACTGCGCGGTCCGGAACGCGAGATACCGGTTGAAGACATCGTGGCTGTCGGGAGTGAAGCGCCACTCCGACAGGGCCGAGTGAAGCTCCGGCTCGGTCAGCCAGCCATGCCAGGCGACCTCATCAGGATCGGGGACCACAGCGTCCGGAACCACGGCTTCATGCACGCCGAGCCAGTGAGGGCTCAGGCCGCTGCGGTAGAGGAACGTGAACAGCAAGCGCGGCAGGCCACGAATGCCCAGCTCTTCGGCCAGCTCCCGCGCGGCAGCCTGCTCATAGGACTCGCCGACATCCACAGCACCACCGACCACGACCTCGTAGAGCCCGGGGAAGCGTGACAGCTGCTCCGACCGCCGGTGGACGAGGATCCGGCCACGCGCATCACGACACACCGTCACAGCGACCCGATGCAGCCAGCCCTCCCGCACGGCCTCCCGCCGGCTGACCACCCCCAGCACACGATCCTGACCGTCGACACGCTCCACCAGTTCATCCACGAAGCACACCCTGGCAGAACCCACCGACAACGCCGCTTCTCGGCGCCCCACAGAGGCCGACCCAAGAGCACCTGCACCAGGAGGCCGCATGCGGATGACGACAGTTGTCGTGCAAATACGACACCCATCGTGCTCAGGCTCACCAGAGCATCACGGCTGGGCGAGGATCCGGGCCCGGAGGAGTTCGAACCAAGCTCGGCCACACATAGCCCTCTTGGGTGTTTTCACCCTGTTTACATGTCCTTCGACGACCCCGGAGCTCCATGGCACGGTGAGTCCGGCGGTGACGGCGTCGAGATCCTGGCGGAAGAAGCCGGCGAAGCCCTTCATGGGCTTCGGTGCGTCCTGTTCGGCCTGCCGGATCCAATCCAGCAGGAGGTATCCGTGTTGCTGGCGGACCTGGTCGGCGAGGTGCGGGCGAGGTCGCAGGCCCGGGTGACGTCCGGGCGGGCGAGCCGGACCTGGAGCAGCCGCTGGTCCTGGCTCTCGGTGAGCGTCCTCTTCGTGGTGGATCCCGCCAAGTTCGATTTCTACTCGATAAACTGCTACCGGCTGGTAGGCGAGGACAAGCTTGCCCGGACACTCGCGGAAGAGGTTCTACGCGCCGGAACGGACTTCGACGGCACGGAACGCTCCCCCATGCGGAGCACCGGAGCACGGGTAACGCTCGGAGTCACCGCAGCACGTGAGGGTGACCTCGAACAAGCCCTCATCCATGGCGAGCGGGCGCTACAGGACGACCGGCAGTCCGTCCCCTCCCTCATCATGACCAGCCGAGAACTCGCGGCCGTCATGAGGCTGCGCTGCAACAAGGAACCGACAGCACAGGGCTACCTGAAGAACCTGCAAGAGCTGGGGAGGGAGAAGCCGGGATTCCTCCCCTCCTGAGCGGAACAAACAGAAAGCGGGCGCGGCCTCCAATCGGGGCCGCGCCCGTCTCAGCTCTCGGGGTGTGGTCAGTCGTGGAGCTTGTGCAGCCACAGCCCCACGCCTACGCCGTTGCTGGTGAGGGCGCAAACGTGGTTGTCGAACTTGCCCCGGTCCGCGTCTACGGCGCTGGTGCCCGCTTTGTTGCAGTTGTCGTAGGTCCAGTACCAGGTCTGGTACTCCCAGCATGGAACCGTGTTGTTGTTGTCGGAGCAGCTCGGGGTGGGCACGTTGTCATGTGGCCCCGCCGGGGCGGCTGACCTCACGGGCCTGTGACTGTCGGTGGCTGCCTGCGCTGTCGTTGCGACGGTGCCAAGACTACTGATCACAGCGGCCGTCACAGCGATTGCCATGCGCGCAGAAACGGTCATCGATACATCCCTCTTCTCACGGCAGGCCCCTCCCGCAGGAGGAATGAGCCTGTACCCGATGGGCAGCCCGAACCAAGCTCCCCATCGGGCGATACCCAGAGGAAACGTTCCCCCATTCATGCCCTGACCTGGGGATTCACGCAATCGCGGCCAGAACCGCTTTCGACCCTGACAAGATTTCCATGAGGCCGGGGTGTGCGACCGTGCGCTGGTGACGCTCCGTCACACTTCCCGGCATTGTCAGCGAGTGTGATGACCTCGTACGGATGGTGTTTCCGCACCTCGATGCGGTGCTGGTGGAGCGGGTGTGGGTGGAGGGCACCGCGATCTGCATCTCGGCCCGCACTCGCGAGTCGATGGTTGCCTGTCCGGATTGTGGCCGAGGTTCAGTGCTGGTGCACAGCCGCTATACCCGCACATTGGCTGATGACGCCGTCGGTGGTCGCCCGCTGCTGATCGGCCTGTCAGTGCGGCGGCTGTTCAGTGACGGCCCGAGCTGCGGTCGCCGGACGTTCGCCGAGCAGGTCGACGGGTGACGGTGCGCTACCAGCGCCGCACTCCGTTGCTGCGCATCTGGTGGAGATGGCCGGGCTGCTGTTCGCCGGCCGGGGCGGCGCCCGGCTGCCGCAGATCGTGAACGTGACGCTGTCGCGTACGGGTGTGCTGTTACACCTGATGCGCATGCCGCTGCCGTCGGCAACGACTCCGCGAGTGCTGGGCGTTGATGACTTCGCGCTGTACGCGCACGTCTTCGGCACGCTGCTGGTGGATGCTGATACCCGGCTGCCGATCGCGCTGTGGGCGGGACGCGGCGCCGAGCAGCTGGCTGCCTGGCTGCGCGCGCATCCCGGAGTTGAGGTTGTTTGCCGGGACGGATCGTTGGCCTACCGGCAGGGCATCACCGACGGCGCCCCGGACGCGGTCCAGGTCAGCGACCGCTTCCACCTCTGGCAGGGGCTGTCGAAACGGGTGGTGGAAATCGCCGCCGCCCACCGCGGCTGCCTGCCGAACGCACTGCCCGATCCCGAACCGGCACCGCAGGGCCCGTCCGCGAGGGCACCGTCCGAACGAGCGGATACACCCGCCCGTCGCCACGCCAAGCGGTTGTTTGAGGCGGTGCACGCGGTGACCGACACTGGCCGCTCGATCAACGCGGCAGCTCGCGAGCTGGGCCTGGGCTGGCGCACGGTGCGCAAGTACGCCCAGGCCGCCACCTGGGACGAGTGCGTACGGCGGACCCGCCCACGCCGACCGACGAGCCTCGATCCATACATGGAGTACCTGCGTCTGCGCTGGGAAAAGGAGGGCGAGCACAGCGCGACAGTGCTGCACCAAGAACTTGTCACCGAGGGCTACTGCGGCCACTACCAGCGGGTCAAGACGGCCGTCGCGCCTCTGCGTCGCGGCCTTCCTCCGGACCAGGCAGGCAGATGCCGCACGACTCACATGCCGGGTCCCCGTGGACCTGAGAATCCCAGGGCCACGCACCTAGGAGAACCGTGACCAAAGGTCGTCTGGAACGCCCGCGGTCACGGATTCGCGGGTTCCCCGATGGGGCGAAGCGGGCGTCCGTACGATCCGGGCGGGAGGTGCGTTCAATGGCTTTTGATCACGGGGCGCCGCATGATCTGGATTCCGGTCTGGAACAGGCTGCTGACTGCGGCGATACACGCGCAATGATGCATCTGGCTGACAGCCTGAAACGCCGCGATACCAGCCAGGCAGAGCGGTGGATTCGCAAAGCTGCTGAGGCCGGCGAACCGGAAGCGATGTACCGTCTCGCCCAGCTGATGACCGGACAGCGGGCAGACGAAGCCGAGTATTGGCACCAGCGAGCTGCCGAAACTGGGCATGTCCAGGCCATGTATGTGACCGGTATGACCGCTCAGGACACCGAGGAGCGCGAGAGGTGGCTTCGGCGCGCTGCCGAGATGGGGCTGGCGGATGCGGCGCTGGCACTTGGCCGCCAACTGCGCGACCGTGGCGTATTCCGCGAGGCGGAACATTGGCTGCGCACTGCCGAGACCGAAGAGAGGCACTGGGCGAAGCCCGTCGACGCCGGCCTCGGACCACGACATCAAGCCTGCCTCGATCTCGCTGATCTTCTGGAGGCACAGGGCCGCGTCGACGAGGCGAGCCGCGAGCGGGACAAGGCCAACAGTATCCGGGACTGGGAGTGGAATATGAATTCCGCCCTCTTCTTCCGGCGCTCGGCCTCGGGAACAGTTGCGGTGACTGCGGTGGTCACGGCCGCCGTCATCCCCTTCGTGCAGGCGTTGGTGTCCAAGGTCGCCGAGGATGCTTACGGTAAGGCGCGCGAGATCGTCCGACGCATGCTCCGCCGAGCACCTGGCCCGGCCGCCGCCGACAGCGCGGCGACGCTGCTCATCGCGGACGATCCCGACGAGCGCATCACCTTGTACCTCTGGTCGAACGTCACGGACGACGCGCTGCGAGCGTTGTCTTGCCTCGATCTCAACGAATTGACCGCACAGAGGCCCGACCGCGGACGAGTCCGTCTGGTCTGGAATCCGGCCACGTCCCGCTGGCAGATCCGAGGCGACGAAGGAAACCGGTGACTACACCCGCATGGCGCACAAGGATCTCCGGGTGAGATTTTGAGTCTGTGACCGACCTGACGGCTGCTTTGCATCTCGACTGCGGCGATGCCGAGGATCGCCTGGCGGTCTGGGACTACACAGCCGTACGCCACGTCTCGCAGCTGGCCCGCCAGGAAGAGACCTCGCCCATGGAGCGGATCCACGCCCTGGAAATACTGGCCAGGGAATCGAAAAGGCGTGTATGCCGTGCTCGTTGCCGCCCCGGTTGTCGTGACCCGCAGTGTGGGGGAACCGGCTCCCGTCAGGTCCAGTTCCATGCCCGGGACCGGGTGTCAGGTACCGGTCCCGGGCGGTCTGAGAGGGAGAGGTCAGGACCGGGCGTTCACGGTGGTGGCGAGCGGGAGCGACTCCAGACTGGAGCCGACGTGGACGGTGTAGTGGCCAGGGAGGGTGGTCCAAGTGCCGGTTGACTCGCCCCAGATCTGGAAGGCGCGTGCCGGCAGATCGATCTCCGCGACGACCGGTTCGCCGGGCTCGGCGACGACGTTCGCGAAGCCCGCCAGCCACATCCGGGCCCGTTCGATGGGCGGTCCGGCTTCGGCGGGCGCGAGATAGAGCTGCACGACTTCGCGGCCTGGGCGGTCGCCGGAGTTCCGGAGCTGGACCCGGACGGTGCGGTCGCGAAGCTCGATGCGCTCGTATGTCCAACGCGTGTAGCCGAGGCCGTGGCCGAAGGGGTAGGCGGGTGCGACGCCGCCGTGCTGCCAGGCGCGGTAGCCGACGAAGATGCCTTCGTCGTACGTCAGGACTCCGTCCTCGGGCGTGACGCGAGTGACGGGTGCGTCCTCCAGGCGGGCGGGCCATGTGGTGGGCAGCCGGCCGCCCGGTTCCTCCCGGCCGAGGAGGACGTCGGCGAGGGCCGCACCGCCCTCCTGGCCCGGGATCCAGGTCAGGAGGACGGCGGCCACGTCCTCACGCCAGGGCATCTCGACCGGAGCCCCGGCGTTGGCCACGACGACGGTACGGGGGTTGGCGGCGGCAACGCGGGTGACGAGCTCGTCCTGGCGGCCGGGCAGACGGAGGCTTGTCCGGTCGAAGCCTTCGGATTCGACGCATTCGGTGGTGGCGACCACGACGACGGCTGTGTCGGCGGCGCGGGCGGCGGCGACGGCCTCTTCGATCAGCACGTCCTCGTCGCGTTCGGGGTCTCGGTGGGTGAGACCGAAGGTGACGCCGCGGATCGGCCCGTACGACACCTTCGGAGCGCGGTGGAGGAGGCTGACCTCGACGGTGCGCCCCGCCTCTAGGCCGGTCACCGCCGAGCACCTCCTGGTACGGGAGCAGCGGGCGCAGGCAGAGGCGTCACGGCAGCCACCACCGCGTCCCGAGGACTTCCCCACCGGACCGTTGAGCGTCCATGTCCCCCTGTGCGACCTGCTCAGGCGCCCCGGGGCAGCGGCCGTTCTGAGGGAACACCTCGCAACCCTCCTCGACGGCCTCTTCGCCCGCATGGCCGCCGACCTCGCCCTCCTCCAGATCGCCGCCTTCGCGGTCGGCCTGCTGCCGGCCGCACGCCTGCACACCATCGCCACCGAACTCTCCGAGGCCGAAACCCGGTCCGGCACGGCAGGGAGCACCCACCGTGGACGCTGACGTCATCGTCGTCGGGGCAGGACCTCACCGGGCTGGTCCCCGTGCATGAACCGACTTCCCGGGGACGGAAGTTGGCGTCGGCGTCCAGTTCCGTCGTGGTCTTCGGGACACCGGCGGCCGCTCGGACGGACTGGGCGTCGGTGATCACGAGGGACGGGTCCTCCAATCGCCGGGCTCTCTCCCGCACCTGGTAGCACAGGAGTTCCTGGATCCCCGCCGGTCAAGACCGTCTTCGCGCCACAGGCCGAAGTAGTAGAACGCCGCTGACCAGAACGCTGGCGCGCCCTGGTCACCACCCGGCGCGAGTACCTGGGGATCACGGGCTGGTGCCGCATCAAGCAACGTTCGCCCTCTGGTGATGTCTCGCTGGAGTGCTGCGCCGGGTGGTACCGGACGGCCAGGATGATCACGTGGCGGAACGCGTGCAGGTCCGGGAGATTGATGACGCTGAGGGCAGACGTCTGCTGCGGACCATCCGCAGGGGTACCGGCTCGGCAGTGACCTGGCGGCGTGCGCAGATGGTGCTGTTATCCGCGCAGGGCAAGTCCGTGGGGAAGATCGCCGAGGTGACGTTCACCAGCCCTGACCGGGTCCGGGACGTGATCCACGACTTCAGCGCCGACGGCTTCGAGGCGCTCTACCCGAAGTACAAAGGCGGCAGGCCGAGAACTTTGCCCCTCCCGGAACGCCGGGAGGATCAAAGAGATCGCCAAGTCCAGGCCGGCCGAGCACGGCCTGCCGTTCTCGACCTGGAGCCTGGCCAAGCTGGCCGACTTCCTGGTCGCCGAGGGGACGGTCGACGACACCAGCCACGAGGGCCTTCGCATCCTGCTCCGCGCGGAAGACGTCTCCTTTCAACGCATAAAGACCTGGAAGACCTCACGAGACCCCGACTACGCGGCCAAACGGCCCGTGTCGAACACCTCTACGCGATCGCCGACGGCGAGGTCGTACACGAGGACGGCGAACCCGAAGTCATCTTCTGCATGGACGAGTTCGGGCCGCTCAACCTACAGCCCCACCCCGGCCGACACTGGACCGAACGAACCGGCCGGCACAAGGACCCTGACCGCGAGCCCAGACCCCGACGCCGAGCGACCTACACAGGCCCGCACGAGGTCCGCCACCTCTTCGCCGCCTACGACCATCATCGGCGGCGGCGCGCTGGAAGTGGTCCCGATGCAGGAGCACGGTGGCCGGACCGTCCGGGTTGCGTGCCGGCGCCGCGCCGTGGTCGGGCGGGATCAGCTCTCGTGACGGTCCGGCCACAGCCGACGTCCAGCCAGACGCAACTTCTTCGCGTTAGAGTGTCCCCATGAGTGCCCGTGCGACCACACGCCCCGGCGGGCGCAGTGCCCGCGTCCAGCAGTCCGTGCACCAGGCTGTCCGTGATCTGGAGGCGGAGGTGGGGCGGGATGCACTGACCGTGCCCCTGGTCGCGGCCCGTGCGGGGGTCACACCGTCCACCGTCTACCGGCGCTGGGGGGACCTGCGGGAACTGCTGTCCGACGTGGCCGTCGAGCGGCTGCGCCCGGACGCCCCACCGGCCGATCGAGGCAGCCTGCGGGCGGACCTGGAGGCGTGGACCGAGCAGTTCGCCGAGGAGATGTCCTCGACGGCCGGGCGTACGTACATCCGCGACGCCCTGCTCGGCGACCCCGAGCAGGGCAACGCGGCCCGCTGCTCCGACTACGCCGCCGAGCAGCTGAAGGTCATCGGCGTGCGCGCGGCCGGGCGCGGGGAGGCCGTACCGGACGTGGAGACGCTGCTGGACGTCATCGTCGCCCCGCTGATGTACCGGATCCTGTTCCGCCCCTCGGACCTGTCCGAGGCGTACGTCGGCCGCCTGGTGACGGCGGCACTCGGACACACCGCGCCTCCTCCGGGCACATAAAAGCTAAATATTTGCGTTTCAGTGCGGCATCGACCTAGGCTGCTTAATACAAAGCATTCGCCTTAAGGCTCAGAGGTGCTTCCATGTCCAGCGTCACAGCCCTGCCGTCCCACCGCCGCCTGCCCGTACTCGGCCACCGCAGTGCCTTCCGGCTCCACGCCTCAACCCTGGTCGGTCTGCTGGCCGCCTCCAGCGCACCGACGCCCCTGTACGCGCTCTACCAGGCCACCTGGCACTTCTCGCCCATGACGCTCACCGTCGTGTTCAGCGCCTATGCGCTCGCCCTGCTGGTGGCACTGCTGACCGCGGGCACACTCTCGGACCACCTGGGCCGACGCCCGGTCCTCGCTGGGGCGCTGCTGGCGGAGGCCGTCGCGATGGCCGTCTTCGCCACCGCGCAGGGGGTGCCGGAGCTGATCGCCGCCCGCATCCTGCAGGGCCTGGCCACCGGTGTGGCCACCAGCGCCGCCGGAGCCGCCCTGCTCGACTTCGAGGACCCCGACCGCCCGGGCCGGGCGGCGGTCGCCAACGGCATCATGCCCGTGGCCGGCATGGCGGTCGGTGTGCTGGCCGCCACAGCCCTCGTGCAGTACGCGCCCGCACCCACCCGCACCGTCTACCTCCTGCTGTTCGTGCTCTTCATCGCACAGGCGGCCGCAGTGTGCTTTACCCCCGAGACCGCCGACACCGAGTCCGCCCGCGCCGAGTCCTGCGTCCGGCGCTCGCTGCGCCCCACGATCACCGTCGCGCCCGCTTCCCGGCAGGGCCTGGCGCTCGCCGCGCCCGGCATTGTCGCGGCCTGGGCCCTGGGCGGCTTCTATTCCTCGCTCGGTTCTTCGCTCGCCCGGCTCATCGCCCCGCACGCCGCCCACGCGACCGGCGGACTGGTCTTCTTCACCCTGACGGCCGCAGCCGGTCTCGCCGGACACGCGGCCCGGGCGCTGCCCGCCCGCACCGCGAGCCTGGGCGGCACCGCGCTCCTTATCCCCGGGGCCCTGCTGACCTTGAGCGGCCCGCACCTGCACAGTCTCGTCGCGCTGTTCGCCGGCACTGCCCTGGCGGGCGTAGGCTTCGGCGCCGTCACCCAGGGCGCCCTGCGCCTGCTGCTGCCCCCGGCAGGTCCGGGCGAGCGTGCCGCCACACTCGCGGCCTACTACGCCCTCAGCTACCTGGCCATGAGCATCCCCGCTGTCCTCGCCGGCCTGCTGACCAACCTCTACGGCCTGCAGACCGCTGTCGCCCTCTACGGCGCGACGGTCGTCCTGCTGACCCTGACCGGCCTGATCCGCGCCGCGCGCCGACCGCGCTGGGCCTGACCAGGGCCTGCCCTCCACAGCACCACTCTCATCACCCCACCCGCGCCGCCCGGCACCACCGAAAGGGACCCACCGATGAACACCGCCACCCCCCGTCAGACCGCCCCCTCCCTCGGCACGGGATGGAGCCTCGGCGACATCGCCGTACGCCGTGTCGACGAGATCGAACTGCCGCGACAGACCGGACCGTGGCTGCTGCCGGACGTCACCAAGGAGATGCTGGACGAGGCCTCATGGCTGCGCCCCGACTTCGCCGACGCCTCCGTGCCGCGTCTGGCGAGCCACAGCTTCGCGGTGGAGACCGGCGGGCTTCGAATCGTTGTGGACACCGGCATCGGCAACGGCAAGACCAGGGCCAACCCGGCCTGGAACGGTCTCGACACCGACTTCCTGGAGCGGCTGGCAGCGGCCGGCTTCGCGCCCGAGTCCGTGGACCTGGTGATCACCACACACCTGCACACCGACCACGTCGGCTGGAACACCCGCCTCGCCGGCGAGGACTGGGTCCCCACCTTCCCCAACGCCCGCTACCTCACGAGCCGCACCGAATGGGACCATTGGGCCGCCACCGACCTGGACGAGGCCCGGAGCCAGATGTTCCGCGACTCCGTCCACCCCGTCCGCGACACCGGGCAGTACGACCTCGTGGACGTGCCCGAGCTGGGGCACGAGGTGGCGCCGGGCGTCTTCCTGGTTCCTGCTCCCGGCCACACCCCGGGGCAGGTCGCCGTGGAGCTGCGCGGCAGCGACCGCCGGGCACTGATCACCGGCGACAGTATCCACCACCCCGTGCAGCTGTCCCACCCCCACGTGCACAGCTGCGTCGACATCGACTCCGCCCAGGCGGTCCGCACCCGTGGTCGGCTGCTCGATGCCCTGGCGGACACCGACGCGCTGCTCCTGGGCACCCACTTCCCGCAGCCCACGGCCGGCACCGTCCGCCGGGAGAACGGCCGCTACCGGCTGCTCGCCGAGCACGCCGGCGAACTTCCGACCACCGCGGCCTGACCACGCGAGCGGCCATGGCGCGTGCAGTTGCATAAAGCGAATTCTTGGCCTTTATGGCATCAGTCAACCGCCGCTCCCCAAGCCTTGGACTGAATGGGAGAACATCCATGGCCGCCGTCGAACTCGCACCTCCGGAGGCCGCCCGCTGGGCCGCCCGCGCCGGACTTGTGCTGCCGGCCGAGCGCCCCGCCGGGGTCGCCGCGGTCGCCAAACATCCACGGCGTCTCGAGCGAACCAGGCCCGAGGCCCGGGCCTGTTCGGTAAAGGCCCATGACGTGAACTGGACGCCGTGGTCGGAGTGGATCACGGTCCCAGCTGCCGGTCGGCGGTTGCTGATCGCCATGTTCAGGGCGTTGGTGACGAGGGCGGAGGTCTGGGTGGAGTCGATGGACCAGCCGACGACCCGGTGCGAGTGGGTGTCCAGGACGACCGCGCAGTACACCTTGCCCTCCCGGGCTTGGATTCCAGTAGTCGTCGCAACGGTCGAGGCTGTGAGGCGTTCAGTAAAACAGCCGGGCGCTCGGTCGCTGTGCCCCAGTCCAGGGCCTGGCGCGACCGCTGGTTGAGTTCGTCAGCGCCATACCGCAGTTCGTCTTCGGTATGGCGAGACAGATCCAAGGGGTGGAGTGCTCGGTGATGTCTGTGACCCACAGCCTGTCCGGAGCGGTTCTGGTGAAGTTCCGGTCGACCAGGTCGGCGGCTGTGGGGGTGTCGTGCCGCAGCCGCCGCCGGCGGTTGCCGGGCAGGCCCTTGAGGCCTGCCTTCTGCATGAGGAGCATGACGGTGCCGTGGCTGACGGAGATGCCATGCCCGCGTCTGAGTTCGGCGTGAACACAACGGATGCCGTAAGAGCCTTGCGAGGCGGTGTGAATCGTGGTGACCGCCTCGGTCAGCCATGAGTGCCGCAGAGACCACGGGGAGGGCGGACGGAGGGCCAGGCGTGATAGCCGGACTCGCAGACGTTGAGCACCCTCGTCGCCGTCTGCACGGACATGCCCTCGCCGGCCATTACCGCGACGGCCTCGAGGCGTCTTCTGGAGGCACCACCTCGCCTATGAGCTCGGCTGCACGGCGATGGATGGCCAGTTCCGCCTCCAGTTCGGCGATCCGCCTTCGGGCGGCCGTGAGTTCGACCTGGTCCTGGCCGGTTGGTCCCGGCAGTTGCCCGATACCGATGAGGTGCTGACGCCGCCAAACACACATCGTCTGCTCGCTGATTCCGAGGTCGTGAGCGATCTGCCGGATCGGGCGGCCGGCGGCAACGAGGCCGAGGACCTTGCGCCGGAACTCGGGCGGGTAACTGCGGGGCAATGGAGCCTCCTTGAGCGTCTGGAGCATCATCTGTCCAGCAAGGTGACTCCACCAGGCACGGGGCATATCAGAGTCTCCGTTCGAACCGGGGCGGTTCAGTCAGCGGGTGCCGGGCCCGTGCGGGATGTCGCCGACCGGCTCTGCGGGCGAGCGGCGGAACATGGCGCGATAGTCCCGCGGTCGCCGGCCCGCGTGCCGGGCGAAGACGGCGCTGAACGTGCTCGCGTCGGCGTACCCGAGGTCTGCCGCGATGCGTGCGACCGTCCTGTCGGTCGTCTCCAGCAAATGCCGGGCCCGGCGGACCCGAGCGGACTGCACGTACGCGAGGGGGGTCTGGCCCGTCTCCTCACCGAAGCGACGGAGCATCGTCCGCGTGCTCACGTGAAACGCCGCGGCGAGGGCGGAGAGGTCGTAACGGGACCCCAGATTCCGGTCGAGCCACCGCTTCACACCACGGGAGAACGCGCGGCCTGCGACGGGCAGCAGCGCCGGATCGACGTACGGGGCCTGGGTGGTACGGGCGTCGTCGACGAGCGCCACACGCGCGGTGCTGCGGGCGACGCCGGGGCCGTCCTGCTCGCGGATGAGCTGGAGTGCGAAGTCGTACATGGCGCTGAAGGCGGCCGTGGTCGTCACCCCGCGGTCGGTGACGACCAGGCGCTCGGGACGTACCTTCACGTCGGGGTACCGGCGGGCGAGGAGATCTGCGAACAACCAGGAGGTCGTCGCCTCGCGCCCGTCGAGCAGGCCGGCCTCGGCAGCGATGAAGGCGCCGACGCAGATCGACACGACGGCGGCTCCGGAGACTGCCTGCGAGCGAATGGCCGCCACCTCGGGCCGCAGGTCCGCCAGTGCCGCGTCGAGATCGAGCGCGGGCGAGAGCTCGAAGCCCGGCACGATCAGCACGTCCACCGGGCGCATGGCCGAGACGCCGACAGTCAGACCACCGGACGTGATCACCCGCCGCCTGGGCGAGACCACGGACACTTCGCACGAGGGTCGTGCCACCCCCTGCGCCGCCGCGACGTGACGGGCCATCACCAGCAGGTCCGGGACTCCGAACACCTCCGAGCCGAAACACCCGGGGTAGGCCAGCACTCCCAGTCTCAGTGAACTCACGTGTCCCCCCGGCACGAGCAGGTGGCGATTTCGCCGCAGTATCCGGCGATGCCGCCGTTTCTGAGGGAGACAGTCTCCTGCCACGCTGCCCCTCATGACAACCACCCACCTGCGACACGACGACTCCCTGGACGACTTCTCGCACCGCGTCATCGACATCGACACGGTCGCCAAGACCGTGCACGTCACCGGGTCGGGACCGGCTGTCGTCCTGCTGCCCGAGATGCCGGGGATCAGCCCTGACGTAGCACGCCTGGCGCGCTGGCTGCGCGATGCCGGCTTCCGCGTCTATCTGCCCTCCCTGTTCGGCGTCGACGGCGCCTACCCGACCGCCGACGCGGGTCAAGCCGTCGTCCGGCGTGCCTGCGTCAGCGCCGAGTTCCGTGCGTTCGCCGGCGGCGGCACCAGCCCCGTCGTGGCGTGGCTGCGCGGGCTCGCACGCGTGGTGCACGCGGAGTGCGGCGGGCCGGGCGTCGGCGCGGTCGGGCTGTGCTTCACCGGCAACTTCGCCCTGACCATGACGCTCGAACCCGCCGTCATCGCCCCCGTCGTCAACCATCCCTCACTCCCCCTCGACGACCCGGCAGGGCTGGAGATCGCAACCGAAGACGCCGCCCGCGTGGCCGAGCGCATCCGACGCGACGGCCTCAAGGTGCTCGCCTACCGCTTCGAGAACGACAGGTGGTGCACCGGCCGGCGGTTCGCGGCCTACCGGGCTCTGCTCGGCGACGCGTTCGACGGCCGTGTGCTCGCGGACGAAGTGGCGAACACGAACCCGCCACCCTTCTTCCGCGACGTCGTCGGCTGCGCCCACAGCGTCACCACGGCCCATCTCGTCGACGAGCAGGGTCACCCGACCACGCGCGCCCGTGACGAGATCATCGCCTTCCTCGCCGAACGGCTGGGGACGACCACGCCCGACACCGGAGCCGACGGGCCGAACTGATGCAAGCGCCTTGCCAGGGTCAGGTCACCCGCCGTGGTGGACTCCACACCGTCGACGAAGTTCGCGCCAACCACTCGGCCCACTGGACCTGGTCCTCAACCGTGCACTCACGGAACCCGAACACGCCCAGGATCTCCATCCGATGACGGCTGATGGCCCGCCCAAACCAGTCGTACGCGGTGAACTCCTCCGGAGCCAGCTTCACTTGTTCCGCGACGTACGCCACCGCTGTCGTCGGGATCTCCGCAGTATCCCCCGGGAAGCGCGCCTCGGCCTCGAAGAACTTCAGCAGCGCGCACCCCAGCCGTTCGCCCCGGACTTGTTCCGCAGCCTCTTCTCGTCATCGTCCCGTAGCGTCCAGACCTCGATCAGGTCCTCCGGCTCCCACTCCTGCCTCACCCTCAGCCCCTCTCAGCCCCTCTCAGCCACGACGAACGCGACCAAGGTGACGCGGGCACAACAGCGCACGGATGAAGTCTGCCGGATCCAGGACAACCAACCCCTTGATCGGCTACAGAGAGCTACTTGTCACTTCACGGCAGCTTCGGGAGCGCAGGGCCGAAGCCGAAGTGTCCTGTCGCTCTAAAACTGTCGGATTCTCAGTCATTCTCGTTCGTATGACCGATTCTCATTACGGTACACCTTGAGCGATCCCTTTTGCCTTAATCATGGGCTTTGATCCACTTCTTCGATATCGTTTTCGTTGAACCGTCACGGTCGATCTCACCGGCAGGGCAAATCCCGTGGAGGTGCGGGCGGTGGGCGGGCGTGACACGCCCGACGGCTCGGCCAGCTGTGCGGGGCCGTCGCTGCCCGGCCTCACCCCGCGGCAGCGAGTGCCCATCACATTCGCTCCTTCGGGTAGCGATCGGCTCCGACAGCCGGGAACTGCCCGCCGGGGCCGCCGGCGCTGGCACGATGACCCGGTGGACAACACGGACATCGCGGCGCAGCGCGGCCAGGTCGGATACGTGCTGCGCAAGCTCCCTCAGGTAACGCTGCTGTTTTGGGCATTGAAGACGGTGGCGGTGACCCTGGGGGAGACCGCCGGCGACCTGCTGGGCATCACTTTCGGGCTCGGCTACGTGACGACGGCCCTGCTGTTCCTGGCCTTCCTTACGGCCGTTGCGGTAGCCCAGGTGCGGGCCGGGCGCTTTCATCCGGCCCTGTACTGGGCGGTGATCCTCGGCACCAGCATGGTCGGCACCGAGATCTCCGACTTCCTCAACCGCGGCTTCGGGCACGGCAGTGCCCCCGACGGCATCGGGTATGCCTGGGGCGCGGTCCTTCTCACCGGCCTGCTCGCCGGGGTGTTCACGATGTGGTGGCGCACCGGGCAGACCCTCGACGTGGAGAACATCACCAGCCGTCAGGGGGAGATCCTGTACTGGATCGCCATCCTCGTCTCCAACACCCTGGGCACCTCCAGCGGCGACTGGCTGGCCGACGACACCGGGCTGGGATTCCGCAACGCCTTCTTCCTGATCGCAGCGGTCATGCTGCTGATCGTCGCGGCCTACCGGTTCACCGCCGCCAACCGGACCGTGCTGTTCTGGCTGGCCTTCATCCTGACCAGGCCGCTGGGTGCCGCGGGCGGCGACTCACTGACCAAGCCGGCCGCCCAGGGCGGCCTCGGCTGGGGAACGCTGTGGGGATCGGTGGTGTTGCTCGGTTCGCTCAGCACGTTGGTCGCCTGCCAGGTCTGGCAGGTCCGCCGGCATCCTCCGGCTCCGCTCCCGGCCCCGTACGACCGCCGTACCGGCCTGCCCCAGCGCCCCAACGCCGCCCCAGCGACCGGCGATCCGGTCCGGGAGCCGACCCCGACACAGATCTGAGTTTCACGCCCGGCAGCACGGGGGCGCCAGAAATCTGTCGTCCGCCGGACTCGGGTCGTTCCGGGTTCGGGACGAAGGCGGGTAGCGCGGCGAGGCTGCGGCGCACGGCCTCGCCGCCGTACTCGAACATCTGCCGCTCGTAGTCGCCGACCGCGCCGAGGAGGTCTTGGCGGCGCTCGACGGCCCCGACCAGGCAGCGGCGCAGCAGGTCGGCGTCGCGCAGGGCGGTGTTCGCACCGTTGCCGCCGGTCGGGGAGGTGGCGTGGATGGCGTCTCCGAGCAGCGTGACCGGACCGGGCGCCCAGCGCTCGCGGGGCTCGACCACCCGGATGGACAGCAGGGTGCTGTTGTCCGGGTCGGCCTGCTCGATGAGCGCCTGCAGGTTCGGGTGCCAGCCCTCCATCCTGGACAGCGCGGCCTCCTGCGCCGTCAAGGTGCCGAGAGAGCCGTTCGGCGGGAGGATCATGGCCCAGCGCACGTAGTCATGGATGTCGGGGAGCGTTACTTCGGGTGCCAGCTTCTCCGCCGCTTCCTTTGGCGGAACGGGGAACCGCATCGCCCCGAGCAGCAGACTCACTCCGCCCCCCACGATCTTCCCGCCGTAGGCCCGGGACAGCGCGGCGAACTGCTCCGTCAGCGGCGTGCGGCCGATGACGAACCGGACGCCCGTGTCCCTCGGGGTGGTCTGCGGCATCAGTACCTGGCGAACCGCGGAGCCGACCCCGTCCGCCCCGACGAGCAGGTCAGCGGTTGCCGGATCGCGCCTCGCGAACCGGGCTTCGACCCTGCCATTGTCCAACACGTCGTACCCGGTCAGCGCGGCCCCGGTGTGCACGGTGAGTCCGGTCAGCAGCAGGTGCCGGAGAACTTGCCGGTCAACCACGATCCCGCTCCTGGCAGGGCCGAGTTCGCCGATCTTGTTCAGCTGGGCGTCCAGGGCCAGTCGCTCAACGTAGGTGTCACTGACGACCGCGTCCAGCAGCGGGTGCAGGCGCTGTGGCAGGCAGCTGCGCAGCGCCTCGAATCCGACCGAATCCAGTACGAGCCGGTACCCCTGAAATCGTGCGGTGATCGCCGGATCCCGCTCGTACACGTCGGCCTCGATCCCGGCACCACGCAGACCCTGCGCCAAGCACAGACCCCCCAGACCGGCTCCGACCACGGAAACTCGCATCACATGCCTCCTGAACAGACTGTCCGAACCCTGCTCAGGACCTGAGCAGGGGGTACGCCGACCACGCAGAGACGAACTTAGTTCGACGGGTACGATCTAAGTTCTACGAGGCGAACTTAGATCGTGTCAAGCTATAGTGACCGGTATGCCCTCCGATCCCCGGCAACGCCGAGCCGCTCGTCACGCCCAGCCCGCTGGGGAGCCCTCAGCGGCGTCCCCGCGCAAGAAGCCCATCACGGTCGGCCGGATCACCGACGCCGCCCTGCAGGTCGTGGCCACCGAGGGCTACGACGCTCTGACCATCCGTCGAGTCGCCGCGGTGCTCGGTACCGGACCGTCGTCGCTGTACGCGCACATCGTCAGCAAAGAGGACATCGACGATCTGCTCGTCGGCCGGCTCTGCTCCGAGGTCGTGCTGCCCGAACCGGACCCGGCCACGTGGCGCAAGCAGATCCTCGACGTGTACGCGCAGATCCGCGACCAGTACCTGGAGTACCCCGGAGTCTCCCGTGCCGCCTTGGGCGTAGTTCCGACCAACCTCTCCACGTTGCGGGTCAGGGAAGGGCTGTTGGCGATCCTGCTCGTCGGCGGAATCGCACCACAGAGCGCCGCCTGGGTGCTCGATGCTCTGTCCCTCTACGTCAGCGCCTACGCCTTGGAGCAGTCGCTGGTCCAGCAGCGGCGCAGACACCCGGACCAGGAATGGGTCCTTGGCCGCGAGGAGCTGATCCGCCGGTTCACCGCGCTGCCGGCCGACACGTTTCCGCAGACCCGACGCTATGCCGCTGAGCTGACCTCCGGCACCGGACACGAGCGGTTCGAGTTCACCCTCGGCCTGATCATGGACAACCTCACCCAGCCCCAGCCGACACCGGCATCCGACACCGACGGATGAACGCCGGAGCCCGAGGCGGGTCTGTACCGGTGTAACTCCCGATCACGAAGCAGCACCTGATGAGTGACGTGACTGGCTCGGTGGAGGCGCTTGAACGGCCTGTGTGTCCCCGGTTTTTCACGCAACGTTCGCCCCCACCGACGCTCCGGGGCGATCGTGTTCGGCCGTCCCGGACACGTGGAGGACCGGCGCCGGCCGGCTGGTCACGGCGGGAACCGGATACTCAGCGGAGGTCCACGGGGAGCGGGGTGGCGGTGAACACGTTGTCGGAGTCGATGCGGGACTTGATCGTCAGCAGCCTCCCGGCCCCTGCCCCGTACGCGTCGCGGACCTGGTCGGCGTCGTCGGGGCCGAGCAGGTTCGGGTATCCCCCGGGCATGGCGTCGTCGGCGAGCGAGGCATCCACCCGGTCCGCCCACGCGGCGTCCGAGGGGGCACCAGCCTCCCATTGGCCAACGATCTCGATCATCTGGTGCGGTCGTCGCTCGCCAAACGCCGCCTCGGCGACGGGGACCCGGGTCGCCGCGCCATGGAAGGGGTGGATCGACAGCGCCGACAGGGAAGAGATCCGGGAGGAGCCGGCCTCGACCAGGCTGCGTACCACCCGCGGGGTGAAGGACGCGACGTTGCGCGTGCGGAAGTGCGCGTGCCGCCCCGCCGGGAACGACTGCGCCACCCCGGCGATCATCGCGTGCCAGGCGGTCGGCTCGATCTGCGAGGAGATCGGGTCACCCAGGGCGCTCACCGGGGCCGTGGCCTCGGGGCCCCGCTCAGCAGCGCCGCTCCAGGTCGGCATGACCGCCACGAACGACGCTCCGTCGCGTCCACTCGCGATGATCGTCTGCACGCTGAGCTCGTCGGGGGCCGAGGTGAGCAGCGGGCCGAGCCGGGTCAGCACCGATTCCGCCTGCGACCACGGGTAGACCACCATCCCGCTGTAGACCGGGCCGATGCGGTGCAGCCGCACGACCGCTGCGGTGACGACCCCGAAGTTGCCGCCACCGCCGCGCAGTGCCCAGAGCAGGTCCGGCTCGTGTTCCGCGTCGACGACGCGCACGGTCCCATCGGCGGTGACGAGTTCCGCGGAGACGAGATTGTCGCAGGCCAGCCCGAACCGCCCTTCCAGCGGGCCGTAGCCACCGCCCAGGCTCAACCCGAGCATGTGCACCAGCCCGACCGTGCCGGTCACCGGCGTCAGGCCGTGCGACTCTGTCTCCCGGGCCAGCACGTCCGAACGGACACCGCCGCCGATCCGGGCGGTCCGCGCCTCGACATCAACCTCGATCGTGGTCATCGCCGAGACGTCGATGACCAGGCCACGGTCCCGTACGGCTCGGCCGAGCCAGTCGTTGCCCCCGCTGAACACCGACAACGGAAGCCCGAGCGCGTGAGCGATCCGGACGGCGGCCTGGACATCGGCGGTGGTCCGGCACCGGGCGACGCAGGCCGCCCGGGACGACACGGCTGCAGCCGGCATGCGCCAGTACGCCGCCGCACACGACTGGCTCACCATCATTCAACTTCCTTCGCACGAATTGGACTTGAACCCGGGCGAGGACGTCTGGTCGCTGTTACGGCACGGCCCGCTGGCCAACACCGCCTTCACCTCTGTTCCATCTGGCCGGACTGACTCCGCCGTCACGTCGCGCGGGCAGGCACATCCGTCCGGGGCTCATCAGCCTGGCGAGCCGTATCACCGATGTTCCGGTCTGCATCTTCAGCCATCTGGGCTTGAGGTCAGCCGATACCGGTTGGGGTCAGCCGATACCGGGTGGCGAGCGACGGAACTCAGTGGGCGGGAACCTGCTCGGACGACGGCTGCCACTCCCGCCTGATCAGCCCGTAGACCCACGAGTCAGAGACCTCGCCGTTGACGACGCAGTCTTCCCGCAACGTCCCTTCGCGCACGAAGCCGAGCTTCTCCAGCACGCGGGCAGAGGCCACGTTGCGCGTATCGGTCTCAGCCTGGACGCGATTCAGGTCCAGCGTGTCGAATGCCCACCGCAGCACAGCGCGGGCGGCCTCGGTCGCGTAGCCGTGGCCCCACGCTGCACCGTCGAAGCAGTAGCCGAGCGACGCGCTGCGGTAGTCCGGATTCCACCTGTTCAGGCTGCACCAGCCGATGAACGCCCCGTCGGAGACGCGATCTACGGCCAGCCGCGCCCCGGTGCCCTCCTGTTCCATCTGCCGGCAAGCCGTGATGAACCTCTCCGCGCGCACGGGTTCGCTCCACGGTGGCGCGTCCCAGTAGCGCAGCACGTAGGCGCTGCTGTGCAGTGCGAAGAGGTCGTTCGCATCCGCGTCTTCGAAGGCACGCAGCCGAAGGCGAGCGGTGTGCAACGAAGGGGTGGGCAGCGACATCGTCATGTTCCCTCCCCTGATCGGTGGCCGATCAATCAGACATCCGATCCGGTTCACTCGCAACGGGTTTTCTCCGCGAGCTGGCAGAGCGACGTGTCCGCTCATCGGCGCGCTCGAGCGCCCCCAGTTGTTGAGTTGCCGGGAGCGATCTCCGCGTCCATCGCCTCACACACCGCCCGCGCCCGCAGCGGCGCATCGGCCGCGGCGAACACCGCCATGATCTGCTGGTAGGCCGGATGGTCCGGCAGCTTCGCGGCTGGCCGCCACGGACAGTGGCGGATCGGGCAGCTCAGTCAAAGACCGACTCGGCACCACCGGGGCCCGCTGGGGACTCGCCGGCGCCGAAGGCGTACTCAAGTTCCGGGGACCGCGCGCCAACGGCGACTTCGACACCTCCTGCACCCAACCGAACCTGTCAGCCGCCGAGCAGGCCGACTGCGCCGTACCACAGCGGGCCGGGGTTGAGCCGGTCGCCGTGGAGCGTCATCATCCGGTCGAAGAACTCACGTGGACTCGGCTTCTCGGCGAGCAGCCGTTCCGCGTCCCGGAGGTACTGGCGGGTCTCCTCCAGGATGACCGGGTCGTCGGAGCGCTCCTTGTTCTTGTGGCCCGCGACGACGGCGCGCGGCTCCAGTTCGGCGATGCGGTCGATGGCCGCCAGCCAGGCGTCCAAGCCGCCGTTGCCACCTTCGAGGATGTACGGGTGTACGTCGTTGTAGACGACGTCACCGGCGACCACGAGTCCGATGGAAGGCACGTGGAGGAAGGTCGTGTCGTCGGTGTCGGTGTGTCCTGCCTCGTACGCCTTGACGACGTTGCCCTCCAGCAGGAACCCTCCGGCCGGGATCGGCTGGGCGAGCACTGGGGTCTGCGGGATCTGTCCGGGGAAGACCCGGTCCCACAGCTGCTCCCGTCCCTCGGTGGCCTGCTGGTGCATGAGCCGGATGGTGCCCTCGGTCGCGTAGGCGGTGGCGTCGGGGAAGCGCTCGCGGAGCTTCCCGGTGCCGAACCAGTGGTCGCCGTGGCCGTGGGTGGCGTAGATGTACACCAGCCGTTTGCCTGACCGTTCGATCCAGTCGCCGACCTGCTGGATCTGGTCGTGGGTGAAGGGCGGGTCGACCAGGACGGCGTCGTGCTCACCGTGGATGAGCGTGGACGCGAGCGGGGACGAGACGATGGGGTCGCCGTTGGGCATGCGCTGGTCCCCGGCGCGCAGGGCCCCGTCCAGGACCAGTACCTCGTAGGACAGTGAAGATGCGGACATGGCATAGGCCTCCTTTGATTGTGGTTGACTCGCCGAGGCCGTTGAGACGACGTGGCCGTGCTCGCCACCCTCGCCTGAACCCGGCGCGGCCGCACCTGGGGTGCCGAGTGCGGAAGGACGTCCGGCACTCCGTTTCGTTTGTCGACGTAAGCTATCTTGTTACGGTTATTTCCGCTCAATAATGAATGCCAGGACCGCGATGCCGGTCACTCGACCAGGAGGTGATGGCGCGATGACATGGCCCGCTACCACGCGTTACGGCCTGGACACCGCTCCCGGCGGACTGGGACTCGTCCAGGACCTGCTCAACACCGTCGCCGCAGGCTCCCCACGGGGACCCGACATGCTTGACGATCTCGAACGAGCACAGGCATGGGTGAATGACGCGACTGCCCAGTGGTCGGCCGTCACCGGCCAGCCCGTTCCCGAGGTGGTTCTGGACCATGGTGGCCTTGAGGAGCTGCGAGCCTTCCGCGACGACCTGCACCGACTGACCGCCGCAGCACATGACCAGGCGCCCGAGGAGGGCACGATCACAACCGTCCTGCACACCGCCACTGCCGCGCTACAGCTCGGCGAGGACGGGCTCGTCCGGCTGGATCCACGCGGCACGGGTTGGCGGCGTCTGGCCTCTCTGATTCTCGTCGCCACCTTCGAGGGACAGCGGGCCGACACCCGGCGCCGCCTCAAGACCTGCCGCAATCCTCGCTGCCGGGCGGCCTTCTACGACCGCTCCCGCAACAACAGCGGCGTCTGGCACGACGTCAAGTCCTGCGGCAACGCCGCCAACCTGCGCGCCTACCGTGCCCGTCAGCGAGCGAACACCTGACACGGCGACCGACGATGAGGGTCGTCAGACCGGCTTCGCTCATGGCGGGCGCCGGTTGTTCCCGGCGGATGAGTGCGGACAGGTAGGCAATCGGAACGTCGGCATTCCACACACATGGCCCCCTCTCAAGGGTGAGGCAGTGGCAGCAACCCCGCATGCCCTCGTGGGCAACGGGCGACGCCGGGGCAAGCTGATCCTCCCCGGCTGAGCGGTCGCCCGACTCCCGGACACAGAGATCCTCGCAGCCCAGTGCGGGACCTCCATGCTCTGCCGGTGTCGTCGCGCCCGCACGGCGCGGATCAGGGGGTCACGGTGACGAAGGTGTCCGCGAGGCGGTCGGAGTCGGTCGGGTGGGCGGCGAAGGCAATGATGCGCCAGGTACCGGAGTCGTCACGACGGACCTCGAAGTGGACTGCGAGACGCTCGATCTCGGTGTTGTCGGCGGTGCGGCGCGACCAGATCACTTCGATCCCGGCCGAGCGCGAGCTGTAGGCGGTCACTCGGCTGTCGGGGACCTCGGTGTGGGTGTAGCCGGCGGCCTTCAACGGCTCCTGCTGCGCGGCAAGGTAGCCCAGGACCGAGTCCGGGTCGGGGCACCAGCCGTACACGGCACGAGCCGGGTCGGGGTCGTCGACCGAGACGCCGAGCGGAGGGACCCAGTAGTTCAGAACGGACCGGGGATCGGCCGACGGGTTCGCGGCCGCGGCGGTCCAGGCGGGGAGGTACTGGTCGAAGAACCAGTTGCGGGCCTCCTCGGCCGCACGCGCCACGTTGTCCTTGTATTGCCTGAGGTCCATTTCGTTCCTTTGCCTTCCTTGCGCTTCGGACACGAGCGTCGGGGCCGCGGACTCGGGGGCTTCCACGCCACCAATTCCGACAAAGCGTCAGGTAACGGGAACCCGGCACACCGACCGCGAGGCGCGACATCCGGGAATGCGACCCCACGAGCGACTGTACAACATAACCGTTAGCAGTATGGTTATGTTGCATCGCTTAGGCGGTCTGACCCGGACGCGTGCGCTCTCAGTACACGGCCGCCCCCGGAAAGGGATGAAATGATCAGGACGGAACGCATAGCGGACACGGACCTCAGGTTCCGGCGGCGCGGCGCGGGTCATTGCACGCTGGTGTTCCTCCACGGATTTCTCGACGATCAGTACGTCTGGGACAACGCGATCACGGCGCTGAAGACCACGGGCATCGAATCCGTCCAGCTCGACCTCGCGGGCTGCGGGGAACGGGCCGCGACGAGTACCGGCCCGTTCACGCTCGACCGCTTCGTCACGGAAGTCGGTGCTGTCGTCGACGTCCTGGACAAGCCGTTCGTGATCGTCGGCCAGAGCATGGCTGCACCGATCGCCGAACTGGTCGCGGCGGCGCGTCCGGCGCGTGCGCTGGGTCTGGTCCTCATCACGCCCATACCGCTCGCAGGAACCCGGTTGCCGAGCGATGTTGTCCGAGCCGTTCCGCTCCCTGGGAGGCAACGTGGAGGGACAGCGCGCCGTTCGACAGCAGCTGTCCACCCTTCTCACCGACGCGGATCTGGACCGGCTCACCGTCGTCGGCGCCCGCGTGCGGCCGGAAGTGGTCCGCGACCTCGTGGACGCATGGAACACAGGCCACCCCGACGGTGCGAGACCGAGCCGCTACACCGGTCCGGTCCTGGTGGTCCGGGGCGACGACGACGGGTTCATCACGCCCGACCTCGTCGCCGGTGGCGTGGTGAAGCGGTTTGCCTCAGCAAAATCGGTAGTGATCGACCGGGCCGGCCACTGGGTGCACATCGAGCGGCCCGCGGCCGTCGCTGCCGAGCTCGACGACTTCCTGGAAGAGACCTTCACGGCCCCCAGCGGCATCTGCCCCAAGGACACGGACGGCGCAGCGGCCAAGGCGCGGCTTCACGAGACGAAAGAGACACACACATGGCAGAGCGCAAGGACATTGAATTCACCGCCGAGGGCGCAGTGACGCTGCGGGGATGGTTGTTCACCCCCGACGGTCCTGGTCCGCATCCGGCGATCACGATGGCCCACGGGTATGCCGGGGTGAAGGAGCATGGACTCGAGCGCTTCGCCCGCGCCTTCGCGGAGGACGGTTTCGTCGTCCTGGTGCACGACCACCGCGCCTTCGGTGCCAGCGACGGAACTCCCCGCCAGGATGTGGACCCCTGGCAGCAGATTGCCGACTGGCGTCGTGCCGTCTCGTTCCTGGAGAGCCGTCCCGAGGTCGACCCCGGGCGGATCGGGCTGTGGGGAACCAGCTACGCGGGCGGACATGCGCTCGTGCTCGGTGCAACCGACCGGCGCCTTCGTTGTGTTGTCGCGCAGGTACCGACGATCAGCGGATACGAGCAGGGGCTGCGCCGGATCCCGCCGGAGGCCGTGGAGGGGCTCGAGACCGCCTTCGCCGAGGACGAGCGTGCCCAGTTCGGTGGTGAAGCCCCGCGCCGCCAAGCCATCGTCAGCGACGACCCGGCGGTACCGGCGGCCTACCGGGCGAAGGAAGCGATCGACTTCTACCTTCAGCCGCTGCCCACCGGCGCCTGGGAGAACACGGTGACGGTCCGCTCCAGCCGCTCCGCCCGGATGTACGAGCCTGGGGCATGGATCACCCGGGTCTCGCCGACGCCGTTGATGATGGTCGTCGCGGCCGAAGACACCATCACCCTCACGGATCTGGAGCTGGCCGCGTACGAGCGGGCGTTGGAACCAAAGCAGCTGGTGCTCATCCCCGGCGGGCACTTCGATCCCTACGTGTCCGAATTCGACATGGCGAGCACGGCAGCACTCAGCTGGTTTCGCGACCACCTCTCCTGAACCAGGAACCGAAGCCCTGGCGTCAACCGCTTTTGCTCCCCCACCGTTCTCGGAGGACGTCGCGTCACACCTCACCTTTTCCGTCGAAGACAGCATCGCCACAGTGGTGTTGCAGAACCCGCCGCAGAACCGCATCGACGAGCAGATGGCCACCGAGCTGGCCGAAGCGGTCAAGACGATGACCCGCAGCGATGCTCGCGCCGTTCTCCTGCGCGCGAACGGCCCGGACTTCAGCTTCGGCGGCGCCTTCGTCGACTGGCCGGACACGGACGTTCATGAACTGCGGGCCCTCTTCGAGAGGTACATGAGCGTCTTCAACGAGTTCGAGCGACTCCCGCTGCCGGTGGTCGCAGCAGTGCAGGGGCTGCGCTTCGGTGGCGGATTCGAGCTCGCCCTTCGTGCCGACGTCATCTTCGCGGGAGAGTCGGCCCATTTCGGCCACCCCGAGCAGACACTGGGCCTCGTCACCCTCCTCGGTGGTATCCACCGCGTCGCCGAAAGCGCCGGGCGTGCCCGCGCCGCAGAGTGCGCGTTGACCTCCGAGCGAGTGTCGGCATCGACCATGGCAGCCGCAGGCGTCGTCGCCAGGGTCGTCCCGGACGGCGTACTACTGAAGGAAGCCACGGCCTTCGCACAGAAGCTCGCACAGGGGCCCACCCGCGCCCACGCGGCCCACAAGGCCCTCCTGCGGGCCTGGGCCGTCGGCGGGATCGCCGCAGCGGACGAGGCCATGTTCGACATCGCCCTGCCGCTCTTCGAAACCGAGGACACCAGGGCCGGCCTTGCCTCGGCGGTCAAGGCCTTCACGGCAGGCGAGCCCCGGCCCACGCTCGACTTCCGGGGCCGCTGACCCGCAGCGCACGAGCACGGTCACGTTCCCGGAAGAGCGGGGCGAGGCGGTTGAGACCGTGAGGGCCTGTGTGATGTTGTGATCAACCAGCTGCCGTCAGGCGGTCGTTGATCCAGATCATCGGGGCACGGAGGTGGAGGCCGGCGAGATAGCTCTCGGGTGTCCTGTCATGTCGAGTCGCGATGCCCCGCCAGGTCGTCAGCTTGTCGATCAGGCGCTCGACGGTGTTGCGTTGTTCGCAGAGATCGGCGCCGTGGCATGTGGGGCGACTGCCCCGGCTGCCCTGCTTCTTCCGGTTGGCGGCCTGCGCCTTCTGCTCGGGGATGACTGCCTTGATGCTGCGTTTCCACAGGGGGGTGCGGTGCGGCTGGCGCGGGAGGAACAGGCCTTGTCGGCGCGAGGACGGTCAAGTCTGCCGCACGCAGCCGCCCCGGCGTTCGACCGGATCGAGGGCCTTCCCGCGGTGGAGGACCGGGTCCGGCAGTACCTGCCCGAGCTGCGGGCGGTGCAGCCGCACGGCCCGTACCGGCTGGCGGGCTGGTCGTTCGGCGGTTCCCTCGCGTTCGAGACGGCGCACCAGCTGCGGCGAGCGGGTGGAGGTGCTGGCCCTGATCGATTCCATCATCCCGCTGCCCGACGACACCGGGCTGTCTGCCGCGGCCAGCGCCGAGAAGCGGTTCGAGCGGTTCGTCGAGTTCCTCGAAGCCACCTACGCGCGCGGGATCTCGCTGCCCTACGAGCAGCTGGCGGGCCTGGACGACGAGGCACAGGTGCACCTGGTCGTCGCGGCGATGCGGGACGCGGGGCTGGTCGACAGCGTCGTCAGCGACGCGATTCTGAACCACCAGCGGACGTCACATCTGGATGCCCGAGCACTGGAGCACTACACCCCGCGCCCCTATGACGGTCCGGTGTCCTTCCTCAGCGCGACGGACGTCACGCCGGACGGCCTGCGGGACCCCCGGTTCGACCTACGGGACCCGGCACGCGGCTGGGACGCGGTGTGCTCGGACCTCGATGTGATCACCGTGCCCGGACACCACCTGTCTCTGCTCGACCCGCCCCACGTCCACTCGGTCGCCCGACACCTCGGCGCCATCCTGGCGGACGCGAGACCGAGGCCCGAAACCGCTCCGGTCCGGTCGGCCGACCGCGGGAACGGCCACCGGTGGGAATCCGATCGGGCTGGTCTGCCAGGCCAACCACGTACACCTGACCGGGAGGCTCCCCGGCTCGCCGGGAAGGATGGCTCATGCGCCTGAAAGGTCCGTGATCGGGATGCCGTTGCCCAGGCCGTTCGACGCGGAGAAGCGGCGATTGCCGTAGAGGACCACCCCTACCGGGATGGTTGTCGATCCCCCCTGCGGATACGGCTTGCGAGGGACGGTCTGCCGGCGCAGCAGGTGTCCCTCGACCGTGCCGTACTCCGCGGCGCACCACTCGATCGTTTCCCTGATCCGAGCAGGCAGGGGTGTATCGCAATACTCGCCCGGCTCGCGGTGCTTGTGCCGTTGCCCGGTCCTGCGCACCGATACCTGACTCCTCCGTCTGCCTGCCTGCCGCCACTGTGCGGTAGCAGATCTGTCGTTCCGATGTTGGAGGGATGGCATCGAACGGGAGTCCCGATCGTGTGATCGCCAGTGGTCACAGGCGCGAAGGCCGGACCTCCTGGTGGCTCGGGGGCGCGAGACCGAGCGGGGTTCAGAAGGTGCTGGTGCGGTGTGTGGTGAGCAGTCGTGTGTCTGAGGTTGCTCGTTCCTGTTGCCGCCAGGTGCCGGGGGGTTGTCCGTGGTGGCGGCGGAAGGCTGCCGCGAAGGCGTAGGGCGAGCTGTAGCCGATGGCGTCGGCGATCTGGTTGAGAGTGAGGTCGTTCGCGCGCAGGTGGTCGCGGGCGAGGGTCATCCGCCATTCGGTCAGGTACTGCATGGGGGCCTGACCGAGCACCTCCCGGAACACCCGGGCGAAGGCGGGCCGGGACAGGCCACTGATCGTGGCGAGTTCCGGGACCGTCCAGGAATGGGCCGGATTCTCGTGCATGGCTTGGAGTGCGTCGCCCAGCCGCGGGTCCGCGGAAGCCCGGTACCAGCGGGGCGCGGTGTCGCTGTGGCGCAGATCGCTGCGGATGGCCATCACGAGAAGCAGGTCAAGGAGGCGGTCCAGCACGATCTGCTGGGCGGGTTCGGTGCGGAGCAGCTCGCGGGACAGCAGAGTGACGACCTCCCGAATGGGGTCGTCGATCGCCGCCGAGAGGGTCATGACCTGGGGCAGTGCCTCGAGCAGTCCGCTGCCGACATCGCCGGAGAACTGGTAGGCGCCGCACAGGAACACCGTGGCGCGCGGGTTGTCGCCGGGGCCGACATGGGCGTAGCGCGCGCGGAAATCCTCCGGCTCCAGGCATTCGGCGCCCGGTTCGTGCCCGATGTAGTGGTTCGGTCCGCCGCGTACCAGCGTGACGTCGCCCGGGATGAGCTCGACAGCACTGCCGGGGGTGTCCAGCCAGAGGTAGCCGCGGCCGCGCACGACCGTGTGCACCGAGAGCTGGATCGAGCCGCCCAGCCGCAGCCCCCATGGTGGTTCGGCGACCGTCCGCGCGAACACCGCCCCGGTGGCGCGGGCCCGCAGCAGGTGGTCGGTGAGTAGGTCCATGTGCTCATGGTCAAGTAGGGCGAACGATCGCGTCAAGGCGCAGGTTGTGAGAGTCTCACGTAAAAAGTCGAGCGCTTCATACATGGAGTCTCTCATTCAGTGCGCTGACGATAGAGCCATGAACAATGCAACGCCTTCCGCGCTCATCCTGGGCGGCACCGGCAGGACCGGCTCGCTGCTCGCCGGCGAGCTCACCCGGCGAGGAGTCACCTCCCGCACCGCATCGCGCAGCCGAGCCGATGTCCGCTTCGACTGGGACGACCCGGTTACCCATGCGGAAGCCCTGGCCGACGTCGACCGCCTCTACCTGGTGACACCCACCATGCGCGTCAGCTACGTGGAGCAGGTCGCCGCCTTTCTGGACCTCGCGCAAGGTGCCGGCGTGCGCCACGTCACCTACCTGAGCGCCTACAACGCCGACCAGGCACCGGCGGGGATCGACATCGCGGCCGTCGAGGCCGACCTCGCTTCCCGGCGCGCCCTGACGCACTCGATCCTGCGTCCCGCGTGGGTGATGCAGAACTTCGCCGACGAGCACATGCCGGTCATCGACGGAGCGATCACAGCTCCGAGCAACGGCGGCAGGGAGGCATTCGTCGACGCGGCCGACATCGTGGCGGTCGCGGCCGAGACGCTGGTCGATCCCGAAGCCCACGACCACGCCACCTACTCGCTCACCGGCCCGCAGGCCCTGACCTTCCGTGAGGTCGCGAACACCATCGCCTCGGTCAGCGGCCGCCCCGTCGTCCACAACGACATCGACCAGGAGGCGTTCCTCAAGGGCGCTGTCGCCGCGGGCGTCCCCACCGAATTCGCCGTGATGCTGCGCTGGCTCACCGATGCCCTCATCACCGGCAACGGCGCCACACCCACCGGCGACATCGAGAAGGTCACCGGCCGCGCGGCCACGACCTTCCGCGAGTTCGCCGAGCGCAACGCCGGTGCCTGGAACCCGGAAGCGAAATGACCACGACCAACGACCTGGCAGCCACCACATCGAAGGAGACCCCGCGATGATCGACCACGTCTACATCTCGGTGACCGACATCGACCGTGCGGTCGCCTTCTACACCAAGGCGCTCGAACCGCTCGGCTGGAGACGGATCGGTGCCTTCGAGTCGACCACCGACTACGTCCCCGACCTCTTCGGACTCTGTGACCGTGCCTACGGCTCGGGCAAAGCCATCGGCTGCAGCATCTGGTTGCGCAAGCGCAAGGAGGGCGAAACCGGCCTCTACCTCGGCCTCGTCGCCGACAGCAAGGCCGAGGTCGACGCCGCCTACGCCGCCGCCCTGGCCGCGGGCGGTAAGGATGACGGAGAGCCGGGTGTGCGCGAGTACTTCTACAGCGGCTACTACGCCGCCAACGTCACCGACCTCGACGGAAACCGACTCGAGATTGTCCACAAGGACGTGAATCCGAAGCGCCCGGCCTGAGAAGTCCATGACGGTGAGGCCTCTGAGCTGCTGACTGCTCCAGGAGACCGAATCCCGACCGCAACCCAGGTCAGCGCCCGGGTACGGCCGAAGCCGTCGGCCGGCCCGGGCGCCGCCCGGTGCAGGCCACTCCCGTGCACCGCCACCGCCTTACCAGACTGTGGCCTGGTCCGAGATCGGCAGTGGTGATCCCGAACGGGTGCAGGCCTTTTACAAGGAGGTGTTCGGCTGGGGCTTCGCACCGGACCCCGTCGCGGACGCCGGGTACAATCAGTCACGGACGTTGTCGAACTCACCCGCAGGTCCACGCCACTCGCTGGGCAACTTCTCGACGCCATCCCGATGCAGCCGCGGCCGTGTCGTCGAAGGACGTGGACGCAGCCAGCATCCTGCGACACTCCGCGGCACCGGAATGGCTCCACCCCGCCGAGGGCGACGGCCCCCTTCACCGCCTGGTGCCGCTGGCTTCGCCAGATCTTCCCGAACACCGCGCCGTCGGCGGGTGTGTGACCCGACCTACCGGGGTCGGCCCAGCTGGCGGGCGGGCAGACGATCCTGCTCGGCGTTGGTCTGGGCCGGCAGGGGAAGCGTCCAGGTGTAGGCGTCCGGGTCGAAGGAGTCCAGGCGCTTGATGAGCCTGGCGGTCGACCAGGGCCAGCAGAAGGTGTTGATGCCCGGGAGGCCGAAGTAGTAACCGGTGCCGCCGGCGGCGTTGTAGACGGTGCCGCGCAGCGCCTCGTGCAGGGCCTGCTGGTGGGCTGCTTCGGCATCTGGCTTGACATCCAGTGCGGACGCCCCGCTGGAGCGCAGGTGGTTGAGGGCGGTGGTGACGTAACGGAGCTGGGCTTCGAGGACGGTCGGGACGGCGGTGGTGCCGGTGAGCAGATTCGGGCCGATGAGCAGGAACAGGTTGGGGAATCCGCTGACGCTGGTCCCCAGGTAGGCACGGCGGTCGTCGGCCCAGTTCTGGGCCAGTGTGCCGTCGGTGCCGTGCAGTTGGGCTGCCAGGGGGATGTCGCCGATGTGATACCCGGTCGCGAGGACGATGACGTCGGCGCGGCTGCGGGTGCCGTCGGCGCCGATGACGTCGGAACCCTCCACGGCAGTCACGCGGGTGGGATGCAGCCGCACGTTGGGCCGGGTGAGGGCGGCGTAGTAGGTGCTGGAGGTGATCAGACGGCGGCCGCCGAAGCGGTAGTCGGGAGTGAGGGCCCGGCGCAGGGCGCGGTCCCGTACCGAGGCACGCAGATGGAGGTGCGCGAGGGCCTCCAGGGGCCGCAGCAAGTGCGGGTGGCGCAGGGGTACGCCGATGGCCTCCTGGACCCAGTGGTGCAGGCTGCGCCATGCGCGGCGTGGTCCCGGGTGGTGTTCGAAGAAGCGGTGGAGACCCAGAGGCAGGGGGTAGTCAGGTTTCGGGAGCACCCACTGCGGTGTGCTCTGGAAGACGTCGACATGAGCCGCCTTCGGCTGGATCTCGGGCAGGAACTGGACGGCGGAAGCTCCGGTGCCCACCACCGCGACACGCTGTCCGGTCAGGTCGACTTCGTGGTTCCAACGGGCGGAGTGGAAGGAGGTGCCGGGGAAGGTGTCGAGGCCGGGGATGTCAGGATGGCGGGGCCGGTGCCAGGGGCCGGTGGCGACGATCACGGCGCGGGCGGTGTACGTGCCCGAGGTGGTCTGCAGGTGCCAGCGGTGTGCTTCCGGCTTCCAGCGGATGATCAGCGCCTCGGTGTCGTAACGGATCGCTTTGTCCACGCCGTGCGTTGCCGCGGTGGTGTCGAGGTAGTCGAGAATGTCGGACCGGTCGGCGAAGCCCCGCCTCCACGAGTGGGGTGCGAAGGAGTATTCGTACAGCACCGACGGTACGTCGCAGCCGCATCCGGGATAGGTGTTGTCGCGCCAGGTCCCGCCCAGGCGACCGGACTTCTCCAGCACGACGACGTCGTCGATGCCGGCTCGGCGCAGTGCGATCGCTGCGGCCACGCCGGAGAGGCCGGCACCGATGACGACGACTTCCGCTTCTTTTCCTGTGCTGTCGATGCTGTCGTCGGCCACCGGCGTCCCCTGCCTGCCTCGTGAGCCACCCGGCGCTGATGCCGAGCGACCCCCAACCACTTACTCAGAGCAACCGATCGTATGGTTGGCCGTGGCCGTCTTTTGGCGATACAGACTGCTAGACCCTCATAAGAGTGATTTTTTAGGTGGGGAAAATATCGGTTGGTTTCCCTGTGTTTGGCTGCCGGTCATGGCGATGAGGGGCGAACTGCCCATATCCCGCAGTCCGCACACCGCTCTCGACGAGCCGGGGCGGCATCTGCCCTACCCCAGTGGCTGGTTCTGCCTGGCGCGTTCACGAGAGCTGAGACCCGGCAAAGTCCTGACCCGCCGCTTCATGGACGAGGACATCGTCCTCTACCGCACCCACGACGGCCGGGCCTCGTGCGGTACATCCCTTCTGTCCGCACCTGGGCGCTCATCTCTGGACGGGCGGCACCGTGGTAGGCCGCACCCTGGTGTGTCCCTTCCATTGCTTCGCCTTCGCTCCGGATGGCACCTGCGTCGGCACGCCTGACCGCCCACCACCGCGCGCCCGCCTGCAGCAACACACCATCAGCGAGCGCAACGGCTTTGTCTTCGTCTGGTATGAACCGGACGGCGCCGCACCCTCCTGGGAAGTCCCCGACACCGCCCAGGCCGGCGTCGTTCCGACGGCCGCCTGGAGCACTGAAGTACACGCCTACGCCCAGGAGATCATCGAGAACACCCTGGACTACCGGCATCTGCCCGTCCTGCACAATGTGGCCGTGGAGGAACTCGCCGCGCCGGTGGCCGAAGGCCCCCTCCTGCGTCTGCGGCTGCGTCTCGGGCCGGACCGGCCTCCCGCCCTCAAGCAGAAGATCCAGGCGGACCACGCGTTCCTCATCGCGGGGCTGGGATATCTCCGGGTCGAGCTTCCGCTGCCCTCGCTCGGACTCGTCAGCTACCTATGCGCCATGCACACACCGACCGGGCCTCGGCGTACCCGCATGCTGGTCGCGACGGCCTGTGCGGACATCCGCAAGCAGGACGCCACTGGAGCGTCGCTCCCACGGCGCGGCCCGCACCGGGCCTTCGCCCGCGCGATGCGGCACCACCCTCGTCCGGGGCAACGACGCCGACTGAGTCCTGGCCCTGGAGATCAACGGCGGCATCGAGATCCAGACCGGCGTCATGGAACGCGCCACTGTCGGCACCGGGGCTGTCTCGCATTTCCGCAGCCCTAACGTCACGAGCCTCTTGTCCTGGTGGGAGGACGGCGAGCTGCGCACCCGGTTCGAAGGCCCACTCCACCGCGACGGCAGCACTCCTGACGAGCTCGTCGACCTCATGCACCAAGTGGGGTTCGACTTCGAGGATGGCAGCTGCGGTGTAACCATTTCCTCAGGTCCGGGCGATCGTCAGCCTTCTCCGCACGCAGGCGCCGAGGCTTGAAGCAGCGGCCGCAGTGGGGGTCGTGTCTCGTTTGGTGACCCGCCACCACGGGCTTCAGTGCTCGAGCCGGGGCGGAGGCGTACGGGGAAGCAGACCTGGCCAGATGCCGCGAAGAAGGCCCACCTTCAAGAAGTCAGGCGTCCCTGTCGCCCACCTCGTCCGGCGCCTGCGCACAAAGCCTGGTCGGATCCCTCACCAGGCTCAGTCGCGGGGGCGGAGGCTGGCTTCTTCGAGATCGAGTTCGTGCTGGATCCGGCGCCGGGTGGCGTTGCTGATCTTGTTCGCTTCGTAGAGGCGCTGGAGCTCACCCGCCTCGATCGCGATGAGTGTCCGGCGTATCTCGCGGTAGGCGTCGGCAGGGCGGGCGTCCGGGTCGCTGTAGTGGGCGTCCTCGACCTGGTGGATGCGCGCTTCCAGATGGCGACGGGCCTGTTTGAGTGCGCCCTCTGCGGCGGTACCCAGATCGGCGAGCTGATCCAGATCGCCCAGCAGTTTGAGCTCGTCGAGAGCGGCGTGGGCGATGTGCCGACGGGTCCGGGCCTCCTCGCGGGCGGTGTGCTGCGGTTCCAGAGCGATGCCGGCGCGGCGGACGACGGGGACCAGGGTGAAACCCTGGAAGACGAGAGTGACCGCGACGGTCCCGGTGGTGAGCGTGAGAATGAGCGCCCGGTGCGGCAGCGGAGCCCCTGTGTGGGTGACCAGGGGGATGGAGAGCGCGGCTGCCAGCGGCATGACGCCTCGGGTGCCCGCCCAGGACAGGACCGCCGGCACGCGCCACGACAGGCGGTTGTCGCCCTCCCCGTGCCGGTGGTGGATCAAGACGGACAGCGGGAAGATCCACAGCAGGCGGATCGCCAGCAGAGTGAAGGCGATCACCGGCACCCACAGCGGCCAGCCGTGCTCGTCGCGCGCGAGATGACGGACGGCCGAGGGAAGCTCGAGGCCGATCAGGGCGAAGACGACGCTCTCCAGCAGGAAGGTCACGGTGTCGTAGACGGCGTGGACCTGGAGCCGGACGGAGGCGTTGCCGAGCTTGTGGCCCGTGCTGCCGAGGACGACCCCGGACACGATGACGGCGGTCACGCCGGACGTGTGCGACTGCTCCGCGATGACGTAGGAGGCGTACGGAGTGACCAAGGCGATGACGGTCTCCAGCATCTGGTCGTCGGTCCGTCTGCGGATCAGGGTCACCACTGCGGCGAGCGCCGCCCCGATGAGGGCTCCTCCGCCGGCGAGGATCAGGAACTGCAGGGCGGTCCCGGACACGCTGATGGCGCTGCCGGACACCGCGGTGGCCACGGCGACCTTGTACAGGACCAGTGAGGTGGCATCGTTGAACAGGCTTTCCGCCTGCACCATGGCCTGCACGCGCGGTGGGAGGGACAGGCGCCGGCCGAGCGCGGTCACGGCCACGGGGTCGGTGCTGGCCAGGACGGAGCCGAGGATGAACGCGGTCGCGGCGGTGAGCGGGGTGATCGCATGGGCCACGTACCCGACGGTGATGGCCGAGACGAGCACCAAGCCGAAGACCAGGCCGGTCACGGGCCGCCACACGGTCCGCAGGTCGCGGACGGAGATTTCCCCGGCCGAGGCGTAGAGCAGCGGTGGCAGCACCAGCACGTTGATCACGTGAGGCGGCAGGCGGACCTCGGGAACCCAGGGCATCAGTCCCACGACGAGACCGGCAACCACGAGGAGCGAGGGGGCGGGCAGACTCCAGCGCCGGGCACCGGTCGCCACGGCCGTGGCCAGGACCACCAACAACAGGACGACGATCAGGCCGGTCATGGAGCGTCCCCGGTGAGTTACATCTTGTGCTCCCCCTGTGACCAGGTGCTTTATCAACGTAACCGACATGCGCCGGTGCCGCACCCGACGGCCGGACCGCTGAGGCAGTTCACTCTCGCGCATCCGAACCACACGTCCAGACCCGGGCCTCGCACGTCCAGGACCGTGCCCCGTCACCGTGGCTGCCTGAGCCGCGGCCGACGCGAGCGCACCCCGGCCGGCCGGACCCGCATCGCGAGGCAGCACGAGGTCGTCGGGCCCGGGGGGGCCTTCCCACCAGGTCACCTCCTTGAAGACGCGGCCTACGGCACCAACGCACACCTGCGGTCCACGCCGTCCGACGGCGGAGTCGACTACGCCTACGGGCCGGCCGTCCGCGCGGACATGACCGCCCACCCGTTCCTCCCCGACCCTTTGGCGCCTCCCCGCAACGGGCCCATGGGATGCCCGCACCGTCGCTTGCGAACCTGGCTGCTGGCCGAACGGCCCGAAGACGGCGAGGCTGCGGCCGATGACTGGGTGTCCGACCTGCTGGCCCCCGATCCTCGGCCTGATGCGTCTGGCCAAGGTCCGTCGGCGCATCGAGCACGGCTGAACGGTTGATACGACTGCCCCAGGCCTCACGTCCGGCCCGAAGGTGGCGAAGGGCGTGGCGCCGATGGTGCTCGTTCCACATGAGGCGCTCAGGAACGCCGTGGCATCCCTGAGCGAAGGCAGTCGGTGGTCAGGTCCGGCGGGCGCGAACGCTCAAAGTGACGGCCCACACGACACCATTCCGGTCAGTGAGGTGCGACCAGGCGTAGGCCGTCCCCACCAGCGCCGGCAGCTCGGTGTCCCAGTACTCCATCGTGTTGCAGCAGGGCGGGACGAGAAACACCTCCAAGAGCAGGTTGAGTTCACGCCGTTCGATGAAGCGCGGCCACCTCAGCCGGTACGGGCGGTTCCAGGCCAGCACGTCGTAGCGGGTGTACCCACACAGATCGGCCCCGCTGAACCGGGCGGCCGTGAGCGCGGTCTGGGTGGCGAGGCGGTATCGGGTAGGGAGGGCTTCCGGGCCCAGGGTGAGGGCTGAGGCGAAGTGGAAGGCGTCCAGGGGACGCGGTCCCATCTGAGTGGCGGCGTGATCAAGCAGGGCGCGGGCCACGGTCGGGTTCTCACGGCAGTGCGGCCAGAGGATCACACCGTGCTTCCAGGCCACTGTGCTGGTCGCAGCGATCGACGAGTGGCTGTGATCAGTACAGTCCCAACACGTTCTGGCCTCAGCCCTCTCGCAGCACCGTCCGGATCACGTGCCGGGCATTGTGCGCCATCGCGGGGTTCGTCCTCCGGTAGTACGGCAGCGCGATCAGTGCCTGCGAGAGTGTCCGGCCCCGGCCCCGGATCCAGGTCGCGTTGTCCACGTTCAGCGTCTCGCGGAAGACTTCCCTCGCCTCGGCCGGCAGCAGATTCCACGCTGGGAACAGATCGCAGGCCGGATCGCCCGCCCCCATGCACCCGAAGTCGATTACCGAGGTCAGCCTGCCGCCGTCCACCAGCAGGTTGCCCGGCATGAGATCAGCGTGCAGCCACACCGGCGGCCCGTCCCAGCCGGGGGCCCGCAGCGTTTCCTCCCACACGGCTGTGGCGGCATCGCAGTCGACGCCCTCCTGTGGGATCCCGCGCAACTCCTCGATCGCCGCCCGGGTCTCCGCGTCGAGCGAGGCGACCGGTCCCCCGCGGTGGGCCCGCGGCGCACCCGGCAGGGTGATACTGCGCATCGCCGCCACGAACTCGGCCAGATCCTCGGCCAGCAGCACCGGCTCGCTCAGGGCTCCCGCCTCGGGATTCTCCCCCGCCAGCCACCGGTACACCGACCACGGCCACGGGTACCCCTCCGCAGGCTCCCCCTCCCCGAGTACCTCAGGAATGGTCGTAGGCAGGTGAGGCACGAGCCGGGGCAGCCACGTCCGCTCCCTCGACGCGTCGTTGGCCCCGCCTGCCACGAGCGGCAGCCGTACGACCATGTCATCGCCCAGCCGGTACATGGCGTTGACCGTCCCGCCGGACGGAAACCGCTCGACCGCCAGCCCCGCCCACTGCGGGAACTGCCCGGCGACCAGCCGCCGTACGAGGTCGACGCCGATGGCGTGCATGCCGGGATGCATCTGCCCTGTGTTCATGGCACGCCATCCGACCGCCGGACACCGGCGAGCGTCAAACGTTTTCCCGGCGGCACCACCTTCGCGACACGCCCGAGGGGGCGAGACTCGGTCACACTGGTGTGACTGGGCGTCTCGGTTGGCGAGTTGAGCTTTCGACGTGGTGATCCCGAGTTCTTCGTCCGGCCGACGAGAGGGCGGCAGTGGTCCGCACCGGCGAGAACGCGCACCGAGGCGAAGACGTCCGGGCGCCCGGAGCCGGAGCCCGATCGGTCGCGTTCTCGACGTTCTCCGTGACGGCAATCGTCCGGCACAGCAGGCGACGGGCGGTCTCCAGGTCGGCGGCGTGCTGGTCGAGGGTGTCCAACTGGTCGCGGACGCTGGGGAGGACGCCGGGACAGGGACGGAGCGTCACCGTGTCGTGGGTGCAGGGCAGGACCTGGCGGATGATGCGGGTGGGCGGGGCGAAGGCGAGCAGGGCGCGGACGCGGCGCACCGGCTTCACGGCCTGGTCGTCGTACTCGCGGTAGCCGTTGGCGCGGCGCTCGGCGTGGATGGGTTCCGTCCGAACGAGCCGAGTGGGTCGTGCTGGCGATCGTGCACCGAGCCGTCGAGGTTCTGCCCGAGGTCCAGGGCAGCCATCTTGCGGATCCCCGCTGGCGGGACCGCTTCGTGGCATGGCATGTGTTCAGGGATGTGATCAAGGGGCTGGCAGAAGTCGCCCGGGCCAGCAGACGCGGTCTGCCGCAAATGGCACTCGGCTGGGTGGTGATGAGGCCAGCGGACGCCGCCGTGCAAGTAGGGGCAGCCAGCGCCGGTACATAGTCAAACAGGGGCCCACGCGGCGGCGAGCCGGTGCAGGCTGACCGCCGAGGACGAGGCGGCACTGGCGCGGATATCCGGGGGTGTCCGGGGTAACGATGTGACGGTGCCGGGGGCGTCTACATCGGCCTCGGCCCCGGCCACACCCGGCTCGACCAGATCGATCCGCTCAGCCTGGAGGAAGCCCCGCATGACCGCGATCCGTCCCAACCATGCTCACAGCAACAGCCACGATCACCTTGACCATCACAGTGACCCCACCCTCTATCGCACACCAGCGGACGCCGCCATCGCGCCGCCCGAGAAGCTCGCCTACGTCGTGGGCTTCGATCGCAGCGCCCGGCGCCCGGATGCATTGTTCACCGTCGACACCGATCCCCTCTCCCCGTCGTACGGCCGGGTAGTGAGCATGGTCGAGGTGCCTGGACTCGGCGACGAACTGCACCACTTCGGATGGAACGCGTGCTCCAGCGCGCTGCAGCACGTGGGTCATCACCGCGCCGAGCGCCGCTACTTACTCGCGCCCGGATTACGTTCCTCGCGTCTGCATGTGTTCGATACCCAACCGGATCCGGCCCGGCCACGCCTGCTGAAGGTCATCGAGCCCGAGGAACTGGCTGCGAAGGCCGGCTACTCACGCCCGCACACCCTTCACTGCGGTCCCACCGGCGTCTTCCTGTCCTGTCTGGGAGACGCGGAGGGCGCCGACGGGCCGGGTGGTGTGGCCTTGCTGGACCACACCACCTTCGAAGTACAGCGCGCTTGGGAAACCGATCGCGGCCCCCAACACCTGGCGTACGACGTCTGGTGGCATCTGCGCCACAACATTGCGGTGACCAGCGAGTGGGGCACCCCGTCGATGATCGAGGAGGGCCTCGTCCCTGAGCTGCTGCTCAACCGGGCGTATGGTCACGCGCTGCACTTCTGGGAGCTGGATTCCGGCACACACCTCCAGCGGCTGGACCTGGGTGACGAACACCAGATGGTGCTGGAACTGCGTCCCGCGCACGATCCGGAGGCGGCGTGGGGGTTCGTCGGAGTCGTTGCGAACGTCACGGATCTGTCCGCGTCGGTATGGCTGTGGCACCGCGAACGGGACAGCGGTGAATTCAGCGTACGCAAGGTGATCACCATTCCCGCCGAGCCCGCCGAGGCGGCGGGTCTTCCCCCGGTGCTCCGTCCGTTCGGCGCCGTTCCGCCGCTGGTCACCGACATCAACCTCTCGGTCGATGATCGGTGGCTGTACGTGTCGGCCTGGGGTACGGGCGAGTTGCTCCAGTACGACGTCAGTGACCCGTTCCGTCCCCGCCGTACTGCGTCCGTCCGGCTGGGCGGCATCGTCGAACGCGCACCGCACCCGACAGCGCCCGGCGTACCGCTGACCGGTGGGCCGCAGATGGTCGAACTCAGCCGGGACGGGCAGCGTGTGTATCTGACGAACTCCCTCTACGGAGCGTGGGACGACCAGTTCTATCCGCAGGGCATTGAGCCGTGGCTGGTCAAGCTCGACGCGGAGACCGCCCGTGGAGGCCTTGCGCTGGACGAGCGCTTCTTCCTTCACGGCGACGCGTTTCACGGGCGGCGCATACACCAAACCCGCTTGCAGGGCGGCGATGCGTCCTCCGATTCCTACTGCTTCCGCTGACACCGTCCCACCCAGTGGCGGCTGCGGCATGCCTTGGGCCCGCGGCAGTCGGCGTTGTGCGGGTCCGAGCCCGTCGATGATGGGGATTCGTAATTTTCACCCATGGCGCTTCCCGCCTCGGTTGGTTGGGTCCTGAACCGTATGACGAGAGTGGGGATCGAAATGCCCGTGCGAGGTGTGGTCGGGTAGCCGGAGACCATTGCTGATCTCCGGCTAGCGGACCACACAGGGCCCGCCGACCGTCAGGTCGGCGGGCCCTGGTGATCAGTGACGGTCAGGCTGGATGGTCTGGGCGGCCGTCGGTTGCGGTCCGGTTCACAGGGTCCTGCGCAGTGGGACGGTGTCGGGAACGGCCATGAGAATCGAGTGGGAATCGAGGGGCGGCCGGCTTCCGGGATGGCCAGCAGGGCGGCGATGGTGACGGGTGGTCGCAGTGCGGGCAGTTGCGGGTCGCGGCAGGCGACAGGTCGGCTGGGGCCGAGGGCCCTGGAGCCTGCCTGGCGGCGGGGCGGGAGTTTCGTGGCGGCGGGGGGTGTCACCCCTGCGGAGGGCTCGTTCCTGGTCGTGTTGCTCTTCACACGGGATTTCGGCGTCCATGCGGCAGTGGGGTGAGCAGTAGACCTGCCGGACGCTGGGGTGCGAGGTGAACTCGACGTGACAGATCGGCCAGGCCTTGACCGTCGGGGGTGAGTTCCGGGAGCTGGTTGCTCAGGGGGCAGACGGGTGTGCAGTAGGTCTGCCGGGTGCAGCGGGTTGGTGAACAGGTCGTTCTTGCCTTCGGCGATGCCGCCTCAGGACTGGATCTGCACGCCGTGCTCGCTCATGAGGGACTGGTAGCGGGTGCGCTGGAAGAAGGGGTGGGTCTCGATCTGGTTGACCGCCGGGGTGATCTCGTTGTTGACGATCAGGTCGATCAGCCGGTCGGGGTAGAAGTCGGCGACACCGGTCGCTTTGGCCACGCCCTCGCGATTGAGTGCCTCCATGGCACGCCACTGGCCGTAGACGTCGCCGAAGGGCTGGTGCATCAGGTACGGGTCGAGGTAGTCCAGGCCCAGCTTGTTCAGGGACGTCTCGAAGGCGCGGCGGGTGTTGTCTTCGGCGGGGGCGCCCTGCACCCACTCGGACCGCACGCACGAGAGGGCAGCAAGCAGCCGCTGGACGCCCCATGGGATCCGGAGGAACCCACCGTCATCTCCACCGACCTGAACATCGTGCTGTTCGACTGTTCGACCTCTTCGTGGTCATCGCCCGCCACCGACGCCCCGGCGCCCTGCACAAGATGGCCGCCCGCAGCCACCACACACCGACGCCTTCACCACTGCCTACTGGGCCTGCCGCCCGCCCTGCGACGCCGGCCAGCAGGGCGCGCCCGAGTACTGGAGCGCCGTGCTGCCACAGCTGCCCCTGTCCGTCGGCGGCGACACGACTGAGGAACTACGCATCACCGACATCGACAGTTGGTCACGCCTCGACGACCGGACGGTCGCCTACGTCCAGTACCTGCGCGACGTCGCCCAGGTCGCCTTGCTGTCCGACCTCCCCTCAGACCACGCGGAGGCCTTCCTCCCCGCGCAGCCCTGGCCGCACAATCCGAACCACGTTGCCTTCTCCGGGAAGATCAAAGTGGCGAAGCCGACCCCAGCAGCCCTTCATCACTGCGTCGTCGCCATGCGGGCTTCCCCGACCGACTTCCTCTTCGTCGACGACCGTGAAGAGAACATACGCGCCGCGCAGGCCACCGCCATGAACGGACACGTCTTCAGCGACCGCGACGAGCTGACAGCCGTCATCGACACCTGGTTGCCGGCTCGACGCCCCACGGGGAAATGGCACCTGACATGAGACCGTCACTCCACAGCACGCGGGGATGGCGCGCGTGCCGCTGGTACGCATCGACGACAAGATCGACCACCTCCCGCAGCGCCAGGCCGAACAGGAACGGAGCCGTCGCGCGGAGCCCCGGCCGCCGGAATGGTTCGTCGAACTCGGCATCGGAGTCGGGCGGGAGGAGGCCCGGCGCCTGCTCGTCGGCCGTACCAGCGCCTGGTCCGCCCGTGCGGGACCGCACGAGACAGACCTTCCGCGACCAGATCCCCGGGCTGCTGGAGCGATACCAGCGACGCACGCTTCGGCCGGCTGGCCAACTCGTCTCCTTCTTCAAGGAGTTGGCGGGTCGGGTGGGCGCCCGCCTGTCCTGCTCTCTCGCCGTCGCGATCTCCCGCTCGACCGTGCTGCGGATGCTGACGAGGCTGCCACTGCCGCCATTGCGTGCACACGGGTAATCGACGTCGACGACTTCGCTCTGAAACGGCGCCACCGCTACGCCACCATCCGCAACGACGCCGAGACCGGCGGGCGGATCGACGCACCCCGGACCGCGACACGGACACACTGGAGCGATGACTGCGCGAACATCCCGGTGCCGAGATCGTCTGCCGCGACGGCTCAGGAGCCTAGGGCGAGGCGGTCCGCCGGGCCCTGCTCGGTGCGGTGCAGGTCAGCGACCGCTGGCGCATCCGGAAGAACCTGTGCGACAAGACCCTGACCGCCGTCCGCTCCCACAGTTCCTGCTGGGCCACCGCCAGCACGCCTCGTCCTGTGGGCACCTACGAGCAGACCACTCGCGAACACCGACAGCGCGCCCACGACCTCCTGGGTAAGGGCGTCCGGCCTGCTCGAATGCGCCCGCCGCCTCAGCCTGGCGCTCAACACCGGCAAGCGCCATGCGAGGAGCCGGAGCCCGAGGCTTGCGTCGAGCTCCGCGATCCCAGGCCCGCCCTGGTCGGGCCCGGGGCACGCGTTACGTGGTGTGCCAGCCGGGTTCGAGGCGGTCGAGGAGGGCGTGGAAGGCGGAATCGGCTCGGTCCCAGTCGCCGTCGGCCAGGGGTGCGATGATCAGGCCGAAGACTGCGTCCACCAGGAGCGTGGCCTCCGTGCGGGCTCGCTCCTCGGCGAGGCCGAGGTCACTGAACATGGAGGTCAGCAAGCGCGTCCATCCGGTGACCACGTCGTGCATGAGCGGCCCGTACCGGTCGGGGTGGAGCAGGCTGGCGGCCATCACTTCGAGGGAGAGCGGAAGCAAGGCACGCCGGTCAGAAGCGCTGAACAGCCGCCACAGTTCTTCCACGATGCGGCGAAGTCCCGCCGGGTCCTGGGGCCGGCCGAGGGTGTCGAGCAGGTCGGGGGTGCGCAGGAGCGGCCGGTTCTCGTCCAGGGCGAGCGCGTCGGCGATCAGGCGCTCCTTGGTACCGAAGTAGTACAGCAGCATGCGGTCACTGGTGCCCAGGGCCTGAGCCATAGGTCGGAGCGACAGGTCAGACAGACCATTGCGGATTACGTACTGGCGGACCTGGTCCAGCAGGTCACGTCGCTTGACCGGGTCGGGCGGGCGCGGCATAAGGCCTCCCAGCTGCAGTCACACAGGCCACAACAGACCCAATGTCTGATTCATCACTTTTCTATACGGTATTTACCGTAACATACGCTACGTGTATTGTTGGCGTAGTGAGTGTTACATGAATGCTGCGTCCGAGGCATGACGCCGGGCCCGCTCCGCCGGGGCCTTCGCAGCCCGGGGCGCCGGTGGTTCAGAAAGGAATGATTCCCATGGCCTCGTCAGTCATAGGTCCTGCCGAGGCTCCTCGCAGGGGGCGTTTTGCCTGGCTGCCCCGTCGCCGGGACGGGCAATCGGCGCGGAACACCACCGCAGACCGCACTGAGCGATCCTCGAAGGCTGCTCCCACATCGTGGTTCGCCCGGCAGTGGGCCCTGTGGTCGCGCACCCTGGAACCCCTGCGCCCGCTCGACGCACCCCGCGCCCGTCCGACCGACTTGGATGCCTCCTGGCCGCTGAAGCGGGACCTGACCTCCGTCCGTCAGGCCCGGCGACTGGTAACCGCGCAATTGGCCGACTGGGATCTGGCGGAGACGGCCGACACCGCCGAGCTCCTGGTCAGCGAACTGGTCACCAACGCCCTGCGTCACACCCGCGGTCCACTGCGGCTCAACCTGCAGGTGCGTCGCGGCCGCCTGCGCTGCGAGGTCGAGGACACCGACTCGGCCGCTCCTGTACGGCGCGTCGTCGACACCGATGCGGAAGGCGGACGCGGCATGGAACTGCTCGATCTGCTCGCCGAAGCCTGGGGCGGCACCCGCACGGCCACCGGCAAAACCGTGTGGTTCGAACTGCCGGCCAAGACTCCTCCGTCCGCTGCTATGGATGAGCCTCGCTGACCGATCCAGGTAGGGGCGCGTAGCCCCTCACAGGCACCGAGCCGCAGCACCGGCATGAAGACAGACCGCACCACCAGACGCGGACGCTCTGTGACGGGTGGCGCCTTCCCTGCCCGTTCTCGCAGGTCGACCGCGCGCATTCCGTCACGCGTGGCTCGGCCATCGAGTACCCAAAGGCACCGACACAGGTGCAGTCAGGTTGCGGGTGGATCAGCCGCCGTCCGGGGCCTAGCGTCAGAAGGCAAGGAGTCCTCCGTATCCGTGGACAAGGAGGGTGATCATGGACATCAAGGGTTCAGTAGCCCTTGTCACCGGGGCCAACCGTGGCATCGGGTCGGCCTTCGCCCAGGCACTGCTCGCTCACGGCGCCGCCAAGGTCTACGCCGGCGTCCGGGAGCCGGACACCTTCCGGGGCCCTGGCCTCGTTCCGCTGCGACTGGACGTCACCGACGAGGAGCAGGTCACTGCAGCAGCACGCGCCGCCGATGACGTGAGCATCGTCATCAACAACGCCGGGGTCACTGGTGGCCCCTCCCTTCTCGAGGGGGCATTCGACGGCGCCAGGCGCGAGATGGAGGTCAACTACTTCGGCACCTGGGCTGTCTCGCGTGCGTTCGCGCCCGTCCTGGCCGCCCATGGCGGCGGAGCGCTGGTCAATATGCTGTCCGTGGCGTCGTGGGTGGCCAACAGGCGGTTTCCGAGCTACGCGGCCTCCAAGTCCGCTCAGTGGTCACTGACGAATGCCTTCCGACTGGTGCTGCGGGAGCAGGGCACGCTGGTCGTCGGCGTGCATGCCGGCTATGTCGACACCGACTTGGCGGCGGATGTCGACTCCCCCAAGATCCTTGCTTCCGAGGTGGCCGACAAGACGATGACGGCGCTGCTCCATGACGAACCCGAAGTGCTCGTCGACGAGGCCACCCGCAACGTACGTGCCGCACTCTCGGGGGAACTGGAGGCGCTGTACGCCAATCGGTGACGGCCCGATCCCGCCGTCGTCAGCGGAACGGGTGGGCCCCTCGACAACCCGCGGTCTCGCCGCCCGAGCGCCTGCCAGGCCAGAAACGCGAGGTAGGCCGCGCCGACAGCAGGGAAACCGATGTACAGCCACGGGACGGCAACGAAGACCACCGCCGTCCTTACGCAGTACCGAGGCGAACACGTCCCGCCACGCATGACGGCAACGTCGCCCGAGCACGCTTGACTTCGTGTGCGTCCGCACAGGCCTCATGCCCCTGAAAGCGGCGAGCAGACGGACCTGACGAAGCACCAGTGGGGGTTGTCCGGTCGATCACGTAAGTCGCTAAGCTGCCACCTCTTCTCGAAGGAGGCGGTGATGGCACCCGAAACCGCCGTCGCGATGGTGCAGAAGATCACGAACAGGGACTACGCCGACGACGCCGAGGCCGGCGGCATATTGGAAGCGCTTGACGTGCCCTTGCCAGTCCCAGCGGATATGTGAGGGACTTGATCTTCTGGCCCAAGAGCCGGAATCCGACAGCGGCAGAGGTGGTCGATCAGGCTCTGGCCTACCGTCCCCCTGCGTTGTGAGATGACCTCAAGTCCAAAGCCAGATGATCAAGGCAACGGCGGTAGCGGTGCTTAGAACGCCGCGGGGTGGCGGCCAGATCCGAAGGCGCCCCCGGCCCGCGCCACACCATGCTTGGCGGAGCCGAAGGCGCCTCCCCGTACGGCCCGTGGGAGCTCTACCTCAGCCAACCTGCCCCGTCGGACGCACCGTGATGTGGTTGATGTCCACGCCCGCGGGCTGGTTGATGGCGAACACAATGGTGTCCGCGATCTGCTCGGCGGTCATCGTGGCGGCTGCCTCGGGGGTGCCGCCGCGGGCGTGCCAGAAGGGGGTCTCCACGATGCCGGGGGCGACAACGGTGACGCCGACTCCGTCCTGGCCGACCAGGAGACGGGTGTTCTCGGCGAGGGCGTGGGCGGCCCACTTGGTGACGGAGTAGAGGTTGCCGGGGGTGTGGCGAACGCCGGCGACCGAGCCGATGATCACGATTCGGCCCTTGGAGGTCCTCAAGTGGGGCAGGGTCTCCTGGATCAGCAGGGCGGGGCCCAGGACGTTGGTGAGGATCATGGCGCGCATGTCCTCGGGGGCGTGGGTCTCCAGGTTGCCGGGCAGGGAAAAGCCAGCGTTGGCTATGACGTTGTCCAGCTGGCCCCAGCTGTCCAGCAGGTGGCGGACGGCGGCGGCGACGTCATCCGCTTCGCCGGCGTCGCCGGTGATCGTCAGCAGCCGCCCGCCCGCCCCCGCGGTGGTGGCGAAGGCGGCCAGCTTGCCCGCGTCGCGTCCGGTGACGGCCACGCGGTGGCCCTGCTTGAGCAGGGCGCGGGCGGTGGCGGCGCCGATTCCGGTCGAGCCGCCGGTGATCAGCGTGACGGGTTCCATGGGACGGCCTCCTCGGCGACGGGGTCATCGGGGCAAAGCGCCTGCACTATACCCAGCGATCTTCGACGCTCGCTCCCGGCTTTCTCCGACGGGCCCGCTCCTGACTGTGATCAGGAGTTAGGCAGTGCCATGCCGATCAGTTAAGTCGTTGATGGGACTGCGGGACATAAGGGTGAGCTGACTGACGCCCAGTGGGAGCGACTTGAGCCGCTCCTGCCGGTGAGCAACCGACGCTGTGGCCGATGGCGGGACCATCGGCAGGTAGTCAACGGAGTGCTGTACCGGATCCGGACAGGCGTGCAGTGGCGCGATCTGCCGGAACGCTACGGGCCGTGGAAGACGATGCACGAGCGGCATCGTCGCTGGTCAGCGAACGGCACCTGGGAGTTGCTCCTCCAGCGGGTCCAGGCCGAGGCTGACGCGGCCGGCGACATCGCCTGGGATGTGTCCGTGGACTCAACCTCCGTGCGAGCCCACCAGCACGCGGCCGGCGCCCGGCTGGCGCCGCCACCGCGTCCCAAAGGGGGGCTTTGGCAAGGCGGTCGGGACCGCTCGGCTCCGGGCGGAACTGATCGACCTTCTGGCGGAGGTGGTGCAGGAGGTGAGGTGCTCGGCCGCTCACGCGGCGGCTTCACCACCAAACTCCACCTGAGCGCGGACGGTCGCTGCCGCCCGCTGTCGATGCTCGTCACTCCCGGGCAGCGGGCGGACTGCACCCACTTCGAGCCGGTCATGGAACGTATCCGGGTGCCGCGCCTGGCTGCCGGTCGGCCCCGCACCACACCGGACAGCGTCTGCGCGGACAAGGGCTACAGCAATTGCCGTACCCGTGCCTACCTGCGGAAACGAGGCATTCGCCATGTCATCCCGGAGAAGGCCGACCAGGCGGCCGGTCGCCGCAGGCGCGGCAGCGCCGGTGGCCGGCCGCCCGGCTTCGACAAGGAGCGGTACAAGAAGCGCAATACCGTCGAGCGGGCGATCAACCAGCTGAAGAACTTCCGCACGATGGCCACCAGGTACGACAAGCGCGCCTATGTCCACCTCGGCACTGTTACTGCTGCGGCCCTCATGATCTGACTCCGCTCCTGATCGCCAGGACACTGCCTAGCGGCGTGAGTGAGCAATCCCCTGGTCCGTGAGCGGACAGGACGACGTCGAACCGCTGCTGAAGCTGGGCGGGCGCTGCGCCGGGCGCACAGGAAGCTGTTGCTCCGATCGGCGACGGTCGAAGCCGGCCCTACGTCTTTGCTGTCGCCGGTGACACAGGAAGGAACGCCGTCTGCGAGCGCCGTCAGGGAGCGGGGCGCCTCAGTCGGCGGCCCACGAGGACGGCTCCTGCGCCCGCGATCAACGAGGCGGCGGCGATGCCGGTGAGTGCGGTCTCGGCCCGGGTGTCGTCGGTAGTCCCTCTGGCGGCGGCCAGCGCAGGCCGGACGGAATCAGCCGCCGTGGCAGCTTGGAGGACGAGGTCGGTGACCGCTTCGGGGTGGGCGATCATGGCCACATGGGAGGAGTCGATCTCCACCGTGTGTGAACCCGCGCGCTTCGCCTCGAAGCGCTCCTGGTCGGGGTTGATGGTCTTGTCCTGCTTCGCGACGAGGAACCACGACGGGATGTGCTTCCAGGCGGCCACCTTGGCCTTCTCGGAGAACGCGGTCGTTGCCGCGGGCCGTTGGGTCACCGCCAGGACTCTCGTGGTGCTCTCCGGCAGATCGGCGGCGAAGACTGGATGAAGTCTGTCGGGCTTGAGGTAGAGGTCGGTCCCGCGGACACCGCCGGCGGCCCGGCAGGGAACGGACTTCGTGGCGGTGTCGAGTTCGCTGGGGAACCTCGCGGCAAGGGACATGCCGCTCTCGCCCACGTCGGGCATCAGTGCTGACACGTACACCAGGGCCTTCACGCGGGGGTTGCCCGCGGCGGCCGAGCTGATCAGGGCTCCGCCGTAGGAATGACCCACCAGCACGAGCGGGCCCTTGATGCTGTCCAGCACGGAGGCGATGTAGGTGGAGTCGTTGTACAGCCCGCGTAGCGGGTTGGCGGGGGCGATGACGGTATAGCCACGGCGTTCGAGTCGTTCGACGACCCCGTTCCAGCTGGAGGCGTCTGCGAATGCCCCGTGCACCAGCACGATGGTGGGTTTGGTCGCGGTCGTGCCGCCGTCCGCGGCGGCAGGGGCCGCCATGGCCGTGCACAGGGCCATGGCGGCCCCTGCCGCGATGACGTGTGCGCGACGTATTCGGCTTCGCGAGCCGGGTACCGGAAATGTTGCCACGCCGTTCTCGCTTTCCGTGAGAGCTATGGCACCTGAGTGTTCACCCATGCGCACCGGCAAGCGTGGCAACGCACTCCACACGGGTGACACAAGTGGGCTATGAGAGTGAATGCCGTACTCGAACCCGTCTGGCTCGTATTTCCCTGGCTCCCAACCTGAAACGCGGGCACGGAGCGACACCCACGGGCGATCGGCCGTCTTCGACGTCCGAGATGAGCTCGGTGGTCAGATCGCAGCAAACCGCCCCCACGCCATGCCCGGCATCCGGACCGGTACGGCCAGGCGCTGCCGGACATCCTGTGTGAGGCAGTGGGAGCGCAGCTCCGAACCCTGCTCGTCGGTGCCGTCAAAGACGGCGTCGAGGCAAACCCCACGGAAGTCGGCCACCCAGTGCACCACGAAGTCTGGGCGCCCCGGGCCGCGTCCTGCGCCGCGTTCGTCTGACTGTCCGTCATCAATTCCTTCCTGGAACAACGCTGCTGCGGGCCGCCCTGGAGAGTGGCCGAGGCGACGCCGGACAACCTCCCCCACCGCATGCGCACCACACACCGCAGCACCCGAACCGTCCCAGTGAGCGATCACCTTCCCGCCACGGCCGCGCCCCGCCGGCACCCAGATCGCTTCCGGCCTCCCGGACCAGCTCTACCGCCTCGACACCGGAAGAGGGGTGGGGCTCGTGGCTTACGGAGCGTGACGCTTGCACATGCGGCGGTCGCATCCGGATGCGAGCCTGAACCCGATCCCCTCCCACCCAAGGAGTGACACCCCCATGGGCATCAAGGACGAAATGCAGAACAAGGCACAGCAGGCCCGGCAGAAGGCCGAACAGGCCAAGCAGCAGGCGCAGCAGAAGGGCCAGCAGACCCAGGACAAGGCCCGACAGCAGCAGGGGCGTCAGGAAGCCCTCGACGACATCCAGGACGACCTCGGGTAAGGGCCGGCGCAGAGGCCAGCAGGCCCAGGACAAGGTCCGACAGTCACCCACCAAAGCCGGCCCGTCCTGCAAGCCCTCCTTCACTCTTCAATGCGGTGAAGGAGGGCTTGCCCCGTGCCCGGCCGCCTGCCCGTGCGGAAGTGGTCGGGTGCGGTACCGGCCCGGCCGGCACGAAGGGCTCCACCGAGGCGATCTCGCGCAGGACGTGGAGCAGCTGGCGCTGGTCCCAGCTGAGGGACCGGTCCAGCAGCTCGCGTCGGCAGGCCCGTATCCACCGCTCCGTGATCGAGTTCATCCGCGGCATCCGGATACCACTGGTGATGACCTCCCGTACGGCGTCGAAGGCCTGTGTGAACTTGGAGTCCGGTCGCGCATCAAGAACTTGCCCTTGCCGCCCGCGTCTTGGAGATCCATGGCGAGGTTCCGCCCGAGCTGCACCATCCAGTCCACCGTGGGGTGAGCGGTGGCGCCCAGGATCCGGATCCTGCGGGTGACGTGCTCGATGGCGGCGAACACGTACGGGCGCGCCGTCATTCAGGCTTTCGCGGTGTCCCCACCCGGCCATGCTCACGCCGGGCCCGGCGCATGGCTCGCTGCATGCGCAGGATGTAAAGGGGCGTGGGTGGCATCCAGCCCAGTTGCAGAGCCTGACCGAGGTCGTCTCGATTGGCCCAGTGCTCGATCAGCTGTCCGTCGGCGATGCGGCACCAGTGCGTCTGAGTGACGGCAAACGTCCTCCCGGTCGCGGGGAACGCCCCGGAGGGGGCGGCGTTCTCGTCGTACGTGATGAACGTGCCCGTGTGCCGGCCCGACATGGTGGCGTGCATGACCACGAGGTCACCGTCGGTCACCGCCTCATCGATCGTCCACCCCAGGTCGGAGTAGGCGGCCCGCAGCCACAATGCACTGGCGTGGAAGACCCGCGGTCCCCGGCTGCGGGCCGCCGGTGGTTCCGCTCGGCTCTCGTGGTTCACAGCATCTGGGTGGATGAGCTTCTCGAAGTCAGCGAGGCTACCGTCGGCCATCATCCGCACGCAGCGGACCGCGATGTCGCGTGCGGTGAGCGGAAGATCGGTCATTCTCTCGTCCGTCCTGTTCCTGGGGCCAGCACGTCCCCCATGGTGCCGGGCCGACATTTCAGCCTGCTTACACCTCAAGTGCCCTCCGGCGGGCGGGTCACGACGGTGCGGACAGGGTACCGACCGCCCCAGTGAACAGCGTGACCATCTCCTCCCAGGTCATCGCGCCGCCGCTCGCCACGGGAGGGAGCGACGCGAGCAGCCGTTCCACCCGGTCCTCCAGGCTCGGTCCGGCGAAGCGCATGTAGCGGCGCGGATCGGTGCCGCCGTGTTCGGCGTGGTCCGTGACCGCCGCGCGCAGCCGCGCGGCCGTGTCACGGACACCGAGTACGGCGAGGGCGAAGGCACCCGCGTACAGGGCCCCCAACTCGTCGGACCCGTTGGGTTGCTGCTCGAACGCGGTCACAGCGCGCACCAGCAGCTCCAGTGCCCGGCGCGCCCCTGCCTCGGCTCCCTGCTCATCGGCCAGCAGATACCAAGCCAGTTGGAGGTCGCTGATGGCCGCCCCCGAGCTGAATCCACACCCGGCGGCGATCTCGCGCGCCCTGCTCAGGGTCTCCGTCACGGCAGCCGTGTCCCCGTCCTGGAAGTGGACGAGGGCGACGCCCCACAGCGCCGTTGCGCGCAGGGAGCCCGGAGGGTCCCGGCGGTCGCAGGCTGCCTCGAACGCCAGTGCCGCAGCGCGCATACGCTCGCCCGCCTCCATGTCGGCAAGGGCGTTGCAGCGGCGCAAGTGCGCCTCCAGCAGCAACTCGTCGTGCGCCGGATCCTCGTCGTCGAGCAGATCGAGCGCGGTGTCCGCGGCGCTCAGCGCGGCGTCGGTGTCACCGACATGGCTCGACGTCACGGACAGCCCGATCAACGCGGCCGCACGATCGGCAGGTGGTGCCTCGGGACACGCGTCGAGGGCCCGTCGCAGCAGGCGCCTCCCCTCGGGCACCGGTCCGGCCATCACCCACAGATAACGCAACACGCCGGTCGTACGAAGGGCTTGCACGGGAGCGTGTTCCAGGTCGTGGGCGATACCGGCCCGGATGTTGGCCAGTTCGCCCGCCAGCACGTGCACGGCCTCCCCTAACCGGGGCCCGGTCAACAGCGGGGCCTGGCCGGCGACGAAGCACCGTACCCACTCGGCATGCGCCTCGAGCGTGGCATCGCGGTCGGGATCGACATCGCGGCAGTACCGGCGGATGGTCTCCAGCAGGCGGTAGCGCACCTGTCCTGAAGACACATCGGCGGTGAGCACCGACCGGTCGACCAGCGCCGCCAGACCCGCGAAAACCGCACCGTCAGCGTCGGCCGGACCCACCGCTGCCGCCGCCTGCCAGGAGAATCCGCCGTCGAACGGCCACAACCGCAGCAGCAACATGCGCTCCTCATCGGAGAGTTGATCGACGCTCCAGGCGATGGCGGCCACCAGCGAGTCGTGCGGCGACAGCGAGCCGCGCGCCGGGGTGCCGAGGGCGTCGAGCCACTCCTGCACATACGCGGCGATGTCGGCCAGACCGAACGACCGTGCCCTGGCGGCGGCCAGTTCGATCGCCAGGGGCAGCCCGTCGAGCGCGGTGCAGATGGTGACGGCCGCGTCGGTGTCGTGTGCGGTGGGGGTCCATCCCGCGCGATGGGCGCGCACCCGGTCGAACAGCAACTCCACCGCCGTGCCGTCCTCGCCGTCGACCGGCAGCGCCGCCAGCGTGAGCACCCGCTCGCCGTCCAGGCCCAACGGCCATCGGCTGGTCGCCAGGATCCGCAGCCCGGGGCACCGCGCGAGCAACGGCAGTACGACATCGGCGAGCGGGTCGGTGAGGTGCTCGCAATTGTCCAGCACCAGCACCTCGTGCCGGTCGGCGAGCACACGGATGACCTCGGCGAGCGGATTGCCGCTGGTGTGCGCCACGCCTACGGCCGCGGCGATGGTGGGTGCGATCACCTGTGCACTGCGGATGTCCGCCAGTCGTACGAGCCGGGCGTCGGGGCGGTCGGCGACTTGTTCGACGGCGAGCCGGGTCTTGCCGACGCCCGCCGGTCCGGTGATCGTGACCAGGCGGGATTCGGTGAGTGCCGTGTCCAACAAGGACAGTTCCCGAACGCGGCCGATCAGCCGAGTGAGGGGCCGGGTCAGAGGCCGTGGATCCGCAGGAGGCAGCGGGTCCGGCTCGTCGGACGGCGGTCGATCCAGTCGTACCGCCGCCGAGTCGACCAGCAGACTCGGATCGTGCGCGAGCATGCGCCGCTCCAACGTCCTTAACGCCGGGCCTGGTTCGGCACCCAGCTCCTCGACGAGCAGCCCGCGCACGCGCCGTAATTCCGCCAGGGCGTGCCCTTGCCGGCCGCTGCGATACAGGCCGAGGGCGAGTAGTTCCCAGCGCCTTTCGCGGTACGGCGCCTCGATCACCGACTGGCTCAGGGCCGCGACCGCGCGGGCCGTGTCGCCACGGGCCAGCCGAGCTGCCTGCAGTTCCTCCATCGCGATCTCCCGCAGTTCCGTCATCCGCGCCCGCAGTCCGGAGACGTGCAGCAACTCACCCAACTCCGCCCACGGACGGCCCCGCCACAGGGCCAGCGCCGACTCCAGCGTCCGTACGGCGCCGGAGGGATCCGCGGCGGTCAGTTCTGCCATGCCGCGCTCCACCCACTGCTCGAACAGGCCGTGGTCGGTCGCCTCTGACGTCAGCGCGAGCCGATAGCCCTGCGGGGTCGACTCCAGGCGCCCCCGTTCCCCGGGGCCCAGTGCGCTGCGCAGCCGATGGACCGTGACCCGGATCGCGTTCGTGACTTCGGCCGTCAGCTCGGTGTCCCAGACCGCCTCGGCGAGCGCCGACAGCGATACGGGTGCCCCCGCGCCGGCCTCGAGCGCCGCCAGCAGCCTACGGGGAAGCGGCCCGCCGAGTTCCGTCGGCGCACCGTCGATTTCGACCTCGATCGGGCCGAGGACCCGGCAGAAGATCACCGGTTCACCGGCCTCGTGGGCAGCGGCGCCACCGGATACCTCCACGGAGCCATCGGACCCGGCCCCGCGAGGACCGTAGGCCGGTTGAAATCCGGAAAAACTGTAAGACGGTTGAAATGCCACCACGCCACAGTGAGGAACGTCCAGACCAGGACCACGAAGACGCACATCCCCTCAGCTCGGGCACGGATCGCGTGCCCTGTCCCACCGTCCAAAGGAGAACGCACTGATGAGCATGGCACACAGACTCGCGCTGACCGCAACGGCGTTGGCGCTCACCGCGGGCCTGACGGCGACGGCCGCACATGCCCAGGCCAGTACCGCCGCCGCGGCGGCGCAGCCCTCGATCACCTCGGTCTCCTTCAGCGGCACGCACGGCCCCGGGGTGGCCTCACCGACGATCACCGTCAACGGCTCCGGCTTCGGGGCCACACCGCCCGCGGGGACCAACAACAACGTCACGAGCTGCGGGACGTACACCAACAACGGCAACGCCTACGCCAACCAGGTCTACTTCATCGACGACAACAACTTCGAGGCCGGTTACAGCGACAGCAACGGCGCGAACTGCATCGGCGTCTCCGTCATCTCCTGGTCCTCGAACCAGGTCGTTCTCCGGTTCGGCAACGCCTACGGCTCCTTCGCCCACTGGTACCTCAGCAACGGCGACGGCTACGCCCTGTCCGTCGACAACGGAATCTTCGGCGGCACCGTCAGCGGACTGAGCTGACCCGCCGACACGGGGCCGTGGGCAGCCGCCTGCGGCCCCTGCTGCTCACCGTCCACGGGCCGCCACTCGGGTCTGTCAAACGTTCAGCGCGGTCTTTCAGCGCATGGTCCGGCGCGCCTGGCCTTGCCCGCGGGATCCAGCGACATGGTCACCCTGCAGACGCGCCTCGACGTGGCTTTTGGTCGAACTCTCCGCGATCTTCCCGACGACGTAGGTGCGTACCGGCTCGTGGCACCGGACCTGGGTGACGTGCACGATGCGCAGGATCGAGTTCACGTTGCGGTTGCCGCCCACGTCGAGGCGGTGACGTCGCGCCGGTCCGTCGCCTTCGCCGGAGGACGGGGCGACAGGGCCGATCCACACCGACGGGCGAACTGCGCCTCGGTGATGAACCGGCAGCCTCGCCGGGGGGCCGGTGCGGCTGTTGTGGCACAACCCGGGTGCGCGGGTTCGCTGTTGGGTGCCACAGCCCTTCGCCCGCAACACCGACGGCACCGCGCTGCCGGCCGACTGCCCCAGCCATCCTGAGGCCGACGGCGAACGCGCCCTGGCGGCGCATTCACTTGCCCCCGCCCCGCTGGGACATGGGCCCCAACGGCCATCCGGACCAGTCCCGGCAATCAGGCTGCGGATCCACCGCGGGCCGCCGGCCAGCGGGTCTAGGGGTCTACGGAGATCGTGGTCGGTCATCGCCCGGTCAACGCAGTGGCAGCACCAGACGGGACGCGTCGGCCTGCGGGGAGCTGAACGAGACATCGCCGCCGAGCGGGGTGCCGCCGCCGTACGCGGGGTCCTTGGTGTCGAGGACGAGGGCCAGCCGGTGGCCCGTCGGCAGGTCGTAGGCCGTGGCGAAGAGTGCGACGTCGAGCGGGAAAGCCTGCCCCGGAGCGCGGCCGGACCAGCTCTGTGGTGCGTGCGAGATGAGTTTGCCCACGCCGAGGGCGTTCACGTCGTAGAGGTAGGCGAAGACGGTGCCCTGCGAGGCGGAGGAAGTGACGGTGGTGTGCAGCCTGACCACACCGCGGATGGGTTGGACGGACGAGTAGGGCGCCGACTGCCAGACGGCGGCAGCGAACCGGGGCAGGAGAGGCACCTCGACGGTCGGCGGCAACGCAGCGGTCTGGTCGAGCAGACCGGACAGTTCGGTGGTCCCGGCGTCCGCCCCGGAATCGATGCCACCGGTGATCGAGGTGCGCCATCCGGTGTCGGCCGGACCATCGAGCGCACCAGTACCCAAGGCGTCCGCACGGCCGAGCGACAGTGACCGGGTCCGCGAGCTTACGGCCTGCCAACTGGGATAGTCCTCCTCACCGCCTCCATTGCGGACGTGCAGTTCCACCGGTGCGTCACGGCCGGCCGAAGTGTCGGCGCCGCCCTTCAGTTGCTGGTCGAACCACTCACGTGCGTTCGCCCATGTCTCGTTGTCCAAGCCGAGGAATCCGGTCAGTTCCTGGGTGGCGTGGTCTCCAGGGCGCATGATGAGACGCTTGGGGCCGGTCAGCTTCTGGTAGAAGTCCGTGATCTGGCTGGAGTTGAAGATGCTGTCGCTCCACGCGTTGGCCAGCAAGACCGCAGTCCCGTGGGCGTTGATGCGATCCACGTAGTTCCCGGGAGACCGCATCCTGGCCCAGTCGACGACTTCCGGCATGTCACGATCGGCGTAGAGGTCGGCCAGGGTCCGCGCGTACTCCGCGCCCGGACGTCCGGTCGGCACCTGCAGGGCGTTGAGCAGTGCCGCCGCCTGCAGGTGCCGGGTCTGACCGCTGTACAGGGAGTTGACCAGGTCACCCCAACCACTCAGCGCGGCCACCGCCTTGATCCGCGGATCGGAGGCGGCACCCAGCAGGGACATGCCCGCGCCCAGCGACAGACCGAGCATGCCGACACGCCGTGGGTCGGCCTCGGTGTGCGCGAGGGTCCAGTCGACGACGGAGGAGATGTCGGCAACATCAGTGGGCCCGCCGACGTCTACCCGGCCACCGGAGAGCCAGAATCCCCGCACCGTGTAGGTGACCACCACATAGCCGTCGGCAGCCAGCTTCCTGCCCTGCGCGACATACTCCAGGTCGTTCTGCCCCCAAGAGGCGGGCTGCACGATCACCGGATAGCGTCCGCGCGAGTCGGCGCCCGGTGTCCCGGCGGCGGGTGTCAGGACATCGGCTTTGAGGACGACACCGTCCTTCATGGGAATGTCCACCAGGCGGAAGGACGACCCAGCGGTGACGACGGCCGCCGACCGCGCCGGAGCGGTAGTGGCTGAGGCGGGAGCCGTGCCGATGCCCGCGCACAGGGCGACTGAGGTCATCGCCGCCGCGCCCGCCAGCCGGCCTCGGACCAGGTGCGCACGAATACGGCCGTAACCCGTCATCGGTGTCCCCATCAGGCTCAGATCGGACCGTGATGCCCCGACGGCATCCATCCGGTGTGGTGATCGGAGCCTAGAGAGACTCAAGTGACTCACGGGAGTGCATGATCAGCCAAATCTACCAGCCAGTAACTACCGCTGCGGAGATACCGGTTCGCAGGCTCAGCCTCTTCCGTGGGCCATGGCGCGTGTCCGGGACCGCGGGCCATTGAGCGCCTGAGGTTGATCCCGGGGGGACACCGCGTGGTGGCGTGTGATGGTCTCGGTGCAGATCGTGGCGGAAGGGTCGGGTCGTGGACACGCCGTCACACAAGGGCTGTCGGTTCCCGGACGAGGTGATCGATCACACTGTGCGGCTGCATCACCGTTTCCCTCCTTCCTGCCGGGATGTCGAGGAGCTCCTGTTCGAGCCCTGACGCGAGGCTGCGAAGCGCTTCTTCCGCAGGCTCCTCAAGGGCCTTGGGTACGTGCCCCGTGTGATCGAGACCGACAAACTCCGCTCCTACGGAGTGAGCCCCGCGAGGCCATGCCCTCCGTCGAGCACCGCAGCTCGAAGTACCTCAACAACCCGGACGTTCATGCCCGCGCTGTCGGCAGCGCGGCTTGTAGGAAGTGGCGGACGAGGGTTGGCTGAGAATCGGCCAGGAAGACGAGTCTGACCGGGCTGGGCGGCGCATTGGTCAGCTTGACGAAGCGCAGGGCGGGGTGTGGGGTACGACGTTTCACGACTGTGGGGACAACGCCGATTCCGCGGCCCGCGGCCACTGTCTCCAGCCACTCGTCGTAATTGGCCGTCTCCACGATGTGCTCCGGCCGTTGATCCTGGTGCCATGACCAAGGGCCGGTACTGCCACTGACGGTATTGACCACCAACGGCCAGTTCCTGACCTGCGTCCAGTCAAGACTGCGGTGGCGGCACAGGTCGCTGTGGTGGGAACACACGGCGATTCTGGGCTCGTCGTAGAGATGCATGGTGCGGGCCTGTCGCGGGACTTCGGCGTCACCGCGCACAACGACGATGTCGACAGCACGCCGACGCAGTGCCAGGAGCGGATCGTCGACGCGGGTAAGGGCGACCGAGGCTCCGGTGCCGCCCTCGAAGCGTCGTACCGCCTGCTGGGCCCAGGGGTCGGGCAGGAGCCAGCTGAAGCCGAGCCGGAGGGTGGCAGTGCGGCGTGCACCGGCGAGGGCCTGGTCCAGGGTGGCGAGGACCCGCTCGGCCTGGAGCAGGAACTCCTCCCCGGCGCCGGTCAGTTCCACGTGCCGCGAGGAACGGTCGAGAAGCCGTACGCTGACGATGCTTTCCAGCTGTGCCACGGTACGGCTCAAGGCAGGCTGTGTGACCAGCAGTTCCCCAGCGGCGCGAGTGAACGACCGCCGACGCGCGACGGCCACAAACGCCCGCAGATGACGGAGCTCGACGTCCACGCCGCCTAGAACCGTCCCGAACATCTATGCCTGAGAAGCATGGAGGCAGCTTAACCGGCATTTCACGGGGCTTCGAAAAATCTCTAGCCTGAGCGTCGAACCGTTCACGAAGGGGGATGACATGTCCGAACCGGACACCGACCGGACAAGACGTGCCGACTCGATGCCAGCGGTGTCCCGGCACGCCGGCGACGGCTCCGTCCCGCGTCCGCCTGCCCTGCTCCGAAAGGGTTTCGGCCTGGTCCACCGGCTGCGGCCCGAGCGCATGACGTCTCTCATCACTCCAGAAGCGGACCTGTTCAGCGTCTGGCACCTGGGCGTTCCCGACGTCTCCACCGCCTCCTGGACCCTGACAGTCGGCGGTATGGTCACCCACGCGCTGACCCTGTCCCTGGACGACGTCGCGACCCTGCCGCAGACCGAGATCACCTCCGTGCACGAATGCGCGGGCAGCCCCCTGGCACCAACCGTGCCCCAGCGACGGGTGGGCAACGTCCGCTGGGGTGGCGTCCGGCTCACTGAACTGCTCAGCCTCGCGGGAATCGAGAAGGGTGCCCGATACGTCATCTCCACCGGCGTCGATCACGGTGTCTACGACGGTGCCCACCACGATCGGTACGAGAAGGACCTTCCTCTCGCGAAGGCACTGGACGGCAGTGTCCTGGTGGCCCTCACGGTCAACGGCGAACCGTTGCCAGTACGGCGTGGTGGTCCCCTTCGCCTGGTGGTGCCGGGCTACTACGGCACCAACTCGACCAAGTGGCTCGACTCCCTGACCGTCTCCGACCGCCGCAGCGGTGGAGCCTTCACCACCAAGTACTACATGGAGAGGCCCGAGAACGGCATGGGAGCCCCCTCTCCGGTATGGGAGCTGGCCCCCAACTCCTGCCTCGTCGCCCCCGTCGACGGAGCCGTGCACGTCGGTGAAGCGGTCGAGATCTGGGGATGGGCCTGGGCCGCCGAGCCGGTCACTTCCGTGGAGGTCACGACCGACGGCGGCCGCAACTGGAACCCCGCCCGGGTCACCCCGCGCTCGCAGCACGAATGGCAGCGGTTCACCTTCCCCTGGACGCCGGCCACGGTAGGCGAATTCATACTCGCCTGCCGCGCAACGACGGCTTCGGGAGCGACACAACCCGCCACACCCCGTCGCAACCGGATCCATCAGCGCATCGTCTTCGTCGACCAGCCGGCATGACCAGCAGGACCGGATCGAAGCGCCGGCCGGCCATGCGAGTCGACCACGCGGCCCCGACGCACCCCGTACGGCTGGTCAGGGACCGCGAACTTTTCGCACCCACCACGCCCGTCAGGCCCGCAACCCCGCCCGCCTGAGAGCCACCTCGGACAACGCGACGATGACCTCCTCGTCTCCGCGACGCCAGGCGTCGGCCAGGCCACCCGGCGGGACCGGCACCGCTGCGAGGTCACGCTGTGGGCCTGTCAGGGCGCGCAGGGCGAGCAGGTCGGCGCCGCCGGGGCCGTCGAAGAGGTCCCGGGTGGTGGCGCTGTGCCTCATCCAGCGCAGGCGCGGGGGGAGCCACAGCACCAGGACGAATGCCACGGGCAGAACGATCAGGGCGAGCGCGGTCAGGTCGGCCACCTGGCCCACGACGTGCTGCAGCGACTGTCCGGCGTCGGACAGACCGTCACCCGCCCCGGCGGCGGCCTGGAGCGGCTTCTTCAGGGAGCCTCCGATCAGCGGTGCCTTCGAGGCCGCGTCCCCCGCTTCCTGGAGGCTGGAGGCGAGGCCGGCGCCCGCGCTCTGCGCCTTGCGCCCCGGCTCGGCCAGCCGCATGATCACGCCGTGCATGGTCAGCGCGAACGCCACCGCGACCGCGATGAGGGCCAAGGCCACCAGGTCAGCGACCACCTGCCGGCTCCTGCGTGCCGGAGTCTGTGCGTAGAGGCGCATGGGCGTACTCCTGTTCCGGTGATGGAGCGGAGAGGGCAGACTCCAACCGGGCGGGCCGCCTAGCCGCGGCGGGCTCGGCCGATCGCCGAACTCGACTCTTCCACCGAACAAGGCAGGTAAACGTCTCGACACGCAGCCGATGGTCTCGATCCGCCTCACCGATCCGGGCCCCTACTTGGTGGACGCCGGCGCCGTAGGCACGCAGCCGTACGACCTTGACCGGCGGTGTGTTCTCGGGAACGAACACGGTTGCTCGTACGCCGTGCTGCTGGGCGTTCCAGGCGCGGGCGAAGCTCGGGTTGCCTCCGGAGGCGATGGTGCTGCCGCTGGCGGGAATGAGCTTCCCCCGGTGCGGGAGTGCGAGGTGCACGAGCAGGGGGCGCCGGTCGTGACGGGCACCCGCTGCTCGTGTTGTCCTCCCCCACGCATGCTGGCGGACACGGGAAGGCGGCCCGGAACGGGGCGGCCTCCCCCTCCTTTTCTCCCCGCTGCCTGCCCTGTCCCGTCTTGCGGAAGTTGATTTCCGTCAACTAGCTGTTGTTCACGTCCAGTTGCACTGGTGGAAGACGACGGAGAGCGGGTTGAGGGCGTAGTCCCAGGAGACGTCCGGGCGCCAGGATTCGAGGTCCCAGCTGTCGCCGGTGACGTGGCTTCCGTTGGGCCACTCGTAGGCGTAGCGCGAGTGGCAGGCGAGCTGCTTGTACATGGAGGAGCCCTGGGTGTCGGTGAGGCCCTTGGGGTAGGGGACGGCGGCCCAGGCCTGGTCCCACAGGGTGTTGCAGTTGGTGTCGGCGTCGTCGAATCCCTTGGCGGTGGGGTAGACCATGACGTCGATGTCGCCGTTGCGGAGGGCCTTCCACACCTTGGTCTGCTTGACCCAGGGGACATCGGTGGTGCCTTGGTAGCCGACGCATTCGCCGATGCAGGTGCCGTTGGTGCCGCCCATGCCGGGTGACCAGAACAGGCTGATGTGGCGTGCGGAGAAGTTCTGCCGGACTCCCTTGACGTCGGGGTCGGGGTATTCGTCACTGGTGGGGTAGCCGAACTCTCCGCGCTCCCATCCGTACTGGCCCCAGAGTTCGCCGATCTTGCCCCAGACGGGGTGGGCTCCGGTGGGCGCTGACCAGTAGACGGTGCCGCCTTCGAACTGCTGGCGCTTTCCCTGACCGTCGGGGTTGGCCAGCTCATCACTGACGGGGAAGCCGAGGGTGCCGGTCTCCCAGCCGAGGGCGGCCCACTTGTCGCGGATGGCTCCCCAGACGGGATGGGCTCCGGTGGCGGCGGTCCAGTAGATCGAGCCGCCGTCGAAGGTGTTGTACCGGCCGCGTCCGTTCGGGGTGGCGAGTTCGTCGCTGGTGGGACATCCGAGCGGGCCGCTCTGTCCGCCCATGGACTGGTACTTGGCGAGGATGTCGCCACCGACTTGGTAGCCGCAGATCGGGTCCTCGGCGGCCGATGCCGGGGCGGCCTGGACGGTGAGCACGGTGAGTGCGACGGCGCAGGCCAGGGCTGCTGTTTTCAGGCAGCGCCCTGCGATGTTCCTGGTATTCAACTGTGGTCCCCCTGTTGCCTGTTGGGCACGGAGGTCACATGATGCCCGTTCGCGGTGGCATGCATGCACATGCGCGTCGGGGTGGCCGCGTGATGGCTGGAATGCGGTGGGTTCGGTGGTGGGGTGCGCGAGCTGGGCGTCGGGCCCAAGAACCGGTAATGGTCGCAACTGCGCTGGTCACGCCGGTGTTTGCGGTGCATGGGGCAGCTTGTTGACCGGTTGTCTTTGAATATTCTTTAACTGGCGGGTTCGGCGCCCGCAGAGTCATGCACTTGCGTGCCAAATCCTCCACATGTTCCGCCTTTCCTACTGGGAAGGGCAGGAGAATTCGCGTAATCCTCCAGACAAGGACCCCATGGCCGCCGCGTCTTGTCCCGTATGGCAGTCGGCGCCGCGCTCCTCGCAATGGTGCCGTTCGCTGCGGCGGGGACCTCGTCCGATCCACCTGCGCTGTTGCCGGGTCGCCATGCACTGCGGCACCGGAACCCCCTCTTCACCGTGCAACTTGGCACTTCCTACGGTGCGTCGCCGGTCCTAGGTTGGCGAGCGGCCGAGGGAGCGCTGTGTGGAGTTGTGCGGGAAACGGGACTCCACACGACCACTACGGCGGCCTGGACTTGCCGCTTCGCGCAAGGTCGGCCCAAGCGGCAGCACGAAACCAGAGGAACAACCAGTTGCTCCGGCATGCGGCATCAACTACGGGGGAAACACATCCATGCTGAAACTCGGAACGGCCCGACGCACCATCGCCATGGCCGCCGCGACCCTGGCCGTCGCCGGCGGCACCGTCATCGACGTCGGCGGAGCCGCACGCGCCGCTCCCGCCAGCTGCACCATCATCAACATCGGCGCCCCTGGCAGCATCTATGTCGGCAGCGAGTACGCCGGCCAGGTGGAGCAGCAGTACAACAGCTGCGGCAGCGCCCGCGCCCATTTCCAGTACTCCTACAGCTACTGGGTCAACCACCGCGGCGACCCGCTCCCGAGCAACTGGTCAGCGAACCTCTGCCTCATGCCGCAAGGGTTCGCCACACCTCCGTGCAACGACACCGACACGATCCTCGGCCCGCAGGACGCCTACACCGGCTGGGTTCCGATCCACGACTCCACCCCCGACACCTGGCAGGCGACGGTCAACATCTCCCTCGCCTGCCGCGTGGGCTACGGCTCGTGGCACGCCTATGCCAGTGGCGCGAACTGGGGCAACGGCGACGCAGGCCCCTGCTGACGGCGTTCAGCGAGATGACAGGAGAGCAGCCCGCGGCCTGTGGGCGAGTTGGCGGGATTGACACAGTCTGTTGACGCACACACGTCAGGGGATGCCCAGAACGGGAACCGGGAACCACACCGAGGGGGAAAGCACATGCCTGATGTGACCGGCGGCAGCACCGAGAACACCGAAGCCGCGACGAGCACCGAGCCCGCGGCGGAGCGGGCTGAGGAGCAGACGACCGTCGAGGAACCCCTCCAGCCACCGTCCTCGGGGTGTTGAGCTTGGCGAGGGCGTCGAAGGTCGCCTCCACGACAACCGGCATGGCGGCGTCGGCGTGGGGAATGCCGCCCGGCCGCCATCGCCCGGTTACCTACCGCATCGGTCCATGTCGCGCGCCAGGTCGTCGAAGACGAGTGCGCCGCCCAGCGGGCGGCGAGGATCGTCTCCACGCATACGCGCTCAGACCTTGACACCCCATCCATACCGGGGAGATGCCAAGATCAGAGCCCTGTGCAACACCCGCTGGCCGGCACTGTGCCTGGTGACGTGTACGGGGAAACGGGCCCAGGCCGAGTGTGGTCACGGCAGGGCAATCGGCTGCTCGGCCCAGATGATCTTGCCGCGGGTGTGGTAGCGGGTACCCCACAGTTGGGCGAACTGCGCGATCATGTAGAGCCCGCGGCCCCCCTCGTCGGTCTCCACCGCGCGCCGGATGTGCGGAGAGGTGCTGCTGCCGTCGGAGACCTCGCAGATCAGGCTGCGGTCCCGGATCAACCGCAAGGTGATCGGTGGGCTGCCATAGCGGATGGCGTTGGTGACCAGTTCACTGACGATCAGTTCCGTGGTGAACTCCAGGTCTTCCAAGCCCCAATCCGACAACCTGCGGCTGGCCAACTTCCGTGCCTCGGCCACGAACGCGGGATCGGCCGGCAGTTCCCAGGTGACGTGACGATCCGGATCCAGCGCGCGTACCCGCGCCACGAGCAGCGCCGAGTCATCTTGCGGAGAGGACGGCGGTAGATGCCGGATCAGAGCGCTGCAGATGTCGTCGAGCGAGGCGAGTGTGGCGCCTTGGCGGTCGGACAGGACCTCGCGGAGCCATATCAGGTGTGTGTCGGTGTTCGGGTCCCTCACATCCACTGGGCCGCCGGTGTAGAGGACCAGAAGGTCGTCGTCACGCAGGATCACCTCGCCGCTGTCGAAGGGCGCTCCGCCTTCGCCGAGGGGAGGGCCGCCGGGCAGGTCGAGCTCCGCTACCTGCCCTGCCGCCGAGACACGGGCGGGTGGTGCGTGGCCCGCCCGGGCCACGGCGCACCGGCGGGAGATGGGGTCGAAGACCGCGTACACGCAACGGGTCCCAGCCGCACCGCCGGTCCGATCTTCCGTGTTCTCGTCCTGGAAGCGGCCCACCTGGTCGTCCAGGTGGGTGAGCAGTTCCTCCGGAGACAGATCGAGATCCGCGAGGGTGCGCACCGCGGTGCGCACCCGGCCCATGGTCACTGCCGCATGCAGACCGTGTCCCGCCACATCTCCGACCACCAGCGCCACCCGTGCCCCGGACAGCGGGATCACGTCGAACCAGGCACCTCCCAGGACCGCGCTGCCGCTTGCCGACACGTAGCGCGACGCCGTCTCCACGGCACCGAGCACCGGCATCCGTTGGGGCAGCAGGCTGCGTTGCAGTGCCAACGCGGTCGTGCGTTCCCGGGTGTACCGCCTGGCGTTGTCGATGCACACCGCGGCACGCGCCACGAGATCCTGGGCCAGCAGCACGTCGTCCACCTCGAACGGGTGATCGCCCCTGAAGCGCACGAAGACCACTGCCCCCAGTGCGGCGCCGCGCGCGTGCATCGGCACCAGCAGCCACGTGTGCACTCCGTAATCACGCACCAGCGCGGCCCGCTGAGGGTCCACCAGAGCCAGTTCAGCGCCCAGTTGGTCGCCTGCCAGCAACAGCGGTTCCCCACTGGCCAGCGCCCGGGAGAACAGCGAGGCGGTTCCGGAGCTGAACGGGTCGACATCTCCGGTGGCGACCACCGGCTCCGCCGGCCCCTCGGGGACGCTGGAACTCGCTGCACGGCGCAGTGCTGTTCCTTCGGCGACCGGTCCGGCGACCGGTTCCTGGCCGCCGAAGACTGGTTCCAGGAGGTTGACGTAGGCGTGGTCGGCGAAGATCGGGACGACCACGTCGGTCAGCTCGCGGGCGGTGTAGAGGACGTCAAGCGTACTGCCGATCTTCGCGCTCGCCACGTTGACCAGCGCCAACCGTTCACGGGCTCGAACGCGGTCGGTCACCTCGAAAACAGCGTGCGCCAGACCGATCACTTCCCCGGATTCGCTGCGCAAGGGAACGATCGTTTCCGAAAAGACCTGATGCCGATCCGGATCGTCGGGAGGACGTGCGATGACCTCTGTGGCAACCAGCGCCTCCCCCGTGGTCAGGACCTGTCGTTGCCGCTCCTCGAACTCCGCCATGTCCAGCATCCCGACCGGCGCCACGTCCCGCATGGGCCTCCCGAGGAAATCCCGGTCCCTGAAACCCTCCAGGCGCCGCGCGTTCTGCGCGACGAAGCGCAGATCGGTATCGAACACGTCGATGTGGAAAGGGGATTCGGTGAACAGGCCCCTCAGCAGTGCACGCCCCAGGTTCCTCCGCCTGACGGCATCGGCACTCTGCGCCTGGAGCAGCCAATACGGCTCACCGGAGGTGGTCACCAGAGGGTGGGCCCACATCCCGACCTCGACGGGCCTACCGTCCCGATGCCGCAGGACGACCTGGCCGAGGACGGCCGTCCGCTGCGCTCGGGCACGCTCGGCGATCCGGGTTGCGTCGGTGTGGGCGTACAGCAGATCGTTTGCGTGCCACCCACGGAGTTCCTCCGTGGTGTATCCGAGCAGGCGCTGAGCGCCTGAGCTCCAGCTCGTGAGCAGGCCGCGCGCATCGACAGAGGCGTACGCCTCGTCCCCGGACTCGGAGAGATCCTCGAGGGCGTCGTGGAACATGGCATCGCGCATGCGTCACACCCACTCCGCGACCCGCGGACCCGGCTGAGCCCAAGCCCAGAAATCTCGGCAACCACATCAAGCGGAAGGCACCGCCTCGCACCGGTAGCCCGTATGAAATTCTATCGCGACAGCGCGTCCCTTGCCCTGCAGCCACACAGCACACAGCACACAGCACACAGCAAGGACTCAGTCGCGCGACCCGGCGAGGACCTGGGACGCTAGCGAGGCGGGCTCACCTGCAACATCCACCTTGCCGGTGAGGGCGGGCGCCGCCCGCTCGGGTTCGACATCACGCCCGGCCAGTGGGGGGACGCCCCGCAGATCATTCACGTGCTGGAGGAGATCCGCGTGCCCCGGCAGGCTGGTGGGACGACCACGTACTCGGCCCGGCCACGTCGGGGGCGATAAGCCGTACTCATCACGCCGCAACCGGTGTCACCTGCGCAGACACCAGATCAAGCACACGATTCCCGAGGCGGGAGACCAGCGGGCCAACCGCCGGCGCCGGGGCAGCCAAGGTGGCCGGCCCACAGGGGTCGGCAAGACGGCCTACCGCCGTCGCAACGAGGTCGAGCGGACCATCGACCGGCTCAAGAACTTCCGAGCCATCGCCACGCGTTACGACAAGAGGGCGTACGTCTTTCATGGGACGGTCACCGTGGCCGCGATCCGCCCATGGCTCCGCCCGGGGTGAAACGCCCCGCTCAGAGGTCCGTCGCACCCGGATAGCGGCGACGAAGTTCGCTGAGTACGCGCTCGTCGACAGCCCTGACGTCCCACAACGAGCTGTCAATTTCGGTCAGGACGACCATCACCCTGCCCTCGGCGGACCCACGTGCTTCGGCGTCGATCAGCTGGAGGAAGGGAGTCGCCAGCGACAACAGCGTCAACGTGTCCATGCCGGCGTCGGCAGAACGTCTCTCGATCTCGGCACAGCGAGGATCGACGAATTTCGTCGAATTCGACGCGCCACGTCAGGTCCAGGCCGAAGCTGCCGAGGCGGACCAGCAGCTCAGCCAGGGTCACGTAGTGCTTTCCGTGCCAGGCAGGAAACGTGATCCCCTTCATCCCCGCCTCTGCTTCGGCCATATCGCGTGACAAGCGACCCCCTTCGTCCAGCAGCAAACACTAGGCCACGGCCCTGACCAGCCCACACGACCCACCGGCCAGGCCCCAGACCCCGGGACGCCCCGCAGCGGGAACGGGGTGGTACTCCCGCCGTCATGGCCTGGGCGTCACCCCCTGGGCGCAACGTTGGCGGTGCGGGGCTTGTCACTTCGGCCATCGGGGCATCGGTCCCGTCAGAGTCCCACGCGTCAGACAGGAACCATCATGGCCCTTCCCGACCAGATCAAGCCCGGTGAGTGTTGACTCGTGGTACCGAGTGGATCTCCCGCACGATCTATCTCCTCGACAACAGCGAAGTCAGCCACGCCACGCTTGCCGTCCGCCCCGGAGGCCCTCGCCGAGGCCGTCGGCAAGGCCCTGCGGAGGGGTCGGTGGGGCAACGAGCAACGACTCGTGCGACCGCTGTGGAAACCGGACAAGACCGAGAGCCGAGCTGGACGTGCCAGTGATCACCAATGGTGTCTCCTTACCGGAGCCGACGGATGAGCAAGAGCAGGGCGTTGCGGGTCCAGGGCGTGGCGGGCGACGGTATGTTCGGTGTGCGGTGCCGTGACGAGCGGGGCATCCGGTGGCGGGTGGCGGCGGGGCTGCTGCTGGTGGTGGCCGTGACCTACAACGACTGGCTGCTGCAGTTCTGGGTACGCACGGGACTGGACCAGCGCGACTCCTATGTCAGTGAGGCCTTCGCCGCCGACCAGCCCCACCACGTGCTTTTCAGCGTGGTGGAACTGGTCACAGCGACCCTGGTGATGGCCGCAGCGGGTCTGGTCGTAACGGGACTGCCACGGGGTTGGCCCGCCGCCGGATGGGGCGCGCTGATGGTGTTCGGGGCCTGCTCGGTGGCGGACGTCGCGCTCCCGATGCGGTGTGCGCCCTCCCGAGAGGCGGGATGTCCGGTTGACACCATCGCGCACACTACGACAAGCGGCCTCGTGCACTTCGCCTTGTTCGCCTCGATGGCCGCCTTCGTCGTCGCCACCCGCGCGGCGACCGGGGAAGACTGCCGGGCGGGGCGCTGGGCCCGCTGGCTGCTACCGGTATCCGTGGCCGCGGCGGTCTCCTCCGCCGGACCCTATATCGGCCATCCAGGCGGACAGGGCGTCGCCCAGCGGATTCACCTGCTCACGGTGGGCCTGTGGTTCTGGTTGCTGGCGACCCAACTGTGGCGGGAGCAGCGGCACACGTGACCGCACCCCTGCCCCTCTCGAACGGTCAGTGTTCTGGTACTTCAGCCGGAGTTCTGTATTTCTCCTGGTCAACAGCCTGGAGGTGGGAGTGTAGCGGGGGGTTTTGCACGGGCGGGACGGTCTTGGACGGGCTGTCCCACCAACGAGTGTCCGCGCCACATGGAGCGACAGCGACGCGAGCACTCCATTGGCGTGATCCACGACGTACCGACGAATGCCTGGGACGTGGAACGCGAAGAACTCTTCCTGCGGACCGGAGCGCGTTTCGCCCGGGCCCTGTGCGACGCGCTCGTCGACCACGGGGCGACGTCGCTCCTGCTGCTGGTCGGCCATCCGGAGCCAGCGGTGCCGATCGTCAGGACCGTCCGGGGCGACCGGCGGCTTGCGGAGGTCCTGATCGGCGCTCCGGCCGGACAACCGGAGTTCGCCGAAAACTCTGAATCAGCCCTGCAGAGGTCCTTGAAGCTCGCGGCGGCGGCCAAGGCACGTGATGCCGGTAGCGGTTCGCATCTTGAGGGCGGTGCGGTCGTACTCTTCCCGGCTGCACAACCGGATGCGGTGGCTTCACGACACGGATGGGGCCGCCGGCGATGTGCGGGCATGGACTGTGTGCGCTTGGCCTCGGTGCGACCAACTGGCGCGCTGGCGGTGACCTGGCTTCCGGCCATCGACATGCAACGGAGGCGTCTGACCGACGGCAGGCGGCCGGGGCGGTGTCCTTACCGAAGACCTCTACGGAGGGAGGGCCCCGGCGTGTGGCGACCAAGGTCCAGGCTCCGCTGGGGTGATAGCGCTGTAGTGACGGACTTTGGATGGGGCAGTACTTTCAGGTCACCCGGAGACGTAGTACAGCGGTGTCGGGGCATGGGTGGCGGTGAAGAGCAAGCCGGTGTTCACCGGGCCGGTGCTGACCGCGTGGCGGTCTGAATGGGTGCTCGGCATACGGCCCTTGGCATCGGTGGTGCCCAGTTCGCCGGACTGCTAGGGCGTGTATCGACAGTGCCTGGTAAGGATGGCGTAGAGCCCGTTCGTGATCCAGAATGACTGGATGGTCACGCTTGAGACTCCCCGTTTGATCCTTCGTCGCTGGCGCGAGGAAGACATTGCGCCCATGGCTGCCGTCAATGCCGACCCCGAGGTCATGCGGTGGATCCGTGACGGCAGTGTCCGTGACGAACAGCAGACTCGCGGCGGGGTCCAGGCGTGGGAGAACGAGTGGGAGTCACAGGGCTTCGGCCTGTTCGCCGTGGAGATCCGGTCCACTGGCCAGCTGGCTGGGTTCACCGGCCTTTCGGTGCCCAACTTCTTGCCGGAGGTACTGCCCGCGGTTGAGGTCGGCTGGCGGCTGGGACGTTCCCACTGGGGGCAGGGCTTGGCCACCGAGGCCGCTGCCGCCGCTGTGCGGTTCGGGTTCGAAGAGCGAGGACTGGAGCGGATCGTGAGCATCACTCAAGTGGGCAACGACGCCTCCGAACGGATCATGACCAAACTGGGGATGCACCCGGTCCGTGAGACCGTCAATCCCACCTGCGGTCGGCGAGTACGGGTGTTCGAGTTGTCGTCGCACCAGTACGCCACTACCACTCGTTGAGGGCGGCAACGAGGACGGTAACCTCGTAGCGGACCGCGAGTTCGTACCTCGTCGCCACCGCCCGGAAGCCCTTGAGCGCGTTGATGGTCCGCTCGACTTCGTTCCCAGGGTCACAGGGCCTTGTCCGCCGACATGGCGTTCGGCTACGTCTTCAACACCGCGCAGAGCCCCGCCGCCGCCCATGCCTGGCTGATCGACACCAAGATCCGCAAGAGCGCGCCGCTGAACTGCCTGCGCGACAAGCACGGCAAGGACGGCACCCCCGGTGAGCGCAACGCCTCCGGCTACGACCCGGACGACAACCGCAAGGTGATCTGACCGGACGGCTGGGCCGCGAAGTCGGGCAACCCGAACACCACTCCGGTCACCGACATCTCCCCCAAGGACAAGGCCTCGTGCGACGAGTTCACCTTCGCCTCCGCCTCCGCCTACAACAGCGGCGGCATGCCCAAGGACTAGGTCGGAACGAACCCCGTCGCCTCCGGCGACCAGTGCGTGCGGACCTTCGCCACGAAGCTGTCCGACGGCCCGGGAGTCCGGGCTCCGACGGTTAGGCGGTCTGACCAGGGGTGTCCTGAGACGTTGCGGCGTGCGTGGTGTGGATGGTCTCCATGGCCTGGGAGGCTCGGGGGTATCCGATGTAGCCGGCCAGGAGGGTCATCAGGGCGGTGAGTGCTTGGTCGTCGAGTCCATGGCGTCGCGCCAGCATGAGATGGGTGAGGAGGCGGTCCCCGGAGACCCCTTGGGCGGCCAGGGCGGTGATGACGGCGATGCTGCGATCGCGTCCGGTGATAGCGGGATCCGACCAGGCGGCTCCGCCGGCGGCGTGCAGCGTTCCTCGGCGAACGGGATTCCGACGCGGGCGGCGAAGGCGTGGGCGACATCCTGTTCGGGGACGTCGAAGATCCTCGCGTAGGCCGTGATACCGCGCTCCCGGCGACCGCCGGGAGCGTGGTCCTCGGCCAGTGACCGGTCGGGGTCAAGTGGGCTGGACACGGGCACCTGTTGCCTTTCCTCATGGGGCGCTTGTGAAGTCCGGATGCGTCGTTTCCGTGGTCCGTGCGACCGAGCGGAGCGGCGTGTGTCTGGAGCGGAGGCTCCGCACGCCGGCGTGACCAGCAGGAGGTGTCGGCCGGAACTCCCGGAAGCGCGTGGGCAGGACGTGTGTGGCGCCCGCGAGTTCTCCACACGGCGGCCGGGCGCCCGCTCCGGAGTCCGGCGGGGTGCGGTTGCGCCGCCGCGTTCATGGACGCTGAGGCTCAGGCCTTGGCGTCGCTGTCGCGGGTCGGTGGGGCTCAGGCCCGTGCACCGGTGTCGTAGAAAGCGCGGGCGGCTGGGCCGATCCACTCGGGGCGTTCCCAGTCGGGCCAGCGGGTACGGGCGTTCTCGTCGATGGTGTCGGCAGTCTCGTCGGCGGTGGCGCCGGACTCGCGCAGCCGTAGGGCCTCGGTGCGGACGTAGGCGAGGTAGTCGCGGACGTCGTGGATGAGCGAGGCGTCGGTGACTTCGCCGTGGCCGGGGACGACGATTTGCGGGGCGAGTGCGGCAAGCTGGTCGAGCACGCCGATCCAGCCTTCACCGTCCACGTCGGTGTCGTGGGGCGGGAAGTACGGCGCGATCGGGAAGATGCGGGTCTCCAGCAGATCACCGGCGAACAGCACCCGGCCGTCCACAAGGACGATCTGGTCGGAGCGGGTGTGCGCCGGGCCGACCTCGCGCAGCAGAGCGGTACGGCCGCCCAGGTCGATCTCGGCCTCTCCTGCGTAGATCAGGTCGGGGTCGACGAACTCCACCCCTTCGAGTTCGGCCGCGACCTGGGGGCTCAGGTCCCTGAACATCCCCAGGTATCCGGCGCCCTTGCGCCGCAGTTCCGCGCGTTGCGCGGCGTTGTAGACGATCGTGGCCGCGCCCTTGAACGCCTGGGCGCCGAAGCCGTGCTCGGGGTGGAAGTGGGTGACGGTGAGGTACAGGCGGCGGTTTCCGGCCAAGCGCTGGGCCTGTTCCAGCACCGCCGCGCCGTTGCGGGGACCGATCCCGGTGTCGATGACAAGCGCGGCGCTCTCGCCGAGGACGATGCCGACGTTGGGGACCAACTCGACGCGGTTGTCCGGGATGACGAAGACACCGTCGGACACCTCGACCGGGGATCCCGTCACCACGGGCGGGGGGCTCTGCCGGATGTCCGGCGCGGCGTCGGGGCTCATGGGGGCGGGATCGGTGGGGCACATCACCGGACTCCATATCTGAACAGTGTTGAGATTCCGGTCCGAGCGTAACACTCAATCTGAGCGCCGCTAAGATTGAGGCATGGCGAAGGAGCGATATCACCACGGAGACCTGCGCGGCGCCCTGCTCGACGCGGCCGAGACCCTCGTGCGCGAGCACGGCACCGACGGCTGGTCGCTACGGGAGGCATCGGCGCGGGTCGGAGTCAGCCCCAGCGCCGCGTACCACCACTTCGGCTCGCGCGACGCACTCGTCCACGCCCTGTCCGAAGTCGTGCTGGCCCGGTTGGGGAATCACCTTCGCGAGGCGATGGACGCAGCGCCGGACCAAGGCACGGAACGTCTCGTCGCGTGCGGCCGCGCCTATGTCTCCTGGGCTGTCGAGGACCCGGCCGTCGCCCGGCTCGTCTTCCGTGGCGGTGCCACCGAGCCGCAGTCCGCCGTCTCCCCCCACCCGCACGACGTGCTCACCACCGAGCTCGACCGCCTGACCGAAGCGGGCGACCTTCCCCCGCAGGCCCGCCCAGGTGCCGAATTCGTGGTCTGGGCTGCCATCCATGGCCTGGCCGTCCTGCTCATCGACGGCCTCATCCACATCGACGGTCGGCAGGGCATCGAACGTCAGGCCGAGCGTCTGGTCTGTGCCGCCCTCAACGGTCTGGCGCAGGAGACCGTCCCTCGGCCGGACCGGCCGATGCCCCGCACCGCCCACACGCAGCGCCTCGCCCAGCGCCCGGCCGCCAGCTCGGCGACACGCACGTCCTCACGCTGACGACGGCGGAGCAGGAACGAAGATGCTGACGCCATGGATGTCAGGCCGCGGCTGCAGCGGGTCAGGGACATTGGCCGACCTGCTCGTGGGGACGAGGAACCGTCAGATCGCCCGTGCGACGTAGCCGACCGTGATTTCGGCGCGGCCCCGCGAGGCAAGGTCCAGCGCGGTGAACGGCTCGACATCCTGACGCCTGCCTGCTCGGCCAAGTCGCCCATGGCCCGTTTCACGGCCCCTGAGCCGAACGTCCGCGGCCGGAGGGCAGCCGTACCACTGGGAGGCAAGCAGGCCTGGTCAGCCGTACTGCTGCTGCCACTCCTCCGGATGGCTGCTGAAGGCTCACTGCCTCGTTGCGGGACCTGGCCCGGGAATCACCGCGGCAGGCCGTCCGGTCGGTGCTCGGTGGGCGACACAGGGGGACGGACTCGTGTCCGCTCGCGCCGTCCGCAGCGGCCTGTCGGCTTCACCCGGGGGCGCTTGGACGCCGTGGGCACGGCGGCATACCGTCGCAAGCGCCGGTGCTCCTGGGCCAACGGGCCGGGGCCGGGGACTCGACGGGCTTGCGCGAAGCCGTCCTGTCAGCCGGAGACGGCCTTCGCCCAGCCCTGAGTGACCGTCTCCTGCGCCTTCTCCAGTTGCGCGTCCGTGGGGAACTGCGGTGATCCCTCGACTGTGGGGAGCCGGTCGGCGGCGGCCTTGTCAAGGGTGCCGTTCTGCCTCATGACGTCCATGAGCACAGGGCGGGCATAGCCGTAGAGCCGGAGGTTCTGGCCCTCTGTGCTGAACAGGTACTCCTGCCACAAGCGGGCAGCCGCCGGATGGGGGGCGTTCTTGTTGACCGCCAGCGCGTAGTACTGGGCGAAGCTGCCGTCGAAGGGGATCGCGACCTGCCAGTTCACGCCCTTGCCGCGGAGCTGGTCGGCGTAGCCGAGGTTGATGTAGTCCCAGTTGATGCTGATGGGCGTCCGGCCGTCCGCGACCGTTGCCGAGGTGGAATCGAGGGGGTTGAAGTTGCCGCTCTTGCTCAGCTCGGCGAAGAAGTCGAGACCGGGCTGGATGTCTTCGAACGACCCGTTGTTCGCCAGCGCGACCGCGTAGACGCTGGCGAAAGCGGTACCCGACTTGGTCGGGTCGCCCTCGAGCGCGACCTTGCCCTTGTAACCGGGCTTCAGCAGATCGGCGAAGGTCTCCGGGCAGGGCTTGACCCGGTTGGCGTCGCATCCGATGGAGATGTAGCCCCCGTAGTTGTTGTACCAGCGGGCATTCGAATCCTTCTGATTGCCGGGGATCGAGTCGTAAGCAACGACCTTGTACGGTGCGAGCAGGTTCTGCTCCGCTGCCGTCCGCGCGAACGTGTCACCCACGTCGATCACGTCGGGGGCCGTCGGCCGGTTCCCGCTCTTCCTCACGGCGTCGATCTCGTCCTCGCTGTGACCGTGCGGGTCCTCATCCGTGACCTTGATTCCGTATTTCTTCTCGAAGCCGGCGATCAGGCCACCGTAGTTGGCCCAGTCGGACGGAAGCGCGATGGCCCTGAGCGCACCCTCCCGTTTCGCCGCCGCGATCAGCGCGCGCATGCCGCCCACCTCGTCGGCGGATGTAGCCACCGACGGCTTCTCGAGTCTCACGGTCGGCGCGTTCTCGCAGGCGCTCAAGCCCAGTGCCACGAGGGCGAAGCAGCCGAAGACCGCCGCTGCTCGGGCCCGGGGTGTGGTCACGACGGCTCCAGGGCGTGAGGGGGAATGAGGACGGTCACCGAGGGTGGTCTGTGCACCGAGCTTCGGCCCGAGTCATTGTTGCCGCCTCGCAGGGGGCTGCGAACCGCTGAGTGCCCCGGTCGTGGAGTTCCGGAAGCTGCCGAGGGCGAGAGCTGCAGTACTCAGGTCGGCGCGCGCACAGGGTCCTACCAGCTGCCGACGGCATCACACGGTCCGCAGGGGCGGGCCTCCGCTGCACCTCCTGGGTCCACTGCGCCGACGAAATGGCCGAAATGGTCATCGAGGCCAGGGTACCCGGCCGCCTCGATGGCGGTGCCAACCGGCGGAAGCCTGCGATCAGCGCGTTTCGACGGCAGGGCCTCGGACTCGGCTCACCTGGGGTCCGCGCCGCCCCGGTGACGGTCCGGTGCGCACGATCCCCTCACAACTCCGTGTCGTCCCATTGGCCGAGCAGGATCTCGTCCAGCCCCTCCACCCCCGGCGTGGCGCCTTCATGGAGGGATTGTTCGGCCCAGATGACTTTGCCGGTGGGCGTGTAGCGGGTCCCCCAGCGTTCGGCGAACTGGGCGACCAGGAAGAGTCCGCGTCCCCCCTCGTCGGTGACGTTCGCCCGGCGCAGCCGGGGGGAGGTACTGCTGCCGTCGGAGACCTCGAAGATCACGGTGCCCGCAGCAGAGCCGCTGACCGACACCGTGCGGAGCAGCCGTACGGTGATCGGCTCGGTGCCGTAGCGGACGGCGTTGGTGATCAGCTCGCTGAGGATGAGTTCGGCGGTGAAGGCGACCTGCTCCAGGCCCCACTCCTTCAGTCGGCGGGCGCAGGCAGTGCGCACCGGGGCCACCGCCGCCGGGTCACGGGGCACGTCCCATTCCGCTACCTGATCGGGACCGAAGCGGCGGGTGCGGGCGACCAGCAGCGCGATGTCGTCCTTGGGCCGGTCGGGCAGCAGGGCCTCCATCACCGCCGCGCAGGTGGCCTCCGGGGTGCGATCGGGACCTGCCAGCGCATCGCGCAGGGCCTCCAGTCCGGCGTCCAGGTCGTGGCCGCGGACCTCGATCAGTCCGTCGGTGTAGAGAACCAGCAGAGCGCCCTCGGGCACGGTCAGCTCGGCACTCTCGACGGGCAGGCCGGCGCTCAGCCCCAGGGGCGGCGAGACGGGCACCTGGGGGAAGTCCACGGTCCCGTCGGGCTGGACCACCGCCGGTCCCGGATGGCCCGCGGTGGCGAGGAGCAGTCGACCGGAGGTGGGGTCGTAGACGGCGTACTGGCAGGTCGCCCCGGTGATCCCCGGCCCGTCCTCGCCGGCGTCGGACTCCTCGGCGTCGATCTGGGCCACCAGCTCGTCCAGCCGGCCCAGCAGTTCCTCCGTGGGCATGTCCAGGCTGGCGAAGTTGTGTACGGCGGTGCGCAGCCGTCCCATGGTCGCCGCGGCGTGCACACCGTGGCCGACGACATCACCGACCACCAGCGCGACCCGGGCGCCGGACAGCGGGATGACGTCGAACCAGTCCCCGCCGACCCCGGCCTGGGCCGGCAGATAGCGGTAGGCCACCTCGAGGGCCGACTGCTCGGGCAGCCCGCGTGGCAGCAGGCTGTGCTGAAGGGTGACGGCCATGGCGTGTTCACGGGTGTAGCGGCGGGCGTTGTCGATGCACACCGCTGCCCGGGCGGCCAGTTCCTCGGCGAAGGACACGTCGTCGTCCTCGAACGAGGGCGAGCCGCTCGCCCGCCAGAAGTCCACCATGCCCAGCACTACGCCTCGGGCTCGCAGCGGGACCACGAGCAAGGAGTGGATGCCGTGCTCGAGGATCCGCTGGGCACGTCGAGGGTGCTGGGCCCGCCAGCCATCGCAGGTGCTCAGGTCCCTCACCAGGACCGGTCGGCCGCCGGCCATCGCTGCGGCGACGGGGTGGCCGGGGACGAACCGGATCAGGTCGCCGACGGGGTGGAGGAGCCGGTCCCCGTCCGGACCGGCAACAGCGGTACGGCGCATCTCGGTGATCCCGGTGGTCGCATCGGAGGACTCCTCGCCGCGCAGGACGGGGTCCAGCAGCTCGACGGTGACGACGTCGGCGAATCGGGGCACCGCCACCTCCGCCAGCTCCTCGGCGGTGCGCTTCACATCGAGCGTGGTGCCGATCCGCAGCCCGGCGTCGTAGATCAACCTCAACCGCTCGCGGGCCAGCTCGGCCCTGCCGGAAAGAGCCCGCAGCTCGGTGGTGTCCCGCAGCGTCACCACGCTGCCGACCGGTCCGTGAGGTGCGGTGAGCCGCTTGTTGACCGCGAGCAACAGGTCCGCCGCGAGGTACACCTCGTCGGTGGCGGGGCGGTCGGAGGCCAGCAGCTCGGCGAGGTCCTCCTCCAGCCCCAGATCGGTGATGCGGCGCCGCTCCGAGTCCACCGGAAGGTTCAGCAGCCGCCGTGCCTCGTCGTTGGCCAGCAGCAGCCGGCCGTCCCCGCCGATGATCAGCACCCCTTCCCGCACGGCGTGCAGGACCGCGTCGTGGTGCTCGTACATCCGGGTCATCTCGACCGGGCCCAGGTCATGGGTCTGCCGTCGCAATCGACGGCTCACCAGGCCCGCCCCGCCCGCGGCGACGACAAGTGCCGTGGCGGCCCCGCCGAACAGGACCGGCAGCTGCCGGTCCAGCCTGTGCTGCACCTTCTCGACCCTGACGGGAACGGAGACGATGGCGACGACCGAGCCGTCAGGAGCCCTGACGGGGACCGCCGAGATCACGGAGAGCCCCAGGACTCCCCGGAAGGTCCTGGTGAACGGCTTGCCGCTCGCCGCCTGCGCGTAGGGCCCGACGATGTGTTTCCCGATCTGATGCGGGTCGCTGTGGGTGAGGGTGATCCCGTCCAGCCTGTACACGATGATGGCGTCGACGCCCGCTGCCTTCCGGGCCGCCTCGGCGTGCGGCTGCAGCACCGCACTCGGATTCGGGCTGTTCAGTGCCGCCACGATCCCCGGGGAGTTCGCGAACGCCTGCGCCGCGGCAAGCGTCCGGCTCCGGGCGTCCGCCATGGTGTCGCGTCGGGCCTGCACCACGAGAACCACGAGCGTGGCGGCGACGATCAGCACCACGCCCACCAGCTGCAGAAGGAAGACCTGGCCGGCGACGCTGCGCAGGCTCAGCAGCGAGCGCAGGCGCCGCGGACCCGCCTCTCCCCCACGACCCGCCTCTCGCCCATGAGGAGGCCGAACGTGCTCCTGTCGCCCTGGGTGATCTTGTCCCGGACGAGGATCCCTACCGGAACCATGGATCCCCCAGGACCCGCCAGACACCCCGCGCCCGGACTGGTCCGATTCTCCGCGCATATCCCCTTTCTATCGCTTCTGGGTCACTGGCCACGAGGCGACCGAGGCAGGCCGGACCTGACAGCGGCGGTGCCGGGCGTGGTGACCGGCGGGGAAACGGAGCCCACAGCGCCCGAACCTCCACACCGGGAGCTTTCGACTGCCCGTGGCGCCGCCCGGCGCCGCCTGCTATGGCCGCCTGGATTCACCGGAGGGCCTGGGCACCATCACCTGGGGGCGCCCCGTCCCCGCACCCAGGGCCTCAGCAGGTACTCGTCCCGATCTGCCGCAAGGTACGCAGGATCGCGCGAACCGCCGACGGGATCGGGTTCGAGGATGGTGATGTCGAGGCTGGTGACCAGGAGGTGACCAGGCGGCTGGTGCAGGGGAGGCCATCGTGTTGTCGTTCGGCGTACCGGGAGACGGCGACCCGGCTATGCCGCGAAGAGCGGATGAACGTCGCCGGCCAGTAAACGTGGACGTACTGATCGAGGACGTCGATCGAAGGCGACGGACGGCTCTGTGGTGGTGCCGTTCGGGTGCCCCCAACGCGACAGATGCGTCGCAGGCGCGGGGCCCGCTTGGATGTACCGAGGTAACGATCACTCCGCCGATCTAGGGTTTTTACGCTGGATGGCATTGAAGCGCGCCTTCTCCTGACGATTGCCACACGTGTTCATGTCACACCATTTGCGGGATTGATGACTTGGACAGCAGATGCAGGGAGAGCGTCCTGAATCGCGGCCGCTGTCGCGGCGGCGCGAATCGACTCCCTCAGTTCTCGAGCGAGGTCGAATTGGGCAGTGGTGCAGGAGTCCACGGCGAGGCCGCTCACTGCCAGCCAGTCAACGAGCCGGTGCGGCGTGGGAATGCTCTCCACAGCGTCGCCATGACGCTCCGACAGAGTGCCAGCGAACCGATCTTCAGGTGCGTATCAACGGAAATCACGATCTTCTCCGCTTCCTGCGCCACGCCGTTGAGCCCCGGACCTCACCGTCCACACCGGCGGCGCGGCGGGATCCGGCTTCGGTACTGAGTCAGCTCGCGTCGACGACGGTGGTGACGACGCCGGTCTTCAGGTCGTAGGCGTAGCCGCCGATCTTGAACTTCCCGATGCTGCCGGCCAGCGCGGGTGCCTCGCGCAGCAACTCGACATCGGTACGCACGGTGGCGGACGGGTCGAGCACCGCCATGGCGGCGGCGGTCTCCTCGTCATAGCCGCCGCGCTCGGCGTAGGTACGGCGCAGTTCGGCGTCGGCGAACAGTCCGGAGCCGCAGTCGGTGTGGTGGATGATCGCCACCTCGAACCAGTCGGCGTCGGGTGTCTTGTTCTCGTGCAGATGGCAGATCCATGCCAGGTCGCGAACGATGGAGGGGGTGACGCGGCCGCCGACGTTGCGGGCCACGATCGCCTCGCCGAGCTGCACACCCACGATCGCTGCGGGCTCGACTCGCGGGTCGATGCAGGTGATCAGGTACAGCTGCTTGAAGGGAATGAACGGAATCTCGGGGACCTGGGTCTTGGCGTCGGTGGTGGCGAAGCGCTTGTTCCGTTCGAGGTAGGGGGCGAAGTTCGATGAGGTCATGGTCGCGTTTCCCATCAGAGCGCAGTGGTGGACGGGGAGACCGAGCGGACAGCTCCAGTATCAGGCCGGTGACTTCCGCGGGCCGGGATACCGACCCGTCGGCAGATCCAGGGCGACGATGCGGCTGGGCGAGAGGCCGGTCCAGCGAGCTCCAGCGAGTCGGACTCGTTCGTGTGTTCGATATCTGGCAGGATGCAGGAATGGCAATGGAACGTGAAGTCTCTGCGGAATTCGGTGCCCGTGATCCTGGGTCTTGGCCAAGCGAGCCGGGGATCCCCGGCGACCTGCTGAGGGCGAAGACTCTGGCGTACGACCCGGCTGGGTTCACGTGCTCACAGCCTGTTCCCGAGATGGAGAGCGCCGAGTACGGGGCATGCGAGCTCACGTTGGACGGCCTGTCGGTCAGGTTCCGGGTGGCCAAGACCACCCCGACGAAGGTCGGCCAGTTCGTCACGGTGTGGAAGAGGTCCGCGACCGGGCCGATCCAGCCCTTCGATGCTGAAGATCCCGTCGATCTTTTCGTCATCAGCACCCGCGAGGGCGAACGATTCGGGCAGTTCGTGTTCCCACGAGACGTGCTCCGTGAACGGGACATCGTGGCAACGAACGGTTCCGGCGGGAAAAGAGCGTTCCGCGTCTATCCGCCATGGGTGGCGACCACCAACCGCCAAGCCCGCAGCACACAGACCTGGCAGGCGAAGCACTTCCTCCAGCTGCCCGAAGGTGAGCCCGTCGACATTCCCCGTGCCCACGCGCTCTATCACCCCCGCCGGCGCTGATGAACGTCGCTCGACCACAAACAGGTGCCTCGCGTGAGCGATCGCGTGGACCCATGCCCTCATCCTGCTCACTCGCCTTCGACGGCACGTACCTCGACGAGGCCGAGATCGGCATCCTCGCCACACCGGGCTGCTCCTCCCCCACCGCTCGGCTCCTCACTGCGGCCATCGGCCTTCTGCCCCCCCGTTGCGGCTCCGGGACCTGCTGGGGAAGGCAGAGACGATCATCGACCTGGCCGTGCCCGTCGACCCCGGCCGCGATCACATCCGAGGGCCGCACCACGCCCCCGTGACCGTCGTGGAGTACGGCGACTGCGAATGCCCCTACTGCGGACAGGCCGAACCCGTCGTGCGTGTGCGCCTACGACCTCACCAGACTGACCACCGCCGTCCGCGCCGCCCGCACCACCGGACGACACACGAACGCGGCGCGCCCGACGCGATCCCCACGCCCCGGGCGCGCGTACGCAACCAAGGAGGCGGGCCCGACCAGAGGTGGCCGGTCGGCAGAACACAGGGAACGCGCGGGACGCAGGGTCAGCCGACTGGGCGGCTGCCGCGTGTCCGTCGGCACTCGCGCGATGCTTGCAGTAATGCGCTGGCGCCCCACTAGCCGAGCTTTCGCAGCACCTCGGTGATGTTGGCCCGGTATGTCCGCAGCGCCTGCAGGCCGGCGGCGTATCGGTCGGGATGCCGTGTGATGTCCGCGGCCTGGTTCTGGGCCCGTACATCATGCCAGAGCTCGGCCGTATGGTGGCGGCGCTTGCAAGTGACGTCCGCGACCGCGGTGGCCCGTTCCCGTTGCGTATGCCGGGTGTTGCCGTCGCTGTCCCGCTGCCAGGCCTCGTCCGCGTACGCCGCGACGGGGTCGGGATAGCGGGTGAATCCCTGTTCTGCCACACAGCGGGACCACACGTCCCAGGCCGCGCGAAGGCGCGGGTCACGCTTGACCGCCTTGTCGACCTCGACCTCCCGTCTGCTTGCGTAGAGCCAGTCCCGCGTGAGGTCGATGCCGCGCATCAACCGCCGGCTCGCGTCGGCGTTGCAGTCGGGCCAGTCCGCATACTCGGCGTTGGTCATGCGGCGGCCCTTCGGCCCGGCGGCCGGGTGCTTTGCCGGGTCCCAGCCATAGCCCCAGCGGCGGGCGGTGTCCGGATCGAGGGCGCCGTAGTCGGTGCTGACTGCGGTGGCGACGATGGGGTCGCTGGGGTAGCGGGGGTCGAGCGGGAAGTCCGGGTGGCCGCGGTCCGCCATGCACTGCCGGATCAGCAACGCCGATGCCGAGTGGGATCGGCGGTAGTCCTGCGGCGTGTAATCGTACCGGTCGGCCGGCAAGGGGCCGAGGTCCGGCGCTGTGCGAACGACCTGTGGGCGTTCTGGGCCTGAGGCACAGACCGCCGCCAGCATTGCCACCGCCGCCGTGGCGCCCAGCCGCCACCCCCGCCTCACCATGGCCAGGAATGTTAGCGGGTGGCATGTACGCGGTCAGCCGTGGGCCCCGGCGACTCATCCACACATGCCGAGCATGCCAAGAGACAGAAGGGGCACCGCCGAACTGCCTCGGAGGGTGCCCCCGTGCGGACCGCGCCTGATGCCGACGGATGGCTGACTTGCCTACCCGACCCCGCCCCGACGGCGACGCGCGAGCCGCATACGGCATGCCGCTGCAGGAACTGGAGAAGGTCCAGGCCGTCGTCACCGACTCCGCCGACCAGGTGCTTGGCCGTCTGGAACGGTACGTCGCCGACGGCGCTCGGCACATCGTCACCCGCCGCGGCGCCTTGGACCTGCGCTCCCATCACGACCAGCTCGACCAGCTCGACCAGCTCGACCAGCTCGCAGACCTGATCGTCACCTGCCGGCGCGAAGGGTGAGCAACTCCGCTCAGACCCACTGCCGCCTACGGCCCTGGCGTCGCGCCGACCCGGCTGAGCGCCGCGCAGTGGCTGAAGCCGACCTTCGGTGTGGCGTGGTGCGCGTCCCCCAGCGCCGGCGTGCCCACCGGCGGGTCGTTGCCGATGTACGGGTCGTCCAGGGCGACGGCGGACCAGGCGCGCCCGTGCAGTTCGCGGGCGCCGCCGATGCCCGGCGTCGTGGGGACGCGGCGGTCGACCGTGACGCCTTCGGCGCGCAGCCGTTTGAACAGCGGGTGGTCGGATGTGCCCGCGTCCGGCGGCACCCGTCCGCTGGAGTGGATCAGCCGCAGTTCCCGGGGCCCGCCCGGGTGGTACCAACCGTTCAGCAGGTTCAGGTAGTTGGGCCAGCCGCCGGTCGCCGGGTGGAAGCCGTCGAGGTCCCAGATCTCCTGCCACGCGGCGGCGAACGCGTCCCGCGACGCCGCGTCGGGGCAGCCCCACTGGCCACGGTCGAAGCCGGTGAGCGGACCGCCGCCGAGTACCTGTTTGACCGGTGCGATGCCGGTGCTGAAACCGCTGACGACGATCCGGCCGGGGCTTGGCGGCAGGCCGAAGCCGTCGGCCCACACCCCCGCACCCGGCGCCCTCAATGATGCGCCGGCCAGCCAGTGCACGCGGTCGATGCCGCCGACCGTGGTCAGCCCGGCTGTGCTGGTACGGCACTCGCGGTGCAGGAAGTGCAGCACCTCCCGGCACAGCCGGAACAGGCCGTCCGCGCAGGCGAACGGGCCCCAGTCGCCCTTCCTGCACAGCGGCATGACGACGATGGCCTGCCGCCGCCGGGCGATGAGGTTGTAGGCGAAGGCGTAGTCGGCGGTCAGGTAGCGGGTGCCGATCATGACGAAGGCCTGGTCGGCACCGGGCACGCCCTTGCTCACGCCGAACGGGTAGGGCGGGGTCCAGCCCAGGGTGTGCGGGGAGAAGAAGACGATGAGGTCGAGTGTGTCGGGCGGGGCGGTCAGGTTGAGGTTGGGGGACCACACGGCGGCCGCGTACGTCGGGTCCTTCGGCGCTGCCGTGTCGCCGGGACAGGTGACGAAGAAGAACCGGCCGAGTGCGGCGATGTCGGCCGGCGGTGTGGCGGGTGTGCTGTTGAAGCGGCGCCAGCCGGTCGTGCCGTGGGCGGGCGGACGTTCGGGCAGCAGCACCGGCTGGGCCAGCTCGACCGGCAGCGGGGCGTTCCACTGCTGCCGGTACGCCAGCCGGGAAGGGTCGCTGGGCAGCTTCATCAGCAGGGCCCCGTGCGGGTCGCCGCCGGCGAGGGCCATGGCGGCCAACTGCTCCTCCGTGAGCAGCACGGTCGGGGCGCCGGCCCAGCGACCGAGCCGGACCGTCAGCCGCAGGGTGGCACCCGCCGTCTGGCGCCGCAGCAGTGCGTTGTTCCAGCGTCCCCGGGCCAGGCCGCCGTCACGGAACTCCGCGCGCTCGGTGACGTAGAACGGCTGGGAGACGGTGATCGTCCGCCCGGCTGCCGGGTCGAGGTCGAACGCGGCCGTCCCGTCGGTGCCGGTCAGGGCGCTCGCCGCGTCGAGGACGACCGTGGCGCCCGGCACGGGCAGACCGTTGACGTCCTCGACGGCCACCGCCACCGGGCTCACAGCTGCTGCCCGGTGCGCGGGTCGTAGGCGACCTCGACCGCGACGACCTGGTCCGTCGGCAGCACCTCCGTCCACTGGTCGAAGATCTTGTACGGGTCAGCGGGTCGGAACCCGCCGTCCAGTGGGTCGAAGCCGGTCTCGAAGACCTGCTCGGCGGCGCGCGTGCCGGCGTTGTCGGTGTTGGTCGCGGCCAGCCGGGTGGCCAGCACGTCCAGCACCTGTCGGAAGGTCATGCCCTGCCACTCCGGCGGGTCACCCGGCTGCAGCGGGTAGGTGACGTCGAGTTGGTCCTCGCCCTCCACGCCCGCGGTCTTCAGCCACGCCAGGGCGGCCCTTTCCTGCCCGGGTCGCACCGGCAGCACGGCTTTGGCCCACGACGCGTTGAGGAACTCGTTGCGGCGGGCGTCCCCGTCGATCTGGATCAGCCAGCCCAGCGAGCTGCCCCTCGGCGCGGGCTGGCTCTCCTCGGTGATCAGGTAGTCGCTGCGGTAGCTGGGGGCGGGCGCCTCCTGCCGGGCCGCCGCGTTCTGCGCGTCCGTACGTGTGTACCAGCCGGCCACCGTCTGCCCGGACAGGTCGGCGGCCTTTCCTCCGGACGCCCACGGCGGGTCGGGGACCGGGTAGCGGCCCAGCGTTCCGGCGTCGGCGGACGACAGTGGGACCTTGGCCTTCCAGAAGTCCGGGGCGACGAAGTACAGCATCTCGTCCACGTCGAAGATCTGCCGCAGTAGCTCGGAGCCCAGATGCGCGTCTGCGAAGTACTCCAACTGGCGGATGAGCGAACCGTAGACGGTCGAGCGCTCCTCCGCCCGCAGGTCGTCCGCCGGACGCGGCCGGGCCGCGCTGACCAGTTTCAGCCTGTCGCGCACCGCGTTGGCGTACGCCTCCCGCTGCACCTGGGCCACCTGCGCGTCGTACGCCGCCTGCGCGGCCGCGTTGGCCTTGTCGATCGCGGCCTTCGCGTCGGCCGTCGGCTCGTAGACGATCACCGCGTCGAACGGCATGAACTTGCTGCCGCCCCAGTTGGCGTAGGTGAGGCGGATGGTGAAGCTGTTCGTGGCCGGGTTCGGGTTGGGCAGGAGGTCGGGCGCGTCCAGGTTGTAGCGCACCTGCGCGCCGTGGAAGTCGAGTGCCCCGAACCGGCTGAGCTCGAAGCCTTGCGGCGGCGGAGGCAGCGGGTAGTCGAACCTGAACTGGACGATGTCGTTGGTGCCGACGTCCGGTTTGAAGATGCCGTGGTCGATGTTCTCCGGCTCGGTCTGATAGGTGTCCGACGCGTCGTGGTCGGCGCCCTGGTACAGCACGAAAGGCACGGACAGGTGGTAGGTGACCTGCTGCGCGGGCGGGTAGGAGGTGATGTCCGGCTTCTTGATCGAGGAGAGGTCGGGGGCGGGAACCACATGTACCAGTTCGCCGGTGCCCAGATCGTGTCCCGGGTCCTCCAGGTACACCTGCCAGCTCAGCCGCGAGCCGATGTGCTGGACCTGGACGCCGACCTTGCGCATCTTGCGCCGCAGTTCGTAGTTGACCAGCTTGTCGGTGGTGTTCTGGAGGACGTAGCGCCGGCTGGTGGTGTCGGTGTTCTCGGTGACGGTGCGGAACGTCGTCTTGTAGTTGCGCTTGATCTCGCTGGTGACCTTGGTGCTCTGCGTGCGGGTGTGCTTGTGCGTCTCCTCGGACGAGCGCTTGATCGTGGTGTCCAGGTTGAACGACGCGCTCGCGTTGGCGTGGTAGACGACCGTGCTGACGCCGCCGCTGGCGGTCACACCGAGCTTGGTGTCGTTGGAGTTGTCCTCTTTGACGGCGTCGGCGACGTCATCCTGCTCGGTCAGGCTCTCCTCGACCTTGCGGTCCGTCTGCTCCGACTGCTCGGCGGTGCGCTCCACCAGAGTGCGACGGGTGCTGACCTCGATGACCTCGACGGTGCCGCCTGGGCTGATCCACAGATGCCCGGCCGGCGGGCCGAGGAAGTTGTCGAACTCGAAGAAATACTCGCGGAACAGGTTGACCAGACCGATCGGGGACAGCACGCCCTGGACCGGGGCGGCCAGCTCGTCCGGGACGTCGACGAACGCCGGATCCACTGCGGCGCGCGCGGAGGCCTGCTGGCCGAACCAGCCGGCGAGCGGCTGGTAGACGCCGAACAACTCACTGGCGTACGGCAGTTGGCCCGCGAAGTCCGCTGCCGGACGGCCGTTGAAGACCGGCGGGACAGAGGCACGGACGGGGGCCGGCATGACGTTGAGCGTGGTCGGCAGGCCGCCGGGCGTGGTGGCGAACGGCAGGAGTGTCCATGCGCCGGCCGGGCGGCGGGCGGCAAGCTGGAGCTCGCTTCGGGACTCCCCCGGCGGGGCGACGAACGAGATGGTCTGGGCTCCGGGGGCGATGACGGTGCGCCCGACGTAGACACGACCGGAATCAGGGTGCTGCTGCACGAAGGTGCCGTTCAGCGCGGGGACGAGCGGGTAGCCGGACGGATCCTGGATGTCCGTGTCGTCCGGCAGGCCGAGGGCGACCTGCTGCCCGGACGTCAGGTCGTCCGGGCTGCTCGGATCGAGGCGGTAGGACCAGAGCTGGAACGCCGGGCCGCCGGCGGGCAGTTGAGTCCGGCCCGTGAACGTGACGACGACGGTCACCATACCCCCCATGGTGTGTAATGCCACTTCTTGTCATGGACACTAGGGCTTCTCATTACCAATCGTGACTGATCAGGCGAATTTTCACTGGATCTGATGAATCACCGGATACGAGATGGACACGCGGTGCGCTGTACGAGGGCAGGGCGGGCCGACCGCCCTCGGTTTCACCCTGGCCGCATCTGCGACGGCGGCCGGACTCGTCCGACGGCCAAAGGGCGCCACGGCTCCCGTGAGCGGTGGGACTCTCGCGGTGTGCGGCCGCGCCGCAAGGGACCGCTGCGGCACTCCCGGGCACATTCCGGCAGGCGCGCACCGCCGCTGAAGGTCACCGGGTCGGTCAGCGGCGTGCGGTCACGCGCAGCCGGGCCGGGTGAGGTCTGGGGACCAGGCCGGCGGTGGGCCGCGGCACCTGGTCGGTGACGGGAGTCAGGGTCCAGTGCGCGGCGATGGAGGCAACGGTGAGGGTGGCCTGGGTGAGGGCGAAATGGTCCCCGATGCACCGGTGGGGGCCCGCGCCGAAGGGGAGGTAGGTCCGGCGGTCCGGGGTGGTGTCCTGCCAGCGGTCGGGATCGAAGCGGTCGGGGTGGGGGTAGAGGCCGGGATGGTGGTGGATCAGGTATGGACTCCAGGCGATCGTCGTGCCCGGCGCGAAGTGGTGGCCGCCCAGTTCGGTGGCGTGCATGACCACCCGGTTCGCCATGGTGAGGGGCGGGTGGAGGCGGAGGGTCTCGGCGACGACGCGGGCGGCCGTCGTGAGCGCGGGGACGAGGGCCATCGTGGGCGCTCGCTCGCCCAGGAGCGTGTCCGCCTCGGTGCCGAGGCGGGTCGCGACGTCCGGGCTGGCGGCCGTGCTGACCAGTGCCCAGGCGAGGGTGTTCGCAGTGCTCTCGATGCCGGCGGCGAAGAAGGTGAGTGCCTGGTCGACCACCTCGTGCTCGTCGAGAACGCTGCCGGCGCCGGGGGTATCGGTGTCGACGGCGGTCAGGAGGCTGTCCAGGAGGTCGTTGCTGCGCTTCCCATCCGCACGGCGGGAGGCGGCAGTTGAGGCCAGGGCGTGTCGCAGCCGCTGGTGTGCCAGGCCGAAGCGCCTGTTGAACGGGATGGGCAGCGCGTTCAGCGGCCGGGGGCACAGCATCCTGCGCAACGCTCCGGTGCTGATGGTCTCCAGGTCGCCGACGAGAACAGCCCTCGTCTCAGAAGGCGGAGCAGTACTGCCCAACAGCGTCTCGACCGCCGTCTGTGTCGTCAGTTGCCTCATCTCGGAGTTGGCGTCGATGACCTGTCCGTCGTGCCAGGAGTGGGTGAGGCGCTGGGCAGCGGCGCTGAACACGGGCGCGTAGTCGGCGAGTCGCCGCGGATGGAAGGAGGGCTGGCACAGCCGACGCTGGCGATGGTGCGCCGAGGCCGGGCACGTGAGCAGGCCGTTGCCGAAGATCTCGCGCCCCAGATCGATCAGTGGTCCGCCCCTGTCGAATGTGTGGGCGTCGAGCAGCACCTGCCGGGTCAGATCCGGCTCGCACACCATGACCACGGGCAGCGTCCCCAGACGGAAGCGGACCAGGGGCCCGACCGCGGCAAGGGCCAGGACGAAGCGGAGCGGGTCCCGCGCAAGGGCGAGAGCATGCCCCACCAGTGGCAACGACCCGGGAGCCGAAGGGATCACCTCAGTGCTGGACACCGGCCACTCCCTGGTCATGCGTCCGGGACGGACGCGACCGTCTGCTGACGGCTGCCCGAACCCCTACTCCAGAGTAATGACGATTGCTCCAGAGTAATGTCGATGCGACGGGCCCGCACTCCGGCGCCGTCGAGGGGTCTGACCGAGATGCGCGTCAAAGGGGCAACGGGATGGTCTTGAAGCCCTGATCCGCTCGGATTCACGTGCGGCGGCGTGCAGCGGGGTCGCGTTCGGCGACGTGCCGGGCGACCGAGTAGACGCCGGGGCGGGCGCACCGCTCAAGGGAGCGGACGGAGGCTGGCGGGAGCGGGCCAGCAGCATCGGGGGCGAGGTCCCGTCCTCGGCGTCGTGCGTCAGGGCACTGTGCCGAAGCCGGTGCGGGGTCCAGCCGTCCAGGTCCTCGATGTCCTCGATGTCCTCGGGCGAGGCTAGCGGGTTGGTCAGGAGCCGCGTGTTCTCCTCGAAGATCTCCTCAGCCCGGCAGCCGAGGCCATGCCTCTGTGGTTCGTTCCGGCATGGTCGAGGCAAGGCCGCGCATGCTGCCGGCCAAGTCGTGGTCCACCTGTTTCTCCCGTCTCACGCCGAAGGCGCCCGGGGCGCTGAGGAAGACTTCGCCGCGACGCGAACCGGCAGCCGCGGGCGGCAGAGCCGAACCAGGCCGGATCAGCGCACGTCCTCACACATGCCCGGTGCTCCGTCGCCGGGATCGAGCAATCTGAGCGTCAATTCTCTGAGCGTCAATTCGAAGTCGGACATGTCCGGCCGAACACAGGAGGATTCCATGGCCAAGGGCTACTGGGCCAGTGTCTACCCCGCCATTTCCGACCCTGAGAGGCTGACTGCCTACAACAAGCTGGCCGGTACGGCCGTCCGAGCTGCGGGCGGGCGCCTCCTGTCCCGTGGCGGTCGAGTCGTCGCCCACGAGGCCGGAATCACGCAACGCGTCGTTCTGATCGAGTTCGACAGCTTTGAACAGGCGGTCGCGGCATACGAGAGCGAGGCATACCAGAAGGCGCTGGTGGCCCTCCCCGACGGCTTCGAGCGCGACTTCCGCATCGTCGAAGGCATCGACTGACCGACGGGCCTGGTACTTCGCCGTCAAAGAGGGCTTCAAGCATTTCTTTAAGGCGCGCGTATCGCTGAGACCTCAGTTTGGGCTCGACATGCTGCCACTCGTCGGTGTCGCATAGCCGAACGGGCTGTGGCACCAAGATTGCGCGAACTTTATTGCCGGAGTGGCGAGCTGGGACGTTGGCAGTCCCGGCGCGCCGGCCGCGATGGCGCTCGTGGACGATCGCTTTCGAACTCCATCGCGAGTTGTGTTCCCGGCTGGCCCTTTGCACTCCGTGCGGAGCGTGGGGTTTCCGCGCGCTTGTTTCGCGTGCCCATGCGCCGCTGAGGAGAACCAGGGCCGGGCGGCACGCTGGGCAGCATGGCGACACCCGCCATCGAGTCCACGGCGCTGGGCAGGCGGACTGCGGCCGAGCGCGAAGCGGCGATGCGCCGGTTCGCGGTGCTCCGGCCGCACATCGAGGACGGCCTGCCGCTCACGAGGGCCGCCGCTGAGGCGGCCATCGCCTGCCGCACCCTCCAGCGGTGGGCCGCCGCCTACCGGGACCGGGGTCTTGCTGGCCCGGTGCGTGCCCGGCGCTCGGATGCCGGGCGCCGGCGGATGCCAGAGGAGCTCCGGCATCCGGTCGAGGGGCTGGCTCTGCGTCGCCCGGCTCCGCACGTGACATGGGTGCACCGGCGGACCGTCGAGGTCGCCAAGGACCGCAGCTGGCCGGTGCCTACGTGCTGCGGCCCAGCGACGTCCTCGTCGTCCCCAAGGTCATCCGCGTGGCCAGCAGTCTTCGCCACAGGCTGAACAGCGATTCAGAAGTGAGAGCACGCGCGACGGCCTCCACGCAGCAGCACAACGCGGACATCACCCGGGACGGCGGCCCGCACTCGACGACAAACAGGCAGCACTCGCACACCGGCTCTATGCCACCCGCCACGCCATCACCGAGATCGCCCAGCTCCTCGACGCCAGCCAAGCAACCGTCCGGCACTGCCTCCGCACCCCCGAGACGCCAGATACCGCTGAAGGTTCGGCGCCGTGAAGCCCTGAAGGTCACAATCACGGTAGAGGCTCCGTCGCAGTAAATCCGGCTTTTACTGCGGCAGTTGTGCATACGTCTCCACAATCGAGCATCTGCTCGAATGTGGCTCTTCTGTGCGGACTAGAAGGGAGGGAACTGTCAGTGCCCGACGCGAACCAGGCCTGGCGCCAGCATGTTTGCCTGGGTCATACCGCCAGGTCCTCCGTCACGGGCAGGCACTCGGCGAGCAAGTCGACGACGTCGCGCCAGGCTCGCTGTGCGTGCCGTGGGTGGTAGCCGACGCCGGGACGCACGGTGTGGTCGACCGGCGGGTGGTGGAAGGCGTGCAAGGCGCCGCCGTAGACCACGAGGCGCCAGTCGACGCCCGCGGCCTGCATCTCAGTGGTGAACGCGTTCCGTTGCGCGGGTGGCATGATCGGGTCTTCCGACCCGACCCCGGCCCACACCGGGCAGCGAATGCGCGCCGCCTCGCCCGGTCGGCCCGTGGTCAATGCGTTGACTGTCCCGATCGCGCGCAGGTTGACGCCGTCGCGCCCGAGTTCCAGTCCGACGGCGCCCCCGGTGCCGTAGCCGACGGCGGCGATCCGGTCGGGGTCGGTCCGCGGTTCGGCGCGCAACACGTCGAGCGCCGCATGGCCGATGCCCCGCATCCGGTCGGGATCAGCGAGCAGCGGCATGCAACGGGCCAGCATCTCCTCGGGTTCACCCAAATAGCGCCCGCCGTGAAGGTCGAAGGCCAGCGCTACATATCCCAGCTCGGCGAGAGCATCGGCTCGGCGGCGCTCGACGTCGCTGAGCCCCATCCCCTCAGGCCCGACCAGGACCGCGGGCCGGCGGTCGACACCGGCCGGGAGCGCGAGGTGCCCGACCATCGTCAAACCGTCGGCCGGATAATCGACCGTACGCGTCGAAATCGTTGTCATGAGACTGGACTGTAGTGATCATCGAGCCCGGTCCGGCCGGTGTTCTGCCGCTGGCAGAACACCCCGGGTGTCCCTCCGAAATACGGCGATGGCTCACAAGAACCGTCACAAACCCCGTTCCCACGGTAGCGCTATCGGATCACTCGGCCAGGCCACGGTGTTGGAGGCTGACCCTCGCGGCAGGATTCTGGAGTATCCCGGCCCGCTCCTGTGAAGGGCGTCACCAGCTGGTTCACCTCACGGTGCAGGCGGCCTGGCCGAGACCAGAGGCGGTCAGGTCTTGGTCGCGCAGCGGGGTGAAGTCGACGTCGAGTTTCGGGTCGTACGCGTCGGGCTGGATGCCGAGTTCGTGTGTGGAGTACCCGCCGAACCGGTTGATGTGCTCGGTCAGATAGGGCGAGATGTGCGCCAGGTCTTCCGGGTCGATCTCCCATCCCTCCTCCAGCAGCTGCCGCACGACCTCCGCGGTGTCCAGGGCGTTGTGGAAGACCACCGCGTTCGTGAGCAGCGCGTTGAACTTCATCGCCTTCTCTTGCTCGATGGGGTCGTTGTCGGCGATGACGCCGCGGTTGCCGAAGCCGATCCACTGGGAGAACCGGGTTGAACGACTCCACCTTGTTGGTTGCCGCCGTCACCCGCCGGCGCAGCGGCGCGCCCGAGAGGTAGCGCAGCAGCTGGACGGTGCGGATCACGCGGCCGACCTCGCGGAAGGCGGCGTAGGTGGCGTTCTTCCGCGACCCGGAGCACAGTCGCTTGAGCAGCGTGGAGGAGGAGATGGTGCCCTCGCGTACGGAGACGGCCACGCGCATCAGGTGGCGGAACTGGGCCTCGATCAGGTCGAGGTCGATTGTGTGCTTGCCCGGCTCGCCGAACAGGGCGTCGATGTGCACGTACTCCGTCTGCTGGGAAGGCCGGTAGAAGGTCAGTTCCTTCCAGTTCCTGATCCTGGGCATCAGGTCGAAGCCCAGCAGGTGGGCGAGCGCAAAGACAGCGAAACTCTGGCCCTGTGTGTCCGCGTGGACCGTATGTCACGCCGGCCTGCTTGCGGACCAGGCCCCGGTGATGGTGGCGGTCCGCTCCGCCCGGTACACCAGCAGCGTGCCCTCAGGCAGCTCCACTGCCCGCCGGACGAAGTCCACCACCATCTCCGGGACGTCCTCCAGCGCCGGAAAACACCCCATACGCCGGTACGACTTCAGCATCAGCAGCAGCGCCAACAGATGCTCATCGCAGTCCGTCGCATCAGCCGCCCACTGAAGCTCATCGCGGCTCGGCGAGAAGAAGAGATGCAGCTCGTGCGCGGTGATCAGCCGCTTGAACCGCGGATACGCGGTCCTCTCGATCGATGTCACCCCCCAGGCCCCAGATGACGTCAACATCACCACCAACGACGCTGGGCCGAATGGGTGACGGGCCGGGACGCTCAGGACTTCAAGATCGACTCATTGCCCCTTTGACGCGTATCTCGGTCAGACCCCGTCGGGCCCGTAGCCTGCACCTCACGGCCAGCAGGCCACGACCGGCACACACAGGACTGCTGGGGCGGGCGGGGCGGCACGCAGCGCCTGCCGACGGCCCGGGGAGACACGACGCGCATGACTCTGCGTACGGTCCGGGTCCGTCTGCACCGCACTTCCCGACCTCACCCGCAACCGCACGCGGACGGCCCGGAGCTGTACCCGCACGCGACGTGGACCGGACTGACCGTGTGTCGGTCCTCTCGCAGGTCCACCGGCGGCGGGCCCTCGCCGAGCTGACCGACGGTCAGCGGCTCCGTGGAACTTGGTGACACGTGTGACAGATGCGACAGGGCTGACACTTTGTCGGCCTGCGTCACTCCCCGCCACTGCGCAGTACGGCGAAGGCCTCGTGCAGGAGCCCCGCGAAGTCCTCGACCGAGGGAGGCGGATCGGCCGGCGCGTCATCGCGGGTCGTGAACGCGATGAGCGCGCCACGCACGGCGGCGACCGAAGCGCGGGCGAGGACGGAGGCGCGCAGGGCTCGCGTCCGGGTCGGCTCGTTGGGCGACTGGCGCGCGAGGCGGTCGCCGATGACATCGGCGATGCCGTCCTCGAAGCCGGCGAGCACACTGCCGCGCCGCGCGCCGGTGGACATGGCGCGCGGCGGCACGCCGACGAAGAGGATGCCGAGGCCCCCGTCGAGGCGCCCGGCGGCGGCGAGCAACCCGCCCAGCACGGCGGGATACGGGGGCTCGTCCGCGGGGCGGCGGGCGATCTCCTCCTTGAGCAGCGGTACGAAGTCGAGGATCTCGGCGAAGACCAGGTCCTCCTTCGACGGGAAGTAGCGGAAGAAGGTGCGTTCGGTCACACCGGCCGCGGCGGCGATGTCCTTGACCGTCGTCTCCTGATAGCCGCGCTCCGCGAACATCCGGGCGGCCGAACGGAGCAGGCCCCGGCGGGTGGCCGCCTTTTTCCGGTCCCGTCTGCCCATCTCCTGCACGTCGTCTGAGTCCTGCATGTTCTGTACGGCCCGCTCCTCCACCACCCGTTCATCCTGACACGTCGTTCGCCCCGGCTCCGCATGCCGCACCCATGGAAAGTGTCAGCCATGACAGTTTGTGTATCGTGTCAGTCATGACATTTTCCGGCCGGATCCTCTCCAGGCTGCGCCCGCGACGGCGTACGGCACTCGTCCTGGCCACCGTCCTCGCCCTGACCGCCCTGGTCGGTACGACGGAAACGTTGGTCCGGCATCTGATCGCCGAACGGATCGCGACCGTGGCCGGCAAGCGCCTCGGCACCACCCCTGGCGTCGGGCTGGGCGCCACGCCCGCGCTGTGGCAGCTGGCACGGGGCACCTTCCCGGACGTCGAGCTGACGGCGGACGGGGTGTCCGCACGGCACATGACCGGCCTCGCCGTCGACGCCCACCTGCGTCAGGTGCGCCGAAGCGGGAGGGGAGGCGTGGTCGGTTCGTCCAGCGTGATCGTCACCGTCGACTCCGTGTCCCTGGCTGACGCCGGCGGGAGCCGTCTGAACAACGTGGTGGTCCCCGATCCCTCGGACGGACGGCTGGTCGTGCACATCGGCCGTGCCGGTGCCCTGGCCATCCCCGTCACTCCTGTCCTGGCCGACCGGACGATCCACGTCACACCCGGCAGACCCACGTTCGCCGGCAGCCCCCTCCCCGATGACCTGGCGAAGAAGATCACGGCCAGGGTCTCCCGCACCGTCTCCCTGACCGGCCTCCCGCTGGATCTGCGGCCGCGTCGGCTCACGGTCACCGACACCGGCCTTCGGCTCACCCTGAGCGGCGGCCACGCCGCGTTCCGCACCTGACCCCGCGCTGCCCGGCCCCGTACGCGGGTTCCCGCGTGCCGCCCAACCCCGCAAGTCACCCTCAAGGAGCACGTTTTCGATGGCTTCCCTCCTCTACCGGCTCGGCCGCGGTGCCTTTCGGCACCGCCGGGCGGTGCTGGCCGCCTGGCTGCTGATACTGACCGCGGTCGTCACCTGCGTGATCACATTCGGCGGCACGACCAACGACGAGTTCACCGTCCCGGGCTCACCGGCCCAGACCGCCATGGACACCCTCAAGAAGGAGCTGCCCTCGGCGGCCGGGACCAGCGCCCAGATCGTCTTCGTCGCCCCCAAGGGCCACACGATCACCGAACCGCAGTACGCCGAGGCGGTCAGTGTCACCATGGCGAAGGCCGACAACGCTCCGCAGGTCGTCGGCGTGACCGACCCGGTGCAGAGCAAGGTCATGTCGCCGGACCGCACCGCCGCACTCGGCCAGGTCCGGTACCAGGTCAGCCGCGCCGACCTGCACGACGACAGCCTCACCTCGCTGGAGAAGACGACCCGGCCCGCACAGGACGCCGGGCTCACGGTCGAGGTCGGCGGATCTGCGTACGGCAGCAGCAAGAGCACCGGCCACACCAAGGAACTCATGGGCATGGCCGTCGCCCTCGTCATCCTCACGATCACATTCGGCTCGCTGTTCGCGGCCGGCATGCCGCTGCTGACGGCGATCACGGGCGTTGCCGTCACCCTGCTGGGCCTGTCCGCGCTCACCGGCGTGCTGACCATCTCCAGCACCGCCCCGTCCCTGGCCTCGATGCTGGGCCTCGCGGTCGGCATCGACTACGCCCTGTTCATCCTCTCCCGCCACCGCTCCCAGCTCGCCACCGGTATGGACACCGAGGAGTCCGCCGCCCGGGCCACCGCCACGGCGGGCAGCGCGGTCGTCTTCGCCGGCCTGACCGTGATCATCGCGCTGTGCGGGCTGGCCGTGGTCCGCATCCCGTTCCTCACCGTCATGGGCGTCGGCGGTGCAGCAGCCGTACTGATCGCCGTCGGCGTCTCCACCACGCTGCTACCCGCGCTGATGGGCTTCGCCGGTGAACGGCTGCGTCCGAAACCGGGCTCGCGCGCCACCCGCCGCGAGCAGGCCGCCCACGGCGGCGGACACGGCGGGCGCGGGACGATGGGCGAACGCTGGGGCAGGATCGCCATCCGCCGCCCTCTGCTCACGCTGCTCGCCGTCCTCATCGGCCTGCTCGCGGTCGCAGTCCCGGCCCGCAGCCTCCAACTGGCCCTGCCCGACAACGGTTCCGCCCCTACGGGCAGCAGCCAGCGGCAGGCGTACGACACCGTCTCCGACAAGTTCGGGCCCGGCTTCAACGGCCCGCTGCTCGTCCACGCCGACACCTCCCGTGCCGCGAACCCGCAAGCGGCCACCGCCACGCTCGTCAAGGATCTGAAGGCCGCCGACGGCGTCGCTGCCGTCGGCAAGCCGCAGGTCATCGAGCACGGGAACGCGTCCGTCATCCAGGTGGTGCCGAAGACCGGGCCCTCGGACCAGAAGACGAAGGACCTCGTACAGCACATCCGCGACGAGGCACCCACCTGGCAGAAGCAGACCCGGGCCCAAGTCTCGGTGACCGGTACGACCGCCGTGAACATCGACGTCTCCGACCGGCTGGCGAGCTCTCTGATCCCCTTCGCGCTCGTCGTCGTCGGCCTGTCGCTGCTGCTGTTGCTGCTGGTCTTCCGCTCGGTGATCGTCCCGTTGAAGGCCAGCCTGGGCTTCCTGCTGTCGGTGGCCGCCACCTTCGGCGTCGTCGTGGCCGTCTTCCAGTGGGGCTGGTTCGCGAGCGCGCTCGGCGTGGCCGGGACCGGGCCGGTCGTCAGCATCCTGCCCATCCTGGTGATGGCCGTGCTGTTCGGACTCGCCATGGACTACGAGGTGTTCATGGTCAGCCGCATGCGCGAGGCACACGTCCATGGCGCCGCACCGCGAGAGGCCGTCCTGGCCGGCTCGCGCCACGCCTCCCGCGTGGTCACCGCCGCCGCCCTCATCATGTTCGCGGTGTTCGCGAGCTTCGTCCCCGGCGGCAGCACCATGCTCAAGCCGATCGCCTTCGCCCTCGCCGTCGGAGTCTTCATCGACGCCTTCCTGGTCCGTATGACGCTCGTCCCCGCGGTCCTCGCACTAGTGGGCCGGGCGGGCTGGTGGCTGCCGAAGTGGCTGGACCGTCTGCTGCCCGACCTCGACATCGAGGGCGAACGGCTGGCGGCAGATCGGCAGAAGGACGGCACGGACGGGGACGTTCGTCCTGGTCCGCCTGTCCCGGTCGGCAGGGCCTTCCCGGAGGACCCGCACTGACAGAACGGCCGGCACTGAGCCGACCGGAGGCCGTGACCGTCACCCGGTCACGGACTCCGCTGTTTTCGGCACATGCTTGACGAGTTGGGACGGATGCCAACCTCAACCTCACCGGCTCGTCGCCGACCCGGCACGGGGCATCGCTGGTTCCCCTGACTGTGCCGTGACGCCCAACGGCGACCGCCCCGCCCTCACGGTGGGGCGGACGTCCCGCAGGAGGGGCAGGGCGGGCTTGGCCAGGGGCGATCCGAACAGGGCGTGGACACAGGTTCGTCATCCCGGTTCGAGTGAAGTGACGGTTGGCCGGAGACCGCGCTGGGCAGTCCGGAGGTGTCTGAGCACGTACCTGCCCCGTGAGGATTCCACCTTGGCCGGTCCGCGCGTCATCGCCCACCGCTGCCGTCTCCGCCCTGGCACTGCTCCTCGCCATTCCCGGCTCCGCCTCCGCCAACGCGGACGGAAATTTCTACTACCGCTACAAAGATGCGAACGGTGCGGAGCACAGCGTCACCGTGACCAGCCCACCGGACGGCCGTTGCTACGAGGTCCCCGAAGTGGGGAACGGGACGACCACAGCGGCCTATACACCCGACAACGCTACTGACGTGGAGATCAAGGTCTACGACAAAGCCCACTGCCGAGGCAACAAGTTCATCGTGGGCGAGAACAAATCCCTGCCGGGCCGGAAGTTCGTCGCCTTCTATGTCAATGTCAGCCCGTAATGCCCCCGGTGCCCTGGTGTGGTCCCGGCCGGGACCACACCAGGGCACCACCCACCGGTGGGTACCCGGCCGGACACAGACACGCCACCCGTCGTCAAAGCGGCCCCGCCAACGGCAACCTGCTAGCGCTCCTGCAGCTCTGGTTCCATCAACCCGAGGCCGACAGGGACCATGCAGCCCGAAAGATGGCCGAGATGCTCCTGCACATGCTCGGCGTCTCCGCGGACGAGGCCCGTGACCTCGCCCGGAGGCCCCTTCCCGCTGCGGCGTGAAGACGATGTGCCGTCTGCCGACGACGCGGCTTCACAGTTGGATGGGCAGATGGCGGGGCCCGCGGAGCATGGCGTTCTGGCGGTAGGGGGGCGGGTCCTCGACCAGGCGGGCGCTGTCGAGGTGGGGAAGCAGCGCACTGAGCGCGATGTATGCCTCGATCCGGGCCAGGGGTCCGCCGTAGCAGAGGTGAATTCCGCTGCCGAAGCCGAGGTGCTCGATGTCCGGGCGGGCGGGGTCGAACCGGTCGGGCTCGTGGAACCGGACGGGATCGCGGTTGCCCGAGGCCAGCGCCAGGATGACCGACGCGTGTTGCGGGATCCTGGTGCCGGCGACGTCGATGTCCGCGTGCGGGACGCGCTCGCGCATGTGGACCGGGGGCTCGTAGCGCAGCAGTTCCTCCACTGCTCGCGGCAGCAGATCGGGTTCGCGGCGCAGGTGATCCAACTGCTCGGGGTGACGCAACAGCGTGAGCGAGCCGTTGGTGATCAGGTTGACCGTCGTCTCGTGCCCGGCGATGAGCAGCAGCACGGCGGTTTCGGCGAGTTCTTCCTGGGTGAGCCGCAGGGCCGGGTCCGGTTCATTGACGAACGCGGAGAGCATGTCGTCGCTCGGCTTGCCGTGGCGCTGTTCGGCGAGGTTCACCAGGTACCCGCCCATCTCCATCCGTGCCTGGTCGCCGGCTTTGTCCGTCTCGGTGGAGTCGTCTTCGGGCCGGACGTCGGCGGAGGCGACGATCGCGTCGGACCAAGCCCGGAACAGCGGTTCGTCCTCGCGCGGCACGCCGAGCAACCGGCAGATCACCGTGACGGGCAGCGGATAGGCGAAGTCGTCGACGATGTCGATCTGCCGGCCCGCCTCGAAAGGCTCCAGCAGTTCCTTGGTGATCCGGTCGATCTCGCCCCGCATGGAGTCGACCCTGGCGGGGCTGTGCGGAGGTCCGAAGGGCCGCATGGCCAGCGTGCGCAGTCTGTGGTGCTCGGGATCATCGAGCCGGAGGAAGGGCGGCTTGTGGGCTACTTCTCCCCGGGTACGAGGGTCGACGCTCATCCGCGGGTCGTGGAGCAGAGCGGCGATCTCGTGGTAGGTGCCGATCAGGTAGCTGCCGTCTGCCTGCTGCACCACGGGACCGGCCTCGCGGAGTTCCGCGTACAAGGGGTAGGGGTTGGGGCGGCTGGCGAAGTCGGTGATCCGTGCCAGCAAGGTCTCGGATTCCATGGCGGATCCTCCTGGTCGGCGGGACGCGGGCTACACCACCGTCAGCCGGCGGTCAGGAAGATGGCCGGTGAGGGCGACGGTCGGGCCGTGGGAGAGCACCGACGGATCAGGGACGAGGGAGGGGATCGGGATGTCGGCCGCGATCGCCCGGTCCGCCGCGCCGGGCGGGGGCGGGAACGGGGCGGCCGTCTCGATCAGGTGCTTGTAGTAGTCGAGGGACTTGGCCATGTCGACGGTGACGGCTGCGGTGACCCGGCCCTGGTAGCCGTAGACCATCGCGAGACGGCGCGCTTCGAGGGAACCCTGGGCGATGACCACGTGGTCGGAGTAGGTGGGCACGCCCACCGACTTGATGTTGAGTCCGAACTGGGTCGACCAGAACACCGGGATGGACAGGTGCGGGCGCTGCAGCGGCCCGGGGTTGACCATGTTGTGGGCGGCCACCTCGGCCTGTTCGACGGCGTTGCCCCAGTGTTCCAGGGACAGCATCTGGTAGCCGAAGAGCGGGTGGGGGAAGCGGGAGACGTCGCCGGCCACGAAGACGTCGTCGGTGACGATCCCGTACATGTTGAAGGCGCGGCATCCGGCGTCGCAGGCGATTCCGCGCGGGCCCGCCGCCAGCCCGGACTCCGCCAGCCATTCGACGTTGCGGACCGCGCCCAACGCGACGACGCACACGTCCGCCTCGACGCGGCTGCCGTCGGACAGCTCCGCGCCGCTGAAGGTGCCGTTGCCGTTCAGGGTGGTGACCGTGACCCCGGTGCGCAGGTCCACGCCGTGGTTGCGCTGCATGACGGCCGCGAGCTTCGACAGGGTGCCGCCGAGAGCGCCGACCAGCGGTGCGGGGCCTCGTTCGGCGACCGTGACCTCCAGCCCCAGTTCCCGGCAGGCCGAGGCGATCTCCGAGCCGGTGAAGCCACCGCCGATCACCAACACCCGCTCCGGCCGCGCGTCCAAACGTGCGGCCAGCCCCGCGGCGTCCTCCCGGGTACGTAGGGTGAACACGCCGTCCAGGGCGCCTTCCTCCGGGTTCGGCCAGGGACGCGCCCTGGTGCCGGTGGCGATCAGCAGCCGGTCGTACGGCAGAGACTCCCCCTCCTCCAACACCACGCGTTTCGCCAGCAGATCTACACCGGTGGCGCGCACGCCGAGGCGCCACTCGGCGCCCGGATCCCGGCGCATCGGCAGCTCGGTGGAGTCCGCCGTCGCCTGACCGAGCAGCACCTGCTTGGACAGTGGCGGCCGGTCGTAGGGCACGTGGGGCTCGTCGCCGACCACGGTCAGCGGGCCGGTGAAGCCCTCCTCGCGCAGTGCCTCGGCGGCCCTGAGCCCGGCCAGCGACGCGCCGACGATGACGATCCGGCCCTCCTTCAGGTCACCGGGCACCACTGCTCACCTCTTCCCCGAGGAGTATGGCCTGGACTGGGCAGGCCGCCGCAGCCTGGCGTACGCGCTCGGCCTGGTCGTCAGGGATGGCCGTCGCATAGAGCAGTCCCTCCTCGCCGTGCAGCTCGAACACCTCCGGCGCGAGGAACACGCACTGCGCATAGCCCTGGCAGCGCGTGAGGTCGACAACGGTCCGCATCGTCACCACATCCTCCGCTGTCCCACCCCCCTCGTTTCCAGCATGGGCCGGGAACCGCGGGCCCGCATGTCGCGGGGCGAGGACGGAACCACCGACGCGCCGAGGGCGCGAAATCGGTCAACTCACCTATGTCAAACGTGAGTTGACCACTCCCGCAGAAGCCGTCCACGACAGTCGCCTACGTCACATCGACATTTCCATACGACGTATGGTTATACTCGAAGGGTGATTCCATACAGCGTATGGAAATAGTCGCACGACCGTGCCAGGCGCCCCACATCGCCTGACCGAAAAACCGTCGGCGCAGACCGCGCCGACCGGGAAGGAAAGATCATGAAGAAGCTCGCGAAGCGCGTCGCCCTCACTGTTTCCTCCGTGGCGGTCGCAGGGGTTTCCGTCCTCGGTGCCGGGGGCACCGCCTCGGCCGCGGCCCTCGAGCCCACGCACGTCCAGCGGTCGACCGTTCAGGTCGAGACCGCCGACCACAGCTGGGACAACGGAGTCGGGTACCTGCTCGAGCGGGGCTACTCCTGCGACGAGGTCCATGGCTGGCACCGCGTCACCGACGCGACCCGGCACGACTGCGACGGCCGCTTCTACCGCGAGGGTCACTTCTACCGCGACGGTCACTCCTGCCGCTGGGAGGACGAGCGGCACGGCTGGACGTCTGACAGGTCATACCAGCACGACGAATACGGTTTCGAGCACGACGGCCGGGGCTGGAACCACCACGACCCGGGCCACAGCGACCGGTGAGACGGGTACTGCTCGAGGCCATGGGCCCGGGCGTGCCTGATCGCTGCCACTGGCAGGGATCAGGCCGACGGTCGGGGATCGACGTCTCCGACCGCCGGCTGAGCGGGACCGCCCCACTGATCGTGCGATGCGCCGGTGCCGTCCGGCGCCCGCGCCCCGCCGTACCGCCTCCGCCCGCACCGCCGCTGTGCCGCCGGCCGGACGCGAGGCGCCGCCGAGGCACGCCCAGGAGCGGAAGCCGATGAGGAAGTCCTTGAAGTCTGTGGAGCGGCGGGTGGCCGTGCAGCTGGTCGTCTCGCGGGACTACTCACTGTCCCTGTGCCTGCGTCTTCGGTACGAGCCCACTGATCCCTATGTCGTCCGCGCCATCTTCTTCGCCGACTGCGACGAGCCGGTCGAATGGGTCCTGGGGCGGGATCTTCTGGCCGACGGCCTGAAGGGCCCCGCGGGCTGCGCGGACGTCCGGATCTGGTCGGCCGTGGGTCGTGGCGACACCGCGATGTACATCGCTTTCGGATCGTCCGCGGACACCGCCCTGCTCGAGGTTTCCGCGGGGGAAATCAGGTCCTTCCTGGAGCAAACCGAGGCTCAGGTGCCTCGCGGCACGGAGTCCGGACACATCGACTGGGACGCCGGACTGGCGCACCTGCGCTCGCAAGGCTGACCGCCGACCATCCACACCCTGAAGAAGAGGAACGAGTGTCTATGTCCCAGTACCAGCTTCGCGTCTACACCCTGCGCAGCCCCGACGCGCTCTCCGCCTACGAGAAGATCTGGGCCCAGCACATTCCCGGTATGGCCAAGCACCGGATCACCACACACGGCGTCTGGACGGTGCCCGCGGCGCCCGGAAGCGAGACTCCCCGGCTCTACGCCCTCGTTTCTTACAGGGACGCCGACGACGTGCGGGAGCGGCTGGAGGCGTATCTGTCGAGTCCTGAATTCCGCGCGGACATGGAGGGCTTCGACATCGGCCAGATCGCCGGCCTCGACGAGACGCTGCTGACACCCACCGTGGACTCCCCCTTGCGCTGACGGCCGTCCGGCGACGAGTGACGCCGCCAGAGGGGCCAGCATCCGGCGGCTCTCCTGCTCGGCGACGGCGATGCGCTCCCGGGGAAGGGCGCATCGCCCCCGTTCGCCGGAGGCCGCCTCGGCGGCTTGTCTCAACTCGGCCAAGGCGCTCGCCAGACGGCAACGTGCATGGGCGATAGCGGCGAGCTCGGGGCTGGACGTCGGGTCCGTCAACCGTGCCGCGGCCGCCCGGGAGGTGTTCGCCGCCGCCAGGGCCGTCTCGATGCGGTCCACGGCGCGGCGGTCGGAGATCCGGATGGCGACGAGCAGCCCCAGCGCGCAGCCGGTGAGGGTGTCGAGGGCCCGGTCCCTCAGCAGCTCGCCGACCGGCTGCTCGTGCGCGAACTGAGGGATCAGCAAGGACATCTGGACGACGCAGACCTGCCCGAGCCAGTAACCGCGGCTGATCGTCGCCTCGGTGGCGACCTGGAAGAACAGGACCGCCAGTACGAGGGCGAGTGATCCTCCGGCACGGATGATCGGCAGCAGGGCAGCGAACAACGCGAGGCCGACGAAGTTACCGAAAACCCGATTGAGGGCGCGTGTCCAGGTGAGGGCCAGGTTGGACTGGAAGACCGACGCGGCAGCGACCACGGCCCAGTACCGTCGACCGACGCCCAGCGCCTGTGAGGACCATCCGGCCAGGGCGCAGCCGACCGCGACCCGAGCGCCGAGGAGCAGGCGGGAGCCGGGACGGGAACGCTGCCCAGACGAATCTGACGCGGAGCTGGCTGACCTACGGGCCCTGATCCGCCCCAAGCGGCGCCGATGCCCTGTCGCCTCCTGTGACCGGCGGCATCAGATCCGGCAGCGGGGCGGTCGTACGCAGGGTTTGCGCCGAGCGGACGAGCTCCTGGTGGCCGACACCGCCGGATTCGGTATGGACCAGCAGCAGGGTCAGGGCCTCGTGCTCCGGCGAGCGGACGGGCATCAGCGACAGCGTGCGCCAGGCTTCGGCTGCTGCCGTGTCGGCAGTTCGGCAGGCCGAGGCATGGGCAGGGTCGTCGTCCGGGGTGCGGGCGAGCCGCACGGCGGCGTCCAGGACCCTGCCCACCGCCAGACGCTGCGGTTCCTCGGATCGTCCGAGCCCCGGAGCCATGCACACCGCCCAGGCGAACACGCCGGCGGCAAAGGTGAGCCCGAGACGGCCGGGGATGTCGGCGAAACGCTGCGGGCCGCATCTGGACGGTCTTTCCGGAGGGGATAGGGGTGCTCCTCGTGCGTCACGGCGCGTTGCGGCCTGGACTCGCCCGACGATGGACGTGCCCAGGCTGCGACGCCTTGGAACCACCGACTCAGCGGCCGGCGCCCTGGCCGTTACGACCGGCGGCGAGCCGGCCTTCCAGGCCCGTGATGAGCGTGTCGATCACCAACCGGAACATGTGGTCCTGATCGGGGCCTGCCTGGCCTGCGTCCGTGACCTCGTCCGCGCCGGCAGCGGCCCCGGGGGGCTTGAGGCTCGCCCACTGCTGGAGCGAGCCGTTGAGTTCGGCGCCGAGGACACCGACGACGACGGCGACCATGAGAGCCGCGGTCTCCGGGACGTCCGGCTGCGACACCCCGGCAGCGGCCACGATCGCGGTGAGCGCGGTCCAGAACGGGTCGTCGGGCTGGATGAAGTCCGGCTGGCTGAACGAGTAGGCCATCAGTTCGGGGTGACGGTGCGCCAGGGTCCGGAAGTCCATGGCGAGCAGGCGGATGCGCTCCTGCCAGGGCGCGTCCTCCAGTGTCACGGTGCGGAACTGGGCACCGACCATCCTCGCCACGCCGCGCAGCACGGCTTCCTTGTTCGGCACGTGGTGGTACAGCGACATCGGGTTCGCGTCGAGCACGGTGGCGAGTTTGCGCATGGTGAGCGCCTCGACCCCGTCCTCGTCGATGAGCCGCAGGGCGGCGGCATGGATCCCGGCCTCGGTCAGAGGCACGTCTCTCTTCCTCGTTCCCCGCGGGGGACGCCTCACCTTCTTTTCCATACCACGTACGGTATCAGTTCCATACGGTGTACGGAAATGATCTGGATCACAGCACCAGCAGGGGCGGCCGGGCTTGCTTCAAGTTTCCATACGCCGTACGGTACCAATTCCATACGGCGTATGTTTCCGTACGGCGCCAGGCATCGACCTGCGCAACGCGCCCTTGCCCATCCCCCTCCACGCAGAGGAGCAAGCCATGACCACGCACTCCGCGAACCACCTTCGCCCCATCCGGTCCCCGCGTGGGATCCCTCTCCTCGGCAACACGCCGCAGATCCCCGACACCAACCCGGTGGAGTACTTCGGTGAGCTGTCCAAGCAGTTCCCCGAGGGCATCTACGGCATGGACATCGCCGGCATCGAGCAGGTCTTCGTCTACGACCCGGACCTGGTGGCCGAGGTCTGCGACGAGACGCGGTTCTTCAAGCAGATCGACAAGACGCCGCTGCACCACGTCCGGGACTTCGCGGGCACGGGCCTGTTCACCGCCCACCAGCACGAAGAGGAATGGGGCATGGCCCACCGTGTCCTGCTGCCGGCGTTCAGCCAGCGGGCCATGAAGGCGTACTTCGGGCAGATGCTGGAGATCGCCCAGAACCTGGCGGGCAAGTGGGAGCGCAAGGAGGGGCAGCCGGTCAACATCACCGACGACTACACCCGCCTGACGCTGGACACGATCGCTCTGTCGGGATTCGGCTACCGGTTCCAGTCCTTCGACAAGGAGGAGCTGCACCCCTTCCTCAACGCGCTGCTGGGCGCGCTGGTGGAGTCGCTGCGGCGCTCGCAGGAGCTGCCGATGATGACCAAGCTCCGCAAGGCAGACGACCGGAAGTACCGCGACGACATCCGGCTGATGCAGGACCTGGTCGAGAGCGTGATCAAGGAGCGCCGGGAAGGGAAGGGCACCGGTGAGGACGACCTGCTGGGCCTGATGCTGGAGGCCACCGACCCGGAGACCGGCAAGCTGCTGGCCGACGACAACGTCCGCGACCAGGTGCTGACGTTCCTGATCGCCGGTCACGAGACCACCAGTGGCCTGCTGTCGTTCGCCACGTACTCGCTGATGCGCAACCCGCACGTCCTGGCCCAGGCGTACGCCGAGGTGGACCGCCTGATGCCCGGCGACACCGTGCCGGACTATGCCACGATCATGCAGCTTGACGTCATCCCGCGGATCCTGGACGAGACCCTGCGCCTGTGGGCTCCGATCCCGGCGTTCGGCAAGGCTCCGCTGGAGGACACCGTCATCGGCGGCCGCTACCTGCTCAAGAAGGGCACGCGGGTCAACATCCTCGAGGGCCCGCTGCACACACACCCCACGGCCTGGGAGCGTCCGGACGAGTTCGACATCGACCGGTGGCTGCCCGAAAAGCGGGCTCAGCAGCACCCGCACGCCTACAAGCCGTTCGGCAACGGCGTGCGTGCCTGCATCGGCCGACAGTTCGCACTCACCGAGGCCCGCCTCGCTCTCGCGCTGGTACTGCAGAAGTTCAAGCTCTCGGACACCAACGACTACAAGATGGACGTGCGGGAGGCGCTGACGCGCAAGCCCGGCAACTTCGAGCTGATCGTCCGTCGCCGTCAGGAACACGAGCGGGCCGTCTTCGGCGCCGCGGACCTGCAGACCGGCGACACACAGGCGCAGACAGCGGTCAGCGGCATCGGCGTCAACCTCACTGTCGCCTATGCCTCCAGCCTCGGCTCCTGCGAGGACCTGGCGCGCACCATCGCCGACCGCAGCGAACGCTCCGGCTTCGGCACCACCCTGGTGAGCCTGGACGAGCTGGGCGACAACCTGCCCACCGAGGGCCTCCTCGCCGTCGTCGCCGCCAGCTACAACGGCAAGGCCCCCGACAACGCCCAGCGCTTCGATGACCTCCTCGCCGCCGGACTGCCGGAGGGCGCGCTGGCGAACGTGCGGTTCGCGCTGCTGGGCGCCGGCAACACCCAGTGGGTGGCCACTTACCAGGCATTTCCCAAGCGGATCGAGGAAGGTCTGCTGGCGGCCGGCGCCACCCCGGTCGTCGAGCGCGGCATCGCGGACGCCGCCGGTGACTTCGACGGCATGGCCACTCGGTGGATGGACAACCTGTGGGCCACCCTGGCCGAGGAGTACGCCGCCGACACCTCCGAGGCGAGCGGCCCCCGCTACCAGGTCCAGCTGCTCACCGAGTCCGACGTGCGCCCCGCCATCGTCTCCGAGCAGGCGTACCCGCTCACTGTGGTGGCCAACGAGGAGCTCGTGGCCGACGCGACCGGCCTGTGGGACTTCCAGATCGAGCCGCCGCGCCCGTCCGCGAAGTCCATCACCTTCGAGCTGCCCGCGGGCGTCACCTACGACACCGGCAACCACCTGGCCGTCTTCGCCAAGAACGAACTCGCTCTGGTGGAGCGGGCACTGAGGCGGCTCGGTGTCGACTACGACCAGGTGCTCCGGCTCGACCAGCCAGCCGGCGGCCGCACCCACCTGCCGGTGGGCACCCCGGTCACCGCCGGCATCCTGCTCACCGAGTTCCTGGAACTGCAGGACGTGGCCACCCGCTCCCAGATCCAGACTCTGACCGAGTACACCCAGTGCCCGTGGACCCGGCCGCAGCTCCAGGCGTACACCGCCGACACGGAGGAGGCCGAAGAGCGCTACCAGAAGGAGATCCTCGGCAAGCGGGTCTCGGTGCTGGGCCTGCTGGAGCGCTTCGAGGCGATCGAGCTGCCGCTGGCGGTCTTCCTGGAGATGATGGGCCCGATGCGTCCGCGCTTCTACTCCATCTCCTCCGCCCCGTCGGCCAACCCGCGCCATGTGCGCCTGACCGTCGGCCTGCTGGAGGGTCCGGCCCTGTCCGGCGACGGCCAGTACCGCGGCACCTGCTCCTCCTACATCGCGGGACTCGAGCCCGGGGACGTCGTGTACGGCTACGTCCGTGTGCCCTCCCCGACGTTCGCCCCTCCCGCCGACCCCGCCACGCCGCTGATCCTCATCGGCCCCGGCACCGGCATCGCGCCGCTGCGCGGCTTCCTGGAGGAGCGGGCCTGGCAGCACGCCAACGGCACGCAGGTCGGTCTGTCACAGGTCTTCGTCGGCTGCCGCTACCCGGAGCACGACTACTTCTACCGCCAGCAGATGCAGGACTGGGAGCACGCCGGGATCGCGCAGATCCACACCGCCTTCTCCGCGGTGACCGGCCACCCCGCCCGGTTCGTGCAGAACGCCATAGCCAACGCCGCCGACACGGTGTGGCAGACCATCGAGGACGGCGCGTACATCTACGTCTGCGGCGACGGCCGCCGCATGGCACCCGCCGTCCGCGAGGCACTGGCCGCCATCTACCGCCAGAAGACCGGCTGCGACGACGAGACCGCTCAGCAGTGGCTCGCCCAGCTCGAGGCCGATGAGCGCTACCAGCAGGACGTCTTCGCCTGACTGTCGCACGCCGTGAAGGCGTGTGACCCCCAGCCGCCTGGAGGCGTGCGGCATCCCCCGCTGCCGGCCGTACGTCTCCCTGCCACCACAAGCCACTCGGACACCAGATGGCACCCATGTCCCGACCCATCGGGCGGTGCCGCTCGCAGAAAGCAGATCTTCATGGACACCATGCTCGCCGGACGCTTCTACCTGGACAGCAAGAAGTTCGCCGTGGAGGAGGTACCCATCCCCGTGCCGGGCCCGGGCGAGGTCCTCATCGAGGTGAGGGCCGCGGGCGTCTGCCTCTCGGACGTCCACCTGATCGACGGCTCCCTCGTCCCGCTGTTCGCGACCTCCGACACGGTCACCGTCGGCCACGAGGTCTCCGGTGTGGTCCACACGCTCGGCCCCGACCTCAAGCGCGGCCTGCCCGTCGGCACCCGCGTCACCCTGGAGGCCGGCAAGACCTGCGGTAAGTGCGCCGGATGCGTGCGCCGCCGTCCCTGCACCCAGATGCTCACCGCCGGCATCGACTACGACGGCGGCTGGGCCGAGTACGTGATCGCCCGCGAGGACACCCTCATCCCCATCCCCGACAACCTCCCCTTCGACCAGGCCGCGATCATCCCCGACGCGGTCTCCACCCCCTACGCCGCCGTCGTCACCACCGCAGGTGTCCGTCCCGCCCAGTCCGTCGGCATCTGGGGCGTGGGCGGAGTCGGCGCCCACAACGTACGCCTCGCCCGCCTGGTCGGCGCCGCCCCGATCATCGCCGTCGACCCGCTGCCCAGCGCCCGCGAGCGCGCCCTCGCCTTCGGCGCCGACTACGCCCTGGACCCGGCCGCACCCGACTTCGCCGACCATGTCCGCGCGGCCACCGACGGACGGGGCCTGGACTTCGCCTTCGACTGCGCCGGCGTCCCCGCCGTCCGCGAGCAGGCCGCCTCCGTGCTCGGCCTGGGCGGCTCCCTCATCCTGGTGGGCATCACCCCCCGGCCACTCACCATCACCGAGGGCCTGACCTTCAACTACATGTGCAAGCAGGTCCGCGGTCACTACGGCGGCAGCCCCGAGTCCGTCTCCGAGCTGGTACGGCTCACCGCGGCAGGCCGCCTCGACCTGGCCCCCTCCATCACCGACCACATCCCGCTGGTGGACGCGGCAAACGCGATCAGCCGTCTGGAGAACAAGATCGGCGACCCGATCCGCCTCATTCTCGTCCCCTGACGCCTGTCAGCAGGACATCAAGCCACCCTGGGCAGGGGTGAGTGGGCGCCGGTGCTTGAGGGTGCACCGGCGCCCACGGCTTTCCGGTAGCCAGAAAGCGTGGAGATGGAGTCATGCAGATGCCCGACGCTTTGGGTCGCACCGCCCAGCACAGTGATGCTCGCCAGCGCAGAGACGCTCGCTCAAACCGCACACGCATTCTCGCGACCGCTCGGCAGATGCTGCGGGACAACCCCGACGCGAGTCTGGACAGCATCGCTCTCGCGGCCGGCGTCGCGCGGCGCACCTTCTACGGACATTTCTGCAGTCGGCAAGCGCTGATCGCCGGTTTGACGCAGGAAGCAGGCCAAGCGCTTCAACAGGCGTTCGCCGTAGCCCGTCTCCCGGGTGCTGACCCGCTGGAGGCGATGACGCGGATGGCACTGGCGGCATGGGCGGTGGGCGACCAGTACCGCATGCTCATCTCCTTGGGGCGCTGCCATCTGGGAGAGGAGGCGATCCGCGGCCACCTGGTACCGGCCCGCGAAGAGGCCATCGCGACCATACGGCGTGGTCAGCGCGAGGGCGTGTTCGCACACCATGTCCCAGCGCCTGTCCTCGCCCAGGCGCTGGAAGCGCTGATGCCGGCCCTCGCCGGGGAGAACGCCGCGTCCACCTGGACGGATCCCACGTGGGTGAGGCCACGGCGACCGCGTTCCTCGTCGCTGTCGGCGTAACACCCCAGGAGGCCGCACTCCGCGTTCGGAACGTCCTGCACGAGTCGGAGAGGCAGTGACCTCTCGGGCCCGCATGACCTGGACGACACCGAGCGGATCGGTGCCGAGTTCGGAACCCGGCACGGGCACCTCTCCTTGTCAGGTCAGGTCAGGCAGAGGGCGCCGGGTGACCTCGTGCGCGTCGTCCGATGGCACGCCGAGCATGCGAAGAACCATCTCGGCCAGGTCGGAGGCAGCCTCATCGCCGTTGAGATCGGGGCGGGCCAGCCTCAACGCCACCAGGGACAGCAGGGTCCCTCCCAGAGCGGACAGGGCCGTGGTCGGGTCGGCGCAGGTGAAGCGGCCCGAGGCGATACCGCGCTCCAGGTCGCGCAGCGCTCTCGGGGACAGACCCCGGTCGGAGTGGATGTGGGCCAGACCGCGATCACGCAGGATCCGCATGAGTTCGGGGTGCGAGTCGGCCATCCGGGCGGTGAGCCGAAAGCCTGCCGCGACGAGCTCGGCCGGGTCTTCGATCCCTTGTACGCGCTCGTCGATGACCTGGCCGAACTCCTCCAGCGCATCCGTCACCGCGGCGTCGAACAGCTCCGTCTTCGACGCGAAGTGGTTGTAGAAGGAGCCGAAACCCACATCCGCGCGCTCGGCGATCGCCTGGATGCTGGCGCTGGTGTCCCCGGTCTCAGCGAGGATCTGCCGGGCCGCGCGGACGAGCGCCTGACGGGTCTCGGCGCGGCGCCGCTCGAAGCGGTTCTTGGGCGGGGCTGACGTCGGCATACGGCGAGTGTAACAACCTCACCGATGAACCCAGCATGACTGATGATTCCCTCAATTATTTGCGCTGACTCTATTGACGATGAGCAACGGCAAAGTTGATGATTTCCTCATTACGGCAGTGTTGCTTGGAGGACACCATGTCCCACACCCCCGTTAACAGAGACGATCTCCAGACGCCCCACCAAGACCTTCACAGCGAGCTGGGCGCCTTGCGTGGTGAGCACCCCGGACGCGCGCGCAACCCCGTCATCAAGGTCGCTGACCTGGCATGGCTGGAGTTCGAGAAGCCGGACCTGGACCGGGCCGAGGTGTTCGCCCGTGACTTCGGATTCGCGATCGCCGCCCGTACCGAGCAGGAACTGTGGCTGCGCGGCACTTTCGCGGGCTCACCATGCATGGTCATCCGCCGCGGGCCGGCGTCCCGCTTCATCGGGCCCGCGTTCCGCGCGGCCGAACGCGCCGATCTGGACCGTCTTGCCCGCGCCACCGGCAGCGATGTCCGGGACATCGGCGTACCTGGCGGTGGACAGTCGGTCACCCTGCTCGATCCCTCGGGCTTCCCGGTCCGGGTCGTGCACTGCGCCGAGCAGCTGCCCGCTCTGTCCGGGCAGCAGCCGCTGATTCTCAATACGGGCATCGAAGGCCGCCGCACGAACGCCACCCAGCGGCCGCCCCGCGAGCCGTCGCGCATACAGCGGCTCGGCCATGTGGTGCTGGAAACGCGCGTGTTCATGCGGGCCCTGAACTGGTACCTGGACACCCTGGGCATGATCGTCAGCGACTTCCTGTTCCTGGACGGGCAGCGGGGACGCGGGCCGACCATGGCATTCGTCCGCTGCGACCAGGGCAGTACGGCCGTGGACCACCACACCCTGGCCCTGCACCTGGGGCCCGGAACCGGTTACGTCCACTCCGCCTACCAGGTCACCGACCTCGACGTGATCGCCGCCGGCGGGGAGTACCTGGCCGAGCGCGGCTACCAGCGCAGCTGGGGCATCGGCCGGCACGTCCAGGGCAGCCAGCTCTTCGACTACTGGCGCGACCCCGACCGCTTCATGCTGGAGCACTTCGCCGACGGCGACCTGTTCTCCTGCGACCTCGAACCGGGATGGGCGCCGATGTCGGCGAGCGGCCTGGCCCAGTGGGGCCCGCCGGTCACCCGCGACTTCCTCGGCGCCAACCCGTCCCCCGCCAAGCTCCGCGAGGTCATGACGGCCCTGCGGAGCGACAACGAACTCGACCCCGCACGTCTGCTGGGCCTGATGAAAGCGATGAGCTCATGAGCACCAACGTTCTACGCACCCCTGACGGCTGGTGGGTCGTCCGGGACGAGCGCGCCGTCCGCATCGAGACCAAGGCGGTCACCACCGCCGAGCTGCTCGTCGACCGGGACGCGGTCCGCGAGGCCGCCGCCTCCGCCGAGAGCGGCACGCCCGTCGCCGACCTGGTGGCGCTGCCTCCGGTCACCACCTCCTGCCGAGTGGTCGCCCAGATGGTCAACTACCGCAGTCACGCCCGCGATTCGGGCTTCACCGGCGACATCCCGCCCACCTTCTTCCGCAAGGCGTCCGGCTCGGTCAGCGGCCCGCACGAGACGATCGTCCGCCCCGCGCACGTGAAGTTCCTCGACTACGAAGTCGAACTCGGCCTCGTCATGGGCGCCCCTCTGCCCGTGGGCACCGTCGTGGAAGAGCGGGACCTGCCACGTTACGTCGCCGGACTCGTCCTCACCAACGACGTCAGCGCCCGCGACGTTCAGCTGACCAAGACCCAGTTCTACGAGAGCAAGTCCTACCCGACCTTCACGCCGACGGGGCCGTACCTGGCCCTGCTGGAGCCCGAGGACTTCGCCCATCTGATCGACCTGCGGCTGCGGCTGTCGGTCAACGGCGCAGCGCGCCAGGACCGCACGCTCGCCGACATGATCGTGCGGCCCGCGCAGGCGCTCACCCTGCTCGCCCGCTTCCAGACCCTCGACTCAGGCGATCTGCTGCTGACCGGCACGCCCGGCGGCACCGCCCTGAAGGCCCCGTCCAAGCCGGTCGAGAAGATCGCTGCCCTGCTGCCGCCTGCGGTGAAGTGGAAGGCGTTCTTCAAGGGCCAGGCCAAGAACCCCCATTACCTTCGTGATGGCGACGTCATCACCGCCACGATCGCCACCCCGGACGGGCGGATCGACCTCGGCGAGCAGCGCACCGCTGTGACGGAGGCGAGGTGAGCGCCGCAACCCACAGACCGGTGGTGATCATCGGCGCGGGGCCCGTGGGGGTCATGGCCGCGCTCCTGCTCGCCCGGCGTGGAGTGCGCAGCCTGCTCCTGGAACGCCACAAGGACATCTACCCCCTGCCGCGCGCCGTCGTCGTGGACGACGAGGTCCGCCGGATCCTGCAGAGTGTCGGCATCCACGAGGAGTTCGCCGCCCTCACCCGTCCCGCCCGCGGGCTGCGGCTCTTGAATGCCCAGCACCGCGTGATCGCCGAATTCAAGCGATCCCCGCACGGGCATCACGGCTTCCCGCAGACCAGCATGTTCGACCAGCCCGAACTGGAACGTCTGCTGCGCGACGCCCTGAAGCGCCGACCCGAGTGCGAACTGTGGGGCGGGGTGGAGGTCATGTCCGTCATCCGGTCCGTCGCACAGGACATCGACGGACCGGATGGTTCGACGGGGCCGGTCCGGGTCACCTTCCGCCGCGACGGCAGCGACGAGGAGGAGCACCTGTGGGCCGATGTCGTCCTCGGCTGCGACGGTGCGGGCAGCCTCACCCGCGACGCCATCGGCGCCGTATGGGAGGACCTGCACTTCGAGGAGAGCTGGCGGGTCATAGACGTGCGCACCAGCCGCCCGGTGCGTACCTGGGAAGGCGTTGACCAGATCTGCTGTCCCACCCAGCCCGCCACCTTCATGCGCCTCGGTGAGGACCGTTATCGGTGGGAGTTCCGGCTGGCCGACGGCGAGTCCCTGGACGGCCCAGGAGGGCTGGAGCGCCTGCGTGAGCTGATCGCTCCCTGGGTGGGCCGGCCGTCCGATGCCTCGTGGCGGGACGACTTCGAAGTGATCCGGCAGGCGCAGTACACCTTCCGTGCCCGCCTCGCCGACCGGTGGCGCCGAGGACGCGTCTTCCTGCTCGGCGACGCCGCGCACCTCACTCCGCCCTTCATCGGGCAGGGTCTGTGCGCGGGCCTGCGCGACGCTCACAACCTCACCTGGAAACTCGCCCGCGTGCTCCAAGGGGGAGCGGACGACCGGCTGTTGGACACATATGAGCACGAGCGCAAGCCGCATGCGCGTCATGTGATCCGCACGGCGGTCGCCGTCGGCTGGGCCATGACCGGCGGCCAGGACCGCGCGGCGGCACTCCGCCGGGGCGCCGTGGCCGCGGCCTGCCGCATCCCAGGTGTGACCACGACGGTGAGCCGCGATCTCAGCCCCGCCCTGACCGCCGGTCCGCTGGTACGGCGCCGCCCGCGGCTGACCGGCCGCGTGCTGGCCGGCACCTTCTGCCCGCAGCCCTGGGTGCTGCACGACGGCAAGCGAGTGCCCCTCGACGACGTCCTCGGGGACTCCTTCGCCGTCCTGACCGCTGCGCCGCCCACTGCGCAGATGACGGCCGTGGCCACGGCACTGGGCGCACCCACCCTTCGCGTCGACGACCTGGGCGACGACGGCGCCCTGGCCGCCTGGCTGGCACGTGGCCGAGCGGACGCCGTCCTGCTGCGCCCTGACCGCGTCGTACTGGACACGGTCCCCGCCGGTACCGGCGACTTCACCGACACCGCCGCCTGGGCACCGCTGTTGCACACTGCCCGCAGCCCCGCAGAACCCCGGCCCGCCCCCTGACGAGGAGCACCACACCATGACCACCCCGCACCCGGAACCCTTCCTCACTTCCGACCCGAAGACGGCCGCCGGCAGCCGCATCGCGGACTTCGCCCGCTGGGCGGCCCGGTATCAGGGCGCCGAAGGAGTCCAGGACCCCACCGATTACCAGGCGTTGCACCGCTGGTCGGTCACCGATCTGGAAGGTTTCTGGGCCGCGGTGTGGGAGTACTTCGCCGTCGACTCGGTGACCGAGTACGAGCGGGTGCTGGCCGATGACACCATGCCAGGTGCCCGGTGGTTCCCAGGCACCACGCTGAACTACGCCCACCACGCGCTGCGCAACCTGCAGCCGGACGCGCCAGCGATCAATGCGCTGGACGAGACCGGAACCGGCTACGAGATCACCGGCCGGCAACTGCGCGCCCAGGTCGCCTCCGTCGCCGCCACCCTGCGCGACCTGGGCGTCGGACAGGGCGACCGAGTGGTGGGCTACCTGCCCAACACCCCTCACGCCATCATCGCCTTCCTCGCCACCGCCAGCCTGGGCGCGGTGTGGTCGGTGTGCGGCCAGGACTACGCACCCAAGGCTGCTGCCGACCGCTTCGCCCAGCTCCGCCCCACCGTGCTCATCACCGCGGACGGCTACCTCTTCAACGGCGCCACACACGATCGCCGCGCCGCCTCGCTGGAACTGGCCGGGGCCCTGCCCACGCTGAAGGCCACAGTGCTCGTGAAGCATCTGGGCCTCGCCTGGCCGCAGGCCCGGTACGCCGGGCTGACGGTTCCGTGGGAGGACGCGGCCACCCGCACCGAGTACCTCACCTTCGCGGAAGTGCCGTTCGACCATCCGCTGTGGATCGTCTTCTCCTCGGGCACCACCGGCCTGCCCAAGGGCATCGTCCACGGGCACGGCGGCGTCCTGCTCGAGCACCTCAAGATCCTCGGCCTGCACTGCGATCTGGGCCTCGGGGACCGCCTGCTGTGGTACACCACCACCCACTGGATGATGTGGAACCTGGTCGTCTCCACTCTGCTGACCGGTGCCACCACCTGCACCTATGACGGCAGCCCGGCGCCTGTCGGGCGCCCGGACATCCTGTGGGAGCTGGCGGCCCGCCACAGGGTCACCGTCTTCGGCACCAGCCCCCAGTACCTGCTGGCCATGGCCAAGCTCGGTGTCGAACCTTCCGGGTACGACCTCTCGGCCATCCGCGTCATCGGCAGCACCGGCTCGACGCTGCCCGCCTCCGCTTACTCCTGGGTCCGCGACCGCGTGGGCACAAACATCCAGCTGGCCTCCACCAGTGGCGGAACCGACATCGTCTCCGGCTTCGCCGGCAGCGCTCCTACGACTCCCATCTGGGCGGGGGAGCTGTCCGCCCCCAACCTCGGGGTGGCGCTGGCGGCATACGACGCCGCGGGACGGCCGGTCGTCGACCAGGTCGGCGAACTGGTCGTCACCCGCCCCATGCCCTCCATGCCGCTGTACTTCTGGAACGACCCTGACGGCAGCCGCTTCCGCGACGCCTACTTCGCCGCCTACCCGGGTGTGTGGCGGCACGGCGACTGGATCACCCTCACCTCCCACGGCTCGTTGATCGTCCACGGCCGCTCCGACGCCACCCTCAACCGCAACGGCGTGCGCATGGGCAGCGCCGACATCCACGACATCGTCGAACGCCTCCCCGAGATCACCGAGGCACTCGTCATCGGCGCGGAGGAACCCGACGGTGGTTACTGGATGCCCCTGTTCGTCGTCCCCGCGCCCGGCGTCACTGTGGACGATGCCCTGCGGGACAGGATCCGCGACGCGATCCGCACCAGTGCCTCACCCCGCCACGTCCCCGACGAGATCCTCGCCGTGCCGGCCATCCCACACACGAAAACCGGCAAGAAACTCGAAGTCCCGGTCAAGCGCCTCCTCCAGGGCGCTCCTGCCGAGCAGGTACTCAACCCCGCCGCGGTCGACAACCCCGACATGGTCGCCCACTTCGCCCGCCTGGGAGCCGAACGCAGCCAACAGCGCGTCCGCACACAGGCCCGTCTCCATCCTGTCGAGGACGCCTCATGATCCTCTCCGCCTCTGTTACCTGCCTCATCATCTTGATCTTTGCCATGCTGGGCGTGGCAAAGATCCTGGCCCTGGGCCCGATGTCTGAGCTGGCTGCCCACGCCGGCTTCACGACCGCGGCCTACCGGGTCATCGGCGCGCTGGAGTTGGCAGGCGCCATCGGCGTGGCCCTCGGTCCGGTCGTGCCCCTGTGTGGAGGACTGGCCGGCATCGGGCTCGTGGCGCTGCTCGCCGGTGCCGTGACCACGCACGTTCGCAAGGGCGACGGCCTGCCCAAGCTTGTCCCCGCGGTGAGTTGCGCGGCGCTGGTCGCCTGGTATCCGGCGCTCCTCGCCCACGTCAGGTCGTGACCCTGGCTGAGCGTCGTCGGCAGACACGCTCGGCACACGACCGTGCTTTGAAGATCAGTACCAGCAAGGAAGAAGGCGGAATCCTCCGCCGTGGTTTTCGATATGCAGCCTGGAAACATCGCCACCTGGGTCGGCCTCGTGATCACAATGGTGATCTCTCTCATCACGCGCCGCGATGCCAGGAGGCAAGCGGACATCGCCGAAGAAGCGAACATCGCCAGTCAGGCAAAGGTCGAAGCGGCCGAGCGCAGAGCGATCGCCGTTGAAGACAGCCTTGCCGAGGCTCTGAAGCTGCTCGCGCAGGCGCAGAACGGCACCACGCCCCCGCAACTGCTCGCGACACCTGAGCCGTCCGGCCGTCCCGCGGTGGGATGGGACCTGCAGCGCCGGGGCAAACATGCCTACTTGCTGCGCAACGGAGGCGCAGAGACGGCTACCGGAGTACATCTCGACCGCCACCGGATGTCAGCGATTGTGCGCAACGTGCCGGAGAACGCCACGGTACGGTCGGGCGAGTCGGTGCAGTTCCTGATGGTCCCCTCACTCGGACACCCACTGCCGGGCGAGGTCTGGGTGAAATGGGACGGCCAGGAGGAGCCAGTGGCTGTCCCGTTGCCCCACTGACGTCTTCCTGTCCGGAGCGCCTCTGCGAGGTCCGCTTCATACCGCGGGCTGGTGACCACCCGTAGCGGCAGGTGGCTGACTCCGCGTGGCGCAAAAAGCCGGAGTAGACGCCAGCGTAGCCGAAGGTGAGGGTCTCGCGGTCGATACGGACCACCCGGTCCTGGATCGGGCGAACGAGATCGTCGGCGGCATCCATCAGGGGCGAAGAGGTCACAGTCGTGGCGCCGGCTCATCAGGTCGGCCGTCGCAACGAAGGCTTCCAGGGCACAGTCGTCGGCGCCCGCACCCTGCCCGGAGAGCGAGGCAGGCACTCAGCCTCATCCGTAGCCGCTTCCTCCCACGCGATCACTCCCGCTGGTGCCCGTCGTGCATCACAGAGAACAACGGCCGCTGGTACCTGCGCTGGAAGGTCGCGTGGCCGTACGCCTGCACTGACCACGAGGTCTTCCGTCCCACCCACCCCGGTCACTGATCCAGTACTGCTCAGCATCCGGAAGTCGATCGACTACGGTTTCGGGCACGGCGCGTCCACACATCCCGGCGTCAGAGCCGCACTGCGGCTGTTCCAATTCCCTTATCTCGTCGAAATCGCCCTCAAGTTCCGCTCGTCAGACATGTTCCACGACGCCGATCCCGCCATCGCCAGCGCGAACGAGGAGGCGGCAGACCCGAGTCGGCCTCGCGGTGAAGGTCCTACGGCTTACGACGACATAGCTCATCCGCTGCTGGTCGCAGGTGCCATCCCACCTCGGGTTCCGTCTCATCACCAGAGAGGACCGTCACGCCACGGCGGAGCGGTACGTCGACCTTGCACAGGACCAGCTCGGCAGGCGAGGGCAGCAGTGGGGCTCGAAGTCGGTACGTGCCGTGGTCGCAACGCCTGTTACTGCCTCCGCGACCGTGCGAGATGCTCATGAGACGAGGCGTGATTCGCGACGGCCTGTAGGCCATCTGCGCACTGAACAGATCAGTGCGCAGATGGGCGATCACAGCTACGCAAAAAAAGAGTTCAGTCCCCGGGTAGAAGCCTTGGGGACTGAACTCTTTGCTCGTGGCCGGCAGTGGCGCGGGCGGTCAGGAGGTGCTCGCGGATGCTCGTGGGACCGCTGTAACCGAACGGCCGCAGCTGGGAGGCGATCACCGCGTGGTGCCGCTGCGCCTCGATCGCCTTGTCGAAGGGCGGCCCGCACTGACCGGACCGGTCCTCGGCGACGAGGAAGTCGGCCAGCTCGGCCAGGCTCCAGGTCAAGAACGGCAGGCCGTGCTCGGCCGGCCTGGACTTGGCAATCTTCTCGGTCTCCCGGCGTTCGGGGAGGGTGAAGGTCCTGGGCCGGCCGCCCTCGTACTTCGGGCGGAGCGAGTCGAAGCCGTCGGCGTTGAAGTTGTGGGTCACGTCCCGGTCCCGGTCCGCGCTGGTGAACGTCACCTCGGCGATCTTCGCCGGGGGCACGCCCTGCGCGGACAGCAGCACCATCTGGGGCCGCCGCCAGGTCACCACGGCGCCGGATCCTCTGCGGATGATCCGCAGCAACCGCCCGCCCTCGTCGTCATCAATCTCACGGACCCGCACTCGATCTGCCACGGGCCAACAGCCTGGTGGCAATCAGCGGACAAGGACAGGACCTGCGCCGGGCGTCCCCCGGAGTGGTGCTTCCGTCAGGCCGGTGCGCAAGGCTGGCGGGATCGATGCGCCGACGAAGGTTGATGTGCCCGCGAGCATCGGGGAGCAACCCTCCGGGCAACCACATGTGCGGGGCCGTCAACCCTGCGGCGTGATACCCAAGGCGCGGATGAGCTGGGCCAGTTCTTCATGGTAGAGCTTTTCGGGACTGACGGCCTGGGTCTGCAGGTGGCCGTAGATCTCCAACGACACCAAGCCGTGCAGGTGGCTCCAGATGCGCAGGGCAAGGGCCACGGCGGCCGGGGGCAGGTCGGGGAAGGCCGGACGGACCTTGTCCAGCAGGCCGGGGTCGAAGTCGGACCACACGAAGTCGCTGTCCTTGTAACGGGGTTCGGCGTGTGGCCAGGCTGCGGCCGCGAGTGCGGTGATGCCGGTGCAGACGCGGTGGGCGGCTTCCGGGGCGGCGCCGCCCTCGGGGGGACGGTAACCGCGGACAGGGTCGCCGTAGATAAGGCGGAAGCCCTCCGGGTTGGCCAGTGCCCAGTCCCTGAAGGCGCGGGCCCATGCCTCGATCCGGGCGGCCGGGTCCGGGACGGGGGCGGCGTCCCAGGCGGCGTCCACGGTGTCGGCCAGTGAAGTGTAGACGTTGTTGATCAGCGCGGTGACCAGGTCGTCTCGGGTGGCGAAATAGCCGTAGATGGCGTTGGCCGTCATACCCATCTCGCGCGCGATGGCCCGCAGCGTGATCGCGTCGGGCCCGCCTGAGGCCATCAGCTCCAGTGCGACCTTCTTGATCTCGGCGGTCGTCTCGGCCCGCAGCCGCTCCCGGCGCCCCTTGGTGTTGCCCGCGCTTCTCATGACTGCTCACTCTACAGCGTCACCATGCAGTTCACCGTATTTTAACTACACGCCGTATAGTTTCTGCGTGCCGTGAAGCAGAGGGCGGCGCATGAGCAGCTACCAGGGGAGAGCCATGCACATCGGAGTCATCGGAGCCACGGGCGGCATCGGCAGTCGCGTCGTGGCCGAAGCCCTCGAACGGGGACACCACGTCACGGCCTTCAGCCGCGACGCCACACAGATCGACGAGGGCCGCACGAACGTCGTCTGGAAGAGCATCGACGTCCTCGACGCCGACAGCGTCGCCGCCGCCATACCCGGCCTCGACGTGCTGATCAGCGGATTCCAGCCCGGCAACGCCGCCCAGGACATCGCCGACACCGTGGCCCGCTCGATCGCCGATCCCACGGTGTACGCCACCGCCGCGCGAGCACTCCTCAAGGCGCTGGAGAGCCACCCGCGGACCCGGCTCATCGTCATCGGCGGCGCCGGCAGCCTGGAGGTCGAGCCCGGAGTCGTACGAGCCGACTCCGACGACCTCCTGCACGAGGCCCTCGACGCAATCGGTCTGCCGAGGGAGTACGCCGCCGCAGTGCGCGGGCACCGGGACGCCCTGAACGTCCTACGAACCTCCAACCGGCTGTGGACCTACTTCAGCCCCGCAGAGGACATCGCGCCAGGCGAACGTACGGGCCGGTTCAGGACCGGCGGCGATCAGCCCGTCCTCGACGCGGACGGGCGCAGCCGGATCTCCATGGAGGACGCCGCCGTCGCCCTTGTCGACGAGGCGGAGCTGCCCCGCTTCGTCCAACGCCGCTTCACCATCGGCTACTGACCGACGTCAGCGGACCAGCGGCACGACTGCCGGACGGCCCGGGAAGCGCGCCGCCATGCCAGCAGGACCCGACACCCACCGAACTGCGTCTGGTATCCCCTGAAGAAGTCCGTGAACTTCCCCAGGGGATACCGCGACCGTTCGCAAAGCCAGGGCGAACGTCGCCTGATGCGGCACGGGTTCGAGGAGGATTCCGACTCATCGATAGCCTTCGTCCTCATGATGCGCGCTTGGATCCTGCCGACGCTGCTTGTGCTCTGCGGCTCAGCCGTCGCTGCCGTGCTGGTCTTCGAGGAGAAACCCGGTGCAGCCGCAGCACTCCTGCTGGTGTTCCTGGTGATCGCAGGCATGCACTCGCCCCTGATCTTCCCGGGATCGATCGGTGCACGGGAGGCACAACGCCGCAGCGCAGAAGACGGCCGACCGGTCGTCTTCTGGCGCCCGGGCTGCAAGTACTGCATGCGGCTGCGCATCCGCCTGGGCCGCAGCGCCAGCCAGTTGCACTGGGTCAACATCTGGCGCGACCCAACAGGAGCCGCAGCGGTGAGGGCAGCCAACGACGGCAACGAGACCGTGCCGACCGTCGTCGTGGCGGGCCGGCCACACACCAACCCCGATCCCGCATGGGTGCGCGAACAGCTCTCCCCTTCCGCGTGATCAGAAGCCACGCCCTATCGGAGAGGCGCCCGCAGACCCAGGCGGACGGAGGTTGGAGAACAAGCTCAGTACCTGTGTCAGGGCGCGCATGACCGGCTGGCCGCGCATGAACCTGGCTCCACTCTTCAGGCCCTTGGAATCGATCATCTAGGCTGGCGCGGTGACTGATGAGCAGGAGCGGGTGCAGCCGTCGGGAGTGTGGGCCACGGCGGTGGGGGTGGCCAGGGTGCGGGCGCTGGAGACCGAGCGGGAGAACGCGCTGTTCCGCGACCCACTGGCACAGGCCTTCGCCGCCGCCGGCGGCATGTGGCCCTCCTCGCCGCCGCGACCCGATGACGAGGCCGCGCGACGCCGTCGGCTGGCCGTGTCGTTCTCCATCGTCATCAGGACGAAGTTCCTCGACGACCTGTTGCAGCAGGCCTCCGCGTCCGGGGTCCGGCAGGTCGTGCTGCTCGGCGCCGGCATGGACAGCCGGGCCTTCCGGATGGACTGGCCCGAGGGTACCCGGCTGTTCGAGGTCGACACCGCCGCGCCACTGGACTTCAAGGCTTCGGTGCTGCGCCAGGAGCAGGCCGTCGCACGCTGCGAACGGATCACCGTCGCGGTGGATCTGCGTGAGGACTGGCCAGGCGCGCTGGCCGCCGCAGGGCACGACCCTACGGTGCCGACCGTGTGGATCGCCGAAGGACTGCTGATCTACCTGCCCGAGGACGCGGTGGAGCTGCTGCTGGCCCGGATCAGCGCGCAGTCCGCGGCAGGCAGTCGGATGGGGCTGACGTTGGGCTCGCGCGGCGTGATCGAGCGCTTCGGCGCGGACGCCGTGCCGGGATCGGCGGCGTCCATGTGGGTTTCGGAGACACCCGACGACCCGGTGGGCTGGCTGGCCGGGCACGGCTGGGAAGCCAGCAGCCACACCCTGCGCGAGCGCGCTGCCGCCTACGGCCGCCCGATCAGCACCCCGCCGCAGCGCGAGGAGCGGCCCGGCGGGCTGATCACGGCGGTCCGCCGGTAGAGCGCCTCCCGGTTCCCTCGATGATCGGTTCCAAGGGGGCCTGACGGGTGGAGCCACGTTCATGCACGGCCGGCCGGTCATGCGCGCACTGACCGCCTACGACCCCTAAGAGGTCCTAACAGAAGCCGTTGATCATGTGACTTTCGGCTGAGCGGTCGTCGATCTGCTCGTGGGGAAACGTCAGTCGCGACCTTGGACCGTGTCGGATGAACTTTGGGCGCTGATCGAGCCGTTGCTGCCTCAACCGGGTCCGAAGTTGGTGGAGGGCAGCCTAGGATCCCGGACCGGCAGGCGCTGCGCGGGATCCTGTTCGTGCTGCATACCGGCATCCAGTGGGAGTACCTGCCCCAGGAGCTGGGCTTCGGCTCGGGGGTGACGTGCTGGCAGCGTCTGGCGACGTGGAACGAAGCCGGTGTCCGGGACGCGCTCCACTTGGTGCTGCTGGAGAAGCTGCGGGCCGCGAAGAAGCTGGACTGGTCGCGGGCGGTGATCGACTCCTCCCACCTGCGGGCCGCTCGGCGGGGCCCAAGAGCGGCCCCAGCCCGGTCGACCGTGCACGGCCGGGCAGCAAGCACCACGTTCTCACCGACGCCCAGGGCATCCCCCTCGCGGTGTCGCTGACCGGCGCAAACCGCAACGACGTCACCCGGCTCCTGCCCCTTGTCGACAAGGTCCCCTCCGTTGCCGGGCGCCGTCGGCCGTCCCAGACACCGACCAGATGCACTCCTCGCGGACCGCGGCCACGACCACGACCACGACAAGTGCCGCCGACTGCTGTGGCAGCGCGGCATCCGTCCTGTCATTGCCGAACGAGGTGAACCCCACGGTTCTGGCCTCGGCGTCTTCCGCTGGGTGGTTGAGTGCACGATCGCGTGGCTGCACGGCTTCCGCCTCCTGCGCTTCCGCTGGGAGCGACGTGATGACATCCATGAGGCATTCCTCGGCCTCACGACCTGCCTGACCACCCACCGACACCTCCAACGCCTTTGTCAGGACCTCTTATGACCCGGTCGGCCTCTTCGGCTGTGCTGCGCAGTCCCCACCGTGCGAGCGTGACCACATGCCGGCGCGCAGGAGGAACATCGTGAACCGTCGTGTCGTCTACACCCGTGGCGGGGCTCCCAGGGACGTCCTGGCCGTCATCGAGGAGCCGGAGCCAGCGCCCGAGCGCGGCCAGGTCCTCGTCCGCACCACGGCCTTCCCGGTACACCCCGGTGATCTCCTCGCCATCGAGGCATCCCCGGAGGAGGCTGCGGAGCCGGTGACACCCGGCGTGGAGGCCACCGGTGTGGTGGAGGCAATCGGCCCGGACACGCGCGTGGCGCCGGGTGTCGAGGTCGGCGCGCGCGTAACGGTCTTCCCGCAGCCGGGAACGTGGGCCCAGTGGATCGCGGCGGATGCCGAGGCGGTCGTCGCCGTTCCGCGGGAGATGTCGGACGAGGTCGCCGCGCAGATGCTGGCGAACCCCCTCACCGCGGTGATGCTACGCCGTGAGGCGCAGGAGCACCTGGCCTTCGGCTACGACGGTTGTCTGGTACAGACCGCCGCAGGATCGTCGGTCGGACGGCTGGTGACGGGCGTGTCCCGGTTCCACGACTTCGCCCTCATCAACATCGTCCGCAGCGAGCGCGGTGCCGCCGAGCTGCGCAAGCGGTTCCCGGACGTACCGGTGGTGTCGACGGAACATCCGGACTGGGCCGACGAGGTCCGCGAGGCAGCCGGCGGCCGTCCACTGAGTGTCGCCTTCGACCCGATCGGCGGGAAGATGGCCGGGAGCCTTGTGGACCTCCTGGCACCAGGCGGGAAGCTGGTCAGCTACGGCCTGATCGCCGAGGAACCGATCTCGGTGCATGCATCGACGTTGCTGGGCAAGTCCCTGACGCTGCGGGGCAAGAACATCATCAGCGGGTGGCCGTCTGAGGCGTCTCCCGAGAGGCGGGCGTCCGACATCGCCACCGCGAAACAGATCGCGCTGGCGCTCCATGAGCAGTTCGACGTGGCCGCCACGTACGGCCTCGGCGAGCTAGCCGACGCCGTGGCGCACGCGGTACGGCCCGGCAAAGACGGCACCGTCCTCATCCGCCCGTGGTAGCAGTCGAGGGCGACCGGAACCCGGATTTCCGGGCCCCGGCACGCTCCTGCCGCGCTCCGGCGCGCAGCGGACACCTCCGGGCCGAGGAATGGGTCGGCCCGGAGACGGCGCTGGTGGATGATCAGGCGTAGTCGGGCGCCGGGGCCGTGGCGTTGAGCGCCGTCACGATCGTCTCCTCCTCGTATCTGAAGTGGGACTCCAGCTGGTTCGCCAGCCGCTCCAGGTCGGCGCGCAGCCGTACGGGGTCGATGACACCTGGGACGACACTGTCGACGAGCTGCTGGATGCCCTCCTGCATCCGCGCCACCACCTTGTGCTCCTCGCCGAGTTGCACCAGCGCCGGGGCGAATGCGGGGAACTGCTTGGCCAGCGTCGGGAACATGGCCATGTCCTCGCCGCCGTGATGTTTCTTCAGCGCCCCACAGAAGTTGAGGCAGTGGGTGCGCATCGCTGGGCGAGGTCCGGCGGCGTCCGCTCGATCCTGTCCGCGCCGCCCTTGATCACCTGGTCCACCTGGGCGCGGAGCGTCGGCAGCGTCAGCCTCGCCCCGTGCAACGACATCCTGGCCGAACGCTGGAGCGTGGTGAACCCCTGGCCCCCTGAACCCCCTGAACCCGTGAACCCCACCGGGCCCGCCCGGGCCGCCGTGCAGCCGGTCCAGGCGGCCCGGCCCGATGCCCCCGGGGGCCCGGCTCCCGCGAGCGCGAGCGCACGTTCGCCAGACGCGGACGGTCGAGGGGCAGACGGTCGATGGACAGGTCCGGCGCATCGCCTGGGGCGGGTCCCGGCTGACGGCGTACGGCTTCGAACGGCTCGGCTTGAGCGGCTCGGGTGGCCTGAGCACTGTCCCAGTACTCCGCTCCGGACCGCGTGGGATTGGCCCCTGGTGCGGCGAGCCGGTACCGGATGCGGCTGTCCGGCCGCCGGTGGACCGTAGGGGCTGGCATGATGGTCCTCATGCCAGCCACCCGAAAGGCCGATGCCGCGTAAGCGGCCCGGCGCGCTGCGCGCCCAACAGACGCCCCGTGTCGCGTGGAGCCTGCCTCCTGAGCGGATCCATGGGCTCTCTGTCCGAACCAGCGTCGCGATAGACCGAGTTGAGCGGCTTGCAGACGACTACTACATCTACCCCGGCGCCACCGACCGTGCGCTGCGGCGGTATCGAGTGTTTCTTCAACCGTCGGGACGTCGGCCCGTGTATCCGCAGGATGCGGAGTGTTCCTGCCGTGGCTGTGCCTTCGACGACGTGCGGCACTCACGCGACGTGCTTGAGGAGGTCGTACGGCGGTTGCCTCCCAGGTCCCGCACCGAACTCGAACGCCAAGTGCGCGTCCTGGATGCCAGGTACGTCGAGCGCACGTTGCCTGATCCCTTCGCCACTCGTCGGCAGTGGCGTTCCGACCTCTGGTGGAGGCGCCGTCTGGCCGGCGGTCGGGAGGCTGGATGAGGAACCCGGACCGAGGTGAAGTGGTCACCACCGTGGCTCGTGAGATCACGGCGTCGCAGCCGTCCTGGACGAGCGCGTTCACCGGACAGAGCCCACGCTGCTCCGGCCAGCCTGACGGCCCTGCACGGGTTGCACGAGTCAGGGGCGTGCCTCCCGGCCGGCTTGGTCACAGGCCGGGAGGTTCTTCGTACGGTGGATCGACGCCGGCGACGTCGGAGTCACCCTGGCCCGGACGCCGGCAAGGGCGAACACCGCGCCGCCTCCTTCAGCCCGGCCGGGAAGAGGGCATTCGATGAGCGGCTGCCCGACAGCGACCCGAACTCCGCGAGTTCTCCGGCAGGTTGCAGGGCGAACGTGACACACCCGACGGCGCCGCGCGCGTGCTCCGCGCAGGGGAGGCCCGAGCGCTGTGCCTGTCACTGTCGGTGCGTCAGACGGCCGGCTTCGGGACGTCGGCCGGCTGGGTGGCGAGCAGTGCCGTGATCTCCTTGGCGAGGTGTGGGCCGAGTTCGCCCCAGCCGTCCTTGTAGCCGTAGACGCCGGCGAGAGTGCGGGCCTCGTAGTCGCCGTTCATGATCTCGACGTCGTTGGCCGTGATGAGGGCCGGGTGGGCGACGCCGACGGCCGACGAGACCTTCATCAGCTCCCTGCGCAGGGTGCGCAGGTAGACAGCGGCCCGGGTGGCCTTCGAGGCCGGGTCGAGGCCGCGGGCCAGCCACGGGTTCTGGGTGGCGATGCCGGTGGGGCACTTGTCGGTATGGCACTTCTGCGACTGGATGCAGCCGATCGACAGCATCGCCTCACGGGCCACGTTGATCATGTCGGCACCCAGGGCGAAGGCGACCGCGGCGTTCTCGGGCAGGCCGAGCTTGCCGGAGCCGATGAAGGTCAACTCGTCGGTCAGCCCCAGCTCTGCGAAGGTGCCGTAGACCCGGGAGAAGCCCATCCGGAACGGCAGCGACACCGAGTCGGCGAAGATCCGGGGCGCCGCTCCGGTGCCGCCCTCGCTGCCGTCGATCGTCACGAAGTCGACACCACGGTCACCACGTGCCATCAGCGTGGCCAGCTCCTGCCAGAAGCCCATCTCTCCGACCGCGCTCTTGACTCCGACCGGCAGACCGGTCTCGGTGGCGATCAGTTCGACGAAGTCGAGCATCGAGTCGACGTCGCTGAACGCGGTGTGCCGCGACGGTGAGGCGCAGTCCTTACCGGCCGGTATGCCGCGGATCTGGGCGATCTCCGGGGTCACCTTCGTGCCCGGCAGCATTCCGCCCAGCCCCGGCTTGGCGCCCTGGGAGAGCTTGATCTCGATTGCTTTGACGGGGGCGCCCGCGACCACGTCCTTGAGCTTGTCGATGTTGAAGCTGCCGTCCTCGTTGCGACAGCCGAAGTACGCCGTACCGATCTGGAGGACGAGGTCGCCGCCGTTGCGGTGGTACGGCGACAGGCCGCCCTCGCCCGTGTTGTGCATCGTGCCCGCCAGCGCCGCCCCCTTGTTGAGCGCAGTGATGGCCGCGCCGGAGAGCGATCCGAAGCTCATCGCCGAGATGTTCACGACGCTCGCCGGCCGGAACGCCCTGGTACGCCCGCGCGGCCCGCCCAGCACCTTGGCCGAGGGCAGTGGCGCCTGCGGGTCGTGCGCGTCGGGCAGTGTGCCGGCGAACGTGCGCTGCTTCAGGTAGGCGTGCCCCTGCACGTGCTCGACGTCGACTTCGGTTCCGAACCCGAAGTAGTTGTTCTCCTCCTTCGCCGACGCATAGATCCACGACCGCTGGTCACGGCTGAACGGCCGCTCCTCCTCGTTGGACGTCACGATGTACTGCCGCAACTCCGGCCCGATCGTCTCCAACAGGTAGCGGGCGTGCCCGATCACCGGGTAGTTCCGGAGCAATGCGTGCCTCTTCTGGATGAGGTCACGGGCAGCCAGAAGCGCCACTGCCGTTGCGGCGGCCGTGCCGATCCTCCGAGCGTGCATGAACGTTCCTCCTCGGTACACGGTTCCATCGCCATACGTGGAGCCGTTGTGTCGCGTTGGGCGTTGGACGGCGGGCACGGCCAAGCAGGCATCAGCGTCCGTCGAAGAATGCGAAATGATATTAAGAGGCCGCGCGGACAGGCATGTGGCCAGGGGGCTGGTCCGGGTTCGGCCTCGCGCCGACGGGCGGGGGCGGGCCAGGGAAGCCGGTGCGAACATGCTCGGGTCGGTGTCGTCGGCGAGGTGTCTTCCCCGTACTCGTGTGAGTGCGCCACCAAACACGGGATATGTGCACCAATCAGACCACGTCGGTGTCCCGTTCGATGACCTGGAGACGGTTCTCGAGCCGGTGGCTGCTGGCGTCGGCGGAGGGACGACCTCGCCGACGCAGGGGCGGACGCACCTCAGCGTGCCGCAGGCGAGCACTCAGCGGCGGGTACTCTGCCCCGAGCGGTCCGAGTGCGTGTGCATGCTACGGCGCCAGTCGTTCACGAAGTGCCGGTGACCGGGTTCGCCGGGGTGGACGAACGTCGCCAACTGATCCTCGATCCAGGGGTCGAATGCCAGCAGTTGGCCTTCCACCCAAGGGTCGAAGCGGACACTCGCCATCCGGTATGTGCCGGTGTGGACGTGGCCGTCGCCGGACAGGCCGCGGTAGTCCTGATGCGAGCTGCCGTAGCCCTGGACACCGCGGCCATGGAGCCGGTGACCGTACACATGGCCGCAGCGGTCGTGATGTGCGCCGTGGAGGCCGGTGGTCTTCGCGTCCGCGGTCAGGACGGCCTGGGCACGGGTGGGCCCGGCGTCCTGCGCAGTGGCCGCAGCCGCGGAGCCGGCGGCGGCGAGGAGAGCGCCTGCGGCGAGTGCCGCGGAAGCGCTCACGGTCGCGGTGCGTCGCATGAGCTTCTTCATGATCTTTCCTCCTTGCACTGTCCGCCGCTCCGTGTCTGCCGGCGGCGGACGCCCCGCTGTCTTGGCCCTGGCAAAGCTACGCACATATTCATAGTTGAACAATAAACTTTGCGCGTGAAGCAAATCACCCAAATGGCCCGGAATAGACAGGGCAATAAGTCGCGCCGACTTTCGGGGCGCCCGCACCCTTTCCTCGCCCGTCCGCCCGATAGCAAGGTTGACGGGCGTGAGGCGCGCCATACCGCAAAAGGGACAAACATGCCAGCATCCGGTCATGCAAGTTTCAACCATCTGGCCGTTGCGCGCCCTCGTGACTACAACCGGAGCGGGATGCGCCCGCCCCGCCGGCCGCACCGGCCGCAGGCGAGCCGGCCATGCGGTGCACGGCGTGAAGAGCCTGACGGCGGCGCTGCTGGCCTGGGGGGTGGTGGCTCCGTGGTCCCCCGGGGGCCGCCCGTATCTAGCTGTCGCCACGGCACTGATCATGGCCAATGCCCCCACGGTGTATCGCTCCGTGACACAGGCGCTCCACAGCGTGGTCGCCAGGTTGGCCGGCCTGACCCTCGCCCTGGTGACCGCCTGGCTGTTGGGATCGACCGCGGGAAGTGTCGCGGCCATTGCTGTGATCGCAGTGGTGGTCGGGCCTCGTCGCGCCGTTGACGATCGTCTTCAGATCGCCTCGACCGCGCTCATCGCCCTGGCCGCCACGACAGCGGCACCGGTGGGCGGTCTGGTGGCCCCTGCGGTCCAGACCCTGACGGGTGCCGTGGTGGGCATCGTCGTGAACGCCCTCGTGCTGCCACCGCTCTACCTCGACGAATCCGACTCTGCGGTGCGCAGCCTCGCCCGGGCGATGGGAACGCTGCTGCGCGAGATGGGTGCCGGACTGGGCGAGCGCCAGCTGGCGGCGAGGGCGCACACATGGCTGCACCAGGCGCGCGATCTGGAGAAAGAGCTGGTGGGCGCGGAGGAGCAGGTACGGCAGGCGGACGAGAGCCTGCGTTGGAACACCCGGTGCACCGCACACGCACGGCGCAAGGACGTGACCCATGGCGAGGCGTTCAGAACCCTGCGCGGAGTGTTTCTCCAGGTACGCGGAATAGCGCGGACACTGGCCGACAACGCGCACGACGACCACACCGATCACCATCTGGGCCAGCAGTTCCTGGATCAGTACGCCGAAACCCTGAGGTTGGCGGGAACGGCAGTCGAGGAGTTCGCCGAACCGCGCCCGACCACCGGCACACCGGACGCAGCCTCCCGGGAGCGACTTCGCGGAGCGATCGACGGCGCCCTGACATGGCACGAGACCATGACCGACCTCATCGGCCGAGGCACCCTCACCAAACCGGGCGCGTGGCACATCTACGGCTCCTTGATGACGGACGTGGAGAGACTGCTGCTCGACCTGGACCACGCGAACACCACCTGAGCCGGCATCGGGGAACCAGCAGTCTCCATGGTGCCCAGTCCGCGACGGCTGCCGCGCCGGCCGCGTTCACCGACGCCGACCGCGTGATCCTCGCCTGCCTGCTCCGCCGCCTCCCGAGAGACGTGGGGGTCCACGAAGAGCCGCCCGCCAGGGAATTGCTCACGCGCCCGGTGCCCGGCGCGCATGGCCAGCGCCGATTTGCCCACACCGTCCATGCCGACGTTCGCCGAGATCACCACCGTGCCGGAGGCGCTGCCCGCGGGCGCCGACCTGGCCAACGCCAGCAGTTGGTCGAGTTGCGGGCCCGGATCAGTGAACAGCCGTGTGCCATAGGGCAGTTGGCAGAACGCAGAGCGCGCCCGGGCGCGTCCGCCCCGTTTCGGACGCGACGGCCGAGCGGGCCGGGGCGGGGACGGTGCGCACCGCCGCGAGCAACTGTTCGCGGCGGCGCTGATCGCGTGCGCGGCGTTGAAGCTGTGCTGACTGCCCCGCCGGTCCACTGCTGAGCCGAAGCACGATAGTTGTCACCGGCGAAGCTGGAGGAGCCGGGCCGGAGGAGCCGGAGGACAGGGCTTCGTCGGGACAGCCTGGTTGACATCAACGAGGCATTCGGCTCGTCACGAACACCGTGGCCGGTCACCGCCACGCCGAAGCCATACCGGATTTCTGATGTGCCTGTTCCCGCGGCCCGCTCGACGCTGGCGTCGAATCTCGTGATCGTACGGCCCAACGGCACCCGTGGCCCAGGCAAGACGACGACCAGCACGCACGTGCAGCAACTGAGCGCGGCTTCAGGGGTGTTCGACGCCGAGAAGGTCGGCGAGACGCTCATGGACATCACGCCGGTGCTGTCCCCTACGGACAACTTCCAGTACTGGCCGCCGTGGTGGCCGCTCGTAGTCGAGTACGCGGCATGTCGACCGGTGCGCGGGACAAGGTCCGGATGAGCGAGCTCGGGCCAGGATGGTGACCGTGCGGTGGCGCCTTGGCGGACCGTGAGGTCAATACGTCAGTGACGGAACGAAGACAATCCGGAGAACCGCCTGTAACTGGCTGCGAGATACAAATACTTCCGACCACGTGCACCGCGCTACTTCTGGGGGAACACCGTGAAGTCCACTCGCATCACCGCTCTCGCCGCCATCGGCGTCGCCGTCACCCTCTCACTCACCGCCTGTGGCAACGGCGACTCCGGGAAGGACTCGTCCGCCAAGGACTCATCGTCCGCCTCTTCGTCCTCGCCTACGTCTTCTTCGCCCTCGGACGGTGGTTCGAAGTCGGAGGCCGGCTCGGGCTCCGGCGGCTCGGAAGCCGGCAAGGCGAAGCCGGGCTCCGGTAAGGACACCGCGGCCGGCGCCGCGAACGGCACGACGAAGACCGGCGGCAAGGTCACGTTCTGCAAGACGGCGGACCTGGCCATCGACGCCAGGGACGCCTCGCCGGACAAGACCTCCGGCAGGATCGACATCACCATGATCAACCGGGGTTCGACCACCTGCTCGGCGACGGGCTTCGCGGGCGTCGACATCAAGGACGCCGACCACACCTCGAGCCCCATCGAGCGCGGCCACGCCCAGCCGCGTATCACCACCCTGAAGCCCGGCGACGCCGCTGTCTTCGACCTCGCCTACGACATCGACAGCAGCGGCAACAGCCTTGCGTCCCCAACCAACATCCTGGTGACTCCCCCGAACGAGACCCACACCGTGAGCCTGAAGTGGCCCGCGGGCGCGGGGGCGATCAAGGGCGCCTACACCGACGTCGAGGTCTACCCGACGCACACGACCGAGTAGGAGTGCCGGTGACCGCGGTCAGCACTGGCGGCTGACCACCGTATCCGGCCGATCGGTTGTGGGCCCGCGAGGAACGATCACCCGATCCGACTGGAAGGGGGCAGAAGTCCGGACCGGACCGGGGTGGTTGTTCGGGAGACGCTCGCCCGGAAGGGCGCAGGGCGCCGGCCGACGCGAGTCACCCACACCCGATGACACCACGCCCCGCGCCACCGCGTCACCATGATCGCGTCACCGACGACAGCGGCCCCGCGACCCGGCCACAAGCCCGGCTCAGGGCGGGCTGAGTTGGTCATGGCGCACGGCATCGGTCCCGAAGAGGAGACCGAGGAGCAACTGCGTGGTGACCGCAGGCGTCCGTCGGCAAAGCCCTTGCGGGACAACAGCCGTGCCGAACAGGCCGCCCGCCCGGAGGACGGTTCCCTCTCGACCGCCATGGCGCACTACCGCCGCCTGCACGCCCCCCAAGTTCCGCAGGACGACTGGGCCATGCCGCTGCCCGACCCGATAGCAGCGACCGGCGAGGACGTCACCGCCGAAATCATGAACAGCATCCAGCAACACGCATCCGATCCTGCCACCCGCGCCGAAGTCGGCCTTGAACAAGGTCCGGCCGGGATACTGCGCATGTTCGTCGCGATGCTGGGGCGGCTCGGCTCCGTCGCCCGCTCCGGATTCGCGGCGCTGAGCGGCACCGGCGTGTTCCACCTCGGACAAGTTGCGGGGTATCTGGACGACGAGACCGTCCGCGAGAGGGCCATCGAGGCCGTACTGACCCAGGTGGCCCCGGACACCAAGGCCGTACTCCCGCACTCGCTCGGAACCGTCGTCCTACTAGGAGCTGTTCGGGGTTTGGATCATGTGGTTGAGGTGATGTGCTTCAACCACATGAGCGATCCTCGGAGATGCACTCCTGCCTCGTAACTCTCGGGAGACTTGTCGTAGCGGGTGGCGAGTCCGCGCCAGGTCTTGATCTTCTGGAAGCAGCGCTCCACGGTGTTGCGCTGCCGGTAGCGGTTGGTGTCGAAGGCAACGGGGCGGCCGCCGGCCGAGCCCTTCCTGCGGCGGTTGGCATCCCGGAAAAGAAGGACCAGGCCGCCAACCGGAAGAAGAGAGGCTCCACGGGCGGCCGGCCCGTCAGCCACGACGCCGAGCTCTACGAGAAGCGGAACACCGTCGAGCGCCTGATCAACAAGCTGAAAGCCTGGCGAGGCATCGCCACTCGCTACGACAAGACCCCTGCGAGCTACCTCGGCGGCGTCCACCTTCGCGGCGTAATGGTCTGGATCAAGGACCTGGCCAAGTGTGCCGAGGCTCGGTAGTTGTCACCGACGGCATCGCATAGGCTGCACAGAAACCGGGTCGAAGCAGCCGGACTGTCACCAGAGAGGCGCTGGAGTTGTCACACATCGCCGATCACTGGTCTTCCTGTCGCCGGGGCGCAGTGTGACTCGCGACGACCTCATCGCCATGCTCCGCGAACAGACTCCGGCATGCGGGCCTGCACGTAACGCCTTGATCGCCGGGGCTGACTTCGTCGTCTGGGACGGCCTGGTCCCGGCCAACCGGCACGCGGGCGTCTTCCGGGGTCGAATGCACCACTCCTTGAAGCGTGGCCACACGATCGATGGCCTGGCCGACAGTGTCGACATCCTTCGGCGAGCCGGGGAAGAGCCGCTTCGTACCGGATCCATCGACGCGGTGGACAGGTCATCCTGGTTCACGATCTTCCTGAACTCCACGGCGACAGTAGTGGTGGCCTGCTGCGGCGGACGCCGACCCACCACCATGGAGTCGGCCGACACCTCCGAGTCCGGCGCCCAACCTCGCAGGTGACAACAAGCCTGCCTAGGTGACGCCTATCGCGCTTTGGCTCACCAAGACCACCCCTTGATCACGACCGAATACTCGCCCTAGGCCCTGCACCGGCTCGAACAGCCGGTTCCGCTGCTGGTCACCTTCAACTCACCGCTCGGCCTGCGCTCCATCATCCGCCGACCGCTGCACCCACAGCCGTTGCGCTCACCAGGCCGCCTCAAGCGCTGGGTGGACATCGGCGACCGCGACGACTTCACCATCGCCGAGCTGCACCTGAGGGCCCTGTTCCCGGACAACGAAACCGTGCCGGAGCGCACCCGGATGGTGAAGAACCGCGACACGAACCCGCACGCACCCGTCGAGTACCCCAAGCATTGGCAGTCCGTCGCGCCGCTCGCCGAACTGCTATGGCCCGCGCCAGGGCTACGGCGGCGTCCGGCACAGGAGGGCCGCGGTGATCGCTGACGACTCCGGAGCTGCCCCGGCAGGCGCGGGGACGACAGGTCGTCGGCGATGAGGACGGACGTGACGGTCGAGCAACCGCTGCGGGTACGTCCGATGGGCGCTCACCGACACCGCCGGGGGCGATAGGCGGTTCTCGGCCAACGGCGCCGCAGAGCGGTCTGGCGGTCTCCACGTCATTGGTAGTCTCCGAAAGTTGATCTTGAAGGTGCGCCCCTTGGTGCCTGCCAGAATGCGAAAAGAAATGGTTCACCACCGTCAGCTTCGCCGTCGCTTCCGTCTCACGGGCCGCGTCGTTGCCTGTTCTCTGGTCATCGCGGGGCTGCCCGCCGCTCCGGCTCTCGCGGACTCCCCCGGTCCTTCGGGCACCCCGCACCTCGACGCGGTGGAGCAGGCGCTACGCAACGTCTCTCCCGGCCTCGAAGGCAGTGTCTGGGAGCGCACCGCGGGCAACCGGCTCGACTCTTCGACGGCCGACCCCTCGGACTGGCTTCTCCAGACCCCCGGCTGCTGGGGTGACGACAAGTGCGCCGACCGGCCCGGCACCAGGCGACTGCTCGCCAAGATGACCGAGAACATCTCCAAGGCCACGCACACCGTCGACATATCCTCCCTCGCGCCGTTCCCTGACGGGGCCTTCCAGGACGCGATCGTCGACGGTCTCCAGGCATCGGCCGCCGCGGGCAACAAGCTGAAGGTCCGCATCCTCGTCGGCGCCGCGCCGATCTACCACCTCAATGTGCTGCCGTCGAAATACCGCGACGAACTGACCGCCAAGCTCGGCAAGGCTGCCGAGAACATCGAGCTGAACGTGGCATCGATGACCACCTCGAAAACCGCGTTCTCCTGGAACCACTCCAAGCTGCTCGTCGTCGACAACCAGTCGGTCGTCACCGGCGGCATCAACGGCTGGAAGCACGACTACCTCGACACCGCCCACCCGGTGACGGACGTCGACCTCGCGCTGACCGGCCCCGCCGCGAAGTCCGCGGGCAAGTACCTGGACACGCTGTGGTCCTGGACATGCGAGAACAAGTCGAACATCGCCAGCGTCTGGTTCGCCTCGTCGAACGGTGCGGGCTGCATGCCGTCGCTGGCCGGGTACGCCGGCACCCCGAGCCCCACCGGTGACGTCCCCGCGATCGCCGTCGGCGGCCTCGGCGTCGGCATCAAGAACAGCGACCCGGCGTCGAAGTTCAGTCCGACCCTGCCCACCGCCGCCGACACCAGGTGCGTCGTCGGGCTGCACGACAACACCAACGCCGACCGCGACTACGACACCGTCAACCCCGAGGAGAGCGCTCTGCGCGCCCTCGTCGCAAGCGCCCGCGACCACATCGAGATCTCCCAGCAAGACCTCAACGCGACCTGCCCGCCACTGCCACGCTACGACATCAGGCTCTACGACGCCCTCGCCGCGAAGATGGCCGCGGGCGTGAAGGTACGCATCGTGGTCAGCGATCCCGCCAACCGGGGCGCGGTCGGCAGCGGAGGCTATTCACAGATCAAGTCCCTCTCGGAGATCAGCGACACCCTGCGCGACCGCCTCGCCCTGCTCACCGGCGACAAGGGCACCGCCCGCACGACGATGTGCTCCACCCTCCAGCTGGCCGCCTTCCGCAGCTCGGACGACGCCAAGTGGGCCGACGGCCACCCCTACGCCCAACACCACAAGCTGGTCTCGGTCGACGACGCGGCCTTCTACATCGGCTCGAAGAACCTCTACCCGTCCTGGCTCCAGGACTTCGGCTATGTGATCGAAAGCCCCGACGCTGCGACCCAGCTCAAGGCGAAGCTGCTCGCGCCGCAGTGGCAGTACTCGCAGGCGACGGCCACGTACGACTACGCACGCGGCGTCTGTCAGGGATGAATCCCGCTACGGGCAGGACCAACAGCTGAGCGGATGCTCCCCGGCCCCTGCACCACACTGTGCTCCGGGGCGGCAGCGGTCCAACACCTCGTGCAGATCAGGAGCTTGGGCGGCCAGCACGCCGATGCACTCATGGGGGGGGATCGCACCGGCGACCCCGCGTATTCGGCTGTCGCGTATTCCTCTGTGCGTGAGGTTCCCTGGTGACCGACTGTGGTCGTGCCGACAAGTTGGCGGACAGAGGGAGAGGCTGTCACCACAGCTGTCCAGGCCCCGGGCAGGCGTTGAGTGAGCCAGCCCCCCCGTCCGAGTCCGGGGCGGCCTGGCTATGCGCTTCATCTGCTTGACGTCGATGTCACGCAGCGGGCGGAGGTGCGATAACTGGTGGGTTGAGGCGAGCGAAGCCTTCCTGACGCTGGTAAGGAAAGTACGGGTAGGGAGCTGTCTTGCCGCTCACCGCATCGAGTTTCGCCGTCTGGTCGGGCGTGAGCGTCCAACCGACAGCACCGAGGTTCTGGCGAAGCTGGTTCTCGTCGCGGGCACCGATGATGACGGAGGAGACGGTCGGTCGCTGCAGCAGCCAGTTGATGGCGATCTGCGGAATGCTTTTGCCGGTCTCCTGCGCGATCTCGTCGAGGGCGTCGACCACGCGGTAGAGGTGTTCGTCCTCGACCGGCGGGCCGTAGTCCGCGGTGTCGTGCAGTCGGCTGTTGGCCGGGAGCGACTGGCCGCGGCGGACCTTGCCGGTGAGCCGTCCCCAGCCGAGCGGGCTCCAGACGAGGGCTCCAAGGCCCTGATCGAGTCCGAGGGGCATCAGCTCCCATTCGTAGTCGCGGCCGATGAGTGAGTAGTAGACCTGATGCGCGACATAGCGCGAGTGGCCGTATCTCTCCGCACTCGCGAGGGACTTCATCGCCTGCCAGCCAGAGAAGTTGGAGATGCCGAGGTAGCGGACCTTCCCAGCTCGTACGAGATCGTCGAGTGTGGACAGGACTTCCTCGATCGGCACGCCGGCGTCAAAGGCGTGCAGCTGGAACAGGTCGATGTAGTCCGTGCCCAGCCGGCGCAGGGCGTCCTCACATGCGGTGATCAGGCGCGAACGAGAGGAGCCCGCATCGCCTGGGCCGTCGCCCATCGGCAGGCCGGTCTTGGTGGACACGATCACCTGGTCCCTGCGGCCCTTGATCGCTTCGCCCAGCACCTCCTCGGAGGCTCCGTTTGAATAGACGTCGGCGGTGTCGAACATCGTGATCCCGGCGTCGAGGCAGATGTCCACGAGACGGCGTGCTTCTTGGGCATCGGTGTTGCCCCAGGCACCGAACAGCGGCCCTTGGCCGCCGAAGGTGCCGGCACCGAAGCTCAGTGCGGGGACCTTGAGGCCGGATGCGCCCAGCCGCCTGTATTCCATAGCTGTTCCTTTCGTCGCCTGACCCAACTAATGGTCCTGGAGTTCCGTTAGTGTGTACCTCAACGTAGCAGGTGTAAGTGATTAATGGAACTGGAGTCCCGTTATGGAGTTTGAGGGTGCGGATCCGGGGACCATCCGTCCTGGTGGGCGCACGGCGCGGGTGCGGGCGGCGGTGTTGCAGGCGGCTGGGGACGCCTTGGCGGAACACGGGTTTGTCCACCTGGACCTCACCGACATCGCACGCCGTGCCGAGGTGGGCAAGACCACCGTCTACCGCCGCTGGGGAACGGTGACCAGCCTGGTGGCCGATTTGCTGCTGGACATGGCCGAGCAGTCACTGCCGCGTACCGAGACCGGCTCGCTGCTCGGTGATCTCAAGGCCAACGCCCGGCTCGTGCAGCGCACCTTGGCCGACCCGCGGCAAGGAGCGCTGTTCAAGGCAGTGATCGCCGCCGCCACCTGCGAGGCGAAGACAGCCGAGGCCCTGCACCGCTTCTACGACATCCGCGTCAAGGAGTGGGCACCCTGCGTCCAACAGGCCATCGACCGGGGAGAGGTGCCCGAGGGCACCGATGTCCACGAGGTGATCCGTGCTGTCTCCGCCCCCCTCTACTACCGCCTGCTGACCAGCAGCTACGGCCTCGACGAAGCCGCCGCGGACCAGGCCGCCGAGGCCGCAGTGGCTGCAGCGCGTGCGGGAGCGTACCTGCGGGGCGACGAAGGTCGTGCGTGACCGGCTTCCCGCATCCGTCGCTGACCAAGGGGCACCGCGCGTGACCCCCGGGGGCATGGCGTTTCCAGATTCCTCCGGCCTCTTTGGCGAGCCGGGCTGTGATTTCGTGTAGCCGAGCATCCGGGCGATCACTGGGGCCGGGGCCTGGAGGACGAGTTGGCGTATCGCCGGTGTGCGTCCTGGCCCGGTAGGGAAGCCCAGTTGGCGGAGCCGAGGTGCCGCGGCTTCCAAGGTCATGGGCTGTCCGGCCCGGCGGCCGGGGAAGAGCCATCGGGCATTGGGGTTGGTCGCGGTCTTGGTGTTCGCTCACTGCCCCGGGTAGTTGAGCAGCATTCCGTCGACCGGGGCGGGAACGGGTGACGGTGGGTCGCCGAACCAACACGAGGACTTCTCCGTCCTCGTGCTGGACGTCGTCGCTGCTGAGCCTGGTGATCCGCGTAAGTGGCTGAGCGCAGAGGAGGACGAGGGCGGCGGCCACGCGGTCCTGGAGCGGGATTGCGTCGCGGTTTACGTGCTGTCGCAGCAGTACGAGCCGTTGGTGCTGGGTGACCGGCGCGGGATTCGCCGTCGATCGGTGCGGGATGGTGACGGTCGGCATGCACTTGGACTGCATGGCCCGGCGGAGAAAGGAGCGGGTGAGGCGCCGGGCTGGGTGTCGCAGGTTCGGATCCTGCCGGGGCGCGGAGAAGGCCGGCTCGGGAGGGGGTCTCCCGAGCCGGCCCTTTGGCGTGTGTGACGTGGTCCCGGCAGGTGTGCGGCGGGGGGCGCGTCCGGACTGTCCTGGGTGGCTAGCCGGCGGTTGGCGGGTCGGTCACCTCAAGGGTGACCGGTCCGCCGGGCATGGGCTGGCTACCGCTTCCGGGCAGGCCGTAGCTCACGGTCTTGTAGCCCTGGTCCTGGAGCCGGAAGCCGATGGTGTAAGTGCCGGGGGCGGTGCCCTGCGGCAGCGTGAAGTACTCGTCCAGCGGGCCGGAGAAGGTGGTCGACACACCACCGGACTGCACCTCGACGGCGTGTCCGGATGCGTCGACCAGATACAGGTCGAGGCCGTTGACCCCGGCGGTGGAGGCGGACACGTCGATCGTGAGCTTGAGCCATGTCTGGGTGTCGTTGGCCGCGACCGTACCCGGGCTGAGCGTGGCCGCGTCCACCGTCGGCAGCACGGTGTCAGGGACGTTGGTCAGTGTCGCGTCGATGTCCGGGGCGCCCAGCGAGGAACCGTACGCGGCCTGGTCGCCCTGACCGTCGGTGATCACCAGACCGGTGAGCTGGCAGCTGAACTGGCCCGGCAGCCCGCGTACCGGGACGGTGATCGTGCCGTCCGCGTGCTCGGTCGGAGTGGTGGACAGCTGTTGGCAGTTGTTGGCGTTGTTTCCCCAGTTCGTCAACTGCACGGAGCTGACACCGCCCACGGCGCCGGAAGGCCGCAGCGAGAGCTGTGCGGTCGGGACGGGCGAGTGCCAGCTGTCGACCTGGTTCGGGGTGAACGCGAAGCCGCTCGCCGACAGCACGCTGTCGGACGTCACGTGCACCGAGGCTTCGGACAGCCCGGTGTAGGCATGGGTGACCCCGGCATTGCTGGTCAGGTCCACCTCGGTGACCTTCCAGTCACCTTCCGGCAGGCCGGCCGGCAACGGTACGGTCACGGAACAGTCGAGCAACTGCCGCTGCGTCCAGTCGATGAAGCCGCAGCCCTGGTAACCCTCGCTGTCGTCCCAGCCGATGGCGAACGATCCGCTGGCCTTGCGGCCCCCCGGCCCGGTGGCCACCACAGTTCCGCCGTACACGCCGGACTCGGGCTCCTGGCTGTCGAGCTGGTAGCGCAGCGTGGCACCTTGGCCCGGGGCCTCGTAGACGGTGGTCTGCGCACCTTGCGCCAGGGCGATCCGGTCCAGGCTCGGGTAGCCCTTGTCCGCGGTGGTCTGGGCGGCAAAGGTGCGGGGGAACGCGGACAGTCGGCTCGCGTCCCAGTCGATCGAGTCGCCGGACCCATCACCCGCCTGGATTTCCGAGACCGCCCAGGTTGTCTTCGCAGTGGCCCCGAACTGCGGGACGGCGACCGTCCACGTGTAGGTGGCCGAGGCGGGGGTGGCGCCCGGCTTGACGGTGACGTCGCCGGACGGTGAGCCCTGCGAGTCGAAGCCGGCGGCGAGTTCGGTGCCGATGTAGGCGCCGGTCTTCGGGTTCATCCTGCGCAGATGGACGTCACCCCCGAAGCCGGAGGCGCTCGGGTTGGACGAGGTCATCGTCCAGCTCAGTTCGATGGTGGCCGACCCTGAGGTGGCGTCGACCGACTTGGCGCTGAACGACAGCGTCGAAACCCCCATCGCCGAGGCGGCTCCCGGTGCCACCGTGCCGTGCGGCACCGCGGCGGCCCCGGGTGCGCTCAGCACGCACGCGACTCCGGCGCCGGTCATCGACGCCAGCACGCGTCTGAGTTTGCTGAGTCTGATCACTCTACTCCCCTGTTCGGTGTCTGATGCGCCAGGCCACTAGACACCAACTCCCCCTCTCGCACAACGCGGTTACGGGCAGGGAGCACGGCGGGGCCGGTCGGTGGGCTTCGGTTCGCCGCCGTGGGCGTCCACGCACGCGGCAGTGACCATCGCGGGCAGGCTAGTCATGTGCCACGCCGTAGGTGTCGGCCCAGGCCCGTTTCAAGTCCGCCTCACTCCAGTGCCCGAACGTGTAGGCCGGCGAATCGACGGGCAGCGCCCGCAACACCCGGATCAGCACCGCCTCGTGACACGGGTAGGCGGGCCCGTGCCTGTCCATCACCCACTGTCGCGACCAGGCGTACACCGGATCGCCCTCACCACGGAGCTCGGCGGTGCCCTTGAACCGGTAACCACGTCGCAGGAGGAAATCGACCACGTTCACCTCCAGCCGGGGATCCCTCCTGAGGTTCGCCACCGTCGTGGGGGAAGCCATGTTCATGAACACCAGGTGGTCGTCGTCGTAGACGAGCAGCGACCCCTTTGGCGACAGGTTCGGGGAGCCGTCCTCACAGACCGTCGCCACGAACGCCAGCTTCGCGCTGTCAACGATCCCGCGCATGTCCTGCGTGATGATCCCCATGCTCCTCCTTGCCCGGCCATGACCGTATGTACTGACATGTACTGACATATACCGACGGTCCTAGCCGTCTCGCCCACGGATACCACTGTCCACTCGGCCGGCCCGGCGCGCGGGGACAACAGGCGGTGCTGTCCACCGAACAGCGGTCAACGTGAGTGCCCCCACTGGAGAGACCGCCGGACTCCCTGGCCGAAGAAGTTCGAGGACCTGCCCGGAGATGGGCGCCGACAGGGGTGTCGACTGCCTGCGCACCTTCTGCAGGGTGGGCGTCGGGGACCTGGGAGAAGGCGAGACCGGTGCAGGCACTGTTGGGGCCAGGCACTGTTCGGTGAGGAAGGCGTAGGCGGCGGTCACGAGAGGGACGTGGTGGTACCGGACGGGCCAGGAACGGCCTTCGAAGTGGTCAGGGCCGAGGCCGTGCTCGTCCCACCAGCACTGCTCGGACGAAGCAGCTGATACGGGGCGGCGGCGGGGCCGGGGCCCGTATCCGTGGGCCCGTCGGGGTCAGGGCCTGAGCGCGAACACCATCCCGATGTCGCCGGCCTGCTGCACCCGGTCCTGCTCGGTGCTGACCGTGAAGCCGTGCGTGACGAAGACCTCGCAGACCGTGTCGCGGTTCTGCTGCCAGCGCTCCACCTCGACGACGGCCTGGCGGACCAGCGGCCAATGCCGTTCCTCGATGCCGCTGAGTACGTCGAGTTCGGCGCCTTCCACATCGACCTTGAGCAGGTCGATGTGGTCGATGCCCTGCTCGTCGAGCGCTGATGACAGGGGCCTGACCTTCACCCGGTGCGTCTCAATCCGCCGCATGACCCGCAGCTTGCGGCTGACGAGAAGAGTGAGGAGGGGAGCGGGTATGCGGCGCGGGACCGGCCCCAGGCCGCCCTGGCGGATCATTTCGACAACGCTGGCGGTGACCCGCTGCCGCTCTGCCTCGATGTTCCCCTGATCCCGCGAGGAGGACGAGAAGATCGTGGCGGCCGGAACGTAGCTGAAGTCGAGCTCGTCGTCCCGGGACGCCAGACCGTAAGGGAGCGCGGTCAGACGTCCGTCGAAGAATTCGCGAGCGTTGCGTTCGAGTGTCGCGTGGAGGGGCGGTACCGGCTCGAAGGCGTAGATCCGCACGTCCCCGTCCAGCCGCTCATAGACGGCCGCCGAGAACACACCGATGTTGGCGCCCACGTCGAGTACCGTCGCGCCCGGCATGCACTCGACGCCGTGGGTGAAGTAGCCGCCCACCTCCTCGCGCAGGAAGGACGCCTCCCAACGATTGATACTGTGCAGTTCAATCGCATTCATGGCCATGACAAGGTCATTTATCAGGGTTGGAGCCAACAATCCAGCCCGCACGCTCCACTGCGACCGCGTCCTGGCGCCCGATTCCGGTATTCGGCGTCATGGCGGCGGCTACTGCCTGTAGCCGACCTGTACTTCGCTGCGGTCTTCCCGCCACGGGCCGGGAACTACCCGGAGGCGGGGGGCAGTTCCGCCCGCCCTCCATCAGGCCGCCGGTCCGCAGGGCGCGCGGGCGGGATCGGGCCGCCGGGAAAGTCGCGGGGGCCGGTCCACAGCGCGGGTACGGCGTCGCAACGGCGGCACAGTTCGTAGGCGATCGCCTCATAGTTCACCCGCCAGCCCCGGAAGTGCGGCCACGCCTCCTTCGGCGGGCGTTCGGCCCGGAACCCAGCTGACCCCAGCATGTCCACGGCCGCGTCGAACTCGGCGAAGGTGAGCCGGATCGTCGCATCCGGCGACGGGTCGACATCGAAGGGGATGCGCAACGCGCGGGCGATGTCGCGCAGGGCGGTGAAGCCGGCCCGCAGCACCAGCCGGGCCTCCGGCGGGGCGAGCCGCGGGTCCAGGGCCAGCTGCATCGCCGCCGCGTCCATCACCGCGACGAGCCCGACCAGCCAGCTGCGGTGCGGACGCGGGGAACGGAAGGTCAGCAGGATGGGGTACGTGGAGTGGCTCTCGCCGATGTCCGCGGCGAGCCGCTCCCAGGCCCGGTACAGCGCCGGCAGGGCGGTCTCGGTGTCGACCAGCCACTGCCGGGCGAGGATCTCCGGCCCCCAGGCGGGCTCGCCGGCCCGCGCCTGGAGCAGGGTGACCTCCAGTTCGCGACGGTTGTAGGCGGCGTAGAGGGTGGGCAGGTAGGCGATCTGGAGGGCGATCAGGACCGGGCCGGTGGCTGCGGCGACGAAGTCGAGCACCGACAGGTTCAGCCGTGCCCCACTGGCGAAACCGAGCGTGAACAGGCTGGACCCCGCCTCCCGGAACGCGGTGGTCCAGGACAGCGGGGACAGTGAGTACAGCAGGAGGCCGAAGCCGAGGAGCGCGCCCGCGAGCCAGGTGGTGAGCATGCCGATGAGCATCAGCGGGGCCAGCCAGGTCTGGGTGCGGTCGATCGCGCCGTAGCCGCCGCGGAGGGCTTTGAGCCGCAGGAGTCTGCGCAGCATCCACCACAGGCGGAACACCAGCGCGGAGTAGAGGCCCCGGGGTACCACGAGTGTGCGCAGGATACTGCTCAGGACCAGCACCAGGACCAGTACCCCTGCCGCGCCGGCGATGTATTCCATGGTCAACTTCCGGTGTCGTAGCTGCGGCCGCTACAGGCCGAACCCGAGGTGTTCGATGTCGGTGAAGCGAACCTCCTCCGGCCGGCGCGGGCGTCCGGTCCAGGTCCCCTACTTTCCGATCAAAACTGCCGACGTGCCACCGCGTGGCCCTGAGGTCGGCCTTGGCGATCCCGAGTTCCCGTGCCCTCCCCCGTTCCACGCCGCGGTCAGGACGTGAGGTCCAGAACACGGACCGGCTCGCCGACCCGTCGTCCGGGAGCGGTGGTGGGGATGATCGCTCCGTCGGGGCGGTCCGGGGTGGGCCGTGCGACGTACTGGGCGTGCGCGGCGGTCCATGTGTGCTGCTTGGCGTCCTGTATGGCGGTCTGTACGGCGGTCTGATGGCGGTCTGTACGGCCACGGCGAGGGCGGCGGGCAGGCCGGGTCCAGGACGGTGCTGCCGGGCAGGGCGGCGAGGTGCTCGGCCGTGCCGGGGCGGGCGCGGTCGGCTTTGACGAGGGCGCAGGCCGGGGCGTGCAGGTACCAGCCGGTCTGGGCGTGGGCGCGGCGGATCAGCCGGGAGCCAAGGACGTTGCCGCTGCGGGCGGCGGCCATCGCGGTATCGACCAGGACGATGCGCGTCGGCCCGGACGATGTGCGTGGCGTCGTTCAACGGACGGCCGCCCGGGCGAGCCGTCGGCCCGGCTCGCTGTCGAGATGGTAAGGCTCAACCTCGGGAGCGGGCACCGGGTTTCATGCGACGAGCGGCAGCGTACGTGAGGAGAGGAGCTGTTGCTCGAACTCGAATGGAGTGAGGTAGCCGAGGGCGGAGTGGCGGCGGCGCCGGTTGCAGTGGGCCAGCCGGCGGAACGGCTCCAGTCGTGCAGCCGGAGCGGGAGACGCCCAAGACCCGGCATATCCGCTTCACGCCGAAGTCGGCACGATTTTCGGAGATGAAGTCCCAGCGGTGGGGGCTCACTTCACCTCCCGAGTCAAATTGGCGGCTGCCCGGCGCAAGAGCTCTCGCTCCAGCTGCCACTCCTATTCTCTGCCTTCAGCAGCCGGTGGTTCTCGGCCCGCAGCGACTGCTGTCCCCCAGCGTTGCGAGCCCGCGTGGCAGGAGGTGTTCCGCGGTGACGACCGCATCCCAGGGACGCCGATGTGCTGGACGGAGAGCTTCGGCAAGTTCGGCAACACCTCGGCTGGTGTGGCCGGGGTGGCTCGCTGGTCGCGAGCGATCCCGGCTCACGCATGGCGGCGGCCCATGTCATGGACCAGATGATCGACCGGGACCAGCAGGCGGACAACCGCGACGTGGAGATGGTCATGGCCGCCTACAGCGGACTGCACTGACAGGCAACGCGGGCGGTCTGTACCTGCGCAGGCTCCCCCTCTCCCGCCCGCAATCCCACGGGTGGGCGGGACCCACTGCGAGTCACGCTCGACGGCCGGTGGCCTGCGGCTCCGGCGCCCCGGCGACACCGTCTGGACCGTGAGTGGCCGACCCCGCCACCGCCTGCAGACCGGGTTCGGCGTCGAGTCGCGCCTCGCGCGCTGCTGGGCACGCGCGCCTGGGGACCAACCGCCCGGGCCATCCTGCGCAGCGCGCGGACGATTGCCCGCGCACGGGAACGTGCTCTCAGAGAGCACCTCATACCCGCGCCGGACCACTGCCTGTAGCAGATCATCCCGTTCCCGCCACTGGGTTCGGAGCTGGGGACATGGGCAGATGACGGGGTAATGTTTATGGGTATTTGCCGTATTTACTCGACCACTCGTCACCACATGTGCAGGTCCGTGAGCGATGAGTGATGAGGAGGCGAATTGGTACCGGTGACAGCCAAGACCGGGGCTCACACTCAGCCGTCAGGGCCGAGCTTCCTCGCCGCGTCGCACAAAGCGCTGCAGGGTACGGAGTCGCTGACGCTGGCCCTCAAGGCGGCCGAGTGCCTGGATGGCCGAGGCGTGTTCCTGCACTGGTGGGATCCCGCCGCCCGTCGGCTACGCCTGGTCGCCGCCAGCGGGGTGGCCTCGGAGAGCGCCGAGGCGTGGGCGGATCTGTCCGATGAGCAGGAGGTGGCACCGGTACGCGCCATGCGCTGCGGTGACTATGCCTGGGTGGCCGGGGACAGCCTGGGCCTGGGGTCGGCCGGCACGGCCGCGGTGCCCCTGCTCGGTGCCGATGGGCCGATCGGTGTGCTGTCCGTGATGACGGCAGGCTCCGGCGAGCCGGACGAGGTACAGCGGTCCTATCTGCGTTCGGTGGCGGGATGGGCCGCCGCGCGTCTGGAGGACGTGCCCGACACGCCACCTGCCTGTCGTTCGGTGGCCGGCTCTGAGCGGACGGTTCGGATGGGCAAGCTGACCTCGGCGCTTGCGGAGGCGGTCACCTCCCGGGAGGTCGTGCAGGCCGTCGCGTCGCACGTCCTGCCCCCGTTCGGTGCCGACGGGCTCATTGTCTGGGTGTTCGAAAGCGGCCGACAGCACGTGGTCGACTCCCGCGGATACACACAGGAATTCCTCGGCTTGCTCGACGGGCTCGCGGTCACCGACTACCCCGTGGCCGCCGACGTGTTCGGGACATGCACTCCCCGGTTCATCGAATCGGCCGCGGAGTATTGCCGACGCTATCCGACACTGGGGCACGTACCGGCGGCGGCCCGGAAGAACGCGTGGGCGTTCCTGCCCATGATCGCTTCCGGGCACGCCATCGGCATGTGCCTGGTGTCCTTCACCCGGCAGCGCTCCTTCACCGACGAGGAGTGCACGCTGCTGACCGCCTTGAGCGGTCTCGTCGGCCAGTCGCTGGAGCGGGCCCGTTTGTACGACGTGGAACACGCCCGGGCACAGGGGCTGCAGCGCAGCCTGCTGCCCCGGACGCTGCCCCGCTTGCCTGCCGCCTGCGCCGCCGCACGCTATCTGCCTGCGGGCCGGGGCGAGCAGGTCGGCGGCGACTGGTACGACGTGATCCCGCTGTCCGCCGACAGGGTCGCCATGGTGATCGGCGACGTCATGGGACACGGCATCCCCGAAGCGGCCACCATGGGCCAGCTGCGCACCGCGGTGCGCACCCTCGCCGATCTGGACATACCTCCTGACGAGCTGCTCAGCCGTCTCAACGACCTGGTGAGCGACCTGGGCGAGGACTGCTATGCCACCTGCCTGTACGCCGTCTTCGACCCGATCACCCGGATATGCTCGTTCTCACTGGCCGGTCATGTCCCACCGGTCGTCGTCCATCCCGATGGCACCGTCCACAGGCCCGACCTGGCCGCCGACCCGCCACTGGGAGCCGCCGAGCCACCGTTCGAAACGCACCGGATACTCCTGCCTGAAGAGAGCCTGCTGGTCCTGTGCACCGACGGGCTCGTCGAATCCGCCAGCCAGTTCGTCGACCACGGGCTGGCCCGACTGCACCAGGTCCTCACCGAGCACGCGGCGCCCACGTTCACGGCACCGGACGAGGACGACACCGTCCGCCGTCTGGACGACCTGTGCGACACGGTGGTCTCGGCCCTGCTGCCCGACCACGGCAGCACGAACGACGACGCGGCCCTACTGATTGCCCACACACAGGCCACCGACGCCGACGATGTCGCCTCCTGGATCCTCCCGGAGGATCCCCGCGCAGCCGGACAGGCCCGCGCACATGTCCGCGACCAACTGGCCGCCTGGGGACTGGACGAACTGGCGATCACCACCGAGCTGCTGGCCAGCGAGCTGGTCGGCAACGTGATCCGGCACGCCAAGGGCCCCATCCGCCTACGTCTGCTCCGCAGCCGCTCGTTGACCTGCGAGGTCTACGACGGCAGCCCCAGCACCCCCCGTATCCGACACGCCGCCCACACCGACGAAGGCGGCCGCGGCCTGCAACTCGTCGCCGCCCTTTCCAGACGCTGGGGCGCCCGCTACCTGCACGACGGCAAATGCATCTGGACCGAACAGGACATCCCCCGCTGCGCCGCGTAACGGATCTCGAACACGAAAACCCCCAGGTTGCCAAGTCGGCAATCCGCGTGAACGCCGTAGCCCCTGGCCCCACAGATACTGGCACGCTGACCCGCTTTACCGGAATACCGGAGAACAAGGCGGCTCTGGTCTTGAAAGTACCGCTCGCCCGCCTCGGCCTCCCGGAGGAGCTTGCCGACGCCATCGCCTTCATGGCATCGAACGAAGGCTTCATAGATCACCGGCCACGTCCTCAACGTCGATGGCGGTCACACCACCAACTGACCTGGCCAGGCACGGGGGTCTGTTCCACGCGTGACACCCGCCGTGGCACCGCCGGTCTGTAATCCGGAAAAGTACAGGAAGTAGAACCCAAGGTCGCCGCTGGGCTTCTCGGCCAGCCGGACGCTCTTCGTGGCCAGTGGTAGATCGATGGCTAGCCCGGCTGCCGCATCAGGTCGTTGTGCTTGTCCGGCAAGTAGTGCAGCGTGTAGTCGCACCGTTCCGACTGACCACAGTGCTTTCGAAGCCTCCGGCCCACATCGGCCCGACAGGCCCAGGAGTATCGGTGTCCGGGAAGTCGCTCATCCGATATCCCTCACACGGATTGTTTGACCTCTAACGAGCCCGGCCACCAACATTCGGTGAACAGATATACGTCAACCGTACTACGCCCCCGCCCCTCGGGGAGAGTTATGGGACACCAGGACAGATTACGTGCTCAACTATCGCCTGCCCAGGCGGGACTTGACCGTTCGGCGTATTCTGAGAGAATCCTCGGTTCGAACGAAGGAGCCTTTCGTGAGCATCAAGGGCATCGACGTGTCCTCGTTCCAAGCGGACAGATACGACGTCTCAGGGCTCGACTTCGTGTTCATAAAGATCACGGAGGGCGACAGCTACACGAACCCCAAGTGGGTGGCCCAGCGACAGAAAGCCCGCAACGCAGGACTGGTCACCGGCTTCTACCACTTCGCCCGCCCGGGATCGTATGCGGTTCAGGCCGACTACTTCCTCTCCAAGATCGATCTCGTGGATGGCGACATCCTCGCCCTGGACTGGGAGGACCCCGGCGTGACGGGAGAGTGGAAGGACGCGTGGATAAGACGGGTGCAGCAGAAAGCCCCTGGCCACAGGGTGGTCCTGTACTGCGACCGTGATTTCTGGATGCACCGTGACACGACCTCGTTCGCAGGTGACGGCCTGTGGATCGCCGAATACAACGGCCATCCCGGAAAACCCGACATCGAGCATCCCTGGGTCTTCCACCAGTACACCAACCAGCCAGTGGACATGGATCTCGGAAACTTCAAAGACAAGGCTGAACTGGTCACATGGTGCTGACAGCAGCCCCTTCGGCCCCCAGAGACGGGTTCCCTGCGAGTGCCATTTGTGTGCCCGTCAACGGGTCTCTCCCCTTCCGGCGGTTTCCTGGACATGCCGACTGAGGAGAGGGACGATGTAAACGCAGTCGCGGCCCCTGCGCTTACGTCAGCCAATCGGGCCGTGGCACTCCGGGTGGGCATGCGCACGCGAAGAGGCGGGCCGCCCTCACACCAGGAGCGGCCCACCAGTACCACGCGTCGTCATCACCCGGAGGTACGGCTTCTGATCGGAGGTTTCTGCCCCCGAGAGTGCTCGCCCCCGGGCGCCACCCACTGGACGCGAGTCCAGCGGGTGGCGGCTCATCGTGACCACGCCGTCAAGGGCCCGCAGGCGCGGCCGGAGGAGTTCTAGTTGTACCAGGCGCTGCCGGTTTGGGTGGTCCCGTTGGAGACGGATATCGCGACCTGGTGTTCGAAGTCATGGTAGTACGGCGAGCCGGCCTCGCCGGTTGAGCCCCCCTGGACACTGAAGCCCTGGGAGACCTTTCCGCCAGTCGTGGTGTTCCGGTCCCAGAACGCCAGCCAGCAGGTGGGGCCCAGGGACTGCACCGAAGCGGTGGCCCAGTTGGACGAGCCGCCACCGTCCAGGTGCAGCAAGCCCACGCAGCCGGGAACGCTGATGCGCACGGTCCCGGTCGAACCCGCGTACGCCGTGCCCCCCATGCCCACGACAGCCAGCAGGCCGGCGCCGGCCGTCAGCGCCGCAGCCCTCTTCAGACCGCGGGGCAGGGAAGCCGCAAAGGCTGCCGAGACGGTGAGTGACTTCTTGAAACTCATAGGTACCTTCCAGTGTCGAAGCTGTCGCGTAGTTCGCGAGAGCGCTGAGTGTGAGCCCCGTTCCTCATCCGGCACGTTCCCCCGTCGGTGAAGAACCTCGGCTCAGATCAACCGTGCCGCGGGAGATCTGGATCACCCGGCGGCGACATGATGAGCGAGGGCGGATTCGGGACGCTGAGGTATTTCCATCCTGAAGTTGCCGGTTGTTGGGCTGACGCGGGTCGCAGCGGGGTGCCCGGACCGGACGGATGCGTCATCGCCTGCAGAGGATCGTCCGTCAGCGGGAGACTTTTCGGTGTTCGTCAGCACGAGCAGGGCTCGCAGGAGGGCGGTGTCAGCTGCCGACCGTAACCTCGACGCACTCGTCGTTCGGGTGCAACGTGGTGGTCGCGCTCCCGGGCGGAAGCTTGATGACGTACCAGGTCCCGTTGTCGCCGCACACGAAGCTGGTCGTGAAGCTGCCCGCGAACACCCGCGAGGTACCGAACCAGGAACCGGCGTAGCTTCCCGTGCAGGAGAAGTACGGACTGCCGCTCTGTGAGACCAGGTGGGACGGCGTGCCGCAGCTCGCGGGAGCAGCCTGGGCGGCGCTCGCCGCTGCGACGGTCGCGCCGCCGGTGAGGACGAGCGTCGCGGCAGTGAGGGCGATGGCGCGTCGTGCCTTTCCGGGTTTGCGCATGTGTGTCCTTCCCCCGTGGTTGGCGCCCCCTTTGCCGGGGCAGTTGAAGTGTTCCCCTGACTTCGTTCTGCTGCTCGGGCTGGCCTTGCGCTCAGCAGCAGGACAAGACTGCCCGGGGGTGCCGTGTGGAGTCCCGTATCCCACACAAGTCCACACACGGTTACTCCCCGTCTGCGGCCCGCTCCCCGTCGAGGGGACCATGGAGGACGTGCTGCTGGGGTTGCTGACCTTGATGGAGCCAGCTCCGGCTCGAACATCCAGCTCCCGTAGTCCCGCGCCGGGCCCTCGGCCTGCGCGGTGTGGAACTCACCGCGCAGACCGGCCCGCAGCGGCGCGGGGCGGGATCGATCCCGGCCAGCTCCGAACGAACCAGTTCACCGTCGTTCCGGCGCCGGCCCCACCACGGATTCTCCCGGGCCAGCCACAGGACCAACGCCTCCCCCGCGCTCGCCGTCGGCAGCCTGCCCGCCCTGCTCCGGCGTTTGCTGTAGTCCCACCCGCACGCGATAAGTACGCGGGGCCACGCCAGCACGGCGTACAGCCTCCCCTCGATCTCGGTGTGGCGGGCCAGCGGGTCCAGCGCCAAGTCGGTTGACGCACCCGCAGCTTCCACCCGGACCAGGCGGCCGCCCGAACGACGGGGCACCGCGCACGGGCCTGTCCGATTCTTCACCGGGCACTGTGAGCGGCAGGGATCAGTGGAGTAGCAGCGGCGTGTTGTCGCGGAGCAGTGGTTGTTGGAACCTGCGTCGGCCGTGGACGAGCAGGAGGGCGGACAGCACGCTCAGCGCGGTCATCGTGCTGAGCACGAGGTAGGCGATGCCGAAGGTGTGGGTCTGGTGCATCGGGTCGTGGGCGAGTGTGTGCGGGAGGCGGGTCAGGACCATGACGAGGGTTGCCGTTCCCAGCGAACTGCCGATGTGATGCAGGGCGTTGAACTGGGTGCTGGCCTCGCTGGCCTGGCTCGGCGAGAGCGTCTGGTAGGCGGCGGTCATCGCGGGTGTCATGGTGAGCCCGATGCCGACGCCCCGGATCACTGTCAGGGTGACCAGCCAGGCGTAGGAGGTCGTCGCGGTGAGGAAGGCGAACGGCACGGTGGCGGCCAGGAGGATACTGGTGCCGGCCAGCACCGTCAGCACGCCGATCCGTTCGAAGATCCTGCCGGACAACCAGGTCGCGGCGGCCACACCCACGCCTTGCGGGGCGATGAGCAGGCCGGTGGTCGAGAGGTCCTCTCCGCGCACGGTCTGCAGGTACAGCGGCAGCAGGATCGCTCCGCCGATGACGGCGGCCCCGCTGATCAGCGCCGAGTGCGCGGCGGCTCTGAACACCGTGTGGCGGTAGAGCCGCAGGTCCAGCAGTGGTCTGCGGCCCCGCATCGACCAGAGGACGAAGGCCGCGATCAGCACCAGTCCGATGCACGCCGGCACCAGGACCGCCGCGGAGCCGGCGCCCCGGCTGTGGCCCGCGTTGGACACTCCGTAGGTCACGCCGATCAGGCCCGGCGAGATGAGCAGGAGGCCGACCACGTCGAGCGTGCGTTTCGGGTCGGTGGGCCGGGGCCGCTTCAGGCGGAGCGCTAGAGCCATGGCGAGCAGGCCGATCGGAATGTTGAGGTAGAAGATTGAGCGCCAGCCCGCGAACGTCACCAGTTCCCCGACCAGCAGGGAGCCCACCACCGAGACGAGGAACACCGGAACGCCGAAGGCCGCCATGACGCGCGGGAGCCGTCGCGGGCCCGCCGCGGTCACCAGCATCATCCGGCTCATTGACCCGAGCACCCTGCCCGCGGCCCCCTGGAGCGCGCGGGCGGCGATGAGTTGCCAGGGCGCCTGGGACGCGCCGCACAGGACCGAGGCGACGGTGAACAGGCCGAGCACGGGCAGGTAGGCGCGCTCGGGGCCGAAGCGCTGCATGACCCACATGCTCTCCGGCACGGCCGCCGCGAAGGCCAGCAGATATACCAGCCGTATCCAACAGGGCTCCAGTGCTCTGCCGGATACGGCACCTGTCACCGGCCCGCTGCTGCCTCCGAGCAGCGGGCAGCACGCGCCGAGTTGGGTGTGGCGTGGGCGTTGCCCCGGGCGGGGTGAGCAGCGAGGGCGGGAACGGTGCTCGCGGTCCAGGCCGTGCTACGGATGCGCTGAATCGTCGTTCACACACCTGTCGAAATGGGTGCCTCCGTCGAAGCCAGTGATCGAAGTGAACGCGCACAGCAGCGTGCGGCCCATGTTCCCGGTCGGCGCAGCGGTGGCACTGCCGTCGCCGCTGTCAGCGTGAGCCGGAGCAACCACGGCGATGGCGGCCACGGCAAGCGCGGCAGTCGTGATGATCTTTCGCATGCCCCGGCAACGATCGCGGCAGCCCAGGGGACACGCAGTGTTACCGATCCGACCCAGCGCGGATGACGACATTCGCTCTCCAGGAACCGCTCGGCGCAAGGCACCCGGGCGGGGCGAAAACGCGGCGCGCCGCGGCGCGAAGACCGCAACATCGTTCGTGGCAGAACAGGGCGACGCCGGTCGTCCGGGCCGGCGGCGTGCCAGGCCGGGCTGCTGGCGCCCCCGCGGTCCACGGGATCGCGCCGCGCCGGTCTTCTCGCACCCAGCCGCACTGCACCAGCTGGGAGATGCGACGGCGGGGCAGACCTGGTGGAGGGCCACGGGCAATGGGGCAACGGCTCATGGGTACTCGCCTCGCCCATGGACGCGGGGGACGCACGCCGATGTACTGGACGCCCAGGCCTGACGGCCTGGGGCGATGATCCAGGCCGAAGTAGCGCAGCTCCATGATTCGCGCGAAGCGTGGTGGAAGGTCCCTCCAACAGCCTCCCTGCCTGGCCTGCCGCCGCTGGCAGACCGGAGCCCGCCCGTCCGCCGCCCACCCCGGCCTCGGCCCGGGAACGAGGAGTTCGGGCTCCTCGATCCCGGGCGAACAGCCCTCCCGGCCAGTGGGGAAATAAGCAGCTCAAGCGGGCCGTCTTCCCGTCCGCGTTCGCTGCCCTGGCCGCCCCGCTTCTGCCGTGCCTACCACGACGAAAAGACCGCCCAGGGAAGACATCACACCCAAGCCCTCCTCTGCCTCGCCAGACGCCGGGGCGACGTGCCCTTCGCGTTGCTCCGCGATGGCACCCACCAACCACCAACCACCAAGGCCGATCGCTCCTTGACCGAAGTCATAGGCGCCTCCCGGGGGAAGCACGATTCCGGAGCAGGGGTGCCGTCGTCAGCCACGCCTCCTGGCGCTGCCCCAGTCGGCACAGCGTGTCTCACAAGGCGGATGGATAGGCGCTTCCGCCGGGCAGTTGAGGCTGCTGGCGAACCGTGCGGGCGGCAGGCCAGGGAGCGGAGGGCAAGACCCGCGCCAGCTCGTGACGTACGCGGTCGGCTTCACCACGAGCCTGGGCCGGCACATCTCCACGTTCTGCGACAAGACGGTTGAATATCGGGGTTTCCTGGAACACGCTGGGAGCTGCCTTCTGAGGTGGGCGCGACGGCATTCGCCGAGCTGCGAACCGATCATGTGACGGATCGAGTATCCAGTACCGCGAGCGAGGATATCGACCTGGGACGCTGCCGAGTCACACCAGCACGCGCCGTAGTGGGCGCGGGCCTCGTCCAGAGCCTTGTCGAAGTCTTCGGCCTCGCGCGTGAGAAGGCGATCGAACAGGGCGACGGGCTGGTAGTCGATCCGGTTGACTAAGTCCGCCGGCGCGTGGGGCACGTTCGCGGGATCGGACGTCTCCATGGTGGTGCGGGACTTGTCCACGAGGTCGTCCATGGGCCGCCGGCTCCAGTAGGGCTGCAGGGTGCCGATCCAGCGCAGGACATGATCGTCCACGGACTCGTCCTGCCGCAGCGTCTCCAGCGGCACCCGTGTCAGCTGGTCGAGCCGGCGTGGCTGGCGGCAGACGAGGGCGACGTAGCAGGCGTCGAGCCACGCACCGGCGTCCAACGAGCCCGGCCCACGGGCTGCGCTCAACTGGCCGAGTGCAATGCAAAGTGGCCAAGGAGCGCGCTCAGTGTGCGACACGAGGCCGTACCGCGTGAGCAAGGACAGCCGCGTGAGGCGGAAGGCTCGACGGGTGAACCCTCGACTATGCCCCGTGACGCCGGGACCGCGCGATGGCACGCGTGCGGCGGTCACGGCACCCGGTGCTGCAAGGCACCAAGCCACCTCTGGATAGCTGAGCTCGGAGTCAGGACAGCGCCAGGGCTTCGGCCTAGTAGTGCTTCGTTACGTTGAGTGATCTCGCCTGGTGGTGGGCATCTTCGTGGTGTGAGGCTGGGGGAAGTGGAGCGGCTCCGTGGTGAGTTAGC